>JBEVVR010000023.1:0-139659 GCA_040507035.1 Candidatus Thiodiazotropha sp.
ACCTGGATAGCGCCTGCCAGATCGAGAGCCAGGCCTTCGGTCTCTGCTTCTCCTCGGAAGACCAGAAAGAGGGCATGGCGGCGTTTCTTGAAAAACGTAAACCTGTGTTTAAAGGGGTTTGATAAAAGGTCCGCAAATGAACGCTAATGAACGCAAATGTTTTTCTCTTCCCCACGCTCCCGCGTGGGAATGAAGATCTAGGGTGCGGCTCGCCGCACCGTTGCCTCGTTGATTGGGTTAACCGTGCCACCTAATACCACCAGCGACCGGTGCTCTTCTTTCTCCGCCGCCCCGACAGCACATCCCTGTGCTGACGGGGCTACCGCGACGTCCATGTCGCTGCTACGAAAGAAGAGCACCGGTCGCTGCTGTGCCACATAATAGTTTCTCGTTCCCACCCTACATATTCTTGATAACGCAAAGCGTAAATAAACATTTGCGTTTATTCGCGTTCATTTGCGGACTTAATTTTTTAAAGGATTCAAAAAATCCGATTCAGTCCATTCAGCGCCGCCACCCGATAGGCCTCCGCCATGGTCGGGTAGTTGAAGGTGTTTTCGGTGAAATAGAGCAGGCTGTTGGCCTCCCCCGGCTGGGCCATGATGGCCTGGCCGATGTGGACGATCTCCGAGGCCCCCTCACCGAAACAGTGGATGCCGAGGATCTCCAGGGTGTCGCGGTGGAACAGCAGCTTCAGCATGCCCACTTCGTGGTTGGTGATCTGCGCCCGGGCGATGAGGCGGAAGCTGGCGTGGCCCACCTCGTAGGGAATCTTATCCGCGGTCAGCTCACGCTCGGTGCGGCCCAGGGAACTGATCTCCGGCAGGGTATAGATCCCGGTGGGAAACTCATCGATCAATTGCCAGTCGGGATTGCCGGTGGCGATCTGGGCGCCGACGAAGCGCCCCTGGTCGTAGCTGGCGCTGGCCAGCGCGGGGGGGCCGACCACGTCGCCGACGGCGTGGATGTGGGGCTGGGAGGTGGCGTAACTCTTGTCGACCTCGATCTGGCCGCGGTGGTTGATCGCCACCCCGATCTCCTCCAGGCCCATGGCCTCGGTATTGCCGCTGCGGCCGTTGGCCCAGAGCAGCACATCGGTCTTGAACTTCTTCCCCGACTTACAGTGCAACACCACACCGTCATCCAGGGCCTCGACCCGCTCATACTCTTCGTCGTGGCGGATCACCGTACCCTGGTTACGCAGGTGGTAGCTGAGGGCGTCGGTGATCTCGTCATCGAGAAAGGAGAGCAGGCGGTCCCGGGTATTGACCAGGTTTACCTTGACATCGAGGTTGCAGAAGATGGAGGCGTACTCGCAACCGATCACCCCGGCGCCGTAGATAGTGATCGAGTCGGGAGTACGATCGAGGCGCAGCACCGAATCGCTGTCGAGAACATTGGGATGCTCGAAGTCTACATCGTCGGGATGGTAGGGCCGCGAGCCGGTGGCGATGACAAAGTGCTCCGCCTCGATCTCCTCGACGCCGCCCCCCTCCTGTAACACTTCCACCTGATGCGGGCCGCTGAAACGGGCGCGTCCGTGGATCACATCCACCCGGTTGCGGGCGTAGTGGCGCAGGCGGCTGCGCACCTGGTCATTGATCACTTTGCCGGCTGCCTTTATCAGATCGGAATACTCCACCTGAATCTGGTCATGGGTATGCTGAAACAGCGGGTTGCGCCGGAAGTCCCGCAGCATCTGGATATTGTGCCGCAGCGCCTTGGAGGGGATGGTCCCCCAGTGGGTGCAACCGCCACCGACCTTGTCGAAGGCTTCGATGATCGCTACCTGTTTACCCGTCTTCACCAGCTTCATGGCGGCACCCTCGCCGCCGGGTCCACTGCCGATCACTACCACATCGTATCGTTTGGCGCTCATTGACTGCCCATAACCTCTTCTTATATGCCCCAAAAGAGACGCAGTTTAGCAGAAAGCATACTGCGAGTGAGCCGATCCTCGTGATAACAGGCAATTTGCACGAAAAGCAGCAACCTATTTTGCTGCCCGGACAGGTACCGCAATCGGAAATGATTGGTAAGACAATGAAAATTAGTATAAAAATGAACATGACAGGGAGGTTGTTCTAAATCTAATCCCAATCTCCCGTATCTAGATAGCAGGCAGTTTGCACGTTTTGTTTCCGTGCTTTGTGCCTGCTGACCCGCAGAATTCAGAGGATTAGTTGGCAGATTGCGCGCCTAATTACGTTGATAGGTGGGTTATGAGGCAAGTTGCCTGCAACTTAGAATGTTAGGTGTGAAAATGAGAGTCATATTTGCCGTCTTATTTGCTCTAAGCTCAAGTGTAGCGCAGGCATGCTTCGCGCCTCGTGGCGGTCAGGAATATGACAAGCTGATTGAAATGATGGTAGCGCATAACAAGTGCCTGCATCGGTACTTGATGCGCTCGTCCATTGAGGGGATGTTATTACTCAAGGAGTTTTTATGGACTGCCCGAGTTGCAAAGAAAAAATAAGTCTATTTTCGAAAGCAGTAAACACTTGGAGAAAAGAAAAATACTGTCCATATTGCCAAGCTCCAATCGCAGTATACATTCCAGCTAAAAGACAAGCACTAATGTCTGCTACTCTAGTTAGTCTGATTATTTTCGATGATCTGATAGAGCCATTTGTTGGTACGTTTGGTCTAGTACTAATAGCGCTTGCTGTTGGAGGTTATATGGGGCTTTCTTCATTAAGGTTAAAACCTAGATAGAGGAAAAGGTGTTATATTGATACTGTTCCTAATGCATGGGCGACTGCTGCCCATACTGGCAAATATTGTACACTTCCATACAACCAGGGGAGGTTTTTCTTCTAGAAGTACTGAGCGACCAGTTTGGGTAAAATAATGCGTTTGATTCTAAAAGAGAAATCTATGGGTACAAATCTAGAGCAATGGAAGGATGTCGCAAATTTGTTGAAAAAAGCACATGGATTACTTGATATTAGCAACAGCTCCGTGGACGTAATTAATGATAGTGAATTTATGGAATATTTAGAGAATAACGAACACGAGCATGCCCTTAATGAAATTGAAGCAATCGCGGAGTCATTTGTGGTCCCAAAAGCGTTTTGGCAGTGCTTACTAAAAGCGGCTAATCGTATGCAGCTCAAAGCGCATTCAAAGAGATATGTAAAAATTGTTGGGTATTATTAAACCAAGCTGTCGCTAAATACGGTGGAATCAATTTTTGGTGACACGAACAACAAGTTCAAATCAAGATCAGCAATGAACTCTGGATTAACAAAGTACTTTTATCTCGCAGGTGCTGCGTACTTCGTCTGCATGGCAATCGCCCACTTTTTTGGCCTCAAAGTCCCTATTCTGTTCGTCTACTACGACACCCCGTATTATGCCTACCAGGACAAGATAATATCATTTGCAGTTTGCGCATACATTGGCCTTTTCTGGTCCGCCGCGTCCAATCGCTCTGTTGCCCTTGTGGCAATAATAGTTTTAGCAATAACAGTAGTAGGCCTTGTCTCGGTGAATATCTCAGAAGCACTGGCTTCTGTGATGTCTACGGAGCAGACAACGCTCCCCTATTGGATGCAAACGATTGCAATTGGTATGTATCTGGCAATATTGCTATTTATGTATATTCGTGATGGAAAATCACGTGATGAGTAATTTATAATAAGGCGTTTATTGTCACATACAGCACTCTCGTCGATTTTAGGAATTCCACAGATGCGAATAAGCAGCCTCCTTGACCTAGGGTGGAACAACTATTTCCAATCCCAGTTGGATCTGAACGTACTCGAAACTCAACTGCCGTTCCGAGTTGTCTCCGTGCAACGCAACCTCATCGAGTGTATGGGCCTCGATAAAGAGGGTGAGCAAGCAGAGCTTGAATTCTCAACCTACTTCTGGCGCCATGAACAACCGGAAAAGCACCCTGCGGTAGGTGATTGGTTAATGGTGGATCATACTCTGGAACCACTCTATACCCTGGAACGCAAAACATTTATAAAGCGTCGAGCTGCAGGCAAAGAGGCACTCATTCAACCCATTGCGGCGAACATCGACACCCTGTTCATCGTTACTTCATGCAATGACGATTTCAATCTCAATCGAATCGAGCGCTACCTCTCCGTAGCGGCCGAATCCAATATTCACTGTCTATTGGTGCTGACCAAGATCGATCTATGTGCCGACCTCGCGCCCTACATTGACGCCCTATCCAAGAGTCATCCAAACCTGCCGCTTGAGATGGTAAATGCAACGGATCCCGCAGCCCTTGGTGTGTTGGAAAAATGGATCAGTTGCGGGCAAACGGTAGCACTGCTCGGGTCTTCCGGAGTTGGCAAGTCAACCATCATAAACAGCCTGACAGGCAGGGTGGATCAGGAGACCGCTGCTATACGTCAAAGTGATAGCAAAGGTCGCCACACCACCACCTCAAGAAGTCTGCATGCTCTGCCTGGTGGAGGGTTGCTGCTTGACAATCCTGGCATGAGAGAGTTGCAGATTGTCGACAGCGAAGCGGGAATTAAAACCGCTTTTTCAGATATCGACACGCTGGCTCAAGGCTGTCGATTCAAGAACTGTCAACATATCTCAGAGCCGGGTTGTGCCGTTATTAAGGAGGTAGAGGCAGGCAGACTCGAGCAACGTCGGCTTGATAACTACCATAAACTGATATCGGAACAGGCGCGCAACAATGAGAGCCTTGCTGAAAGGCGTAACGCAGATCGAGCTTTAGGGCGTTTCTATAAACAGGCTAAAATAAGTTCGCAACGGTTTAAGTCGAAGGAATAGACATGAACGAGGAGTGTCTGTTCAGTCGCGGTAATCTGATTAGGAGATACACGGGAGCGGACTGATTCAATAGGGTATCCAGGAGTTGAGTATGGGATTTTCTACGCCCGAGAGGGCTGCTCTACTTGAGGTGAAAGGCGTGGGGCCAACCGTCATAGATCGATTTGAGCAGATCGGAATAGAGTCGTTCGAGGAACTGAGGGAGTTTGAAGTTGGCGAGATTGCTGAAATGGTCGCGTCAATGTTAAATACGACCTGCTGGAAAAACAGTCCCCAAGCAAAAACCGCAATTAAACAGGCCATAAACAGGGCAAAGGTAGGATTATAATCTTCTGCATGACGATGATTTAACTGCGGCAGCTGTAGCCTTGTCACCAGTTTGCAGGATATCTGTCAGATTGAAAATTGAAATCCGGAATTCATCTGCTGAGGTACTAATAAATGATCAAATTCGTTATGTGTTTGACTCGTCACCCGAATATGACAAAGGGGGAGTTCAGGGATTATTGGCTAAACAAGCATGGCCCATTCTTCATGAGCAATGCAGATGCGATGGGCGCGAGAAAGTATGTGCAATCCCACACCATAGATACACCGCTGAATCAGGGCCTCAGAGAATCAAGGGGTATGATGCCTGAATATGATGGGGTTGCCGAGGTATGGTTCGATTCCGAACAGGCGCTTATCGAGGGCATGAGCTCACCTGAAGGTCAGAAACTGGGTGCCGCCTTGCTGGAAGATGAGCAAAACTTCATCGATCATGAAAAATCCTCAGCTTTTATTGTGGAGGAACACGAGCTTTAAGCAGGCATCAGGCTGTATACTCGATCTCAGTTTGGATCAACCACATAGACCAAAACAACAGCATCTATCCTTTCGATTTCGAACGATTTGTCAAATGCATCATGAACTATGAAAGAAACGAGCCCTTCAATGGGGAGCCAAACAAGGCCATCGAAATGGCCCAGACAGTGTTTGTACAATCCGGCTACAAAATCATTGATGTCACCGATTGCCAATCCATCTCTATGTCACACCGATAATAATGCGGAAGCGCGCAGACAAGGCCCTTGATACACTGATTCACAATATAACTCTGCTTGCCCACTGAGCATGACTCTCTTAATACAGCCAAGTCTCCCCAGCATCCGCTTTTCGGGGCCGTTGCATTACAGCAGCGCAGCGGCCCCGAAGAGGTAGCCTGCCATAGGCCAGCTAGTCGTCACTATCCATCTGCTCTCTTCTGGTTTTATCAGCCTGCATAAGGGTCTGTTCGACGCCTTTCGCTCTATCCATGGTCTCCTTGTAACCCTGGAAAACGCCGTCATCCTGCTTTGCCTGTTCACTGCCGCTTTGCTCAGAGGAGCAACCCGCTGTTACCCATAGCGTTACGCTTATCAGTAGGATTCCTGGTATTTGCATGGTTTGAACCTGTGAAAATGCATAGTATGGATTAATTATTCGGTTTCTTCATTATTACAATCCAATGGCAAAGATTTACAGTCTCTGAAGATACACTAGTCGAAGTTTAGTGCGTAACAATGACTAACTCCGGATATGTGCAATGCAAGCATCGATAGACTGCTTGTTCCGCAGTATCTTCTTGTGCCCCTGCCGCTCGGTGGTCAGCAGTTCAATCTCCGGGTCTATCTGCTTGAGCTTCAGTGCGTGCTGATAGGGAACCTCTGTGTCGTTCCGGTCATGGATCAGCAACAGGTCGCCGGTTACGCTTTTTATGGTCTTTATCGGTGACAGTTCCAGCCAGTCCCAAGGTTTGTCGAAATGATTGGCGAAGCGTCGTCTCGCCTCCTGACGCATGGCTTCGGTGACAGGTTCGCTGATCGAGAAGGCGGCGGCGAACTGTTCGGTGATCCAGAGGGTATCGGTAAAGCAGCTGAAGAGAATGACCTTGTCCGAGGGTAAGTTGTAACGATCGATGGCGAGCAGAGCGGTGCCGCAGCCGAATGAGTGACCGATCACGGCCTTGATCGGTTGCTCCGACTCCATAATGCCAGCGATGGTCCGGGTTACCTCCAGCATATTGGTGCGTTTACCCGACGAGTCACCGTGAGCCGGGGCATCAAAGGCGACGGCGCGATAACCCGCCTCCGCCAGTGCCTCGATCAGGGCGTAGAATTGGGTACCGCGTCCTCCCCAGCCATGGCAGAGCAGCACCGTGGGGCCCTCGCCCCAGGCGCGTACTGCGATCTCCTCGCCGTCGATCGGCAACATTTTCAGTTGCGCCTTCTCGCTTATCTCCAGCTCTCTTCGCGGCGACGGAAAACTGGGAGGTGTCATAAACAAGCGCAATGCCAGCACCGCGGCAAGTCGGGGGGAGAGCCAACCGCTAACCCTGAAGAGCATCCTCATGGTATTGAGATAGAGACGCACACTCAAGGGAAGCTGGTGATTGGTGAAGGGGTTGTTTTCCACGGTCAGGCCGTCACTGCTATCGTTCATGAGAGTTCCCAGATCAACTGTCGAATACCGCTGAGATGGAGCAGGCCGATTACCAGGCAGATCAGCGAACTCGTGATGAGAAAACTATCGACAGCTTGCGGCATGAATAGTGCCGCTGGCAAGAGGGCCAGGCCGCGTAGCAGATAGATGGCCGTGATCGCCATCAATATACCCTTGAGCCAGGGCAGGGGGCGAATCAGGCCTGTGCCGGCAAAGGCGTAGAGGCTCCAAATGAGCAGAACCAGGGCGATGAGGGCGGTGATCGTGCCGGGTAGCACCGATCCCTCTTCGGCCAGCCGGGCAAGCGCTTCACCGGCACCGAAAAAACGGTACCAGGCCGGGCCGCCAACGATGATAGCGATGTGGAGCAGGGCGGCGACCAGGCTCAGCAGGCCGCCCCACAACAGGGACCGGTTCATAGCAACCATTCGTGTTGCATATCGATGCATGCGCCCATCCTTTCAAAAAGTTGGTAGAGACCGAAAAAGGTACGATCAAAATAGATGAATTCATTGGCCAGACTGTTGATCTTGCGCACCTTGGCGATTTGCCGGAAGGATGCCCAACCTTCAGCGGTGTATGACACTCCCTGGTTGGTAAAATTGAATCGCCCCGCCTTGAAGGGTCTGGTCAGCCAATCACCGAAGGGTTGCAGGACGTCATCGTAGAAGGCCTGCAGTTCATCCTCTGTCATCTCGGCAACCATGCCGAGTCGTCGGTATTTCGAGATCACCTGGCTGGCATCCCTGTCCATGTAGGCACGCAGCAGTTGGGGTATCAGGTTGACGAAATCCGCCGAGTAGTAGCGGACACATCCGAAGTCGATCAATCCCAGGGTAGCGTCATCGGCAAACAGATAATTGCCTGGATTGGGATCGGCGTGCAGGGCATGCAGACCGTAGAAGGAGTGGACAAATATATCATAGAGCCGCTGCCCGAAGTGGTCCCGCGCCTGCTGGGTGGGATGGGTTTCCAACCAGGTCTCCAGATGGAGACCCGGCAGGCGCTCGGTGGCCAGGACATGTTTCGATGAGTAGTCCCCGTAGACTGCTGGAATCTTAATCCCGGGAAGTTTGAGATGGTTCCTGAACCACTCGGTGTTTTTCGCTTCCTGGCGATAGTCGACCTCCTCATGCAGGCGTTGCTCGATCTCATCGAGGGAGGAGAGCATCAGTTTTGCATAACGGGTCGGCTTGATCAGGGTGCGAAGCAGTTGCAGGTCGTTGTCGATGGTGACCTTGATCCCCGGATACTGCAGCTTCACCGCCAGCTCCACACCGTCATCTCCACGGGCGGCATGGACCTGACCCAGGCTCGCTGCGGCAAAGGCCTGTGGTTCAAACTGTGAAAACAGCGTCTCGGGGGATTTACCAAACTCCTGCAGCATCAGTTTGCGTATCAGCGGCCGTCCCAGGGGAGGGACCTGGTGGTAGGACTTGGACATCTCGCGGCGAAACCACTCCGGCATCAGATTGCTCTCCATGCTCAACATCTGCGCAACCTTCAATGCGGTGCCGCGAAGTCGGGAGAAGGCCTGGAACAGAATCCTTGCGGTCTCATCATCGAGCAGCAGTTTCTGCTCCTCTCTTGCCGGCTCGCTGAGGAAGGGGCGCTTGGCGGCATGGGTAAGCTGTCTGCTTCCCGCCTTGAGCAGGGCGCTCCCGGCGATACCGCTGCGTGCCAGTTTGCCGGTGGGGATGGTGTCAGACATCCTCACCATCCATGAAGCGCCGTTTCGCCTTTTTCCAGGGCCCGGTGTAGTCACCCAGCTTCTCCAGATGGCGGCTTACCTGGCTGCGAAAGAGAAAGGAGAGAAGGTCGAGGGCCTTGCCGATCATCGCCGTGTGTAGCACCATGGCGATGATCTCCACACTGCGGTCGACCAGTTGCGTGGTGTTGGCGAAATCCTCCGATTCATCATGCAGCCAATAGGCGAGAATGCCGGTGAAGTAGTCCCAATAGAGGGGGGCAAACAGCTCCCGGTAGGGTTGCTCGGGGATCTCTCCCGCCTCGATAGCGGCGTCGATCATCTCCTCCACCATGCGGTTGAACAGACGTCGGGTCTCGGCCAGGTTGACCGCCCCCGCCACCGGCGCGGAGAAGGTGAGGCTGAAGACCTCGGTGAGGAACTCCCGATCGGGCAGCCAGAGGGCGAGTTCGGTCTCGGTCAACTGCTGCAGCTGTTCCCGCAGGCTGTATTCATGGAAATCCTCGATCTGCTTCAACGCCTTTGCCACCTCCCGCTGTTTCTCTTCGCAGTAGCCGTAGAGCAGGCCCTCCTTGGTGGGGAAGTAGTTGTAGATGGTGGCGTCACCCACCTCCGCGCGACGGGCGATCTCCCGCATGGAGGCCGATTTATAGCCCCTTTCACTGATCACATCAGCAGCTGCCCGCAAGATCCTTTTGCGGGTCAACGCCTTCTCTTGCTTGCTGACTTTCATCACCTGTTACCTGGATTAAAGTGAAAACACTATATATAAAATACAAGATAAACCTAATTAAAGTGAAATTCAAATAGAATATGGGGCAAAGTTGGGCTGTTACAGCCAACTCGGGCAGGCTCTCTGCTAGCGTTCCTCCCTCAGAGCCCTTTGCTGCAGGGCCCGCAGTCGCCGGCTGAACTCACTGATTCTGTATTTCAACCACTTGGCATTGTGTCCCATGCCGCGTACCGAGAAGCTGCTGATCGATTGGTGATGCTTGGCTATCTCCTCAAGGGCCTGGCAAAGCCTTTCGCAGCGGTGGTTGAATTCGCTGAATTCGTTACAGTAGCGTCGTAACTCCTCGCCGAGTGATGCGGGTTGCTTGTCTGATCCGTTAAACATGTGGCTCATTCCATTGATTCAACATGGGGGGTGTCTATCGATTAGACGGGTTATCAGCTGTTGGCGGCTAGGCTTCAGGATAGAGGTCCGGCCTGAGTTCATGGCGGGTGAGTTTGCCGTTGGAGTGGTGCTCCAACAGCAGTGCCAATCTTCCGCTGGGTTTGCGGAAGCCAGAGGCAATCTGGGTTAGGTAGGCGTAGTTTGTTCCGGCCTTGAATGCCAATCCCCTGGCAGCGTCGCGGCCTTCCTTTTCGATATATGTCTTCATATCCATGACCGATTTATAGTAGCGCCATGCTAAGAAATTAGCAAGTTGCTTATGGCTAAAGCTATAGCAAATTGCTATGATCCGGTGATGGTCAATATCAGGACGATTCGCAAGGCAAACCTGCTGCACCAGATAGCCCGCTTCGATTCCCAGCGGGCATTTGCAGATAAGGCGGGTCTGGTTCCGGCCCATGTCAGCCAGATGGTCACCAATCGACGGAAGATGGGCGACGAAGTGGCGCGGCGCATCGAAAAAAACCTCGACCTGGCGGATGGCCATATGGATCTGCAACACCAGCCATCAAGCTATGAGGTGTTGCCCAAGCCAGATCATCTCAACCGCATTGCTGACAGCGATAGCGAGACACGCCACTCCAGGTCACTGAAGCGTGATAAACAGCAGCAACGGCTATCGGCGAAAATCAAAAAACTGATTCAGAGAATCGAGCAGGTTGCCCTTGAAGGGACGCTCTCCGATGAGGATTGGGAGTTGTTGGAGCGATTGTTAGACAGGCTTGAAAGAGGCGATTGAGACACCCCACCAAATGCTGCTTAAGTAAGTGCCATTCCACTCATACCAGTGTCTCAAAGGGCTGTACTGTCACACTATCGCCGCTCTCGACGCCGTCACAATCCTCTGGCAGCAGAATAAAGCAGTTACCCCGACTCATCGAGGTGAGGATACCGGAACCCTGTCGACCGATGGTATCCACCCGGTAGGTTCCATCTTCCAAGGGTAGCATGAGACCGCGAACGAACTCGAATCTGCCCGCCTTCTTGCGAATGTTTTGCCCGCTCATGGCCTGCAGGGTCAGGGGCCGATAGGTGGTGCCCGTGGCCAGGTAGTGAAGCGCCGGGAGCACGAACTGATAGAAGGTGACCATCACCGCCACCGGATTCCCGGGGAGACCGAAGAAGTGGCTGTTGCCAAGCTTGCCGAAGGCCAGCGGCCTTCCCGGCTTCATGGCAATCTTCCAGAACTGCATCTCGCCCAGCTGCTGCAGTATCGCCTTGGTGTAGTCGGCCTCGCCCACCGAGACACCGCCGGAGGTGACGACGATGTCCGCCGCTTCGTCGGCAGCGTCGAACGCCGCCTTGAGTGCATCGGGATCGTCCTTCACCACCCCCATGTCGAGTAGCTCCACATCCGCCTTGTTCAACATGCCGTAGAGGGAGTATCGATTGCTGTCATAGACTTCGCCGGCGGCGAGGGGTTCGCCGATGGAGCGCAGTTCGTCGCCGGTGGAGAAGAAGGCGACGCGGGGGCGCCTGCGCACGCTGACCTCGGCAAAGCCGAGGGAGGCGAGGATCCCCAGGTCCGCGGGGATCAGGCGTCTCCCGGGCTGTAACACCGTACTCCCCTTGGCGATATCCTCGCCCGCCTGGCGTACGTTCTGTCCCGCTCGCTGACCCTTGGCGATGCGCACCCGCTGTGCGTCGATGAGCCGGGTCTGCTCCTGCATGATCACAGTGTCGGTACCCGCCGGCATGGGAGCGCCGGTCATGATGCGAATGGTCTCATTGTCAGCACAGGGTTGATCGAAGGGAGCGCCGGCGATGGCGGTGCCGATCAGGGTGAAATCCTTCTCCCCATCTTCCGGGAGATCACTACCGGCGATGGCATAGCCGTCCATCGCCGAGTTGGTATGCCCCGGCACGTCGATGGGGGAGATGATCTCCTCCGCCAACACGGCGTTGAGGGCGTCACGCAAGGGCAAGCGCAGGGTAGTCCGAATCGGGGAGATGTTTTGCAGAATCGCTCCACGGGCGGCGGCTACGGTGAGGGTCGAGGGTGCCTCCGGGTCAGCACAACTGACGCTGGAGCCGTTGGCTTGGCTGCTCATCAAAACCGTTTTCTCCATATCGATGCATGAATTGATCTATGAACCCGGCAATCTCCTGGGGATCGTTGAGGTTCAATAGGGTCAGATTGCGAGGAATCGCGGGGACCCGTTCATCGGTTGCCAGCGCGATGATAAAGGGGTCAGTATGACACAGAAGGGGTTTACCCAGGGCGGGGCGATGGAGTTCTATTTTATAGATCGCTTCATTCTTGAATCCCTCCACCAGCACCAGATCCAACTCCCTGGTATCGAGATAATCGAGCATCTGCGCCAGTCCGGGCTCCGGGAGCCGTTGGTCCGACTCGGATATCAAAGCCATGCGTCCGCGGGTGCTCACCAGCATCTGGTTGGCGCCCGCCTTGCGCAGTTCGTAGCTGTCCTTTCGCGGATGATCTATCTCGAACAGATGGCTGGCATGCTTTACCACGGCAATCCGCAGCCCCCGCTGTTTCAGTAGCGGCAATAGCCGGGTCAGCAGGGTGGTCTTGCCGGTACCGCTGAAGGCGCTGAATCCCAGCAACGGGAGAGGGTATTCGATCATGCGGCGCTCCCCTGAAGATTATCCCGTTCCTGCAGGGTGTTAATATTGATGAAGGTGCGGGGGATATCGGAAAAGTCGGCATAGACGACTCGCTGTTGTTGATACCAGAGATCGATCTTTCTATCCCCTCCATCCAGGTATTTTTGCAGGCTCCTGTGCAAGTGTTTGGGAATCAGGGCGTGTACCGGTTGCAGGCGCTGGCCGTCGTGGGCCACGGCGATATCCGCATTGGCCGATTGTCGTGCCTGAAGCAGACGCTCGACCATATCGACGGGGAGCAATGGGCCATCACAGGGGAGGGTGATCATATCCTCCGTGGTGATCGTCTCCAGGGCGGCGATGAATCCGGCCAGGGGGCCCTGATAGTCGTGCAATGAGTCGGCGACAACCGGATAGCCGAAGGCTGCATAACGGGCCTGGTTGCGATTGGCATTGATCAGGATATGCCCCACCTGGGGCGCGATCGCACTGATTACATGTTGAATCAGGGGTACGCCGTTCAGCTCGATCAGCCCCTTGTCCTCGCCACCCATGCGACGGCCGCGACCACCAGCGAGAATCACCGCCGTCACCTCTGCATGGTTGCTCATGCGGTGCTCCTCAGGCCGTTGCTTTTTTGCGACTGTATCGACATCAGTTTCTCTTCCTCAATCCCGATCAGGCGGCCCTCATAGAGGTGGATGTGACGATCGATCAATGCAGTGAAGTGTAGTGGATCGTGGCTTGCTAGGAGCAGGGCAATACCCTGCTCTTTGAAAGAGTTAAGCAGATCCAGGGTGCGTTGCCTCGCCGTCTGGTCCAGGTTCGCGGTGGGCTCGTCCAGGAGCAGGATCCGCGGGTTTCTCAGCCTGGCCCGCGCCAGGGAGACCCGTTGCCGCTCGCCCCCGGAGAGGGATTTGGCCGGCGTCTCCTGGAGATAGCCGAGCTCGGCCCAGTCGATGGCGCTATCGACCAGGCGTTGACGTGTCTGTTTGTTCAGACCGCGGGGGAGGGCATAACCGAGGTTGTATCTCACCGAGCCGTCGAACATGTAGGGATGTTGGTGAAGATAGAGAATCCGTTTATGCAGATCGCTACGACAGCGACGCCATGATCGGGGATTCTCATCGGCGATGCTGATACAGCAGCTGTCGGGTCTTTCCAGGCCCGCAAGGATGCGCAACAGGGTCGTCTTGCCGGCGCCGTTGCCGCCGGTGAGGAGAACGCATTCGCCCCTCTCCAGGGAGAGATCGATACCGTCCAGCAATCTGCGTTTGGCAAAGCGCATACAGAGAGCAGAGACGTCGATAACGGTTCGATTACTCATGTCGCTGGCTGCCCCTTGCCCTGAATGTGTTGCAGCAGGGCGTTGAGTGAGAATGCTAGGGTCAATAATACCAGACCCAGGGCGATTCCCTGGGCAAATTCACCCTTACTCGATTCCAGGGCGATTGCGGTGGGTATGTTGCGCGTATAGTGGAGAATGTTACCGCCGAGCATCATCGACGCTCCGACTTCGGCGATGATGCGGCCAAAGGCGGCGAGCAGTGCCGCCATCAGTCCGAAGCGTGCCTCGCGCATCACGGTGAACAGCGCCCGCAGTGGATTGGCTCCCAGGGTGCGGGCCGTCTCCCAGGCGCGAATATCGGAGGCCTGCAGCGCCGAATGCCCCATCGCCACCAGAATCGGAAAAGCGAGGGTAATCTGTCCCAGCACCATCGCGGTCTGGGTGAACAGTAACTTCCACTCACCCAGGGGGCCCTGTCTCGAGAGCAGGATGAAAAGGGTCAGGCCCACCACCACCGCCGGGACAGAGAGAAAGGTGGAGTTGATGGAGATAATCAGGCGACGGCCGGGAAAGCGCTTATAGGTAAGAATAAACGCCACCAGCAGTGCCGGTGGCGTGGCTACCAGGATGGCGACACCTGAAACCCTGAAGGAGATAGCGATGATCTCCCACAACTCCCGATTGCCACTGAACAGGAGATTGAGTGCCGCAAGGGTGGTGGTGCTGAGTGATTCCATCACTGATTATTGTCGAATGAGGCGAACTCACCGGCATCGGCTGAGGGGGTGAAGAGTTTGTTGTCGCCTATCTTGAAGTTGCCGATTCGATCCTGACCATCGGGGGATATCATCCACTTGATCAGCGCATTGGCGCCCTGATGATTGATATCGGGATAGCGTTTCGGGCTTACCGCGATGATGCCATAGGGATTGAACAGCAGGGGGTCTCCCTCGAAGCGGATCTGCAGCGGCGATTTATCCTGATAAGCGAGCCATGTTCCCCTGTCGGTCAGGGTGTAGGCATCCATCTCGGAGGCGATCTGTATTACCTTGCCCATACCCTGGCCTACTTCCCGATACCAATCCCCCTCGGGTTTCATGCCGACCTTTTTCCACAGACCGAGCTCCTTCTTGTGGGTCCCGGAATCGTCACCGCGGGAGATGAAACTCGCCTTCTGTTTGGCGATGGCCTTGAGTGCCGAGATGGCGTCCTTTGCGTTGGCGATAGCGGCGGGGTCCCCTGCGGGTCCGATCAGGATGAAGTCGTTATACATCACACCATAGCGTTTTACCCCATGGCCTTCGGCAACGAATTTATCCTCCGCGGCGCGGGCGTGCACCAGAACCAGATCCACATCCCCGTCCCTACCCATGCGCAGTGCCTTACCGGTTCCCACGGCGATGACATGCACGGGATAACCGGTGGTTTGGGTAAAGGCCGGCAGCAGATCGGCAAGCAGACCCGAGTTGTCGGTGCTGGTCGTTGTCGCCAGACGGATGGTCTGTTTTTGAACAGTTTCCGCATGGCCAGTGCCAATAGTTAACAGGATGGCCAGTGTAAAAAAACGGGTAAAATGTAAAATACAACGCATACTCATGGGGAAATAGCCTCGGTTTGTTGTTTTATAATTACAATCGACTGCAAAAGAAGTGCCATAATTGCCAGTGGTCTACCAAGGTCTCCCAATGCAGTCGTAGCGGGTTTTCTTTTGTCTACTCTATGAGTGTTATGGGAATAGAGTAAAGAAATTGGAGTTCAATGGCGACCAGGCAGTCGATAGAGAGGAGGTCGATCATCTCTGATGAGACAAATGGTCGCAGACCGGCAGTGACAGACTTGGGTCATTTTGACCCATAATTGGACCTGATCATGTGGCACCGGATACAGGTAGCGTAGCTTACTGGAATAACTACCGATGAATATAAAAGCAAAAGAGCTAGAGGCGAGGATCGAAAGCAAACAGCCGTACGTAAAAGATGGAGCACCGGTACGCATGGCATCCGTCCTCATTGTGGATGACGAACCGGGGATACGCAGTTTTCTGCAGAAGGGATTGCGCAAATATTTCGGCCTGGTGGAGACCGCCGAGGATGTGGCCACCGCGGAAGAGCTGAGGCAGCACTGCCATTTCGATCTGATCATTACCGATATTCGACTGCCCGGCCAGGTCGGCGGTGTGGAGTGGGTGAGAGAGTTGCGGGAGCAGGGAGGCGTCACCGGGGTGATCTTCATGACCGCCCATGCCGACATGGAGACGGCGATCGACGCACTGCGCGCGGGGGCCGAGGATTTTATTCTCAAACCGTTTCGCATGGAACAGATGATCACGGCGGTGGAACGCTACCTCGAACGGCAGAAGATGCAGCGGGAAAATTTCGTGCTGCGCCGACAGGTGGAACAGCTGTACGACAGCTCGGGTATGGTGGGTCGATGTCAACAGATGAAGAGTCTCTGTGATGTGATCAAGCGGGTCGCCCCCATGCCCTCCACGGTATTGATCGAAGGCGAATCGGGCACCGGCAAGGAGCTTGCGGCCCGGGCGATACACGAGATGAGTGGCAGATCGGGCAGCTTCGTCCCGGTCAACTGCGGCGCCATGACCGCGGAGCTGCTGGAGAGCGAACTCTTCGGCCATGTCAAAGGGGCCTTTACCGGCGCCCATCTCTCCCGAGACGGCCTCTTCACCTACGCCAGCGGCGGCACCCTCTTTCTCGACGAGATAGGCGAGATGCCGCTGAGCATGCAGGCCCATCTGTTGCGTGCCCTGGAGGAGAGGACCATCCGTCCGGTGGGTTCAAACCGGGAAGTGCCGGTGGATGTGCGCATCATCGCCGCCAGCAACCGGGATCTCGAACAGGAGGTGCGCAGCGGTGATTTTCGCGAGGATCTCTACTATCGCCTGAACGTCCTCTCGCTGCGTATCCCGGCCCTGCGTGAACGCAAGGAGGATATCCCCCTGTTGGTGAAACACTTTGTTGAAGTCCTCGCCGGGGAGCTGGGGATAACACCGCCACAGATGGGTGAGAGCGACCTGGTCAGGCTGCTTGACTACGATTGGCCCGGCAATGTGCGTGAACTGAAAAACGTGATCGAACGTTGTCTGCTGCTTAACAAGTCACCCAGTCTCTGTATGCTGGGTTCAGAGGCCGCGGTTACTCAAGCTGACCCTTTCGACGCATCCAAGACCCTGTTGTTGGAGGCGATAGAGAAACAGCATATTCTTAAGGTGCTCGATCTCGAGGGCGGCAACAAATCGGCGGCGGCCCGCATGCTGGGCATCTCGCGCAAGACCCTGGAGCGAAAGACCCAGGCCTGGGGTGTCAACTAGGGCGTCTTGGATTAAGAGCCGAAGAGCGCCTTGAATCCGCTACTCAGATTCATCCAGGCAATCCGCAGCAGCTTGCGTTACAAGCTGTTGGCACTGGTATTGTTCCCGATCCTGCTGATCATGCCCATCGCGTTGGGACTCGCCATCTACTGGGGCTCTCAATTCAGTTACGAACAGCTCTTTATCAAGGTCAATACCGATCTCTCGGTGGCGGAGGATAACTTCCATCGCCTGCAGGAAGACTACCTCAATACCCTGGGTAGACTGGCGGAATCATACGTCTTCTACACCGCCCTCGAGTCGAGAAGCGGTCGCGTCGTCAACGAGCAGTTGGAGGCGCTGCGTCAGGCGGCCGGGTTCAGTTATCTGCATCTGCTTGGGACCGATGCCAAACATCTCTTTCTGCCTTTTGGTGAAAAGACAAAACGGGGTCACCCCTCACCCTCGCTGCTGGTCGCTCTCCAGGGTCACCCCCGGGTGGAGATAGAGATCTTCGATGCCGAGGCCTTGACGCAACAGTCACCCGGCTTGGCTAAACAGGTCGAACTGCCGTTAATCGATACCCCGCGGGCGAGGCCAACCCAGCGCAGTGTCGAGCATCGGGGCATGATGATTCGCGCCCTCTATCCGGTGAAGAACTCCCGCGGCCAGGTGATCGCGGTGCTCGATGGCGGGGTGCTGTTGAATGCCAATTTCAAGTTTGTCGATACCATCCGCGATCTGGTCTACGGCCCGGGTAGCCTGCCCAGGGGGAGTATCGGAACGGTTACGGTCTTTCTTGACGATGTGCGCATCACCACCAATGTACCGCGCACACCCAATCAGCGGGCCCTGGGCACCCGGGTCTCCGACGAGGTGCGGACCCAGGTGTTGGATCACGGTGAGAAGTGGATAGACCGCGCCTTCGTCGTCAACGACTGGTACATCTCCGCCTATCAGCCGATCATCGATGTCAATGGCGAAAGGGTCGGCATGCTCTATGCCGGTTTCCTGGAGTCCCCCTCGCGGAATGCCCTGTGGCAGGCATTGATCGTCTTGATTCTGCTGTTCCTGGCTTTGATGCTGTTCTCATCCGTACTCTCCATCAGTGGCGCGAAATCGATCTTCAAACCCCTGGAGATGATGATGGCGGTGGTGCGTGCGACCCGGGAAGGCTATACCAAGCGCATCGGCAGCATCTCATCGGTGGATGAGATTGGTGTCCTGGCGACCGAGTTCGATCTGCTGCTCGATCTGTTGCAGGAGCGCAATCTCCAGGTTCAACAGTGGGCTGATCAGTTGGAAGAGAAGGTGGAGGAGCGTACCGCGGAGATAAAATCAAAGAATGAGAAGCTTCTGTCCACGATTCAGATATTGCGTGAGACCCGAGCCCAACTGATCGCCGCCGAGAAGCTTGCGGCACTGGGTGAACTCACCGCCGGCGTGGCCCATGAGATCAACAATCCCACCGCGGTGATGCTGGGTAATCTCGACCTGCTGGTGGAGGAGTTGGGTGATAGCGCGGCACCGGTGAAGAACGAGATCGACCTCATCATCGAACAGATCTTTCGCATCAAGGAGATCATCAATAACCTGTTGCAATATGCCCGGCCCGACCAGATTACCGAGACCCCTTCGGTGATCGATGTCAACGAGGTGGTGCAGCATACCCTGGCCCTGGTGCGTCATCTGCGTCAACAGAAACAGTTCGAAATCGATCTACAGCTGAAGGCGACACAACCGATCAAGATCAATCCCCACGAGTTGCAGCAGGTCCTGGTCAACCTCTTCGTCAATGGGGTGCATGCTTTGGACAAGCAGGGTGGCACTATCTCCCTCACCACCACGGACTGGGATGACAAGGGGGTGGTGATCGAGGTGCGGGACAACGGTGTGGGTATAGATGAGGCGAAGATCGAATCGATCTTCAATCCTTTCCATACCAGCAAGCGGGTCGGGGAGGGCACTGGTCTGGGCCTCTCGGTGAGCTATGGATTGATTAAAAAATATGGCGGCGATATCAGCGTACACTCCGATCCGGGCAAGGGTACCCTATTCAGTGTCTGGCTCCTGGAGGAGCCCGACCTGAAAGAGGACGAAGCGGCACTGATGGAACAGATCGACTCGGTTGAGCAGGAGTTGGCGGCTGGAGAAAACTAAAGATAGAACCAATGCGGAATGCGCAATCATAATATCGAACAGACAGACTTAGAAGGAATATGAACAACCCGGAGCTGAAGAAACTGATAAAAACCCTTGCCTTTGCGACCCAAAAGCATCGCCATCAACGGCGCAAGGATATCGAGGCGTCACCCTATATCAACCACCCCATCACCCTGGTGGACATACTGGTCAATGAGGGCGAAATCACCGACCTGGAAACCCTGATCGCCGCGCTGCTGCACGATACCATCGAGGACACCGACGCCACGGTGGAGGAGATCGAGGCGGAGTTCGGTGGCACCATCGCGGGTATTGTGATGGAGGTCACCGATGACGGCACCCTGCCGAAACTGGAGCGCAAGGCGATGCAGATAAAACATGCGCCCGGGTTGTCGCATAAGGCAAGACTGGTCAAGCTGGCGGACAAGATAGCCAACCTCCGTGACATCAACAGAAGCCCCCCGGCCGGCTGGTCACTGGAGCGCATGCAGGGCTATTTCGATTGGGCCAAAGAGGTGATCGACGGGCTCAGGGGCACCCACGATGTCCTCGAGGCAATCTTCGACAAGGCCTATGCAAAGCGACCTGAATGATAAGTCCGCAAATGAACGCGAATGAACGCAAATGCCTTTCAAATCGTTCCCACGCTCCTGCGTGGGAATGCATAAACTAAACCGATTTAGTATCTGGTGCGGCAAGCCGCACCCTACATTTAAATGCCTTTAAAAAAATTACCTGCCAAAGGAGTTAAGACCAAATGAGCGAAGAAAAACAATTCATCCCCCTGAACATCTCGGTGCTGACTGTCTCCGACACAAGAACAGAAGAGAACGACAAATCGGGCCTGAAGCTCAAGAGCCTGCTCGAAGAGGCGGGCCACAGACTGGCCGACAAAGTAATCGTCCCCGACGACATCTACCGCATCCGCGAGGTGGTCTCAAAGTGGATCACCGACGAAGATATACAGATAGTCATCACCACCGGTGGCACCGGCCTCACCGGTAGGGACGGCACCCCGGAAGCGGTAGCACCCCTGCTGGACAAGGTCATCGACGGCTTTGGCGAAATGTTCCGCGTCCTCTCCTACGAAACCATCGGCACCTCCACCCTGCAGTCCAGAACCCTGGCTGGCGTCGCCAACGGCACCTACATCTTCTGCCTCCCCGGCTCCACCGGCGCCTGCATGGACGGCTGGAACAAACTGATCTCGGCCCAGCTCGACTACCGGACACGCCCCTGCAATCTTGTGGAGTTGATGCCCAGGCTGCACGAAAAGTAACCATGTAGGGTGATGCGGCTTGCCGCACCGCCCTCGGTTCAGGTCATATCTCCATTGCTGGCAATGGAATGGGTTCCAGGCCAGCTAAAAAGAGGGCGGTGGGACTGTTATTCCCTTAAAATTGTTGCGGTTTTTAGCTAAATGCTCTAAAAAGAAGGGAGTTCAATTATTCTGTGGTCACAGGGATGCGGATTGAATTGATTCATTACTGGTTTTTCTTAAGGAAACTTCGTTTTTGGGTACTTTGTGATGGGTCTCATATCTATGTGATATGGGGATCAAAATGATTATGGCCCGAGAAGAGAACATATATAGAACTATTGGCTGTTTAATACGATATTTGGAGCCGGCGGTATAACACGATAATGAGTGCTGGCAATATAATCACTTGTTAGGTTTTACAAGATGAAAAGGAAGATTCTTACATTTATCACAGCCCTATTTGGTGTTTCAGGGTTGGTAATGGCTTCAGTTCCATTTGTCGCATCATTAAATGTTAGTGAGCGAGCTTTAGCAAATCGACCACACATCCCAATCGATCACATTGGAATAGGTGATTCTGGGTTAGTAACCGCTGAAGGATCTTCGTATTCTATGACTTTTATGGTGTATCGTTCATTGAATGGTGAGGTGCGTGTTTGGAATATGCCAATTCATAAAGGAAAGGTAATCCTTCCTGATATTCGTTGGGGAAGATGGGCAATGTTATGCGATGAATTTACTCTAGATAAAGAGAAAAATGTGTTTAGGTGTCTAGACGAAGAGCTTCAACAATATAGCTGGGTTACAGACGAAATGCTGTGGGATGTAAAAGGTGCTAATTTGGGTGCATTTACTGAAGATATGATTCCAGCCAAAGGGGTCCACTACACCAAATACTTTGTTGTTGGAGTAGATCCAAAATGAAACCTAACCAGTCACTCCACTGGATGCAAATTTCACTACGCTACATTTGCACCAGTGAGCTTTGGCGTTATGCAAATAAAAAAACAATATGGATAACTCTAACTCTACAAACAACCCTCTAGTCGCATTCTTTACTTTAACCTTCCTCCTCTCATTACCTTTCTATGTTCTAAATTTGCTTGCATATCTGAATATTGCAGGTAAATCTGAAATGGGCCCTTTATATATAGTTCTCTTCACTATTACCCCAATTGCTTCAGCTTCGATCCTCAGCTATCAAAATAGTGGAATACAAGGGTTAAAAAGTTTATTGGCGAGGATATTTGACTTTCGTAGAATTCAAAATCATCGATGGTATGTAGCTATTATCTTTTTATCACCTTTATTGTTTTTGGTTGCTCTTGGGATTCTTGTGTTATTAGATATGCCGGTTCCTCCTGCCATGGCGCCACTTGTGGCACTACCCTTGATTCTTCTGTTTTTCTTTCTATTGGCAACAGGAGAGGAAGTAGGTTGGATGGGTTATGCGTTCGAGTCTATGCAGGCTAGGTTTGGTGCGCTCGGTTCTGCACTTGTTCTGGGAATGATATGGGCGTTATGGCATGTACCATTTCTCGTTTTCATGATACCTGATTTAATCGCTCTTTCTGCCCAGCTACTAACAATTGTGGCAGCCCGTGTACTCATAGTATGGATTTACAATAATGCGGGGAAAAGTGTCTTTGCTGCCATCTTGTTTCATGCTTTAGATAACACGGCACTTGTGACCTTTCCAGAGATAAAGACTGCCTATCCTTGGGGGGCAGTTGTATTTTGCCTCCTCGTAATAATCACTGCATTTGTTGTGGTATTACTGTGGGGGCCAAAAACACTGGCCAAATACAAGTGCTCAGATGAGTGTATTAAGGTAAAATAAAAGTGAGCTGCGTATCATGCATAACAAAAGGTATAAGCTCTGGCTCGATAAAGCAGCGTTCGTTCTTAATATGACTTTACTGGACTGATTGTGCCTGTCGTTATGGGCTTTCTTTATGTATGACTCTGAGCCTATTGTTAGAGAATCAAACATGAATAAATTAAAATCAGCTGCATTAGCGATGGTAATAGGATTTATACCACTACCATCAACAGCAAATGACCACACGGTAATATCTGCTGATAACATCGAATGGGGCCTGCTTAACCCGCTCAGAGGTGATGCAAGCCCAAGAGCAGCTGATCTATGGGGTGATCGCACCAAAGATATGGCAACAGGTATGTTGGTTAAATTTAACAAAGGCTTCTCGTCTCCACCACATATTCATAACATTACATACCGCGGAGTCGTAATCGAAGGTTTAATGCATAACGATGATCCAAAAGCGGAAAAGATGTGGCTACCAACAGGCTCGTTTTGGACTCAACCTGCAGGCGAAAGCCATATCACAGCGGCAAATGGTCAAGAGAATCTCATCTACCTGGAAATCGACAGCGGTCCCTACCTGGTTCTCTCAACGGAAAAAGCGTTTGATAGTGGAGAGCGCCCAATCAACGTAGATGAACGTAATCTGGTTTGGCTAGATGCCAGTGATGTTGAATGGTTGGAGAAAGGGAAGGTGCAATTGGCATATCTGTGGGGGGAGCCTGATGGAGCTAATGGCAGTTTTATAAAACTACCGGCAGGCTTTGAAGGTATAATCGAGAACGACAAAGGATTAAAAGCGGTAGTGGTTAAAGGGAAGGGTGCTCATCAGTGGAATAAAGAAAAAGCGGAAACCATGTTATCTCCTGGCAGCTTCTTTAGTTCTAAAGCCAAGGGTAAACATATAATTATTATCGAAGTAGAAACAGTTCTATATATCAACTCACATGGAAGGTACAATGTAGAGTGACTGATTGCGTCATAGTAATCTCAACAATTGATTCTGCCGTTGCAACGATATTTACAAATATAACTAGGTTCGCTTGTGCTTCGATATTGCTAGGCGATTGGACAAATAATTATGATTCAAAAAAGTATATTACTTATTATCTTACTACTGCCATCAGTGACTCTGGCGCATACGAACGAAATTGTGTACATATTTGGCGGCTTAGTATTGTTAATGCAAATGATCATTTTGATTATGATCCTTGCATTAAAAAGTAATTTTCATACATTATTAGGTCTTGTTTCGATACCAGGGAGTTGGGCGATTGCTTATCTTGTCTCGGACAGATTTATCAATGTTGAGCCAGTCTTCTATTTAATTATATTTTTGTTATTTACACCGCTATACATCTTGGTTTATGCAAAATATCGAAATAGAAGAAATGCGCATAAAGAAAAGGTGTCTGTGCGCTGATATCCGGCTCATCTCAGGTTAGAATATAGTACAAACAGGAAAACCTAAAAATAGATAGAATAGGGACATGCTATTCAGAAAATCACCCGAGAAATTCTGGAATCTGATCGCCTCAAAATATGCCGCATCTCCCATTGCTGACGAAACGGCATACCAGAAGAAGATCAAGATCATAAAATCCTACTTAACATCGGGCGATCGTGTGCTTGATATCGGCTGTGGCACCGGCACCCAATGCGACGATCTTGCAAATAGGGTAAAGCAAGTGATAGGTATAGATATCTCCAGCAAATTACTGAACATTGCGGAGAAGAGGAGAGATGAGCGGGGAATTGAGAACGTACAGTTCATACAAACCACTGTTTTTGATGATCGCCTTGAAACGAATGGCTTTAACGTAGTAATGGCATTTTATGTGTTACATTTTTGTGAAAATGTCGATGAGGTTATTAGCCGTATATATGACCTGTTGAAACCAGGTGGTTTGTTTATACTGGAAACCGTTTGCTTGGGCGACAAAAACATAGCCAGTGGAAAACTTATCCGGTCAGCCGGAAAACTGGGATTCCTGCCTTTGATTAATCTGCTAACAACTCAGCAGTTAGAACTGGAACTTGAACAGTCGGGTTTCTATTTGGTTGAAAAAACCAAATTTAGTGAGTCTAATGGTGAGTATACATTGATTGCTACAAAGCCGTTGAATTAAAAAATTGAAAACAGCCAGTTCATTGGTGCATGACATTTTACTTGAGTGGAATTGCTTGTTGCGAAACGTCACATGAACCATGGCTTGTCGATATGTGTAGGGCATCGGTTGGCATTGCTGCGCTGAGTGCTTTATATGTCTGTGTCAATTCTGCCAGGAATATGGTAGAACTACCCCGGCCAATTGACTAGATATTACTCACTACTAATACGAGGAATTTATGAAGCGCTTCCTGATGTCACTCTTTATCACTGCCTTGAGTGTAGGTTGTACGTCAAACCAACCAAAACCAACAGCATCCGACGATATTGCTAAGCCGGTACCTCATGAATATCTAGTCCGTAAGCCCTCGTTTACAAATTGTGAGCTAGAGGCCTTAATTACGCACACTGCAGGTCGCCAAGCCATCGTTTTCAAGGCCACCCAGGAGAGCCTGCTCGCTACCAAAAACGCCAGGGCATTCCAAAAAGATATGATCAACGAGCTGTTCGCACGTATAAACGACAATGGATTCAGAGACTACCCAATGTTTGCTGCGGAAAAGTTTTACCAATGTATAGAGAGAGAAGGAGTCTCTATAAAGAAGAATCTGGGTGGTGCGGCTGTTTGTTTGGCCCGGCAAGATATTCCGTTCTATCTCTACGCAAAAAAGCAGAGTGGCAGCACGCTGGAAGAAACAACAGCATTTGTAAAGAAACTGTATGAAAACAGTTCAAAAGAGATCTATCCAGAGACTCTCATCGAACAAACAGCAAAAATGGTTTATCGGGCTAAAAACACCAATGACTTTTACAATATCAGGAGACTCTCCTTCGAGACTTGCCTGTTTCCCAAAGAGTGGAAAGCCTGGTGGGAAAGTCAACAAGCTGCTAAAAAAGAGACAAACTGATTTGTCACCTCTGATTGGGAAAAGTTCTGTGTCTATCGGATCGAGTAGGAGTAGATCAAGATGGGTACACTCCTATTGGTATCACTGATCAAACAGAAGTAGCCTAGGCGAAAGTAGAACGCAGTATCTTTACTCTCACCTTCTCTTGTAATCCGCTCTACTGGGAATTACATTGCGAATGCCCCCGCTCGGATTCTCCACGTCTCCTTTGTAGCGCGGTAAAAGAATAACATGTAGATGGTCAATGCTTCTTCCGGCTTCTCTTCCATCGTTATTGCCAATCGTGTACGCATTCGGTTTGTTTGCCAGGAAGGGCAGTTTAAGTACAGTTTCAATGTGATCTTTGGGGCGGTCTTTCAGGTAATCTTTATCAAGCATATTTTGATACAGATCCATCATGTCCGTTGTTTCAACAACATTTTTGACGCCATTGATTGCGTCAAAATAGTCAGATTGCTCGGTGGCGTTTAAATGAAAGATAGATGCGACATGCCTTTTGGGGATGACCAGAGCGTGTCCCGGATTGACCGGATTGGTATCGAAGATACCGACGAATGATCTGTTCTCAAAAATAAAAGTGTCTGCCGCACCTTTGCATACCTTGCAAAAGTAACAATTGTTCTCAGATGGGTAAGTCATAATAAGATCTTGAAACTGTATATTCTATAAAACTGGTGGGATAAACACCCTTACACCCGCCAAAATCGGCATGCGGAAAACGAGGCCTGTCAGTCTTAAGCTGGCTGCGGCCTTTCTCTAGACTCTTTTTACCATAAAGATTATTTCGAGGACACCTGGCCAGAAATCCTAATCTGTTTGCAGGCCACCAATTACTATCACTGCCTCCACGCTGCATGTGCTATACGTGGCTATGTGCGGCTGATCGCCAAGTTGACCAAAGCTTTGAATATCAGTACCTATGGGTAGAAGAGAGGTCCCATCATCTATAATCATTTCATGTAGACATAGACAAGGCGTAGGGATAGAGTGTCGAGTAGATAAGTGAAAAGGAATGCATGTATAAAAAGCACTTATATGCAACACGCTTCGCTCGATCTGATCGCTAGCTCCCAGCATCCGTTTAACGAAGCGTTGAACAAAAAAAAGAAAAATGTATATGACGAATCAAATCAATATCCAGTACCACAAGACGAAAATCGGAGAATTGCTGCTCGGTCCAAATAAGGTCCAAAAAGGGAGATGTTGTATTTTGTAACTCAAGGATAAATGCGATTAGTAATGGGTACGTACAGGTAAAATAAAGTATGTAGACCATAGTCGAAGAACTTGTAAAAGCAATACCGTTGAGAAAATATGAGATATATCAAAAATGATGGAAATTCGTAAAGAAAAACAGAGTGACCGTGATGCCATTTACGAATTGAATATAGTTTCTTTTGATAATGGACCCGAAGCAGTCCTGGTTAACAAACTGCGCGCAACTTGTAAAGATTATCTCTCATTCGTGGCCATTGAGGATGGTGTTGTGGTCGGGCATATATTGTTTACCCCGGTAACTATAGATGGATATGAAGCTATTGGAATGGGATTGGCACCGATGGCAGTACTGCCATCTCATCAGCGAAAAGGCATCGGCTCTAAGCTGGTAAGATATGGGCTTGAATACTTGCGCACAATTGCTTGTCCGTTTGTCATTGTCCTGGGGCACCCTGAATACTATCCACGTTTTGGCTTTGAGCTAGCATCAAAATACAGACTGGTCAGTCAATGGGAAGGGGTGCCCGATGAAGCATTCATGGTAGTTGTTTTTGATCAAGCAGCCTTGCCTAAAGCCGGTGGTATTGCGCGATATAGGGATGAATTCGATGAGGCTATGTAGGTAAAGGTAGAAAAACGTGTGGTAGATATTCAGAATTTCAACAGCACTACAGTATGTAAATGTCAATGAAAAGTTATTACCAAGAATTAGAAATATCAACTACTCGGTCATTCGAAGTAATCGATATTACAGATAATATTAAAACAATACTGAACAATTCAGCGATATTGCAAGGAATGGTTACGGTTACATCGCTGCATACAACTTGCGCCCTCACGATCAATGAAAACGAAGAGCGACTGATTGAGGATGTCCGCAATTTCTTCTTGTCAATCGCCCCACCCGACAAGTCGTACAAGCATAACGACCTACACCTTCGAGTGGGTATTCCGCCCGATGAACCGGAGAATGCCCATTCACATTTGATTGCAATGATGCTCGGAAATGGTGAGGTGGTAGGGATTTCCGATGGCGAGCTGATACTTGGACGATATCAATCTATCCTGTTGCTGGAACTGGACGGCCCGCGAGAACGAAGAGTAGCGCTACAGGTTGTTGGCGCGAAATAGACATGAGGATTGAGATCAGAGAAAAATTAAATCTACGATGAGAGGGTCTGAGTATTAGCGTAAATTATTCTCTAACCCGGTTTTCGGGTTGCATCATATTCGCCCAATGGTACTCATAACCAAAAACAATACTATAAAAAAACCTCCAACAATCATCCAAAACCTATTCCACCTTTTATGCCGCAGTCTGAATCTGTTTGTCTGTTGATCGATAAGGCTTCTGTCGTCGTCACTGAGTGACGGATCCATCCACACCCGCGTGTGGTTGAGATCGTCAGCCTCGATGGCGGCGATCGCCTGGTTGAGCTCGATACGATAGATGTGGTTGTCCAGGTCGACAAGGTGGGTGTGCATCATATTGTGCAGGTGCATCTGCCCCGCCTCGATATCGTTGAAGCGGGCGATATAGCGGACGTGGGAACCGTAACTGCCGTCCTGGGTATTGGGTAGCTCATCCTTGACATGGACGCGCACCATACCCTGATGTTCTGGATGAGTCTCGAGTGTTAGATAGCCGGTCTTCATTGCTTTAATTAGTCAGCTAGGTGCCTGGACAACTATTGTTATTGAGTATTGTGTCTTCTTTGATAAGCTTAGATCAAACCTGCTTGCCTAGATGAGATAGCAACATTACCAAAAAAGACCGTGTGTGTTCTGAAACAAGGAATTTCTTATCTGGAATTAGGTAAAAGCCAGAGCTCAGTGTTGGCAATCACAGTTGTTTCTTTGGTGGCTAGCCAAGATGAATCGATTATTCATCCCCCCACACCAGTTCCCCCGCCTCACCCAGGTCATAGCCGCTCAGATCCTTCGCCATGGCCATGCATTCGGACGAGCGCAGGCGTCCGATGAGGTCCTGGAAGAGGCGACGAAACCAGATGCTGCGGGGCAGGGTGAGGTCGAAGGACTCCCAGCCGAAGGGGATGAATCCAAGGCCATATTCGTTGGCGGCGGCGCGGGCCCCCGGGGCCACGTCTGCCTGATCCATGGCGATGCTGGCAGCGGCCTCCCGCTCCGAGAGGGCAGTGCTGACAGTGTTGAGTTTTTCCGTACTGGTGCCGTAGTTGCTGAGTACCTCGAGCAGAAAACGTTGGGCACCGGCGCCGCTCTGTCGCATGGTCCAGCGGAACTCAGGGTCGAAAAGGTTTTCCGGTTGCAGTGACCGCTGTTCGATTCGACGGCTTACCATCAAACCCTGCTCGCGGCGAAACAGGCGAATCAATACCCATTGGCGAAACTGCGGGTATTGGCGCAGCAGGGCCGGGTGGCGGGTATGGCTCTCCTCATTGGGGCCCCAGTGAATGCCGCAGGCGTCGATACGGTTGGCCTGCAGCAGTTCCAGGCCGAGCCGGGTTCCCGTCGGGGAGTAGCTGATCAGGGCATGGGAGCCGGTCTCATTGGCGAAGGTCATGATCAGGCGGTAGAGCAGGGGGTCGTCGCTGCCGGCGATCACCAGCCTGTTGGTCATCAGGCCGCCGTGGGCGGAGTCGAGCATCCAGCGATCGACCAGCTCCCTGGGGAAGAGCCATTTGCCGGTGATCTTTGTCGCCGGTATCCGTTCCTCGCTGACCAGGGCGTAGATCTTCTTCTCGTTCAGATGGAGATACTCCGCGACCTGCTTGACGTTCATGAAGACATGTTGATCCTGGGACATCACCGCAACCATCACAATCCTCCCTTATCGGCTTTTGATCTGACTGACATGTCGTGCTTGCGAACCCTGTGGACGTGGCTTCGGCAGCGCATCGAAACTGACCTGTTCCGCGCCGTTGTAGACCAGGAAGTGCCTGCCCTTGGCGCGGGCGATGAGGGTAACGCCGACCTTCTGCGCCAGCTCCAATCCCATCTGGGTGATACCGGAGCGGGAGAGCAGGGTAGGGATCCCCATCTGCGCAACCTTGATAACCATCTCAGAGGTGAGCCTGCCGGTAGTGTAGAAGATCTTGTCGTCGCCTTGCATGGACTCTAGCCACATCTGACCGGCGATGGCATCAACGGCGTTGTGCCGGCCCACATCCTCGATGAAGCTATGGATCTCACCCTCGCTGCAGAGGGCGCAACCGTGCACGGCCCCCGCCCGCTGGTAGACCTGGTTGTGTTCGTTGAGCAGCTGCAACAGGGCGTAGATCTGTGACTGACGTATCATCCGTCGTGGCAGATCTATCTTTTCCAGGTCGTCCATCAGATCGCCGAAGACGGTGCCCTGGCCGCAACCGGTGGTGACGGTCTTGCGCGCCATCTTCTGCTCCAGACCCTCCACACCCTGACGGCTGGTGACAGCCACGGAGTCGGTCTCCCAGTCAACCTGGATCGCCTTGATCTGGTCGATCTGCTCTATCAGTCTTTGGTTGCGCAACCACCCCAGTACCAGCATCTCCGGACGGGTACCCAGGGTCATCAGGGTTACCACTTCCTTCTTGTCCAGATAGAGAGTCAGCGCCCGTTCCGCGGCCACATGGCCCTCCCTGACTTCGCCATATTCATCGATGGCGACCGCTTCCACCGCGGCGCTGAGTCCCGCATCGGTCATCAGGGGACGCTGTTTTTCGTCTGCTGCGGGCATATCCCTGTCTCAACCGCCGGTCACGTTCATGTGACGGAAGAGTACCGGTTTCGCGGTGAGATCGAACTCGTGGCCCTTGGGTTTGATATCCATGGCGTCGATGATCGCCCGGTGCAGGGGAGCGTCATCCAGGGGATTGGCGCGCACCACCCGGCGCAGGTCCACCGAGTGCTCCTGACCGAGACAGAGCAGCAGCCGGCCCTCCGCGGTCAGCCTTACCCGGTTGCACTGTTCACAGAAGTTGTGGCTGTGAGGTGAGATAAAGCCGACCCGGGTATCGCTATCGTCGATACGGTAGTAGCGTGCCGGTCCGCCGGTGGACTCGGTGGTGGCCAGCAGATCGTGGTGTTGCTGCAGATCCTCAAGCACCTGGTGACTGGAGTAGAAGAGCTCCCCGCGGTCGTGATCCTCTGTCTCTCCGAGGGGCATCTCCTCGATGAAGCTGATGTCCATGCCCCGCTCCTTGGCGAAGGCAACCAGGTCATGGATTTCGTCGTGATTGCGATTTTGCATAATCACCGAATTGATCTTGACCCGCTTGAATCCGACCTTGAGGGCGGCATCTATACCCGCCAGGGTGCGGTGGATATCACCGATTCGGGTGATCTTGCGAAAACGATCCTCGCGCAAGGAGTCGAGGCTGATGTTGACCCGGGTCACCCCCGCATCTTTCAGCGCCTGGGCATAGCGCCCGAGGAGGGTGCCATTGGTGGTCAGGGTCAAGTCATCCAGCCCTTGCAGTTCGCCGAGGGCCTCGAAGAGCTGCATCACGCCACGTCTTGTCAGCGGCTCGCCCCCGGTGATGCGGATTTTTCTCACCCCCATGTCGACAAAGGATTTGCCTACCCGAAAGAGCTCTTCCAGGGTCAACAGCTGGGAACGGGGTACGAACTCCATATCCTCCGACATGCAGTAGACACAGCGCAGGTCGCAGCGATCAGTGACCGAGATGCGCAGGTAGTCGATGCGTCGATTGAAACGATCGACCAGGGAGGAGGGTATCTTTTGCTCGGGACTCGTGTTGTTCACTCTTCTTCTCGCAGGGTTATCTCAGATTGCATACGCAAATAACGTACCTATGCGGATCAATCCGGCCATGATGCGGTCAGCCTCAATGGCGATCCAACAGAGTCTGCCCCCCTACTGTTTGTGTGAAGCCCTTTAGCGACGGGGCCTGGAAGCCTGTAGAGCAGTCCGTAGGGCCTATCATCTCTGCCTGAAGTAACGACATCAAGGAAAAAACGGTGAATTGCAGATGGCCAAAAGCAGTTGCGGTATCTGCTGGCGCACTGACCCAGAGTGAAACAGTTGGTCATAAATGTCCCATTCAACTGATGCCAAACGGGACATTTTGCCCTGATTTTCTCCCTATCCATTTTGTGGATTATTTTTCACGCTGCGACGATTTACGACTTTTCACGCCCTAAAGCAGTATTGGTATGTAACTTGCGGGATCTGAATCGAATACCTCCAAGGTCCGCAACCATGACGATAAAAAATGACCAGCAGAGGGGGGGTGACAACCCTTCTCAATTCAATGTCTCCGTAATCATGCAGCAGTCGCCCAGCGACTCACCCTGGCTGGAGAGCAGCTGGGAGGCGGTGGGTCTGATTGCAGCGGGGGAGTCGGTGCGGGATAGCGTCACCCAGCCCGGCCAGATCCATCAGCAGGGGGCAGTCACCCGGTTCATCTATACCGGCTTTACCCTCAAGCTGCACCCGGATGAATGCGAAAGTTACTACTACAATCTGCTGTCGCCCCACCCCTACTGCTATGTGGTGGCCAACCTGAATGATCAGGGCAAGCCGGAACCCTTCCTTGTCAGCATCAGCTACGACGAGGCCCATGCCTATCTGGAGGGGGATGAGACGGTATTTACGGTACCCCTGCCCGCCGAACTCTACCGTTGGACAGAGGCCTTCGTGCTTAAGCACTACACCCCGCAGAAGCGTAGCAAACGCAAGCGCGACGACTGGAAGTCGGAACAGAGGCGCTAACGGCATGAAATCCGAGGACTCGCCGCAAAACACAGTGGAAGAGAGCAGCAGTTTCTACAATCGCTGGTCGGAGCGAAAACAGGCCGCCCGCCAGACGCCCGTGGAACAGGATCGGGAGCTTACCGAGGAACAACCCCCCGGCGATGAGGATATGCCGCCGTTGCAGAGCCTGGATGAAAACTCGGACTACAGCGGTTTCCTCTCCCCCCGGGTATCCGATGAGTTGCGCCAACTGGCGCTGCGTAAGCTGTTTCAGAGCGCGGCCTTCAATGTCTGCGACGGCCTGGACGACTACGCGGAGGACTTCACCAGTTTCGAAAAGCTTGGCGACATTATGACCGCGGATCTGCGTCATCGGCTTGAGCAGGAGGCAAAGCGGGAGCAAGCGCGCAAGGAGGAGGCGAAGGATCAAGGGATCGAAAGGGATGATGAAGCGGCCGGCGACAGGCCAGCGCAGAGTGCAAGCGCTGACAGGGCAGATGAGCAGACACCCCCCATCGAGGCCGAAGGGCAGGCCAACAGAAGCGACGAGGCTGAAACATGAGTGAATCGATCACCCATTCCGAAACGATGATCAACCGCAAGGCGCGGGAGCAGGCACTGCAGGCGATGCATGAGGTGACTGTGGAACCGACCTGCGTGGTGAACTATCAGTCCCGGGGCAGGGTCGCGGTGATCGGCGATCAACTGGCGCTGGAGATCGCACCTCGGCTCAACGAGCGGCTCAGCCCCATTGTCGTCCTTACCCAGGGGGCGGAGGAGCCGGGTGCCCCGGTGGTGCCGGTGGGTGGTCGGGAGATGCGCATCGAGGGCTATCTCGGCGACTTCAGGATAGGGTTAGGCGAGGCGGGACGGGCCAATGCCGAGACCCTTGCCGCGGATCTGATTCTCGATCTCTCCCCACGGCCCTTGCTGAGCCGGGGGATGAACCCGCCCGGCTACTACCACAGCAGCGGTGAGGAGGATCAACTTGCGGCGGTGATCGAGAAGGTTGCGCAGATGACCGGCACATTCGAGAAGCCGCGCTTCTACAACTACGACAGCTCGATCTGTGCCCATGGCCGTTCGGGCAAGACCGCCTGCACCCGCTGCCTCGATGTCTGTCCCGCAGACGCCATTACCAGTCTGGGTGAGACCATCGAGGTCAACAGTTATCTCTGTCAGGGTGGGGGGGCATGTGCCAGTGTCTGTCCCAGCGGGGCCATCCGCTATGTCTATCCCTCGCTTAAGGATGTGCTGCAGCAGCTGCGCAGGCTGCTGACGGTCTACCGGGAGCAGGGGGGAGCCACCCCGGTGGTGGTGTTTCATGCCGCATCGGACGCGCCGTTGCCCCCTGGGATCCCCGACCACTATCTGCCGCTGGCGGTCGAGGAGCTGGCCAGTGTGGGCATGGATATCTGGCTCGGCGCCCTTGCCTACGGCGCCAGGCAGGTGGTGCTGGCGGATGGCGGCGGGATGCCGGCAAAGGTAGCGACCGCGATGCAGGAGCAGTTGACCATTGCCGGTGAAATCCTCGGCGCCATGGACTATCCCCTGGGTGCGATCAATCTGGTTGACCATGAGGATCTGTTGGCGCAAGAGCCTGAGTGCATGCCGGAGATCGAGACGGCGGCCTTCTCCGGAATCGGCGGTAAACGCCAGTCGATCTATTTCGCTATCGATCATCTCCATGCCCAGGCTACGCACCCCGAGCCGATGGCAAGTCTCTCCAGCGGAGCACCTTTCGGCAATGTCCATGTGGAGGAGAAGGCCTGCACCCTCTGTCTCTCCTGTGTCGGTGCCTGTCCCGGCAAGGCACTCCAGAGTGGTGACGGGGAGCTTCCCCAGCTCCGTTTCATCGAGGCCAACTGCCTGCAGTGCGGACTCTGCACCAGCACCTGCCCGGAAGACGCGATCTCGATCACCCCGCGTCTGTTATTCGATGCCCAGAACCGCAACCGGCTGCGCACCCTCCACGAAGAACAGCCCTTTCGCTGTACCGCTTGCGGTAAACCCTTCGCCACCCGCTCGGTGATCGAGAAGATGCAAAGCAAACTCAAGGATCACTACATGTTCCAGAGTGAGCGGGCATTGAAGCGCTTGACCCTGTGCGATGCCTGTCGGGTTGTCGATATCGTTCAGGATCAGGAGGCCATGGGGGGAGAATCTGAATGGACAGCGCAATGACGACCAATTGGACAGGGTGACGCAGTGACGAAAGCGGGGGCAATAGGTCGAATTCAGCCCTATTTGTCATTTCTTTTCCACGGATGCTGGTCCGGTGCTTGCAAATAAGAACGACTGAGGAGCGTGTGATGAGCGATATGAGCCAAGCTGTCCCAACTGACGATCAAAGCGCGGACAGCAAGCTGCCCGCAGGGGTGAGTGCCCCGTCAACGGCTGTCGTCCTGGACCAGGAGCAACACTATCGAATTGGTGCCTACGGCATGTTGGCTCAGTTGTTGAGGCTGCCCCCGGACCGGGCGATGCTCGACAGGGTGGCAGGCTTTGCGGCCATCGAGCCAAACAGAGACGAGATGGCCCTGGCGATGTCGATGCTGGGTCTCTCCGCCTCGGACTCACGAGCGGATGCGGTTGAGATCGAGTTCCACGATCTCTTCATCGGCATGGGACGTGGCGAGTTGGTTCCCTACGGATCCTGGTACATCACCGGTTTCCTGATGGAGAAGCCCCTCGGGCGCCTGCGTGACGATCTCGCCCTGCTGGGTTTCCAGCGTCAGCAGGGAGTCACGGAACCGGAGGATCATGTCGCCGCGCTGTGCGAGGTGATGGCGATGTTGATCGCTGAAGGGATAGGTTTCGAGGGCCAGTCACACTTCTTCGAATCACACATGGCTGGTTGGCTGGAGCGCTTTTTCGCCGATCTGAGTGAGGCGAAAACAGCGGTCTTCTATCGTGCGGTGGGGCGTTTCGGTGCCGCCTTCGCGGCGATGGAGAAACGCTATCTGAGTATGCCGGTGTAGCCTCATCGGCGATTGCAACTAGCAAAGCGGGTTAGGACGAACGCTACCGACACAATCATAAGGCGTGTATAGATCGACTGATACCGAACCGAGAATCCGAGCGGAGGACGATTGAATGAAAAAAACACAGAAGCAGACTCCAGATTCACAACGCAGGGCGTTTCTGCGTAGTAGCGCAACCGCCGGTGTGGGTGCCGCTGTCGCAGCCAGCCTCCCCGGTCTGACCACGGCGTCGATCGATGATGAAGCATCCGCCGAAACCCCCACGGCAAATAAGGGCTACCGTCTGACCCCTCACATCGCGGCCTACTACAAGTCCACCGTGAGTTGAGTATTCTCGAGGATATCTGAATGAAACTGCATAAAACCTCCGATCTGGTAAGCAGCAGTAGCCGTGAAACGACCTCCCCCGAGAGATCGTCCAGTGGCATGACCATGAACCGCCGCGACTTTCTGCGCAACTCCAGCCTGGTAGCGGGCGGTGCGGCCCTGGCCGGCGGATTCGCCCCGGGAATGATGAGAAAGGCCAACGCGGCAACCGCCGAGACCGGCCAGGTACAACAGATCAAGACCATCTGTACCCACTGTTCGGTGGGCTGCGGCATCATCGCCGAGGTCGAGAACGGGGTCTGGACCGGCCAGGAGCCGGCCTTCGATCACCCCTTCAACCTGGGTGCCCACTGCGCCAAGGGCGCCTCGGTGCGTGAACATGGACATGGGGAACGGCGTCTGAAATATCCCACCAAGCTGGTGGACGGTAAGTGGAAGCGGATCTCCTGGGAGCAGGCGATCAACGAGATCGGCGACAAGATGCTCGAGGTGCGCGAGCAATCCAGCCCCGACTCGGTCTACTGGCTGGGATCTGCCAAGCACAACAATGAACAGGCCTACCTGTTCCGTAAGTTTGCCGCCTTATGGGGCACCAACAATGTGGATCACCAGGCCCGAATCTGCCACTCCACCACGGTGGCCGGCGTAGCCAATACCTGGGGCTACGGCGCCATGACCAACTCCTATAACGATATCCATAACTCGAAGTCGATATTGATCATCGGCGGCAACCCGGCGGAGGCCCATCCGGTCTCGCTGCAGCATGTGTTCAAGGCCAAGGAGCAGAACAACGCCCAGCTGATCGTCATCGATCCCCGTTTTACCCGTACCGCCGCCCATGCCAATCAGTTCCTGAGGCTGCGTCCAGGTACCGATGTGGCGGTGATCTGGGGCATGCTTTGGCACATCTTCAAAAACGGCTGGGAGGACAAAGAGTTCATTCGCCAGCGGGTCTACGGCCTGGAGGAGGTGAAGAAGGAGATCGCCAAATGGACCCCCGACGAAGTGGAACGGGTCAGCGGCGTACCGGAAAACCAGATCTATGCCGCCGCCAAGACCATGGCCGACAACCGGCCCGGCACCTTTATCTGGTGCATGGGGGGCACCCAGCACACCATCGGTAACAACAACACCCGCGCCTACTGCGTCTTCCAGCTGGCCCTGGGCAACATGGGTACCTCCGGGGGCGGCACCAACATCTTCCGCGGCCACGACAATGTACAGGGGGCCACCGACTTCGGTGTCCTCTCCCATACCCTGCCGGGCTACTACGGCCTCTCCAAGGGTGCCTGGGGGCATTGGGCCAAGGTCTGGGATGTGGATAGCGACTGGCTTGCCGGTCGCTTCGACTCCGGCAGCTATGAGCAGTCCAAGGGCAAGGATGTATCGCCGATGAATACCAAGGGTATTCCGGTCTCCCGCTGGATCGACGGTGTCCTGGAGGAGAAGGGGAATATCGCGCAGAAAGACAATCTGCGGGTGATGGTGTTGTGGGGGCATGCCCCCAACAGTCAGACCCGTGGTCCGGAGATGAAGAAGGCGATGGAGAAGCTGGACATGATGGTGATCATCGATCCCTATCCCACCGTCTCCGCGGTGATGCACGACAGGACCGATGGGGTCTATCTGCTGCCCGCCGCCACCCAGTTCGAGACCTACGGTTCGGTAACCGCCTCCAACCGCTCGCTGCAGTGGCGGGACAAGGTGATCGAACCCCTGTTCGAGTCTCTGCCCGACCATACCATCATGTATCGCCTGGCAAACAAACTCGGCTTCGCCAATGAGTTGTTCAAGCACATCAAGGTGGAGAATGATGAGCCCCTGATCGAGGATATCACCCGGGAGTTCAACAAGGGCATGTGGACCATCGGTTACACCGGCCAGAGCCCCGAGCGAATGAAGAAGCAGCAGCAGAACTGGGGCACCTTCGACTACACCAGTCTGTTGGCGGAGGGCGGTGCCTGCGACGGTGAGTACTACGGTCTGCCCTGGCCTTGCTGGGGCACCGCCGATATGGGCCATCCGGGTACGCCCAATCTCTACGATACCAGCAAGCCGGTGGCCAAGGGCGGCCTCAACTTCCGCGCCCGCTTCGGTGTCGAGCGCAACGGTGAAAACCTTCTGGCCGAGGGTTCCTACCCGGTGGGCAACGAGCTCAAGGATGGCCATCCGGAGTTCAGCGCCGAGCTACTGAAGAAGCTGGGTTGGTGGGATGATCTTACCGCTGAAGAGAAGGCGCTTGCCGAGGGCAAGAACTGGAAGACCGACCGCTCCGGCGGCATCCAGCGGGTCGCCATCAAGCACGGCTGCGCCCCCTTCGGCAACGCCAAGGCGAGGGCCCTGGTCTGGACCTTCCCCGATCCGGTGCCGGTGCATCGCGAGCCCCTCTATACAAGCCGGCGCGACCTGGTGGAGAAGTATCCCACCTATGAAGATCGCAAATCCTTCTACCGCCTGCCGACCCGTTACGGTTCGATCCAGGCCAAGGACTACTCCCAGGATTTCCCGATTATCCTTACCTCGGGGCGTCTGGTGGAGTATGAAGGCGGTGGTGATGAGTCCCGCTCCAACCCCTGGCTGGCGGAGCTGCAGCAGGATATGTTCATCGAAATGCACCCGCGGGACGCCAACGACGCGGGGGTTAGGGACGGCGAGGATGTCTGGGTGGAAGGCGCCGAGGGTGCCCGCATCAAGGTCAAGGCGATGGTGACCCGACGGGTTGCCGCCGGTGTGGCCTTCATGCCGTTCCACTTTGGCGGTCACTTCCTTGGTAAAGACCTGCGCGGCAAATATCCCGAAGGGGCAGATCCCTATGTTCTCGGTGAAGCCTGTAACACGGCCATGACCTATGGCTATGACTCGGTGACGCAGATGCAGGAGACCAAATGCAGTCTCTGCCGCATCAGCAAAGCGTAACTGGTTAGAGGAATATAATCATGGCACGAATGAAATTTTATTGTGATCCGGAACGCTGTATCGAGTGCAATGCATGCGTCACCGCCTGTAAGAACGAAAACGAGGTCCCCTGGGGTGTCAATCGCCGCCGGGTGGTGACCATCAACGATGGCGATGAGGGCGAGCGCTCTCTGTCGGTGGCCTGCATGCACTGCTCCGATGCCCCCTGCGCCACGGTCTGTCCGGTGGACTGCTTCTATACCACCCAGGACGGGGTGGTGCTCCACGACAAGGATATCTGCATCGGTTGCGGCTACTGCTTCTACGCATGTCCCTTTGGTGCGCCGCAGTTTCCCGAGGACGGCGCCTTCGCCACCCGGGGCAAGATGGACAAGTGCACCTTCTGCGCCGGCGGACCGGAGACCGATAACAGTTCTGACGAGCACAGAAAGTACGGTTCCAACCGCCTCGCCGAAGGCAAGCTGCCGCTGTGTGCGGAGATGTGTTCCACCAAGGCGCTGTTGGCCGGTGATGCGGACACGATTTCCGATATCTATCGCAAACGTATCATCAATCGCAGCGCGAGCTCGATGGCCCGTGGTGTCTCCTATCGTGATGCCACTTTCCGTGCGCCTTACAACGCCGCCGGTAAGAGCAGTGCTAAAGAGTGAACAACCTTAACCGCAAGAGATGGGGTCTATGATCAGGCAAACTATCCCTCCCGGTAGTATTGGCGTATATGCCCTGGCCTGGTCATTACTCTTGCTGTGGTTGTTGTTGCTGCCACAGCAGAGCCTCGCCGAGACGAAACAGGCGCGGGGTCTGCCGCCGCCGGCGGTGCTCAATCCCGCGGCGGACCTGTGGCGGGACATCAGGCAGCGGGATATGCCTACAACAGGGACCACCCAGGTTAGAGGGGTCGACTCGGGTGTGCTGATCAACGCCAACGGCGACACCTGGCGCAAGTTCCGCATGGAGCAGCTGATCCCCGTCGCTGGCTACCTGCTGCTGGGTATGATTGTGGTCTTGATCCTGTTCTATACGATACGCGGCAAGGTGAAGATAGAAGGTGGGGCAGCGGACAAGAAACTGCCCAGATACACCAGCTACGAGCGACTGATCCACTGGTTCATGGCCTCTATCTTTATCTTTCTCGCGATCACCGGATTGATCATTCTTTTCGGTCGTCCCCTGTTGATACCTATCTTTGGCAAGGAGATCTTCGCGGTCATCGCCTCGGCCAGCAAGGAGGGACACAATCTGATGGGTCCGCTGTTCATGGTTGCCCTGATCCTGGTATTCATCAAGTTCGTGCGCCGCAATATCTATCAGAAGGGGGATTTGAGTTGGCTGTTGCGAGGCGGCGGCATCATCGGCAAAAAACATGTTCCCTCCAACTTCTTCAACATGGGCGAGAAGAGCATGTTCTGGATGTTGATCATCGTCGGTTCGGTGATCGTTGTCTCCGGCCTGATGCTGATCTTTCCCATATTCGGTCAGAGCCGTGAGTGGATGGAGCTGGCCCATGTGGGCCATGCCATCGGTGCGATTCTCATGATCACTGTGATCATGGGCCACATCTATATCGGCAGCGTTGGCATGGAGGGGGCTATTGAGGGCATGAAGACAGGTTACTGCGATCTCAACTGGGCCAAGGAGCACCACGACTACTGGGCGAGTCAGATGGAGAAGCGGGGTGAAGCGATTCCCAATGAGGCAGTGAATCGATTCAGCGATCCCGACACCAATAAGTTCCTTGGCAGGGAGCTTGAGGAGCCAGGAAAGTGATCGCTGAATTCATCGACGGACCCTTGTGGACCTTTTCCCTCGCCGTTTTCGTCATCGGCGTCACCTGGCGGATCGTCACCATTCTCATGGCAGGCAACAGGCAGGATCTCTCCACGCCCAGGGGAAGCGCATCCAGCGGCGCCATTCGCACCATCTTCAGCCGCTCTCTCTATGAGCGCACCGCCGCCACCCGCGGCCGGCTGCTGCAGATCGCCGGTTATCTGTTTCATCTCGGCCTCTTTGCACTGCTCTTCTTCGCCCAACCCCATATCGATTTCTATGCCGAACGGATCACCGGCTTCGGTTGGCCGGCAATGCCCCATTGGGCCTTCATCGTCTCCACCGAACTGGCATTTCTGGGGTTGCTGCTGTTGTGGATCCATCGTCTGCTCAGTCCGGTCACCCGTCTGCTTTCCGATCTGGATGACCATCTGGGGACCATCCTGGTGTTTCTGGTCATGCTCACTGGTTGTCTGGCATTGGCGCAATCCTTCGAGGCCCTGCGCCTGATCCATCTGCTGCTGGCCGAGTTGCTGTTGATCTACTTTCCCTTCAGCAAGCTGATGCATACCTTTACCTTCGTCATGAGTCGCGGCTATACCGGTGCAGCCATGGGCCGCAAGGGTGTCAACGCATAAGGGAGAGGGGAGCCATGAGTGAACAGTTCGAGCAGGGTGTAGAGGCGCTGCGCCAGCAGATCGATTCCAGGATCTCATCCTACTTCTCCAGCTGCGTCCACTGCGGGCTCTGCGCCGAGGCCTGCCTCTTCTATACCGAGACCCATGATCCCCGCTACACGCCGATCTACAAACTGGAGCCGATGAAGAAGCTGTGGCGGCGGGAGCACACCTTCTGGGGCAAACTGGGGGCCGTCTTCGGTCTCAACGAGCCGTTGACCGAGCAGGACTTCGCCGACTGGGAGACCCTGGTCTACGACAGCTGCACCCTCTGCGGACGCTGCTCCATGATCTGCCCGGTAGGCAACGACATCACCTACATGATTCGCAAACAGCGTGAGGGTTTCTCCATCGCCGGCTATGCGCCGCAGGGCATGCAGGAGGCGACCAAGCGGGCACTGAAGATCGGCAGTCCCATGGGGGTGACCTTCAAGACCCTCAAGGCCGCCGTCACCCATGTGGAGAAGGATACCGGTTTGGAGATTCCGCTGGACAAGAAGGGCGCCGACTATATGACCCTCTTCTCCTCCATGGAGATAGTCAACTTTCCCGAATATATCGCAAGCATCGCGCGTATCTTTGATGCCGCGGGGATTTCATGGACCGTCAGCAGCAAGGCCTTCGAGGCCACCAACAGCGGTATCCAGATCGGCAACAGGGAGGCGGCGGCGGAACTGGTCAACCGGGTGGTGATCGCGGCGGAGGAATTGGATGTCAAGACTGTCATCAGCCCCGAATGCGGCCATGCCTATACGGCTATTCGCTGGGAGGGTCCCAACCTCATCGGCCGTCACTATCCGTTCGAGGTGGTGCATATCCTCGAGCTGTTGGAACAGTTGAAGAACGAAGGACGACTGAAGCTTGAAGGTAAAAACAACATTCCCATGACTCTTCACGATCCCTGTCAAATCGTGCGTCGAGGTGGTGTGGTGCAACAGCCCCGCAACCTGCTCAACAGTGTTGCGGTGAACTTCGTCGAGATGAAGGATCACGGTGTCATGAATTGGTGCTGCGGCGGCGGTGGCGGCGTCAGCGCCAACGAGCGTGCGGAACCGTTACGTTTGCGGGTCTTCGAGCGCAAAAAAAACCAGTTAGAGGAGACTGGGGTCAATACCATGGTCACCGCCTGCGCCAATTGCCGCATCATCCTGGAGGAGGGGATAGAGCATAACGAAATGGATACCGAGGTGATCAGCTTGACCGAACTGGTTGCCGAGCATCTGGTTGAGGCTTCGAAGAAGTCATAATAGAAATCGAGTCTGCAAATATCTGATCGAAGGGACTCATTTGTGGAGAGGTCCTTAACCACACGAACTGCCCTTTTTTGCAGGGTTATAACTGCACAACATCTGCTGTACTTGGATTGTCACATATCTCATGGGGAGTCCCGGGATTATCCAATCTGGGACTCCAGATCAATAAGTACAAATTCAACACTTTACTGGAGGTCATCATGTCCTCTCGCTTTAACAGACTTTTGTTAACACTCTTCTGTCTGGCCTGCTATTCCCCGTTGATCAATGCCGGCACCCCGGCGCCTGACGGTGTTGAGCTCTATATCATCTCACCGGCGAATGGTGAGCGGATTAGCGGCCCGGTCACTGTCCGTTTCGGCTTGCGCGGCATGGGTGTCGCACCCGCGGGAATCGATCGTGCGAAGACCGGCCATCACCATCTACTGATCGACGTGAAAGAGATGCCGGTTATGGATAAGCCCTTACCTTCAGACGACAATCATCGCCATTTCGGCGGCGGACAGACGGAGGTGACACTCGACCTTGCCAAGGGTTCTCATACTCTGCAATTGGTGTTGGGTGATAAGGATCATATACCCTTTGATCCGCCCATCGTCTCCGACAAGATCACCATTACGGTTAAGTGAGATGATGTAGGGTGAAGAGAATGGGCTTAGGTTGATGGCTGTTTAGCGAATTTTCTACGCAGATACTCAACCAATATCCCCGCCAGCAATCCCAGGGCAACGTTGAGTAACAGGCAGACAAGGGCGGTGATGACGATGACCGATAGCGCTTCCCAGGATCCCTGTGTAAGCTCTTTACTCTTCGCCAGGTCTATACCTGCATAGACCAGCAGCGCGCCTACCGCCGCGAGGGGTATAAGCAACAGAAACTGCAGTGCGTTAGGCCCCAATAACAGACCGATCGCCAGACATAGGGTTCCGAAGATGGCAGGGGCGAGCCCGCTGCGCGCGCCGAACTTGTGCTGCACCACCAGACCACCCGCGCCATGACACATGGGAAAGGCACCAAAGGGTGCCAGCAGGAGGTTGAGGATGCCGGTACTCATGCCGAGTCGGGTCGGTGTGATCTCCCTCTCTTGGTCGGCGAACAGGCGACCTGCAATGGCGGCGGTTACGATCATTGCATTGGTTAGCGTCAATGCGAGCTGGGGTAGCAGGATCGATTCACCGGCTATCCAGGCATCGGACCAGTCGATGCTGACCCAGTGCGGCAGGTGTAGTGCTATGGCTATCTCGGGCAATGGAGCTGACAGGGTGGCCATGCTCCAGATTGAGGCGCCGATGATGACCAGGATGGCGGCAAAGGGTTTGAGACAGGTAGGCAGCAGCAGGAGCAGGAACACCATCGCCACCAGTCCGGTGAGGGGGTCCTGCAGTATCAGCTTGGTACCCGCCCAGGCGAGGATCAGGCCGACACCCAGCTGAATGCCGGTGAGCACGGTTTGGGGAATTTTACGGCCGATGAAGGAGACCAACCCGGTAACCGACAGCAGGATAAGGGTCACCCCCAGCAGTACGCCTGTTGCAGCGATCGTGCCTGAGGTGAGACTATCCGCGATAACGATGGCCGCCACTACCTTCATCGGCTGAACCGGTATCGGGCGGCGATAGATCAACGCCACGGCGAGGGCAAACAGACCGAATCCGACAAACAGGCCGGAGGCATCGATCAGTTGCAGTGTAAGCACAGCGATGACTATGGGCAGAAAGGTGCCGAGATCGGCGAAGGCGCCGGAGATATCGCCGATCAGCTGTTTTGATCCGTGGTCACTCAATGTTCTTGGAATAGGAATCAGATATTATTAATGGTAGTCAAATTGTAATCATAGCAATTGAGTTTCTGAAATGGGGAGTTACTCCTCTTCGTATTTAACACCCTGATACTTTGTGTTTTAAACCCACCAGCCTGTCCCGGGCGCTGCTTTTTGAAGTTTTAAATCTCACTCATCAAGAGAATTCAAGTAAGATTAATCCGTTGACAGAATAGTGGCTGAAATTTGTGGGGCAGCAGTGATTTCATGTCATTTTTCCACTCTGGTTCGAATTTCACATTTCTGTCATAAAGATATGGTACTAAGCCAGGGCTGCTACGATTAGGCCAGAGTATCGAGGGGTTACTGATTGCGCAACCTGACAACAATTTCATACCGAGGGGTCTTCTTTTGAAAGCAAAGATTGGTATCAACGGTTTTGGCCGCATGGGGCGTCTCGCGCTGCGTGCCGGTTGGGATGAGGCATCATTCTCCTTTGTGCACATCAACGAGATCGCCGGTGACGCCGCCTGCTCGGCCCATCTCCTGATGTTCGATTCGGTCCACGGCACCTGGGATGTGGCCTGTGATGCCCAAGGAGACGAATTGCGGGTGGGGGAGAGCCGGCTCGGTTACAGCTCGAGTCGGGAAATCGCCAATAACTGGTCCGATTGCGACATCGTCATCGAGGCTACCGGCAAGCACCATAAGAGACCGGAGACCCTGCAGGCCTATTTCGACCAGGGGGTGAAAAAGGTCATCGTCGCCGCCCCCACCGAAGGGGCGTTGAACATCGTCTACGGCATCAACGACGATCGTTACGAGGCGGACAGACACCATCTGATCACCGCCGCCTCCTGTACCACCAACTGCCTGGCGCCGGTGGTCAAGGTGATGCATGAAAAGGTCGGTATCCTCCAGGGCTGCATGACCACCATCCACGACATCACCAATACCCAGATCATCGTCGACAAGGGACACAAGGACCTGCGCCGCGCCCGCGCCTGCGGTCAGTCCCTGATCCCCACCACCACCGGCTCGGCAAAGGCGATCACCAAGATCTTCCCCGAACTGGAGGGTAAGCTCAACGGGCATGCGGTGCGGGTGCCGCTGCTCAACGGCTCGCTCACCGATTTCGTCTTCCAGGCCGCTCGCAATGTCACCGTGGAGGAGGTCAACGGCTATTTCAAGGAAGCGGCGGAAGGGGAGCTGAAGGGCATCCTCGGCTACGAGGAGCGCCCCCTGGTCTCCGTGGACTATGTCAACGAATCCCGCTCATCCGTGATCGACGCCCTCTCCACCATGGTGGTCGACGGCTCCCTGGTGAAGATCTACGCCTGGTATGACAACGAGTGGGGCTATGTCAATCGCCTGGTCGACCTGACCCGCAAGGTCGTGGCCAGCCTCTGATGGAGCAGGGTCTGCGCAACTACCTGGTGGTCACCGGCGGCTACTGGGCCTTCACCGTCACTGACGGCGCCATCCGCATGCTGGTGGTGCTCTATTTTCATCTCCTCGGCTACTCCCCCTTCGAAGTGGCGATGCTGTTTCTCTTCTACGAGTTCTTCGGCGTCGTCACCAACCTGGTCGGTGGTTGGTTGGGGGCACGTATCGGTCTCAACCTGACCATGCATATCGGCATGGGGCTGCAGGTGGTGGCATTGTTGTTACTTACGGTACCTGATCCCTGGCTCTCTGTGGTCTACGTGATGTTTGCCCAGGCCCTCTCGGGCATCGCCAAGGATCTCAACAAGATGTCGGCCAAGGCATCAGTGAAGACCATGGTCAAGGACGGTGGTGAAACCAAGCTCTTCAAGTGGGTTGCGGTATTGACCGGTTCCAAGAATGCCCTCAAGGGTGGCGGTTACTTTGTCGGCGCCGCCTTGCTGGAGTTGATCGGTTTCCGCGGCGCATTGGCGGTACTGGCGGGGATGTTGCTACTGGTGTTGATCGTCACCGCCATACTCCTGCCCAGCGGCCTGGGCAAGATGAAGTCGAAACCGAAATTCTCCCAGGTCTTCTCCAACATCGCCGCCATCAACTGGCTCTCCGCGGCCCGCTTCTTCCTCTTCGGCTCCCGGGATGTCTGGTTCGTGGTGGGTCTGCCGGTCTTCCTCTACGAGGTACTCGGCTGGTCCTTCACCCAGGTGGGGGGTTATCTGGCGCTCTGGATCATCGGCTACGGCATAGTCCAGGCCAGCGTCCCGAGATTTATCAGACGCAGCCATCACGGTCAGGGTCCGGGTGGCGGCACGGCAAGGCTCTGGGCCTTCATCCTGGCCCTGTTTCCTGTCGCCATAGCCGTCGGTCTGCAGCTGGGCTGGCCAGCCGACTATGTGTTGGTAATCGGCCTGATCCTGTTCGGCATGGTCTTCGCCGTCAACTCGGCGGTCCATTCCTACCTGATTCTCGCCTATTCCGATCACGAGAAGGTGTCGATGAACGTGGGCTTTTACTACATGGCCAATGCCGGCGGACGGCTGTTGGGCACGGTGCTCTCCGGCCTGGTCTACCAACTCGACGGACTCACCGGCTGTCTCTGGTGGTCGGCGGGGTTTGTCCTGGTGGCGGCACTGCTCTCTTTTGCACTGCCGGAAGTCAAGCGGGAAGGGGTTACCCAAGCCTCCTGATATAAATTATTTTTATTGTGTTTTAAAAGGCAATTTGCCTGAAACACCGCGATTCTACTCTTCTTATATAAAAACTGCCCCTCGTAAATGACTGGTTTGTTTGTGGTATTTGGTGAAAAAAAATAATTAAACAGGGAGGTTGTTGATAACCTTATTTCAATCTCTTCGCCAACAGATAAAAGGCGCCTTGCCAGTTTAGCTCTGCGCATATGGCCCGCTATCCATTATATCTGCGTGATAGTCGGAAGGTTGCACGTTGAAGCGGGTAAATTGGTGGGATGGAAGGCGATGTGCCATTTAATATATGTTATGCTGCTTTCGGTGAGTAAAGGTGTAACGTCGTAGTTAACTTAGAAAAATTGGAGGTGATTTAATCAATCGTTTTATATAGATAAATCCACCGCAATGATCCTGCCATTGTTTTTTATGTGAACTTAACGTGTAGGGTTCTTCATCTATGGAAAGGAGGAAGACGATATGAAAAACTGTACGGTGATAAAAGATTACGGCTTAAGGAAACAGAGAGTTTATCGATCTGCAATACTGTTTAGTGGTGCTTCATTTTTGCTCTTTGTTCTATCTGTTCAGGTTAGCGTCGCAGCAATAGCCTACTTCGATGACTTCGAAGATTTGAATCATGATGGTTGGAATGTTACGGCTACAGGAGGTGGATCCACAGGCGTTACCTTTGTCAATGAGAGCAATTGGGCATATGCATACAATGCACATTCCGGAAAGCTGTCTCTTTCAAACGAATTCGATTATCAGCCAGATAGCATATTATCTTTTGAGATGCAGGCACTAGCAAACGCTGGACGAGGAAATTACGGAGAAACCTTTCATTCAGCGAGTGGTGTAACTGTGCTTTTTGAAAATCGTTTCAATGTGGCGCTAGGTGATGTTTCTTTTGTATATGCAACAAGCTCATCATTACTGCCAAGCAACTCCTTTGCAATTGGAAATACTCCAGATTTATTCGAAGCACCTATGTCTCAATGGGCAGAGCTTGCATTACTAGATTCTTCTAGTGTTATTTCTGACATTTCACTTCAATTCTGGGCTATTGGTCACGCAGCGCAAGTCCCTAGAGGAAGCGCTGGTCCAGCGCAAATTCTGTTTGATAATGTCACAATTCAACCAGTACCCATACCAGCGGCTTCTTTGTTGTTTGCTTCCGCACTGGGTTTATTTGGGTTGGGATTTAAGCGATGGTAGTAATAAATATCACATAACGAATAGTTCCAGCGGACCCTGGGTGCGCCGCCCTTTTTTACGAATGCCTTAGGCGCTAGTTCATAAAATAGCTGTTCAGTGTCCTGGTTCGCTGAACTATAGCGTTATACGCAATTTTAACAGTGTCAGAAAAACGAGGTTTACCTTTGCGTTTATCCGTGAAGGCTTGAATGCAATTGCATTACCAAGCAATGTACAGCTTTCGCTAAACAAGGAAGGATTGGAGCGCTTGGATGATGTTTTTTTCATCTTATGCCATTAGACTACCTTCCATGGTTAGAGGAAAAAATGAAATTAGTAAGTCTTTTGTCATACAGATGATAGATTTATACCAAAGTATAGAGAAATCAGCCATTCTGCCTAGAATGGCGAGAGCAGGGTTCTTTTATTGAGAAAGACGGAAAAGAAATTAAACATTGGTGCGAAGAAAATCTAGGATGTATGTGAAATAACTAAAAGATATGAGTCACAAAGTGTTTTCTTTAAAGAATGTGCCTGAAGCAGAGGCAAATGCTATAAGGCGGTTACTGGCGCAAGCAAAAATAAAATTTTATGAGACACCGTCAACATTAATCACTGATGGTGCAATCTGGGTATATGAGGAGACGGATATTGCAAATGCCATTGAGCTTATCGACAAATATGAAATTGAATGGCAACGCAAGAATAAAAATCCAGAACCACTATCAACCCAAAAGAGATGGCAGGAGATAACTCTGATTACAATTGTATGGGCAATGGTTGCTGTGGCATTGATGTTCGTTTTCAGTACCTTTAACGATCCATAGCAGAAAATGGAGACTGTTAGTGCAGTTGGCCGCTAGGGCTGTTCAAGCTAGAGCGATGTCCCTTGATTTTACGCAATTTATTTTTCAAATCATCACGTTCCTTTATCAGCGAAGCCTTCTCTTTGGTTAACGCATCCAAATCATCGCTGAGAATCTCGATTGCGCTCTCGTGAATCTGGTTCTCGCTTAACAGGGCGGTACTGCGCTGTGCTAGTTTCTCTGCTTTTTTAAGTTTAGCTCGGGTCGACTGAAGTTCCTTAATCAGCTCTTTGGTTTCATCGTCACCATCAACGACCGTCTGTACCTCCATTTCCCTTTGCACTTCACGCAAACCTTTAATTTTACTCCTGAGAAGTGCATTTTCATTCATCAGCTTCTGTAGTGAATCGGAATCACTATTCTGCTCCAAGGCAGCATCAAGATTAAGGCGTAATGACTCATTATCCTGCTGTAGGGATTCAATGGTGGCATTGAGCTTGGTCTGCTTGGACTTCGCCTCCATTTTGAGTCTAGAAATTATATTTTTAAATTGAGTCTTCTTCTCATTCAAAGATGCCTGACTTTTCTTCAATAACTGGATAGCGCTATCAGCCTTTTCTGCATCTGACTGATTTTTCGTGATTAACTGCTTTAGTTCCTCATTCTCTTTTTTGGCCTGGCGCAGTGATTTATCACTGTTCCCACGTTGATGTTCAAGTTCAGCTTGCAAGTTGGTTATCTCCTGTTCCAACTCGGTTTTTAACGATGCGAGTTCCTGTTTGGTCGTTTGAGCTTCTACTTCAGTTTCCGTAAGCTTTGACCATGCATCATCGCTAGATTCCAGCTTTTGTTGTAATTCGGTCACCTCTTCCTGGTGGTTTTGCTCCGCCTCGGCGATGCGTTGTGCGGACTCATTCAGTGCTTTTTCGGTTTTCTTTAACTTTTGTTTGAGTTCGTTTGTAATATTCCGTTCCTTCTCCAGCAGACTCTCCTGTTCAAGCCGCTTGTCGAGTTGTTTGTGAAACTCGGTATGGATTGTCTTTAAATGTTCATTGAGTCGTTTGGTTTCGGCTTCAGAGCGTGCCTGTTCTTCACTCGCACGCTGTGTTTCCTTCTCAAGGGTCTGGTCAAACTCCTTTTTTTGGTTTTCCAAATCAGCCAGCGCCTGTTGTTGAGCTTCATCCAATCGGCGTTCGGTTTCGGTTCGGGTTGTCTGTAACTGTTGCTTTAGCTCATCGATTGTTGTTTCTAAGCGTTGTCGTTCTTTTTCGGCATCGAGTTTTTCAACTTCCAGGGCCTGTTTCATCTCCTCTTGCAGTTCAAGGGTCTTGGCATGATTCTGCTGCTTCTCAGCTTCAACTGCCTGAGCCATAGTCTGGTTCATCTGTTCCTGCAGGGAATCAATATCGGCCTGTGCCTGTTGTTGCGTCTCTATCAGTTGTTGATCCATCTCATCGCGGTTTGACTGCAACTGTTCATCGAGCGCCTTGATTACAGCCTCCAATCGATCCCGCTCCTCTCTGGCTTGCTGTTTCTCGGCCTCCACGGCCTCTACATTTGCCCGCCCCATCTGTTCCTGCAGTGTACGAATGTCGGCTTTGGCCTGGCTTCGTGTCTCATCCAGTTGTTCAGCCGCTGAGGCTTGAGTTGTCGTCAACTGTTCATTGAGTGAGTTGATTTCATCCTGCAGACGCGTCTGCTCCTCTTCGGCGTGTTGCTTCTCATCCTCCAAGGTTTGGTTCATTTGTTGCAACAGCTCGTCGGCAGCAGTTTCGACCTCCAGGCGAACCTCTTCCATTTGCTGCTTTGTATGGGCACGCATCGCTTCCAGTTGCTGCTCGCTTTCAGTGCGGGTTGTTTGCAACTGCTGTTTGAGGTCTTCTATATCTGTCTGTAAGCGGCTTTGTTCTTCTCTGGCCTGCTGTCTCTCACTCTCCACTGCTTGATGCAAGGCTTGATTCATCTCTTCTTGCAGTGATTGGATGGTGGTTTGTGCCTGCTGCTGTGCTTCATTGAGTTGATGTTCTGCATCAGCGCGAGTAGCTTCCAATTGATGGTTTAACTCTTCGAAGATGGCCTCGAAGCGCGTCTGTTCTTCTCTGCCGCGTTGCTTCTCGGTCTCCAAGGCCTGATCCATTCCGTCCTGTAACGCCTTATAGTCGGCCTCTGCCTGTTTTAGCTGCTCCTCAAATTGTTGATGTGATTGTCTAAAGCTTTCGATTTCGAACCATGCCTGTTCCAGTTCTGTCTTTAAATCAGCTATCTCTTTTTTGTATTGATGTTCAGCATCAGTGGCAGACTGTTGTGTCTTTTTTAGTTCAGTCTCCAGGTTATGTAGATCTTCAGTCAACGCCTGAGCCTGCTGAGCGAAACCAAAATTATTGGAAGTCTCAGTTTTCAGGCTGTTGGCCAGCATGGCTTTTTCATTTTGCAGTTCGAGTCGGGATAATTCCTTGGTTTTGATCTGCTCTTTCAATGTCAAGATTTCAGCTTCGGCACGTGCCAGCTTGTCACCGGAAGTACGATTCGCTTCGTCCAGATCAGCCTGTAGCTCCATTTCCCGTTGTTGGAGTATTTTCTGTAGTTCTGCCAACCGTTTGTTATTGTATTCCCGTGCTTTGCTTAATTGCTGACTTTTCTCTTCCAGTTCATGTTCAAGAGACTCCCGTGTCTGCCGCAATTGATCAATTTCGTTGTTTGGAGTCTCTGTTTTCTTATCCACATTAATCTCTACTTGAGTTGACTCATCCTGTTGCGCTTCTAGAAAAGACTCCCGTTCCAGATGCTCATTGGTCAGCTGTGTATTGAATAGCAATGACTCGTTACTAAAGCTGTCACTGCTCTCTTTAAGGTGCCGAAATTTATTCTCAAATTCATCTCGACTCAGTTGTGAATATTTCATCATTGTGATTGACGCTCTTCGACCACTGTGAATGTTTGTTTCAGTAGTAGTGCTTCGATAGGTCGCTGTTTGAACAGGGTATTGGCCTGGAGTAAAGAATCAGGCATCAAGCAATGGCAACTCGACATCTCCGCGAGATGCAAGTCCATCGTAGATTTTGTGTTCAGATGACCGTGATATGGGAAATTAGATCCCGCAAGAGTGTTTCTCCGTAGCATGCTGTCAAGCAGAGAAATCCTTGAGCTATCTGCGGTATGCATTTACGATCCTTATCGCTAAAACAACCCCGACATCTATTTCCATGATGCCCTGGAAGTTGCCGAATCATCATGCAATCAATCCTTGATCACTGTATTCATTTAGTACTTACATTGCGATTCAAATAAGAGACAAGCAGTCATAGTCTCTTAGGTGATCACAACAGCCTCCAAAATCTTTGTATCAAGGTGACCATGCGGCTTGCTCATAACCGAGCGTGAGCCAGTCATGGTAGTGGATAGCGAACAGCTATCTCGATACCGGGCATGAGAGAGATCCCGGACATATTAGTATTATTCTAAGAATGTTTTGTGAACAGACAGTTATGAACAACTCTACTCCATTTGTGCTGCTCAATAACATGCTTTAAATCAGTCATATAGTAGAGCAAAGCGTGATAGCCGTCACATTTTGTATGCGATATGACCAATTCCTTTGATCGTCTGATCTGTGAGCTTAGTGGGCTCAACGGCTGTGCATTGGGGTTGGTGGGATTGGTCCTGGGAGGGGCCAGCTATCGTTTCGATTGCAGGAGGTGGAACAGAAAAAATGTAACACAACAGTCATGAAGTCAGCATGAATCGACTATCAAGAGCCTACCAAACTCATATTAATGGTTATTGATAGACTTATCTTTGAGAGCGTGTCTTGTATCTTGTGGGTTGAGGGTATTTAGCAAAACTCTCGATAGATTGAATAAGATACCGGTCTCTTGTCAGTCATGCGTCTGGCACTACATTTGAGTTTGTGTGCAAGGTACTGGAATACGAGCTCATATGCTGAAATAGAATTTTTCTCATAATTATGAAGGGTGTCAAACAAATACACAGATATTACAGTAGAATCGAAAGCGAATAGTGAAGTAAACAGTTGCAGTTGACAGTTCAATAAAGCGGGGTGTCGCTGGCGTACAGGAGTAACAGCAGTGTTCATGGAATTCTATAGATCTAATCGTTACATTCCCCGACTTTTCCAAGTTTCAGTTCTACTTTTCATATTTTCAGCATGTGATAGTGAGTTCGACAAATCGGCGCCGAGCAAGCCTCTCAATCTTACGGCTGTCAGCATTACTCAAAACTCCATAACACTAAATTGGGATAGTTCAACAGATAATGTATCTGTTGAGGGCTATCATGTTTTTCGAAATGGTTTGGAAGTTGCCTCAACCCCGACCAATAGCCATATAGATAGTGGTTTGAGTGCCGCTACCCAATATAGTTACTATGTCGTTGCTTACGATGCGGCCGGCAACGTGAGCGAAGCCAGTGACGAGATCACCTTGTCTACCGCTAACACAGGTGAAGCAGATACCACTCCCCCTGCCGTACCTGTCGGATTGAGTGCAAGCAACGTGACCGCTACCACAATCACACTGGGGTGGTCAGCTTCGAATGACGATACGGCAACCACGGGGTATCGTATCTTTCGTGATGGGGTTGAGGTAGGTAATTCATCCGCGACAAATTACCACGACAGTGGGCTCTCCCCAGACACGCAATACCAATACCAGGTATCGGCCTATGATGCAGCTGGCAACGAGAGTGCGCTAAGCGATGTAATCGTTCAATCGACTATGGTATCTGACAATTCCGATACTACTCCGCCAGAAGTGCCAACCGGCTTGAATGCTGACAGCGTTACCAGCAATACGATTGCTTTGTCATGGTCTGAATCGAGTGATGACACCGCAACGACAGGATACCGGGTGTATAGGGGAGGGACTGAGATAGCAACATCATCCGTGGCAAGTTTCACCGATAGCGGGCTTTCGCCGAATACACAATACCAGTACCAGGTGTCAGCCTATGACGAAGCTGGCAACGAGAGTGATCCCAGCGAAGTCCTGAGCCAGATGACTACGGCCGCAGTATCGGGTGATTGTGGTGCTCAGACGGGCAGCGTCGTCGCCATTCCGTTCAGCTTCGTGATGCCGACAAATGTAGGAAAATACCTGACCCTGGCAGCAACTTCTACATTGGTTGAGTACAATCGCCATAGCTACCTCGATGCACCCAACATCGATTGGTCGATGCGCTATAAAGACTATAAATATGGTAACGGCGGGGGTGCGGTGAGTGAGTGGAGGCTCGATTCGGTACCAACCAATGGGACCTTATACGAGGGGACAACGGCACTCTCAAGCAACGACACCATCTTCGATCCCGATGATCTCTACTATGAGCCGAACAGCGATTTCACAGGCGAGGACAGCTTTACCTATTGTGCCTCAGACACAACAGGAACCTCGAATGTGGCGAGGGTGTCGTTACATGTCGCCGATCCGGCCAACTACCCCATGCCTATCGGCATACCCGATCCCGGTTTCGGCATCAACGAATCTGCGCCTGCTGACCCGCCAGCCTGGCCAGCTGCCGAGAGCGCCGGCTACTACTATATCGATTCCGACAATCCGGCCTGTAGCGACGATAGCAGTTACGGCTATCCGGACGTCCCCCGCTGCTCTTTCCCAGCCACCGGGTCAACTATCGAAGCGGGTGGCAAGGTGGTGCTGGCACCCTCGAGCCAGCCCTATACCTTGCGCGACAGCAGTTGGCACCAGCTCAATTTCAATGGTCAGCCAGGGGCAACCAGTTGGCTGATCGGTGACGAGAAGGGGGCGGACAAACCACGCATTGTGGCACACCCGAATCACGTATCTGAGGGAGCCCAACTTCGCATTAGTGGCGGTCATATGCGAATCAGCGGAGTCATATTTGATGGGATCATACCGCGACACATGGGGGGAGGTGCGGACAATGTGGTTTTGCGCCATGCCGAGGTGAAAAACAACCCATCTACCGGTCGCGGTGGGACCAGTGTGGGCCTGTCTACTGAAGGCAGTAATCTCCTGGCTTTCAATGTCTACGCCCATGACAATGGCATTGTCGAGGCGGACGGGTTGAGCGAGGAGCGGGATATCCATGCCTTTGTCGGTACCAACCAGGCAGGGTACTGGATGTTGGATAACCGCTGTGACGAAAATGCCGGCGATTGCGTCCAGTTGACCAACAACAATACCAGCTCTGATGTCTATATTGGTCGCTTGGTCGCCCACAGTGAAGGTGAAAACTGCATCGACATCAAGGATTTCAACCGTGTCGTGGTGAGCGAGTCCAGTTGTTGGGACCTGCGCCCGGTTACCTATGGCAACAGCGGGGGAAATGCACAGAACTTCTATGTCAATGATGAAGGAGTGCAGCAGAACTATGTCTACTTTCTCAATAACCGCTCTTGGGATACGGGGGGTGTTAACTATGCCGCGAGTAATATCGGTGGCAGTGTCTATTTTATAGGCAATATCTCCTTCGCCAGCCCGGCGGGCTCGGGTCTCGATTTCGGCGGCGGGAACGGTTCGCGCTACGTCTATTTCAACACCTTTTCAGAGAGCGAGATTGGGATGTACCTGTATGGTTCCGGCGCCTCCCTGGATCGTTATGTCGCAGCGAACATCATCGATGGGGCCACCCTGTATCAGACACGCTTGCGCTCGGCGACCTCGGTAATCAATACTTTGGACTACAATTTTTACACCGACTCGTCGGGTGACTTCGCTAGCGGAGGTAGTACTCCCACCATTCACAACGGTCTGAGTGCTTTTCAGAGTGCCACGGGTTTTTCGCAAAACAGTGTAGAGGGTGTCGATGCGAGCTTCATCAATCAAGGGGTTTACGACTTTCGCCTGAACCCGGGTAGTGCGCTGATCGATAGCGTGCCTGAGGGTTTCATCTCTTCCCAGCCCATCCTCACCGACCTGACTAATGACCTGGGCATCAGCCTCATGGATATCGCAGGTACAAGTCGGCCGCAGGGTACTGCCTATGATGCGGGGGCCTACAGCTACACACCCTAAGGTTTAGCGTTGTTTGCTTGCTGATTCTATATCTTTTGCGCCGATTCAGGCTTTGCCAGATGGAGATGTTACTTTACACTCACAATCCTGAGTCATGGGGATAATCTGCTGATTTTATCCGACCCGTCTTAACGGAAATAGAAGTATTAAAGGGAGTATAATTAGATGAAGCATTTACATCTTTTGTTGATTATCACTTTGCCACTAATCAATCTCATGGCCTGTGGTGGTGGCGGTGGAAGCTCGGACGATGGTGCCGACCAGCAAACCGAATCAAACTTAGAAGGTCTGGCCGAATGTCTTCCCCAGGCAGGTTCGGCTGTAGTGTGTGGATCTGTCTTGGCCGCTGATGGCATTACTCCATTGGTCAATGCGGAAGTCACACTCTCCACAACAGGTGCGAGACTCTCCAACCGAACACCGGTGGCATTCAGAGGCGTTGCCGATCCTGACAAATGTATCACCGACTATTCGGGGGAATTTGCTTGCCTGTTACCGTCAGGCGTATCAGGAAACATTGATCTGGTGATCTCATTGGCAGGGTTCGATGACAATATTGTAAATACAAATGCGATGCTCGATGAAACAGTGGAGCTGTCCCAGGTGTCGCTGACAAGTAATTCCAATAACCGTTGGGTGGTCATACCTGGTGAATTCGATGGGGTCCAGGTTTTGCTGGCCCAGTTGAAAGGTTGCACATTGAACGATGAGTATGGAAATCCCTTTGATGCGGCAACCACCAGTGCTGAATTTGCAAGGGGCAGTACTGATTGCGAGAATAAAGGACTTATCGTGCTTGATATAGATGATGCGACCTCAGTCCGTTTTCCACCAACATATATCAAGTCTGCTGAGTTCGACAACAATGATGCATTGTTCGTCAACTGTCCCGAGGATTACAGTTATGATGCCGAGGCGAATCAGGCTGTTCAGGACTTCGTCGAAGCGGGAAATCATGCCTATTTTTCAGATCAGTCCGACACATGGTTGACTGCAATCTTTCCAGGAAAAGTTAATTTCGCCGGTAGCGACACATCTATAGGAGGTGTTTCTGCCACGGTAACTCATAGCGGATTGTCCAGCGTGGTAGGAAACAGTCTTGATATCGCATTTGACCTATTCCTTTGGACCGCGATCGATACGGTCGATTCCGATGTAACAACATTCCTGGAGGCTGACATCTCCACCGTCAGTGATTATACCGGTGTTCACCCAATTACCGTCGGTTGGAAAGATAGCAGTAGCGGAGCAGGGTGTGTGTTCTACACTTCCTACCATATAGAGGGCGCCAGCAGCGGGTCGGATCAGGAACTTGCGATGAAGTATCTGGTGCAGAACATCAACACGGTTTGTAATTAGCGCCAATAACAGACGGTCAGGCCGGCTGACACTGGTTTCTGATGACTTCAGACAGCTCAATTGTTCAATGATTAGGCTTCACTGGCTCAAGCAGTGGGCCCTAATCAAGAAAATAATAGCGAGTAGATTGCAGCCTTCACTGGCCCTAAGGTAAAAATGTACCGAAATCAAAGAGTCTGCTTAAAATTGGTTTTGCTCGGCTCAATTTTGGCATACCCTGGGCATGTCATTGCATGTGGCTGGTGGGGTGATGGTGAAGTCAATAGAGACGATAGCGTGATACCAACCACCCCGGACGGCAAGGCCTTACCCCACATACTGAGCCATGATTTATCAAAGCTGCCAGGACGGATGGGCTATGGCATTGCAATACCAGACCCTGGCCGCGCTATTCCCTATCTGCAGGCGACTATGGGGCGTCCGCTGAATCGTATCGGGGAGCTGAATGCGTTTGGATTCAAAACCGTAATCGATCTTGGAACAGCGGAAAAAAGTGCTCGCAAGCATCAGCTGGAGACTGAAGCGTTGGGCATGCGCTATATCAGTATTCCGGTAGACGGCAATCTGCCTAGCCGGGAACAGGTTGAAGATTTCACCCAGCATGTGGTGGATGCCAGCCATGGAATGCTATTGGTCTATGCACCCAGGGCGGAACTGCTCGGGACTATGTGGGCGGCCTACCGGATGAATCTCGGTGCACCAACCGGCTTTGCCGTCAACGAAGGCAGGGGGCTCGGTATGAAGCCTGATCAAGAGGTCGCCCTACAGCAGCGATATGGATCAAAAGATGGCCTGAAACACCTAGATGAATAGGCGTTTCAGGTCGTAGAATCCACCTATTGTATCTCCCTGGGTGGATTGGATTGATGATTCAAGCGGCTGTTTCGGTTGCCAGGCTCTGCTCTTCCAAGCCGAGGAAAAACTTTGTCAATTCCGCCAGCTCCCGGTAAAAGGGAAATTCTGCTTCGGCAATCACTGCATTACAGAACTTGGGTACCCAGCCCTGTATATGCTGCTGCAGGAACATGCGCTGAATCGAGAGACAGTACTCGGCACCCATGCGATCCCTCTGCCTCCACTTGTCGGCTTCCCACAGGGTCAGTTTCTGCATGAACTCAAGCTCGACACTGATATGATCGGGAAGCCCGGTAAACCCGGAGGCGTAATCGAGTCCGGTTGTCTCGATGAATTTCTTAACCGCAACAGTTTTCGCGCCCCATAAACCGCCTGTGTCACCATCCACTTCGGTGAAAATCGATTCATGGGCGGATATGTGCGGGCCGGGACCGATAAACAGGCGCGAAAATTCAAGTGCAAGCTGATCGGCTATGGTTGATACGGATTCGTTGTAAAACGAGTCACCCAGTTCCAAGCCGATCTCCGAGAAGGCCCCTGACAGACGGGGCCCTCTCAGTTCCTCGATGAGGGCTTCGCTGGGCTCTTGCCGAAATACCAAGGCCAACATGGCGTAAATATCACTCCTCGATTTGGCGTTTACGGCCACTATGTTCCAGTCAGTTCCCATCTCGGCTCTCCTCACTTAGCACAACCAATTCATACCTTCGCTACCCTGACCACAGTATCCATCCACCTCTGCGTACCGCTGATCGGATCCGAAGCGTTGGGGATGATGGTGTTGGGGTGGGTACCATGTTTTTTCCACCAGATATTCTTCACATCCGGATCTGCCGCTGCTCCACCTGATGTAGGTGAAGTCTGGCCCGAACCGTATACCCCGGAATGTTTGCGACCCAGGTGGTGGGAGATGGCAATCACACCCGGAATGATGCCCTCGGTGACATAGGCAGTCGTGGTGATCTCGCCCATGTCGTTGTAGACCTTGATCTTGTCACCATTCTTGATGCCGCGGGCCGCGGCCGTCTTGGTATTGATCCAGCCCGGATTATCGTGCTTGATCTCGGTGAGCCACTTGCAGTGGGCGGTCCTCGAGTGGGTGTGCACCGCCACCTTGTAGGTGGTGAGATTCAGCTCGTCATCCGCCATCTTCTGGTGCTCCGGAATCGGCGTATAGGTGGGGAACGCAGGTAGGCCCTTGTTGGCGAAATTGTCTGAATAGAAATCCAGATAACCCGCCTTGACGAACTTGGTATTGGGCGGATAGGCCAGGTAGGCCGTACCGTCGATGTTTTGTGCGATATAGGCCTTTTTTGCCCCTTTTGTATTCAGGTAACCCTGGCTCTTGGCCTGGGCCTGACTGTCGACGCCTGCCTTCTTCCAGTTCCAGTAAACCCCGGTCTTGTCATCGAGAATCACCCCATCGCCGGAAATGTCCACCTTGGTCTCATAAAAGCCGTAGTTGGGTTTGGCGTCCGGATCGTGCCACACGCCATGCTTCTTCATATACTCGAAACCTCCGGCCTCACGTACGCCGGGTGTCATCTCGCAGGACTGGCGGACGAAGTCCTCCTTGCTTGAGTAGGCCAGTTCAAAGCCCATGCGCTTGGCCAATTCGGGCCAGACATCGCCCTGGCAGCGAGATTCCCCAAGGGGTTTCACCAATGGCTGGCGGATATAGAATTCGGCGATCTGGTTTGCCGACACCATATCTTCCCAATCCCAGCGCTCCAGGTAGGTGACGTCGGGGAGGATCAGGTCGGCATACTGAGACGACTCGTCGTAGACGATGGTTGTTGAAATCAGGAACGGGATAATACTCTCATCCTGCATGATCGCCTGCAGCTCCTTGTTGTCGCCATTGATGAATCCCGGATTGTAGCAACTCCACCAGTAGACCTTGGGTCGACCCGCGTGGCCATCCTTGATCAGCGGCAGCACCTGGTGGCTTACGTGGTGAGTCGGATAGGCCGCTTCACCCGGAAATCCGTCCTTTACATGGAGGGTTTTATGAACCTTCGCCCTGGGGGAGGAGGGAGACTTCCAGCCTGCGCCGACACCCATGACCCGGCCGCCCGGACGATCGAGATTGTTGGTGATGGCGGACAACAGCATTGCTGCCCGCTCCTGGTCCGCGCCGTGGTAGTGCATCACGGTTCCCCGGTAGGTCACCAGGCAGGCGGATTTGGCTTTGGCGAAACCGCGGGCGATGTTGCGTATGGTATCGGCGGGTACACCGCTGTGTTTCTCCGCAAACTCGGGGGTGTACTTGGCGACATTATTTGTCACCGCCGTAATCTTATCAGCGACAGATGCCTTGTAGTCTGCAGTGACCCGCATGAACTTGAAGTGGTCCTTGCGGTAGAGCTTTTCGTTCATGATCACATTGCACATGGCCAGCATCACCAGGCCGTCATGGCCTACTTTGATCGGCACCCACTGGTCGGCCTTGGCCGCGGTATTTGTCAGGCGTACATCGAATACATAGAGGGGTACACCGCGATCGACCTTGGCCCGGATCAGGCGCTGGGAGGTCGGAATATGGTTGGTATGGGTCTCGAACTGATTGCTGCCGAAGATCACCACATAATCGGTGTTGTCATAATCCCAGTTGTCATACATACCGCCCCAGAGACTCTCCTGGCCGACCCACTTTGCGGCCTCGCAGACAGAGGTGTGATTGCCGATGGTGCCGGTGCCATAGGCCTGCATGAAGTCGTACATGGTCGCGGCCTGCGACGCCTTGTGTCTGCCGTACTGATACATGAAGAGTTCCGGGGTGCCCGCGTCGCGCAGGGGTTTCAGCTTGGATACGATCAGATCGAGGGCCTCGTCCCAGGAGACCCGCTTCCACTTGTGCTCACCACGTTTACCTACCCGTTTCATTGGATGCAGGATGCGGTCCGGGAAGTAGACCTGGTTGATGCCGGCCTGTCCCTTGGCACAGAGCTTTCCCAGGGTGCGGATGGAATCGGGATGCCCTTCGAGTTTTACCAGGCGTCCGTCTTCCACATAACCGATCATGGAGTCGCGGGTGACACACTGCCAGCAGGCGGTAGGTATCGCTTGTCTCTCCTTGCCGGTTGCGGGTGAAAAATCCTTGCCGCCCGCCTGTAGTTTAAGCGATCCGGCAAATGCGCTCTGACTGCTGCCCAGCCCGGCAGCCAATGCGCAGCCGCTGCCGGCAGTCAGTTTCATGAAATCACGACGATTTAACTTTTTCATAGCTGTTCCTCTCTCGATACAGGCGCTCAGGGTCTATGGAATCTGGTCCACAAAGTGGTCCAATTTGCCCTTCTTTCGCTTGGTATAGAGGCTCTTCAAGATGTTGTCGGGATCGATATAGAACACATGAGGATTGGTTCCCTCATCCGCAAGCAGCACATTGTCCGCCTTGGCCAGGTTGTGCGCTTTCACCAGCTTGGAGACTTCGCTGTTGGGATCGTTGAGGTCGCCGAAAATCCGTGCGCGTCCCTGGCAAGTGTTGACGCAGGATGGCTCGACACCGTTATCGACACGATGCGCGCAAAGATCACACTTGTCCGCGGCCTGCTTTGACGGGTCGCCGCCCGCTTTGACAAAGGGATCAAATGAACGCACGCCGTAAGGACAGGCATCGATACACTTGCCACAGCCGATACACTTCTCCTTGTCTATCAGAATCATGCCGTCAGGACGTTTATAGGTCGCCCCTGTGCGATAGCGAATGGTTTTGCCGTCAGCTGTCTTGAACTTGGCCCGCTTGCCCGGAAACTCAGGACACGCCTTGACGCAGGGAGGCACGCCATCCTTCTCATTGCCCTCGCAGTGATTGCACATCAGGGGCAAGAATGCCTTCTTGGTATTTGGAAAGCTACCCATGGTTTTCTCTTGGATGACTGCCCTGAAACGGCCCAAGGAGACATTGTTTTCCGATTTACAGGCGACGGTACATGCCCTGCAACCTATACAGCGTCTCAGATCCATGACCATGACCCAACGGGGTGCTTTTGATTGGGCAGCTTCAAGACTCACCCTCGGTGTCGCCAAGGCCGCGGTGCCCGCGGCGGCTGCGCTTACACCACTCAGGAATTTCCGTCGGTTGATATCAGGTGTTTTGTTATCACTCATATCGTATTCTCCCACGCATCTCCTCATCCTCCGCTACGGTTGATCGTCTATGTGTTGAAAGATCATTCACTGTCGACAGCGTTTTCCAATAGCTCAATGGTGTCTTCAAAATTGCCGAATGCGCCATCGAGAATATTGACTGCGTATTTTTTGTTATGTACTCCGTTACCAACACGCACAATATTGAGAAGCTCATTTCCTTGGTTGAGCATCTCCTCCGCCTGGATCAAACGTTCTTTGTCCAAGCTGGGTTTGAGTTCTCCGAAGAGTTCCCTGGCTTGCTGCTCGATCTCTTCCACGTCCGCTACCTCTCTGGCCATGGTTTGTTTCCAGTCACTGAGCATTTTTTTATGTTGTTCGGTATGGCAGGCCGCACAGGTATCCCCTGACGCTGTTCGCACGTCATGCCCTTTACTTAACGTCTTTTTCAGGTGACAGCCCATACAGTTTGTATTGACCTCATACATGAGATGGGGAGCACCCGAGATATCCTCATTAACGGGTGCGCCGGAAAGCAGCAATTTCTGGTACTTGTGTTGATCGACGTGACAGAGCTGGCAATCATTGCGTACGAAATCAAGATGGTCGGTTCTGTTCCTGTGCTCGATCACGCTATGGCAATCGAAACAGTCAGCCTTGTCAGGTATATGTTTGTCGTGCATAAGATCACGATCACCTGCAGCAGCAAGCAGGGTCTGGCTTCTGTTGTGGCAGGTAAGGCAGCCGTTGGAGACCACATTCCCGGTATTGATCTCACCCTCTCCACTCACCACCTCGAAGTGGCAGCTTTCACAAGCTACCCCGGATTCCTGTATCGTCTGGTGGGTAATCGGCTTTTTGGTACTGGCGGGGTCTCCCTCCTGAAGCTGGCCTTGAAGCGATCGCGTTGGGATCGTATGACAGATGTCACAGCGGGAGACTCCTTGATTGAAATCGATGGTCGGCTTGTTAACAAAGGTAATTTTCTTAATTATGCCAGTGTCGACTTCCGCCTTGTCGAGAGTGGGTTTCTCCAGTTTGAGATGACAAAGAAAACAGATCTCTTCAGGCACTTCGAAGTGCTTTTTTTCAGTAGTCTTGAAGTGGCAGGTATCGCAGGTGATCTGGTGACCGTCGAGGGCCTTTTCGCCAAGGTGAATCCCGTGCTTGAAGCGAACCCGTTCAGTAAACTGGATCTCCTGTTCTCCCAGCTGCTGGTGGTCATGACAACCGGATTGCAGACAGGCGCCATCCGGAATGACCGGTCGAATGGGCAGTGGCGCATCCGGGTCGTAAAGATAGGCAGCGAGGTGACGTAATCCTTCGAACTTGGCTTTCAATGAGTGGTTCTCACCGGGAAGAAAATGGCAATCGATACACTCTGCCTGCATGCCCTCCGGATTGTTGCTCTGGTGGTGATAGTTTGCCTTCCAGGCTTTATATTGCTCTGTCATGGTATGGCAGCTGCCACCGCAGAAAGATGATTGTGAGGTGTAATACTCAACACCACTCCAGGCCGTTAACAGCAGCAGAATTGCCGCAGCGAAAATCACCACTACCAGTCGCCAGGTAGCTTTTTGTTCGATTCCGTCGCCGCTCTTCATCACCCACTCTTTCCCCGCCCAGGCAGTTTGTGTTTATTCGATTTTGCTAATGCAAAGAGATCCCTGGGACCGCAGCAAAAGCTGTTCCAATTCTTTATCTGACTGAAATAGTTAGAGAATTTATGATATTGATACGAAAATCCCGGTATTTGTTACCCAGTGGTAACAAATCGGTTGATCTTGTTCACGTAGCAGATATCTCTTTTATTTACATGCCACTAGTCTTGAGGTGGCGAGGGGCGCGTTACCGCCAGGTAACAAATTGAATCAGCCACAAATGCCAAGGATCGATCCATAAAACTAAAAACAACCCCAGGAAAAACAACAGATTCTGCTATTCTTGCAGAATAACAACATTGCAAGCACGGGAAAGTGCTGCCGATAACACCCAATTCATTTACCAGGGAGCAGATGATATTTGTCGCAATGCAGGTGCCGTGACATAACTTAGCAGTATCCCTGAGAAGTTATATGCCTGAGGAACCCATGTGCGATTGATCTTTATACTTTTGCTCTTGTGGATTACTCCGCTGTATGCAACCGATTCGCTAACGCCTATTCGTTTCGGTCTGACCGCGGTAGTCCCCACCGAAAATCTCAGGTTTCTCGATCAATGGAGTCACTACCTGGAGGATAAAATAGGTCGCAAGGTCGAGTTCGTGCAGAGAAAGTCGTACCGGGAGGTAATGGATCTCCTGGAATCAGGGGGGATCGAATTCGCATGGATCTGTGGCTATCCCTACATCCAGTCCAGGGACACCGACTCGCTTCAGCTCCTTGCGGTACCAATATACCGGGGATCACCGCGCTATCACTCATATATCATCGTCCATGAGAGTAGTCCCTATAAACGGTTTAGTGATCTTAAAGGAAAGAGCTTTGCCTTCTCCGACCCCGATTCCAATTCGGGCTTTCTCTATCCGCTTGCTCTGATGGCAAAAAAAGACGAGAAACCCGAGAGCTTTTTCAGACAGACCTTTTTTACCTTCAATCATGCCGAGACAGTACAAGCCGTTGCCGAACAGGTTGCCGATGGTGGCGCTGTCGACTCCTATATCTGGGAGTACATTGCCGTCTTTCAGCCACATATCACTGAAAAAACCCGGATCATCAGAAAATCTCAAAGCTTTGGTTTTCCTCCGATCGTCTACCGTCCAGGCGTGGATGCCAGGATGGTTAAGCAGATGAAGCTGACGCTTGAGAATATGGACGAGGATGTGAGCGGAAAAGAGCTGTTAAACAGACTCAAACTGGATGGCTTCGGTCACTACACCGATTCGTTGTTCAATGAAATCCGCGCTTTGGAGCATACGGTTCAGAGTGCGTTTACCAATCGTACCGTGGTACAAACCGACTGATAATAAGCGCACAAATGCCAATATCGAAAACGAAGTCCTGGCCCTTGGCAATCAAGTTATCGCTAACCATAACGGCGGTCGTCACCAGCGTTGGCTTTCTCATCGGGGTGCTCATGGTCGTTCAGGACTGGCAGCGATTCCACACTGATCTGGGTGAGAAAGCGCTACTGCTATCTGAATCCATATCGATCACGGCGCCAAAGGCAATGCTGCGCAAGGATTATTGGTCTCTCTATCTCAGTCTCAAGAACATGGCATCTAAAGGCCCCGGCTCCAGAAGCGAACACGAAATTGTCGATGCGATGATTTTGGACGCGAACGGTCTGGTGCAGGCCCATCTTCATCCCGCCAATCACCCGATAGGTCTTCTCTTCTCGCCGCAGAATGAAGTCGATAGAGCTATATTCGAACAAGCGATGGTAGTGAGAACGCCGACTGTGTTGAGCAGTGGCGATTTTTCCAGGGATGGCTTTCAGGAAGGGGTGGTGCCTCTGTTTTCTGATCAAAAATATCTTGGTGTGGTTCGGGTTCGCCTCTCTGTCGCCAGCCTTTTTGAAAAGATAAAATCCACCGCGGTTATCGTTCTGTTATCGATATTGCTGTTCGTCATCATCGGCAGTCTGCTGGGTACCATAGTGTCGAGACGGGTGGTCGGTCCTTTGGCGGCAATCAAACAAGGATTGGAGTCGGTTGGTCGTGGAGAGATGACGAATTTTTCCCCCATCCCTGTTAAGGAGAGGGATGAGATCGGAAGACTGAGTGTGACATTCAATCAGATCATGTCTGAGCTGGCAGAGAAAAAGATGCTCGAAGAAGAGATTGCGATGAGCGAGAAGCTGGTCGCCCTGGGTAGGATCACCGCGGGGGTGGCCCATGAGGTGAACAATCCCCTCGCTGGGCTGCTGAACTGTATCGATACACTGCGTCAGCATCCAAACGATAAAGCGCTGATCGATCGTTACCTGCCGGTTATCGACCAGGGACTGCACCGGATCAAGGATATTGTCCACAATCTCCTCGTCGGACTCAAAATCGAGGAGAGCGTCGAAATGATATCCATTGAGCAGGTTGAAAAGCTGCATGACCTTGTGCTCGCGGAGATCGGCGAAAGGGATATTGAAATCATCTGGAACAATGCGACTGACAAAGCTCTCTTCATTCCCGGAAAGACCGAACAGATAATCTGCAATTTATTGAAAAATGCGATTGAGATCATACCCGAAAGCGGGGTTGTCCATTTCAACATGCATCAAGAGGGAATCCACCTGGTAATTGAAGTCAGCGACAATGGGCCTGGCGTAGCCTCGACTATAAGAAATCAAATGTTCGATCCCTTCTTTACAACCAAACCCAATGGTACGGGATTGGGGCTGTGGGTTGTCTATCGGCTGGTGCAGAGCATGCAAGGTGTGATCGAAGTAGAAAGCGAAGTGGGCAAAGGCACTACATTTCTCATCGAACTACCGGTAATCCAAAGACAGGCGGCGTAATGCAAAACAGTATCGAACATTCGATGGCTACAGGTAAATTCACCGATTTGTGTGTATTGCTGGTGGAGGATGACGAGATAATGCGCATGTCCCTCGTGGACAGACTGCACCTCGAATCGATCCCGGTTCGCGCCGTCGGCGATACCGCCAGTGCGAAAAAAGAGCTGCAAAAGGGCGGGGTCGACCTGGTAGTGACCGACATCCTGCTGCCGGACGGCACCGGAATAGAACTGTTCTCCGAAATCTCAAATAATTTCCCCGGTATACCCGTTATCCTGATGACGGCCTATGGCGATATATCTGATGCCGTGGCCACGGTGAAGGCCGGCGCTTTGGACTATTTGACAAAGCCGTTCGATATCAATGACTTTATTCAGAGCGTAACCCACCAACTCTCGTCGATTTCTGATATCCAGTTGAGGGCCGGCGCTGACGGTGCTGAAATCAATCATTTCAAACCGGGTAGCGGTTGCCTGGGAAAAAGCAGCGCTATGCGTAAAATCGAAAGACTGGTTGCGCGACTCAAAGAGAGCGACAGCTCGGTGCTGCTGACAGGAGAGTCCGGTGTGGGTAAGGAGGTGGTTGCAAATCTTTTACACCAGAACAGCCTCAGGTCCAGTTGTCCCATGGTGAGCGTCAACTGCGCGGCTTTACCCTCGACACTGATCGAGAGCGAACTCTTCGGACATGAAAAGGGGGCGTTTACCGGAGCGTCACAACAGCGCAAGGGGCGTTTCGAACAGGCTCAGGGGGGTACCATATTCCTCGATGAGATCGCTGAAGTATCGCCTGATATCCAGGTGAAACTGCTGAGGGTACTGCAGGAACGGGAATTCGAACGGGTTGGAGGGTCAACTCCAATCCCACTGGACGTAAGAGTGATTGCGGCGACCCAGGCCAAGCTCGATGAGTCTATCGAAAAGAGTGAATTCAGATCGGATCTCTACTGGCGACTCAACGTAATACAGATCGATATCCCGCCACTCAGGCAGCGCAGGGAGGATATTGTCTATCTCGCCAGGCAGTTCGTTAACCAGCAGGTTCAAGCCAAGCAGGGTGGTATCAAGGGTTTATCGAAGGAGGCTGAGCTCTATCTTCAATCCATGTCGTTCCCGGGTAATGTACGAGAGCTGAAAAATATCATCGAGCGGGCCGTCGCCCTGTGCAATGGTCCTTGGATCAGCAAGCATGACCTGTCGATTACGGAATCTGATCTTATTGACATCGACACCACTACCCTTAAGGCGTCGATTGAAGAGGCTGAGCGAAAATCGATCACCAGGGCATTGGTGGAGAATTACGGCAAAATCAACCAGACAGCCGATTCACTGGGCATATCGCGAAAAAACCTGTGGCAGAAGATGAAGCGCTATGGAATAGACAAGTAGTTGCCATAGAAAAGGTAGTAACATGGGCAGAGACCCGTGATAACATGGTATGTCTATGAACAAGAGCAACTTCCCCTTTGTCGCCTTGAGTCTGGGCCTGTTGATTATGCTGGTCGTGATGAAGGGAATACAACCGCAAGCAGACGGGACTACAACCATTCCCCTGCTGACACTGCTTGTCGCCAGTGAGTTTGCCTTCTTCGTTACCGCCATCGGCGGCTATATCGGGATCAGGCACATTCAGGCAACTGGCATGAGACCGCTCTACACAGGGACCACGCTGTTCTGTATTTTGTTATCTATCGGTTTTCTGCTGCTGGGGATAACACTGTGGCCGAAATAAAATCGTGCTAGGGATGTTCGCTACCGAATAGCTCCTCTTTAAGTTTGCTCCTGACCGCCATCAATATCTTGCCAAAGGTGTTGTGGCCACGCCCATCACGGCCGCAGCCCCAGAAATAGTCGAATTGACTGTTCTCGATAATCATTTGCTCCTTTGTGGCGAGCAGTGCATTGGCAATCTCTCGGTGGGTGCGGCATTTTATATAGATACCGCGAGTCATAATGGTCTCTTTGACACTTTTCCAATCGCTGCGTATCTGCTTTTTGTTCTTTTCAGCAAGCTTTTGCGCCTTGGCGGGGTGGTCGGCGTCGCGAATCGCGTTGCGTAGTTCGCCGGGTTTGAATTTCATGCCCTGATAGTAGTGCTCCACCGAGGGCCAGCTGTCGTCGTCGAGTTCAAATCCATGCTTGGAGTAACTTGAAAGGAGATCGAGCGGATCGGTGCGCGATACATAAACGGGGGTGGATTCGTGCCTCGAAAAAATCATTTTTTGGATTCCCATGATCTGCTCAATTGGATCTCATTGTCTCTTAACAGGAGGCACTATCCAAGTCATTGCGAAATATGTTTCACAAGCACTATCAGACGGAAGTCATTATATTCTTCAATGGATATATTTATTCATTAACGCTCAGATACTCCTGAAACAGGCATCATAGCCCCTCTCCCTTGAGGGGAGAGGGGGGGTTACTCTTCCTCCGTGGTTGCCACACTGATTTTTATTTACATGTAGTAGAAGCCATTAAATGAAGCTGTTCAAGACAATAGCCGCAAATAGTTAGCTGAAATTGCTGGTTGGTCTTCTGCTTATGTACAGCAGTGCCTCTTAAGCCCTTTAGTTTCTATGCAACTTATCAGCAAATGTGTGGGATACAATGCTAGCTGAGTTCGAGTTCAAATCTGCCGTCTTGTAACTCGGTCACCCCGGTTTCAAGCTGTGAACACTCTCGCGCCATGGTTTGCCAAAGCCATGCTCGATCCTGTTTCGAGGCATAACGCAAACTGAATTTTCTAATCTTTAACGGTGTCATCAGCAATCGTATCAAGCTGCCGCTGTGAGGATCGAGGGTAAGGAAGTAGGCCAGTGTCAGGTCGTCACGAAAGGTCTCATATTTACCTATTCCCTCATAGTCGTTGAGAAAGTCTCCACAACCGTAGATGATGGCAGAGCCGTGGTAAAGTTCGATACCTTTCGGGTGGTGGGATGAGTGGCCGTGAATAACATCCACGCCGGCATGGTCAATCAGTTCATGGGCGAAACTGCGCTGCTTTGCTGGAATCTCATATCCCCAGTTGCCTCCCCAGTGTATGGAGACCACAACCAGGTCCCCCCTCTTTTTTGTTGCCGATATTTCAGCACCCAATCGCTTGGCCTCGGTGCTGTTGAGCGATTTCAGCAGCGCCACGCCAGGGCGGCTTTTCTCCGCCCGCCACACCAGGGGAACGCCACTCGAGTAGTGCGCAAAGGCATAGAGAAGTACCCGGCCCTTACCCGGAATGTCGAAGATCAAGGGGGCTTCGGCCTGTCTCCTGTCTTCCCCGGCACCGACGAAATCGATGTTGTGATGCTCAAGGCTGGCCAGGGTTTCAGACAATCCTTCATAACCCCAATCCAACACATGGTTGTTGGCGAGCACGCAGGCGTCTATCTTGGCCGCAGTGAGACAGGGGGTGTTTCGGGGGTGCATACGATAATTGATGCCCTTGTGGGGCCAGTAGCGCTCACTGGAGGTAATCGCCGTTTCCAGATTGACGATCCGCAGGTCGGGATTGAAATGGTCAAGTTCATGCAAGGCATCACCCCATATGTAGTCGAACGGGACCTGCCTGGGTATGGGGCCGCTCTTGGCCTCGGCGATCGCCACATAGTCCCTGGCGCTCTTGAGATAGGACTCGTGGATCTGCGGTCTGTTGGAGTAGGGCAGAATCTGATCGATGCCGCGTCCGCTCATGACGTCACCGCAGAGAAACAGGCTGATGGAATGGTCTGCGGCCTGGTGCCTGCCATGGACCAGGCCGCCAAAGCTGAAACCGAGACTGCCCAGTCCCAGCATGTGGAGAAATCTTCGTCTATGCATTGAGGCTGCCTCGCGGCTGAAAGAGACGCTCTTTACCTATTTTTCAGTTTAGTTCGAAAACACCGCGAGATCGCATGACACCCCTTGCTTCGCGGACGCAAGGATTAACTGTGCCCCTGAAACAGGGCAGATGTCGATCGCAATGCGCATTCTCGGGTTCTGCTCAGGTTTCAGCGCGTTGTTTGCAGATCCTGCTCACGGCTATTACCCGCAATCACTTCCCGCGTGGCGGCTTGAAGGCGAGCGGCCTCAGTCCAACCACTCCCTTGAGGCGCCAGGGGCGGTGCGATGATGATGTGAATGGAGCCGTGATGGGGAAAGCTGGAATCGGATTGCAGGATGGCGCGGGTGCCTCTGATGGTGACCGGGAGAATCGGATCGCCGCTCTCTGCCGCGGTCACAAAGGCCCCCATCTGAAAGGGCAACAAGCCCGGTTCCGCGCGGAAGGTGCCTTCCGGGTAGATGGCGAGTGATTGGCCGCTTTCAAGCCTGCTGACGAACGCCTCGGTGGCCATGGCGCTGCGCTTGGGATCGAAACGCTCCACGAAGATCGTATTCAGGCGTTGCAGAAACAACCGGGAGTGGAACTTTTCCGCCAGCTCCTGCTTTGCCACATAGATAAAGTCCCGGGGTATGGCGTCGATCAACGCCAGGGTATCGAGATAACTGGAGTGGTTGGCTGCCATAATGACCGGGCGCTCGGGAGAGGGCAGATGTTCCATCCCCTCCACATGCAGGGGTGTCGCGGTGAGGCCGCGGAGCAGGCGGATCGCCTTGCGGATCAGGCCCCAGCGCCAGGAGAGGCGCGGCAAGAGCGCGACGCCGAGCCACACAAACGGTACCAGGATATAGAAAACAATCCAGGCATAACCCGCAAAGAGGTATTGGGAGGCTCTGCGGCCGATATGGCCCAGCCGCTGTGCCAATCCCGATAGCAGCAGGCTCAGGATCTGCAACGGCAGCGGGCGTTGGCCCCGTCCCAGGCGATTCTGTTCATAGAGCGTGCGCATGGCGCCCCGGCGCAGTTTGCCGCTGGAGGTCTTGAGCACGGTATGGGGGGGTGCCAGCAGCAGATCGTCCGGCGGCATCCCGAGCAGGTCGATGCTGATGTCGCGGATCCCCTGACGCAGCGCCTCCCGCCGTTGTGTATCCTGCTCCCGTGTCTCCGCCAGGACCACCAGGCGTTCGCTGCCGGTGGCGGCGTCGGTGGTGGGAAATACCGCCACGCAGCCTTTGCGGATACCATCGATCTCACCCACCAACAGCTCAAGTTCATAGGGGTAGATATTGCGACCGCCACGGATGATCATCTCCTTGATGCGCCCGGTGATATAGATATCCCCGTCGGCGAGGTAGGCGCGGTCGCCGCTGTCGAGCCAGCCGTCGCGAAACAGACCGGCGCTGGTTTCGGCGTTGTTGAAGTAACCGCTGGTGGCGGAGGGCCCCTGAAACTCGAGCCGTCCCTCTTTGCGATCGGGTAGGGGCCTGTTTGCGGCATCCACCACCTGAACCCGGTAACCGGGCAACGGCCTGCCGCAGGCGACGATGGAGAGGGGATCGGGATCGCCCTCTGCGGCAGTGACTGCCTCGCCGTTCAACATGAAACGCTCTCTATCCAGGTGGTCGACGAGGGGACCACGCATTGGCGGAGGGAAGGCCAGTCCCACGGCGACCTCGGCAAGACCATAGACCGGGGCCAGGGCGCCGGCGTTGAATCCATAGGCTGTAAAGCGCTGGGCAAAACCCTCCAGGGTGGTGGCGCTGACCGGCTCGGCACCGTTGAAGGCGAAGCGCCAGGAGCTGAGATCGAGCCCCGCGATCTCCTCCTCGGTCACCTTGCTGAGACAGAGTTCATAACCAAAGTTGGGTGAAGCCGAGAGGGTTCCCCGGTGGTGATGGATGGTCCAGAGCCAACGCGAGGGACGCGCGAGGAAACGCAGCGGCGACATGATCACCAACGGCATACCGAAATAGAGGCTGCCGAGCCAGGCGCCGATCAGTCCCATGTCGTGGTAGAGGGGGAGCCAACTGACAAAGACATCCTCGGGGGTGACCTCCACCGCCTTGCCCATGGCGCGGATGTTGGCCAGCAGATCGGCATGGGTGAGGACCACCCCTTTGGGATCCCCGGTACTGCCGGAGGAGTATTGCAGGAAGGCGATATCCTCGCTGTTTCTCACCACGGCGGGCGGGGGGTCTGTTGCGCTGTCGAGATCCGACCAGTCGACGATATGGCGCAGCGAGGGTACCTGGGTCTTGAACAGCCGGGCCACCTGGCGCGCCTCCTGGAAGCTGATCAATACGCCGATACCGGCGTTTCGAAGGATATGGCCATGACGGCGCAGGTGCTCCTCCAGTTGCGAGGGACGGGTAGGGGGATAGATGGGTACCGGAATCGCCCCTGCCAGGAGCACGCCGAAGAAACTGTAGAAGTAGCTCTCTCCGGTGGGCAGCATCAGCGCCACCCGGTCTCCCGGCCTCACCCCACGTTCCCACAGCGCGGCAGCTACCCGGGTTGCGCCCTGCCAGAGATCCCGGTAGCTCAGCTCATCGGGTTCGTCACGGTTGCCGTAATACACTATATGTATCCTCTCCGGCTGGTGATCCAGATGCCACGCCAGTACCTCCATCAGGGTCGAGGCCGAGGAAGGGAGGTCACTGACGGCTGCTTGCTGTTGCCTGGGGGTTTTGGGTGCTTCCGCCTCGCTCATACCGGCGGCCTGTGCCGTCATCTTCAACAGATCGTGGGGTGTTTCGGCCAGCAGTGCCTCATCGGGCAGGATGATGGAGAATGCCTCGTTGATGCGGGAGACCAGCTCGGCACGCGCCAGGCTGTTGAGACCCAGGTCGTTTTCCAGGCGGGACTCCAACGCCAGCTTGTGTTTGATAGGGCCGCTGTCGGGGCTCTCGTCGATCAATCCCTGGATCACCGCCAGCAGCGCGTCCGCAGTGACCCTGGTATCACGACTCTGGCTTGTGTCTGGTGTTTGCTTGGTCATGGGGTTGAAAACCAGGTGTTACGCAAGCTGTAATAGCGCAGCATCGTAATACGGATTTTGGGATCTGCCGAAGCGGATGCTCATTGGTTGTCGATACGGCTGTACGGCATGCCATCTATTCCTAGTCTAGAAGATAAAAATGATTTCTCACACCCGCACAGTGATATGATCAGTATGCGGATTCACGATATTTCAGTGTCACTCTCAATTGGATTTTTGTTAGACAACCGATTGCCTCCTTTAACAAGATGTATTGCGGATAGAAGAAGAATGGACTTCAGTGAACGGAAAACATGCATATCGGGAAAGATCAGTAACTACATCGATGAGGTTAGCGGGCTCAAGGATGCTGAGTTCCATTATCAACTTTTATTCGGCCTGCTGCTGCTGATCCTGTTTCCGGTATTGATTGTTGAATTGCTGCTGGTGCTTTTGTTTGCCAAGGATATCGGCGTCTTTGTGCCGAGTGCCCCTGTTGAACCACCACGCCTTAACGATGCGGAGGTGCCCGAGTCGTTGCGTGACCTGATACCCTTGGCAAGAAAGTTTGGGATCGGTTGTGATGGAACTCGTGATGATCTCATGCAAGCCGCTTCAGCTGATGAGCTTTTGGAGCTTGAGCGATGTGTCCTGCCACGACAGCAGGAGATTTCAGATTGGTTGGATAGCTTTCCGGAAACGGAGATTTCAGACACCGCCGCATTTTTCCTCTATTTGGGATCCGCTTGTGAAGAGGTGGGGTTGTATCTGAATGACAAGGAAGAGTAATAACGGCCAACAAATGGCGGTCGATAAAATCCCCGTGAAATCCCTATGGCATACGACCCTGGCCATCTTTTTATTGTGATGCTTTGGGTTTGGTGCCAGTTGCTGGAGTCTCACTCAGCTTCATCTCTATATTGTCATAGAACTGTCTGAATCGCCTGTTGAGATCGTCAGGTCTCGAGAGGATGTTGCCCGTGGCTATGCCATCGTCTTCATACTTTGGATCTTCTCGTACCGTATAGCGAACGATGTCGTCGATGAGGGTATAGATGAAGGTCAATATTCTTGGGTTGAAGATGTCGTTGTGGTCCTCCATTATCGACTTGTCGGTTTTTATGAACTGCAGTGGATAGTGCGCAGGTAGTGGGCCTAGGGCTGGGTGTCCTTCAAGTGTTGTCAAACCTTTTGGCACACAGGCATCGGCGTCCTCTTCGCAGCTGTGTAATCTGGCGTTTGGTATACCACCCGAATCATCCATGCTCAGACGATGGGTCAAATAGGGAGCAAAGTTGCCGATGGTTGTGCTATCCAGATGCTCTTCCCGCAGCATCAATTTTTCATTGGTAATCCGGTCGTAATAGTTGGCTCGCTCCAGGTCAGTCTGACGCCAGCTAAAAAACAGGCCGAGGGTCTGACCGATCGGGAAGGCGTAATGGGTTGCCCGGTCCGCATCGGTACTGATGGAATAGAAGAGTGGATTTCTCGGGGCCGTGGGGCCGTTCTGCAGGGCCGCCTCGACCATGCTCAAGCTTTGGTTCGCTTCAATCGCCGGATTGAGCACGATAACCGCATCCCCCACGCTACCGCCGGGATCCTCCTGCTGCCTGTCATTGATCAGGATTTCGGAGATAATCTCCGATGTGGCACTAACCGCAATCGCACCGCCGAAGCTGTGCCCCACAATCAGTAATACATTATCGCTCCTGTTCCGGTCTATCTTTTCCAGGTCCAGCAGCAGGTTGGTTACTCCACCCTTGCCAACCTCCTGGGCCACCGCCTTGCGGTCCCAGAAGGAGAGCTCTTTCAGCAATGGTATAGTCACGCTGAGGCCGCGCCACCCTATATAGACACCGACCAGACGTCTGCCAAGAAGTTGAGCGGACTCGGTTAACTCTTCCAGAGTCTTTTTAAACTTCTTAAGATTCTTATTATCTTCGTCGGCGTTATGCTTCCACCCATGAATGAAAACGAGGGTCACTACGCCCTGAGCTTTCTCACGCTCTGCGATTTTCGCTACTACCTCATCTTTCCAGGCATCGTTGAAGGTGTTTCCGCGCTCGGTATATTCGACGAAGGCCAAATCATAGCCTGGATACTCCTGGTAATAACTCTGTCTGCAGTCGCTGCTGTCGGGGTTGCTGCAGTTGTGCTCTTGCCATCCAATAAAGTGGTAGGGGTTGGTGGTGGAGCAGCCTGAAAGCAGCAGCAGGAGCGTTGTCAGGATGATTAGTCTTGATCTGTTTGCGCGGTTGAGCTCCATCTCGATACCTCCCTGTATTATTTTTTATCACCCTAATTGAACAGGGTAATGGGGTTAAATTTGCACCCACATATAGTTGTAACTTTAGGTCATACTCTTGTGGTGTTCAAACAATGTATAGACAATGTTTTTCTTTGTTTCGTGGCCAGTGGATGGATGAATATGGTAGCTCTATTGTGAGGATGAGGTTTGGGAAATATAGGTGGAATTTTGAGGGCTATGTGAGGTCTGAAATGCGATACAACATTAATGCTATGGTAACTATATTAACTGTCTTTTTTGTTGTTATCACAATTTATCTCCCTCATGAAGGTTAACAGTTAGTTAACGAGATCCCCTGTCTCGGTATTATGTTTCATGCTTTATTACCTTAATGTGTTGAAGCCATAATATAAACACAAAGAGTACTAAAGAAAGGACTGAGAGTATTTCGAGCGCTGTTTCTAATGTGCTTAGATGTGCGAAGAATATTCGAATACCATACATTGATAATGTAAAGACAACCCAGCTTATGCCAGCACCTAATGCCAACCAGGAATAGTATTTCTTGAATGCGAGGGTGGCGCCACATTGTGGACATTGAAATGGCTCAAATATTTGCTCTTCTTCAATAGCACTTGTAGTTTTAGTTAAAGCACTTTTACAAATTGGGCATATGTCTTTATAGCCTATCGTCATTTCACTTCTGTACTTAGTACACTCCTTGATTTTTTATTATTTATGAACTATCTCCCTGAAACTTAAGAGTTATGTTCACGAGACCTCCTGTCTCGTTACTGTTTTTTATGACTTTGCTTTGGTTTCATCTATTTTTTGTCTGTAATATTCAATTGTTTTTCCGTCACATTCATTGGGATGGATCTCCAGTAAATTCCTCCATTTGAAGAATGAAAGATCATCTATGGAGACTTCTGGTTTTGGAAGAAAACCTTCGAAACAGTCATCTATTCCGAATTCAATTGCACTGTTTTTCGCATATTCAGAACCACCCGAGCTCCAACAATAGAGGATTGCTCCTTGATTTTTTAACTCTTTAATATGCTTAATTACATTCGGCATGGCAATTCTCTTTGCGCCGTAATTCCTTACAAAGGTTTCATCAACATCAACATAAATGACAAGTGGTTTATTCATGGGGCGCAAAATTCACAACGCCTAAAGCAGAGGCAAATCGATCGCAGGGAGATTTGTCCTACTGCCTTTACTTGTTATGGAATTTATACCAAAATACGGTAATATTTGGTACTTGAGGGTTTCTAAATGGCTAAAAACACCAGTGTTAGTTTGGGTAACCACTTTGATGAGTTCATTGCGCGCCAGATTACCGCTGGCCGCTATGGCTCTGCAAGTGAGGTGATTCGGGCAGGCTTGAGAAAGCTCGAGGACGAAGAGAAAAAGCTTGAAACGCTGCGTGCGCTCATTGAAGAAGGCAAAGCCAGTGGAACAGCTGACTATAGCTACGAAAGCCTTATGCAAGAACTTGATGATGAACTGGGTGTATGAGTTCATTTTCCCTCACTAATACCGCCCGTGCGGGCTTAAAATCCATTGCTGTTTATACTCAAAAAACATGGGGCTCAAGTCAACGTAAAAGTTACATTAAAGACTTGGATATGACGTTTCACTTCCTATCTGAAAATCCTCTTTCTGGAATCCTATGTGATTACATTACTCCCGGCTTGAGGAAGCATTCTCATAAAAGCCACACCATCTTTTACGAACTCAATAAAAAATCAATAAGCATCGTTCGAATTCTACACAAAAGCATGGATGTTGAATCGAATCTCCAAAATCCATAACAGCTTTATTAACGAGACCCCACGTTATACATTCTCCGAAAGTCGTGACAGTGGCAAACTGTGGCTTTCGGAGGGAAATCATGGGGTCAGCCATCTGTACTACGCAAACTCCGTCTTCTTGATCAGGTCCGAATCGCCTGTCGGCAGAAACATTTCAGTCATAGAACTGAAAAGTCCTATGTCTCCTGGATACGCCAGTTCATCCTTTTCAATGCCAAACGCCCTGTACAGAAAGTATCCATCGGCTTCCAGGTCCCTGGCCTGGCAGTTTGTCTTCCCTTCAACGGTGGTTCGGCCCTGGCTCAATACCCAGAAGATGGCGCGATGGCATGCGTCTCCGAGCACGCTACGAAGGGCCTTTAAACGCGCTGTGCAGCAAGCGAAGATCCACAAGCATGTTCGCAGTCAGTTCGATCAGTTAAAGAGCCTTTGATGGCAGGACTGAATATTCATCGGTCCAGCTGGGATGGACCGAGCATCGTCACGTTTGGTGGTGGTTTCTCTGCAGGGAAGCAACCCGTATGTCAGCTATGAAGCAATCGGGATTGATATTGCCAGCGGTGATACAGGTCAGCTTTTGGCCAAATCCGGTATGTTCAGTATTTAGAAGAAAAGCGATTACCAAAGTTAAAGCCACAACACTGTCTATAACAGCGCTTTCAATATCACAATCAACTCAGTAGGCCCATGCACCCCATACGCCAGTGTCTGCTGAATATCCGCAGATTTCGAAGGACCGGATATCAGCAGTGCATTGGTCGGCATCTGTCCCGCCCATGCTTCAGCCTCGACCACTTCGGCAAAGGTATTGTAGAGCTTCTCAGCATCCACAACGACAAAATGCACAGGCGGTACCAGGGACCAGGTCCTCGGTTCGAATTCATCGGGCCACAGCACCAGACTGCCGGTCTCCGCAATGGCGGCCCTGGCCGAGGTGACGGCGGCATCTGTGTGAAAGAAGATCGCTTCCTTCCACTCATCCACGGGGCGCTCGTCACAAATCAGCTCGGGCAGCAGGGTATCGCCCCAGGCAGTCTCTATTGCTTGCGCCAACGGTCCCTGTTTTGCATACAGCAGATTGTTGATCTGTTTCTCTGCGGCAAGCTTTTTCAAGTGCTCTGTCCAATCCTCAGGTGAAACCACATGTACCTCGGCACGCACCGCTTCCAGCATCGATTTAAACTGGGCGATGCGCGCCGCCATCGGCCAGGCGGGTGTCTCTATGGCGACGCTTTGGCTTGGGGTGTCGAAGCTCGGTTGTTTTTGGCGTAAACGTTCCAGGATGGCGTTTCGGGCCTTATTGGTCATTGAATCCCTCCTCGCGCGCCCGCTCATGCAGGGTCTTGGTCGCGATGCGGGGTGGCTTGCGCACTTGGGTCCAGGGTCCGAATCCGAGGGGCAGGATTTTACGCAGGCGGGTGGCCAGGGTCATTGCCAGGCGATAGCTTGCCGGCTTGCGGTGCAACCAGCTCCATACCTTCCATAGGGTGGCTTCGCCGAGTGTGCGGCCGCTGCCCTGTCCATGGGTGGTGTCGTCCTGGTCGTTTCGGGTGCGTTCATAACGCAGTCGATTGAGTAGCGACGGTATGGGAATCCGCACCGGGCAGACCTCGGCACAGGCGCCGCAGAGGGTGGAGGTGACAGGCAGTTCGCCCAGGTTGTCCAGGCCCGCCTTCTGCGGTTCAAGAATGGAACCGATGGGACCGGGAATGGTGGTGCCGTAGGCATGGCCGCCGATACGGGTATAGATCGGGCAGTGGTTCATGCAGGCGCCGCAGCGGATGCAGCGCAGGGTATTCACCAGTTCGCTGTCTTCATAGATGCGCGAGCGGCCATTGTCGAGGAGCACCAGGTGAACCTCTTTCGGACCATCCTTCTCACCAGCCTCGCGCGGTCCACTGATCATGTTGAAGTAGGTGGTGATGTGCTGTCCCGTGGCGCTGCGGGTGAGCAGTTTCAGCAGGGGCGGGACATGCTCCAGCTTCTCCACCACCTTTTCGATGCCGGTTACCGCGATATGCACCGGTGGCACGGTGGTGCACATGCGGCCGTTGCCTTCGTTCTCCACCAGGCAGAGGGTGCCGCTCTCGGCAACCGCGAAGTTGACCCCGGAGAGGCCCACCCTCGCGGCATAGAACTTTTTGCGCAGGATGCCGCGGGCATTGCGGGTCAGGGTATCGACGTCGTCGCTATAGGGGATGTCGGGAAACTTCTCCTTGAACAGCTTGGCGATATCCTGGCGGGTCTTGTGAATCGCGGGGGCGACGATGTGTGAAGGGGGTTCGCCGGCGAGCTGCAGGATGTACTCGCCCAGGTCCGATTCCAGGCACTCGATGCCGTGGGACTCGAGAAAGCGGTTTAGCTCCATCTCCTCGGAGACCATCGACTTGCCCTTGATCAACAGCTCCGCCTGATGCTCACGCATGATACCCAGGATAAGCGCGTTGGCCTCATCCACACTCTCCGCCCAATGTACCTGGATGCCGTTATCAGTGCAGTTTTGTTCCAGTTGTTCCAGTAGCTGCGGCAGTTGCGACAGCGCATTGACGCGGATCTGCGCGCCGCGCATGCGCAACGCCTCCAATGCGTCGGCATCGGGAAAGCACGCCTTACGGCTCGCCATCAAGCCATCCATGGCGGATCGCAGACTCGCCTTCAGCTGGGCATTGTCCAGGGCCTCTTCGACCCGGGTATGGAAATCAGCGTTCTGTTGCATGGGTGCGTTCCCAGATAAAGCTGGCGATATGCTGGCTCTCGACGGATGAACCCCGGTAGTCGAGATGACCGCCGATATTCATCAGGCAGCCGCAGTCGCCGCTAACCAGGAGATCTGCGCCTGTATCGCTAATGGCGTTCGCCTTGTCACTCACCATCTCGGCTGATATCGAGGGTTGCTTGACCGCAAAGGTGCCACCGAAGCCGCAACACTCCTCCTTGCGCGCCTGCTCCAGGAGCTCCACGTTCGAGAGCTGTTTCAGCAGTGCCTCGTGCTCACCGGCGACACCCATCTCCCGGCGTGCCGAGCAGGAGGTGTGGAGGGTGACCTTGACCGGCTCACCCAAATCCTTGAGTGCTATTCCCAACACATGCACCAGAAACTCGGTGAGTTCATAGACCCGTGATGAGAAGGCCTCGATCTCTGTTTGGTCCACATGCTCACTGAACATTTGCGGGTAGTGATGACGCATCATGCCGGCACAGGAACCGGAGGGTACGACAATGGGGTAGTCCTCGGTGAAGCAGGCCAGCTGCCGCAGTGCCACAGTTCTGGCCTCATCACGGTAGCCGCTGTTCCAGGCCGGTTGACCGCAACAGGTCTGATCCTGGGGAAATATAACCTCGACCCCTTCGCGCCGAATCAGCTGCATGCCGGCAAGGCCGGCTTCGGGGTAGAGCAGGTCCACCAGGCAGGTGGCGAAGAAGTAGGCCTTCTTGGGTTTGGCCGGGTAGCGCTTTTGCTCAGGCATCTCATCTCCCAGGCTGGTCTATCTCCATCATTGCAGTATAGGGAGCAGAGCCATCATTCTGTATGTTCAGAACCCTTTATAGTTAAACCTGGTTTATAAATAAAGACACAGAATTTCTGTATAACAGAATTGTCGGCAGGTTATACGGTGCGGCAAGCCCCACCGAATCTGCTGCTGTTGTGGAATTCCCCTTTGCCCAGCAATATCCTGCTAATTTTGTTAACATGTCGTAAAACATAACAATTAATATGCCTGATATAAGCCTCAATAGACTAGGAAATACGTCAGGCTCAACGACAACCGATAACCTGCCAGTAATACACTATGTATATCTGCTTAATAAGTGTGCACGGGTTGATTCGCGGTCACGATCTGGAGCTTGGCCGTGACGCCGACACCGGCGGGCAGACCAAATATGTGGTCGACCTGGCGCGGGCATTGGCGGAGCTGGATGGGGTCTCTCAGGTCGATCTGGTGACACGGCGGGTGGTGGACGCCGATGTCAGCGATGACTATGCCGAGATGATCGAGCCCCTCTCTCCGAAGGCGAGGATCGTACGCGTCGATGCGGGACCCGAGGGCTATCTGATGAAAGAGACCCTGTGGGACCATCTCGATAGCTTCATGGACAATCTGCTCAACTGGTTGAACGAGCAGTCACGCATGCCCGATATCGTCCATAGTCACTATGCCGACGCAGGCTATGTGGGCGTCAGGCTCTCCCATCTCCTGGGTGTTCCTTTGGTCCATACCGGTCACTCCCTGGGACGTGACAAGCGGCATCAGCTGTTGGCCAAGGGACTCTCCGGACGGGAGATCGATGAAAAATACAACATGGACCGGCGCATTGAGGCGGAAGAGGAGCTGTTGGCGAATGCGGATCTGGTGATCACCAGCACCCATAACGAAATCGATGAGCAGTACAGCCTCTACAACTACTACCAACCCGAGAACATGGCGGTAATACCGCCGGGCACCGACCTCACCCAGTTTCATCCTCCCAGTGTCTCTGCAATAGAGATCCCCTTTGCCAAGAGCCTGGGGCGTTTTCTGCAGCAACCGGACAAACCGATCATCCTCGCCCTTTCACGCCCGGATGAACGTAAGAATATTCTCACCCTGCTCGAGGTCTATGGCGAATCGAGCCAGCTGCAGAAGGCGGCCAACCTGGTGATCATCGCCGGCAGTCGGGATGACATTAGGGATATGGAGAGCGGTCCCCAGGCGGTGATGACCGAAATATTGATGCTTATCGATCTCTTCGACCTCTATGGCCATGTGGCGATCCCGAAACGTCACCTGGCCAAGGAGGTGCCGGACATCTATCGTCTGGCATCGCTTTCCAAGGGGGTGTTTGTCAATCCGGCCCTCACCGAACCCTTCGGGCTTACCCTGCTCGAGGCCGCCGCCAGCGGCCTGCCTCTGATCGCCACCGAAAATGGCGGTCCGGTGGATATCATCGGCAACTGTAGCAATGGTCTGCTGGTCGACCCGTTGGACAAGAAGGCGATCCGCCGCAGTCTGCTGAAGATTCTCCATGATGACACCCTGTGGAGGACATTCTCCCGCAACGGTTTGAACGGGGTGCGCAAGCACTATTCATGGAAGGCCCATGCCAAGAAGTACTTCTCCCGCATCGAACCCTTGCCGGCGGGACACGATCGTCTGCCCACCAAACCACCAAGACATGTCAAGCACCGCTACCGGGATCGCGCCATCTTTACCGATCTCGATCAGAATCTGCTCGGCAATCCGTCTGGCCTGAAACAGTTCGTCGAGGTGATGCGGCAGAACAGGAAGTGCGCCACCTTCGGTATCGCCACCGGCAGGCGCCTGGATGACGCCTTGATGATGATGAAGAAGTTTTCCATTCCCATCCCCGATGTGTTGATCAGCAGCCTGGGTACCAAGATACACTATACCCGTGGGCTCTCCATCGACGACTTCTGGATTGAACATATCGACCACCTCTGGCAGCCAAAGAGTGTGCGCCGGGTGCTGGCGGATCTGCCCGGTATCAAGCCTCAGCCCAAGGTGGATCAGAGCTATTTCAAGATCGCTTACCACTACGATCCCAACAAGGCACCCTCGGTGGATGAGATCAACGCCCTGCTGCACAAGGAGGAGCTGACCTGTAACGTGATCCACGCCTTTGGCCAGTTCCTCGATATCCTGCCGTCCCGTGCCTCCAAGGGTCAGGCGTTGCGCTACGTGGCCCAGCGCCTCGATATCCCGCTGGAACATATATTGGTGGCGGGAGGATCCGGTGCCGATGAGGATATGATGCGCGGCAACACCCTGGCGGTGGTGGTGGCCAACCGTCACCATGAGGAGCTCTCACATATGATCGACCTCGAACGTATCTACTTCGCCAACCAGTCCCACGCCCTGGGTATACTTGAGGCCATCGATCACTACGATTTCTTTAGACGTTGTAACATTCCGGAAGATCAATGAGTCAGAGATTGCTAGTCTGTACCGACCTGGATCGAACCCTTATCCCCAACGGTCCACAGTCCGAGTCCCCGGGGGCCATGGATCGATTCAAACAGCTATGTGCCAGCGACGCCGTTCTCCTCGCCTATGTCAGCGGTCGTGATCAGGGCTTGGTGAAAAAGGCAATCGTCGAGCACTCCCTGCCGCAGCCCGACTATGTGATCGGCGATGTGGGTACCTCGCTCTACCATGTGGGGGTCGAGGACGCGTGGACTCACCAGGCCGATTGGGAAGCGGAAATCAGTGTGGATTGGAACGGCAAGTCCCATGGGGATCTCAGTCAGCTGTTTTCCGATATCCAGGGCCTGCGTCTGCAGGAGGAGGAGAAACAGAACCGCTTCAAGCTGAGCTATTACGCCTCCCCGGATCAGGCGGTTGAGCCGCTGCTGGAGGAGATGCAAGGGCGGCTGCAGACAAAGGCGGTGGCAGCCAGCCTGATATGGAGTATCGACGAGACCACCAACACCGGCTTGCTCGATGTCCTGCCCAAGCGGGCAACCAAGTTCCATGCCATCGACTTTCTCAGGCAGTCTCTCGGCTATGGACTCGAAGAGACCCTCTTTTCCGGCGACAGTGGTAACGATATGGAAGTACTGATCAGCCCGATCCCCGCGGTACTGGTGGCGAATGCCCAACCCGAGGTCAGGGAGCAGGCGCAAAGGCTGGCGAATGAGAATGGCAACGGCGAAAGCCTCTATATGGCCAATGGTGGCTTCATGACAATGAACGGCAACTACAGCGCCGGTATATTGGAAGGCGCTGCCCACTACCAACCCCAATTGATCTCCCGACTGTTTGAACGCTGAGACGGGCTGATCATGAACAGAAACGCTATTGCGATATTCGGTGAAGTACTGTTCGACTGTTTTCCCGATGGCGAACGGGTGCTGGGTGGCGCCCCTTTCAATGTGGCCTGGCATCTGCAGGCATTCGGTCGCGCACCGCACTTTATCAGCCGCATCGGCCGGGACGGGGAGGGGGATGCCATACTGCAAGCGATGCAGCGGTGGGGAATGGCCACCGAGAGTCTGCAACGGGACGGGCAACACCCTACAGGCAGGGTGACAATCACCCTCGAGGGTGGTGAACCCAGTTACGAAATCGTCAACCATGTGGCCTATGATTTCATCGCCAGCGACGAGCTGGAACAGCTGCAGGTGAGCACCCTCTACCACGGCAGCCTGGGGTTGCGTAACCCGGTCGCAGGGGATGCCCTCAAGCAATTGAAGCAGAATGATCCGCAACGCATCTTTATGGATGTCAATCTTCGGGATCCCTGGTGGCAAAGGGAGTCTGTATTGGATTGGGTGGCGCAGGCGGACTGGGTCAAACTGAACGAGGATGAGCTGGATAGGCTGCATGGTGAGGGTGATGATCTGCAGAAGAGGGCAACCACTTTCAGGCAACACTACAATCTTCAAGGCTTGGTGGTCACCCTGGGTGAGCGGGGCGTACTGGCGGTGACCGCTGATGATGAGACATATCACATCGAGCCTGAGGTCAATCTCGATGTTGTGGATACGGTGGGCGCCGGCGATGCTTTGTCGTCGGTGCTGATACTCGGTTTGGAACTGGGTTGGCCACTGCAGCTTACCCTTAAACGCGCCCAGCTGTTTGCCTCGGCCATCGTCGGCCGGCGCGGGGCGGTGGTGGATGACTCTGCCTTCTATGACGACTTTATCGATGCCTGGCAGCTTCAATTGTAGAGTGCGGCTTGCCGCATCCAAGATCCTATCACTCCGCTCCCGTTAACTTCCTTTGCACCAGAGGCAGGTATAAAAGCCCCTCTCCCTTGACGGGAGAGGGGTTGGGGAGAGGGTGAGCGCCAAGCGCCAGATGAAATCTAGGCCTAATTGGTACAACTCCATGATCCATGTGTTTCTGATTGTTGAAGGATATGTGTTGATGGTTCCCCCCTCTCCCCCGGCCCCTCTCCCGCGAGGGGAGAGGGGGGTTACTTCCCCTTCTCCTAATACTTCAGTGGCAGGTATAAAAGCCCCTCTCCCTTGACGGGAGAGGGGGGTTACTTCCCCTTCTCCTAATACTTCAGTGGCAGGTGTACACGCCCCTCTCCCTTGACGGGAGAGGGGTTGGGGAGAGGGTGAGCGCCAAGCGCCAGATGAAATCTAAGCCTAATTGGTACAACTCCATGATCCATGTGTTTCTGATTGTTGAAGGATATGTGTTGATGGATCCCCCCCTCTCCCCCGGCCCCTCTCCCGCGAGGGGAGAGGGGGGTTACTTCCCCTTCTCCTAATACTTCAGTTGCAGGTGTACACGCCCTCTCCCGGGAGAGGGGTTGGGGAGAGGGTGAGCAATATGAAAATAGGAGTTAGATAAACCCGTTAACACAATAATGGCCGAAGTTAACGGGACAGCAGAGTTCTCTTATATAATGCCTAGATCTAGTTACGGTCCCTCTGAGTAGGCTATCCTGAATCAGACTCGTTGGGTTACTATCTACGCTCCCGGTCAGCCGATTCGGCATATTGTTTTTTAGGTTCGCAGCTTATGTATGAACAGGTCTCCCATTCGCTACTGAATCAGATACTCGATGAGATCAAGCCTGAACTCAGGGAGCGGGACCTGCGCCACTTCTACACCCGCCTCGGGGCCAATTTCTATGTCATCCACCAGCTGTTTCACTACCTCTATGGCAAGCGGGAGGATTTCAAGGAGCAGATGATCCACCTGGTGGAGGTGATGGCGACACGCTATATTCAACGCCACATCTCCCTCAAGCAGCTCGACAGCGAACGGGAGCGGGATCACAACTGGTTCCTCAGCCAGGAGTGGGTTGGCATGGCCCTCTATGCCGACAGCTTTGCCGAGGATCTCCAGGGTGTCGAGAGCAAGCTGCCCTACCTGCAGGAGCTGGGCATCAATATGGTGCATGTGATGCCGGTCATGGTCTGCCCCGAGGGCGCCAGCGACGGCGGTTATGCGGTGAGCGATTTTCGCAACGTCGATCCCCGTGTCGGCAACCTGGATGCGATCAATACCCTGGCCACCTCTGCGCGTAAGCGGGGCATGCTGCTGATCCTGGATATGGTGCTCAATCACACCTCCGACGAACACGAGTGGGCACAGCGGGCGCGGGCTGGTGAACAGCGCTATCAGGACTACTACTACATCTTCGACAACCGGGATATCCCCGATATGTTCGAAGAGACCATGCCGGAGATCTTTCCGGAAACCTCGCCGGGAAATTTCACCTGGGAGGAGAGCATGGAGAAGTGGGTGATGACCGTCTTCAACGACTACCAGTGGGATCTCAACTACAGCAATCCCTCGGTCTTCATCGAGATGCTGGATAACAACCTCTTCTGGGCCAACCAGGGGGCCGATATCCTGCGCCTCGACGCGGTGGCGTTTTTATGGAAGAAGATCGGTACCACCTGCCAGAACGAACGCGAGGCCCATCTGATTCTGCAATTGATGAAAGATTGCTGTCAGGTCACCGCCCCGGGGGTCCTCTTCATCGCCGAGGCGATCGTCGCTCCGGTGGAGATCACCAAATACTTCGGCGAGGATGCGGTGATCGCCAAGGAGTGCGAGATCGCCTACAACGCCACCTACATGGCGCTGCTGTGGGATGCCGTTGCCACCAAGAACACCCAACTGTTGTGGCAGGGGATTCAAAGCCTGCCCACCAAGCTGGATCGCGCAACCTGGCTCAACTATCTACGCTGCCATGACGACATCGGACTCGGCTTTGACGATGCCGATATCGTGCGTGCCGGTTATCAGCCGGTCGCCCATCGTCAATTCCTGGTCGATTTCTTCACCGGTCAATACAGCGATTCACCTGCCCGCGGTCAGCCCTTCGGGGTCAACCAGAAGACCGGGGATGCACGTATCTCGGGCTCTTTGGCCTCCCTGGTGGGCCTGGAGGCCGCGATCGAAGCGGATGACGATGCCGCCATCGAGCGCGCGGTGAAGATCATTCTTCTGGTGCACAGTATGATCTGCTCCTTTGGCGGCATTCCGCTGCTCTATTACGGCGACGAGATCGGCACCCTGAATGACCGCAGCTTTATGGATGATGAGAACAAGGCCGGAGACAATCGCTGGATGCACAGGCCTACCATCGATTGGGAGCGAGCAGAGCGACGCCATCAGCACGGCACCCCGGAACAGCAGATCTTTGACGGCCTGAAGAAGATGATCGCGGTACGCAAGGGTATCCCCGCTTTTGCCGATTTCAATAACCGGGAGCTGATCGATGTGGACAATCCCCACCTCTTCGTGTTTTGGCGCACCGATCCCTTCATGCCCCTGGGATCGGTGTTGGTGGTCTGCAATTTCGACGATTCACCCCAGTACATGGAGCTCTCAGCCCTCGGCAACCGGGGCATGTTCGAATATGGCAATCTCAGGGATATCTGCTCCGGTGAATCCCCCAGGCTGTTCAAGGATCAACTGGTGGTGCCTCCCTATCACTTCTATTGGTTGACCGATGAGCGACCGGAAATGGGATTCCCCAATCCGTAGCGACACCGCAGCTCGTGATGCATTTGTGAGATTTATGTGAACACTCCGCCATCAGACTCTGGTTTATTGTGATAATGATTAGTCCCATGCGCCGAAAAGTACTGATTGTAGAAGACGAACCCGATATCGCACATCTGGTACAGACCCATTTGACCGATATCGGCTGTGATGCCGATATCGCCGGCAATGGTGCCGCGGCGATGAAGCTGTTCAAGCAGGGTGGCTATGACCTGGTGGTGCTCGATCTGATGTTGCCGGACACCGATGGTCTGACCCTCTGCCGATCCATGCGTGCAACCCCGGACTATGTGGCGATACTGATGCTGACTGCCAAGACAACCGAGCTCGACCGGGTGGTGGGACTGGAGATGGGTGCCGACGACTATCTCACCAAGCCGTTCAGCATCCCGGAGCTGCTGGCGCGGATCAAGGCCCTGTTTCGGCGCATCGAAGCGTTGCAGAACAAGGGAGGGGATGGGGAAACCCAGGAGTTCATCCAGCGGGGAGGGCTGACAATCGATGTCAATAAACGGAGTGTGAAGATCGACGACAAAGCGGTGGAACTGACGGCAAAGGAGTTCGACCTGCTGCTCTTCTTCGCCCGCCAACCCGGACGCGTCTTCAGTCGGATCCAACTCCTGGACAAGGTATGGGGATATAATCATGACGGGTACGAGCATACTGTCAATTCCCATATCAACAGATTGCGCTCGAAGATCGAGGCGGATCCCGCCGATCCGCGCTATGTACTCACAGTCTGGGGTGTGGGCTATAAATTCAGTGAGGAGCAGGGATGATTTTACACGCTCACACATTTCCAAACGGATAAGACTCGGTTTTTATGTTTCGAACCCTCTATGCCCGGCTATCTCTTGCCCTGATCGGTCTCTTTCTGGTGACCGGGCTGCTCTATACCCTGATCACCACCGCAACCACCGAGCGCCATCTGCAGGAGATCACCCAACACTTCAATCGGGATCTCGCGGCGAGGATCGTCGCCGACAGGGGATTGGTGATCGATGGCGAGATGGACGACCAGGCGCTGGAGAAGACCTTCAGCATCTACATGGACATCAATCCCAGCATCGAGATATACCTCCTCGACAAGGAGGGAAAGATCCTCGCCTTCTCCGCCGATCCCGGCAAGGTGAAGCGCAAGCGGATCGACATGCAACCTATCCAGGCCTTCATGGACGGGGAGGGCTTCCCCCTGTTGGGCGACGACCCACGCTCTCACGAGCGCCGTAAGGCCTTCTCGGTGACCCCGGTACCCGCCGGCGACATGCCTGCAGGTTACCTCTACGTGGTATTGCGGGGGGAGGAGTACGACAATGCCGAACAGGCGGTAGAGGAGAGTTATGTCCTGCGCTACAGTGCCAGTGCCGTGGCGGTGAGCCTTGGATTCGGTCTCCTTACCGGCCTGTTACTGTTTTTCTGGCTGACCCGGCGTGTGCAGCGCCTCTCCCGGGTCATGGCTTCCTTTCAACAGAGCGATTTCAGCGAGCACGAACCCTTTACCAAGCATACCGCAGGCCCCGGCGGCGATGAGGTCGATCGTCTGGGGGCCGCCTTCGATGGGATGGCGGCCCGCATTATCGATCAGTGGGGCCAGCTCAAGGATCAGGACAGGCTGCGCCGGGAACTGGTGGCCCAGGTCTCCCACGATCTGCGCACCCCCCTCGCCGCGCTCCACGGCTACCTGGAGACAGTGAATATGAAGGGGGAGGAGCTCAGTGAAGAGCGCAGGGAGGAGTACCTCGGCATCGCCCTCAAACAGAGCGAGCGCTTGAAAGGGATGGTGGAGGAGCTGTTCGAACTGGCCCAACTCGAGGCCCGCGAGACCGAGCCGGTCTGCGAACCCATGCCCCTGGCGGAGCTGGTGCAGGATGTGTTCCATAAATTCCAGTTACGCGCCCATGAGTCCGGGATCAGCCTGGGTTGGCGGGTGTCAGGCCATCAGCCCTATGTGAATGCCGATTTCGCCCTCACCGAGCGGGTGCTGGACAACCTCATCGTCAACGCCCTCGATCACGTGGAGAAGGATGGTACGGTTTCATTGATGATCTCCGCAGGGGAAGAGGAAGCGGTGGTCAGCATCACCGACAGCGGCAGCGGTATCAGCGAGGATGACCTGCCCCATATCTTCGAACCCTTCTACAAAAAACGTCAGGCGGGCGAGGATGGTAAACATGCGGGGCTGGGATTGGCGATTGCGCGGCGGATGGTGGAGCTTCAGGGTGGGACGATTACCGCGACCAATAGTGAGAGTGGGGGGGCTTGCTTTAGTTTTACCCTGCCACTTGTTGAGAACAATTGATTTGGGAGCGGCGATTCAAAGCTATATTCGGTCGGACTTTTCAAGACTTGTATGGCATTGTGGGTAGAGCTCAATTACAACATCAATAAATTCAGGTGATATATGGAAAGATCACGAATCTTTGATCTAATCAACAAGATCAACTCTATATCATTGCTGGTGCTGCTCGCTACAGGATATGTGCTTTTAATCAATGGGAAATGTTCTGATTTTTACTGGTGAGAAGCTGAAAACTCACTGGTTATTTGATCAACATAACTTGTATAGATGAATACAGGCAACTTGTCCTGCTTATGCAAAAAAACAATAAGGTCGTTTTGAAAAAATACTCTCTATCCACGTTTGAGGTATTGTCAGAGAATGTAATCGATGAGATATCTAGGAAACTATGAGTATTTACTGAATTCGATGACCTCTGCTCGAACGACTTGCTGTCTCGTGATGCAATTGTGACATCTCCGTGATCCCTTGCGGATCCCTCACTCCTATAATCTGAATCATAAACGACCAGGTTCATAGCTGTAACAGATGATTTCCCCGTTTTCCCCCACGTCTTTGGTGGTGAATATCAGCTTAGAATTCCTGTCAGATGTCCTATGCGGACCTGTACCGCGGGTTCGCGTGTTTGAGGAGAAGAGTGATGAAGCGTAGAAGTTTGATTAAGCTGTTGGGTGCTGCGGCCATATTGCCTGTGGTGGGAACGTCGGTACTTGCCAGACAGGAAGATAAGATCATGCAGAGAGATAAACTAGATTTGACCGATGCGGAGTGGAAGGAACGATTGACACCGGAGCAGTATCACATCCTGCGGGAGGAGGGTACGGAGCGGCCAGGAACCAGCCCGCTGTTGCATGAGAAACGCAAGGGTATCTACGCCTGCGCGGGCTGCGGCAATCATCTCTTCGACGCCTCGACCAAGTACGAGAGCGGCACCGGCTGGCCGAGCTTTTTCGATTATCTGCCTGGCGCCCTGGGCACCAAGAAGGATTACAAGCTGATCTGGCCGCGCACCGAGTACCACTGCAGCCGTTGCGGCGGTCACCATGGGCATGTCTTCAACGATGGTCCGGAGCCCACCGGACTTCGCTACTGCAACAACGGTGTCGCACTGACCTTCATTCCGGCTGAAGCATGAATTGCTGGCGCCGCCTCTTGCTGAGTGTGGGTCTGCTGGCTTGTGCTGTCTCCCTGCCGCTCCAGGCCCTGACCCTGGAGAGCCCCAAGGAGCGGGTCAACCTGCTCGAGCTCTACACCTCCCACGGCTGCAGCAGTTGTCCCCCCGCCGATGCCTGGATGCGCAAACTGGAGACACATCCCGGATTGTGGCGGGAGTTCATCCCGCTGGCATTCCATGTGGACTATTGGGACAGCCTGGGCTGGCCCGATCGTTTCGCCTCGTCGGCCTACAGCCAACGCCAGCGTGACTACCGCAGAAAGGGTGCGATTCGCTCTGTCTATACCCCCGGTTTCGTGCTCAATGGGCGGGAGTGGCGCCAGTGGTTCAACCGCCCCCAACTCGAGTTGGAGAGCAATGAACGGGTAGGCAGGCTTACCCTGGAGGTCGAGTCGGGGAGTGGGGCCAAACTCCGTTTCGTGCCAGAGCCCCATCTCGCTAAGGGTGATTTTGTGGCCCATTTAGCGATCCTCGGGGTTGGTCTCAGCAGTCTGATCAGCGGAGGTGAAAACAACGGACGCATCCTCGACGAGAGCTTTGTCGTATTGAGTCACCTTAAAACCGAAACCAGGCAGGGCGAATGGCATTTTGACTGGCCCGATTTTTCCGCCGCCGGGGCAGAGCGTTTGGCCGTTGTTGCCTGGCTAAGCCGGCCGGGTTCGACACAACAGGTGCAGGCTGTGGGTGGTTGGCTGCCGTAGGGTGGGGCCCTGCCCCACCAAAATGGCTTGGTCAACACAGAGAATTCTCGCACTACGCATCACACCCTAGCATTCATAACAGGCACTAATTGCGCAGAATTGCGGCCTGTGCTATTCTTCGCGTCGAATTTGCGGAGGTCCATTGGGCTAAGAGAACCCGATGCGCCGCAACGAACTATAATAAAACCCCGATAGCGGGGTTTTTTTGTTTTCGAGCGAACGACCAAAGAGAGAGCCCGGCTGGATGTCAAATCTTCCGGGAAGTCGAATCTCGAAGACATCGTGATGGGCCATGAGCCCATTTTTTATTGCGGTGAAGAAATGCGATCGGCTCCGGAAAAACTGAAAAACCTGGTCCGTGCGGAAGTCGAGCTGTTGGGCTACGAGCTGGTCGGATTGGAGATGACTGGGCAGGGCAAGGGAGGCGCGCTGCTGAGGGTCTATATCGACCACACGGACGGCGTCAATCTTGATGACTGTGTACAGGTCAGTCATCAGATCAGCGGCGTGCTGGATGTTGAAGACCCGATCAAGGAGCCATACCAGCTCGAAGTCTCTTCACCCGGTTTGGATAGGCCCCTGTTCGAGCGCGAGCATTTCGAGCGTTTTCAGGGTAGCAAGGTGCGGGTAAAGACCCACACCAAGATTGAAGGCCGACACCGTTTTAGCGGTGTCCTGCGGGGTGTGGCCGAGGAGCAGGTGTTGATCGAGGAGGATGGAACACTCCATCGTATCGCGATCGACCTGATCGATTCGGCCCGCTTGATAGCGGAATTTTAGATTGGGAAACAATTGATGAGTAAAGAGATATTGCTGGTCGTAGATGCGGTTTCCAATGAGAAGGATGTCGAAAAAACGATCATCTTCGAAGCCATTGAGGCTGCTTTGGCATCTGCCACGCGTAAGCGTAACGGCGACGACATCCTGGTGCGTGTGGCCATCGACAGAACCACCGGTGACTACGATACCTATCGCCGCTGGGAGGTGGTCGAATCCTATTCCGAGGAGGAACCGGATGCGCCGCTGCGTCAGGTCATCCTCGATGTCGCCAGAGAGGATCACCCCGATATTCAGGTGGGCGAGTTCGTGGAAGAGCCGATCGAGTCCATCGAGTTCGGCCGTATCGCGGCCCAAGCCGCCAAACAGGTGATTGTGCAGAAGGTGCGCGAAGCCGAAAGGGCGAAGGTGGTCGAGGCCTACAAGGGACGCGAAGGCGAACTGGTCACCGGCGTGGTCAAGCGCATCGACCGCGGCAATATCTTTCTCGACCTGGGTGGCAATGCGGAGGCCTTCATCGGCCGTGAGCATATGATCCCCAAGGAGTCGATCAGGGTCGGTGACCGGATTCGTGGCTATCTCTACGAAATCCGTTCCGAACCCCGGGGGCCGCAACTCTTCATCAGCCGAACCATGCCGGAGCTGTTGATCGAGCTGTTCAAACTGGAGGTGCCCGAGGTGGGCGAAGGACTGATCGATATCAGAAGTGCCGCCCGTGATCCTGGCTTGCGCGCGAAGATCGCGGTCAAGGCCCTCGATCAGCGCATCGACCCCGTGGGCGCCTGTGTCGGCATGCGAGGTTCAAGGGTACAGGCGGTCTCCAATGAGCTGAATGGGGAACGGGTGGATATCATTCTGTGGAATGACAATCCCGCCCAGTATGTGATCAATGCCATGTCACCGGCCGACGTGGTCTCCATCGTCGTGGATGAAGATACCCACACCATGGATGTGGCGGTGAGCGAGGAGAACCTCTCCCAGGCTATCGGACGCGGCGGACAAAACGTGCGTCTGGCCAGTCAATTGACCGGCTGGGAATTGAATGTAATGGATGAGGCCCAGGCGGCGGAGAAGAGCGAGTCGGAAGCCAAGGGCTTCATGGATGCCTTCATGGAGCAGTTGGATGTGGACGAGGATGTGGCCGCGATACTGGTTCAGGAGGGCTTTACCAGTGTCGATGAGGTGGCTTATGTTCCGATCGAAGAGATGCTCAGCATAGAAGAGTTTGATGAGGACCTGATCAACGAACTGCGCAACCGGGCAAAGGACTTTTTGCTGACCAAGGCGATCGCCAACGAAGAGGCGTTTCGCGAACCTGCCGAGGATCTGCTGACCATGGATGGCATGGACAAGCAACTCGCCTTTATCCTTGCCGGGCGCGGTGTGGTGACCATGGAGGATCTGGCGGAGCAGTCCATTGACGATCTGATGGAAATAGACGGTATGGATGAAGAGCGCGCGGGTCGGCTGATCATGACCGCCCGTGCTCCCTGGTTTGAAGAGGCGAAATAGGTTGTTGTGTCTCGTTAATGCCGCGTTTAGATTCGGTATGTATGCATAGCATGTGAAAAAGATGGATGAGGCAAATAGTAAGAGGCCTGATGTATGAGTGAAGTAACGGTAGCACAACTTGCAAATGTCGTTGGCATCCCGGCCGATCGCTTGATGGAACAGTTGGAGGATGCCGGTATCCAGGCCAAGAGTCCTGATGACAGGATCTCCGATGAGGAGAAAGCCAAACTGCTGCTCTATCTGCGCGAGAGTCACGGCAAGATGAAGAGTACCGGTGTGACCGCCCCGAGCAAGGTCACGCTGCGTCGCAAGACCGTCAGCGAACTGCGTCAGCCCTCGGCGTCACGTAGCACCTTGAGCCGTGCATCGTCGGCGCCAGCGAAGACGGTCAGTGTCGAGGTGCGCAAGAAGCGTACCTATGTCAAACGCGCCTCGGTAGAGACCGACGAACGCAAGAGCAAAGAGGCGGAAGAGGCACGTAAAGCCCTCGATGAGCAGGCGAAGGAAAGGGCCGCGATCGAGGCTGAAATCGAGGCGCGCAAGGCGGCGGAAGCAGCGAAACGGGCAGAGGAAGAGGCGGCAAAATTGGCTGAAGAGGAGGCCGCGCAAAAAGCGGCTGAAGAGGAGGCCGCGCGCAAGGCGGCTGAAGAGGAGTTGTTAAAGGCCGAAGAGCCTGCGGTGGTAGAGGAGAAACAGCCAAAGCCAGAAGCCGGTCGTGGCAAGAAGGGTCGCAAGGAGACCAAGCGTGAAGAGAAGGAGTTCGAGGAAGAGCAGCGTATGGAGCGCAAAGAACAGCTGCATGTCGCGGAAGGCGCGAAGGGTCGGCGCAAGAAGAAGACCACCAAGCAGCCGCGTAAATCCGCAGTAACCTCCAGCGAGACCCAGCACGGATTTCAGCGTCCCACCAGTCCGGTGGTGCATGAGGTCAAGATTCCCGAGAGCATCACCGTTGCCGATTTGGCACAGCGGATGTCGATCAAGGCCGCAGAGGTGATCAAGGTATTGATGAAGATGGGCATGATGGTAACGATCAACCAGCCGCTGGATCGGGATACCGCGATCCTGGTGGTTGAGGAGATGGGTCATGTGCCGGTACAGCAGCGAGATGAGGATATAGAGGCCGATCTGCTGAACATGGAGGAGAGTCAGGAGTCCGGCGAGGAAGTCAGCCGCCCGCCTGTGGTAACCATTATGGGCCATGTGGATCACGGTAAGACCTCGCTGCTCGACTATATCCGTACCAGCCGTGTTGCCGCTGCCGAGGCGGGTGGTATCACGCAACATATCGGCGCCTATCATGTGGACACAGACAAGGGCACAGTCTCCTTTCTCGATACCCCGGGCCACGCCGCCTTTACCGCTATGCGTGCCCGCGGAGCCAAGGTGACCGACATCGTCATCCTGGTGGTCTCCGCCGATGATGGGGTGATGCCTCAGACCAAGGAGGCGATTCAACATGCCAAGGCGGCCGAAGTGCCGCTGATCGTTGCGATCAACAAGATCGACAAGGAGGAGGCCAACCCCGACCGGGTCATCCAGGAGCTCTCCCAGGAGGAGGTTATCCCGGAGGAGTGGGGCGGTGACACCATGTTTGTAAAAGTCTCGGCAAAGACCGGCCAAGGTATCGACGAACTGCTCGACGCCATCCTGCTGCAGGCCGAGGTACTGGAACTGAAAGCGGTGCAGGAAGGCAACGCCACCGGCTCGATTGTGGAGTCCTCGCTGGATAAGGGGCGTGGTCCGGTTGCCACCGTCCTGGTGCAGTCGGGTACCCTGGAGCGGGGCGATGTCATCGTCTCGGGCAAGGAGTACGGGCGAGTGCGCGCGATGTTCGATGAGAACGGCCGCGCCATCAAGAGCGCAGGTCCCTCTATTCCGGTGGTGGTACTCGGTCTCTCGGGCACCCCGGAGGCCGGCGATGACGTACGCGTGGTCAGCGATGAGCGGCGCGCCCGTGAAATCGCCGAACTGCGCCACGACAAGCAACGTGACACCCGTCTGGCGGCACAGAAGGCAGCGAAGCTGGACGAGATGTTCACCCAGATGGAAGAGGGTGAGACCCAGACATTGAATGTGATCGTCAAGGCCGATGTCCAGGGTAGTGTCGAGGCGTTGAAAGAGGCGCTGACAAAGACCTCAACCGACGAGGTGAAGGTGGCCGTGGTTGCCTCTGGCGTTGGCGGCATCAACGAGTCCGACGCCAACCTTGCAGTTACCTCGAATGCTATCATCATCGGCTTCAATGTGCGTGCCGATGCGGGTGCGCGCAGGGTGGTCGAGGAGCAGGGCATAGATATGCGCTACTACAGCATCATCTATGAAATCATCGATGATGTGAAAAAGGCCATTTCAGGCATGCTCTCTCCGGAGATCCGCGAAGAGATCATCGGCTTGGCCGAGGTGCGGGATGTGTTCCGCAACTCCAAGCTTGGCGCCATCGCCGGCTGTATGGTCGTCGAGGGAATGGTGAAGCGCAACAATCCGATTCGCGTACTGCGTGACAACGTGGTGATCTACGAAGGTGCCTTGGAATCCCTGAGGCGCTTCAAGGACGACGTTGCCGAAGTGAAGAACGGCATGGAGTGCGGTATCGGTGTTAAGAACTACAACGATGTTCAGGTCGGTGATCAAATCGAGGTCTTCGAACGCACGGAAGTGTTGCGTAGTGTGTAGTTTGTGCAGGCCCTGTTATGTCCCGTGACTTTCAACGAACAGATCGCATCGGTGCCGAGCTGCAACGAGAATTGGCTGAACTGATCAGAGATGAGGTCAAGGATCCGGCGATGGGTATGGTGACTATCCAGGAAGCCCGGGTTGTCAGGGACCTCTCCCAAGCAAAGGTATTCTTTACCGTGATGGCGGCTTCGCTGTCGCAAAAAGAGAGTGTCGAGCATCTGAACCAGATGGCAGGGCATCTGCGCTGGGTGTTGGGTCAACGCATGAAGTTGCGATCGATACCCAAGCTGAATTTTGTCTACGACACATCGGTGGAGCAGGGAGAACACCTATCCAGCCTGATTGATCACGCGGTGAAGGAAAACCACACCGATCCGGATTGATCCTATCTTACGAATAAGCAAATTGAGTATTGGGGCCTGTTAACATGGGACGTCGTCGCAACAGAGGGCGCAGTATCAGTGGTGTATTGCTGCTCGACAAACCTGATGGCATGACATCGAATAAAGCCTTGCAAGAGGTCAAGTTTCTCTACAAGGCGGCGAAGGCCGGGCATACCGGCAGCCTCGATCCGCTTGCCACCGGTCTATTGCCGATCTGTTTCGGGGAGGCGACCAAGCTTTCGGCCTTCCTCCTGGATGCGGATAAGCACTATCGGGTGAAGGTCAGGTTGGGAGAGACCAGGACCACTGCCGACGCGGAGGGCGAAGTGGTGGAGCAGAAGGATCCCAATGGGGTGACAGAAGCGATGTTGCAGCAGACTTTGGGCAACTTCCTCGGCGAGCAACAGCAGTTGCCACCGATGTACTCGGCCATCAAACACCAGGGTGAACGTCTCTATAAGCTGGCCCGCAAAGGGGTGGAGGTCGAGCGCGAACCTCGAACTATTCATATTCACTCGCTAAGGCTGATCGATTTTTCGCTACCGGAATTTTCCATGGATGTGCACTGTTCCAAGGGTACCTACGTGCGCACCCTGGCCGAGGATATCGGTAAGCAGCTCGGTTGCGGCGCCTATGTCAGCGGTCTGCGCCGTACCGGGGTGGGACCCTATGACGACCAGTCGATGGTGACCCTGGAACAGGTGCAGCAGGCTTTTTCCGAGAAACGGTTCCAGGAGATGGACGATTGGCTGCTGCCGTTGGAGAGCGCCCTGGCCGAGTGGCCCCAGGTCGCCCTCTCCGCGGATGCCGCCTTCTATATGAAACAGGGTCAACCGATTCTGGTACCGAATGCGCCCACCAGCGGTCTGGTCCGTCTCTACGCCAATGAGACCGAATTTCTTGGCGTCGGCCAGATTCTCGATGACGGGCGTGTGGCTCCAAAGAGGCTGATGCAGATAACGAATTGAAATGCAGAAAGAAATCCTTCAAATTGAGTGGATTTTAGGTTGCCGTATGGGCTCAGAACGCGCATACTACGCCGTCTTTCCGGATTTAGCCTGGAAATTGAACAGAATTTAACCGGTCCCGTCTGCCTGAACTCATTGTCGGGTGGGTATTAAATTGGACCAAAATCAACGACGTAACCAAGAGGAGAAACGTCATGTCAATGAGTGCAGCAGAAAAGAAATCGGTCATCGAAGCCTATCAGCGCGCCCCTGGTGATACCGGCTCCCCGGAAGTACAGGTCGCCCTGATGACCAGCCGAATCACTCAGCTCACAGAGCACTTTAAAGACCACAAACAGGATCACCACTCTCGTCAGGGGCTGGTGCGTCTCGTCAACTCCCGCCGCAAGCTACTGGACTACCTGAAGGGCAAGGACCAGGCTCGCTATAAAGAGCTGATCAGCCGTCTCGGCCTGCGACGCTAATCCATCTTGAAACAAACATAACTCAAGGATTCAAACGTGGCATTAATCAAGAAAGAATTTCAGTGGGGAGACAATAAGGTCTCCATCGAAACGGGTGAGATCGCAAGGCAGGCTGACGGCGCAGTCATGGTCAATGTGGACGATACCGTGGTTCAAGTGACCGTGGTCGAAGCGAAGAGCGAAGTAGCCCGGGACTTTTTTCCATTGACCGTGGATTATCAGGAGAAGACTTACGCCGCCGGTATGATCCCAGGCGGTTTTTTTCGTCGTGAGGGCCGCCCCAGTGAAAAGGAGATCCTCACCGCTCGACTCATCGATCGCCCAATCAGGCCGTTGTTTCCAAAGGGCTTCACCAGCGAGGTTCAGGTCATTATTACCGTGATGTCCCTGAATCCCGCCGTGGATCCGGAAATACCGTCATTGATCGGTACTTCAGCGGCACTTGCAATCTCCGGTCTGCCCTTTGAAGGCCCTGTCGGTGCCGCCCGTGTCGGCTATAAGGATGGCGAATACATTTTGAATGCCGCCACCACCGGTCTTAATCCCGACTCCGACCTGGACCTGATCGTGGCCGGTACCGAAGAGGCTGTATTGATGGTCGAATCGGAAGCGAATCAGCTCTCCGAAGAGATTATGCTGGGTGCCGTGCTGTTCGGTCATGAACAGTTTCAGACTGTGATCCAGGCGATCAAGGAGCTGGCGGCCGAGGTCAACAAGCCGGCCGCGGAGTTCGCCGCGCCGGAAGTGGATACAGAACTGACCGCGGCAGTGGAGGCCCAAGCCGCCCAGGGCATCGGCGATGCTTATCGTATCGCAGACAAACTTGAGCGTTATGGTGCCATCGACGCGGTCGTGGCGGCAACGTTGCAGAAACTCTGCCCGGAGGACGAGGCTGAACCCCGTTGGGGTGCCGACGAGGTCAAGGGGGCCATCGAGAAGCTGAAAAAGCGTGTTGTCAGGAGTCGTATCCTTGACGGTGAACCCCGCATCGACGGTCGTGACACCCGCACCGTGCGTCCTATCTCGGTGCGTACAGGCGTATTGCCGAGAACCCACGGTTCTGCGCTCTTCACCCGCGGTGAGACTCAGGCCCTGGTGATAACCACCCTGGGTACCGAGCGTGATTCACAGATCATCGATGCACTGGAGGGTTCCCGCCGCGAGCACTTCATGCTGCACTACAATTTCCCACCCTTCTGCGTAGGTGAGACAGGACGTGTCGGCAGCCCGAAGCGACGCGAAATCGGTCATGGTCGCCTGGCCAAGCGTGGTGTGCTTGCCTGTATGCCGACAATCGGCGACTTCCCCTATGCGATTCGTGTGGTTTCCGAGATCACTGAGTCCAACGGCTCTTCATCGATGGCGTCAGTCTGTGGTACCAGTCTGGCACTGATGGATGCCGGTGTGCCGGTCAAGGCACCGGTTGCCGGTGTGGCCATGGGGTTGATCAAAGAGGGCGACAAGTTTGCCGTACTTACCGATATCATGGGTGACGAGGATCACTTGGGTGATATGGACTTCAAAGTGGCAGGTACCGATCAGGGTATCAATGCCCTGCAGATGGATATCAAGATCAACGGCATCACCAAGCAGATCATGGAGATCGCACTGGAGCAGGCAAAAGAGGGCCGTCTGCATATCCTTGGCGAGATGAACAAGGAGATCAATTCGCACCGTGACGAGATGTCGGAGCACGCCCCCCGCATCATTGAGTTCAAGATCAATCCGGACAAGATTCGCGATGTCATCGGCAAAGGTGGTGTGACCATTCGTTCCATTACCGAGGAGACAGGGGCCACTGTCGATATCACCGATGATGGCGTGGTCAAGATCTTCTCCGTCGACAAGTCTGCGGGGGAGGATGCGCGCAAGCGGGTTGAACTGATCACCGCGGATGTTGAGGTTGGCACCATCTATGAAGGCAAGGTGGCTAAGCTGATGGATTTCGGTGCCTTTGTCACCATTCTACCCGGCAAGGATGGCTTGGTGCACATCTCCCAGATCTCCAATGAACGGGTGGAGAAGGTCAGCGACAAGCTCACAGAGGGCGATGTAGTCAAAGTCAAAGTCCTGGAGGTCGACAAGCAGGGCCGCATTCGTCTCAGTATGAAGGCGGTGGATGAAACCTGATTTTCACCGGGTAATAATAAAGGGGCCGATTAGGCCCCTTTTTTTTTGCTCCGCGGCGTGCACTCCCAGGCACGTTAGTTTCTACTTGAATCCTATTTAATCCAGCCATCCCAGACAATTAGAAGCAGTATTGCCCCCAGACTGGTGGAGAGCAGGATGCTTCCAATGCCGACCAAAATCTCAGAACCGGAGATAAACCAGGGTTGATCCGACCAGCGGTTGTGGACATGTAACCTGTAGTGCTTGTCAAAGAGATATTTCCAGCCGACCAGGTAGTCGATATATGAAGCGTTTTTAAAAGGTCTCAAGGAGTGTGTGTCGCCGTTCATCGCAAAGACTCCGTATTGGGTGTACTTACCCTCAGTCTGTCAACGACACCATCATGCCACTCAAATATTGCAGCAATATGACTGCAATATGAATTTTGAGTAACACCTCCCCAATGACTGTTGTTGGGGCCCTGGCAGGATGTGATGGTTCTTTAGCGATCCTCGATAAAACGGCCACAAAGAGGGAAATCTATAGCTTTTGTAGGAGAATGAATCCGATTGCCACAAAGCCTCGTATAGATGTTTGAAAGCAGCATTATTTAACTGACTAAATCTTTCTTACACGAGGAATATCAAAATGAAAATGATACTAGCCACAGCAGCCATGATTCTCTCTACCAACCTCTATGCAACCGCATATGACGAGCTCTATGGGGTCATCAGTAATGGTCACGATTTCTATATCGGTTCATCCACATCAAACACCCTGCCCACAGCAGTGCAGCCGGGTATCGGTGATCAGTACGGAAGTTCGTTTCTCTACTCCGGGGGAGTCGTAAGCAGCAATAGCAAGGCACAACCTGGACATGGTGATGGCTACGCTAGCAGCTTGATTGATGTTGGTGCTTCGGTTAATTGGTAATGGAAGTCCCAGTAGAGCGGGGCTGCGGCCCCGTTCTCTTCCGGTCTTTGATATTGATATACTTATAAATTAACTTTTAACTCCCTGATAGTGAATAAAAAACACAAGGCAATAGTGTGTCGACAATAGGATTCCCAGGGGAAAAAAGTGTACCGAACCGCTGGTCCGCGGCAAAATGTTGAATTTCTCTGCATTCATTGAATCCAAATTTCAATAGACGACGTATCCTTACTACCCTGATATCTAGAGGTGAATTGTGCCGTCGACACACCCAGTAGTTACAGTGCTTGTTCTGTTGCTGGTAACTTCGTCATGTGCAAGCCTCGATGGTCAGGCTGATCAGCATGCTCTGCTTCCCCAGGGGGAGATGTCAACTGTACGTACTGAAGCTAAGAAATTGATCGGGCGTTTGATCGAAGAGGAGATAGTCCCTGGAGTGAGCATCGCCCTGGTAGATGATCAGGGTCCGATCTGGCTGGAAGGCTTTGGGAACGCTGACAACCGTAGTGGAGAGCGGGTCGATAGCCGTACCCTGTTCCGGGTCGGATCTATGACCAAGCCGGTTACTGCGCTCGCCGTGATGCAGCTTGTGGCGGAGGGTAAGATCGACTTGGACGGCGCGCTGAGTGAGCAGCTGGACGGCTTTTCGATTCGCCATCACGATCATCAGACTGCAGCACCGGTGACACCGCGCCAACTGCTGAGCCACCGTAGCGGTCTACCCAGCGATTTGCGTAAAGGTATGTACACCGACACCCCCTTCACCCAGGTGACGAAGCTGCTGCATGATGAGTATGCCGCCTATCGCCCCGGAAAGCGCTATAGCTATTCAAATGTGGGTTATGACCTGCTTGGGCACCTGATTCAGCAACGCTCCGGTGTTGCCTATACCGAGTTTATCGAACGCTCTCTTTTTGCCCCTCTTGGCATGAAAAGCAGCGGCTTTAGCCTCGCGGAGGAAAAGACGGCCAGGTTTTCAGCCGGTCACATGGATGGCATGGTTCGACCACAACCACCGCTTCGAGATACTCCGGCACTGGGTCTCTACTCCAGCGCTGAGGAGCTGGGAGTGTTGATGAGCGCCATGCTTGCTCGGCGTGTACCCGGACTGCCGGCGGAACTGCTACAGCAGATGTGGCAGCCACAGGGCTCAGATGGCCAGATTTCGCTGGGTGTATTACCGGGGTTTGGTTGGTTCATAGAAGACCATTCGGTGATTGGGAAGCGAGTGCGCCACGGCGGTACGACACTGTTGTTCGGATCGGAGATGGCATTGCTCACGGAACAGGGATTGGGTATTGCCGTGTTGGCGAATGGCGCAGGCAGTAACAGGATCGCAAAAGAGTTGGCCACCGCCATTCTTACCATCGCGGCTTCGATACAGGGGACCATCCCAGAGCAGCATCTGCAGCGGATTGCCGAGAAGAAACCACCCGGTTTTAGCACACCGTCAGGCGGATATGCCACCGACCTGGGGCTGTTAATGGTTGATGCGGAGCAGCCCAGGCTCTGTGCCTGCATTATTGAGCGTATTCTTGATTTGGTCCGCTTCGAAGACGGCAGCCTGGGACTTACCCCGGAGAGTATCAGGGAGCTACCGGAGGGTTATCGGGTACTGGGTGAGTTGCGACTGCGTGAACGTGATGTCAATGGTATGGAGGTCTTGGTGGCAGACCGTAATGGCAATGAGATCATGCTCGGCAATAGAATCGAATCGGACCAATGGCAGTCCAGCTGGAGGCAACGATTGGGCAGCTACAGAACCATCAATCCGGATGGCGAATTCTCCATTGAAGATCTCAAATTGAGCGACCAGGATGGTGTGCTCTGTCTCCACTATCGAGCACCTCATTTGAGTGACAACCAGATCAGAGTCCCTTTGCAGCCGATATCCCCCACTGAAGCGGTTGTGCAGGGGTTTGGTCGCGGTGGCGGGGAGACGGTACAGATCGTGGAAGTGAATGGCAAACAATGCCTGAAATTTTCCGGCTATATGGGAGAGCCTCGGGATTAATCGCCGTTCCGGGGCAAGCCTCTTGCCGCCATCACGCCATGCCAGTACTCTTGAGGCTGGTTTTCATCCCTCGGGGGGATTCATGGCGAATGGAGCTAGAGATCCACTACAAGCCATACAGCTGCGCAATCAGGAGCTGGAGCAGCTGTTGGCTGCCTGTGCCCTCAAGGACCGCAAGGCGTTTTCCCGTCTCTACAGCATCACATCAGCGAAACTATATGGCGTTGTGCTGCGTATATTAAACAGAGAGGTGTTGGCACAAGACTGCCTGCAGGAGGCCTACATCAAGGTGTGGAACAACGCGGCTGACTATCGTTCGCAAGTGGCGGCCCCTTTGACTTGGATGTCGGCGATTGCGAGAAATCAGGCGTTGGATCTGTTGCGTAAGCACAAGCGGGAGTTGTTGGAGGGTGATGACAAACGCCCGCAGCGGGTTGACGATGACCCGCTGCCACTGGATGGTCTGAGTCGTAGTGACGAGGGTAGGCGTCTGCAGCAGTGTCTGCAGCAGTTGAAGCAACAACAGCGACAGGTCATTGCCTTGGCCTATTTCAAGGGATTGACCCATGATGAGCTGGCAGCCTACACCGACACGCCACTGGGTACCGTCAAGACATGGATACGTCGCGGTCTGGATCAATTACGGAGGTGTCTTGAATCATGATGCCTGATAAAGAAACTGAAACGCGCAATATCCTTGCCGGTGAATACGTCCTCGGTACCCTGGAGGGTGAGGAGCGCATCGAGTTTGAGCGGCTTTTACGATCGGATACCCAGCTTCAGGAGGAGGTTGAAGCCTGGCAACGGCGAATGGCGCCCATGCTGGATACCATTGAGCCGGTAACGCCACCCGAGGCAGTGTGGGATCAGATCTCCCGGCGCATCGAAGCGACCGATCCTGATCCGGAGGAGGGCGGCGGTATTTGGAACAGCCTCAGCTTCTGGCGTAATCTCGGGATGGTCACCGCCACCCTGGTCTTGGTACTGGGTATGGCCCTGATGACAACCAGGCAGGGGGTGATGGAGATGGAGAGCATCATGGTGGTCCTCAACGATCAATCAAGGCCCGGTTGGTTGGTGGGTGCACCTGCACATGAGCGTTTTCTCAAGGTCAAAGCCGTAGAGCCGACGCCTTTACCGAAAGGTAAAGTCTGTCAGCTATGGTTGGAGGATGAGCAGGGACAGCTTCATCCCTTGGGGCTGCTACCTCACGATGGCAGTGAGGTGATGGATCTGCCAGCAATCCTCGGCGATCAGGATCGATTCAAGGTCTCGATAGAAGAGCTGAAACAGCTGCCAAAGGATAAGCCGAGTAGTGAGATCGTATTCGAGGGTAGTCTGACCGAGATCTGAACACACTCTCTGATCCCTGCCAAGTAGCCTTGTCCAGCACTCGGAAATAGCCGGTTTAAGAGACTAAATTCATCAGGGATGCTTAAGGATTAGTTGGATGAGTCTCTGGTATCGGTTGTTGTTATCTTCCTGGCTCTGGTTTTCTTGAGCGTTCTGACGTGGTTTAATTCCATAAATTCAGTTTGGTTTTTCCCTGCTTTAATGACATACGATTGGGGTATGGATTGCTTGCCATTGGCTAAATCAAATTGGCAAGAGAGGAGGGATATGTGGATGTGGAAGCGTCGCGGAGTTGTATGTAACGCATTGTTATGAAATAAAAAAAGATACCAATGCAAATGTGGAGAAGCAAAGGCCTGATACCTGACCTGGATTCCTATCGAGGGCGCTATGCTCTTTTCTCCTTACTGGTCGGTGCGGCTTTGGTCAGTTTTGCCTACCTCGGGTGGAGTCTCGTCAACAATATCAGCCAGAGACAGATTAATAATATCACCGCCCGTACCATTGCGGCTGGTGTCCTGGTAGATGCCCAAACCCAGCTCAATCTGTTGGAAAACAATCTGCAGCGTATCCTCAATGAGCCGATGGCGGAGGAGTTGACCGCGACAGAGGATGCACTGCACAACCTTGAACAGGTACTCATCGATCTGATTGATTCCCTGAAGAGGTTGCCCTCGGATGAGGGCAAGCTGGCCGAGGGTATGCTCGAGGATAAGCTGCAACTGGAGCGGCAGGTGCAGAGACTGATCGATGTTCGGCGTGATGTTGAAGGCTGGTTTCCCGCGATGAACCTGATGCTGGAGGAGATGTATCCCCACAACAAGGGCATACTCAGCCAACTGCAGCTGCTGCGTCAGGAGGTGGAGGTGGGGTTTCCTCTGCCTCAGCAACTCGATGCGTTAAATCAAATCTCCACCCTTCAGAGATTGTGGCTGGGAATAACGGGTGAATTGCGTCTGATGGTGGCCAATCGGTTTGGTCTCTTCGCCACCAATCGGGAAGCCGAACTCTCCAGACATAGTGAAAATGTCACCGATTTTTCAGAACGCTTCAACATGCATTTACATAGACTCGAGGGCTACTTCGATGCCAACGAGCAGGGATTTATTGTCTCCGACAGCATGAGCGAAATGCAGCTCCACTACAAATCCTGGATGAATAGTTACCGGCAGGTCATTACGTTCATGGATAAGCCCAACTGGCGCATGGATCTACACATCATGCGAGAGAAGATCACTCCATTGCTGGATCGCATTCGTCAACGCTTCTCGCGTATCGATCTGACCCTCGATACTCAATCGGCCGATGGCATCACTCAGCTCACCGACACTGCAAAACAGCTGTCACTGTCAATTCTTGGTATGGCATTGTTGGGATTACTATTGCTCTTTCTTGCCTTTCAGTTTATCAAGCGCAATCTGTTGCAGCCGATTGGGCATACCGCGTCGGCGTTGAAACAGGAAGCCAGAGGCGGCTTGGAAATCAAGCTGCCAGCCGAGAGCAATCTGCGGGAGATTCAGGATCTGCTCGATGCCTTCAGTGATATGCGGCAACAGGTGCACAGTAGGCAGCGTCACTTGGATCATGTCGCCCACCATGATGCTCTGACCCAGCTTCCCAACAGGGTTTTGTTTCACGACAGACTTGAGCATGCATTGGCAATAGCACTCAGGGGTGATGGACTGATCGGGCTTATGTTTCTCGATCTGGACCGCTTTAAGCAGGTGAATGACAGCCTGGGCCACCTGGTAGGGGATGAGTTGTTGAAGCTCATCGCGGAACGCCTGACCTCCCTGGTGCGTAGTTCTGACACCGTCGCTAGATTGAGCGGTGATGAGTTTGCAATTCTGATCGAGGGGATTTCGAGTCGCGAAGCTATGGTACCTCTCGCGGAAAAGGTTTTACGGGCCATAGAGCAACCGGTAGTGGTGGCTAACCAGGAGCTGCGTGTCTCTGCATCCATTGGCATAGCGATGGCACCCCTGGACGATGTCTCTGCCGACTTTCTTATCCGCGATGCCGATACCGCCATGTATGAGGCGAAGCGTCAAGGGCGTGCCGCTTATCGTTTCTTCAACAACGAAATGACAGCGCGGGCGGCGGAGGGGCTGCAGCGGGAGAATGAGGTTCGTTTGGCGGTGGAGGCGGGACAGTTCAACTACCATTTCCAACCGATTCTTGAGTCTAACACGGGTGAGTTATACTGTTATGAAGCCCTACTGCGTTGGCAACACCCGCAGCGCGGTACGCTGACTCCTGATCAGTTTCTGCCGGTGTTGAATGACACCGGGCTGATTACGACGCTGTTTTATCCGCTTCTCGAGCAGGCCATCAAATTTCAACAAGAGCACAGTTGCGGAGCAGAAGATGTGGCCATCTCATTCAATCTCTCCGCCAGGCTGCTCAATGACCCGGTATTTTGCCGCAATCTGCTGGAGAGCCTGGTGGCGAACAAGATATCCCCCCACTCTCTTATTCTCGAGATAACGGAAGATATCCTGACTCAAGAACTGGCAGAGGCGGACCGTTTTCTGCAACAGGCGAAGGCGCTTGGGGCACGGGTCGCGCTGGATGATTTCGGTACCGGCCAGGCCTCCCTCGGTCACTTGCGGCAGTTTCCCTTCGATCTGCTCAAGATCGACAAAGAGTTTGTCAGCAATGTTGTTTTGGACAGCAACGATGCCAGTCTGGTGCGTGCAATGATCCAGTTGGCTCACGCCTTCAATATCGAAGTCGTCGCCGAAGGTGTGGAGAATGAGGGTCAACTGACTTTTCTTCAGCAACAGGGGTGTGACTATATACAGGGTTATCTGGTCGGATCCCCCAGGCACAAACGCCACTCCTCGAAGGCTCTGCAGGCAACGCTTCTCTTTGAAACCTGAAAGATTCCCGCTTACGGCATGGTTTCGGTCGTCATCCGGCTTAAGAGTAGCCTCAGAATGGTGCGGTCAAGGCCTTGACAGAGATGGTAAAGTACCGTAGATTTCGCGCTCCACTTTTGCATGGGTATCTCAGGATCCCGAGCAGAAGCCTGTCCCCATCGTCTAGAGGCCTAGGACACTGGCCTTTCACGCCGGTAACAGGGGTTCGACTCCCCTTGGGGACGCCATCGCTATATAACCCGGATCGAGCAAGGCTCCAATCTGTGTTTTGCCCTCAAAGCTATAGGTTTTCCGCCCGTTAAACACTACGGGCCGAAAATCTATCGGTTCTACCAAGAGCTTCCTGAACGCCTGACGTATATAGGGTATAGTTATATTGGTCACTACAGTCTGGTAGTTAACGTTTTTAACCAATACGTCTATTTATTTTCAGAAGACCAAGTCCGACCAAACCAGTGACCAAGAGGAGCAGTGCTGATGGCTCGGGGACAGATGTGACCCGCCACACCGAATCTGCATCACTTATGTAGATTGCTCCCTGGGCGTCAAAAACGATATCATGCGGTCCATTGAATGGTGGATTGCTATTGCCAGCGAAGCCAGATGCGAACAAGCTAATATTCCCTTGTGCATCAACTCTGAAAATCTCCTGAGTCAATATATCCGATATAAAAACCTCACTGTTATACGATCCTGTATATCCAACACCAAAAGCACTGAAACTCCCGATTATGTCTACAGTACCCGATTGACTTGAAGAATATGCAGTGCCTGTAAGGTGATCAGTAAAGTAAAGCGTCCCATCACTGCTAATAGAAATCCCATAAGGGCCGTTAGGTGCACTAAAGCCGGATAAGAAGGTTGTGTTTGCTCCAGTAGTGCCATCTATTCTGGAAATAGTGCCATCCCCTGAGTTGGCGATGAACAAATCGTTTTTATATGAGGCTATTTCGGTCGGATAGGAATAGCCCGAAGAGAACAGGGCAGAGGTACCATCGTTTAATATTCTGTAAACATTACCTAAGCCATTGGACACAAACAGTTGATCATCATCCGTGATGGTTAGACCATTGGCAAAACCATACCCTGAGGAGAAAAGAGAAGCCGTTTGAATTCCAGAGGTGGGGGAACTAACACGGTAAACATGTCCGTCGTTGTAACTGGAAATGTACAGTCTTCCACTGCTGTCGAAATCCATTGCGTGTAGTGCAGAGCCAGGAATAGAGGTTACGAGTTCGACGTTATATCTTGTGTCATGGATGATTGGAACTGCGTATAGGGTGATGGAAAAAGTTGCCAGTACAGCTAGCCATGAAAGTAAAATAACTTTTTTCATTGGAATATCCATATGTAGCAATTACATTTCCCAGTTACTCAATAGGCAAAGCCAAAGAGCCTCTTTGTCATTTTCCTGCAATATGCGTGCAAAAAATAATTTTTACAGTTACATCAGACTGTTATGAAACCCAAGCACTAGACTGCGAAAAGAAATTGTAAGGAAATCCGTCACATATGAAGTATCTTCCTAGTTTTTGATTAAACTGCTTGGCCACTGGACGGCATATACAACCCAGTTATAGGTTAAATAGGCATCAATTCCCCTTGGGGATGCCATAGAGTCAGATTCATAGTGATTCAACAGCCCCACATACCTTTTGCGGGGCAGTAACAGTTGGATGACGACTTACTCGGTTATATGTTTTGCGATTCGGCAGGCTTATTTGGATTTTCCAAGCATGCCGTCGATGATGCTTTCGCAATCCAACCAATCCTCCACATCATGACCCGGTTCAAAGTTGCGCTGTTCGGCCCGATAGTAGGCCATGGTCGCAATCATCTCATAGCGCTCTCTTGGGCTGATAGAAGGCTTTGTGCTGCCTTTCTTCGTGGTTTTTTTAGCGGTTACTTTCTTGGCGGCTACCTTTTTCTTTACTGTCTTTTTTTTGCTCACCTTGGCCTTGGTTTTTTTCTTTGTTGCGGTGCTCTTTTCCTCTTTGCTGGCCACGTCTTTGCTCCCCATTGGTTAATGTAATAAATGTAGTTTAATAAGTGCGCGTGACACTCTCGCTACAGCTGCTTTATATGCGATTCATGGTTGACTTGTCTAGTCATTCTTAGGTGATGACGCTAGGTTTTGTGCGTCCTGTCCGCTGTTCGATTTCCGCCAAATCCAAGGCAATACCCACCAGCTCCGTGAGTGCGGTTTCGGGGGTCTGCATCTGTTTGGCGGGATCCGCCTCATAGGCCTCAAGATAGACCCGCAGGGTTGCCCCCTCGGTGCCAGTACCTGAAAGGCGGAAGACAATTCTAGAGCCGCCGACAAAGCCCACACGGATACCCTGATGTTCCGCTCGGCTGCCGTCCACAGGGTCCGTATAGGCGAAGTCATCTGCATATTCAACGGAATAGCCGTTTAGGGCTTGGCCGGGAAGCTGTGTAAGCTTGTCCCGCAATGAAGACATCAGCGCCTCGGCATCTTCCTTGTCGATGGCTTCATAGTCATAGCGTGTATAGTAGTTTCGGCCAAATGCCTTCCAGTGGTCGGTCACGATCTTCTCCACCGACTGTTGTTTTACCGCAAGCATGTTGAGCCAGAAGAGCACTGCCCAGAGACCGTCTTTTTCACGGATGTGATCGGAACCGGTACCGAAGCTCTCCTCACCACAAAGGGTGATTTTCCGATCATCCAGCAGATTACCGAAAAATTTCCAACCGGTGGGCGTCTCGAAGCAGGGCAGTCCCAGCTTGTCCGCCACCCGGTCCGCTGCCTGACTGGTGGGCATGGAGCGTGCCACACCGTTAATGCCGGCGCTGTAGCCCTTGATGAGATGGGCATTGGCTGCCATCACCGCCAAGCTGTCGCTGGGGGTGACGAAAAAATTACGTCCCAGGATCATGTTTCGATCCCCATCCCCATCGGAGGCGGCGGCGAAATTGACCGCGTTTGCACCCTGAGCGAGTTCGACAAGCTCATGGGCGTGGACCAGGTTCGGGTCGGGATGGCCGCCACCGAAGTCGGGCTTGGGGGTTCCGTTGATCACGGTTCCCGGTTCTGCGCCCAGTCTATGCTCCAGGATCTCCTTTGCATATGGGCCGGTGATCGCATGCATGGCGTCGAATCTCATGCTGAACACACCGGATTCGAAAAGCATGCGGATGCGGTCGAAATCAAACAACTCCATCATCAGGTCGGCATAGTCCTTGACCGAATCGATGATCTCCACGAGCGTGTCGCCGAGGCGGATCTCCCCCTGGGTGTCAAGGTCGATGGGTGGCGTCTCTATGGTTTGGTATTTCCTGATCTCCTTGGTGCGCTGAAAGATCGCTTCGGTCACCGCTTCCGCAGCGGGGCCTCCGTTGGGAGTATTGAATTTAATGCCGAAATCCTCGTCGGGACCGCCGGGATTGTGGCTGGCGGACAGAATGATGCCGCCATCGGTTTTATATTTACGGATAATGCAGGATGCGGCGGGGGTGGAGAGCAGACCACCGCAGCCGACCAGGATCCGTTTTACCCCATTTGCGGCCGCCATGCGTAGGATGATCTGGATCGCATCGCGGTTGTAGTATCGGCCGTCCCCACCGAGAACGAGGGTGCCACCCTTAAGATCGGTTTGTGTATCGAAAACCGCCTGGACAAAGTTCTCTAAATAGTGAGGTGTTTGAAATACTTTGACTTTTTTTCTCAGACCGGAAGTGCCAGGCCGTTGATCATCATAGGGTTGTGTATCGATTGTGACATTTTTCATATTCTACTCATAACTGCATGTGTCATTTTATCTATATGGTGCGTTATTCAAACTCATATGGGAACCCTACCCGGCAACATACAGCCTTGTCGAGGCGACCCGGAATATTTATCGGTTTCTATGAGAAAAAGATATTCTAATCAATGGCTTGCAGGGTCATGACGGGTGATTGTTTGAGTTAGGAAATAGTTCATAGAAAAAAGCAGCTTAGAGCTGGAGGGTTGATCGATCCTAGGGTGATCTCAATTTCTCGACTTATGGGTTTATCCTGCGTATCTTATCTCGACCCTCCACCTTCGTGTGTGGACGCTGTTGTTTTTAATGCGAAATGGTTAAATCCTAAATTCGACTGATGAAGGACGAAAAAATGATTATCAAAGAGCTGAATCATTTGAACATGGATCAAAGCTTTGGGGGCAAGTCCTCGGCACTGGTTTATCTTTTGTGCAGTATGGGCTTTATGTCTGCTTCAAGCACCACTTTCGCTGCTGATTGGGTTATCTCTCCAAGTCTCCAACTGCAGCATATCTACACGGACAATGCGCTGCTGATCTCTGAAGACAGCCAAAGTGACAGAATAACGGTACTCAGACCTTCCCTGTCGGCCTATAAGGAGGGGAGCAGGGTTACATTGGACTTTAACTATGCACCTGAATATCGTTATTACTGGGAGGAAACACACGACAATGAAGTGGCGCATTTTTTACGCACGGAAGGGAATATAGAGATTGCAGAAAATCGCCTGTTTCTTGATGGCTGGTTCAATGCGGATAGGTCTGATATCACCAGTACAGGGAGAACCAGTCACCAGGGGTTAACGGGTAGTGCTGATGATACAGATTTTTATATCGTGGGATTAAGCCCTTATCTGACTGCAAAATTGGGTGATTTTAGCGTTATGGAGGCCAGGTTCACTGGGGATAAGGTTAGCTATTCTGAGGATATTGATAGTGATAGTACCGGGAAAAGAGGGGATATCGCTTTCGCTAGTGGAAGCATGTTCACAACCCAGATATGGGAAGTGCTATTTCAACAGAGTGTTGTGGATTATGAAGATCTCGAAGAAAACAATGAGACAACATTCTTCCGCGCTGAACTCATTCAACAGCTAACCAATCAATGGGCGCTCGCCTTTTCTGCGGGTTATGAGGAGTATGAATTGGCAGTTACGGAGGATAGAGATGATTCAACCTGGAGTGTGGGGGCGATCTTTACACCTACCCCAAGAACTCAAATATCATTGGGCGTAGGTGAACGCTCGTTTGGGGATGTCTACTACTTCGATTTTAACCACAGGTCGAGCAGGTCTGTCTGGACCGCTTCCTATGAACAGGATTTTATCAGTGCTCGAGATGAACTGGGGGGACGCTCTCTGTTTCAGCGTCTAGATGTGTTCGGTAATCTTGTGAGAGATCCGATCCTTGATTCAACCACATCCCTGATTCGAAGTGGAGCAAGTCCTACCATCAATGAAGCGTACTACGAAAGCAAGCTATTTAGTACAGATTTTACCTATCAGACAGTCAGATCATCGCTGAGTATACGTGGCAGCTACCACGAACGAATCTATGATCTTTCGGATAATAATACCGAAGATATCGAACTGGCTATGTTACTTAGCCGAAGGATTACACGACTTACAACGGGTTACTTTCAGATCTCGGGACTCGACCATGAGGAGAGTACGCTGACCTATGATCAGTACTCAGCATCGTTTGGCATTACCTATCAATTTGGGGAGCAGAGCCAGTTAGCTTTAAATCTCTCTCGTCTTGAACGAGATGCGGATACTGACATTGATAGTTACAAAGAGAATTTCGCGAGTATCAGCGTCTCGACTCAGCTGTAGCCTTGCACCTACTTGAAAATTAAGTTTGCAACCCAATATTAAGCGACGATATAAAAACGAGTCACGATAGACTCGTCGTACTTAATCATTTGGAGAACTAAGCTAAAGATGACTGTTGAAGCCCATAAGGAAACCCTTGAATTTCAAGCAGAAGTTAGTCAGGTACTCAACCTGGTAATCCGCTCTCTCTACAGTAATAAAGAGATATTCCTGCGTGAACTGATATCCAATGCCTCGGATGCCGCCGAAAAGCTGAGATTTGAATCCCTGACGGATGAGGCCCTGTTCGAGGATGATCCGGAACTGAAGGTGAGGGTGACCTTCGACAAGGAGGCGGGTAGTGTCACCATCTCCGACAACGGCATCGGGATGAGCCGCCAGGAGGTATCGGAAACCATCGGCAGCATCGCCAGTTCGGGCACGCGTAAGTTCTTTGAGTCTCTCTCCGGAGACCAGACCAAGGATAGCGAACTGATCGGCCAGTTCGGGGTCGGTTTCTACTCCGCGTTCATCGTCGCTGACAAGGTGACCATCGTGACACGCCGCGCCGGCCTGGGCGCGGAGCACGGGGTACGCTGGGAGTCTGAAGGGGAGGGCTCCTACACCATTGAAAATCTGGATAAGCCGGGTCGCGGCACGGATGTCATTCTCCACCTGAGAGAGGATGAAAAGGAGTTTCTCGAGAGCTATCGCTTACGCAGCGTTATCTCCAAGTTCTCTGACCATATCACCATCCCGGTGGAGATGGAGAAGGAGCATTACGGCGAAGATGAGGAGAAACCGGAGACACCCGAATTCGAGCGGGTCAACAAGGGGACCGCGCTATGGATGAGAAATCGCAGTGAGATCTCCGAAGAGGAGTACCAGGAGTTCTATAAACACGTCTCCCACGACTTTGAGAATCCACTGCTTCACGTGCATAACAAGGTCGAGGGGAATAATGAATATACGGCGCTGCTCTATATACCGCAGCGCGCCCCGTTCGATCTCTGGGACAGGGATCAGAAACACGGTGTAAAGCTCTTTGTGCGGCGAGTGTTCATCATGGACGAGGCGGATAAGCTGATGCCCCGCTATCTGCGTTTCGTCAAGGGTGTGGTCGACTCTGACGACCTGCCGCTGAACGTATCCCGGGAGATTCTGCAGCACAATCGCAAGATCGACACCATTCGCCAGGCCAATGTGAAACGCATCCTGGGTGCATTGGAAAAGCTGGCGGAGGGGGACAAGGAGAAGTATCAGACCTTCTGGGATCAGTTCGGTAAGGTGATCAAAGAGGGGCCAGCGGAAGACTACGCAAATCGAGAGCGTATCGCCGGCCTGTTGCGCTTCGCCTCCACCCATGCCGATAGCGACGAGCAGAACGTCTCCCTGGCGGACTATGTTTCGCGGATGCAGGAGGCTCAGGAGAAGATCTACTATATCACTGCAGACTCCGCCGCCGCCGCACGTTACAGTCCCCATCTCGAAGTCTTGAAGAAGAAGGGTGTCGAAGTGCTGCTGCTCTCCGACCGGGTCGATGAGTGGCTGGTGACAAGTCTCACCGAGTTTGATGGCAAACCGCTACAGTCGGTGGCCAAAGGCGCCCTCGACCTTGGCGATCTGGAGGACAAGGAAGAGAAAGAGAGCACTGAGAAACAGACCGAAGAGCACAAAGAGCTGCTGCAGCGGATGCAGGATGTGCTCGGTGAGGCGGTGAAAGAGATCAGGGTCAGCCAGCGCCTCACCGACTCCCCCGCCTGCCTGGTGGTGGAGGAGCATGATATGAGTGCCAATCTTGCCAGGGTGCTCAAATCGGTGGGCCAGGACGCACCGCAGACCAAACCGATCTTGGAGATCAATGCCACCCACCCCCTGGTTGAGCGCCTGGAAGGGGAAGAGGATGGGGATCGTTTTGGTGATCTGACCCAGGTCCTGTTCGATCAGGCCCATCTTGCCGAGGGGGGGCAGCTGGATGATCCAGCCGCTTTCGTCAGGCGTCTCAATAGCTTAATGCTAAAGCTCGCAGCGGGCTGATAGCCTCGATTTACCAGGGGCACTGCAATTCATCAACATGGAGGGGAGAGAAGAAGAGAATTTACTCTCTCCTCCATAAACACCCTATATCCACCTATTGATAGCCTCGACTGGTCCACGCCCTCCCTGCGTGGCAAACTTCGTCGATCATGATAACAATCCAAAGGAGGATCAACATGCGCATCATACTGCTCGGCGGACCGGGAGCCGGTAAGGGTACCCAGGCCAACTACATCAAAGACAGGTATCAGATTCCTCAAATCTCCACCGGGGATATGCTGCGTGCGCACGTCAAGGCGGGAACCGAGCTCGGCGTGGCAGCGAAAAAGATCATGGATGAGGGGGGGCTGGTTTCAGACGACATCATCATGGGCATGGTCAAGGAGAGAATTGCACAGGATGATTGCAAGAATGGCTATCTGTTTGACGGCTTCCCCCGCACCATTCCTCAGGCGGAATCCCTCAAAGCAGCAGGTGTGCCGATAGATGCGGTGGTCGAAATCGATGTACCCGATGAGGAGATCATCAAGCGCATGTCGGGTCGCCGGGTCCATCTGGCTTCCGGCCGTACCTACCACATTGTCTATAACCCTCCGAAAAATGAGGGTAAAGATGATGTTACCGGTGAGGAGCTGATTCAGCGCGATGACGATCAGGAAGAGACGGTCAAGGCACGCCTGAAGGTCTATCACGATCAGACCGAACCGCTGATCAGTTTCTACACCACTGAGGCTGATTCGGGTGCTTGTAAATACCTGAAAATCAATGGTGTAGGCGGTGTTGATGAGATTCGTGACCAGATCTTCCAAGGCCTTGGATAAGCTGCTTTCGGAGGATTTTCAGCGTGGCTATCGGAGAGACCGCACACGAGTGCGGTCTCTCCGTAATCGCTGCCAGGCAAGTGCAACGGTTCAGTAATCTCATCCACATTGGAGATACCAAGGAACCATTCAGGTTCGATGACCAATATGATTCCGGGAAGAATTAAATTGGCTATTCTGATACCATCATTTCAATATTATTCGTTTCCCCAAGGGGCTTTGATGTGGCTGTTGTAGAACTGACTAAAGATAATTTCGAATCGACGATTACAGATAACAATTTTGTCATCATCGACTTTTGGGCCCCATGGTGTGGGCCGTGCCGATCCTTTGCGCCAACCTATGAAAAGGTTTCAGAGGATCACGACAATATCGTGTTCGGCAAAGTCAACACCGAGGAAGAGCAGGAGTTGGCAATGCATTTTCAGGTGCGCTCCATTCCCACATTGATGATTTTTCGCGATAATATCATCATCTTTTCCCAACCGGGAGCACTACCGGAATCCGCTTTTCGCGAACTTCTGGGCAAAGCAGGTGAGCTGGATATGGATGAGGTTCGTGCCCAGGTCGAAGCGGAGCAACAGAAAGGACAAAACGCCTGAAATTTCGTTTCAGCCCATGGTGATGGTTTAGATTGCGGTGGCCATCCTCGGCAGGCAATCTAGGGTGAGAATCCCGGGTTTCTCTACTGGTTCGCCCCACTATAATTGTGCTTGCCAGAGAAAAGAGAGTTTAAGCTAACCATGTACACTGCTGGATATCCCTGGAGCTCAAACAAGCTATTGTCCACAAGGCCAAGGGTGGGCATGGTGCTGGATCTCAGCGAGGAAAACTACGCACTGCTGATGCGCATGGCACCCTCGCTTGGAGATATGTCTGGCAGATATCAATCCAACCTTGAGCATGGTATGGATCTTCATCTCGAAGTATTGGAGCAGACGCCATATACCACCCTAGTCCATCTCACTTACTATTTCAGCCACGCCGTGGGTGACTATCCCGACCCTGATGCAACGCTCAGGATCTACCATGATTCAAAACAGGTTGATGTCCTGGATCTTCGACAATCCAGCTTGCCGCTGCATCGATGGGGGGACAATCCAACCCTCGATCAGCGTTGGCGAATTAATCTCTTTCTCTCCAAATGGTTGAACTACTGTGTGGCCCAAGGGCACAGATTTACCACGACGAGTCGCGTTTTTTCCGATAATCTATTACAACCGGAATATACTTGAGTAAAGTTCTGGGAAATCAGAATCTTATGACTTTGAGTACTCGCCGTGAGAGGCAGTTTGGGGTAAATTAGACATAATATAAATGTTACCTGGGTGGTTCCGGAGTGAGTCAAGGGATTGCAAGTCCGGCATCCGTAATACACAAGAGGGACCTGATGAGATACAAAGATGATCAAAGTTTTGCTGGTTGATGATCACGAACTGATCAGAACCGGTGTTAAAGGCATCTTGGACAAGGCCCACGATATCGATGTCTCCGGGGAAGCGTCGAGTGGTGAAGAGGCAATTGAGCTGGTGCAAAAGACTTCTCCGGATGTGGTGCTGATGGATGTCAACATGCCAGGCATGGGTGGCATTGAGGCGACTCGCAGACTGCTGCGTATCAAACCCGACCTCAAGGTCATTGCGCTTACTGTTCTCGATGACGATCCATTTCCTTCGCGCCTGCATGAGGTGGGGGCTATGGGTTTCCTCACCAAGGGCTGTCCGGCTGATGAGATGATTCGCGCCATCAGAGCGGTGGATGGTGGCCATCACTACATCGCCTCGGACGTTGCCAGGAAGCATACCCTGACAGAGTGGCAGGGAAGTTCTGATAACCCCTTCAAGGCGCTTTCCTCGAGGGAAATACAGGTACTGCTACAGATACTGGAGGGACATAAGAATCTGGAGATCTCAGACATTCTCTCCCTCAGTCCAAAGACAGTCAGCACATACAGGCAACGCATTTATGACAAACTCGATATCAAAAACGATGTCGAGCTGACTCGGCTCGCTTATCGGCACGGTATTCTGAAAGACAGCGAAAATAATACATGACCTTTGATGCCAAGTGCCGGCTTTGCCCGCGGCTGGTTGATTTTCTTGGCCAAGTTAAGGCCGATTATCCCGACTATCATGCAGCTCCGGTGGCGCCGTTCGGCGATGCAGATGCCCGCTTGCTGGTGGTTGGTCTGGCACCGGGGCTGCATGGGGCGAATGCCACGGGTCGTCCCTTTACCGGTGACCACGCCGGTATCCTTCTCTATCAGACCCTATACGAGTTCGGCTTTTCTAATCAGCCGGAAGCTAGCTCGCAAAACGATGGTCTCGAACTCTACGATTGCCGGATTACCAATGCGGTGAAGTGTCTGCCGCCCCAGAACAAACCGGTGGGCAGTGAAATCAATCAATGTAACGACTATCTGCGAAGTGAACTCGATCAAATGCCGGTAAACAGCCTGATTCTGAGCCTGGGATCGATCGCCCACCAGGCCGTGATCAAGGCCCTCGAGCTGAAACAGAAGGCCTTTGTCTTTGGTCATGCCAATGAACATCAATTGAGTGACAATCACCTGATGCTCAACTCCTATCACTGCAGTCGCTACAACACCCAGACCCGCAGGCTTACTCCTACAATGTTTAGGCAGGTCTTCCGTCGTGCCAGGTCATTGCTGGACAATTGATCGATCCTTACCACTGCTCTTAAGTCCACAGAGACTACGGTGCTTAAATCAAGAACTGGCTCAATGGCTGAGTATTGTGAGTAATCAAGTAAGATTTTGCGTCGATTTAGCCGCCGTCGCTCTGTCGTCTTAAGCTTAAAGCTTGGTAATATCGCCAATTCCACCAGAGCTAAGGTAATTCTCTGAAGCATGCAGCAGCGGGTAGCATTCGATCATGCCGGTTTTCTCAAGACCCTGACTACCAGGCCGGGGATCTATCGCATGGTCAATGCCGAGGGCGACGTACTCTACGTGGGTAAGGCGAAGAACCTGAAAAAGCGGGTCGCCAGCTATTTCAGCCGTAGCCTCAATCAGCGAATCCAATTGATGGTGGGGCAGATCGCACAGATTGAGGTCATTGTCACCCATACTGAAGCCGAGGCCCTGTTACTCGAGAATCACCTTATCAAGTCTCTCAAGCCCAAGTACAATGTATTGTTGCGGGATGATAAGAGTTATCCTTACATCTATCTTTCCAGCGATCATAGCTATCCTGCGCTCTCATTCAGGCGGGGTGCGCGGCGAGGTAAGGGGCGCTATTTCGGCCCCTATCCCAGTGCTGCATCGACCCGGGAGACTCTGCAGGTACTGCAAAAACTTTTCCCTGTGCGCCAGTGCGAGGAGAGCTTTTTTCGCAACCGCTCCCGGGCTTGTCTGCAATACCAGATCAAGCGTTGCAGCGGTCCCTGTGTCGGTTTGATTTCCGCACCAGCGTATGCAGAGGATGTCAACCACGCGGTACTGTTTTTGCAGGGCAAGACCAACCAGGTTGTCGATGAGCTGGTGGCGCGTATGGAACTGGCTTCCAGTGAACTCAATTTCGAACAGGCTGCCCTCTATCGGGATCAGATCAAGCACCTGAGGAGAATCCAAGAGAAGCAATATGTCAGTGGAGAGGGTGGAGACCTGGACATTGTCGCTCTTGCCAGGCGGGGAGGGAGCCTCTGTATCCAGGTTTTTTATATACGTTCAGGGCGCAACCTCGGCAACAAGTCGTTCTATCCGTCAGCACCCCGAGATGCCACCGAAGCAACGATTGTGCGGGCATTCGTGGCTCAATATTATCTGGAAAAACCGGTTCCGGGTGAGATTATCTTAAATCTGGAATTGGAGGAGCAGGCTCTACTACAGGAAGTATTGAGCCGGCAGAGTGGGAAACGGGTTCGTATCAGCAGCAGGGTGCGCGGAGAACGCGCCCGTTGGCTGAAGATGGCCCAGGGCAATGCGGAGATGGCGCTGCAGGCCAGGCTCAATGCCCAGGCTGGCATGGAAGAGCGGTTTGTTGCCCTGCAACAGGTACTGCAATTGCAGGCGGTTCCGGAGCGCATGGAGTGTTTTGATATCAGCCATACACGGGGGGAATCGACAGTTGCCTCCTGTGTCGTATTCAATGAGCAGGGTCCGCTTAAATCTGATTACAGACGGTTCAATATCGAGGGTATCACACCGGGGGATGATTATGCCGCCATGGCTCAGGCCCTGGAGAGACGCTATCGCAGGGTAAAGAAAGGCGAAGTGCCTCTTCCCGATCTACTCTTTATCGACGGTGGCAAGGGTCAGCTCGGTGCTGTTCATGAGCGCCTGCAGGATCTGGGTGTCTCCGGTTTGACCCTGGTGGGGGTGGCAAAAGGTGTCGATCGCAGGGCCGGTATGGAACAGCTCTTCTTGTTGGGGCGCAAGGCACCCATTATACTGCCAGCTGATTCAGCGGCATTGCATTTGATCCAGCAGATTCGGGATGAAGCCCATCGCTTTGCGATAACAGCTCACCGACAGCGACGCTCGAAGACCCGAAATCGCTCAATTCTGGAACAGATACCCGGTATCGGCCCCAAGCGTAGACAGAGTCTGATGAAGCAGTTTGGTGGTCTGCAAGAGCTGTCAAGGGCGGGGATAGAGGATATATCCAGTGTCGAGGGTATCAGCACAGCCATGGCGGAGCAGATATACCACGCTTTTCATGATAAGGATTAGTGGCTAATAATGTGGAATATTCCTAACATCCTCACACTCTTTCGAATATTTTTGATTCCGGTGTTCGTGGTGCTTTTCTACTTTCCCGTCGAATGGGCCCGGGTAAGTTGTGCGGTAGTGTTCGCGATAGCCGCTGTCACCGACTGGTTTGACGGCTATCTGGCCAGGCGCTGGGGTCAGGTATCACCCTTCGGTGCCTTTCTCGATCCGGTGGCGGATAAACTGATGGTCGCCGTTTCTCTTTTGCTGCTGGTCCAAGCGGAACCGACACCGGCATTGGCTATCCCCGCCGCAGTGATCATCGGCCGGGAGATCACCATATCCGCACTGCGTGAATGGATGGCCGAACTCGGAGCCAGAACAATGGTGGCGGTATCCATGATCGGCAAGTTCAAGACGGCGGTGCAGATGGTTGCCATCCTGCTGTTGATCTATGAGAAGCCGCTGTTTGGCATACCTGTCTATACGGTAGGTTTCGTGCTGCTCTACATAGCGGCCATTCTTACGCTCTGGTCGATGGTGATCTATCTCCGTGCCGCCTGGCCCAGCCTGTTGGGTGAGCGCCACATGAGCGGATCGTTGGAGCGGAAGTAGACAGGGATCCAGGTCTGTCATAATCGCTATTCCCGGATCCTTGAACTGCTAAGCTTAGCTGTAGGGGATATTGAAGTTATTAGAGGAGGTTTAGGATGAAAAGTCTGTTTCTCTCAATCAGTCTCATCTTCATGGTCGTGGCCGCGTCACAGCTCTTTGCGCAACCTCCCGGTTATTATCATCCCGGCATCTCCCACTACCGCACTGGTCAAGGCCCTACGTCCTTCAATGTGCAACGACGTGTCAGTTTCAAGCAGGATCAGGATGACTCAGGCTACCATCTGCGAATTCGCCTCCAAGGCTACTCGCCTGAGGTGATTCAGGTGAGTGTGGATGGTCGTTCGCTACTGGTCGAGAACAAGGAGGCCCATCGCGTGGAGAATCGTAGCGAGCGCGGTTACAGTTTCTCCAGTTCCTCCTCATCGATGCGCCGGCGCTTCAGGCTCCCCTGGGATGCCGATGTATCGGCGATGCAGCGAGCGGAACAGGAGGACGAGATCGTGATCACCCTGCCCTACAGGGCCTATCAATAACCGCCCTAGAAGAATTTCTGTAGTACTGCTGCGGACTTGACAGACGAGGAACTGTAGCTACAATACGCCCTTCCCTGAACAAAGCGGGAATAGCTCAGTTGGTAGAGCACAACCTTGCCAAGGTTGGGGTCGCGAGTTCGAGTCTCGTTTCCCGCTCCAAGTTGCAAAAGGCCTCGGCACCCCGGGGCCTTTTTTGGTTGAGCAGATTCTGATCTGTTGGGACCTGTAAGCGATTCGATTCATCTGCGATAGGTGATAGAATGCAAAAGTTTAGGCTGAGTGGCAGAGTGGTTATGCAGCGGCCTGCAAAGCCGTGGACCTCGGTTCGATTCCGGGCTCAGCCTCCATCTCTTCGCCCCGTTGCCAACAAATCCGGCTCCCCTCTGCCCGGGTGGCGAAATTGGTAGACGCAAGAGACTTAAAATCTCTCGACCTTCGGGTCGTGCCGGTTCGATTCCGGCCCCGGGCACCATCCACACCAATGAGATCCGCTCCATCTACAGGTTCGCCTGTATAGTTAAACGGGCTCAACCTGGAATCGGCAATCCAATCCATCCAAGACAGCCTATACGTCTGGGAACATCGTCAGACAGGCAATGGACTAGTCTGCTTCTTCCCTGGGACTTGTTATCGGTGGCCCTGTAAAGCTGAATAGAGTGTCAGTAGATAAGCAATATGACGTTAACGCCATCCGAATCCTTATCTCTGTTTAGATATGTATAACCAATCCATGCACTCCCACTATTTTCTGTATAACTTCGCCAAGTCATTGTAGATAGTTGGCTTTCAGGAAAGATATCGGTATTCGCCCAGTTTGGGTGGTACTTACGATAGAGTTTCACAGTGCCTTCTGGTTTAGTCGCTTCAGTGTAGGTTGTTGGGTAGATATAGCCCTCTATGCCGTCAACCTCAGATTGTAGTGTTGCATAAGCATGATCTACATTGTATTTTTTGATCGACATAATCTATACGCCAATTGATTTTCCAAATAAATTCCGAATTGAGACAGCCGCATCAGGCACACCGTATCCATTAACAGGATTTTGTAAAAAGGTGTATCTATCTTGGGTGAGATTACCTTGCTATTTTAATTCCTTATGTAATTGAACGCAGTCTAATATATTGATATCACGGGTAATTATGTGAGCCGTGTGGTGGTTATCATAATAAGTATTGTTGACGTAATTCTCTAAATTTTTAAAAAGTTTGTGTTTTTGACCCACTTTTAACAAAAAAGTAATGTAGAATGCCGCCTGGCAATTGGTTTCAGTGATTTGAGTGGATTCGGTATGATGATTGTTCTCCCAGAACTTGAAGGTTTATTAGCTCTAAATAGTACTGTTTACGACAAACCTACCCTAAACTACTGCTAGTTAGATAACTGCGCGTGAATCATAGCCGCCGTAACTTTCTCCTGCTAGCAGGTGCCGCCACGGCTACTGTGGCGGCCTACCGATCTCACTTGCTAGATTTTCATTGGTACAAACCATACGACCTGCCAGAATTACCTACGGACCAAGAGCTGCATGACATACTGCTCCCCATAAAACGAACTGGGGCGGTTGACAACCAATACCTTTCGGTTGATAAAAATGGTAGGGCTCGCCTCTCCGCCGGTACACCACATACCGCCAAGGTCATCGAAGAAATTATCCGCTTAGGTGCAAAAGAGGTTGTTTTAGCACAAGGAATTCATACGTTTGATTATCCTGTACTCTTGGGTCGTTATGCCAATCAAGTAACGATTCGAGGTGAGCGGGATAAGCTCACAATCATCGACTGTGAAGATAAAACTAGCGCGTTTCTAATAAATGGTGAGTCACCTCATGATGTAGGGGCATTAGAGGTTAAGTTTGAAGACCTGGTTATTCGTAACGGTAATGCTGGAGCCCCTAATGCCATCAATGCAATCATGCATGCCGCAGAATTTGGTGAGCAAAGGGACGGTAAGGTCTTCCATAAAATATTGGGTGGTTTACCAACCTTTGCTCTATCCGATGGTGGTGCTCTTGGTATCACTGGACCCAGTCATGTCACGGCGAAGAGACTGCATTTTGTCAACAATAGAAGTATTCAATGCGGTGGTGCAATTTGGCTTAACGGTTCCGGTGCTCTCAATTCGGCCAATCTAAAATATCGAGCGCGACTCACTGGTGAGCTTCTGACATTTGAGAATTCCAGAACTGGCCATACGGGCACCCAGATAGACATACAGCCCCACTCTGCGGTGATACTGAAAAACTGTAAAATAATAGGTAGCCTAAACGAGAATGTAGAAACCAGTCATATAACTGTATTTGATGGTAGTATTTTCATTGCAGAAGGATTGGATATAGACAACGCCGAGGGTAATACTATCGAAACCCTGGGTCGGGGGGCGGCTGTTGTAAAGGAATTAACCGGGCAGCGTAGAAGTCCTGCGATTGTAGTCAGAAGTGAAATTCCTAAAATGGCAGAATCCACATACTCGGCATTGAGAGAAGCCCTTGCCTGGAGAAATGATTATGTCGAGGAAAGTAATCAGACATTAATTCCAGTTTCATTCCATAAGCAAAATAATCACCTAGCTCAGCAGGCTAGTGACGCCTTCTGGGAGGAATTTTCCCAAATCTACCCGGTTCCTGAACAATTGCAAAAGGATCAGCTGATCCGGCTCATCTCTGAGAAAACGAGTTCTAGCTTCGATTTGGCGAATCAACAAAAACTGGTTTCTGAGAACATGAACTTCAATGGCAGCCCCAAACAGATCGAATACTGGGTGTTGCTGAAAATCGCTCTGCAAGTAGGAGTCAAGCTACCAAAATCGATGTACTATCCTATACGGAATTATGCCAGCCCCAGTCTTTACGGATCGATCTTGGTAGATGGTAGTAGCTTGCTGGGTTATCCTAACAATGTTGAACCAATTCTATTTGATTACAATTCTCGCTCGGTGTAACTAGAGGTTGTATTTTCTCTCATAAGATATTTGCAGTATTCACGTTCAGGGTGGCTACTGGTTACCCACTGTGTAGACTGCATTTAGTAAAAAAACTACGGTATCGAAAATATAAGATCTCTCTCCTATCATTGCTGGCTGATTAACCAGCGTCCTGCGTCACAGGACAGGTCTCAAATCACAGTCACTTTGCAAGGTTATAGTGTCAGTATTATTTACACTGCCTGGCAGTAAATTGATGTAAAAAATAGTAACTTATTGAAAATGTTCACTTAAAAATATTGGCTTGCTTATTGCTTCAATTTCTAGGACATTTCATCGTCGGGGAGAAACCAATCATGAGCAAGAAGGAAGATCGTAGAAAGTTCTTAAAAGAGCTCGGAGCATTGACAGCAGCAGCGGTACTACCCGCAGCGCTTGTTACTGAGAGTGCTTCTGCCAACACTGAGTCTCCACAGAGAGTGACTAAGAAGAAGGTCGCCAAGAAAAAGGTGGGGAAAAAGAAGGTTGCCAAGAAGAAGGTCGCTAAGAAGAAGCGCGTAGTTTACTGCGATCATGAAGAGTGTGGACCAAACGGATATTATCCACCTCGCAACGGGGATGGGCCGCCCGTTTCCGTTCCTGAACCTGCGACTTTGGGTCTGATGACAATCGGGCTTGGGGCAATGGCTTTCGCGAGAAAGAAGAAGAATAAAAAAGATAACAGCGAGAAGTAGAAATCAAGCGATTTCACCAATTCGTGTTCGCACAAGAACCCCGCTTCGGCGGGGTTTTTTATTTGTTAGTTGATACATTACGTGTGCTGGTAACTTATTCATTCCTGATAATCACTCTATATGATTCAGCTATATGCTGTTGCAAGTCATAGCGGTTTAATAGTGTCCGGACTGCCTTTTTTGGGGGCTAGTAATCTTGCAGCTGACGGCACGGGTTTGGATGCTCACATCCCCATGAGTGTGCAATAGGGATTGAGCCATCAATCATATGGGGTATGTGGAAGTGGTATCTGAAGGTTACACGGCACGATTGATGTTTCTGTAGTGGCATTGATGGTGTGGTAGACAAAACGCTAATCTTTGGCTCAGACAGGTCTGATGAGAGAACTGGCACTGGTGGGGTTATAGTGTCAGATTTATTTACACTTTATAGCGGCAAAAATTATCAAAACTGCTAACTTGTTGAAAATACTAACTAATGTCAATTGGCTTGCATATTGCTTAAATTCCTAAACATGTTAATCACAAGGAGATAATTAATATGAGCAAGAAGGAAAACCGTAGACATGTTTTAAAAGGGTTTGGAGTATTCGCAGCATCAGTTGTCATACCGGCAGCGCTAATCACAGGGAGCGCTTCCGCTAATGGTGATTATCCACGCTTAATAAGAGCCTGCGACCATATAGAGTGTCCTTCAAACGGTTACTATCCGCCAGATGACTATGAACCGCCCGTTTCTGTTCCTGAACCTTCAACCTTGGGTCTGATGACGATTGGGCTTGGAGCAATGGTATTCGCAAGAAAGAGACGGAAGAAAAAAGAGCAAAGTGAAAAGTAATTATCGTGAGACTTTTTAAAATTGTATTTCTAAAAAAACCCCGCTCAGGCGGGGTTTTTCTATTGCGTATATTGTTTTTTTTTTCAGTTTTAATAAAACCTCTTTTTAAGTTCACCCTTTAATCAAGACGTATAGGCCTGTGTTGGTTGATCACAGAGGTCTAATATTGTCCGGGCTGTCGTTTTTCGGACTATTGATATTACGGCTGACAGGATAGAGTTGGATGCCCTCTATTTCATCGGGCAATAACAGAGGTTTTAGAATTGATGGTTGTTTGCAATCTCTATCGAGCCAGGCGTCAAAATTATCCTGAGTGAGTATCACCGGAGGTAGAGGTAGTGGAAACCACCCGTTACTATCACTGCATCTCCTGCTGCGTACGCCGTGCCTGGTTGTGCGGAGAAGATCCTTATTCCGGCCAAAGCTTTGAACATCGACGCCAATGGGTACTTGATCGATTGCGGGAATAAGCACCGAGGTGGTCAATTCGGTGTAGCACCAGCATCTTGTCTCTCAAGCACTACCGCTTCCAGCTGATTGAATGTATCGACCGACAGGATTTCAATGCATGCTCAGTCAGGCAGTATTCGAAGATCCTTTTAATTTTTCCTGTGGAACCAGTTTTATAGACTTTACCTTCCAAATCCTTGCCTTTTTCAATCAAGCTTTTACACAGTCGGCAATTATATGTGGGGTCCGTTAATGATTTGTCATTACGATTTATTATAGGAGTGCTGTTTGCATTGAGTTTCTGCAACTTTGCCATATCTTTTGCAATGATCTTTTTTGCAAATGCTCCGACTTCGCTCCTTGTCTTGGGCAGTGGAGGTTCAGTAGGGGTTTTAACGGTGCTGTCGACATCGGCATCATCAAAATAGAAATAGTAGACACCAGCAGCAATGGCGGTAACAAGCGTCAGCGCCAGAAGAACTCGAAAAATCTTGTACAGTAGATCGCTTAAAAGAGAGCCTACAATGAAAGAAACGATTCCCGTGCCGATTCCAATGCTGGTCAAATAGTCACTGTCGAAATATGATGCGACTTCAATGGCGCCCCATACACATAAGCCAACAAAGATAATGACAACGACGCCGGAAAAGTCTCCATCAAAGTGATGCTGGTTTCCGGTATCGCCCTTTGGAATATATGTAGGATTGTTTAAATTACTCTGACTGTTATTAGGTATGTGGCTAAAGGATGGTTGGCTATATGTGCTGGTTTGCTGACTCTGCCTCTCCCTTTGTCCTTGGTTGTATCCTACCCAGCTGGCAGTGCCTCCCCCAACGGGGCGCGCATTATTATTCCGACCCTGATTGTGTGCTTTCCAATACTCATCAGACATTGTATGTCTCCAATAATAAACTCAGTGCAGAAAAGCCACTAAGTACTCACTGTCTAATACTTTTCCATTGGCAAATTCCTGGAATACCAATGACCGATAACCAAGCTTTGCTGTTTTTTGTAAAATGCTCACCTCTATTGTCAACATACAGCTATGACCTAATGAAAAGTCGTTGAAGAAATCGTGGCAAGTGAGGGGTCGGGTGTCGATGAAACAAACATCCCTGGTATTTCTTCTATGAAATCTTTCCTGATTAACTGTCGTTCTTCTAGTTTGGTAATAACAAGGTCATAGTTCTTTCAAAAGCTAGGTAAATTGAAAACCAGGGTCAATGGGTAGTATTACCCAAAATTACTGACCTTTTTTGTTCAACCTGTAGTCTTCTGCATTTTCGAATTTAAACATCTTCAATCCAGGCCAGGTGACGTTACCAATGTTTTGCAATCCACCAGGGCTGACAAAACATAAGATCAATACTGGTTTCTACATCTACCTCGCTGATTTTAAGGTAAATATTTCGGGAATATTTACCCTCGACGGGAGGCGAGAGGTAGAGCAAAAGCAACACTATATATAACAACGTTTAAATAGGCTATTGGCTTGTATATTGCCTTTATTTACTAAAACAGCCAATGTCGGGGAGAATTGCAAAATGAGCAAGAAGGAAGACCGTAGGAAGTTTCTAAAAGAGCTTGGGGTGTTGACTGTGACTGCGGTTTTACCAGCGGCGCTTCTTATAAAGACTGCTTCAGCCAATGCTGAGTCTCCCACCCCGGCCACAAAGAAAAAAGTGGATGCCAAAAAAAGAAGGTAGCCAAGAAGAAGGTCGCGAAGAGGAAAGGTAGCGGGAGTAGACCGCCTGTTTCCATACCGGAACCTGCAACCTTGGGTTTGGTGACAATCGGGCTTGGGGCAATGGCTTTCCCGTGCAGGAAAAGGAAGTAAAAATCGGATAGCGAGAAGTAGTGGAAGATGATGCATGGTTAGCAGAAGCCAAATTGGGCAGAAGATCAACTGTTTACCCTGATCAGGGGTGTGTCGTGGATCAAAAGCGTTTGAATCGGGATCACCGATTCAAAATGGGTTTGATATTATCTGGTGTGTCGTTTTTGGGACTGTTTACACTGCGACTGACAGGATAGAGTTCGATCTCCTCAAACTCATGAGGAAGCAACAGGGGTTTCAGGATTTGCGGATCCCTGGTATCCCTGTCGAGCCAGGCGCCAAAATTATCAGGGGAGAGGATCACCGGCATCCGGTCGTGGATGGTGGCTACTTCACCCTTGGCCTCGGTAACGATAATGGTACAGGAGTTTATTTTTTCTCCTTCCCTACCTTCCCAGTGTTCATAGAGCCCGGCAAAGGCGAAGGGCTTGCTGCTGTTGGGTCTGATGCAATAAGGCTGCTTCCCTTGGTTGGTTGATTTCCACTCGTAGAATCCACTCGCCGGAATCAAGCATCTGCGATATTTAAAGGCTGCACGGAATGATGGTTTGGTCTCAATGGTCTCTGCACGGGCATTGATGGTTCGGTAACCGAATTTCCTATCTTTAGCCCAGGATGGGATCAATCCCCAGTGTAACCAGACAAACTCCCGGTTATTTTCCCCGGATTTGATGGCCGCTATCTGCTGCGATGGCGCTATATTGTAGTGAGGGCTGAGTTGAGGAACGAAGGGCAGGCCGAAATATTCAAGCATCTCTTCTGCTGAAATATCGAGGTAGAACCTGCCGCACATAGATCCGCTGTTCTCACTATGTAGTAAATAGAGTGCCGTTAGGCAAATGCCCAGTAAGCTTGGTGATACCTAAGAAAACTAATATCAGGGCAATTTATTGTCAAATAGATCATCACCACTTGTATTAATAGAAGGGAAATTGGTGTTAGCAGAATCTCATATGAACGTAGATCGAGACAAGTCTGTCCAGGTTGTATTCCATAACAGCATCGATGAGTTGAACCAGGATGACTGGGACCGGCTGGTGACCGATCAGAATCCATTTCTGAAATATGCCTTCCATGCTGCAATGGAGCACCATGGTTGTGTCGGCAGGAAATTCGGATGGATGCCACGCCACCTGGCAATTCGCGAAGATCAACGCCTCATCGGATTGTCCCCGCTCTATATCAAGACCAACTCCTATGGTGAGTTTGTTTTTGATCATGCATGGGCCGACGCTTATCAGCGAAATGGTCTTAACTACTACCCTAAACTGGTCAGTGCTGTACCCTATACGCCCGCTTACGGCGAGCGCTTGCTGGTAGATCCTGAAGCGGATGGCCTGCAGTTGGAAAAGCTGATGATCTCCGCGACCAGGCAGATGGCGAGCGAGTCGGGATTCTCCTCCATGCATTGGCTATTTACCACAGAGCAAGAGGGAGCAGTCTTGAGGTCGATGGGGATGATGGAGCGACTTGGATTGCAGTTCCACTGGCAAAACAGGGGATATGCGAGTTTCGAGCAGTTTCTCTCCCAGTTGACGGCAAAACGCAGAAAAAACATCAAACAGGAACGCCGCAAAGTTGCACAAGCGGGTATCAGATTTCGGGTGATCCAGGGGGATCAGGTAACCGAGGAAGAGTGGCAGATCTTTACAGACTTTTATAGCAAAACCTTTGAGGAACGCTATAGCCTGCCCACGTTGAACGCCGGTTTTTTCCGTGAAGTGGGTCGTACCATGGGTGATCAGGTGATCCTGATTCTCGCCTACGACGGGACTCTCTGTGTTGCCGGTGCACTGCTCTATCGCAGCAGGTCGGTACTCTATGGCCGTCATTGGGGTTGTTTACGCCACTACGACAGTCTCCATTTCGAGACCTGTTACTACCAGGGAATTGAGTATGCCATTAAACAGAAGCTGCAACGCTTTGAACCAGGGGCACAGGGCGAGCACAAGATCTGGCGTGGATTTCTACCCGTCCAGACCCGCTCCTACCATTGGATTGGTGATCCTCAGTTCAGTCTGAGTATCCAAGATTTTCTCAATCGAGAGTCACCGGCGATCAGAAATTATGAAGAAAACCTGCTGACAAGCTCGCCCTACAGGCAAAATCCTTGAGACAATAAACTCTAACTAATTGATAATTAAGGAATTACAAAATTCCTTAAAAATCTTAAAACTTTTTTGCAATAAATGTTGACTAATTTACTTAGTTACTCTAGTCTAAATACCAAGTGATTTACTAGGTAATACATTTAATACCACTGGAGAAAACCAATGAGATTGTCAACAAAAGGTCGTTATGCGGTAACCGCAATGCTGGATCTGGCTCTGAACGGCAAAAACGGTCCGGTTACACTGGCTGAGATATCTGAAAACCAGGGTATCTCCCTCTCCTATCTGGAACAGCTTTTCGCCGCCCTGAGAAATAAGGATCTGGTACGTGGTGTCAGAGGGCCTGGCGGTGGCTACTATCTTGGTAAGAGCGCCGATGAGATATCGATTGCCAACATCATCTGTGCTGTCGATGAGTGGGTTGAGTTTACCCGCTGCGGTGGCAGGCAGAATTGCAGCGGCGGTGCCCGCTGTCTGACCCACACCTTATGGGACGATCTCAGCAGCGAGATATTCAACTTCCTCGCAGATATCTCTCTGGGCGACCTGGTGAGACGAAACCTTGGCAAGAAGGAGGAAGAGGATAGTCCTCTGAGTGTTGTAGGCGACTCCAATTCTCAGGCAGCCTGAGATAAACATTGGATTGATTCGTCTTGGGGTGGAGGCCGGTCAGGCCTACCACCCCACTCTTTGTCTACCTTGATCCCGCCCTATTACTTATCGGTTGAATCGGCTACAATTTACCGTTTTTTCAGCCGGTTAGTACCTTGCAGACACTGACAACCATTGCAGACTTCATCCGTTGGGGGGCGAGCAGGTTCGCTGAGGCCCGGTTGTTTTTCGGTCATGGTACCGACAACGCCTTGGATGAGGCCGCGGCACTGGTGTTGGGTAGCCTGCATCTACCCCCCGATCTCCCATCCAACTGGTTCGGCAGCTGTTTGACAACCGCAGAGCGTGAACGGGTAATCGACCTGATAGAGCGCCGTATCGAGGAACGCATACCGCTACCCTACCTGTTGGGGGAGGCCTGGTTTGCCGGGATGCGGTTTCATGTCAATGAACGGGTATTGATACCCCGTTCGCCCATCGCCGAGTTGATAGAGCGGGGTTACGCTCCCTGGTTGGAGCCGGCGTCCCCGCAAATTCTCGATCTCTGCTGTGGCAGTGGCTGTATCGGGATCGCCACGGCCGCCTACCTTCCCGACAGCCAGGTCGATCTGGCCGATATTTCCGCCGATGTATTATTGGTGGCACAGCAGAATGTGGCCGAATATGACTTCCAGGACCGGGTCTCCATTCATCGATCGGACCTGTTCGAGGCACTCCCCCAGAAACAATACGATATGATTGTCTCCAATCCACCCTATGTGGGCGAGACAGAAATGGGAGAGTTGCCCGCGGAGTACCGGCATGAACCTGTATTGGCACTGCAGGCGAATGAAAATGGGCTGGAGATTGTCCAAAGAATACTGCAGCAGGCCGCACGCTATCTGACGCCCCAAGGGATATTGATTGTCGAGGTGGGCAACAGCGCCCAGTTGGTGATGGAGCGTTATCCCCAGCTACCTTTTACCTGGCTCGATTTCGAGCGCGGTGGCGAGGGGGTTTTTCTGCTAACTGCGGCGGATCTGGCAGAATAGGCGCCAGTATACGATTATAGGAATATGCTCGCTTAATGATGGGGAGTTAATAGGCCCTGATGAGAGGCAAGTTTAGCGATGAGTCTACAGCGTGCGCGCAGCGCGGAAGAGTATGTGGAGTGGGTCAAGCAGGCTGTGTTTGAGGTGGATGATCTGCGGGACTGCTACGACTACCAGATGGATGAGATGGGTCTCTATCCCTCATTTCTAGAGCCACTGGAAGAGGGGATCAAGTCTCTCTACCAGTCGATGCAGGAGGGGGAGTACCATTTCGGTCGTGAAGATCTCTCTTTCGTGCCATTGCTGGATCGTCATGGTGACGATATTCCGTTTGCCATACTGCTTCGGCAGATAAACGAAACCCATCGTAAAGGGATAGATGTGGAGGCAGAGTAGCCTGGATCAAGCCATAGCTCCAACGACACCGACAAAGATTAGAGAAACTGAAATATATGGACCACTCAACACAATTCGACCTCGATCTGATCGCCAAATATGATCAGAGCGGTCCGCGATACACCTCCTATCCCACGGCTGTCCAGTTTCATGACGGCTTCGATGAAGATGAATATAAACGTGTTGCCAGGGAGAGCAACCAGAGCGGTAATCCGTTGTCACTCTATTTCCATATACCCTTCTGTGACACGGTCTGTTTCTACTGCGCCTGCAACAAGGTGGCGACCAAGGATCGCAGCCTGGCGGCGGGCTATCTGGCGCGTATCTATGAAGAGATGCGCATGCAGTCGGAACTGTTTGATTCCTCGAGAGTGGTGACCCAACTCCATTGGGGTGGCGGTACCCCGACCTTTATCAGTCATGACGAGATGCGGGAACTGGTGGCGCAGACGCGCAACTACTTCACCCTGCTCGACGACGACAGCGGCGAGTACTCCATCGAGATAGACCCCAGGGAAGCGAAGGGTGACACTATCAAATTGCTGCGGGAGCTGGGATTCAACCGCATGAGCCTGGGGGTGCAGGACTTCGATCCCAGGGTACAGAAAGCGGTAAACCGGATTCAGAGTAAGGAGGAGACCCTGAGTGTGCTGCAGAAGGCGCGGGATGAAGGTTTTCGCTCCATCAGCATCGATCTCATCTATGGACTGCCGTTTCAGACTATGGAGAGCTTTTCAAGCACCCTTGATCAGATCCTCGAGGTCGATCCCGACCGGCTCTCGGTGTTCAACTATGCCCATCTCCCGGAGCGATTCAAACCGCAACGGCGGATCATTGCCGAAGAGCTGCCACTGGCCCAGGAGAAGCTGGATATCCTGCAGATGACCATCGACAAGCTCTCCGCGGCCGGCTATGTCTACGTGGGTATGGACCATTTCGCCAAGCCCAACGATGAGTTGGTGTTGGCGCAACAGGACGGTACCCTCTATCGAAATTTTCAGGGCTACTCCACTCATGCCGATTGTGATCTGATCGGATTGGGTGCCACCTCCATCGGCATGGTGGGCCCGAGTTATGCGCAGAACATGCGCAGTCTGGATGAGTACTACCAGCGCATCGACAGTGGCAGGCTAGCGGTATTCCGCGGTGTCGAACTCAACCGCGACGATCTGTTGCGCCGTGATGTAATCACCCGCCTGATCTGCCATTTCGCTCTCCCCTTTGCGGATGTGGAGCAGCGCTGGGGCCTGGTGTTCAAGGAGCATTTTGCCAGTGAGTTGGCGTCGTTGCGGGAGATGGCCAACGATGGCCTGCTGACCATCGACGATGATGCGATCAGGGTTCTGCCCAAGGGGCGGCTATTGATCAGAAACATCTGTATGCAGTTCGATGCCTACCTCGGTAGCAAGCAGTCGCAGGGCAGTTTTTCCAAGGTTATCTGAGCGAATACAAAGGCCGCCACACCTACCCAGGAACCTGGTATGGCAAACTGGGCAGGGTGGGGCCATGCCCCACCGTGGTCCTCCACTCCTGGTTCCCACGGTCCCCCGTGGGAATCCATACCTTGCGCTGATATTATACCCGGGCCTGCATTCCCACGCAGGAGCATGGGAACGAGAAAAAGATGTCGAGACAAAGGTAAGGGTAAAGGAGGGAAATCTTATGCCTATTCATTTTGAAGACTTGGATATAGCATCTGAAGTTACTGGATTGAAATCCGCTTTAATCGTTCCCTGCTATATGTGTCCTGCAGTGACTGTCGCTGTAAGGGAAGAAAAACCTTTCATACAACTATTCAAAAGTTTCTTGAAGTCTGATCCTTTCGAGCAATATATCATGGAGATGCAATCCCGATTAAAAGAACAGGGCGTAGCCACAGAAGTGTTTAAAAGCAGAATTCCGCACCAGTGGTTCATGTGCATGTGGACAAGAAATCAACGCAATAAATTACAAGAATATGCAAACAAATATGAGGCCGTAATCGTATTAGGTTGTGACTCTGCGACAGAGACGGTAGAAGATGTAGTCAAATCCGGCTGCAAAGTGATCGAAGGAATGAAAGTTACCGGTATTATGAACGCACAGCTTAAGGTCAGTTTTACGGGTAAGGTATCCTTTGAAGACTGCAAGATAGTGCCTATATCATAAATATATCTAATGAGTCAGAGAATTCCGTAATTAAAGCTGCAGGATTTCATAGGATTAATGATTGAGGTGATTGACCATAAAAAATATCCGGTGTCATACGAAGAGGTTCTCAAGGCCCGTAAGGTCGTTTACGACTATCTTATTCCAACACAACTTACTCGATACGAGGGCCTCTCTTTCTTATTGGATGCTGAAATTTTCGTAAAGCACGAAAATCACAATCCAACGGGTAGTTTCAAGGTGCGGGGTGGAATTAATCTCATGCACCATTTAAAGCGCTCAGGCATTGACGGCGTGATCACCTTTTCCACGGGAAATCACGGTCTGTCCATAGCCCGGTCGGCAGCATGGCTGGGTATCAAGGCGACAATTATCGTTCCGGAAAACAACAATCCCGTCAAAAACAGAGGCATCAAATCAACAGGTGCGACATTGATCGAGGCAGGCAAAACCTTTGAAGAGGCCTCAAGTGCGGCTGCGGAAATAGGCGAACAACAAGCGTTATATTATGCTCATCCGGCAAATGAGCCACACCTGATTAACGGTGTCGGAACAGAGTTTGTCGAGATCATAGAACAAACACCTGATTTGGATGCAGTAGTTTTGCCGATCGGTGCAGGCAGTGAAGCGGCCGCGGCAGTCACAGTCATGAAAACAATCAATCCTGATATTCAAATTTTCGCGGTACAGGCAGCAACCTCCAGCGCCGCTTACCAGTCATGGAAGGCTGGTAAAGTCATTTCATCGGCTAACACTACTTTTGCCGGGGGCTTTGCCACCGGAATTGCTTATGAGCTTCCGTTCAATATATATAAAGATAAGCTTGAGGATTTTGTGCTTCTGTCTGAAGAGGAGATCTATCAAGGGATTGCATTGGCGGGTTATTACACCCACAACCTGCTTGAGGGTGCAGGTGCTGCAACCATCATGGCGGCGATAAAACTAAAGCAGTTGTTAAAGGGGAAAAAGGTGGCGCTACAATTCAGTGGATGTAATGCATCACCGGATGAAATACAGAAAGCCTATGGATCTCAATCATTTTCAGATGGTTGGATAGGTAAATGAGATATGAATATCAGTACTCACTGAGGTCTATATTCCAACGCTGGCGTTTGGGGGGCGAAAGCCAAATACACTATCCAAAGTATCTATAAGCGGGGCGTAAGGAATAGTAAGTTTATGGATAAAATCAGCTATCAATTGGGTATTCCGTGTGAATTTAAAGATGAAGCAGTAGCCATATATGATGAGGCGTTCGGGAGTAAAATTTCACTGGCCATACCGGGTAATTAGAGCCGGGGTGCGCCATGGAGCCCACCAAGGAATGGCGTTATCCATAACAGTATCTATTCTTTTATTGTCGATTAAGTCTCTGATGTCATTCCATTGATTACTTAGATCCTGGGGATTCTGGTCTCTATTCAAAATGACTCAATAGAGTAGATTGAAAATGCTTTTATCGTACTATTGGAAATGATCCCAATAAATCCACTATTTTTAGCGCCACGTTGTTCAATACCATCAACAACAATTACAACGGGGGATTCCATGGTTATTTCCAACCTGCTCTTGGTTTGATAGGTTGGGGAATGTCCTATAATCTCAATAACATTAGAAGATTCTGAATTAATCTTAAGCCCGTTCAAGCTTCCACTAAGGGCCTCCTTCGTTTCGTGACATTTTCTATCGCGAAAGTAGCCAGGAGGTGTGAAGGTAATGCTTGTCAATATTGACCAACCCCCCATTGCTCCAGATTCAAAGAATATTTCTGTACCCCCTTTCCACGATTTTGCACAGATATAAGAAATTCTACCTGATTGCGTAGGTGCCGAGTATACAAACCCTTGCGTTTTCTCTGCAATTTCTGACAGTGTGGTTTCGCCAATCACAAATCCTGATACTGATAAAAACTTACTCGGGAATTCCCCTTGAGCAGATTCTCCTACAATTTCATCAAATCCTGCCATGTCACCTGCCGTTGCAATGCAACTGTAGGAGAATAGTAACAACAGAATTTTAGTAAACAATTACGTGTTCTCCGAACGGTATTGCGTATTCCAGACGAGATTGCAGCCCTTGCTGAAACCGACTGACACCTGAAACCAAAATTCGCTGCAGGTCACGCTGGAGCTTCTGCAGAGGCCAAGGATTCATATTGAAAGAAAAGAAGCATCAAAGCGATGGAGAGGAGAGAATCATACACACGTTTAAGGCTATATGTACGATTACGAAGCGGAAAGCAATCCTTGCAGGCTTCAAGCAGCTAGACCAGACTTCACCTGACACTCAATAAGTTTCATCTGACCCCACTCATTCATCACCCTAACCACTTATGAAAGAATTTTCTAATCAAATGGTTGATTATGATTGGACTGCAGAATATTAGACCACCTGTTATAACTATGAAAATATATGATAAAGATAACGTCTCAGGAATCCCCCTATAAAACCACTCCCAATCAAACCAGAATGCTAGTAGTCCGGCTATAAAATAAATAAATAAAGAAGGCATTACAGCTGATATCCCTATACGTGCAATATATCCTCCATACAATGCCAGCCACCATCCTGATAAATACCCCATGGCCTCGCGAGCCCCACTGTGGCTAAATAGATAGATAATTAAGACGCTACCTATTAACCACAACATACCGTGGAGTATTGCCTGAAATAACGATTTCCTTAATATTTCCATTAAACTCTCAGAATACTGTTATTGGAATAATGCCATCTGGATCAAGTAGTAACGAATTTTGCAACTGATTAGTTGCATTATTCCCAAAAATACCGCCACCAAAATCAACACACCCCGCTGAACCTGGAAACATACCTCCGTGCAAGAAGAAGCCACCCCTACCATAGGTATTTGTCCCTGGAAGTGGCACTATTGGAATCCGCCAGTCCCCCCAATCTCCTAGTGTATTTCTTCCGATATCACCAATTATCCCTGGATTTGTTAATTCTTGAGTGTTTGCAGTGTAATCTCCTGGAGGTATCGGACCTGTATTCTCTTCGTCGGAACAAGACGGTACATTTTGACAGCTTCCCATGCCAGAGGTGATTGGCATTATGTACGACGGCGTACCAGGTACCTCAGGGTCTACGATCATGTAGCCACCAGCAATATTAATACCGAGCTTTGTCAAACCATTGGGGTCATAAAACCGTATAGGATTACTACCTACATATGAATATAAATTCAGACCACCAGCAAGCCCGATAGGGTCAGACTGCAAATACCTCCCGGTACTCGGATCATAATCCCTAAAGTAGTTGTAATAGTTATTCGTTTCTTCGTCGAAGTACTGCCCGGGAAGTAAATAGCTATGTCACCTTTAGCTTCTTTCACTCTTTATCTATAATCGTAACACCACGTTTTCTCCAATATTCTTTTCGCCACTTTTCATAGTCAGCCATCTGTTTCTCCAATTCATCATGATCCATATAAACATTAATAATGCCTTTATTATCTACTTTATAGCTAATTTGCTTTTCATCTAGCACAGCAAGGTACTTTTCTCTTACTACCGGATCACCGATTGTTACATTTACCACAGAATCCGAACAGGATGTGATACTTACAAGAAGTCCTACTGTAAGCAATGCCAATAAAACATAACTATTTATTCGCATTCGCAATTCCTCTCAGCCCATTTCTCTAACTCATCTGACTTATATCCTCTTTCATCACCATTACGCGGATCAAACCAAGCAAAAGTTGTAGGTGTCCACGTAGTTTGGGCTGTCATAGGACTCCAATAAGGTGAAAACTGTCGCCCAAGACAAGTTCCTTCCTTTCCACTGTCATCGAAAGGTGTATTTAAGTAGTGTTCGTAGTGAGTGCCCTCAACAGTCTCCTCAGGACTTTTATCATCTTTCTTGCACTTATAACGACATCTCACTTTGTGGTTATAAATAATACCTAGCCAACTCGTCCATGTATCATGATCTTTTGCAAAGGATTCTTCCTTCTTACACTTACACAAACCAAGTAGATCAATGTATTTTAATGGATTTGCGCTAACATAGGCGTACGTATTCAAACCACCTTCCAATCCAATCGGATCACTTTGAAGGTACCGTCCTGTGGTCGGATCATAATCCCTAAAGTAGTTGTAATAATTCCCTGTCTCTTGATCGAAGTATTGACCAGGAAGTAGTTACCCCGACACGCATCCTACCTTAACTTCCGATTTTTCCTAATACCTACCCGGACTTAGCAACCCATTTTCCCTGACACACC
>JBEVVR010000037.1:0-28601 GCA_040507035.1 Candidatus Thiodiazotropha sp.
TTTTTACCTAGAATCAACGCAATTAGATTCTCACGGAAGAATTAAAATACCAAGGCGGCCTCGCGTCTTACTACACAATTTACCTCTTCACCTCATCCAGAGAGGTAATAATCGCCAAGCCTGTTTCTTTTCCAACAGCGATTACCAAGCTTATCTAGACTAAGAGCAATCGGGGACAATAAACAAGACACCCATTCAAAAATATTTAACCTTCTGCGCAAACCAACAACCAACTGAACAACAGAGTTACTCCACCTAGTCGCTCATATTTAAGTCATACAGCCTTTTTTCAGGTTAATGGCTTGATGGTTAGTCATGATTTATGACTTTAAGACCGTCAACATATAAAATTGGACATGGTCACTCCTCAACTAGTGCTGATACAGTCTTTTTATTGCTAGATGAGAATTAATTACGTGAGCAGTAGCCCCACAGCCCCGAGATTCGGCGTTCGTCGATACTCCAATCTACGACATACTGCGGTGAGCCTATGAGTCATGCCAACCAGCCCTTTGAAATGGCTCTCGAAATGTTGGGTCATGTAGAGCCAGTTTTTGGGATCGATCTGTAAACGCTCAAGTATGGGTGGCTGATCACCAGAAATGTAGCCCTGTTTGTTTGTCAGGATGGCTCGCCCCGTCCAATCTACAAGCGCGAGATAGTCAACGAGCCGAAACGGCAGTCCCTTGGGCATTTCCTGGCGGGGATTGCCGACAAAGGGCGCTAATCTACCAGGTGTTTCTACTTGGTCTTGATCCTGATCCTGTTTAAGTCGATCTGTCCTCTCTGCAATGGAGGTGTATTCAGATTCTTCCGGTGTCTGTGCCAGCCCTGCCCTGACCGGATTGAGGTCCACATAGGCCATGCAGGCCATCAGCGCTTTTTCATCCAATAGAGCCTGGGATTTGTATCTGCCCTCCCAGTAGCGGCCGCTACATTCGTCCTCTTTATTGGCCTGGCGTGCTATCGGTTCGTTGAGACAACGCATGAACCAGCTAATGTCATGCAGTCGTTTACGCCATTTTGTCAGCAGTTCGGAAACAGTTTCGCGCTCTGCACGGGTAATGGCGTCCTGACTAAGATAACGCTGGACGAGTACTGGCAGTGAAAAAAGCTCCTCTCATCGTGTAATCACCTCCTGCTCACTCCATTCGCTGGCAAGCTCGGTATCGACATGGAGTATGACGTGGTAGTGATTCGACATCACGGCATAGGCGCAAATATCAATAGCAAACACATCTGCCAACTGTTTCATGCGATCGACGATCCATTGGCGCCGGTGCTCATAGCTTTTGCCGGCATGGGAGCCCACACCGCATAGGAAGGCACGGCGCACACAGCGGGAGACACAGTGGTAATAGGGGTTTCTTCTAGTAGAACGAGGGCTTTCCTTGGCTTTGGCATCGTATCACTCCTTGATAACTGATGGTGGATATAAATTGCCAGACTTAATGATTTTTGGCAAATTTTGAATGGATGTCCATTTTTAAATTTTTTTTAATTACAATGTATAATTGAGAATGGGCACCCACCTGTGTAGCACTCACTGTGGTGAGGTTAAGAATTGGGTTGTTTGATGAATGGTCGTGCGCCTTTACCTTGGGGAAAAGCTTGAATTCAGACAAAATCAAACCCAATATCGCACTTCTGGCCCTGCTTGCCGCTGTCGCGGCTGTCGTCGGCGCAACTCCCTACCTATTTTTCATCGATACCCTGTGGTTACTACCGTTGGTTGCGATCGGAGCCGCTGCCACATTATGGGTGAAGGCCCGCAAACTGCGCGCCAATGCCACTTCCGAACCGACACCGGGGGAGTGGATCACGGCCGCATGGAGCCTGGTCGCATACGCCGCCATGATCAGCTTTTCTTTGATTTACTATGCCATCGCTTTTTGGATAGTGCGTCTACTCATCTACCTACTGGGACTGTTCACTATACAGCTGGACCTCTCCTGGGCGTATAGCACCGGCCTGGTCGTGTCGGGCTTTTTTGCCATCACCCTGTATGCCGTCTCGCTGATAACAGCCGCCGAGCTGCCGCGCCGACTCTACCCTCGCCTGGCCGGTATACGCTCACCCTACTATGCGCTCTGGCTTACCCACCACAAATGGATCTTGCTTGCGGTTTTCGCAGGCGTATTGGCGCTGCTTGTGATGATTACTCTCGACCTCCGCCAGTGGTACTGGATTTTTGCCTGCTCTGCGGTGCTGTTTTACACCGGATTTCCCATTGCCCAGTCCGGCGAGGAACGCGAACAACGCAGGCAACAGGGCCTGAAGGCTACCCGGCTGCTTATGGACGCGACCGGTTGGAGTATGGCACCCCTCGAGGCGAGCGGCGACCCGGAGGTTGATCCGTTTACCGATGAAATCGATTTCATCGCAAACCGCAACGGTGATTCACTGCTGATAGAAGTTGTCGCGGCAGAGGTCGATTGGAAGGTAGCTTCCGGACTGCAGACTACGGCGCGTATCCTCGAAGACAAACTCGATACTCAAACATCCGGCCCGGCTCACCTTCGCCCGCTGCTGATCCTTGTGGGCGACAAGATCGACTCCAGTGTCAGTCGTTTCGCCGATATCGAGGAGTTCGATGTCGCTCATATCCCAGAAACCCTGATCAAGAAGGTACTGGATGCAAAAGATGATGCGAATCGCCTGGCCTCCTTGGCGCAGGAAATGATCCCGGTCACGGGGGCATCCCATGCATAGCAGCCTCGATGCCCTGAGCTTCGGCGCGGCGACCCGCGAACCGGTTACCGTCGACCCGGACACAGCGCTACGCAACATGCAACTGCGCAGTCAACGCATGCTACTGGACAACCATCTACGGAACATCGGTGGCAAGCTTACCGATGAGCAGGTTGAGGATCTCTTTGACATCCAACTGAAGCGCACCTATACATGTGCCAAAGGTGACGACTGGGAAATCGTCTTTCTGGAGATTCCACGCTGGATACTTAGCGATGGCGACAAAGCCAGGGACCTGGATGCACTGCGTCATGGTTTCCGCCGCAAGACCGTACGCTTCATTTCACCGCAACTCGATCTTCCCAGCCCCGCTGCACGCCGTCTTTTCCAAGTATGGAAGAAAAACGACGGTATCGACGCAAAACTCATCCCATGGTCCGATATCGATTACCTGGAAGATGGACAGGTACGCCTGAGCGAACTCCTGGATGTCGATACCGACATAAGCGATTCGTCGGATGCAGCATCAACCCCATCGGTCCTACCGACATCCGCGTCCCGAGACCGAGTCTTTATCAGCTACAGCCATGCCAATCCTGTATGGTTTCGCCGCCTCGAGATTCAACTGGCAGGATTAAGGGACAAACTCGATGTCTGGAGTGATGAAGATATTCCAGTCGGTACTGACTGGTTCCCAAGAATTCAATCTGCACTGGATCGTGCCAAAATCGCCATTATGCTGGTGACACCTGAGTTTGTCGCATCGGACTTCATTCGAACCCATGAAGTACCACGGATTCTCGAGGCCGCCAAACGCGGTGACCTGACACTCTTTTGGATCCTGGTCAGCGATAGTCACTATGAGCAGCTTGGCCTTGATACCAAGCAAGCATCCCACAATATTGCCAAACCTCTCGACAGTCTTACTCGCTCAAAGCGTAACCAGACACTCAAAACCATCACCAGAAAAGTACTTGATGCCTTCGAGGCCAGCAATTAAAAAAATACCATGCCAATCGTGTCACTCCTTGATTGCTGATGTTGACGAAAGATTGCCAGAGTCATTTAATTTTGGCAAATTATTGATGGGAGACAGAAAAAAACCGACAAAAAAAGACTATCTAAATGAGATATATACTACTGTAGCTTTAACTTGATAACATGAGTTTTTTTAAAAAAGAAAACCAGGTATGAGAATCTTATCGCCATTACTAAATCTTCATAAACTCTGTGTAGCAGTATTGATCTTCATTTTTGCCGTGGGCTGCACAACAGGTAATATCAAAGAAAACAAAACCAGCCAGGCGATGCAAGTAGCGCATAGTGATACCGATAAAATAGATAAAGTACAAAAACCGATCTATGCTGGGGACTATCGCATTGCTTTTGTCAATGCCACCAGGGTATTTGAGGAGTCGCCACAATATCAAGCGGCTAGAGAACAGTTGCGGACCGAGTTTTCCGGTCGTGAAAAAGCGTTGCTGTCAGAACAGAAACAGCTCAAGCAGCTTGAAACAATGTTGCAGCGTGACGGCAGCATGATGAGCGAATCAGAGATCAAACATCTTGAGGCCGACATCCTTAACCGTGGTCGCAAACTGAAAAATGCACAGAACGAATTTCGAGATGACCTCAACTTACGCCAGAATGAGGAGTTCAAAAAGCTGCGCCAACAGATCCGCCAAGTGATCTGGGAGATTGGTAAAGCTGAGAGTATCGACCTGATCCTATCTGATGGAGTGGTCTACTACAGCAAGAAAATAGACATCTCCGATCTGGTGCTAGAGAAGTTAAAAGACAAATAGGACATTGTGAACTTCCCTTCTATCACCAGACCCAGGTAATCTGCCGCCCGTAACGATTGATTTGCGCCAGAGTTATTTGACAGCTCAGACACAAAAAAAGCCCAGCTTGTCTCAGCTGGGCTTTATGTTTCCGAATCAAGAACAGGTTTAGATCTAAAGTACCGGTTTGATTCGATTCGCGACAGCAAAAGTACTAAGCCCTCTTCCTGACCATTCCCATGAGGCCCAGCATAGCCGAACCAAACAGCCAGGCTGCTCCAGGAATTGGTATCGGCGCGACATCCCGGCTAAATGTACAGTTAGGATCCATACAGGTGGTACGGAAACCATGGACCTCAGCACTGATTTCACTGCCTGCCGAGTCCAGTCCATAAACCATAACGCCCAACCCAATGGTATACAACTCATAATGACCAGGAGCCGCACCAGCTGCCGTCGGTGTTAAATCGTATAGGTGAAAGTCCATCGATTCACCTGCATCCAGCGTCCCGTCGAAACCAAACCAGGAATCTGAGCTTGGCGTGCTGAAGCTGTACTCCGAGCCAGGGTCGCCACAGTCTATCGCGAAAGTATCATTGCAGGTGCGTGTCGTAAAAAGGCCAACACTATCGTGACTTGTGAAGGTGGTTCCGTTTACGTCAGTCAGTGGAAAGTCATCCGTGTTGACACCGTTGTAAGGAGCATCAGATGCATTATATGTCAATGGATCAGAATCACTATCCAGAGTGAGGGTTACCCGGACATCGATGACATCGTTGGCACCGACCGTCCCCGTTGGTTCGCTATATACCAGTGAACCGGTAACCGCCGAATAGGCGCTGGTGCTTTGCAGGATCGCTAATGTTAGGGTGGCCATTCCGATGGTCTTTCTTAACTTCATGTTATTACCTCTTTAAACGAAAGATGTCGCAGTTACAGCAGCACAGAATTAGTATCTAATCATATAACTCTTATACCTTATCGATCTCTATTGTCCAGCGTTGAGATCAATATAATGACGAATGTCACTACAAGTTAACAAAACCGCCAATAGACTTCGTTGACGTAAAATAGTGACGGGTATTTCTGTTGATATTTATTAATCACGTTTGCAATCATTGATAGCGTGGTAAACATTGTTATTTAACTATTGTTTAATTGTAACCAGGTTCTCTGTAATCTTTTTTGCAGGGCCTTAATTAATCTTAACATTTAGAGAATAGATACCGATCGACTGTAGAGGTTTACTAAACTCTGTTTACTATGTCCCCATTCGGTCAATCTCACACTCTTCGAAGTTACCAAGGGATTGCCAGTGGTAACTGTGATATTAGTAGCACTTTCATGCACTCGATTTCTAAATGTTGCTAAGTTTAATGGAAACTGAATAATAAATGGACAGTATTTATAAAAGCTCAATCCCGTTTATTCTTTTATACATTGCACTAGTCGGATGCGAAGACTCTTCAACAACCGACAGTCAAACCGACAATACCTCAGATGAAAACAGACAACCGACGGCAGTAGCAAGCGCGGTGAGCGATGGATTTGTTGGCGAAACCATCATTCTGGATGGTAACGATTCCTCTGATCCCGATGGTGATACTTTATCCTACACATGGATTCAAACCGAAGGTACCGGCGTTACACTCACCGGCACTTCAAATCCATCGGTAAGTTTTGTAGTGCCCGATATCTCCACCCCATCCCAATTGACGTTTCAGTTAATTGTCGATGACGGTGAATTTTCAGATAGTACAGAGTTGTCGATACGGATTTCACCCATCATGGATACAACTCCTCCCGCTGTGACAGCACATTCCCCAATGATAGACCAATCAGATGTCGCTCTGACATCTGCTATTTCCATTACCTTCAACGAGGCATTGCTTGCCTCTAGTATTGACAATACCAGCCTGACACTTAGCAGTGGAGGTTCTATGCTAAGTGGCAATATCAGTTATGATGACTCGACAAACAGTATTCACTTTTCACCCGATGTTCAGCTCTCACCCGGTACTACCTACACAGTAAGCCTGGCTAATACGGTTCAGGATCTTGCAGGAAATCCTGTTTCAACTACTACGTGGAATTTCCAAACCACCAATTCATCACTGCCAACGCCGGCAACAAACGTTCCTCTCCAAGGTTATGGTACTGACAGTGCATTTGGTGAAACTAGTGACTTCGAGTTATGCACAGTGTCCAACTTGGACGACAGCGGTGTGGGTTCTTTGAGAGATTGCATCACCAATCGAAACGGGGAAATCACCTCCCCTACTCCGCGAAAAGTCATATTTACGCTTGGCGGTACAATCACGTTGCTGTCAGATATCTCATTGAGACAGCCTTTTATCACCATAGATGGCCTTACAGCGCCATTGCCGGGAATCACAATTACCAAACGCGGAGATGGCAGGGATGGAGAGTTTCGTGTCAATACCTGGCCGGCACAAGGCACCTGTGCCCATGATGTACTGATTCAAGGCCTGCGTTTCGTCGGTGTGTGGGACGCCAACAGCGAGGATCACTTTCAAACATCATCCACTATCGGTATTGACGGCGAAGACTATGTCAATTGTATTGAAAACGTAGTCTTTAACCGGATCACTATAAGCAACGCTCAAGATTCAGCCGGGGACATCTGGGGAAGCGCCCAGAACATCACATTCCAATATTCGGCCTTCATCAACAGTCTGCATCCTCAATCCCACTCACACTACCCCGGTGGTGTAACTGGACAGGAGAGGCGCTATATCTCAGTTCACCATAACCTCTATGCCTATAATCACGAACGACAGACCAACATCAGGGGTAATACCTGGGACTACAACTTTGAACAGAATATTATCCACGCCTGGGATCCCTATGCATTTGGGGGCGGCTATGGAACGCAATTACGCTGCCGCGATTCCGGCTGCCCACAGCGTTTGAATTTTATTGGCAATATCTACACCTCTTCGTCTGCAACACCCGGGAATTCACTTGCGCAAGCGATTATCTTTAACGATGACGCTTCCACCAATGAGGTGTATATGCGAGACAATCTTTTTCCAGTTGCCGAGACAGATCGCGGGACTGCCTCCGCGGAATTTACCCGCAGCACTGAAGCTGAAGTCACACTCTACCCTTTGAACCAAGTAAATAATTTGGTTTTACCTCATATTGGAGCACCCTACCGGACAATCGAGGAAGAAACACTCTTTCTTGAAGTGGCCACACAAATTGAGACAGATCTATAACAGGATACCGAGCAATATCAAAATAAACTCTGTCTTCATACTTCGCGTCAAACCTATATTGTCCATCTGGAAATAGTCTGGGCACGACTGCCTTTAGGGCTGCTGAATTAAACTCAGATAGCTTCGTCAGGAATTTAATGCCGTCGGCCAGAATATTTAGCGCCAGCGTCTTACCGCCGCCTAAAGGCGATTGCGACAAATACAACGATTTAGCAAGGGTACTGCTGGTTTTTCGACCTTCTTTACACCCCTTGTATCGATATCATTATCTCTGTATACCACTGAAATAATTGAACAAACCATGCGACATCGAAATCAAGATAAGGTGAGTCACAACCAATTCCATCAATCCCCCACTCCTAGCAGAAACAGATTCCCAAAAAACACACTTTTTAAACATAATTTATCGTGTATAGCGCTAAAGTAATCTCAGATTGCTGCGCTATATAGAAGCATAAGACGGACTCACTATAAAGGTACAGGGAAGATGAAGAACCTACTAAATGACCTCTCTATTAAGATCAAGCTAACCAGCATTTCACTTTTTCTTCTGATCCTCATGCTACTCAGTTCAGGGTACGCGCTAAAGTCCATGGACTTGGTGGGAAACGAACTGGACTCTATGGTTAATACGGATATTCCGATGATCAATATCGTGACCAAGATCACGGAACATCAACTTGAACAGATAAGGTATTTCGAGCGAGCTCTGCGCTATGCAAATCTTCAGCCTAAAGACGCTGCGTCGTCAGACGGATACAATAAAAGCAAAACTAATTTTGAACACTACGAATCTAAAATTGTAGAAGAATTAGCAACCGCTTTGAAACTCTCTCAGGAAGGAATTCTGAATGCCCTCTCTGAACTGGAGCGTGAAGAGTTCATCAGAGTAGAGGCAGCGTTGCAAAAAATAAGCAACGACTACCAAATTTTCAAGCAGCATGCACATCAAGTGTTTGACTTACTCTCACAGGACAATCTGCAGCAAGCAGAGCATTTGGCTGAAGCGATGGAAGAGGAAGAAGATAGACTGGCCTATGAGAGTGAAGCATTACTGAGCGAGATCGAAAACTTCACGGAACAAGCCGGTCATCGTGCTGCTGAACATGAACATAGTGCTTTCGGTATTCTCAGTATAGTTGCACTCGTCTCGCTGATTACAGGTTTCTCTTTTAGCTGGGTACTTTCCAAAAATATTTCTACACGTGTTTGCGAATCAGTCAATGATCTGGAAACCATAGCAACGGGTAATCTCACAAATAACATCAATGTCAGTGGTCGGGACGAGATCGGAAAACTGCAGCAGTCGATGTCAACCACACAGCAGCGCCTGCGCGAAATGATTATGCATATCACTGATACAACGACCCAACTCTCAACCGCGGCTGATGAAGTAGCTGTTGTCACCGCACAAACTAGCTCCAATATCCATCAGCAACAGCTTGAAACCGACCAAATAACAACGGCCATGACTGAGATGAGCGCGACGGTACGCGAGGTGGCCACTAACATTGAAAATACATCCTCATCTGCTAGCGAAGCCAATGAAGAAGCCAAAAACGGTCGTGCGATGGTAAAACTAGCTGTTACTGGTGTTCAATCCCTTGGAGAGCAGATTGAATATAATGCCAAGGTAATTTCCGAAGTGGAGAAAAACAGCGATGACATCAATTCAGTACTCGATGTGATCAAGACTATTGCAGAACAGACCAATCTGTTGGCATTGAACGCCGCAATCGAGGCGGCACGGGCTGGCGAGCAGGGCCGTGGTTTTGCCGTAGTGGCGGACGAAGTGCGAACCCTGGCAGGCCGGACTCAGGAGTCCACAACAGAAATCAACCAGATGATAGAAAGCCTGCAGGCTAACTCCAAAAGCGCTGTGGAAGCGATGGAAGCCAGCCGGCAACAAGCAAAATGCGTAGTCGAACAGGCTGAGAATGCGGACAATGCACTCAATGCTATTTCCGCCTCGGTTGCCCAGATTGATCAAATGAGCACTCAAATAGCGACCGCAGCGGAAGAACAGACTACGGTAACAGAAGAGATGAGCCGCAATGTGGACCATATCAACAATATGGCAGCACAGAACGCAACCGGTTCGGAACAAACCTCTGCTGCCGGTGTTGAGCTATCGCGCATGGCTTCTTCACTACAGCAGTTGGTAGCGGAGTTCCGTGTTTAGTTGGGGGAGTCCTCAGCCAAAACATAACGGATGGCTTCCAGAATAACGAATGAGGCTGTCTGGTGAGGGAACAGAAAACGCAGCTCACCCCCGGGGGTTATCAAGTAAGTAATCGATGAGTGGTCGACTGCGTATCCGAAAGCGGAGTCCTCAAGGTTAACCTTGGTGTAGTTGACACCATAGTTTTTTGCCACCTCTGCTACCTCGGATTCAGTTCCGGTTACACCCATCAGCCTGGGATGGAAATAGCTGACATATTCGTCCAAAACCTGATAACTATCTCTCTCTGGATCGACACTGATAAATACTCCCTGGACCTGTTTCAACTCAGCATCGGTGAGCTCTTGTAAAGCCTGGGCCATAACTGCAAGGGAAGTTGGACAGACATCGGGACACTTTGTGTAACCAAAATAGAGGAGGACAACCTTCCCCCTGTATTGCTTCAATGAGAATTCACCGCGACTCGAATAGAGGATGAAATCACCGCCCAGCTGTCCCTCACTGAGATCTGCCGCATTACCATGTCGAGTAGCATCATCAGATGCAGCTGACAAGGAAAAGACAAAGAGCGTGATAAATAACAGAATCAACCTAATCATCGTGTATCTATGACTTTTTCAGTAGCCTTCCATGTTTAGTCGCAACGAATCCAAGTGCATGGAAACAGAATCAATATTTGACCTTTCGTTTTACAATACCCTTGCAAAGCCTAGATCGATTCCTGAGCATATGCCCACAATAAATTCAAGGAAAATTAACAGCAACACTAGCCGATATATATAACGACAGCAATCCAACGGATCAGTAATTTAGTGAATTAGTGAATACCTGTTACAAGTTGTGCAGATGGTCAAATAATTGACATTTAATGAACAAAACAGAAAATTATTTCTTGCTGTTTAATTAATCAATAACAATATTTGTCTACCATTGATAAATATAAAAGTATCATACATAGGGAGAATGTCTTTGCGTATTCAACTCATACCCCAACTGATGTTATTGCTGCTCCTGCCCTTTTCTCTCCAAGCACTTGAACTCTCCTGGGTAGGCTGTGGTATCACCCGTAATGCCTTTATGTCCGACCTTGCCGCCGCCTATGAGGAGGAAACCGGGACCAGTATCAGCATTGCTGGAGGCGGTGCTACCAAGGGGATCCGTGCCATTACCGGAAAGCAAGCCGATATTGGCGGGGCGTGTCGTTTTACCCTGGATATGAGCCGAGAGGAAGCTGGAGCCAACATGATTCCCGTTGCCTGGGACGCGCTGGTTGTCGTGGTGCATAACTCCAATCCTATCGATTCGATTAGCCTGCGGCAGTTGCGGAGCCTCTACCAGGGCAAGATCACAAACTGGTCGCAATTGGGAGGAAAGGATCAACCTATTGAACTCCTGATACGCAAGGGAAAGATATCCGGAGTCGGTTACACGCTGCGCCAACATCTGTTCGAAGATAAAGAGGCCAATTTTATAAGCGATCATCTCTTCCCCTCGTCTGGCCCCCTTGAAAAAGCTGTGGAACAGAATCCGAATGCCATCTCGGTTACTGGTGTCGCCAGTGCCCATAAAAGAGACTTCAAGATCCTCAAGCTGGAAGGCAGGGATCCCAACTTCGAGAACATCCGCACAGGCGACTACCTGCTCTATCGCCCGCTCTACCTTGTGCACAGCAAGACCTCCCCCAACAGTCTGGAATCGGACCGGTTCATCAGGTTTGCCCTGGGACCCAAGGGACGGGAGATCATCCGCAAAAACCAGGTTGTACCCTACTTCGACGGAATGCTGCTATTACAAAAGCGAATGGACGATTGGAAGCTTTTTATCAGGGAGTCCCTGGCTAAACAGTGAGCCCTTGGCCATGCCAACGATTGTCAAACGGAATCAATCAGAGGATAGTGAACGGCTGCCTATAAAAATCACCAGCTATGGATTGATTGCAGTCCATGAACAACATCTACCTGTTAGCCGCGGATCTCATCCTTCTACTCCATGTTCTATTTGTTGTCTTTTTGGATGCAGGCACTTCTCTACTACCAGGCGCCAGACTGGGTATTTGTCGTTTGCTACACACTCTTTGGCGGGTTGGTGCTCGCGAGTTGGTTTATTGTTCGGCCAATCCGAAACAAGCCACAACCGGAATCAAAATAGTAGATCTGTTTCCAACCTCTAATTCAAAACTCGATATCCCCTCCAACAGAGACTGAGCCAGGGACCCGTTTGACTCGAGTACCCGCCAGGAAGAGGTCGCCGCCGACTTCAAGATCCTTAGGCAGTTTCTTCACATCCAGGGCCCGAAGGTCCAACCATTCACCCACATGCAATCCCTTGGGAAGACGTTTGATCGGTGTACCAACCAGATTGAGCCAGCGACCCACATGGAGACCGTTCGGCAGCTCCTTGATAGGTGTCGCGGAGAGGTCCAAACCTCCACCAACCCTGAAGCGGGACGGTAACCTGGTCAACTCCGAATTGCCGAGATAGAGGTCGCCACCCACGCTGAGATTTTCCGCCAGGGTATCGATCAATGTGGCTGAGAGTTCGAGGTCTCCCGGCACTTCCAACCCCTTGGGAAGCTGCAGGATTCCACTCGCACGCAGATCGAGTCCTGCTCCAAGCTTGATACCTTTTGGCAGTTTCCTGATCCGGGTGCTAAACAGGCAGAGATCCCCATCGACGCGAAGTTTTGATGGCAGCTCGTCAATCAGGGTGTCGGAGAGATCCAATTTACCGGAAACACGCAGGCGCTTCGGCAATCGAATGTCGTGACTACCCGAGAGGTCGAGATCGCCATCGACAAACAGCGTCTTTGGCAATTTGATCCCCTGGGCCTTACGCAGATCGAGATCCCCTGCAAACAGTTTTCCTATCTCTAGATCGGTCATTTGCCCGTTGTACCTTCCATTTTGCCGGCAGATGGTAAATTTTTATGCATGGCCATCAGATGGGGCCTCGCACCTGGTAGAATCCTAATCCATTGGCGTGGGTTATTTACACTTTTTTGACCACAGAATTACAACCAGATTGCTGTCCGCTTATCGTGACTTGGTAAGCAGATCGATAATTTTTGGTCTAACCCCGGGTGTTTGCGGTATATTCACCGGGTCAGGTGAAAAATCCCAAGCACCCCCTCACGCAAGGGAGCGGAGATTGAAGATAACGATATTTCTACTCATTGCCGCAGTCATACTTCTCGCTGCCTGGTATTTCGAAAGCCATCGGCGAGAGGGACTGGGACGGGTGGCTCAGCGTATAGGGTTTAAGCTCGAAACCGGCCAACAGCGTCTACCGCAGACCCTTGACTCTGCGGGCTTCTATCTCTTCACTCAGGGTGATCCGCTTATCCAGAATATGATGGATGGGGCACGCAACAGGGATCGCCTGCTTCTCTTCAACTATACCTTCATCGCTACCCAGGGGTTCGAAGGCAGACGAGAAATTCCCAGCGTAACCGATGAGGGCACTATCCTCACCCACATGCAGACAGTGGTCGCATTCATCGACATCGACCCCCTTCCCCACTTCGATCTCAGCCCCAATGACAACTCGAAACGCACCCTGCCTTCAGATTTCAGGCCCATTGGCTATGACGAAGCCGCGGAGTTCACTCAACACTACCGTTTAGCCGCACGGGAAGAGGCAAAGGTCAGAGCACTCTTTACTGAGCAGCTATTGGCCTATTTTGCTGCCAACCCTGGCTGGGTGGTTGAAAGTCGAGGCTCTCAAGTCATCCTCTATCGACCGGATGAGCGCAAGAACCCTGACGAAATAGTGGTCTTCATCGATCAGGCTCACTTCATACTCGATAACCTGCGCTTGCATTTACCGCGCTAACAGATAACCGACTTCAGCATCAATCGTATATATCACATTAAATATATAATATATCTATTTGTATATAATATGTTATTCATAAATAATGAAACCTGATTACCCACAATATTCAGCCATTGATACCACTCTCAATTCATACACAGTCGTCTCTGTGGACTTGAGTTGTCTAGGAAAGCGTTGGCCGCAGGGATGGGTACACAGAGACGACCCCGGGTGATGCACCAAATGCCAGTGTGATCCAGAATTTGCGATAGCTTTAACTAATGTTAGCTTAACGCTTCCATAGTTGAGAATCGTGGTGAATGAGGAAATGAAATAACAGCACCAGCTTCCATCATGATTAGCCGCATTCAACTTTTGGTCAATATCAAAGCGGGTGAATGGCGCGCAGTCGCTTGGTCTTTTCTCTATTTCTTCTCACTCCTCAGCAGCTACTACATTCTCCGCCCCATCCGTGACGAGATGGGGATCATTGCCGGCATCGAGAAGTTGCATTGGCTCTTCAGCGCCACCTTTTTCGCCATGTTGCTGGTTGTGCCCCTGTTTGGCTACATAACATCCCATCTTCCACGCAGGCGATTTCTACCCTATGTCTACTTCTTTTTTATCTGCAACATTCTGATCTTCTATCTCTTATTCGAATCGGGAGTCTCTCAGGTACTCAGCGCCCGTATCTTTTTCGTCTGGCTAAGTGTGTTCAACCTTTTCGTGGTCTCGGTTTTCTGGAGTTTCATGGCCGATCTGTTTGTCGATGCAGAGGCGAAACGGCTGTTCCCCATCATCGCTGCGGGAGGTACGGTCGGTGCGATAACCGGCCCCCTGCTGACAACCCTCCTGGTGCAAATTATCGGCACCCCGTCTATGTTGCTATTATCCGCAGCACTGCTTGGAATGTCGGTTTTCTGCATATCAAGGCTGCTCGCATGGCAAGGTTGTCGTGGGGAGATAGCCCGGGATAACAGACTCGCTGAAAAACCCCTTGGAGGGGCGATTCTTGATGGTATACGTCTAACACTCTCCTCTCCCTATCTGTTGGGAATCTGTCTTTTGATGATTCTCTTCACCCTGCTCTCAACCTTTCTCTACTTTCAACAGGCACAGATTGTGAAAGAGGCGTTTTCAGACTCCGAGACGCGTACCACCGTGTTTGCGGCGATCGACCTGGCGGTAAATCTGCTGACCCTGCTGTTGCAGATTCTGCTGACATCGCGCCTGGTAAAAGGGGCAGGCCTTGCTGTCACCCTGGCCTTGATTCCTCTGCTGTTAATGCTGGGCTTTATGTTGCTCGGACTCTACGCCACACTGCCGATATTAATCGCCGTACAGGTGATACGGCGTGCCGGCAACTATGCGATTATGCGTCCGGCCCGTGAAATGCTTTATGTAGTCCTCAGCAGGGAAGAGAAATACAAGGCAAAGAATTTTATCGATACCCTTGTCTATCGTGGAGGAGATGCGGTCAGTTCCTGGCTCTATACGGGACTCAAGGCCCTTGGCCTCAGCCTCTCCAGTATCGCGATGATCGCTGTACCTATCGCCCTGGCATGGGCCTGGATTGCATTTCATCTGGGCAAACGGCAGGCTATATTGGCAAAAGGACAAAAGACTCAACCTGGAGGAGAAGGTTATGAACATAGCTGACAACCCGATTGGACGCAGGGCTCTGCTTAAAATGATCGTCGGTCTCGGCGCTAGTTGCTGGCTCTCCCCAGGCCTGCTGCGGGCAGTCGAACGAACACCGATCAAGAAAAACATACCCAACAGCAATGAAGCCCTGCCCGCAATCGGCATGGGCACTTCCAGGACTTTCGACTCGGCGGGTAATAAACAAAAGATCGCCGCTCTGGAAAAGGTTCTGCAGCAGTTTTTCAAAATGGGCGGTTCACTGATCGATTCATCACCCATGTACGGTTCTGCGGAACAGGTAGTTGGCACACTGCTGAAACAAGTTGATACAGACTCTCTGTTTACCGCCACCAAGGTCTGGACCGACGGCAAGGCCAATGGAGCAACCCAGATGGAGTTGTCAAGGAAGCTGTGGGGTATCGAACGCTTCGACCTTATGCAGATTCACAACCTTCGGGACTGGAAGGCGCATCTTGAGACATTAAAATCGATGAAAGCGGAGGGCAAGATCCGCTACATGGGCATCACAACATCACACGGGCGTGATCATGATGAGTTGTACCAGGTACTTGCCAATCACCCATTCGACTTTGTTCAACTCAGTTACAACATCGACAACCGGAAAGTGGAAGAGAGGCTGCTGCCTTTAGCGATGGACCGGGGGATTGCGGTGATCGCCAACCGTCCCTTCGCCCGTGGTGATCTCTTCAGAGCCGTCAAGGAGAAACCCATGCCCGACTGGGTGGACGAGTTCGACTGCAACAGTTGGGCGCAGTTTTTCCTCAAATATATCGTCTCCCACCCGGCGGTCACCTGCGCTATTCCAGCGACATCGAAAGTTCACCATATGCTCGATAACATGAGCGCAGGTTTTGGAAGATTACCTGAGAGTGGAATGCGCAAGGAGATGGAAAAGACATTCGAGCGTCTTTCTGCCAGCTAGTCTTTTCAGGTCTCAGTCCGCCAGGGTGACCCGATTTCTGCCCAGGGTTTTTGAGCGGTAGAGCACCTGATCGCAGCGATTGAGGAAATCTTCAAAAGCTTCGCCATGGCGGTAGGCGGCGACGCCGATCGATACCGAGATGCCGCCGACGACACTACCGGTGGTCGGGCGCTTGAGAACGATCTTCTCGATCACGGAGCGAATGTACTCGGCCAGATTCTGCGCGTTGCTGGAACCTATATCCGGCAGCAGTATTGCAAACTCGTCACCGCCAAAACGCGCGCAGGCGTCTTTACCCTTGGTATGGCGGGTCAACAATTCCGCCACCGCGCGCAGTACTTTGTCGCCAAGAATGTGGCCGTGGTTGTCATTGATCTCTTTGAAGTGGTCTATATCCATGAGCAAGAGACAGAAATTGGCAATGTGCTGTTGTTCGACCTCTGAGATGATGGTTGATAGCGCCTGGTCGAATCCCCGCCGGTTCAACACCCCGGTCAAGGGATCAAGCATAGCCTCCTGCCTGGCATAACTCAGCTCTTCCTTGAGTTTTTCAACCTCTTCCGTGGAGGTGAGCAGTTGGGTTTCGAACTGGGAAGTCTCGGTAATCAATGTCCGGGTCTCCGATATGATCGAGGAGACCGCTTTCATGACGGATTCAATCTTATTGCTGGCCGCCAGGGTGTCGATATGGGACTGAATCTTTTCATTGGCAATCGAGGTCTTGCCGGTGAGATCGATCATGGTGCCCAAGGTATGGGCAACTATGTCCATCATCTCCTCTCTCAGCTCCCTGAGCACGGCTTCATTGCAGGAGCAGACATAGTGTCTGAACAGCGCTTCGACGCGCTCATCCTGCCAACCTTCCCCGGTCTGCAGCAACTCATCCATTCGCTTGTTCAAGGCAGGATTCTCACCACTGACATAGTGGTAGGCAAGACTAAAATTAACCGGATTGATAATAAGGTCGTTTTTTGCCAGAAAAGCCACAGCCAGGCGAAAAATTTCTCCGGCCTTTTCCTCTGATTTCGGGTAAGCCCCCATTATTCTGTTATCTGTTGCTTTTACCATATTTACTTTAGATCTTTATAGTTTACGCCATTTCCATCGACCTTTTTCTATGACAACTCTTCAAAAATCGGCATATTATCTCGGATTTTCGATATTGACCAATGAAGAGAAAATCGGCATCAGCATGGAAATCCTGACTCCTGATTTGGCCTCGATTATAATCACGGGATCTGTCGCTTCCCACAACAATAATTCCGCAAGCGTTTCTTAACTGGGATTAACTATCAGTTGCAGAGCTATTTGGCGCAAAACCTCTGCGCAATGTATTCTCGGTTATATTTCTGGCCTGCAAGAACTGTAGCAGATAGTCCGGTCCTCCTGCCTTGAAACCCATTCCACTCAACTTGAAACCGCCAAAGGGTTGTCGCTGAACCATGGCACGGGTGATTTTACGATTGATATAGAGATTTCCCACTGAAAATTCCCGCTTTGCCCGCTCCAGGTGAGATGGCAACCGGGAGTAGAGCCCACCGGTAAGGGCGTAGGCCGTACTGTTGGCGATTCGCAGGGCATCCGCGAAATCCTTTGCCCGCAATATCGCCAGCACCGGACCGAATATCTCCTCTTGCGCCAACGCAGACTCCTCTTCCACGTCGACAAAGATGACCGGGGCCATATAGTGACCCTTTTCTGAACGATACCTCTCGACATGGCGGGGCTTTGCGCTAAGTTTCGCCTCATCGACACACCGCAGGATTTCCCGTTTTGCCTGCGCACTGATTACAGGTCCGATGCGGTTTCCCGGTTCCGCCGGATCACCGATGCGCAGACTGAGGGTGGCCTCCGTCAGGCGTTGCACGAACCTGTCGTGGATCGAATCGACGCATATCACTCTGGAGCAGGCACTGCACTTCTGTCCCTGGTAGCCGAAACTCGACTCGATGACGCCGACAATCGCATCATCGAGATCGGCATCATCATCGATGATGATCGCATTCTTCCCTCCCATCTCGGCAATCAGGCGCTTGATATGGCGTTGACCCTCTGTAGGTTGCGAGATCAGGCGGTTAAGATGCAGACCTACCTCCTTGGAGCCGGTGAAAGCGACAAAGTGAGTTCGGGGGTCACGAACCAGGGCTTCACCGATCACGGCCCCGCTGCCTGGGAGCAGGGTCACCACCCCATGCGGAAGGCCGATCTCCCGCAGCAGGTTGCAGAAGTGCCAGGCGACCACGGGGGTTTGCGACGCCGGTTTGAGAATTACACAGTTGCCACACACAATGGCAGCCGCAACCATGCCCACGGGGATCGCCAGGGGAAAATTCCATGGTGGCAGTACCACACCGATGCCAAGTGGTTGATAGCTGAGCCGGTTCTCTTCTCCAGGAAGTGAGGGACTTTGCCGCTGTTCCAGGCTTCGCGCACCGTCTGCGTAGTAGCGCAGAAAATCGATCGCCTCCGCCACATCCGCATCCGCTTCGGCCCACCCTTTGCCGGCCTCCTTCACCTCCCAGGCGGCAAAGTGGTCACGCCGATCCTTCAATGCCTCCGCGGTGCGATCCAGGTATTCCGCCCGCTCAGAGAGACCTTTACCACGCCAAGCCCTGCTGGCGGCCCGTGTCTGCCTGATCGCCATCTCGGCATCGTCGGCACCGGCACTGACTACCCTGCCAATGAGTTGAGCCGGATCGGCAGGATTGGTGGATTCGATGACTTGATCCTGTAGTGCGATATGTGCGGAAAGTAACATGGGGTAGGTTTTACCCAAATCCTTCTCCAGCGCTGACAATGCCGAGGCAAAAGCCACCCGTTCCGCCTTCGCGGTGAAACGGCGCAGGGATTGATTGCTGAAACCTGTCTGCTTCCCAGCCTCATCCCCACCGCTGGTGGTTGGCGGCTGTAGTATCTCCCCGATTTGAAGTCGCGGCATCATGGGAAGTATCGAGTGATCCGAGGAGTTTTCCAACAGACGCCTCACCAGGTAGGCGATGCCTTGCAGCAACTCACCGAATGGCAGATAGAGACGCAGTTTCATGTCACGTTCGCTGATCAACGGTGCCAACGCATCCGACATACCGTAGAGCATCTGAAACTCATACCCGTCCCTGGCTCTATCTCCAGCCTCCGCCAATGCCATGGCACAGGCGATGCTGCGCAGGTTGTGAGTAGCCACCGCGGGTCTGACCAACGGAGACTCGAAGAGTCGTGCCAGGGAACGCTCATAACAGGCGTCGGTATCACCCTTGGTGGTCCAAACCGGCACCGCCCACCCCTGCTGGTTCGCCACCACTGTCTCCATGTCCCAATAGGCGCCTCGCACCAAGCGCACCATGATCGGCGTGCCTCGCCCTTCGAGCCAGGAGAGAAGATCAGTCAGGTCGTTGTCCGCGTCGCGTAAATAGGCCTGGATTGCGATCCCAAAACCATCCCAGTGGCGCAACGACTCTTCCATGGCCAGCTGTTTGAAGAGCCGTAGAATGATGCCCTTGTAATCGTATTGTTCCATATCGAGGGTGAGGGAGAGCCCTGCAGTCATGGCGGCCAGACAGATTGGCCGCAGACGATCGGCCAACTTCAAAACACTCCCCTCGGTGTCGACCGCGGAGATTTGTGAGTAGAGGGAAGAGACCTTCAGCGAAAGATTCAAGTCGATCTCAGGTATCGATTCCCTTATCCCTGCGGTAGCGGCGATCAGCTCGAGATAGGCCCGCTGATACGCCTCAGCCTCCACCTCGCTCACCGTCGCCTCACCCAGCATGTCAAGGCTTGCACTGATGCCACTGTTATGCAGCTTGGCCACCGACCTCAGCATGACCTCGGGATCTTCCGCGGCGATAAAGCGCTGGGCGACCCGCCGCACCGCGGCACGAATCACCGGGGCCATCAGTGAAGGGACTGCAATTGTCGTGCTGCGCCTGATACCCCAGGCCAAGAGGGGTGGCAGGTGGTCGCCATCCAGTGCGGAAAAATATTCCGTGAAATGATTCACCAACTGTGCATCGTCGGTGAGCACGGGTACGGTATCGACAAAGCGTAATCCCTGAAGACGAAAATTATCGTCAGCCATCAGTTGCCCAAGCAGGCGATCGATCCATCCACGGGGGTTGTTGTCGGATCTCGCCTGCATCTCCGCCCATAGCTGCTGGCCAATGGTCTGGATTCGCCCTTCCAGCTCCCTGTTCACTCGAACCCCCTGTCGAAGCGGCTTGTTCAATACCCTGTTAAATACAATAGAAGAAATATCCGGTTCTTTGAAACATTGTTGGCTGTTAATAAATAACTAATTTTTTTAGCCATATCCAGTTTTGTTGTTGGGATCGAACCCCAACACGTGAGCATTGAATCCGGCGCACGAGGTGTCTCTTTCTCCGACGCCCCAACAGCACGTCCGTGTGCTGACGGGGCTATCGCGGCATCCATGCCGCTTCTCCGAAAGAGACACCTCGAGCGCCTCCGCCTTTGCCAAATTCCCTCGTTCCCACGCTCCAGCGTGGGAATGCATACGGCAGCTCAATTAAGGTGAGTGATGAGTTCCCACGCAGGAGCATGGGAACTAGTAAATTACTCCCCTCAGGCGCCTTTGTAGCCACTAGCGGGAGTAGATGACGGTAACTGACATGGGTTCTGGCAGATTCAGAGTGTCGGTATCGAAGCACGGGTCAGTTTGGAGAACCTCACCCCCCGCATGCCACCGATCTTGGTGGCCAGTTGTTCAATCTCTTCGGGTTTTCCCCGAACGATGATCGTCTCCAGACAGTGATTATGATCGAGGTGTACATGGGTGGTACAGAGGACATTGATATAGCTGTGGTGTTGGGTGTGGTTGATCTTCTCGGTGAGACCGCGCTGATGGTGGTCATAGCTGATGGTCAAGACGCCGAAAACCTCTTCCCGCTCATTGGCCCAGCGCTCCTCAACCAGCCTCTCCCTGATCATATCCCGCACCAGTTCCGAGCGTGACGAATAGCCCTGATCGGTAAATCGCTTATCCAGTTCGTTGAGCAAACCTTCGGGCAGGGATACTGTGACCCGTGCCAATTCATTGTTTTCTGTCATCGCTTTCTCTACTCCCAATCGTGCACATGGGGATGCGAATGGCTGATCGATCCATGCCGGTGGAGATGCCGGTGTACCAGGTTGGCCTGTTGCAGCAGTTCCATGTCCTGCAAGGCCTGCTTCACAGCGCCGTCAAACCTGATTGATCCCTGCTCATCCATAATCAGGCAACGTTCGCCCAGCTCGGCGGCCATGCTCAGATTGTGCGTGGTGACTATTACCGTCGCCTCTGTGGAGAGCAGATGATCCACCAGCCAGCCACTGCTGCGGGGATCGAGATTTGCAATCGGTTCATCCAACAGCAGGCATTGGGGCTCAAGGGCGAGTAGCGCGGCCAATGCCACCTTCTTTTTCTCCCCCCCTGACAGGCTGTAGGGGGCAGTTTCCAGCAACCCCTGAATGCTCAATCGTTCGGCCCACTCCTGAATCAGCCTTTTGCTCTCACCATGCTCCATCTGGCGCAGGCCATAGCCGATCTCATCGGCCACCGTCGGATTGAACAGCATCGCCTCAGGGTGTTGGAACATCAGCACCGTTTCACGACGAAAACGGTTCGCCCAAGGGGCGCTGCGCGTAAGCTGCTTGGTTACCAGGTCTCCTCTATAGCGGTAACTTCCTGCTGTCGCAAACAACAGGCCGTTTAACAGTTTCAACAGGGTTGTCTTACCACAACCGTTGGCCCCCAACACCACCAGTTTCTCCCCTGGCGCCACCCGTAGGGTCAGGTCTCTCAATACTTGCGGACCGTCCGGCCATTTAAAATCGACATTCTCGAGCTCAATCATCAAACACCCCCCGGGAGCGCATCGCCTGGCTGATCTCCGTGGCGGCATGGTGCGAATGCTCCACCAGGGCCTCTGTCTGCGCCAGTGCCAAGCGGCTACGCTGCCGCCAGTTTGGGCGTTTTACACAACGGCTTTCAAAGGCGTTGCGAAAATCGACCATCAGGCGACTCATGAGTCGAATCTGGCCAGCTGCCAGGGTGGTCAAAAAAGAGAGGGTTGATGAAAACCGCAAGGCATTGGCGATGTTGATCCTGGCACTCAGCCAGAAACCGAGCATCACCAGCAGCAGCACCCGGCTGTTGATCAATAACAGATAGTCGGCACGAAACTCATCCCGCATCAGGGCAATCGCCAGATAGCCGATGGAGACCGCAGCATTGAACAACAGCATCGATACCACGGCCTTGCGTAACAAGCGCCAGCGAAGCGAACCGGAGAGCAGGAACACCAACAACAGCCCAAGCAGCAAGTAGTAGGGCTGATGGATCAGGGTCACCACAACCACAGCGAGCAGATAGAGCAGCAACCAGTGTAGATCACGCATTCAGCCAGCCCCGTCTCTTGGCGTAGCGCCAGACTGCCAGTGTAAGCAGCGCCTCCACCACACCTATGACCAGATGTGGCAGCAGGATGGCGGGGACCACCACCTCAGGGCCAAAGGGAAAAAATAGAGGGGTACCATCCTCCCGATGGGCAATTGCCGGCTGCAGACCCAGTACCAAGGCGACCAATAGCGCGGGTATGACTACGGCCAGAAATGCGCCTGTGGTCAGATAAAACACCGCGTAACGTTGGTTTTGCCAACGCATGCTCAGGGTCATCACCGAGGCACCGACGAGCCCCACTGCAAGGGCATTCACCGGCAATGCTGTAATCCCTCCCGCCCCAAAGAGAAGCGCCTGCAGCAATAACACCAGGCTGTAGGCGAGAAAAGCGAGCCTGATACCGAACAGCATCCCCAGGATACCTATGCCTACCAGGTGGCCCGAGCTACCCCCGGGTATCGGCAACATTATCAATCCGGCCACATAGGCCAAGGCGGTGATTACCGCCAGGCGAGGTATGGTCTCCTCATCCAATCGCTGGCGAAGATCACGACTGGCCCAGACCCAGAAACCTCCTGCCACCAGGTAGGCCGGCAGATAGCATTGGGGTGCGATAAAACCGTCGGGAATATGCATCCTCAGTTGCCCTGGGAGGACAGACGCATCAGCGTTTGCTCCGCCTGGCAAACAGCAACGCAATGCCGAACACGCTGAGCAGGATACCGACTCCCAAAACCAACTTGGAGATTCGGGAGACTCCATGATCGGCATGGCCATGTGGGAGCGGATCAGGGTCCAACTCAAAGCGCTCATCCAAGCCATGCCCATCCGCGCTGAAGACCCGCAACCGCCAACGGCGCTCCGTGCCAGGTATGAAAACCACCCGACCCCTGGCATCGGTGCGCCCCGACTGATAGGGCCACTCCTCCCCCGCAATGGAGAGTTCATAGTCCACATCTGCCAGGGGCGTGTCATCCTCATGCTGGATGGAGATCACCTGCGCCTCCTGGCGATCGATAGTAATCCCGGCCCCGTGAGGGTAAACGGATGTTGAATAAGTAAATATCAGGAACAGGAAAATGAGGCGAATTCTATTTTGCATCGTCAGTATGAAGAATTGTAAAAACTTCATACTGATTATGACACAATACCATCAAGAATACAGGTGATACACCGACTCCATTACACCTCCCCCTTAAGATAGGCCTTTCTCTCGGCTTCGGGAAACTTCTCTATCGCATAGCGAAGCATGGTGCGGGGCATACACTGGTAGTGCTCCTTGAGAAACGCCCGCTCCACCCTGGGCGCTCGATTGCCCACCTCCCGCAGCATCCAGCCGACAGCTTTGTGAATCAAATCATGGTCATCATCCAACAGGCGCAGTGAAAGCTTCAGGGTATCGTCGTAATCCTGGTTTTTGATGAAATATAATGTCGACATGATGGCGATGCGGCGTTCCCAAAGGTTCTCCGATGCAGCCAATCTATGCAAAACCCGCCTATCTCTATTCTCGAGATGGGCACCCAGGATATGGTGGGCGCTGCTATCAACCAGGTCCCAGTTATTGATGTATCCTGTGTTCTCAAGGTAGTGGCGAAAGATCGCTTCCTTCTCTGCTTGGCTGCCTTGCTGGTAGTTCAGCACCATGATCAACAGCGCACAGAGACGCACTTCATGGTACTTGGAGTGCAACAAGCGAACTATTTGTTCGATGGGCATATGGCGGTGTCGCTTGGCCTCGCGCCTGAGCACCGGCACCCTGATGCCCAAAAAGCGGTCACCCTCGCCATATTCACCTCTCCCGGTTTTGAAGAAGCGTTGAGAGTGTTCCGCAATTTCGGGATCCGCCAAGCCGTGCAATGTTTCACCCAGCTGTTTGGCATTCATGACAACTCCATGGAGTGTTTCCATCGACCGAGTCCCAGACTAACGGTTTTCTGCACTCCATGGCTGAAAAACCGAGATAACCGATCGCTTATGAAAACATTTGTGAATCAGATCCTGGTAAAAGATTATCGAATTGCAGTTTATGGTAGGCTTAACTGCGACCGCAAGCTGGAGGAAGTCTCATGGATCTACTGAAAAGGAATGTGGGTAAAGTCGACCGCATTGCACGCATCGTTGTTGGCATACTGTTAATAGGCAATATTTTCTATGGTCTGCAAAGTCCGGTTGGCTGGATAGGACTTGTGCTGCTGCTGACCGGACTATTCGCCACATGCCCTCTCTACTCGGCGCTCAATCTCGATACCCGGTCCAGTGGGGAAAAGATTGGATTGAAATAGCGGTCCAACATCGCCATTGCTGGTACCGAATCAGCGGGCCAGCAAGCGGTCGAGTTGATTGGCAAACGCCTGCCTATCCGCCTGACTCAGGGCTGCCGGACCGCCGGTTTGTATTCCGCTGCCGCGCAAGGTGTCCATAAAGTCACGCATGTTGAGACGCTCGCGGATATTTTCCTTAGTGTAGAGAGTGCCGCGCGGGCTCAGGGCGAGGGCACCCTTTGGTATCACCTCGGCGGCTAACGGAATATCGGCGGTTATCACTAACTCTCCGGGCTGCAGCCGCTTCACGATGTAGTTGTCGGCGATGTCGAAACCGGCAGCCACCTGGACCGTTCGAATATATCGTGAACCCGGTACCTGCAACGGTTGGTTGGCAACCAGTATCACCTCTATCCTTACCCTCTCCGCAGCGCGGTAGAGTATCTCTTTGATTGCCTTCGGACAGGCATCGGCATCGACCCAGATCTTTTCGACCATCTTTTATTTCCCACACTTAGCCAGATAATCCTTATTAGGCTATTGTAATCAGTTAGCGAAGCATTATACTGCTCCGCCCGGTCTTGCCCATGACCACTCCCTTCCGCCCCACCAGGAACCCCCGATGCCCGCCACCGACTCCAGCCACACCAGTTTCCGCGACTTGAACCTGCCCAATAACTTATTGAAGGCACTTGATGAGGTCGGTTACGAAACTCCCTCGCCGATTCAGGCCCAGACCATACCCTTTCTGCTTCAGGGCCAGGATCTGTTGGGTCATGCACCCACCGGCACCGGTAAAACCGCGGCTTTCGCGCTACCACTGCTATCCAGGCTCGACACCAAACAACACTATCCTCAGGTCCTGGTGCTTACCCCGACCCGGGAACTGGCAATCCAGGTTGCCGAGGCCTTTCAACGCTATGCGGCCCACCTCAAGGGATTCCATGTATTACCTATCTACGGCGGCCAGGACTATGTAGGCCAGATCCGGCAATTGAAGCGGGGGGTGCATGTGGTCGTAGGCACTCCAGGTCGGGTAATGGACCATATGCGCAAGGGGACACTCAAACTCGGTTCCATTCAATCACTGGTACTGGACGAGGCGGATGAGATGCTGCGCATGGGATTTATCGATGATGTGGAGTGGATCCTGGAGCAGATGCCTGACGAACACCAGACAGCACTCTTCTCGGCCACCATGCCGAAAGAGATCCAGCGCATAGCACGGCGCCATCTCAACAAACCCCGTGAGATTGCGATCAAGACGCGAACCGCCACCGCGGACACCATTCGTCAACGCTATTGGCTGGTCAACGGACTGCATAAATTGGACGCCCTGACACGCATCCTGGAGGTGGAGCCTTTCGATGCCATCATCATTTTTGTTCGCACCAAGACGGCCACGGCTGAATTGGCGGAGCGCTTGGAGGCAAGGGGCTATGCAGCGGCCGCCTTAAACGGCGATATGGTGCAGAAACAGCGGGAACAGATGGTGGACCGTCTGAAGCGGGGTTCTCTCGATATCCTGGTGGCAACCGATGTTGCCGCCCGCGGTCTGGATGTGGAACGGATCAGCCATGTGATCAATTTCGACATTCCCTATGACACAGAGGCCTATATCCATCGCATCGGCCGTACCGGACGCGCCGGACGTAGCGGGGATGCGATTCTGTTTGTCGCCCCCCGCGAGCGCCGTATGCTCAACGCCATCGAAAAGGCGACCAGGCAGAAGATCGAAAACCTCGAACTCCCCAGCCACGAGATGGTGAACAACAAGCGGATTGCCGATTTCAAGCAGCGCATCAGCGATACCATCGCCCAGGGAGAACTGGAGTTCATGCAGGGCCTGCTTGAGCAATACCAACAAGAACACGATACACCGGCATTGGAGATAGCAGCGGCGCTGGCCAAGCTCTCGCTGGGAGATCGCCCCCTGTTGTTGGCTGCGCAGGCTGAGAAAGCCTCTAGCCGTGGTAAAAAGACAAAAAAAGAGAAAGAGAAAAGGGAGAGACCTCAACGCCGCTCCCAGTCACGCCCGACACAAGAGATGGAGCGCTATCGCATTGAAGTCGGCCATCAGCACCAGGTGAAACCCGGCAATATCGTCGGCGCCATCGCCAACGAGGCCGGCCTCGATGCCCAATATATCGGGCATATCGATATCCAGGATGAATTCACCCTTGTCGATCTGCCAGTCGGTATGCCGCAAGAGATCTACAACGACCTGAAAAAGGCCTGGGTTTGCGGCCAGCGAATGAAAATTAAAAGAGTCCAACAAGCGGAGAAAGGCAAAAAAGTGCGCCGTAAAGATAAAAAAGCAAACTAAATCTGACTCTGGACCTAGATTCTGCTATAGTGCCACGCACTGGGTGCTTGGTCGGTTTGCACCCGATACGATCTTCGAGTCGTCGGAAAATCTTGAGCCGTTCACTCCTCCCTCCTCAGGGATAGTGCTTCCCGCTTAATATCCCCTTTTTTATAAGCCTGAACCGGCTCCTGCATCAGCCTTGCTGCGGCAGTGATGGCGTAACTGGTCATGGAGCCAATCCAATGTCATTTGATAACCTCGGCCTGTCGGCCGAACTCCTGCGCGCCATAGGCGAACAGGGCTATAGTGATCCCACACCCATTCAACGCAAGGCGATACCCGCTATTCTGGCCGGCAAGGACATCATGGCCGCTGCCCAAACCGGCACGGGCAAGACCGCCGGCTTTACCCTGCCGCTACTGCAACAGTTGTTGAACAAGCCGCTGTCCGCTGGAGATCGTCCAATTCGTGCCCTGGTACTTACCCCAACCCGCGAATTGGCCGCCCAGGTCGGGGAAAGCATAGACAACTACGGCCGCCACACCAGGCTGCGTTCAACGGTGATCTTCGGTGGCGTCAAGATTAACCCCCAGATCGAAAAACTGCGTCGCGGTGTTGATGTACTGGTGGCAACACCCGGCAGGCTGCTTGACCATGTATCCCAGAAGACCCTGGACCTATCACGGATAGAGATTCTGGTACTCGATGAAGCCGACCGCATGCTGGACATGGGCTTTATCCACGACATCCGCAAAATTCTGGCACTGCTGCCGCGCAACACCGCACGCCAGACCCTGCTCTTCTCCGCCACCTTCTCCCGGGATATAAAAAATCTTGCTGACCGCCTGCTGGACCACCCCGAGCTGATAGAGGTGGCACGCAGAAATACCACGGCGGAGCGGATAAAACAGACGGTTCATCCGGTGGACAAGAGACGTAAGCGTGAGATGCTGAGTCACATGATCGGATCCGAGAACTGGCGTCAGGTACTGGTCTTCACCCGCACCAAACACGGTGCAAACCGTCTCGCTCAACAACTCGAACGGGATGGCCTGAGCGCTTCGGCTATTCACGGCAACAAGAGCCAGGGGGCGCGCACCCGTGCGTTGGCCGGGTTCAAAAGCGGCGAAATCCGAGTCCTGGTGGCCACCGACATCGCCGCCCGCGGCCTGGATATCGATCAACTCCCTCACGTGGTGAACTACGAGTTGCCGAATGTCCCGGAAGACTATGTTCACCGCATTGGGCGCACCGGCAGAGCGGGAAATGAGGGCGAAGCCATCTCCCTGGTCTGCGTGGATGAACACAAACTGCTAAGGGACATTGAACGACTGAC
>JBEVVR010000037.1:28701-78658 GCA_040507035.1 Candidatus Thiodiazotropha sp.
CCTGCCTATAGCACCTCATATTCGTTGCCTCCTATTAAGATGTCACCGAATCGAACAGCATAGCTGACTGCCAAGCACCGTGGATATGGCCCACTCCGTGAGGCCGACGTAAGTAATATCAATAGAGGTTTTGACTGATGCCAGAAAGACAGACAGGAACCGTAAAATGGTTCGACAGCGCTAAGGGATATGGGTTTATCGAGCGAGAAAACGGCAAGGATCTTTTCGTCCATTTTCGCGCCATTGCCGGTGAGGGGCACCGCTCCCTCGAGGACGGCCAAAAGGTGGAATTCACCGAGGTTGAAGGGAAAAAAGGTCCTCAGGCTGACAACGTAGTCCCCCTGTAAGCCTGCCAACTCCGCCGCTTGTCCCCAGGCCTGCCATCCTTACCAAGCAACGAGTGACAAGATCCGTACAGGGATGCACGGATTGATCTTTCGACACCCTACCAAGGAACAGCTCAATGATTACCCTTTCGGTTCGAGGTCTACCCAGATCGACTACGGAAGAGAGCTTGACTGCCCTCTTCACAGAATTTGGCGTAGTACGTTCTCTAAAACTTGCCAAGGATCTCTTCAGTGGTGATTGCAAAGGCTTTGCCACCATCGATATGGAAGGTCATGAAGCGCGAGCCGCTATTGCAGCACTCGATGGCAGCGAGCTTGGGGGCAGCATAATTCGTGTCGGCCCGGATAGACCGCGAAAGGGAAAGAGCAGAAAACGCCGTTGAAACCATTGGCTTACGACGCCAAACCCCTTCTCTATAACATTTTCAGCGCGACAATCGGGATAACCTTCATTGCTGACGAATCTAGAAATGGCCGTCAGTCCCGCCTCCTGTAAGGTGTTTACTTTAAAAATTCAACTCGCAGATTAACCCGTCTATTCTCCGCGCGTCCGTCGGGATTGGAATTGTCGGCTACGGGATGGGCATCCGCATAGCTGACCGAGCGCAGGTGTTTTGGGGGGAACCCTTGATTCAGAAGAAAACGAGTGACCGCATTGGCACGGGCCGCGGCCAAATCCCAGTTCGATTGAAACTTACCGCCCAGAATCGGCCTGTCGTCGGTATGTCCCTCCACGGCAATATCCGCCTCGCCTATCTCCTGCAGCGTGCTCGCGAGCCGACTTAGTATGGGGTTGGCCTCAGGCAGTAGTTCCGCCTTACCTGAATCAAACAATATGACATCGGCGATCTCCAGGGATATACCTTGGTCCCGCTGTACCACTTTTACCTCGCCCTGAAAACGATCCTCGATTGCAGCGGCCAATCGGTCTTCAGCATTTTCGTTCTCATCGGGTTGCTGTTCCACTTCAGTCGGTGGTTGGGGCTGCTGTACTTGGATGATCTCGTCGTTGTTGGGAACCGCCTCATAACTCGCCGCCATCCTGTTCTCTTCTTCCTCGGTCTGTAGATGCTGCACAGCCATCTGCCCAAGCAGTACCACCAGCATGGCGAGGATAACACTCAATACATCCACATAGGTCAAGAGCCACCCGCCATCACTATCCTCGATCTCCCAGGCGTACCAGCCAGCGCTGTCGACCCCTCCTGCCTTGACAGGTCTTTCTAGCATCCCGTTATTTACCTTGCTTGATGACATGGCCACTCACACTCTCAGGCAGCTCGCTGATCGGGATTAACAATCAACTGCAGCTCGTAAGCCGCCTGTCGCATATCCTGCCTGGCGTTGACCTCTTCCATCATCTCCCGGATCAGTTCCGAATGTTGCCTATCACATAGCATCATGATGGCCTGCAGATGTGCCACCCGGCGTGTTATCAACTGTCTGCCACGCTGCTCCAGCTTGCTGGCCAGCGGTTTCAGCACCAGGTTGGCGATGACCAGTCCGTAGACGGTAGTCAGCATCGCAAAACCCATGGCGGCACCGATTGACGCAAGGTTCCCGGAACCCAGTCCAAACAACATCTGCACCAGACCCAGCAGGGTTCCCAACATGCCGAATGCCGGTGCATAACCACTCATTGCCCTCAGCATCTCCACCGGGCGGCGTAGGTGATCCCGATCCTCCGCAATCTGACGTTGCAGGGTAAGAATCACCTGGTCGCGGGGAAAACCATCCAACACCAGCTGGGTCCCCCGGCGCAGCAGCGACTCTGATATCTGTTGCGTAAGCGCTTCTGCCGGCCGAATTTCGCCGCGGCGGAAGTAATTTGCCGCCTGCAGAAAGCGCCTGAAGCCCTCATCATCATCCTCCAAACTTGCCGGGGATCGACGAAAATCGGCGATCAGCTCCCCGAGCATCAGCACGGCATTGAGGGAATGGCTCATGATAGCGGTGAGTAAGGTGCCGCCCACAACCAGGAAAAGACCGGAAATTATGGCTACCAGCCCGGAACCCGGGGCCAACAGCTGAATGCTTACGGAAACCAGCACGGAGAGTGATAGCAACCCAATCCAAAGATGTATAGCCAATGCTGTTCTCCTATCAAAAAATGCCTTGAATTATTTACAGCAATTAGCAGGCCAATTTTTAAGCAACGGGTTTATGACTACTTAGCTTGTGAAAGCATAGTGTTTTTTGAAAACCCACTGGCACATATCCACAACCTTGAATTTTATGTTACATTCACACCCCATACGTAGGGATGGTCAATAGAGGTAAGGCCGTAGCTACGGAAATTATCTGGCCCGACAGATATTATTTAGAATGTTTTTTTAAAAAATTGAATAGCGGAATAGATCTCTTGCGTCTACTGGATCCTCGGGCACAAGGGGCATGCCCTCTTCTGCACCTATTGACACTCCTGTTCGGACTTCACTTCAGCACCCACCTGCATGCTGATCCCCTCATTTCCATCGATGATTTACTGCAACGGAGCTACCTCGACGATTACCACAGTAACGTGGTCTACGGTTACCGTATTGTCACCGAAACCGAACGCTTTGGCGGCCGCTATTCAGGCAATCGACTACGCTGTAGCAACTGCCATCTCAATGCCGGGCGAAAACCCGATGCCATACCCCTGAATGTTGCCGGCATGTACCCGAAGTGGCGTAGCAAGAACGGTCGTCGCAACGGTATCGGACTGCGTATCCGTGAATGTTTCGTCTACAGTCTCGATGGGATCATGCCGCCCGAGGATTCACCAGAAGTATTGGCCGTGGCCGCCTACATCACCTATATCTCTCATGGCGAAGTGATTGGCGAGACGCCGAGGGGACGCGGCGTACCGACTCTTCCCGACACAGGTTACGATCCCAATCCAGCGAATGGCAAAGCGATCTATGATACCAAGTGTGCCAGCTGCCACGGCACCAATGGGCAAGGTATACCAGGCATACCCCCGCTTTGGGGCATGGAGTCTTACAATAAAGGTGCTGGCATGGCCAATATCAAAAAGGCCGCAGGATTTATTTGGGCGAACATGCCGCTTGGGCAGGAACGCTCTCTCAGCCATCAGCACGCCCTCGATGTTTCAGCCTATATCAATATGCAGATTCGACCGGGAGATCCCCGCAAAAGTAAACTCTTAAAGCTCTTCGAATCCCTCTCCGGCTTGGTTGATTAGCAGACAGGAGTCATCGCTAAGGGTTTAAACCATGTAAAAAGAGCAATCCTATCCAATGATGACGTGATATGAGACATCTGCGACTGCTGTCGGAGATCATCCCATGGAGGCCATCTTTAGCAGGAAAGCTAAATCCATCGACTGAGGCATTCGCCGCTGTCATTGCCGCCCTATTGGTCATACCCCAGGGTATCACCTTCGCCTATCTGGCCGGCTTGCCCCCCGAATATGGTATCTATACAGCGATATTCGTCACCCTCTTCGCCAGCCTCTTCGGCACGAGTTGCATGCTGGGTGGTCCGAATACCGCTGTTGCCATCCTGATCGGCATCACGGTAGCGCCCTTTGCCGGACGTGGCAGTCCGCTCTATATCGATTATGTAATTATTCTCAGTCTGATGGTCGGAGTGATCCAACTTCTGATCTGGTTGCTCAGGGGAGGCAAGTACTTTCAATACCTGAGCCCAGCCGCGATAACCGGCATCACTTCCGGGGTCGGGATAATTCTCATCCTCTCATCTCTCGACGGCATTATGGGCCGCACCCCAACCAGCACTCTCTTCTTCTTCGAAAAGCTCTACTTCATGGCCGACGATTGGCAAAAACTGATCAATCCCTATAGCTTTAGCATCGGCGCCACTACTGTGGTTGTTGGGATCGTCGCCAAGAAATGGTTTCCACGCTTTGCCATCTTAATTGCCATGACAGTTGGCTATCTGGCCGGCTTGATTGTATTGGGGATCTTCACTCAGGTAGAAACAGAATTAGAACTGCTTGGACACATACCCTTCCAGGCACTACCGATCAGTCATCCCAAACTGGAACTCGAATACCTGCTGGTCGGACTCACCATGTTGCCCAATGCCATAACCATCGCCCTCATCGGACTCGCACAGTCGATGGTTATCGTTAAGAGTCTGCGCAGCGACACCGATCAATCCATCGATGTGGATAAAGAGGTATTTGCCCAGGGTATAGCCAATTCACTTGCCGCCTTCTTCTCAAGCTTTGCCGGCTCCGGCAGCTTCAATCGCACTGCGGTTAATCTGTCGTTGGGAGCAAGCACGCCCCTTGCCGGTATTTTATCAGCATTGGCTGTCTTTTTTCTGATCGCCATCTTCGGTCCACTGCTTAGCTACATGCCAATGCCGGTTATCGCCGGTACACTAATGCTGGTGGGTATAGGTATGCTCAAACCAAGAGAGATTGCCCGCCTCTTCTCCTGGACCGGTGAACTGCTGGTTTTTGTCATAACCCTCTTCAGTATTGTTATTCTCGGCCTGCAAACAGGGTTGATCATCGCCTTCATACTCTCGGTAATTCTGTTTGTTCTCTCGGCATCGAAACTGGAGATCAGCGTGGAGAACAACGAGGCATCGGTTGAGATCCGGGTTGAAGGCCATCTCTTTTACGCATCCATCGATCAGCTAGGCAGTCTATTGAAACGCCATCGCAACGACGATGTATTGCTGGACTTGAGTGTGGTCTCATACATGGATCTCTCGGCGACGGAAGCCATAGCCAGGGACCTGGAAAAACGCAATAGCGATGAGACGAGTTTCGTCATCGTACTCAAGTCGCAAAAACTGCTTGACCATTTCGAACAATGCCTGGAAGGTATGCCGGTGCAGTTTATTCACAATGTCATCGATCAGTGAGTGACTCCAGCCAAACATACCCCAACTGCGCCATCTGCTCTTCGATCCACCAGGCCCGTTCGTTGATATAGGGTGTCGGCGGTTCAGCGCGGTAGCGCCAGGGATTGGGCAGTAGAGCCGCCAGTCTTGCCATCTGATTGATTGTCAAGTTATCCAATGAAATTCGGTACCAATATTCACTGGCCGCGGCGACACCATAGATGCCCGGGCCGAATTCCGCAATATTCAGATAGACTTCGAGTATTCTCTGCTTGTCCCACAGTAGCTCGAGTAGGAGTGCAAGCCCCCCCTCCAATAATTTACGACTCCAATTTCTCTGCGGCCAAAGAAAGAGATTCTTTGCGGTCTGTTGTGTCAGGGTGCTGGCACCACGTAGCGCCTTACCCTCTTCCGCATCGATGATCACCTGTTGAATGGCAGCGAAATCTATACCCATATGATGAGGAAAGTTCTGATCTTCAGAGGCCACAACCGCAAGTTGCATGGTGACGGGTATAGTCTCCAGATCCCACCATTCATGTCTTGATACCAGAGGATAGTCGTCTGGAGGATTGAGCTCCCTTTGCAGCTTCCAGGACCAAGTGGGGGGGTCGACAAATCGCAAGGTCAATAGTGAGCCAAAGAGTAGCAGCAGAAGTACAAATATGAGGTAAAAAATTCCCTTCATCAGCCTTCCGTAGAGATGCTGAAGGCGGCCTTTTTTCCGCTTTTTAACCACCATAACCTAACGACTACTGTAGTACCCAGAATGCCTATAGCAGATGCTTTCCATCAAACAGATCGTATTCAAGCGTAAAAGGGTCTATCCCCTCGATACACCCGAGATTGACCCGAAAGTGCCCCGCAAACCTGGCGGTTTCATGAAAAGTGTAGATGCCGCAACGCTTGCAAAAATAGTGTTTGGCCGTTTTGGCGCCAAACTGATAGAGCCCCAAGGCACCATCCTCAGCCTCTATGGTGAACTGTTGCGGAGGAATGGCCTGAGGGCTCATCATTGCCCCCTTGCGTGAACAGATGGAACAGTTGCAGCGCAAACCCTTTTCGATTTTGTCGCCTTCGAATGAGAATCGCACAGCACCGCAATGACAGCTACCCTGATAGTGTTGAGTCAAGTGATCCATATTTGATTACCCGTTTATAAATCCACCCTTTTCTACAAGGATTTATCGATACAAATCAATTCAGGCGGAATAATTTGTGACCGGTAACCGAAACACCAGGCTTAGCCCTTAAATTAACGCCATATAAGCCCCTATTCACCGGGTTAATGTCAGGGTATTCCACTACATATCCTTGGGATATCGGCACTCATTTCCCCACAGCTACTCCGTTAAAAGCAGTTTCTCAGCCTGCTATAAGAGTCAAAACTGCTGCAGTTGCAGATAGGGTGAAAACACAATGGTCCCATTACCCAGCGGTCAACTGGCCGGTATTACCAATATTCGTGCACGCTACCATGCGTTGCGACTCAACCGCGTCGCAGGTGCAGACACCACGCATCGCGACTTGTACGCCTTTGTCGATATCACCATCAGACCGCAACGGCTGCATAGCCTGCCCTACAATCCCTGCTATCTGTTTTCAGGCTACACCCTTAGCGATCTGCAGCAGATCGACTGGTCGGCAGCCGACCGCCGCGCTTTTATTAACTGGATTCAGCAGGAGCAGCAAGTCAGGGAAATCGAGCAAGTTCGAAAACGCATCATCGATAACGAGCATCCTCTGACGGAAAAGGAGTATAGCTATCCGGGACAACTCTACAGCAGTTTGCTAAGACGCATAGAGAAGCTATCGCTGCATCGCGCATCACCGCGACAGTGGAAGCACACACTCATGAACATGAGCCGTAGCGGAATTCGCAAGGAGGAGTTGACCTGGTCAGGCCTACTGCATTTCCTCGATACCATGGAGAATGAAGAGACACCGAGCATCACCCGGGAGCAACTCCTGTCACAGATCGATTTTTCCGCCATCCGCTTGAGCTTGACCAATGAATACGCTGCGGACCATGCCCATGCGCTTGAACTGACAGAGATCCCCACATCGAGATCGATCAACCATTCACTGACCCCCAGAGCCATAACCAACCCAAGCGACTGTTGCGTTATGCGCTATGTGGATCCGCTTCACTACTACAAGGTGGGCTATCTGAAAAACGTGAAAAACCGGGATCGTATCCCCTCTTCGCAGCAGTGGTTCGCTCTCGATTCGTTAGGCAATCCGATCGGTGATGAACAGACCAATCAACACCACTTCAGTACCAAGGAGCAGGCCTTTTCCGTAGCCAGCCGTCATGCGTTGCAGCATCTCGGTATCCCGGTGGAGTATAGACACCATAGCCGCTATGAACACAAGTCCCTGCTCGGCGGTACAGACTATCGGGAGTGGCTACTGACCCTACCCGATTATCCGCTTTCCCACTTCACCAGCCACTATTATGCCCGCAACCTGCTCGTCCATTTCCGCACCAAACAACGGGTGGATAACGTCGGCAGGCGTTTGCTGTTCATTGAAGAGATCCAAAGCGATTGGCACCAGTCCGGAGCCATGCATGGCTATCTAAACCGCTGGCCGGGAAAGATAACCCCCGCCCCTTTTCGCAAAGAGTGGCTTGGTCTGGCGCTGAAACTGATCCTGCTACATGCTGCCGATCAGGATCTGGACGGTATTGCATGGACCGGTGGTGATATCCAGGAGTCCCACTATTTCAAAAAACTCTCCACCGTCAAACGGCTTTATGACCATGAGATACCCAGACTGATGAAACGCCTGGGAAAGCGCTGGGAGCTGAATCTGGAGCGCACCAGCATCGCCACCAAGGAGCCGCGACTGCATATCGCACGACAGTGGGACAAATGGTTTCTTACCGACAGTTCGGGTCGCTTCTACACCCGGCCCCGCTATACCCAGCAGGAAGCCATGAGAGTGATGTCCAGACACTGCAAGCGGATCGATTTGGAGGTGCCCCTGGTAACTCTCTCTGAATCGGTTAAAGAGAGAATTCTAAACCACGGCTTTCCTCTGTTTGGAGAAAACAGCGAGGCAGACTCGGCTGCGCCGCTCAAGGTTTTCAAAGCGGATTGATTGCCCCTGCATTTGGCAATCTTCTTATCCAAGGCTGTTGCGACTTCAATGCCTCAGGCAGTTTTTGTAACGCTTTGACAGCCTCACCTTGACGCTCATAGGTACCATAGAGAAGGGTATACCAGTCTCTGCCCTTGCGCTCGGTTTGGCTATAGGCCATCTCACCCTCCAATCCATAGCGCTTGATGAAGGCATCGATCGCCTTTCTCTTGGAGACGCCGATCAACTGGATAGTATAGCCTCCACGCTCTCTCATCGCCGTCCAGGCATCAGCTGGTTTCAGCGCTCGCTCTGTCAAAGGCGGTTTTGACGGCTCATCCACCTGTTTTGGTTCATCAAGCTGTTTAGGCTCATCTGATTGTTTGGGCTCATCCTTCAGACTTTGCGCAGCAGACGATAGCTGGATATCGCTCTCATCACCACTGGATGGCATGGTGGTTTGCGGCTCTGCTGTCGGTTCCTGATCTTCAGCTGTTCCTGGAGTGGCGGTTGTATCCCCTGTATCCATCGAGGCGGCCAGCTGCTGTTCAAGTTCAACAAGCTGCTGATCCAGTCGCTGCTGGTTCTTTATCAGCTCCTCCACCGCCAGGTTGTCGTAGGCACTAGCGCCAATCGATTGGCTACTCTCCTCCCTGGAGACAAAGTTCTCACTGATGCGCATCATCTCCAGGGAGATGTCCCGCTCCACAGTTCCGATCTTGTTGGATAGATAGTTGTAGCCCAGCAAGGCGAAGAAGAGCAGCAGCAGAAGCAATCCCCCGATTGCGAAAGTGTGATAGTTCCCGGTGGTTCTGACCGACTCCACCTGCCCATTCAGCAGGCCAAAGCGCCGGCTCATCTCCTCAGCCTCGTGTTGACGTTTGCCATACTCCGAGGTCATCGCCTCGAGAAAAGTCTTCTGCTCGCCAGTCTGTTCCAGCAATGTCTGATGCTCAATCTTCACCTCCGCGATCGCCTCGGAGAGGGAGTGGTTGCTCTGCGCCTGGTGATTTAAGCGCTCACGACTCTCCGACTCGTTTTCGATCAATTTACGGTGTTGTGCATCGATGTTATGAAACTGTTCTTGCAGGGAGGATTCGAGATCATCCAAACGCTGCGATATCCCTTCATGCAGACCACTCTGTTCCGCCAGCTTCGCCTGGGTGGATTTCATCCGCTCCAGTAGCGAATCCATGCCCAATTCATGCTGTTCACGGAATTCATTTTGAGCCTGCTCAATGGCTGCCAACTGTTGTTTGTCTTGCGACGCTTGCTCATCACCCCGTTGCAAGGTTTGTTGCAAGTCGTCAATACGGCTCTCAAGCTCGTCATTGCGTGCCTTGAGGCTGTCGGTCTCATCCTGCAAGCTGGCTGTGATCAGCTTCAGGTCCACCCCGTACTTGCCCTGTTCGGCCATCTCCTCGGTAAAAGTTGACAGCTGATGTGACTGATCCTTTGCCGTTTCACCCAGTGCATTGAGCCGCTCTTCAGTCACCCCCAAACGGCTGTTGAGCTCATCGACTTTGCGGCTTAACTCGTCCCGAGCGCTGGAGAGTGCCTGCTGCATCTCTTCCCGACTTCCGGCCTGCTGATCGAGATCCGTGGCAAGTGAATTCAGGCGTTCGCTGGACTCATGCTCGTCCATGTCGAGGGATTCCAACTTCGAATCCAGGCCGCGGATCTCCTGTTTCAACAGCTCCATACTGTTTATGAAGTCGTCCCTCTGCTCCTCCAGCAGTACCGAGATGGTGGCCATGGGATCGGGACGTTCAGCCTGTTGATCCAGATAGCTGGATAGCTTGAGATCGGCTGCCTTGAGACGCTCATCCAGGCTGCTGTTCTGGTTTTCCAACTCACTGCTCAGACGGCTGATCAGGTCGTCCAAGGCACCATGCTTGCCAGCTTGTTCGCTCAACATAGCATCGAGGGCATCGAGACGAGCCGCAAGCTCACGACTCTTTTCATCCAGTAGCAGGTAGTTCTCAGCCGCCGAACGCTTCTCAGCCAGCAGAGAACCGAGATCCTCCTCAATGCGGTTGAGTTTCTGCTCCAACTCACCCAGCTGATTCTCATCGGCATCGGATACGGGTTGCAGGTCCTTGGCCAGGTTTTCCAACTTTGAAAGACGTAGCTCCAATACCTCGTTGAAGCGGGTCTCATCCTGATGCTGACTCTCGACCCTGGCACCGGTTTCACCGATACGCTTGGAGAGTTCCTGCAGACGACGTTCCAACTCCTTTTGCTGCCCCCCCTTCTGCGAAAGTTTTTGCCCCAGATGCTCAAGCTGCTGGTGCAACGGTTGTGTGGACTCCTGCAACAGACGTGAAACCTCCTGTTGCGGTAGCTCACTATTTCCGGAACCCGGTTCTATCCTGCGGCTGAGATCGGCGATATCGTTCTGCAGACTGCGGATTTGCGATTCATGCAGGGAGTCGCTGACCAGGAGTTCGCTGCCACTCTCCTCAAGCCGTCTGATGTGGCTCAACAAATCCACCATGTCACGCCGCAAATCGTCGGCCTTGTTATCCACATGGTCGACAGACTGCCTGCCTCTCTCCAATCCCTGTTCCAATCCCTGCTGCTGATCCTGTATTGATGTCAGCTGTTGATCCAGTCGGGAGAGCTCCTGCTGGATCCGCTGTTCCACCTCATTCGATTCGCTGCCGGCAGCCGCCTCGGCGCTCTCCAGCTGCAGTGACTGCATCAACAGCCTCAGCTCCTCCTCTTGCGAAACCACATCTTCAACCTGCTCCCGCAGCTCTTCGAGACGTCGCTGCAGGCCCCCGCTATCCTCACTCAACTGATCGAGTTGAATGCCTTGGTTGAGCCTGTCATGGGAGACTCGGTTGAGCCGCTTGTTCAGATCGGCAAATTGATCCACCAACCTGCCGATTCTTACCGCAAGCTCTTTCTTCTTGAGCTTCTTCTTCTTTTTCACCGGCTTTGCTGAGGAATATTCTTAAACAAATTAGCTATCTCAATAAAAAATCAGGAATTATCCTAATACTTTTAGCACAGATTTGGTCCGGTTGATACCATTGGCGACGATTTCAGATAAAAAAATCGCTGCACTAAACACAGCGGTGAATTGAACCGGACGACAATCCTCATTGTTGCCCTATACAGAGTTCTGTCGATGCATATGATCTCGAACGGTGGCTGCCCTATGGGCTTTACAGAGCCAGAAACTGGCAAAAAAAAAGCTTAGCGATGCTTGCTAAGCCTTTGAATAGTAGTATGGTTCGCGCTGACTCATACTATCGGCCATCTATTCAGTGGCCGTCTCTCTCAAATACACCCCGATATAACCATCATGCAGTCCCTTGTCCTAGGCTGGACCGTAAGTCCAGTCATCCGATCCTGATTACGGCTGATCAACTGTCTGCTATTGCAATCCCTTTATCGTACTCCGCGATATGCAGGATCTTTGCTACCTGGTTGTGATAAGCACTGTCCGAAGGCCAGTAGAAAATATCACCGGTATCCTTGTCTTCAATCCACCTGGCGGCACCTTCGCTGGATAGGGTAATCAACTCTTTGATCTTAGCGTTAGAGGGATTACGAGTAATCATCATAGTCTTGTCCTCCGGCTTCTATCTCTGTGTGGCTATTATCTCAACCGGGGGATAGGGTAAATAGTGAATAGTACCAACTAGGGTGGGCAGTAGTGCACTATGGTTAGGTATGATGGCTTATCTTGACGAAAACAACATTAAAAACATCAAAATGTACATTGGTATTTGGGGCGCTTATGTGTTGAAATTTAACATTCTTGTAGGATAAAACCTACAGCCACGAAAACAAGTATCAGTAAAATAGACCTACAGATGACAACTCATGGTTAATACGGCGTGGAAAGTAGCAGTTTTACAGTTTCGCTTTTAGACATGTCTACGACGTAGGACAGTTAAGCAGCCCGTCATCTTTTTGTAATTTTCGCTTCATAGAACAAGTAAAAACTTATTTGCATCTGATTTGGCTAGTCTAAAGGACGGTAATCTGGGGGATGTTTACCATGACAAATAGAAGAACTGGCGAGGGACCTATTCCATCCATTCCTGAACTCTATATCAACGAACAACAGGTACATGGTCTGGCTATATTGAGGAAATTCGGTTGGAAGCTCGTCTGTATCAGAAGATCTGATCAGCTGAATCCGTCCGTTATTCTAAAAAACAGGGCTGAAGGCGTTTTAGCCATACTTCAAGCAGATGGCATCCTTCGCATAAGCCAAGATCTGGAGATCAGGAAAGCAAGTATCTTCGAGCCGATAAAAGCAGATTTAAACACAGACAGACTAATGGCCAGATACACACGAAACCCCAGGCAAACAGACACCGCCGCGTCTGACAAGCGTATCGCACAAGCTTAGTCACCTGATCTCTTTGCAGCTTGCCCCAGGTTCAACCAAGCGTTCTGAAATCCAGAGCAACACAACTTACAATAAAAAGGCCTATCTGAAACTTCCTGTATATTGGAGATAATTGATGTCAGGTAATGCTGTTTCTTTCGTCACTATCTCAGCGTTATAGCCTATAGTTGTCCAGCCTGGGTGGCGAATCATAACGTGATAATCCTTTCCGTTTTTGACATCTATTTCTAGAGGGCCTGCCGATCTTACTTGTGATTTTATAATATTGCCAAGGGGGTCAGGGCCGTCGTAGTCGAAGGTTAATGTGTGCTTGCCCGGTGGTAAATCCAGGTAGAAAAACCCTCTCCTGTAAATATAACCATATTTTTTGTCATCAACATATAACGTTGGCTGAATATGCAATATACACTCTTCAGCAGGACAATAGATGTAGACGCGACCGGATTCTGAAGAAGTTTCAGAAAAATCGGCACTTAACTTGTCATAGGTCATATCTCTAGCGGTAATTGAATAGTAAACACCATTCCTGTCAAGTATGTGCATTTGATTTAAAACACTAGCAAACAACACCTTGCCAGTTTTTATTTCCTGGTTTAGATAATCATGAAATGTATACATTTCATGATTTGCTAACTTTTGATAGTCATATCTTTCTGTCAGAGCGGTGGCAATAAGGTTTGCAGTCTCTTCAATCCCCTGCCTATAGGATGCCCTATAGTGTCTTTGCTTATCTTTTACCCAAAGCGGCAATGCTCTGTCAGCCGCTTGTTTGGAGTGATCCAGTGAAACGGGTTTAGAGATGTATGAAATATCTGTTTTGTATATTGGATTGGACTTTGTTTTATCCCAATAGCTAAGTATTGTATTAACTGAGAATGTGCTGTAGTTAACATCAAGAGTGTAGTCGGTCTCCAAAATAACTACTGTTGAAGTAGGTGCAGAGTTGATTAGCGTTGTGAACTCTTCAGCATTTTTTGGGGGATTCTCTACATAGGAAATGTTATTTGGATTTGTAAACAGAAGTCGATTTTTAAGTTCATTTATATAGTCTTGTCCAAAGTCCAAATCTCTCACCCTGGCCGCGAGTGGTCGAATTGTTTTTAACATTCGTTTGTAGGATTTAGATGATTCATATGCAGTAATCAGATTAGCTATTATCCCCGGATTGCTAGGCTTATAAACATTGTTGTCGTATTTAGTTATGATAATCTGGTCTTGTGGAATAATAACGAAAAATGTGGTGTCAAATATTGAATCAGCATACTCTTCCTTAAGTGTGGTTTTGGTGGTCTCGCAGCCCCCTTGCAAAAACAATAGTGATACCAACAACAAATACGAAGTGAATTTCATGCCAACCCCATTAAATAGTCTGTAAAAAAATCCGCTCAGCGAGTTACGTGGGTACAAATAATTTCCTACCGCTAACCTATAGGGTTAGTCAATTCCAGCTAGTTAAGGCCAGTGCCGCAATGAGATGGGAGCGGTAGACCCGATTCGCGACCTCTCTGCCATAGCATTAGTAGCAAGTGCCATTGTTACAGAAGATATCCTGATCATAGGTGCCATCACCATCGCTATCTATACTGACATATTCGCCATAGTCGAAATAGATCTGCGCTGAACTGTTTTCGCCTACCATTTCTACTTTACCCAGCTTCTCAGGATCGAGCGGACAGGTGGTCATTGTCCGGGAATAACATACCGTAGGTGCATTGACCATAGCGATGTCAACATATCCATAATCGGAGTCATACAGTCTTCCAGAATAGTGGAGACTTAGTGATCCTCTTGGGTATAGGAACAACTTATCCGTGTAATAAACTTGGTCAATAAAGTTTATAAACCCGGCTTCACCTGATGAGTTTGAGATATTGAAGTTTTTGACTAGTGTAAGTACAGAGTGATCCGCATGACTTGTATCATGATCGTACTCAATATTCCCAACCAGCTGAAAGGTATCCGACTCTACATTGAGCACTGCATCGTTCGTTGATAACACAAAATTGGAGGGAATTATCAGGCTTTCATTGTATGGAGCCCCTTTGGCATCGTATATTGACAGATCGAATGACCCAGTAGTTGTGTAAGTCCCGTTGTAGCTACAGTGTTGATAATCCGTAAAAGTTATGGAGAGGCTTCCAGTTGATGCCGATTCATCGAGAGATCCTGAAATACTGACCGTTCCCCCGCAACCATTTTCAACAGTAAGATCAATTTCCCCCGTCTGAAAGGTGAGCGTACCGCCTGCAAAGAACTCTGTTACATATCCGGTTAAGTCGCGGGAAAACCACAAGTCGATTCCAATCAAATACTCTTCGACAGATTGAGGAGTGATTTTTGCCTGTTGATTGATAGAGACATTGTTTGAAGGTTGGGTAGTATCATTTCCGCCCCCTCCACCACCGCACGATGTTAACAGAAGCGACAGGGTAGAAAAGAAAAAGGTAAGAGAGTAAGAATTTTTATCATGGTCCATATGTGATCCTTGTTTACAGCCAGTCCAATGCAACATCCATTATAAAACGGCAGGTAATAACACTGCTTAATTCAAGGATCATAACCACAACGCTGCTATGCATCAAGGCCGAAAACTCACGTCAGGCCACACCAGAAATAATCGCCTAACCGGCCTTAATCGATCCAGTACCCCCTGACAAGGATGCTGTAAGATTTAGCGGTATCAACTATGGCGTCACATTCGAGTACACTGCTGGAGACATTCACGTCTGGCCAAGTATCAACCCCACCTATCAACATGATGTAGTCACATTTGTTTTCCATGAGCATTTCGATTGGGTTGCAACCATAAATCTGGTTGATGAAGATGGCACTTGGTTTGCTGGGAGTGCACTACCCAGCAGTCTACCGGCCTCCGGATTTATGCTCAGCGACATCTCTTTTTCACTGCATAATCAAACTTATGATCCTTGGCTTGTAATAAATAGCATGTCAGTTGTACCCGCTCCTCCTGCATTCTGGTTATTTGTTTCTGCACTGTTAGGTTTCTTTGCCTGGTCACGAAAGAGTCATAGATCTGTTCATGGTACAAATGCCGCTATATATCTAAACAATAAAAAAGGCCTAGCAGAACCCTGCTAAGCCTTTGTTCTATATGGTGGGTCGTATAGGAATCGAACCTATGACCACCTGATTAAAAGTCAGATGCTCTACCGACTGAGCTAACGACCCGAAATTTCGAACGCGCAATACTACCCTAGAATCATCCTCGAGTGAACCCCAAGTTGTATCAATATTGGACATTTCCTCCGGGGGGCTATTTCATCAGGTCGACCTCCTCGCCGCGGGCGCGCATCTCCTCCGCCCTGGCCTGGACGAAACGCTGGAAATTGGGCTGCTCGCGGTAGCTCCCGGTGAGCACGTAATCCATCACGGCGTGGGTGTGAAAGCCTCTCAGGTAGGCCTCGGAGCGGAAAACCTCGTGGCCTGCGCCGTCGAAGAAGAGCATGCTCGGGGCGTATTGAATGCCCAGGCGTTCCGCCCACTCCGTCGCCTTGATGCGTTCGCCGCCCGGGGTGGTCAGCTCCTCGCCGGACCAGATATCCACCAGGGCCACATCGAACCCCTCCAGGGCCTCCTGTAACGCGGGCTGGGTGAGAATCTCCTGGTGCAGCTCATCGCAGGGCGGGCACTGCTTCATCTCCATCAACACCAGCAGCGGTTTCACACCACCCTGCCCTGTGCGTTGCAGATCCAGCGGCGGCTGTAGATAGTCTGCCTGGCGATGCAGCTTGCCGCTGGAAGGCACAGGCTGCTTGTGTGCGAGATAGTCGCGGAAGGAGAGCTTGCGCTCCTCCCCATCCGCCACATAGTCGAGGGCGGCCATGAAGCGATGGGGGGCGTAGTAGCCGTTGATGCGCAACACCCGCTCTCCCTGCTCGTTGAGAAACAGCAGGGTGGGTGTGTACATCACCTTCATCGATGCGGCGAAGGCCTTTTCGGTGATGGTCTCACCCTCCAGTCCGGTGACCTCCCTGTCACCCCAGATATTGATCGCTATGAGCTGAAAGGCCTGGTTTGTCTTCTCCACGATCGCCTTGATGGAGAAGTTCTCATTCAGCAGCTTGGCGCAGTAGGGACAGCCGTCCTGATGAAAATAGAGGATCAGGCGCTTACCCTCGTCCGTCGCCTCCTGCAGATCCTCCTGAAGATCGAGGAAGGAGCTTTTGAACCAGGCCGGTTTTTCATGAAATCCCGGGTTGACCAGACCGTGATCCAGCCCCTTCTCCTCCCCCGCGGCAAATAGTTGGGAGGTGGCAATAAGCAGAGGAATCGATAGTGCGATGAGCTTAAGCATCTCTTTGTTCTCTTTCTTCATCCAGCTGACCCCCGGGTTGGGGATTCGACAGATTTTTGTCGAATTATAGTCTCTGGGAGCGGTAAACGCCCCTGGAATGGGTGACGTATTTTTGGCGCGCACCGATTTTACAATACATTAGTTGCTGTTTTTATTGATAATTTTGAAATTGGCACGCCTTTGGCATCAGTAAAGTCGAGATCAGCTTAACAATGAGCTTTATAAACATGAGCGGTATCTACAGCACACCACAGGATCCTTCTGCCGCCCCCAGCGGACAGATGTCAAACCAATCAGCGGTGATGAACAGCACCCTGGGTCTGGTATTGGAGCTGAGCGGAAAACTACAGACCACCCTCGAGGTGGATAGCGTGATCGAGCTGTTTACCGACCTCATCAAGGACCAGTTTCAAGTCAATACCCTCAACTATCACTCCAAGGATGGCGCCATTGAGATTCATCATGGCGATAACCCGGGCAGGAACACCCTCGAGTACGATCTGAACGTAATGGACACCCCATTGGGCAAGATCTCCCTTAGTCGCACCAAGCGCTATAAAAAGATCGAGATCCAACAGATCGAAAATCTGTTGTCCGCCCTGCTCTATCCCCTGCGCAATGCCCTGCTCTATCGGGCGGCCATTGAGAGTGCCTTTATCGACTCATTGACCGGGGTAAAGAATCGCAGCGCCTTCGATGCCAATTTCAGTCGCGATATCGAGTTTAACCGTCGCAAACAGAGCGACCTGTCGCTGCTTGTACTGGACATCGATTTCTTCAAACGTATCAACGACCAGTATGGCCATGCAGTGGGTGACATGGTGCTGAATGAGATCGCTGCCACCGTGGAGCGGACCATTCGCGGCAGCGACGCCCTCTACCGCTACGGTGGCGAAGAGTTTGTCGTCGTCCTCAACGATACCAACATCGAAGGCGCTCGTCTTTTGGCAAAACGTATTCGTAACAACGTGGAGAGCTTGCGCATCAAGTCGCTCAAGGATGTCTGCATCACACTCAGCGTAGGTGTCTCCGCCATGCTTGAGCAGGATACGCCTCAAAGTCTCTTCCAGCGCGCGGACACCGCACTCTATCAGGCCAAGGAAAACGGACGCAATCAGGTGGTCACCGCGGAGACTCCCTTAGGGTCTGTTAACTGAGTGTCGGGTAGGCACAGAGATCGCGTAGCGGGCACTCTCCGCACACCGGTCGTGTTCTGCACAGCTCCTTGGCGTGGACAACGATCAGGGCGTGGTACTCGTTGAAAAGCTCAGAATCAGGCTTCAGCGCCGCTTCAAATCCCTTGCGTAACGATTCATAACCGCTATTGGCATCAATCAGTCCCAAGCGGCCGAAGAGCCTGCGGGTATAGGCATCGATGACAAACACCGGTCGGTTGAAGGCATAGAGCAGGATGTCGTCCGCGGTCTCCGGACCTATGCCGTGAACCGATAGCAGGGCGCCACGCAACTGATCCGTCTGCAGCTGATCCAATGGCTGATGCCGTTGCAGAAAACGGCAGAGACTGCGCAGGCGTTTGGCCTTGACATTGAAGTAGCCCGCCGGACGCAGGGCTGCCGCCAATCTTGCTTTCGAGATCCTGAGCAGGGACTCGAGACTGAGTCCCCCATCCAACGCTTTGAGATTGGCAATCGCCTTCTCAACGTTGGACCAGGCGGTGTTTTGGGTCAGCACCGCCCCCACCATCACCTCGAAGGGGCTCTCCGCCGGCCACCAGTGCTGGGGGCCGTAACGGTCGAGAAGACGAGCGTAGATCCTCATCAGGGGATCGTGACCGAGCTTCACCGCGATCGACTGGGTCCGCCGCTTTTTCGCTTTCCTTTCCACGGGCTGTTTTCTTCCTTTGCGGCACCCTTGGCACTGCCCCGTTTAGGTTCCTGTGGTCTCTTTGCTCTCTTCTTCTGACTCGGCTTTTGCCCTCGAGTCTCTTTGTGCCCCTTGCTCCGTTGCTGAGGGGAACCGCGACGGGGCTTGGCCTGCTTCACCACCTTGTGACCCATGGTGGCTAACAGCTCATTGATCTCCCCATCGCTGAGATAGCGCCAGCGCCCCACCTTGAGCGCGCTTTCGAGAAATACGCTGCCGTAGCGCACCCGCTTGAGACGGCTCACCGTGGCACCCACCGCCTCCCACATCCGTCTCACCTCCCGCTGCCGACCCTCCATGATCACCACATGGAACCAGCGGTTGATCCCCTCGCCTCCCGACTCGACGATCTCCTCGAAACGGGCGGGGCCATCCTCCAGCTCCACCCCATGGGTCAATCTCTTCAGCTGCTCCTCATTGACCTCGCCCATTACCCTGACCGCATATTCCCGCTCCACCTGACGGCTGGGATGCATCAGCTGATTGGCCAGTTCGCCATCGGTGGTCAGCAGTAGCAGGCCGGAGGAGTTGAGATCGAGGCGACCCACCGGGATCCAGCGTCCATGTTTGAGTTTCGGCATGCGCTCAAAGACGGTACGGCGGCCTTCCGGATCCTTGCGGGTCACCAGTTCGCCCTCCGGCTTGTTGTAGACGATCACCTCGCGATCGGGTGCCTCGAGCATGCGCTTCGCCACCCGCTTGCCGTCCACGTAGATCACATCGCTGGGTTCTACCCGCTGTCCCAACTCGGCAGCCACCCCATTGACTTCAACCCGACCCTCGACAATCCAGCCCTCGATCTGGCGCCGCGAACCCATGCCCGCATTGGCCAGGACCTTTTGCAGGCGCTCGCCGCCACGCTCCCTACTCTGACTCATCGGCGCTCGGTTTGGATGAGGCTTGATCTTCGTTATCGGGGTGATATAGCTGCTCCTCGGATGGGATCTCACCAGCCTCTTCAGTGGGGTCATTCTCTGTCACCAATGCCTCGGCGGGCATTCGCGCCTCAAGGGGGATGGTATCTTCCTCCCCCACGGATTCGAGTCCATGGTCATGGCTATCAGTGTCAACGGCCTGCACCGCTTCATCCGTTGGCGGATGCGCTTCGTTCTCCCCCTCCTGCTGCTTACCGGGATCCACAAGCTCAAGCTCCCGATTGATGGAGTCGAGATCCCTGATCTCTGCCAGGGTCGGCAGGTCATTGAGGCTCTTCAGATTGAAATAGTCGAGGAACTCCTTGGTGGTGGCATAGAGGGCCGGTTTGCCCGGTACGTCGCGATGGCCGACCACCCTGACCCACTCCCGCTCGGTGAGGGTCTTGATGATATTGGTGCTCACCGACACCCCGCGCACATCCTCGATCTCGCCCCGGGTGATCGGCTGCCGGTAGGCGATCAACGCCAGGGTCTCCAGCAGGGCCCGGGAGTACTTGGGAGGGCGTTCCGCCCAGAGCTTGGAGACCCAGGGCGAGAGCTCGCCGCGCACCTGGATGCGAAAGCCGCTGCCGACCTCGGTGATCTCGATCCCACGGCCCTGGTAGTCGGCGGTCAATTCGGCCAACACCTGCCGCAGCCGTTTCTTCTCCGGTTCCTCCTGCTCGGGAAAGAGTTGCTGCAACTGATCGAGATTGAGGGGGCGTCCAGCGGCCAGCAGGGCCGCTTCAACTATCTGTTTTAATCTGTCTTCGTCTGTCATTTCAGGCTGTTTTAGCTTTTACATGTATGGGGGCGAAATCCTCTGTCTGGACCAGTTCGAGCAGCGATGCCTTCAACAACTCGAGGATCGCCAAAAAGGTCACCACCACCCCGAGGCGACCCTCGGTGATATCGAAAAATTCGCCGAAAGGGACGAAATCCCTGCCGTTTACCAGGCCCATGACATGGGACATCCGCTCCCGCACTGAAAGTGGTTCCCGTTCCACCCGGTGGCTGGAAAACATGTCCGCACGTGCCAGCACATCCTGCAGTGCCAAGAGGATTTCGCGCAGGTCCACGTCGGGATCTTTCGTCTCCACATGCCGCTCCACCAACTCCGCATGTCCCTGAAAGGTGTCCCGAGTCATATGCTGCAGTCCATCCAAATCCTCGGCGGCCTGTTTATAGCGCTCGTACTCCTGCAGGCGCCGAATCAGCTCGGCCCTGGGATCCTCGCCCTCCTCCTCCTCGCTACTCGGCCTGGGCAGCAGCATGCGGGATTTGATCTCCGCCAGCATCGCCGCCATTACCAGGTACTCCGCCGCCAGCTCGAGGCGTAGATCCTTCATCATCTCGATATATTGCACATACTGGTCAGTGATATCGGAGATGGGGATATCGAGAATATCGAGATTCTGCCGCCTGATGAGATAGAGCAGCAGGTCCAAGGGCCCCTCGAAGGCATCGAGAAAGACCTCCAGGGCGTCGGGGGGGATATAGAGATCGGTGGGAGGTGTCGCCAGCGGCTCACCCATAACCATGGCGAAGGGCATCTCCTCCTGCTCGGGATGGTAGTGGGGATGTTGTTCGGCCTCTTCCACCACTGCCTCCTCTTGTGGGTCGCTGTTCACTGTTCGAATCCTCCCAAGGACATCGCCTGGCGGACCTCGCGCATGGTCTCACGGGCCACCTCGCGGGCATGTTCCGAGCCCTCCTTGATGATGCGCCGCACCAGATCGGGTTGGGCCTCGAACTCAGCTGCCCGCATCTGCATCGGTTTGAGTTCATTCAGCACCGAGTCGATCACCGGCCCCTTGCAGTCGAGACAGCCGATCCCGGCGCTGCGGCACCCCTCCTCGACCCACTGTTTGGTGTCATCGGTGGAATAGACCAGATGAAACTGCCACACCGGGCACTTCTGGGGATCCCCTGGGTCGCTACGCCTGACCCGATGGGTATCGGTGGGCATGCGTTTCAGCATCTCCTCCACATCCTTGGGTTTCTCGCGTAGCGAGATGGTGTTCTGGTAGGACTTGGACATCTTCTGCCCGTCGAGTCCGGGCATCTTCGAGGCCTTGGTCAACAGGGGTTGGGGCTCAGTGAGGATGATACGGCCGCTGCCCTCCAGATAACCCAGCAGGCGTTCACGCTCTTCCGTATTGATGTTTTGCTGCGCCTGCAGCAGCTCGCGGCCACTCGCCAGGGCTTCGGTATCCCCCTGTTCCTGATAGGCCCGCTGCAGTTGGGTAAACTGTTTGGCCGCCTTCTTGCCCATCTTCTTGCGAGCCTGCTCCGCCAGCTCCTCGAACCCGGGTTCCCGCCCAAAGATATGGTTGAAGCGGCGGGCTACCTCCCGGGTCAGCTCCACATGGGCCACCTGATCCTCCCCCACCGGCACCTGGGAAGCGCGGTAGATGAGGATATCCGCCGACTGCAGCAGCGGATAGCCGAGAAAGCCGTAGGTGGCCAGATCCTTCTCTTTCAGCTTCTCCTGCTGATCCTTGTAACTCGGGACCCGCTCCAGCCACCCCAGAGGGGTGATCATCGACAGCAACAGATGGAGCTCGGCATGCTCGGGCACCAGGGACTGGATAAAGAGCGTTGCGGACTCGTTATCCACCCCCGCCGCCAGCCAATCCACGACCATATCCCAGATGCTCTCGGGGATGACGCTGGGATCATCATAGTGCGTGGTCAAAGCGTGCCAATCGGCGACGAAAAAGAAACACTCATGCTGATGCTGCAGCTCCACCCAGTTCTTCAGCACACCATGGTAGTGGCCAAGGTGCAGACGACCGGTGGGGCGCATACCGGAGAGCACGCGGGATGAGCTTGGCGACTGATTCAAAATTAACTCCTTGCAGGACTGAGAATCACCGGAATGTACTCCGCAACTATATCACTGGCGGGCAGGATCATGATGGTTAGTCCCACCACGGGCCAGAGAATCACGCTCAACAGTCCCGAAATGAGCAGGAACAGCACGATGAAGAGACCGAAGGACTCCAACCTGGAGTAGGCCTCTGCCTGTTTCGGCGGCAGCAGCGAATAGACGATCCTACCACCATCCAGCGGTGGCACGGGCAATAGATTCAAAGCCATCAATATGGCATTGAACAGCACCCCAGTGACACCCATCAGAATCAACGGCATAGCCAACCACTGGAAGTGTGCAAGCATCAGGGCGCCGGCATAGACCAAGAGTGCCCAGATCAGGGCCATGATCAAGTTTGCGCCGGGGCCGGCCAGGGCCACCAGCCCCATGTCCCGCTTCGGCTGACGCAGGTTATTCCAATTCACCGGTACCGGCTTGGCCCACCCAAACATGAAACCGGTCATGACATAGACCCCGAGCGGCACCAGGATGGTACCTATCGGATCGATATGCTTGATCGGGTTGAGGGTCACCCGGCCCAACATCTCGGCGGTCTTGTCACCCAGCCGTTTAGCCATCCAGCCATGTGCCGCTTCATGCACCGTGATCGCGAAGATCAGGGGCAGGATGAAGATCGCCAACTTTTGAATCAGAGTGAGCCCTTGCATTGAGAACAGGTCCTAAAGTGTAGATTTCATATTTTCCAATGAGTTGAGACAGCCATTCTCACTCAGTGTTAAAAAAACAGCTGATTATACATCGAACATCGAGGTATCGCCCTTCCCGGCTCGCACCACCTCGGGTAGCTCCTCTGTCAATACCACCACGGTGGTGGGCTCGAAACCGCAGTAGCCGCCGTCGATGATCAGGTCGACCTGATGGTCAAGCAGGTCCCGCATCTCGTAGGGATCGGTGAGGGGTATATCCTCCCCCGGCATAATGAGTGTAGTGCTCATGATCGGCTCCCCCAGCTCCTCCAGCAAAGCACTGACGATGGCGTTGTCCGGAACACGAATACCGATGGTCTTTCGCTTCGGATGCATCAGCCGCCGGGGGACCTGCTTGGTGGCCTTGTTGATGAAGGTATAGGGTCCTGGAGTCAATGCCTTCAGCAGGCGATAGTCCCGGTTGTCGATCTTGGCATAATTGGATATCTCAGTGAGATCCCGACACACCAGGGTGAAATTGTGGGCATCGTCCACCATGCGGATGCGTCGAATACGCTCCATCGCCGCCTTGTCACCGATATGGCATCCCAGGGCGTAGCTGGAGTCGGTGGGGTAGATCACCAGGCCACCCTCGCGAATGATCTCCACCGCCTGAGTGATCAGGCGCGGCTGGGGATTCTCCGGGTGTATCTGAAGGAAGTGGGCCATCGGGTATGCCTGACTGACTACACGGCTTTGCGGGTCTCGGGGGGTTCCAGATCGAGCAACCAATTTGACCACAGAGGGCGGCAGTTATCAGGCAACATCGGCAATCGTCCCAGTTCGATCCAAGGGTTCTGCGGAGAGTGAAAATCGGAACCCGCCGATGCCAGCAGGCCGAAATCCCGGGCATGCTTGGCCATATTGAAAGAGTCATCCCTGTTGTGGCTGCCGGAAACAACCTCGATCGCCTCGCCCTTGAGTTCAGCAAACTCGGCAAAGAGGCGTCGCAATTTCGAGCGGGTCATACGATAGCGCGCGGGATGGGCCACCACGGCCACTCCCCCTGCGCCATGAATCCACGCCAGAGCATCGGCAAGTTCGGCCCATTGACCGGGAACGAAGCCGGGCTTTCCCTTCACCAGATAGTGTTTGAAGACCTTGCGCTCATCACTCACTACACCCCGCTCCACCAGATAGCGGGCAAAATGGGTGCGGCTCACCAGGGTACCGTTGGAGAGGGCCAGTGCGCCTTCGAAAGCGCCTTTGATACCGGCCTTCTCGAGTCTGCTTGAGATCTCATGGGCACGCCAATCGCGAAACTCTCTCAACTTGCTCAAGCCCTGTTGCAGGGGCAGGCTTTGCGGATCCAGGTTCAGACCCAGAATATGCACCGTCTGGCCGCTCCAGGTTACCGAGATCTCCACCCCGGGAATCAATACCAGGCCACAATCCAGGGCGGCTGCCTGCGCCTCCCCTATGCCGGCCGTGGTGTCGTGATCGGTCAATGCCAAGACCCGTACCCCTGCAGCGGCAGCACGGGCTACCAGATCCCCAGGACTGAGGGTTCCGTCCGAGGCAGTAGAGTGGCTGTGAAGGTCGTATACGCAAAACATGGGGGCGGATTGTACCCATAGTGGTATCAAACCGATAGGCTTGCTGAAAAAAAACCCGGCCAGCACGGACGTGGGTAAAACAGGCTGATACAATAGCACCTGATGTTATTTCCTATTCTTGATCTTACCTACATCGGTGAGCGTTTTGACGCCATCGCACCGGCAGTGGTTTCCGCTGGCGCCGAGGCGGGCGACAAAGACCCTGACCGATCGCCTTCGGCGCTGACCCAGGCGATGCATAGATTGATGGAGCTGCTGCAAATTCTGGTCAGACAGCTAGCCGGGGAGAATGAGGTTATCGACACCTCGCTGGATGAGCTGAGTGAACTCGGTGATTACGGCATCAAGCTGCTGGCAGATTTCTCCGATGTCGCCGCCGGCCTGGAAATGCCACAAGAGAGTGAAGAGCTGGAGGACATCACTCTCCCCCTGGCCCTGTGGATCGTCCGCCATCGGGGTGAATTGCGCACCCTGGAGCCGGTGATCAACTCCCTTGCCCGCCTCGCCAACAGGTTTCGGGAACCTTCCCAATTACAACAACTCTATGACCTGTCAGTGGAGTTGATAGAGGCCCTCGAGCCACTGATGCGGGAACAACAGGAGCTCGCCGAGAAGGCCAAACCCTGGAGCATCCTGTTGATGAATCAGGCGATAATCGCCACCCGCAGCTATCAGCCACAACTGATCGATGAGGCCTATAAGACCCTCTGCCGCCTGCTCCCTGATCAGGCACCCGATTTTTTCCGCGAAGGCATGGAACAGATGGATGCCTTGGACTATCCGCAAAAGGTTAGGGAAGTTGTTGAAAAATATTATAATCTTTGGAGTCAACCCAGGATATTGCACTAGCGGTTGTGAAACCCGCAAACTGTTGATCCTTCTGAGAAGATCACTATATAGAACCGAAACTTGGTGTACTATGCCTGCAGTCGCTCATGAAGAGCTAATTTTAAGATATTGATCCACTGATGAAATTTCTTGCCGATTTCTTTCCCGTCATTCTCTTCTTCGTAGCCTACAAGGTCTACGATATCTACGTCGCCACCGCTGTCGCCATCGTCTCTTCCATGCTTCAGGTCGGTTATGGTTGGCTGGTCAAAAGACATGTGGAGAAGATGCACCTGATCACATTCGGTATCCTGGTGCTGTTCGGCGGCCTCACCATCCTGCTCCAGGATCGCACCTTCATCATGTGGAAGCCCTCGGTGATCAACTGGCTGTTTGGTGTGGTCTTTATTGGCAGCCAGTTCATCGGCAAGAAACCGCTGGTGCAGCGGATGATGGAGAGCAGCATCTCAGTGCCCGATCCGATATGGAAAAGACTCAATCTGACCTGGGGCCTGTTTTTCATTATCCTCGGATTCCTCAATCTCTACGTGGCCAACGATTTCTTCGTTGCCGAACATCAGCTGATGCAGCTCACCGGACTGCAACAGATCGATTTCGACAACTGCGGTCAATACTTCAAAGGGAGTGAGCTGGAGATGTGCAACGCAGCTCACTCCCTGGAGGAGAGCTGGGTCAACTTCAAGTTATTTGGCATGATGGGCCTGACCCTGGGATTTGTTGTCCTGCAGGCCTTTTATCTGGCGCGTCATATACGCGATAACGAACTGGAAACTGAGGGGGGTTGAGTGTACTACGCAATAATCGCCGAAGATCGTGACGACAGTCTGGAGCAGCGTCTCAAGGCGCGGGAAAAGCACATTGCCAGACTCAAACAGATGCAGGATCAAGGCCGACTGCTATTGGCAGGTCCGCACCCCATGATCGACAGCGAGGACCCCGGACCCGCCGGTTTCTCCGGCAGCCTAATCGTCGCTGAGTTCGACAGCCTGGAGAGCGCCAAGGAGTGGGCCGACGCGGACCCCTACATCGAGGCGGGGGTCTATGCCCGGGTAAAGGTGAAACCGTTTAAGAAAGTGCTGCCTGCTTGATCCAAGCAGCAGTTTCTCGACAAACAATGATTTAATCACAACTAGGTATTCAATGATGAAAAAGAAGATCATATTAGCTGCGGTTTGCAGCGCAGGATTGCTGACAGCTTGCAACCAGACGACGGATCAGGCACCCGCCGCAGCCAACCAGGAGGGTGATCGCTCTGTTACCGTACCCGCAGTTGACGGGCCCTCCTCAGGCGAGATGGATATTGAGACGCTGCTTACCGTCAACGGCGAACCCATTACCAAGACCATGTACAGCCTCTACTTCCAGGATCGCATGCGCAACGTCCCTGATGCGCAGACCTCTCCTGAAATGCAGATGAGCGTACTCAACGAACTGGCCAACATCTTTATCGTGTCACAGGACGCGGAGAAACAAGGATTACAGAACCGACCCGATATTGCGGCATCGATTCAACTGTTAAAGGCCAAACTGCTCACCCAACTCGCGATCCAGGAGTTCGCAAACAAACATGAACCGAGCGAGGAGGAGATTCAAAAGGCCTATGACGAGACTTATGCAGGAGAGTCGGGCAACGAGTACAAGGCCAGACATATCCTGGTGAAAGAGGAGAATGAAGCGGTCTCGCTGATCGAAAAGCTGGATGGCGGCGCCGATTTTGCGGCACTCGCCAAGGAGCACTCGACCGGACCCACCGGCAAAGACGGTGGCGACCTTGGGTGGTTCGATGCCGCACAGATGGTAAAGCCCTTCGGTGATGCCCTGAAAGCCATGGAGAAAGGCAAATACAGCTCTGCTCCGGTGCAAACCCAGTTCGGCTGGCACGTCATCCTTCTGGAAGACACCCGTCAGACCGAAGCACCCACTTTGGATAGCGTCAAGCTCAAGATCGTCAACTCGCTGAAGCAGACCGCGCTTGCGGAATATATGCAGGGCCTGCGCGACTCCAGCAAGCTGGTCTTCAATGAGAATAACGCCAAACCGGCTCCAGCTGCAGAACAGGCGCCAGCTGCCGATGAGAGCACTCCGGCGCCGGCCGAAGAGGCACCCGCCACCGATCAGAGCGCCGCTGCACCAGCCGATGCCCCTGCTGCTGAGTCAAATGCCGAAGCGGAAAAACCGGCTGAAGAGACCACGGAAGCCAAAGAGTAAGCAAACTGAACTATGCCCGTCGCAGCAGGCGGGCATCTATTCAGTTGAATATGCAAACTATCTTAGGCTGGTTTTTAATAGTCTTCCCCGGCATCCTCTATCTTGGCCAGGTTATCTCTTCTGTAAATTTCCCGCTTGCCCAAAGACTGGGATTGCAGGAGGACCCCGCCAAGACTGATCCGCTAGTGCAGCGAGCGGAAAAATATGCCGCTTATTGGGATCTTTTGACTCTGGCATGGATGCCGATAGCTGGTATTCTCATGGTAGTGAACCACGCGACATGGCCACTGTTTGCCTTGTTCGCTGGCGCAATTTATCTGGACACCGCTGGTCGCGAAGCGGCGAAATATCTCAGTTTTAAACATGCAAAGCTTCGCTTGGGTTCACCACTGCAGCAAAGACTCTTCTTTTCCACCTATCTGCTTATGGCCTTGTTGGCCATCGCCGCGCTCGTCTCTTCTGTTCACAGTTTGTATAATGGTCATTTGTAAACGACCAAAACACATGCTTGCAAAGAAGAGCGCTTGATTTCGATGAATGCAACCACAGCTGCACAGGCAGTAAAATTGGTCGCGCTGTTTTGTTTCGCAGCTGTTTTGTTCTTTTTCGCCCCTCAATATGCACACCACATTTTACTGCTTATCGCCGCCATACTGATAATTATCGGCGCCGGATCACTGTTAGACTACAGATCACAGTCAGGCTGGAGAGAGAGTCGTGCAAAAGTGCTATCTATCGAGGAAAGAGAAGAAGAGATTGCAACAACCGAATACTCAAGGCTGAAATATTTCTATCCCGTCATCGAATACGAATATACGGCTGACGGTCAGTCCTATCGCGGAAGCACCGTATCTCTCGAAAAGCAGAACATCTGGGTGCCCGAGGTGAACAATTGGGGTGATGCCACACCGAAGGAAGACAGATGGTGGCGCTCTCTGAAGCCTGGCGACGACCTACCCATCCACATCAACACCCGCAATCATGATGAAACGACCGTTATAAAAGGTGCATCAAAAGCGAGACGTTCACACCACCTCGCCCTCATATTCAGTGGAATTCTAATCGCACTGATATGGCTGACGGTGGTAAGTTTTAAGTCTGCATGATTGCACCCTGACGAGGACCACACCTTACCCATGTGCTTTCATCGTTCCCACGCTCCAGCGTGGGAACGCATACAGCGGGTTGATTAAGGTGACTGATGAGTTCCCACGCAGGAGCATGGGAACTAGTAATAATCAACAACAGTCTTGGGCCTACTCCTCTTCTTCCTGCTTGGATCTGCCAATTTTGGATATTGGTACGACCTTTGTTGCAGGAGGCTCATCGACGAAATAGGGTCGCTCCTCTGCGCTGCGACCGCCAGCATCGGCCAACTCCTTTTCCCGGGCGGTGATCAGGCCAAGGCAGGCACGGATATCCTGTATGGTCTGCTCGGAGAGGGGGTGCTTGAGGCTCTTGTGCTCCGGTGTCACCTCGCGAACAATCGTGGTGAGGAGCTTACGCATCACCATCATGATCTCCCGTTCTTTGTTGCTTTCGTCGCTCATCTTGTTTCCTGAAAACCTTTTTTGATATCGATAGAAACTATCACGGATGGCGAAGTGAATAAACGCAATAGCGAAAGCGTTATTGGCCCTGCTCCAATAGTTCCTTGAGGCTAGCCTCGTTGAGAACAGCAACACCCAGCTTCTCCGCCTTGGTCAGCTTCGAACCCGCGGCGTCCCCCGCCAATAGGTAATCGGTCTTTTTTGAGACGCTGCCGGTGACCTTCGCGCCGAGACTCTGCAGCTCCTGCTTGATCTCATCCCGCGGCCTGCTCAGGGTTCCGCTGATGACCACCGTCTTACCTGACAAGGGATTATCTGTAACGGGTCGCACCGCCACAGCCGGCCAATGGATACCCGCGCGCAGCAGCTGCTCGATGACCTCCCGGTTATGGGCTTGGCGAAAAAAAGAGTGCACGTGAGCGGCAACGATGGGGCCCACATCAGGGGTCTCTTGCAGGCTATCCTGATCCGCCTCTTCAATGGCATCAAGGGTGGCGAATTGATTGGCCAGGGATTGGGCGGTCGCCTCCCCCACTTCCCTGATACCGAGAGCAAAGAGAAAGCGTTCAAGGCTTGTCGACTTACTCTTCTCCAGGGCCTGCAGCAGATTCTGCGCCGACTTCTCGGCCATGCGCTCCAGGGCACTCAGGTGTTCAAGGGTGAGAGCAAACAGATCCGCCGGGGTATCGACCAGTCCCTGCTCCACCAGCTGCTCCACCAGCTTGTCACCCAGGCCTTCGATATCCATCGCCTTGCGGGAGGCAAAATGTTTCAACGCCTCCTTGCGCTGAGCCGGGCAGTAGAGACCGCCACTGCAGCGGGCCACCGCCTCCCCTTCCGGCTTGATAATATCCGAACCGCAGACCGGGCAAGCTGAAGGCAGATCGACACCTTTGGCATCGGCCTGGCGTCTATCCACCACCACGCTGACCACTTCCGGGATTACGTCCCCTGCCCGTCTGACGATTACCGTGTCACCACAACGCACATCCTTACGTATCACCTCATCCATGTTGTGCAGCGTGGCGTTGCTCACCGTGACCCCGCCGACAAACACCGGAGTAAGACGGGCTACCGGGGTGATGGCACCGGTTCTGCCGACCTGAAATTCAATCGCCTCGACCCGGGTCATCTCCTCCTGGGCAGGGAATTTATAGGCGATAGCCCAACGCGGGGCACGGGAGACGAATCCGAGCTGTTGCTGCAGTTCCAGGTCATCGACCTTGAACACCACACCATCGATATCGTATGCCAATCCATCCCGCTGCTGCACGATGCGTTGAAAATAGTCGATACATCCATCCACGCCGATGACCACCTCATGCAGGGGCGAGATAGGCAGGCCCCATTGCTTAAGTCTTCTTATACTGACGCTCTGTTGTTCGGCGATGGGTGCGGGCACCACTTCACCAAGGCCGTAGGCATAAAATGAGAGCGGGCGCTGGGCAGTCAGGCGTGGATCGAGCTGGCGCAGAGAACCGGCGGCGGCGTTGCGGGGATTGACGAAACCCTTCTCACCGGTCTCCCGGGCATGTCTGTTCAGGGCCTCGAATCCCTTATGGGGCATGAAGACCTCGCCCCTGACTTCGAGGATCTCGGGCCAATCATCCCCCTGCAACGACAACGGGATCGCCTTGATGGTGCGTACGTTGCTGGTGACATCCTCTCCCCGGCTGCCGTCACCCCGGGTGGCGCCCTGTACCAACCTGCCCTTTTGGTAGCGCAGACTCACGGCCAAGCCGTCGAGCTTAGGTTCCGCCAGATAACGGATGGGCTGGTCCCCATCCAGTTTAAGACGATCGCGGATACGGCGTTCGAACTCCCCCATTTCAGCTTCGTCGAAGGCGTTGTCCAGGGAGAGCATGGGCAGCCGATGAACCACCTCATCAAAGCCTTGCAGAGGTTTGTCCCCAACCCGTTGGGTGGGCGAATCGGGAGTGACCAACTGCGGATATTGCGACTCCAGTTGGGTGAGTTCCCGCAGCAGGCGGTCGTAGGCGGCATCCGTTATCTTCGGATCGTCGAATACATAGTATTGCCGGTTGTGGTAGTTGATCTCCTGGCGCAGGGAGTCGATGCGCTGCGCTGCGCCATCGCGCGCTCTGTTCAACCCTTGCTCCGAGCCAACTGGACCTGGCGCCGGTGCTCCATGATCTCACCCCGCATGTGCTCGATGGTCTGTTTGCTGAGGGCACTGTGGGTTTCGTCCTGCAGCTCCCCATCGAGCATGGCTGCCAGGCGCTCAGCGGTGAAGAGCATGTCGGAGAAGATCGCCATGCCGTCCCCTGGTCCGGGGAGTTGGGTAAAAAGGGTCAAGCCGGGGGTGGAGAACTCATCAACATCCTGTTGCGGAAAGACCCCTGGTTCCACCATGCTGGCCAGATTGAATGTAGGTTTGTCGCTACCGTCGCTGGCCAGACGTTGATAGATCGAGAGCTCGCTCAAGACCAGGCCGGTATCCTGCATCGCCTTCTGTATGTCAGGGCCGCTAAAGGGTTGGGAACGGGCACGCAGATTGATCTGGATGATCAGCAACGGTACATCGACCGGAGACTCCTCCTGGGCACTGAAGCCAAACAGGTCCTGCTGTTCTGGCTCCAGAGTAGCGGATTCACTCTCAGCGGCAAATTCAAGCTCGGGGGCATCATCTTCATCCGGGTCCAGGCTGCCGATCTCTTCCATCCCCCGATCCAGCAGTTCGGTATCATCCTCTTCCCAGTTGATCCAAGTGTCGTCTCCCTCCGGCGTGGTTACTCCGGTTGCCTCATCGGGTTGTTCAATCTCTTCAACCGCGGTTTGAGCCGGGGTGGATGTGGTTTGCTGCGTGCTAGGCTTTCTCTGCGCCTTTCGTCTACGTGCCTGGGCGGAGTCACGCTTACGGCGATTGGTCTCATAGAAGTAAATCCCGGCGAGAAAGATACAGCCGAGTACAAAGAGAACGATGCGCAGTGTGGTGGCATCCATGAGTTTAAATTGCAGCCAACTGTGCTGCCTCCTCCACATCGACGGTGACCAGGCGCGATACGCCAGGCTCATGCATGGTAACACCCGACAATTGGTTGGCGATCTCCATGGTGATCTTGTTATGGGTGATAAAAATGAATTGTATCTTATCGGACATATCCCTCACCATATCGCAAAATCGTCCCACGTTGGCATCGTCCAGGGGTGCATCCACCTCATCAAGCATACAGAAGGGCGCAGGATTGAGCTGGAAGATGGCAAACACCATGGCCACGGCGGTCAATGCCTTCTCTCCGCCTGAGAGCAGATGAATGCTGGTATTGCGCTTGCCCGGGGGGCGGGCCATGACCGTCACTCCGGTATCGAGCAGGTCCTCACCGGTCAGTTCCAGATAGGCGTGACCACCGCCGAAGAGTCTGGGAAAGAGCTCTTTGATGCCCGAGTTGACCTTATCGAAGGTCTCCTTGAAGCGGGTACGGGTCTCGCGGTCGATCTTGCGGATCGCATTCTCCAGGGTCTCCAGAGAGCGGGAGATATCCTCGTGCTGCTCATCCAGATACTTCAGCCGCTCCGACTGCTCCTGGTACTCGTCGATCGCTGCCAGGTTGATCGGGCCCAGACGCTGGATACGATTCGCCAGTCGCTCCGCCTGCTGCTGCCAGGCCTCCTCGGTGGCATCCTCCTGCATGGCCTTGAATAGCTCTTCGGCATCCAGGCCTCCCTCGTGGAGCTGCTCCTGCAGCGTCATGCAGCGGACATTCACCTCCTGACTCTGTAGCTGTGCCTGGTTGAGTTTCTCCTGTCGAGCTTGAACCTGCTGTTCCGCAACATGGCGCTGCTGCTCTTTGTCGCGCAGATTGGCATCCACCTCTTCAAGCAGACGGCGGGCATCGTTCAGCGTCGTGTCGACGGCGCTGCGATCGGAGAGTTTCTGGTTCAACATCTCCAACTGCTGCTGCAATGGTGCTTCACTGTTGTCCAGGGTGGTCTTCAACTCCTCCCGCCGGTGGGATAGCTGGGTCAACTGACTACCGGCCCGCTCCAGGTTCTGCACCAGGGCGGTATGTGCGCTACGCATCGATTCGACCCGTAACGCCACCTCATGAGTGGAAGTGCGCTGCTGGTTGAGTCGCTCTCTGGCCTGGGTAACCTGTTGCCGAAGCTCATCCCGGCGTTTCACCAGTGTTTCGCGTCGGCTGCCCAGGTTCTCGATCGCCTCCAATGCGTCGTGAAGCCGTTGTCGCGTCTCCTCCATCAACTCTTTATCGTTGCCGATCTGATCGGCGATCTCTTTCTGCTCCTGCTGTAACTGCTCCCGCCGCTGACGCAGGTGGTCGGCACGGGTACGTTTGCTGCTGAGATTGGAACCTATTTGCGAGAGCACCCGATTTAACTGGTTGTAGGCGGCCTGGGCCTGCTCCCGGTTGTGCTCTGACTGCTTCAGCGTCTCTCTGCCCTGTTCCAGGCTTCGGGCAAGCTCGAAGACCCCCTGCTCTTGATCCTCAAGGGTCTGCTTCAGTTCGCGCAGCTCCTCCTCCCTAGCCAGCACACCGGCGCGTTCATCGGATTCTCGGCTAACCCTCAGCCAGTCGGGGCCGATCCAGAAACCGTCGGGGGTGACCAGTGTCTCGCCACTCTTCAGGGTTTGACGCCTGGCGAGGGCATCGTGGAGACTCTCTGCCAGCCCGACGCCACCAAGCAGGGCGTGCAGATCCCAGGGCGCTGTGACTTTGGCAAGCAGGGTCTCATCTCCCCGAGGATAGTCGTCTCCGCCCTGGCCACGGGCATCCCAAAAGGCGAGTGCCCCTTTGTCGAGTAGAGGCAGCTGCTGCTGCAAGCGTCCGATGTCCTCCACGCAGACCGCCTGCAGATGAAATCCCAACACCAGTTCCACCGCCTGCTGCCAGCGTGGCTCTACCTTGATCTCCTGGGCCAGGCGTTTGGCACCACTCAGTTGACTCCTTTCCAGCCACTCAACCGCTTCATCCTGCTGCCCCAGGGCTGCTTGCTGCAATGCCTCCAGGGAGGCGAGGCGTCCTTTGTTGGATTGCAGATCGGCCCGGGCCTGATCGAGACGGTTGGCATTCTGGCTGTTCTGCTCCCGCTGCTGATTGATCAGTACCACGGTCTGGTCGAGTTGGTTGTGTAGCGTATCGGCCTCACCCTTCTGCCGGTTTTCGTCGGCCTCCAGGGCGGTGATTTCACTCAACAGATGGCTGTCATCCAGGCGTCCCAACTCCTCGTCCAGGCGATGCAGGCGCCGTTCCAGATTGCCGCCCTGCTGTTCCAGATGGTTGATCCGGGTGCGCTCGACCTGTGCGGTTTGTGCCGGTTCTGCGGCCTTCTGGTTGAACTCCTCCCACTCCTGCTGCCAGCTCTGCATTGCCTGTTCAGCTTCTCGCAGGAGCTGTGACTGCTGCGCCTCCAGGCTGTTTGCCTCATCGAGCTTCGGTTGCTCCTGTTGCAGGCTGGCATCGAGTTCCGCCAAGCGCTCCTCATCCTGGGCCTTGTGGGCTTCGGACTCCTGCAGTGCCTGCTCGATCTGTTGCAGATCCTGCTGCTGTTGGCGTTGCGAATCCCGGGCGAACTGGATCGCCTGCTCCAGACCGCTGATCTCGGCCCCCAGGCTGTAGAACTGACCCTGGATCTCGTTGAAACTATCGTTTGCCTCGGTATGTCTTTCCCGGTCGGACTCGATCGCCGATTCCAGTTTGCGCTGTTCGGCTACCGCCGCTTCGAGATTGTTCTGCAGCTCGGCGATGTGGCGCTGACGCTGTTGCAGATCCTCGTTCAGAGTACGCCAGCGCAAGGCCAGCAGTTCCGCCTTGACCTGGCGCTCCTGCTGTTTCAGCTCCTGATACTTCTCCGCGGTGGCAGCTTGGCGCTTCAGGTGTTGCAGCTGTTTGGCCACCTCTTCCCGCAGATCGGTGAGGCGCTCCAGGTTCTCCCGAGTATGGCGGATGCGATTTTCCGTCTCCCGTCGCCGCTCCTTATATTTGGAGATGCCTGCCGCCTCTTCGAGAAAGCTGCGCAGATCTTCCGGACGCGCCTCGATAAGGCGCGAGATCATACCCTGCTCGATGATCGAATAGCTACGGGGTCCGAGACCGGTACCGAGGAACAGATCGGTGATATCCCGTCGCCGGCAGCGCACACTGTTGAGGTAATAGAGTGACTGGCCGTCACGGGAGACCTGGCGTTTCACCGAGATCTGGTTGTATTGGGCGTACTGTCCGCCCGCCCTGCCATCACTGTTGTCGAACAGCAGTTCGATGGTCGCGGCACCCACCGGTTTGCGCACGCTGGAACCGTTGAAGATGACATCCGCCATCGATTCGCCACGCAACATCTTGGCCGAGCTTTCGCCCATGACCCAACGCACGGCATCGATGACATTGGATTTTCCACATCCATTTGGCCCAACGATTCCGACCAGATTGCTTGGGATCGGCACGGTGGTTGGATCGACGAATGACTTAAACCCGGCGAGCTTGATTTTCTCCAGACGCATGGGCGGCTAAGATACACCAAAGAGGGGGATTGTTACAGAGCGCAGTGCAATTTTTTACACATTAACTATAAGCTGTAAATTATTGTTTTTAATGGCTTATGCAAGCAACGCTTTTGACTCTGTTCAGGCTCGAGTATAATTCCACGCCATTTTAGTGACGAGACCAGAAGACCATGCCCAGTCTACCGAGCAAAGATCTAGAAACCTTTGAGAATCCAAAGCCGGAGCGGGACTATACCATCCGCATCAGTATCCCGGAGTTCACCTGTCTCTGCCCCAAGACCGGGCAACCCGACTTTGCCGAAATGACCCTGGAGTATGTGCCTGACACACGCTGTGTGGAGTTGAAGGCGTTGAAGATGTACATCTGGTCCTTCCGCGACCAAGGCGCCTTTCACGAAGCAGTCACCAATGAGATTCTCAGTGATCTGGTGGAGGCCACCCAGCCCCGCTTCATGCGCCTCACCGCAGAATTCAATGTTCGCGGTGGCATCTACACCACCGTGGTCGCCGAACATCGAGCAGAGAATTGGAACTCGCCAGCCGCGGTAAACCTGCCCTGACCAGCAGCGATGAAACTCCACATCGGCATCGACCTTGGCACCTCCGGCTGCCGAGCTGTCGCCATCGATGAGGACGGGGTCATCCGGGCAAGCGCAAACAGACCCCTGCCGAAACCTGAAACACCACAGCCAAGCCACTATCAGCAAGATCCAGAAATCTGGTGGCAGACCCTGTGCGAAGTGCTGGCGGAGATCGCCAGAGTCTGCGACACAGGTTACCTGGCGGCGATATCCGTGGATGGCACCTCCTCCACCCTGCTGCTCACAGACCACCAGGGTAGGCCTATCACCCCCGCGCTGATGTACAACGACAGCCGCAGCCGGGATCAGCTGGCATTGCTCAAACGGATTGCCCCTGAGGAGAGCCCCGTGTTGAGCCCCTCCTCAAGTCTCTCCAAGATGCTGCATCTGCATAACAGAGTCACCACCAATCGTTACCGTGCCCTGCACCAGGCCGACTGGATCGCCGGCCGGCTCTGTGGCGAGTTTCGCTATAGCGATGAGAACAATGCCCTGAAGTTGGGCTACAACCCGATCGACAGGGCCTGGCCATCCTGGTTATCAAAGCTGCAGCTTGTTGATGACGTCCTTCCCGATGTCGTGCCAAGTGCAACACCAATCGGTAGTCTTTCTCCACAGGCTGCCCAAGCCACTAACCTACCCAAAGGCATACCGGTCATTGCCGGCACCACCGACGGCAATGCGGCGTTTATCGCCACCGGCGCAAGGAAGATTGGCGAGGCTGTTACCTCCCTTGGCAGCACTCTGGTGTTAAAGATCCTCTCCGATAAACCGGTCTTTGCCGCCGAATATGGGGTCTACAGCCATCGCCTGGGAGATCGCTGGCTGGTGAGTGGCGCATCCAACAGTGGCGGGGCGGTGCTGGCCCACTATTTCAGCGATGACGCGATGGCGCGAATGACCCGGAATCTGCAACCTCATCAAGCCACGGGGCTCGACTACTACCCCCTGCTCGCCCCCGGTGAACGCTTCCCAGTCAACAGTGTCGACTACCCGCCCCGCCTGCAACCCCGGCCTGGAGATGATCTGCGCTTCTTTCAGGGGATGCTCGAGGGCATCGCCAACATCGAAGCACAGGGATACCGCCTGTTACAACGGCTTGGGGCACCGCAACTCAAGCGGGTATTCTCAGTCGGCGGTGGCGCGAAGAACCAACCCTGGGCGCAGATAAGGCAACTGAAACTGCAGATACCGGTACTCCTGGCAGAACATCAGGAGGCCGCTTATGGCACCGCACTGTTGGCAAAGCGCGGCATTGAGGCCCGATAACAAATAGCCTAACTCAGAGGCGTGACAACCCCCAGTGCCTGGTCTATAAGAAACAAAGCAGTGAAGAATAAATCGGTAACCAAGCATGGAGCATGCAGGATGCGCAGAATAGTTATCTGTCTTGACGGAACATGGGCAAGCCCCAACAACCATGTCGAGCGAGGGGACGGCACCGAGGTCCACAAACCCTCCAATGTGCTCAAAACCTATCGCGCTGTAGTACCACGCTCAGAGGATGGCACCGATCAGATCTCTTATTATGACGAAGGTGTCGGCGCCCTCTCGGCGCAACGTGGCTTGCGCAACAAGGCCCTGGCCAAACTCGATTCCTTGCTGGGAGGTGCCTGGGGTGCTGGATTTGAGCAGAACATAGAGTCAGCCTACAGCTTCATCGCGGGCAACATGCTGCCGCAAGACGAGATCTTTGTCTTCGGTTTCAGCCGGGGTGCAGGCCAGGCCTGCAGCCTTTGCCATTTTATAGACTGGATGGGTGGCATAGTGCGTAAACGGGATGCCTACTTCATACCCGATTTCTTCAAACACTATATCGACACTGAGGGAAACCCTGGTGCTGCCCAAGATCTGATGCAACAGCTGATCGCCAGCGGCAAGACGATCGAACCTCCGATCCCGACCCAGGTGCGCTTTCTCGGCGTCTACGATACCGTGCTTGCCCTGGGATCGCGTTTGCGCGCCGATTTCGACAGAGAACAGCACACCACTGCCCCCGGTCTCGCTTTCCATGTCGGTGACAGACCACCGGCTGTGGTCAATATTGCCCGGCAGGCCCTGGCCATCGATGAGCGCCGTACAGATTTTCGCCCCGAAATCTGGCGCGACGCCCACCCCGATCAGTCGGTGGAGCAGCGTTGGTTCCCCGGTGTACACACCAGCATCGGCGGCGGTTACGCCAACGACGGCCTCGCCAACGGGGCATTGCACTGGATGGTCAATGCCGCGAAGCTGGCAGGGCTTGAGTTGGATGATAACTTCCTCGGCTTCTATAAACCCTGGTTCGGCGATACCCGAAATGACTCCTTCACCGGTTTCATGAAGCTTCGAGGCTGGCTCAGGGAGCTTGCAGGTGAAAGCGGCGACCGCGACCTGGTCGCCTGCGCCAACCATGCCGGAATTGATGTTCACGCTTCGGCGATCAAGTTGCTGATCCATGACGAAAGCTACAGACCCGAGAATCTGTTGAAGCTGATACAGCAGCGGCCGGACCTGTTGGCCAAACTACCAGCGGGCATCGTATAACTTTCAGTTAAACACTGGATAGAGCACAGCTATCTAATCGGATCAGGAATAAACCTCTTTTATGCCAGCTTGAATAGATTCAGCCTGTCAAATATCGATCCAACCCCTTCACCCCACTATCCCGCAACAGATAGCTGCTGCGATTGCTGCGTCGCGCCCGCTGTCCATCCAGGCTGATTGAGACCGGTTTACGTTCCAGGATGCAGAGGCGGCGGCTCATACAGTCGGCGCGCCAGCGGGGACTGGCCTTTTTCGCCCGCTCTTCCACCGCTATCCGGGTCAAGGCGAACTCATCCTCGGGCTGTTCCGCGGCGACACGCTGCTTGATGGCAGCGTATGCCTTCTTCAGGCTCCCTTGCTGCACGCCCATGTCGTAGAGGGCGGCAAGGCAACGTAGATTGCGTATCCTCACCGGAGAGACGCCGTGGAGGAAGGCGAGCGCGGACATCAGCAGCTTGCCATACTTGTCGTAGGCGTAGCGCAACATCACCCGGCGGAACACCGGCTCTCTGCCAACCGCTTGCAGATAGCCCTTCCAGGGTTGGGAAAAACCGTGCTTGCCAGAACCCAGACTGAGGCCGTCCGCCCAGGCCACTGCCTTTGTTCTCGATCCATCGAGGAGTTTCCAGAATGTCGTGTAGTCCTCAGGATCGGTAAAACAGCGTCGAAGCCGGGATTCATCCTCACCGCGAAAGTAGCGGAACAGCTCCTGCAGGGTACCTGTTTTGAGGTTGCACTGGATCGGCCCGAAGGAGAGACCCGCCTTATCGAAGTTGCCCGTTACCTGCAGATAGGGATCGCCACTGGTCTCGAAGGCGGCGGTCACCTTTACTCCGCAGTCAAAGGCAATCTTGGGTGAGAGCAGCGGCAGGCTTGCGGGATCGTGCATCTCCAAATAGAGCTGGCTGCCGACAGGCTGACAACGGCTGAAGTAGCCCTGTCTCATGAGCTTTGTCGCCTCGCTTTCAAGCTGTGATAGATCAGCCGCCGAAATCATCAGCGAGAGGCCCTCATCGCCGGGGTCATCTACCCGCGGCCGCCTGGGATCGATATCGATGGCTGTGCCAAGGTTGTCACGCAGAATCTGCAATCCGGCCACAAGCTCCCGATGTACGCACACCTTGCCGCTGGATTTTGTAAACTCCTTGAGGCGGAAGTTGGGCGTCAACCGGGTATTGGGAGGACCGCCGATGATGAAGTCGTTCTCAAGTTTAAGGGATCCGGCCATGGCTTCTCCTTTTGGGCTGAGAAACTAAATCAATGACTGCTGTTGGCGTCATTGGGATTGAGCTGACTAAATCTTAACAAAACCCGAAGCTGACGCATCTCCTCTTGGCTCAGGGAATCTGAGGTTAATAGCAGCGTCGGGTGACGCCATCCCCCGCTAAGATCAAAGCGCAACAGCACCAGCCAGGGTGTGACCAGGGTGTCATGGCGTATTCGGGCAATCAGCTTTTGCCCATCTCCCATGGTGATTCTCGACCTGCCGTCGGGTCTGATCCTGGCCGCTATGATCTTGTTGCCACTACCCTTTCGATGCTGGCGAACAGAGAGAAAACCATACAGCGCCACTATCAGCAACAGTATAGCCTTGTGCCACACAAGCATAGGCGTGAAAAATACCGCCAGTGACGCAAGCAGGTGGATGGCGACAAGCCAGGTATGGAGTCTCCGGGATGGTTTGGGCTGCAACGTTAACGCCTGTATCTTCCCTGACAAGCCGGACGCCTCCTTGCTTAGTCCGAATCGAATTCGAAGTCTATCATGAAGCCCAATTTCATGTTGAAGAATGACTTGTCACTGTCTTCCCTAGATGTTGTGTGATTCCAATGATTACCACGCTTACCGTGGGAATCATTCTTTAGATCCAATGTTCAATTGACTGCCGCATTCCCACGCAGGAGCGTGGGAGCGAGATAATCATAGGTGTTACTTAAGACGCTGCTGCCGATGGGCTGCCTGCGCGGCACTAAACTCGTTCGGCGTGATCACACCGTTACTATCACTGTCTATTGTAGCGAAACTGGGGGCGTTGGCCAGGTTCCTCAACTGATAGCCTTGACTGGCCCGTTCACTGATCCGCTTTGCCCGTGCCTCTTGGAACTCATTCTGCTCCAGTACTCCATCTCGGTTGAGGTCAAAGTCACTGAATGTGGGCATCTGATGCCCACCCATTTTTCCTGGCCTCATCCCACCGCCTCTCATCATCTGGTTTCTGTGTTGCCCGGCGAGCAACTCTTTCTTCGAAAGCAGGCCATCATCATTACTGTCGAAACTGCGGAACGGTGGTGTCGTCCTTCCCATGGGATAGCCCAATTCATTTCTCAGCGTCCTTCTTTGCGCATGTACCGACTCGAACTCCTGTTGACTGATGGCTCCGTTTCCATCCAGGTCAAAAATGGCAAAGGGTATCGGTCCCCTGGGTGTAAGTTGATCTTGCGCAACCAGTAATCCGGGAACCGTTAATAACATAACCAACACAATTCTCCTGTTACACTTCAACATAGCTGCAATCCTCATCAGTTTTGTGTAGTGGTGTCATCCTGCACCTTGTGCACACAGCCAGGGGCGGCCTCCATGCCACCCTGCTATTTTCAGTCTAACGACAGAAGATTAATTCACGCTGAAAATCGAGGGTGAGCAGAGCGAGTAATCAATGCTTTTGATTTTACTGGATCCCGGCATGCGCTGGGATGACGGTTGTTCTTGACTTAAGGATGCGATGGTGCATGGCTTAAGTAAATGCCATTGGGCAAGATGGGTGCTTAATATATTGGCGTTGAATCACGTAGAATGATGTTTAATCCCAGCCGTCTGCTAACTGTTCACAGATTCAAAGACCAGGTTGTTTTTCATGTATTCGGTAAATTGCTCAACCGGCATGGGCTTGCCAAAGAGATATCCCTGCGCATAGTCACAACCCCGTCTCTGCAAAAATTGCAGCTGCTGATTCGTCTCTACGCCTTCCGCCACCACACTCAACTTGAGATGGTGTGCCATGGCAATAATCGCTTCACAGAGGGAGGCATCTTCCGGGTCACTGGTCACATCGCGAATAAAGGAGCGATCGATTTTGATTTTATCGACAGGGAAACGCTTTAAATAACCCAGAGATGAGTAGCCTGTGCCAAAATCGTCTATGTCTATGCCTATCCCCTCGTTACGCAGTTTCTCCAAGCGCGCACCAGGCTGACAGCACTCATCGACAAACACACTCTCTGTAATCTCGAAATAGAGACGGGAATGAAGATGGGGTTGAGTATTGAGAAACTCCACAGTCTTTCGAGTGAACCCCTTGGTTTGAAACTGCATGGTGGAGAGATTGACTGACAGTTGTTCCAACTCCAGTCCCATTTCATCCCAGCTTGCCAGATCAGCCGCCGCCCTGCGCATTACCCAATCCCCCATGGGCACGATCAGACCGCTCTCTTCCGCCAATGGAATGAACTCATCCGGCCCGACCAGGCCCCTGTGAGGCGAAATCCAACGCAGCAAAGCCTCGGCGCCGATCAGACGACCGCTCAAGGTATCCAGAATGGGTTGGTAGTAGAGTTCAAACTCCTTCTTTTTCAAGGCATGGCGCAGATCGGTCTCCAATGCAGCGCGACCACCCGCCTCCCGGTTCATCTCCCAGGTGAAGTAGCGGAAGGTATTGCGTCCATCACTCTTGGCCCTGTACATGGCGGTATCCGCATTCTGTAACAACAAACCGGGATCTTCGCCATCCTGGGGATAGATGGTAATGCCTATACTGGCCGACAGCTTTGTCTCCTGGCCATCCAGATGGAATGGACGCGACAGCGATGTCAGAATGGTGCCGGCAACGGTTGCGGCGGAAATGTTATCAACCATCTCCGGCAGTATCACGGTAAACTCATCCCCTCCAAGCCTGGATACGGTATCCATCTCCCTGACACAACCTTGCAAGCGTGTTGCCGCCTCTTGCAATAGCAGGTCGCCATGGGCGTGGCCCAGAGTATCGTTGACATCCTTGAACCTGTCCAGGTCGATGAAGAGCAAAGCCAACTTGTACTTATGGCGACGCGCATAGGCAAGCGCACGGTCCAAGCGATCCATGAACAGGCTGCGGTTGGAGAGGCCGGTGAGGGTATCGAAGTTGGCCTGGCGCCAGATCTCTGTCTCGAAGCGCTTGCGCTCTTGGTTCCTCAACCTGCTGTGCTTACCTACACTAAAGATCCCCACCATGCCCACACTCCATATCAGACTCAACGCAACCAGGAGATTCTGTTTACGTTCACTGGCAACCTGGTAGTAGTTGGCAAGGGGTACAGACACACCCACACCACCGCGAACATCTCCAATAGAGTAGCCATGCTGAAGGTGGCACTTAAGGCAGCCTTGCTGCATACGCATGGGTCGAATCAGGCGTAGATAGGGCTCTCCATTGATCTGAGTGATTTCGAATCGCTCCGTCTCTCCAGCATTGAATGCCTTCAGGGCATCGTGTTCCCACTCATCCGGTGCATTGATAGGATTGATTGGTTTCAAACTAGTGATCCGGCCCCTGACACCGTAGAGCTCGTGGTATTCATCCATGATCTGCCGCAACATGTAGGCGGGATTCATCAGGGTCAGCTGACGACCGGATGGCGTTTGTAAATTGCGTTCCGGAATGGTGTCCAAGTAGGGGCTGGGTTGGGTGTGATCACTGACCGGCACGTAGACGCCGCCATGTTTGGTAGCCCAGTTGCGGAAGGCCTGATCCTTGTTGAAATTGGCCACTGCCTCCTGGCGCGCCAACTCCAGCATTTCGGCATCCTCGTTTCTGATTGCCCAAAAAAGTAGCGCCAACACCAACAGCGTCCATGCCACGATTGACGTCCACAACATGAGTTGCAAGCGCCTTTCGTCATCATCTGCTATTAAAAAGGGAAGCCTGTTCACAACCTGACTTCTCGTACTACTCTGTCCTGCGATAAGTCATACAATAAACTAACGACCAAACATTAATCCACTTTAGGTACTACTTATTAATTTTCTAATGTTGTGAAATAAAGGACTGTTGAGAGGCTAAATAAAGCCAGCCGAGTGGAATTTAATTCTAATACTCCTTCAATGATTTTAAATCCGGCAACTCTATATGCCGTATTAGCTGTTATCCCTATCGATTTGAAATCCAAGTCTGTTGCGCATTACCTCAGACACAATTCCAGTGTCTCGCCATTAAAATTCGACAGTCAGCTTCGCACTCATGGTATTGACGTGTTGAATGGTGATCTCATCCTCTTTCTCTATCGCAAAGGAATCCGTTTCGAATTGGCCATGCAGATACTCCGTAGTGAGGACTATCCGTTTATCCAGATACCAGATTATTGCAGCCCCATAGCGAAGTTCCGGTTCATCCTCCAGTTCCCGGCTCTTCTCCAAACGAATCACCAGTTCGATATCCTGATCTGGAAAAAAATAGGCGGCCTCCGCATTCCATGCCATAGGTCTGTCCAGCTCTTTTTCTAACTCTTGAAAACTATCCAAAGCTGCAACAACCTCGAAAGAGAACTCGAAGGCGTCGGTTATGCCCAACAGATAGGCGCTGGCAACAGCAACCTGTTTCGTATAGTGGTCATCCTCCAGCAAGCGCTCGTCAGCATCAGAAAGATCCGACTGATAACTCACTCCAAATGATAGTTTATCCGATGGCCAGGCCTCAAAACCGATCGCCCAATCCCACTCATCGTCCTCTCCCAACTCACTGGAACGGCCTTGATAGGCAGCGATTGTGAGATCGAAATCGTCACTTGGCCCATAGGTCAAAAACAGTGTTTTCCTCGCGCTAGTCTCCGCGAACTCCAGCATGGGTCCGGTTACGAATCGACCGAAATAGAGACCCAGGGGAGTGAACTGTTTTCCCAGACTCAAATCCCATGGTTCATATTCAAAGGTAACAAAAGCCTCTTCAGAGATGAATTTATCCGCATCGGAATCGTATTCGACAACCACTTCACCCTCTGCCAAGCCAAACAGATCAAGCAAAACCCCTAATTGTAAGGTTGCACTGTCAGCTCTCGCTTTAAGAGCCGGGTCTCTGTCCCGAGGAATAAAACGTTCGGTTTCAATCTCCCCCTCAAACAATCCCGACAGGGTAAGCCATGGGGTGATCTCCGTCTGCAAGCCAGCTTCTCGCTGCTCTTCCCGAGTACGGTATATTCTTTGCGCCTCGTCCGTTTCAGCCGACTCCTCCGCCAGCATCTCCTCAGCGACCAGGGCACAGGGGACCACCAGTAGCAAATAGAACGTAGCCAGGGTGAAACAAATCCTTCTGTTATACCGAGACATAATGAAAGTCTCCAACTGTCTTTATAGATCTACCTAGCATATTGGAACCCGGCACCTTACTTAGAGCAAGCCTGATCGAACGGAATTGGTTAATCTATTGCAGGACATGTGATCTAAAACGGCAGAATGTGTCGACGTCCTCCAATGTCCACGTGTGTCAAGCGGGGGTTTATATGCGGTTTAATAGGATAGACACTCTAAGCCCATGCATCTGTGGCGAGCGGTCAAATTTCAACTCACCCTCGTAGAGATTGACAATATCCGACACTATTGCCAATCCTAGCCCCTGCCCCTCCTTCTCTTCATCCAGGCGACTGCCGCGTTTGGTCAGTCTTTCAACCTCTCCTTCCGCCAGGCCCTCACCATCATCCTCGACAACGATCTGCATCTGCTGCTCTCCGGAAAGCGTACACCTTACTTTGCTTTTTGCCCATTTGCAGGCGTTATCGAGCAGATTGCCCAAGAGTTCAAGGATATCCTCGCGGTCACCGAAGGGGGGTTGATCCCTGTCTGTCACCGCCTCTATCGTCAGTTGCTTCTCCCGGTAGATCTGTTTCAGGACATTCATCAGATCCTGCATATCGGACTGTGGATCAAATCTTTGACTGCTACTCCCGCTACCCGCCAGCCGGGCGCGCTTGAGCTCTCTATCAATCAATAACCTTACCCGTTCAACCTGTTGACCGGCCAAAGCGGCATCTATGCTAGTTTCGTTTTTAGATGTTTTATCGAAATAGTGTGTCAACAGATTCATCGGGCCTTTCAATGCATGCGCGAGATTACCCAATGCATTGCGCGATCGTTGATTGCGTCTCGAAAGTAACAGCAGCAGATGGTTGATCTCCTTGACCAGGGGTGACATCTCATCCGGCACGTCCTCTCCAAGCACTTTTCCACTACCGCTGGCCAGGCCCTTGATCTCCTCGCGCAACGGCTCTAGACGTCTGAACGCCTGTCTAACAACCACTCCCTGAACCAGTAACAAGAGCACCAGACCCAGCAGCGCCAGCAAGGCGAAATTGCGTAGGAACAGGTCTCGCTGCTGTTCAATCGGCAGCAGATCCTCCGCCACTGCGAGGGTCATATCCTGTCCCTGCTTTCTGAATCCGGAGAGGTAGACTAAGAGCTGTTGCTGTTGCGGTCCCAGGATGTGGAGCCGCCGGCTTTCACCCACTTGCACTGGAGGGATCTGAAGTTTGAAGTCCCAAAGAGAACGCGAGGTGACCTCGGCGCCATTCTGCAGGCGAATCAGATAGTAGTGACCCGAGTAGGGACGCAGGTAGATCTGATTGATCCGCGCAGGCCTGACTTTGAGCTTATGCTGCTTGAAGACAACCGCGGCCAGCAAGGCTTCGGCGTCGTGTTCCAGCCTGGAAGCGATGAAATCCTCGGTGAGTGTCTGGATCGATTTGGCGCCGAATAGCCATAGCACTCCCATCAGCAGAATCAGGGTGAATGCCAATCCAAGATGAAGTCGGTGTTCGAGGGAGTTAGGATTCAACACCGACATAGATATAACCCTGACCACGGCGGGTTTCGATCACCTGCTTACCGAGCTTGTCGCGCAAGCGACGAATATAGACTTCGATCAGGTTGCTGTCACGATCAAAGTCCTGTTCATAGACATGTTCCGTCAATCGGGTCTTGGAGAGTATCTTTCCCTTGTTGAGAATAAAGCAGCGCAACAGGCGAAACTCGGTGCCTGTCAGATCGAGTCGTTGCTGATCCGGAAATATCACCTGTTGCCTCTCCTCGTCGAGTTCCAGGCCTCCGGCCTTCAGGCTGGTGCCGACAAGATCATGACTGCGGCGTATCAATGCCTGTAGCCGCACCACCAGCTCCTCAACATGAAACGGCTTACCCAGATAGTCATCCGCACCGGCCTTAAAGCCCTCGACCCGCTCATGCCATGCATCCCGCGCGGTGAGAATAATCACCGGTGTGCGATTCTCCCTGGAGCGCCAGTTTTTCAAGACTTCAAGCCCGGGGCGTTCGGGTAGTCCCAGATCGAGGACGATGAGATCGTAGTCCATGTTATCGCCCATGAACTCCGCTTCCACGCCTTCGCCTGCCTGGTCTACGGCAAAGCCCTGCTGCTCCAGTTCCTGCTTCAATGAGGTTGCAAGCAATTCATCGTCTTCAACCAGCAGTAAACGCAATATTCAATCCTCCAGTTCGCGCTCTAGAATCTCCCCGGAATGCGCGTCGATCTTGAATTCCCAAACCGCACCCTGTTCATCGAGAAACTCAACCTCGTAAAGGTAATGCCCATGCTCACGCTCCAGTTCCAGTTCGAGGATCTGTCCCGGTTGCTGTTTCTGAATAATTGGCAGTAGCTCCTCAAGGGGAAGAATATCACCGGACTCGCTGAGCCGACGCGCCTCCTGGTAACCCTCATCCGCCGCCAGCGAGGTACAGATGAGGAGTGCTGCGATAAGCGCTGATTTAAACTTCGGGTATATCATTTGTCAGTATAAAACTCTATTCGAGGTGATCCCACTTCAATTCAATCATCCCATGGTCCCATACCCGGGATATCGATTTCATGCTCATCATAAGATCCCTGCATAGCCCGGGTATGGCAGCCGTCGCAATTACTGAATGATACCTTATCCTTCAATCGCTGCATCACTCGAGATGGAATTTCATCATGCTCATGACGAAAAAAGGCTGTCTCCGTAATACGTTTCGGTGATGGTTTGTAACGCAGTGACCACATCACCTTGTTCGGTATCTCTGCATTGATCCTGTCCGCGGAATTTGAAGTCAAATAACCCAACAATCGGTCCCTCTCCTCATCCTCCAATTCAGCATTTTCACCGAAATGATCGTCCAGGTTCAGCATCATCTCACGCCAGGACTGAACCGGTAAAAAACCGGGTTGAAAGGGAAAATGGCAGCTGCCGCACTCTTCCTGGTAGAGCTTGCGCTGCTCAGGGTTATTAACCTTCATCTCATGTTTGAACCAGCGAGAAAAAAAGTGTTCACCCCGATCATCATCGCGATCTGCCACTGCAACACTGGTTACAGCAAGTAAAAACAGAAATAGAAACAGCAAAGACACCCGATAAGATTCGATATTCATAATACTCAACCTCCTCAATGTTGTCGCAGATAGAGCAGGAGGTCACCCTTCTCCTGATCTGTACAGGCTCGTCCCCAGGTCCATTTACAGTTACGCTTGAACCACTTCTCGATCTTTTTCGCATCACTCAGGCGTTTGGGATTGACCGACGGCGCCATCGGCTCGATGCGCTTGCCGGTCTTCGCGTGACGGCCGGGGGTTTTCAAATCAGCACCGTGACAATCACCACAGGATCTCGACTCTCCTTTTGCCACCTGGGTCACCACCCGCTGCCACTGCTCGGCTCCCTGTTGAGATGAAAAGGGACCTGCGCCATTGGCTTCATAGGTCTTGAGAACGGCCTCCAGATCGTTCGCCTGTAGCGAACCGGCAGCCACCATCAGCAGGAAAAAACAGATAGTGTTTGAACTCATCGACTCTGCTCCGGGGCAATCAAGCCCGTTTGTTACCCGTAATCATTGCACGCACCAGGTTCTCCCCATGAAGGTAGGAACCGAAACCCACACCCAGGAGATGAAACAGCACCAGAAATAACGTGAAATTGGCGAGGAACTCATGAATCTCCTCAAACAGCTCACTGCCGTAGGCGGCATTCAAAAACAGCGGCTCCGCCAAGGGCCCGGCGCCCGTGGCGCCATAGGCAAGTAAGCCAGTGAGGGTGGTGAACAGGAGTGTTATCAACAGTGCAACGATCATCGCGCCGCCTGCAGGGTTATGTCCGAGGGTGCGTTCGGCCCTCAACCTGAGCAGATCCTTAAGATAGCTGCCAACACTGGCGGGGGATCGCACAAAATCGCTGAAACGCGCATGGCGGCTGCCAAGCAGGCCCCATATCAGGCGAAACAGCAGCAAAAAGCCAATGACATAGCCCGCATAGGCATGCAGGGCCATCCATTCATCCTCGGTCAGCCAGGTAATTGTGAAGGCAGCCACCAGGGACCAGTGAAACAACCTGACCAGGGGGTCCCATACTTTGATTTCGTTTTGCCGATGCATGTTCTCTCTCAAATCGGTTAAGTTGAAAGAGAGGATGGCAGAGGGAAATGAAATCAAGCTGAAAACAGCTCGACTAATCCTGGCCTGGTTAAAAAAGTCCACAAATGAACGCGAATAAACGCAAATTATTTCTATCGTTCCCACGCTCCTGCGTGGGAATGCAGACGTGGATCTGGCAAAAGATGACTAAGTATGGATTCCCACGGAGGACCGTGGGAACCAGAAAAAAACAAGCGTATAAGCCCCTCTCCCTTGACGGGAGAGGGGTTGGGGAGAGGGTGAACGTCAAGCGATTAATGATATTGAAGCTTAAACGCCACGAACTCATCTATCCCTATATTGCAGATTATTGTGGTAGCTGTTGGTGTTGTTTAAACCCCCTCTCCCCCGGCCCCTCTCCCGCCAGGGGAGAGGGGAGTTATCTATCGTTCCCACGCTCCTGCGTGGGAATGCAGACGTGGATCTGGCAAAAGATGACTAAGTATGGATTCCCACGGAGGACCGTGGGAACC
>JBEVVR010000037.1:78758-128344 GCA_040507035.1 Candidatus Thiodiazotropha sp.
CATCTATCCCTATATTGCAGATTATTGTGGTAGCTGTTGGTGTTGTTTAAACCCCCTCTCCCCCGGCCCCTCTCCCGCCAGGGGAGAGGGGGGTTATTAAACTGTCGTACTCGCGTCCATTTGCGGCTTGAATTAAAAAAACCTTTAACAAGTAAAAAAAAAAGCCCCTGCCCATACAACAGACAGAGGCGTAAAAACTTGCAGTGCGAAAGCTGAGACTCTATGTCACTTTCAACTGCAACATCTCCTCACCATCCTCATCCGAGAGATGGACCGCGCAGGCGATGCAGGGATCGAAGCTGTGTATGGTCCGCAGGATCTCCACCGGCTTATTAACATCCGCCAGCTGGTGGTTATCCTGCAACGCAGCCTCGTAAGCGCCGGCCTGTCCGGCACTATCCCGCGGCCCGGCATTCCAGGTACTCGGTACCACTGCTTGATAGTTGGCTATCTTGCCGTCCTCGATGACGATCCAGTGTCCCAATGCGCCGCGAGGCGCCTCCATGAAACCCACGCCCTGGCACTGCCTCGGCCAGGTGGAGGGATCCCAAAGCGTGTCGTTGAAGGTCTTGGTGTCCCCCGCCTTGATATTGGCGATCAGCTGGTCGTACCAACCCTGCATTGCATCCGCCAGGATCTTGGTCTCCAGGGTTCTGGCAGCGGTTCTGCCAAGTGTCGAGAAGAGTGCCCGGGTCGGCAGTTCCAGCGTGCTCAGGGTTTTGTTGACCAGATCCCGGGTCTGCTCGTGGCCTTTGGCATAGAGCATCAGCACCCGTGCCAAGGGGCCTACCTCGACCGCCTTGCCTTTCCACCTGGGTGCCTTCAGCCAGGAGTAGGACTCCTCCACATTCAGCTGTTCGAAGGGGGGCTCGGGACCGGTGTAGTTGAGTGTGGTCTCGCCTTCATAGGGATGGAGCCCCTGATCCTTGCCGCTGCTGTAGTCATACCATGAATGGGCAATCTGCTCCTGTATCTCATCAGCGTTGTTCATATCCAACGGATGTATGGTTGAGATATCCCTGTCGAGAATGACGCCGCTGGGAAAGAAGAAGCTGGCCGGATCATCCATCGATGTGGCCGGCAGATCACCATAGCAAAGGAAGTTGCCCAAGCCCTCGCCACGCTCGCCCCAATCTTTGTAGAAGCTCGCCACCGCAAGGGTATCCGGCACATAGACCTGGTCGGTAAACTCGCTCATCTTGGTGATGACGTTCTGCACCTGGGAGAGTTTCTTGCTGTTGATGGCCGAATCGGAATTGAGATCGATGGCCGAGGCCACACCGCCGACGAGGAAATTGGGATGGGGGTTCTTGCCGCCGAAGATGGCATGCAGCTTGACCACGTCACGCTGCCACTCCAGGGCCTCCAGGTAGTGGGCCACCGCCATCAGGTTCGCTGCCGGCGGCAGCTTGTAGACCTCGTGTCCCCAATAGGCCTTGGCGAAGATACCCAGCTGCCCGGCGTCGACGAAGCCCTTGAGCTTCTTTTTCACATCGGCGAAATAACCCGGTGAAGCCTTCGGCCAATTACTGATCGATTGTGCCAACGCAGCGGTCTCTCCTGGATCGGCGGAGAGTGCTGAGACCACATCCACCCAGTCGAGGGCATGCAGATGATAGAAGTGCATTACGTGATCGTGGATATACTGGGCACCGATCATCAGATTGCGGATCAGCTGTGCATTCGGCGGAATCGGGTAGTTGAGGGCATCTTCCACTGCACGTACCGAACTCAGGCCGTGCACCAGTGTGCAGACACCGCAGATACGCTGTGCGAATGCCCAGGCATCCCGGGGATCACGACCCTTGAGTATGATCTCAATGCCTCTAACCATGGTACCCGATGAATAAGCACTGGCTATCTGATCACCATCCATCTGGGCCTCGATACGCAGATGGCCTTCGATTCTGGTGATGGGGTCAACGACGATTCTGTTACTCATTTCTCTCGTCTCCTATCGATACACATTTCAGCCGTGCTCTGTTGCATTGCTTACTCTTTATCCTCGACCAGGTGTTCTGCGAGCATCTCGGTCAATCCCACAACGGGAATCTCCATGCGGTACTCTTCGAGCCCCTCCTCTATCACCAACCTGCAGTTGGCACAGGCGGTGACCAGGGTCTCCACATTGAGCTCATCGAGTTGTGTTTTCTTGCGATTGAAGACCTTGATGCGCAGCTCTTCGGCCCGCTCGTTGGCACTCACACCACCGCCACCACCGCAGCACCAGTTCATCTCCCGGGCATCATGCATATCGACAAACTCGCTGGCGACCATCTTCAGCAGATTACGTGGCGGTTCCAATACACCGCCCTTGCGTACAATCTGGCAGGGATCGTGAAAGGTCAGTCGCGTCTCATCCATGCCTTCTGTCTTCAGACGCCCACTGGTGCGCAGTTCCTCCAGCAGTTCCAGGATATGCACAACCTTGAATTTGTAGGCTCGGCCAATCAGGTTCGGGCCCTCCCAGCGGATTGCGGTGTAGGCGTGACCGCACTCGGGACTGATGACATATTTGACCTTCAGTTTTTCCGCCGCGACCACCACCCTGTTGACCAGCTCACGGGCGATGTCTGAAGAGCCTATCTGAATACCTGCATTGGTTGCCTCAAAGGCTTGCGAGCTGATGGTCCAGCTCACCCCCGCCTGTTTGAAGATTCGTGCGAGGGCCTCAAGATATTCGGGGAAGTTCATGATCTCCATGGACGAAAGCAGCGCCATATAGTCGACCCCTTCCACGTCCACCGGAATCTGCAAACCGCTATCGGCCTCAACATGTTTTATCTGCGCCGCCAAGGCAGGGTACTTAACCCCCATCGGACTACCGATGGTCACGGCTCTGCGGCTGGCTCCTTTCATCCCCTCCGGTGAGTAGCCTGCCGCTACGAATCCCTCCCTGGCATTACGGATCATATAACTGATGTCGTTGCCCACCGGACAGACCATGGAACAGCGTCCACAGAGCGTGCAGCCATCGTAGATCAATGTCTCCCACTCCTCGAGCAGTTCATCGGTTACCGGTTGCGTCAAACCCAGCATCGATTTCACTTTTCCCCAAAGGGTGTATTCCTGCTCCCATACCCGGCGCAGGGGTTCTAGTTTGTTGATGGGCGTATATTTGGGATCGCCGGTCTCGGTATAAAAGAGGCAGGCCTCGGCACACATACCGCAATTCACGCAACTGGAGAAAAAAGAGGCGATCGGTGCGTTCATCTGCTCACGAAAGGCGTTCATGCCTCGTTCAAGGGTTGCTTCGCTCATGACTGAACTCCTCTACGACCTGCCATGGCGCCGTTGTACCAACGTGCGATAAAGAAAGTGAAAGCGTGCATCAGTTTGGTGAAGGGAAAGACCACCATCAAGATTTCAACGCTAAGAATATGCAGACCCAACACCAGCGGATAGGGATCGATCATTCGATGGTAGGCCAGATATCCGGTCACCATGGGCAGGATCGTCACCAGCCAGGTCAGATAGTCTTCCGCACCGCTGAGGTAACGCTTAACCGGGTGACTGATGCGGCTGAAGAGCATCGCCACCAGAGTGACGATGGTTACCGCGGCAACTGCATCGACCAGGTTACTGGCGATCCCCGGCCAGCTGAGTCCAATGGTGGCATTGATCAGTTCGATATGGGGGATAAAAAGAAACAGACTGATAAAAAAGCCGATGTGCCAGATATACCCACCCACGACAGTAAAGGGGGAGCGTCTGAAAGAGCCCTGCTCCGGTAGGGTTCGGGTAAACACCGTACGCAGCCCCGCTCCCAGTTCAGCGCCTCTTGGCTCGGCAAAGTCGGGCTTACGGCCCAGTATCAAAACCTCGAGCAGCCGGATAACCACGCCGATAATAAAAACCACCAGTGCGATATCAAAACCCGGCCCTCTTACCCATAGAAGAAAGTCAACTGGAGTGCTCATGATCTCTTATCCAAGTCGTCGATAGTTACGGTCTCATGCTCGGAAGCGGCCTTTGACTGCTTCCTCCGATTGAGTGCGCCGGCAGCCGCGCCAAGGACCACACCTGCACCCGCGACATAGGCGGCGTTGCGGATTACATCGCTGTCGGGAATCGAGAGCGCATTGTAGAAACCGCCGCTATCCCAGAAGTCAGGCTCGGAGCAACCCAGGCAGCCGTGTCCCGACTCTACCGGCCAACTCGCGCCCTGGTTCCACTTGGTGGTGGCGCAGGCGTTATAGGTCATCGGACCTTTGCAGCCGAGACGAAACAGACACCAGCCCTTACGCGCACCCTCGTCATCGAAGGTCTCGGCGAACAGACCTTTGTCATAAAAGGGGCGGCGATAACAGCGGTCATGGATACTCTTGCCGTAAAAGACCATGGGCCTGCCAAGACTATCCAGCTCGGGTAGCGCACCGAAGGTGAGAAAGTGGGCAAGCACACCGGTGATCACGGTGGGAATGGGGGGACAACCGGATACATTGACTACCGGTTTGTCCTTGACGATATTCGAGACAGCTACCGCACCGGTGGGATTGGGCTTGGCATGGGGTAATCCACCGAATGCGGCGCAGCTTCCCACTGCAACCACCGCGGCGGCGCCGGCAACCGTCTCTTCAAGCATCTGCAGGTTACTGATCCCTGCGATGGTGGAGAAACCAGGATTTCCCAGCGGGATCGAGCCGTCGACCACCACCAGATACTTGCCCTCATTGTCGTGCATCGCCTGTTCACGGGCGGCCTCTGCCGCACTCCCGGAGGCGACCTGCAAGGTATGGTGATAGTCGAGGGAGACATAGTCAAAAATCAGGTTCTCGACGGTTGGTGAATGGCTGCGGGTAAGGGACTCGGTACAGCCGGTGCACTCCTGAAACGAGAGCCAGATAACCGAGGGTCGCTTCGCCTGCTCCAGGGATTCGGCGACCGCGGAGACCATGGTCGGCGGTAGTGCCATCATCGAAGCGGTGGCGCTGCAGAATTTAAGAAAGCCCCGTCTCGAGACGCCGCTTTGACGTAAGCTCTCCCCGAGTGTTTTAGCCATGGGATTGAGTTCTTCAGCCATCACTACTCCTCCCGCACAGGACAATCATGCGGTACTATCTGGGTTTAGCTGCTGTTGGAGCCTGCTAATTGCGTCCGAGATATCCTCGGGTTGTGAACGAACGATCTCCGGGACACGGTTGATCTCGATGCTGAGGGCTATGCGTTCACCGGACGCATTGTAGTGATCGACTAGCCAGACACCGGGATAATAGGTTTCGCAGATCCTGCTTTTACCCAGGGATTGCAGCTCGATGGAGACCTCACCGCAGCCAAGAATACTGAGTAAAGCCGCCTCATCCCCTGGACCGAATGGTATGGATTTAAGATCGATTGTGGTCACCTCGCCTCGCTCCTTGAGACGTTGTAGTGCGTGTAGCACTTGATGCATCACTGGTGTTGCGTTTGAGTGATTGGTGGTTGGGTCTACGCCCTCCTTTGCCTCAACCCGAACAGCAATGTCTCGCAGTTTCTGCATGGTCGTATTGATCTTCTCTTATACGTTTAAAGAATATCACTAAATACTGATACGTTTGCTGATCTGGATCATGATTGGAGACCAAAATAGTGATCTCAGGCAATTCATTTCTAAATAGTAATGGTTGCCTCAATCAGGCAGCAGTCCCCACGACTTCAATAGTGACGTTATCTCTGTAATTCCCTTCGCAACGGCCGGCTCCACCGCTTTGCTCATCGCCTCCCCCCAATCCAGGTTATCGGGTTCGATGCCAACGAGGCAGCGGTGTTGCGGCAGAGTATTCGAGAGCCGGGCGATATCGAGGAGATCACCCAGGCTCACCTCGTGTACACTGGCGCGATTGCCCTGGAGATATAGGTCCATCTCCTGGTCGCGGAAGAGCCGCAATGTGCCTGGCCTCTCACCCATACGGGCTGCATCCGCGACGATCAATCCATCCGCCCTGGCTATGGGTTCCGCGAGGGTGAAGCTGAGTGTACCTCCATCGAGATACTCGACCCCCGGGACCTCTCCAAGGTGTTGCTGCAGACGATTCACCAGGTGAACCCCAATACCCTCGTCACTCAACAAGGTATTTCCTATCCCCAGGACCAACACAGATTTGATTGACAAAAACGGTCTCCTAGCGAGAATGAAACAGCTATCCGGTTCAGATTCTATTATATTTAAAGAGAACGGTTGGCAACCTGATCCATGGCAATAAATACAGTCTCTATGACAAAGGTTATATCATGTGCCTAGGCATACCCATGCAGATCAAAAGCATCGACGGCTTTACCGCACAGTGTGAAGCAAAAGGCATTCAGCGTGAAGTCAGTCTCTTCATGCTGCAACATGAAGCGTTGAAGCCGGATGACTTCGTGGTGGTGCATGTGGGCTATGCCATTCAGAAGGTGACGCCACAGGAGGCACGCTCGGCCTGGGAGATCTACGACGAAATGCTGGCAAAGATGGAATCACCGCCGAATGCATGAACTCTCTGTCTGCCAGGCGATGCTGGCACAGGTCGAAACGATTGCAGAACGGGAACAAGCCAGCCAGGTGGAGCGTATCGTGGTCCATATCGGCCCCCTCTCTGGCGTGGTACCTGAGCTGCTGCAACAGGCCTTCAGCATCGCCCGTGCAGGCAGCGTGGCGGCAAAGGCCGAACTCCATACCGAACTGCAACAGGTACGTATACGTTGCCTGCAGTGCGGTGCCGAGTGTGATGCCAAGAGCAACCGCTTGATCTGCTGTGAATGCGGCGATTTCCGTACTCAGCTTATCAGCGGCGACGAGCTCCTGCTAGCTAGTGTGGAGCTGATACGAGAGTAATAAGTCAAGGAGCATTTCCGATGTGCGATACATGCGGCTGCAATATCACAGAAGACAACAAACACCTGGTCGAAGAGGGTGGCAAGCATGCCCATACCGAGGATGGCAGCGTGGCGGTGGAGGTATTGCAAAACCTGCTCAGTGAAAACGACCACCAGGCCGCTCACAACCGGGAACACTTCGACCGTCACCAGCTGCTCGCCATCAATCTCATGTCATCACCGGGGAGCGGCAAGACCCGTTTGCTGGAGAGCTCCATCGACAGGCTCAAGGAGAAATACAGAATTGCTGTCGTCGAAGGTGACTTGGAGACGGAAAACGATGCTCAGCGGATCCGTGACAAAGGCGTGGAAGCGGTACAGATCACCACCGGCACCGCCTGCCATCTCGATGCCCATATGATTCACCATGCGCTACATCGAATGGATCTGGATGCGGTCGATATCCTGTTCATCGAAAATGTCGGCAACCTGGTATGCCCCGCCAGCTTCGATCTGGGCCAACACCTCAACATCACCCTGCTCTCAGTCACCGAGGGTGACGACAAGCCGAGCAAATACCCGGTCATCTTCCGCGCGGCGGATCTTGTGCTGCTTACCAAATCGGATCTGCTGGCGGTGATGGAAGAGTTCAGTCCCGAACGGGCCGAGCGGGCAGTCCGTCAGCTCGCCGTTGAGGTGCCGGTCGTCCTCACCTCGGCAAAATCAGGGGAAGGCTTTGATGCCTGGCTCGACTGGCTCGAGAATCAAATCGAGTTGCAAAAAGAGAGACGCACACGGGGTGAAACACTACAGCCGAAACTGCAACCGGAAGGTGCTAAATTGCATACCGGATAGATGATGATCTTTTCGCATAAAAACATTTGCGTTTATTTGCGTTCATTTGCGGACTATACAAGATGTCCATAAGCGCGAGATCCTGGTTGCAGCAGTTAAACGCCCTGCCATTGCAGGAAACGATCAAGGTCATGAATGTCTGCGGCGGCCATGAGCGCTCCATTACCCAGGCAGGACTGCGGGGCGCTCTGCCGCCCCAGATAGAGCTGATCCCAGGTCCTGGCTGTCCTGTCTGCGTCTGTCCCGAAGAGGATGTCTATCAAGCCATGCAACTGGCACTACGGGAACCGATCACCCTGGTGGCCTTTGGCGACATGTTGCGGGTACCGGTGAACGTCCCCAAGGGAGAACCCCGCTCCCTGGACCAGGCCCACGCCGCTGGGGCCGACATCAGGCCCATCGCCTCACCGATGGAGGCTCTGCAGATCGCCCAGGCCTCTGCTCAAAGAGAGGTGGTCTTTTTCGCCGCCGGTTTCGAAACCACCACCGCCCCTGTCGCTTCGTTATTAGTGCAAGGTATCCCCGACAACCTCTCGATCCTGCTCTCCGGCCGACTCACCTGGCCGGCCGTCGCCATGCTGCTGAGTGGTGAAAAGCCGGGTTTCAATGCCCTGATTGCACCCGGACATGTGGCCACCGTCATGGGCCCTGAGGAGTGGTCCTTTGTGGTGGAGCAACACCACATACCCGCCGCTGTCGCAGGCTTTACAGCCGAGAGCCTGCTGGCTGCAACCTACTCCGTAATCAGACAATATCTGAATCAGCGGATCTTTCTTGATAACTGCTATCCCGAGCTGGTCAGACCCGGCGGCAACCCCAGCGCCAAGTCCCACCTGGTGAAGGCACTGGATGTGGTCGATGCCAATTGGCGCGGCATCGGAATCATCCCCGACTCCGGATTTTCCCTCAACTCCCGGTATGCCCGGTGGGATGCGCGCAAACGTTTTCCCGACTACGACTCACCTCAGCGCAGACGCAGTGGAGAGATGCCTCCCGGGTGTGACTGCGCGGCGGTGGTGCTGGGAAAGAAATATCCCAACCAGTGTCGACTCTATGGCGAGGCCTGCACACCACGGACACCCATCGGCCCCTGTATGGTTTCCGATGAGGGTGCCTGCAGGATCTGGTGGAGCGGTGGTATCCGCGTTGACAAACTCGCTGAGCGTCGTTCACAAAATACTTGAAACTCACCCACGGAAAATACGGTCTATACTAATTATAATACATACTGTTTTACTAGGTTTTAGCATGAAGAAACTCGGGCAGAAGATCATGCAGTGGATTGCGGAGTGGTTGACCAAGGAGAGCCCGCCTTCGACATCCCCACTTTGCGATTTCAATCGTCTCAGTTATGAACTCAGACCCGCCGATGTACTGCTGGTGGAGGGGCGTACCCGGGTCAGCAATGTGATCAAGACCATTACCCAGAGCACCTGGACCCACTCCGCCCTCTATATCGGTCGTATTTACGATATTCGCGATCCACAGCTTCAGCAGCGGGTGCGCATGGCCTACCAGGGCGATCTCAGCGAACAGCTGATGGTGGAGGCCCTGCTGGGCGAGGGTACGATCATTGCGCCACTCTCCAAGTACCGCAACGACCATCTGCGGATCTGTCGACCCACAGGTCTAGAACCGGAGGATGTCCACAAGGTCGTAGCCCACGCCATCAAGCATATCGGTACCGATTATGACGTACGTCATCTGCTCGATCTGGCCCGCTTCTTCTTTCCCTGGGCCATACTCCCGAGGCGCTGGCGCTCCAGCCTGTTCGAGCACAATGCAGGATCACCGACCCGCACCGTCTGCTCATCGATGCTGGCATCCGCCTTCAACGATGTGAATTTTCCAATCCTCCCGTTCATAGATCGGGATGAGGATGGCAGCCTGCGATTCTTCAAGCGCAACCCAAGACTCTTCACTCCCAAGGATTTCGACTACTCACCCTATTTCGACATCATCAAGTACCCGTTTCTGGGTCTGGATGACCTGGGGGTCTATCGTCGTCTACCCTGGTGTGACGACACCATTCTCTACAATGACAATGAACGCGCATTCGTCGCCTCCACAAAGGTCGATGATGCTAACTGCGACGAGGATGAAACCAAGCTGCATGATAAACGCAAAGGGTATCAGCTCAAGCAGGCACAATCTGATCTCGATGAGACCGATCAACCTATCGCCAATAGTATTCGCGAGGCCAATCAATGACGATGCTGGGACTATTGCTGCTGTTGTTAACCCTATGGGGACTGGCCTATGGATCCGCACGGGCCATTGTCTGGATTCTGCTGCCGCCGATCCTCCTGGTCTGCCTGCAGTTGGCTGATTTAGTAACCTCTCTGGGCGCCCTACCCCTATGGTTGGTCTACGCCGCCACCCTCTTCTTCTACCTCAAACCCCAACTTCGACGCCGCTGGATCACCAGGCCACTGCTCAGCGCCTTCCAGCAGGTAATGCCCTCCATGTCGTCCACCGAGAAGGAGGCGTTGAACGCCGGAAGCGTCTGGTGGGACGGTGAGCTCTTCTCCGGACAACCGGACTGGAATAGTCTGCTCAAGCAACCACAATGCCAGCTGACCTCACGGGAGCAGGAGTTCCTCGACGGCCCGGTGGAGAGACTGTGCGAAATGCTCGATGACTGGCATATCACCCACGAACGTCAGGATCTCCCCCCCGAAGTCTGGCAGTTTATCAAGGCGTCCGGTTTTTTCGGCCTGATCATACCTGAGTCCTACGGCGGTCTCGGTTTTTCCGCCTATGCCCACTCCCAGGTGGTGATGAAGATCGCAAGTCGCAGTATCACCGCGGCGGTTACTGTCATGGTGCCTAATTCTCTTGGTCCGGCAAAGCTGCTGCTGCAATACGGCAGCGATGAACAGAAGGGGCGTTATCTGAATCGTCTGGCCACTGGAGAGGAGGTGCCCTGCTTCGCCCTGACGAATCCCCATGCGGGGAGCGATGCCGGCGCGATCCCCGATGTCGGCCGGGTCACCTATGGTGAGTTCGATGGCACCCAGGTGCTGGGTATCAAGCTCAACTGGGAGAAGCGCTATATCACCCTGGCTCCGGTTGCGACCCTGATTGGATTGGCCTTTAAGCTGGAGGATCCCCAAGGCCTGCTCTCCGACGATCCTGAACCTGGCATCACCCTGGCGCTGATCCCCCGCGACACCCCCGGGGTGGAGATCGGTGCGCGTCACATGCCCCTCAACCTAGCCTTCCAGAACGGTCCCATTCAAGGCCGGGATGTCTTTATTCCCATCAACTGGGTGATCGGTGGCGTCGATGGCGTGGGCAAGGGTTGGCATATGTTGATGGAATCCCTCTCGGAGGGTCGTGGCATCTCACTCCCCGCACTCTCAACCTCGGCGGGTAAGAGCGCCAGCCGTTATACCGGCGCCTATGCAGCGGTTCGCACCCAGTTCAGTCAACCCATCGGCCACTTCGAAGGCGTGGAAGAACCACTGGCGAGAATCGGCGGGCTTACCTATCAGATGGACGCGGCGCGCAAGCTTACCCTCAGCGCCATGGACAGTGGCGAATCTCCCGCGGTGATCTCGGCCATCATCAAGTACCATCTCACCGAGCGTTATCGACAGGCACTCAATGATGCCATGGATATCCAGGGCGGCAGCGGTATCTGCCTCGGCCCCGACAACCTGATCGCCAGGGGCTACCAGGCTATCCCCATCGCTATTACCGTCGAGGGTGCGAATATCCTGACCCGCAGTATGATCATCTTCGGTCAGGGGGCGATTCGCGCCCACCCCTATGTGCTCAGGGAGTTCGAGGCGGCGGAAAACCCGGATAGCGACAATGCGCTCAACCAGTTCGATGACGCCCTCTTCAGCCACATCGGTTTCGTGCTTACAAACTTTGCCCGTACACTCTGGTACGGACTTACCCATGGAAGGCTCTCCGAAAGCCCCAGAGGTGGTCCCAGCAAACGTTACTTTCAACGCCTGAACTGGATGTCTTCCAGCTTCGCCCTAACCGCCGATGCAGCCCTGATGACCCTGGGTGGATCCTTAAAGCGCAAAGAACGCCTTTCAGCCAGACTCGGCGATATGCTTAGCAATCTCTATATCGCCAGCGCGGTACTCAAACGCTATGTCGATGAGGGTGAGCTTGATAGCGATTTGTCCCTGATGCAGTGGGCCATGGAGGATTCACTCTATCGATATCAACACGCTTTACGTGGCCTGTTACGTAATATGCCGCTACGCCCTCTGGCCTGGCTGTTACGGCTGGTCATATTTCCCACGGGACTCCCTTTCCACAAACCCACCGATAAGCTCGACCACCGGGTCGCGCGCATCCTGCTCACACCAAGTGAGGTGAGGGACAGGCTCACCGAAGGCATCTTTATCACGGAGGATCAAGGACAACGTGCAGGACAACTGGAACAGGCAATGTTTGCGGTTACTGCCGCGGCCCCCCATGAAAAGACACTACGTCGTGCAAGACGGGCAGGACAGCTTAAATCCCGGGACGTTCGTAATCTGATCACGGAAGCCGTCACCCTTGGCATCCTCAGTGAGAGTGATAAAGTAGCCCTCGACGAAGCGGACCGCCTACGTCGCCAAGTCATACAGGTCAATGCCTTCAGTGATCTTGGTGAGTCAACCGACGATGTCAAAAAATCAGCACCAAAACTCTCCAATATCAACAAGCGGGGTGCCGCTTGAGGATTTAATAGTTCCATCCCTGATCAGGATAGGCTAAGTTAATGCTACTCTAACCACAACAGAATGAACCGACTGATAAAAATCGGGGTTCTGAAAAAGAGAATAGGGATGCCGGCATGAACAATCCTAATATCGATTACATATTGTTAAACGAGGCTGACACCCTGGGTGCGGTCTTTCGCGAACGGGTGAATCGCACAGCGGATGCGATTGCCTATATCCAGTACGACGAAGATCGCGAAACCTGGCAAGAGACCAGCTGGAGCGAGATGGCGCAGCTGGTGATTCGTTGGCAAGCCGCATTCCGCAAAGAGAATCTGAAACCTGGCGACCGCGTCGCCTTGATGCTACGCAACTGCCGTGAATGGGCTATCTTCGATCTGGCGGCACAATGCCTGGGGCTGGTCACCGTGCCTCTCTACACCAATGATCGCGCGGAAAATATCGGTTATATCCTGCAGGATGCCGAAGTGCGTTTGCTGCTTATTGAAAACAACGAACAGTGGCAGGACCTGCAACAGATCAGTAACCAGTTGGCCGGACTGAACCGTATCGTCTCCCTGCACCCGGTTAAACCGATGGGGTTGCAACCGCATCTGGTGTCACTGCATGAGTGGCTGCCCGATCAACCCAACGACGAACTGGAGGTAGTCGACGTCTCGACCAATGAGTTGGCCACCATCGTCTATACATCAGGCACCACGGGACGCTCGAAAGGTGTGATGCTGAGTCACCACAACATATTATGGGACCTCAACAGCGGCATTGAAGTTATCGATATCTATAAAACAGATACCTTTCTCTCCTTCCTGCCTCTGTCGCATACCCTGGAACGGACCGTGGGCTACTATCTGGCAATCATGGCCGGAGCCTCTACCGCCTATGCACGCTCGATACCTCAGTTGGCAGAAGACCTCGAAATCATTAAACCCACCATCCTGATTGCGGTACCTCGAATATTTGAAAGGGTCTATGCCAAGATTCAGGATAAGCTTGAAAACGACTCCGCCGTGGCCCGTGCCATCTTCAAGCTGGCTGTCGACACCGGCTGGTACAATTTCGAATACCAACAGGGCCGCGCAAGCTGGTCGCCAAAACTCCTGTTCTGGCCGCTGCTGGAAAAAATCGTGGCCAGCAAGATTCAGCAGAAACTGGGCGGTCGCCTGCGTATAGCCGTCTCCGGTGGCGCTCCCCTGTCACCCGATATCGCCAAGGTCTTCATCGGGCTTGGGGTGCCGATACTTCAAGGGTATGGTTTGACGGAGACCAGCCCAATCATCTCCGCCAATACTCATCAACACAATTTCCCGGCAAGCGTGGGCAGGCCCTTTCCCGGAGTCGAGGTGAAGATCAGTGAATACGACGAGCTGCTCTGTCGGGCGCCGAATGTGATGATGGGCTACTGGAACAACCGCTCCGCCACCGCCGAGGTAATCGACGCAGAGGGCTGGTTCCACACCGGGGACAAGGCGAAGATCGAGGACGACTACATCTTTATCACCGGGCGCCTGAAAGAGATCATCGTCATGGCCAACGGCGAGAAGGTACCCCCCGCCGACATGGAGATGTGCATCTCCATGGACCCACTCTTCGAACAGGTACTGGTGGTGGGCGAGAGCAAACCCTATTTATCCGCCATCCTGGTGCTTAATCCCGAGCATGCACAATCCCTAGGTCTCGATCCCGCGAACCTCAGTGAACAGCAGGAAAAAGAGCTGTTAACCCGGGTCAATAACCACCTGGACAACTTTCCCGGTTACGCAAAGGTGATTCGGGCAACCGTGCTCGCAGAACCCTGGAGCGTGGAGAACGGCTTAATCACACCGACACTTAAACTGAAGCGCAACAAGATCCTGGAACGTTATGCCAATGAGTATGACGAGATGTATGTTGGGCATTAAGTCCAAACTGCAGATCGATTGATAAAAAAACAGTTAGCTTACTCGATAGAGTCGGACAGAGCGACAGGTTCGCTGTAGTAGTAGCCTTGGCACTGCTGTACGTTTTCTCTAATTAACCATTCAATCTGATCCGAGTTTTCAACGCCTTCGGCGACCACTTTGAGGTCCATTATTTCCGCCATTTTAACCATTGCGGTACATATACCAATGGCATAGTTATCATTTGGTAGACCCTTTATAAAACTCGTATCGAGCTTCAAGGTATCAATGTTAAAGTCTCTGAGATAGGAAAAGGAGGAGTAACCGGTACCAAAATCGTCAACGGCAATACGAACACCATATTTTTTCAGGCTGCGCACCACATTTCTGCTCATCTCAATATCTTCTACCAGGCTGCTCTCGGTAATCTCCAACTCAAGGCATTTTGGGTCAAAACCTACAGTTTTCAATATCGATTCAACCCGGTTGGAGAAATTGCCCTGGTTGAACTGTTGCATGGATACATTGACATTCAGTTGCAACGAGCGACCACTGCCTCGTTGATAAGCCAGCATCTCCCTACAGGCCCGCTCCAGTACCCAATCCCCCAGCTCAATAATCAGACCGGTGTTTTCAAGGAAGTGAAGAAATTCAGTAGGATCAAGAACACCACGCCTTGGATGGTCCCAACGCAGCAAGGCCTCCATGCCGACGGTTTCACCCGAGCGGGTATCGACAATGGGTTGGTAGAGTAGATGGAAGCTCTTCGATTTCAATGCTTGCATCAATTCGCTCTCCAACTGCAGTATGCCTTCCTCATTTGCGCCAAATGTATGATCGTAGACACAGTATTGCCGACGTCCACTTCGTTTTGCATGATACATGGCCATATCGGCCTTCTGTATCAGGCTACCGATGTCATCCTTGGCAAAAGGATAGAAGACAATACCGATACTGCAGCTGATATGTACCTGCCTGCTATCGATTTCGAAGGGCTCTTGGATATGTTGCAGCAGCGTTTTCGCTATATTGGTACCGTCGTTTATCGATTTGATCTGCTCCGCAATAATGGTGAACTCATCACCCCCCAAGCGTGCCACTGTATCACCCAGTCGAAGCATCTTCTTCAAGCGTACCGCAGTCTCTTTCAGCAACAAATCACCTGCATGATGACCAAGGCTGTCGTTGACCTTCTTAAATCGATCGAGATCGATGAACATCAGAGCGATTAGATATTCTTCCCGTTCCGCCTGATCCATCGCGTGCTTGAGACGATCACGAAATAGTTGTCGGTTCGGTAGATTAGTCAAACCGTCATATTGCGCCAGGTAGCGTATATGCTCTTCATTCTTTCTGCTTTCGCTGACATCCTGTGCCACACTGATAATATGCCCTTGGCCACCAGATTGTTGCAGAAAGGCAGCAGATAGAGAAACCAAGACAGAGTAACCAGTGACGGTAACATACCTGGTATCGATGCTCTCCACATCCTTTTGCATAAGTTGTTTCAGCCAGGTCTTTACCCGAATTACATCTCGGCTGTCGATCAGTTCATAATAGGACATACTCTCAAGTTTCTGCTTGTCGTAGCCGAGCATTTCGCAGGCAGCATCGTTGACCATGATAATCTTCATATCAACCGAGACAACCACCAAGGCATCGCGTAAGTTATTGAGCACATCATTCAGATACGCCCTCGACACCGAGGTATTGGAAAGGTCCCTGCTCATGCGATTGAATGAACTGATCAGTTGACCTATCTCATCATTGCGACTCTTCTTTAGCTCAATACCGTAGGCACCTTCACCGACCCGCTTGACATAATCGGTGAGTTGCCGAATCGGTGACACCAATCGCTTTGAAATAAAAGCAGCCAGCAACAACCCAAGCAACAACAGGATCAGGGTGACGAAAATAAGCAGATAGCGTTCACGCAACTGGGATTCGGATATCAGAACAGCGAGTTGTTGGGTCAGATTGGCGCTATTTTCCAGTTGTGCCTTTTTAAACAGCGCGATTCTAACCCAACCCAGCTTCTCATCCGCTATTTCTACGGGTGTGACAATCTCCATGAGCTCAGCGGTATCAATAAACAATGGTGAGGATTGGCTACCGATCCAGTCGACTATCGCAGCCTCTTCAATTTTTTTACCATAGTCGACCAGCAGCTCGTTGCCGTCGTGAACGATAACACCCTCGGGATCTATCACCATGACATAGGCTACATCATCAAGAGCGCTAACACTCTGCAACAGCTGCAAGATTGCAAGCATATCGAAGTTGTAGAGTGGATTTACCAGGTCCTCACTAAGAATTGCGCTTAGATTCATCAACCGTTTTTGGGCTTCATTATGAAGCGCGGCACTCATTGTTGATGCCGTGGTGGTTTTTATATTTGACAACAGTTCCTTCGACTGAAACAGGAACAGGGCAGCCAATATCACCGTAACGATGACAATACCCATACCTATAGCAACGGTGTAACGAAACTGGAGACTTCTTGCCATTGAGCTAGCCGTTTATTGAAATTGCTTGGTTACAGCCTTGATCCAGACATTCAAAAACAGGACCTTCAACTGGAATTAATAAATTGTTGTATGCTTCGCTTCAAGCCCAAGACCTTTTCAAACAGGTTGCTGAACTCGAGCTATAGAGATCGATCTACATATTCCATGATCTTGTACATATCGTATATCGACTGCTTCTGATCCTCACTCATTTTGTCGAATTTTTTAGTTTTCTGATAGGCGTTCAGGACATGTGCGGCCTTTGGATCATCATCGATCTTCAACAGTATCTCTTGAAGCCGATTTTTAACAGCAGAATCCAGGTCGCTGCGCACAAGTTCGACTGCACGGATTACTGGTGGAAGGCGATGGATAATTGAAAACTCCTGACGATATTGGGTAGGCAGGTGATCCTCTTTGTCCCAGTCCAGGTTGCTGAATGCGCCGGCGTCGACCACACCCTTGTGCACCAAGGTTGCGATATTGATCTCCTCCCGGGCAAATAGATAACCGACCTTGTCCGGCTGCGGTTTGTCGCGGAAGCTATTCAGCTTTTCTGGTATCAGCCCGCTCTGTAGCATCGCATTCAGTGGTAGATAGTAGGCCGTCGTCGATGCCGGGTCCTCCAGTGCAATGCGCTTTCCCTTCAGGTCCTCCAGTTTTTTTATTGAACCCTCTGTTCGGGAAAAGAACACCGTATAATATTCCGGCATTCCCTTTTTCCATTTTCGCAACAATATCTCGGCACCGCTCTCCTCATGCAGATAGGCAGCGGCGATAGGCGTTTCCGTCACCCAGTCGACTTCGCCACTGGCCACCAGATCAGCCATCTGCTCTTTGTTTTTTGCCATACGGATTTTGCCCTTGCGGATACCAAGGTCCCGCATTCTCTCCACCGCATAAATCAGTAGAGGTTTCAGGTAGCGATAGTGCTTTTTGGGATTGTGGCTGATCTTTCCCAAAACAAGCGTTTCAGGATTGCTGCTACTTGAGATTGCGGAGAGCGGCATTAGCCATGAGAGGACTAGTACAAGCAACAGGACTTTTTTACTTGGTGCGCGCATCAAACGTCAAGCCCTAGAAGTCAAGCTGTGCCCGAACCTGAAATATTGCTGGTTCATCCTCGGCCTCTACGTCACCATCGGCATCGGCAAAGCGGTCGTTCTCAACAAATATTGTGTTGGCCATTAGTCGGATCTGTCGATTGATGTACCAGTTGAGTCCCAGGGTAAGACTATCACTGGAACCACCCTCAATCTCTTCATCGTTAAGATCGAGAGAACTGAAACGAACCGCCAATTCCAGGGCACCCGAATCAGAAAGGGGGCGTATCCTTCCAAATTTTGCAGCGCGTTGCTTATAGCGACGACTTTCACCGCTAAAAAACCAACTTGCCTGCATATACCAGCCTTCAAAAGTGGGATCGGCACCCTCGTCACGCTCTACTTTGGCTTGTATCCACTCTCCCTGTAGCGAAAACGGACCAGCGACCCATGCACCTTCGACACCTAGCAAGACTGAGGAACGACTCTGCTCGAGTTTACCCGTATCGAGATAGCGAATATCCGTGATGTGTGATTCCGGTCTGACGTCGAAACGCACCTTCTCTTCATCATCCAACCTTCTGAAGCTGGCAGCCATACCCAAGTGCAGCACCGATCGCTCTTCTGCCCAGGGCGCATAGGTGAGTCGACCGGTCACTCCCCAGCCTTCGTCTCCCTCATCATCCGCATCGTCATCGTAGTCATCACCGAAAAAACCGGCGGCGAAGGTCATCTGCTCTGCGTGCCAATGTGCCCCGAGCCCCATGCTTCTTCCCGGTGCCAATGCATTCGGCAATGCACGTTCCATGAAGGTCAGGTAGCGCTTACTGGTCAGTTCCTCGAGACTGAATGGCTCTTTGAAGTGGCCGAGAGTAAATTGCCAGGGATAGTTGGCATCATAGGCAAACCAGGCATCCTTGACGTCCGCTTCGCCATCGGCAAAGTCGACACTGAACTCATAGATAAAATCAGCGTACAGACGCCCTTCCAGATCGAGTCTCAAGTCACGCAGTTCACTTCCATTACCCAGGGCGTTCTTGTCTTCGTCATAGACTGCCACATCGGCGAGGATTCTGCCCCCCAGCTGTATGGAAAATTCACCATCGGTTGTGGTCGCTTCCAATCCACCATCGGTGTTTATAACCAGATCACGATAGCTGTCAGAAGGCGCTTCAGGCGCTGCGAATAAAACAGAAGAGAAGAGAACATTGAGTAGCAACAGTGGAATAATTCTATGCATAGCGTGTCTAGTTCAACTGGGTTGTTGTCGTTGTACCAAGGGAAAACAGCGATAGAAATTGGCTGTTGTAATATCTGCGATAGCCTCGACGCTGATCCCTTTTAGCTCGGCTACACGTGCGGCGACATGGCGCACATGGATGGGTTGATTCGGCTTGCCCCGGTGTGGCACGGGTGCCAAGTAGGGTGAGTCTGTCTCCACCAGCAGGCGATCCATCGGCACCTGTTTTACCACTTCACGCAACTCACTGGCGTTGTTGAAAGTAATGATACCGGAGAATGAGATATAAAAACCCATCTCCAGGGCCTGCCTCGCCATTACCCAATTCTCGGTGAAACAGTGCATCACGCCGCCAGCCTCATCGGCCCCCTCTTCCTGCATGATACGAATGGTATCGTTCCTGGCATCCCGGGTATGGATGATCAGAGGCATGGCCGCCGCCTTGGCTGCCCGTATATGTTGGCGAAATCTTGAGCGCTGCCAATCAAGATCCCCTTCGCCGTGAAAGTAGTCCAGACCTGTCTCACCAATGGCAACCACCTTTTCACCGCGTGAGAGCCTAAGCAACTCGTCAACATCCGGCTCGCGACGATCCTTGTCATTCGGGTGGACACCCACTGAAATGGAGACCTGGGGATAGTCCGCAACCAGCGCCGCCATCGCCGGCCAGGATTCGAGATCGATAGAGACACACAAGAGATGATCGATGCCATTTGCCTGGGTTTCACTCATGAAACGAGCGAAATCCCCGTCATAGGGGGCGAGTCCGACGCGATCGAGGTGACAGTGTGAATCGACTAGCATGCAAGTTTTCCGTCGTGGTTACCGTTTATTTGAGGGGGTTGCAATCCCATCTACGAACTCAGCTCGGAATATATATGCCTAGGTAGGAGATTCATCAGCAGCGTTAGTGTGGTGCTGAGATTTGTCTGCGCTCAGACTTCTTCGTTGCTCAGTTAGTCATCTCGCCCATGGTTGGATGACAAGCTCAATATCTAGGCAGGTGAGAATCAAAGTGTATGGGTGGGTCGATCCGATTTCAAGGCACCGGCAAGATAGGTCTCGATCTTGTTGCGTGCGGCACCACCGTCCTGGTCGCTGAACTGGACACCGATACCGGCTGCCCTATTGCCTTCGGCGCCCACGGGGGTAATCCAGATAATCTTTCCAGCTACCGGCAGGCGCTCTGTCTCATCCATCAGCGTCAGCAGCATAAAGACCTCGTCACCCAGCCGGTACTGCTTGGTGGTAGGGATAAAAAGCCCCCCAAATTCAACAAATTGCATATAGGCCGCATACAAGGCGTTTTTATCCTTGATGGTCAGCGATAGTATGCCCTGTTTAGGTCCGCCTGGCATAGGGTTCTCGGTCTCTATCTAGTTTGCCCGTTTAGCGCAATCAGACCAGGAAATCAGCAACTTTTCCAAGACCAACTGCGGGTTTAGGTTACTCTCCACACTCCTCCTGGCCGCATAGACCTGGAGCAGATAGCCATGAAGGGCCTTCGAGTTTAACTTGTCGGCCGCTTTCTGCAAAGCTTGAGTGAGATCTCGGTTGAAGAGAAGTTCGCTATCTACTCCTTCACGAAGACGGATCAGGTCGATCACCCATCCCGCCAACCACTCCAATAGCAGTTTCCTCTCGAAACCACCCCATACCCTTGCCAGGCTGACCGGATCCCGCTTCCCCCCTGGGAGCTGTAAAAAACCGCTCAACATCTCGCGACGGGCCTTCATCAGTTCGCTGTTGTCCAGCTGGAGGGCCTTGAGCGGGGCACCGTTTGCCAGGGTCAAAATTAGCTCCGGATCCTCATGGTTGATCTTTTCACGCAGCCACGGAACGGACTCTGACCTATCCGGAGGCAGGAACTGAATACCCTGACAACGGCTGCGTATGGTAGGAAGAAGCCTGCCAGGCTGATCGCTCAGGAGCATTATCACTGTCCCCGGTGTAGGCTCTTCCAGGGTCTTGAGCAGACTGTTCGCCGCGGCATTGTTCATGCGATGCGCCGGCTCTACCGCGATAACCTTATAAGAACCCCCATGGGCAGTTAGCGAGGCACTGGCGGTCAGGTTGCGTATCGCCTCAATCGTTATCTCGCCGCTTTTGCTCTCCTCATCCGGTCTCAGCCATCTGAAGTCAGGATGACTACCACTCTGCAGCAGTTGGCAATGTCGGCAGACCCCGCAGGCGAGGCCGTCACTCTCTCTATCCGTGCACAACAGGGACTGGGCAAAACTGAGCATGAACTGCTCCTTGCCCAATCCGGGAGGACCGGAGAGTAGCAGTGCATGGGGCAACCGCTCCTGGTTCAGGGCTTGCTGCAGCAAACGCCACTGAGCCTCTTGCCAGGGCAGCCGTTGATAGCGTAAATCACTCATCCAGACTCTCCAGATAGTGACCAATCGTCGCTGAGATCTGCTGCTGAACCTGTGACAATTCCGGCGCTGCATCGATGACTCGCACGCGTCCCGGTTCCTCCCTTGCGATCTGTAAATAACCGCTTCTCACCCGTTCGAAAAAATCTTGCGTTTCTCGCTCAAACCGATCGGGCTCGGAGCGTTCTCCGGCACGCTGCAAGCCTAACTCCACCGGCAAGTCGAGGAGAAGGGTCAGATCCGGGCGCAATTCTCCCTGAACAAACTTCTGCAGTTCTGCAATCTTTTCAAGGGAGAGCCCCCTACCAGCCCCCTGATAGGCAAAACTTGCATCGGTGAAGCGATCGCACAACACCCATATCCCCTGCTCCAGGGCCGGAAGGATCTTTTGCTGAAGATGCTCGGCACGGGCGGCGAACATCAGCAGCAACTCCGTATCATCCGCCATCCCAGTGTGCTTGTGTCCTAAAAGGAGTTCACGAATTGCCTCACCCAGGGGTGTTCCTCCCGGTTCCCGGGTGAACAATACCTGTTTACCGGCGGCTTCGAGCTGGGTTTGAATAAACGCCAGGTTGCTGCTCTTTCCCGCGCCTTCACCACCCTCAACTGTAATGAATCTTCCTCTTGCCATCAGCTTGGTTTCGTTTATCTCTTCAACTGATACTTGCGTACCGCCCGGTTGTGCTCCTCGAGTGTTGCCGAGAAATAGTGTCCGCCATCCCCGGTAGCAACGAAATAGAGTGATTTGCCATCTTGCGGATGCAGTGCCGCATGAATCGCCGCACCGCTGGGCATGGCAATCGGTGTGGGTGTCAGTCCCTTATGCAGATAGGTGTTGTAGGGAGTGTCACGGGTGAGATCCCGCTTGCGGATATTGCCATCAAAACTATCGCCCATGCCGTAGATCACCGTGGGATCGGTCTGCAACAACATGCCCTTTTCTAACCGTCTGGTAAAAACGCCTGCTATCTTGCCCCGCTCATCTGGCAAACCGGTCTCACGTTCGATAATCGAGGCCAGGATGAGTGCCTCATAGGAATTTTTCAGTGGCAGTTTTTTTTGTCTTTGCTGCCAGGCCTGCTCAAGTACCGCCTGCATGCGCTTGTAAGCGCGTTTGAGAAACGCCTCGTCACTGGTACCTCGCGGAAAGTGATAGGTATCCGGATAGAAACGCCCCTCGGGGTGCAGGTCACCGAAACCGAGGTGTTGCATCACCTGGTCATTGGCGACATCTTTCAAGGTGGGTATCAATATAGGGTTATTTCTGATCGCCTGCATCATCTGTTCGAAGGTCCAGCCTTCAATGATGGTGAGTGCATACTGAACCACCTGAGAGGAACTGAGGATTTCCAGCAGCTTCGGTGGTGTTGTGTCCGCGGGCAGGAAATACTCACCGGCCTTGAGTCTGCTCGCTTGTCCCTGCCAACGGGCAACGAATCGCAACAACAACGGTTTTTCGAGTACACCCCGTTGCTGCAGATCATCCGCCAGGCTTCTTACCGTCATTCCCGGTTGCAGAATATAGGTGATCCCCTCCTCAGGCAGATTGAGTCTGTTGTTGATGAAACCTTCATACTCCATCCAGCCCCAGGCAAGCAGGATACTGACAACGAAGATAAGGGTTCCGAGGAGTCGATTAACCCGCATTTCTCACCAGGCTGAGTTTACAAATTCGCAGTGAAGCATAGACCTTACGCATAATCCCATTCTACTGGAAAAAAGCCTGGGGTGAAGCCGGATACCACAGCGATGGGAAGGGAGTGGCATAAGGCTATGATGCCATGCATGCACGCTCTACTCGCCTGCGCAACTCGAGCGGTATGATATCCAAATCATAGCGTTGTTTATTAAACTCCGCGACTGGAGTAAATCCCATCAAAGAATTGGTCATAAAAAGGGCATCGGCATTGAGTAGACTTTGCACATCCAACTCAGTGATCTGCAACGGCATTGAGAGCTCTTCGGCGATTTCGATCACCAGCTCTCTGACTACTCCCGCTATACCAGAATGGCTCAAGTCGGGAGTGTAGAGGATACCCTCCCGTATCATGAAAAGGTTGCTTTGGCTGCCACAAATCACCTGTTCCCGTTCATCCAACATCAGGCACTCATCCAGCTGTGCATCCTGACACTCACTGCGGGCCAGCACCTGTTCCAGACGATTCAGGTGTTTTAAACCTGCGAGCTGGCTGTTTCGACCGATTCGGGTCTGACAGACGCCGAGACGGAGACCTTCGCTGTACCAGGCTTGTGGATAATCCGGCCAGGGATGGAGGCTGAGTAGGCGCTGAGGTGTGCACAGAGTCGGTATCGCATAACCCCTGCCCCCGCTGCCACGGGTGAGAATAATCTTTAATACTGCTCGATCCTGCCCCGCACAGAGCGATAATGCCTCTTGTTTGAGCAGTTGTTTATCTGTTGCAGGCAGACCGAGAACCGACTCGCCGTAATTGAGCCGGGTGATATGCCGCTGCCATTGTGCGGGACGCCCCTGGTAGACAGCCAATGTCTCGAATAGACCATCGCCATATTGCAGGCCACGATCAGAGCAATCTATCCGCTCACCAGGTTTGCCGTTAATCAGCAATGAGCCATCGTCCTCAGGTCAGGCGACGAAAAGCCAGGGTACCGTTGGTGCCGCCAAATCCGAAAGAGTTGGATATCACCACATCCAGTTTCATCTCCCTCGCGGTGTTGGGCACATAGTCCAAGTCGCACTGCGGATCCTGGTTTTGCAGATTGATGGTGGGAGGCACAACCTGGTGGTGGAGCGCAAGGATGGTATAGACCGCCTCCGCACCTCCCGCTGCGCCCAGCATGTGGCCTGTCATCGACTTGGTGGAGCTGACACACAGCTTATAGGCGTGATCACCGAAAGCGCGTTTCACAGCCATTGTCTCCGCCACGTCACCGGCCGGGGTGGATGTCCCATGAGCATTGATGTAATCGACCTCATCCATGTTGATACCACCATCCTCAAGTGCCAACTGCATGCACTTGGCAGCCCCGGAACCGTCCACCGAAGGGGCGGTCATGTGATAGGCATCGGAGTTCATACCGATCCCGGCCAGCTCCGCATAGATCTTGGCGCCACGCGCCTTGGCTTGCTCGTACTCCTCCAGGACCACCACACCGGCGCCATCGCTGAGCACAAAACCGTCCCGGTCCTTGTCCCAGGGACGACTGGCGCCCTGAGGATCGTCATTGCGACGGGAGAGTGCGCGGGCTGCAGCGAATCCGCCAAGGCCCACCGGAGAGGTAGCCATCTCCGCGCCACCGGCAATCATCACATCGGTGCGACCATAACGAATCATCATTGCCGCCTCGGCAATGCTGTGGGCACCGCTGCTGCATGCGGAGACGATGGAGTAGTTCGGCCCCTTCAACCCATACATGATAGAGAGGTTTCCTGAGACCATGTTGATGATGCTCGAGGGCACGAAAAAGGGTGAGATTTTACGCGGACCACCATCCAGGTAGGACTGATAGCTGTTTTCGATACCGGTGATTCCACCGATTCCGGAACCGATCAGAACGCCAATTCGGTCGGCATTCTCCTCTGTCACTTCAAGCCCAGCATCCTTGATCGCCTGTATACCCGCAGCAATACCGTAATGGATAAACTTATCCATTTTCTTGGCTTCTTTTTTCGCTATGTAGTCTGTAATCTCGAAGCCATAGATGGGACCACCAAACTGGGTCGAGAATGATTCAACATCAAAATGGGTGATGGGTTGAATACCACTCTTGCCGGCCTGAATATTCTCCCATGAGGTAGGAATATCCAGTCCTACAGGTGACACCATGCCTAAACCCGTAACGACGACCCTTCTTGCAGTCATATATGACTACCCCCGAAAAAATGAGTGGTATTGCTGAAAAGCAAAAGGCCGCGCCTCTTTCAAATGATAGAGCGTGGCGGCCTACGAAGATTGAAAAATCTTTGGCTAAAGATTAACTGTGTTCGTTGATGTAATCGACAGCAAGCTGAACAGTTGTAATCTTTTCAGCCTCCTCATCAGGAATCTCGGTTTCGAATTCCTCTTCGAGGGCCATTACCAATTCCACAGTGTCGAGAGAGTCAGCGCCAAGATCATCGACAAAAGAGGCCTCTAAGGTTACCTCTTCTTCCTTCACGCCTAGTTGTTCTACGACAATTTTACGAACTCGTTCTACGACATCGCTCATGTTATTAATTTCCTCTGCATTATCCGACGGCCTCGAAAAGGACCGATGCGGTATTGTAGTAACAAACCACAGTTGAGAAAAGCGCAATCCTCTGATAGGGATTACACCATTAATTGAGTATATATTTGTATAAATTACATAGATTTATTTTTGTTAGTTAATGTTGATTGTTAGGACATACTCAAGGCCTTGTCTTATCAACTCATGTACATTCCGCCATTTACATGGAGTGTTTCACCAGTGATATATCGTCCAGACTCTGCCGCCAGGAACAACACAGCATTGGCGATATCCTCGGGTAACCCCAGTTTGTGCAAAGGGATATTCTCTTCGAGACTCTTGCGTTGAGCTTCAGGTAACTCTTTTGTCATATCGGTCTCGATAAAACCGGGCGCCACGGAATTGACCGTGATCCCTCTCGATCCAACTTCTCTAGCGAGAGAACGGGTAAACCCATGAATCCCGGCCTTGGCAGCGGCATAGTTGCTTTGACCCGCATTCCCCATCACGCCCACCACGGATGAGATGTTGATTATACGGCCTTTTCGCGCCTTCATCATGCCTCGCAACACCGCCTTGCTAAGACGAAACACGGAGCTTAAATTGGTATTGATAATCGCCTCCCACTCCTCGTCTTTCATGCGCATCAAAAGATTGTCACGGGTGATACCGGCATTGTTCACCAAAATCGTCGGAGCGCCGTAATCTTTATTCACCGCCTCGATAAGGCTATCGATGGATTTGGCTTCAGTGACATTCAGCACCATGCCACAACCCGCTTGGCCCGCAGACTCAAAGCGTTGCGTTATCCCCTGCGCCCCCTTGTCGGAAGTCGCCGTGCCGATCACTGTCGCCCCCGCCGTTGCAATGGCATCGGCTATGGCGGCACCAATGCCTCGGCTGGCACCTGTTACCAGTGCTATTTCGTTTTCCAGGTTCATTTCAATTCCTCCAGGGCTTGGGTCAGGCTTTTGCTGTCAAACAGAGGCAGTCCGACAAGCTGGCGATCGATTCTTTTGGTCAAGCCGGCAAGCACCTTACCGGGGCCAGCCTCAAGCAGATTGGAGATACCGGAGGCTGCCATCTTCTGTACCGTCTCCACCCAGCGTACCGGACTGTAGAGCTGCGCTTCGAGTTGCGCTTGTATTGATCCGGGATCAGCCGCGAATTCGACGCTGGCGTTGTGAATAACAGCAATTGTGGGTGAGTTGATAGCTGTCTCACTGAGCAGTTGACCCAAACGTTCTGCAGCTGGTTTCATCAATGCGCAATGGGATGGCACACTCACCGGCAGTGGCAATGCCCGCTTCGCACCTGCCTCTTTGGCAAGTCCACAGGCCCGCTCCACAGCCGCCTTGTCACCGGCAATGACAACCTGCCCCGGGGAGTTGAAATTCACCGCCTCAACCACGTCGCCAGTTGCCGCTTGGGAACAGACCGCTTTGACCTTTTCATCATCGAGCCCCAGGATCGCCGCCATACCACCGCTGCCCTCGGGTACCGCCTCCTGCATAAAGCGACCCCGCTCTGCCACAAGTTTGACCGCAGCGGAAAACTCTAACGCGCCCGCACAGACCAGGGCGGTATACTCTCCCAAACTGTGTCCCGCCATAAGCTGCGGGTCGGCTCCACCCTGATCTATCCAGGTCCGCCACACAGCAACGCCGGCAGCGAGCATTGCAGGTTGGGTTTTCATGGTCTGATTGAGCTGTTCCTCAGGACCTTGCTGGATGAGATCCCAGAGGTCATAACCAAGGACCTCCGCCGCCTCCGCGTAGGTTTGCCTGACGATAGCATGGGCATCTGCCAGTTCACTCAACATGCCGATGGATTGCGATCCCTGCCCAGGAAATACGATAGCGAATGAATTACTCATAGATTCAAATTTCAACCCCTAGAATTTCGCTAACACCGAACCCCAGGTAAAACCACCGCCAAATGCTTCCATGAGGATCGTCTCGCCGCGCTTGACTCGGCCATCTCTGACCGCAACATCCAATGCCAGGGGTACTGATGCCGCCGAAGTATTGCCATGTTCATCCACGGTAACGACTACCCGATCCATCGGAGTCTGCAGTTTTCTCGCCGTGGCGTTGATGATTCTCATGTTGGCTTGATGCGGTATCAGCCAATCAATATCCGACTTTTCCATGTTATTCGCGGCCAGCGTCTCATCCACGATCCGTCCCAAGGTGGTTACTGCAACCTTGAATACCTCGTTACCCCGCATCTCGACGTAGGCCGTTCCTTGCCGCACTTCGTCATATCCTTTGGAGATCCCGGTGGGAACCCGCAGCAGGCTTTCATAGGCACCGTCCGCATGCAGGTGGGTCGAGATGATACCGGGTTCGTCACTCGCCTCGATTACAACCGCACCGGCGCCGTCGCCAAATAGCACACATGTATTTCTATCGCTCCAGTCGAGAATACGGGAGAAAGTTTCGGCACCCACCACAAGTGCTCTTTTCGCGGCTCCGGCGCGGATGAAATTATCGGCAACACCAAGTGCATAAACAAATCCGGTGCACACCGCCTGAACATCAAAGGCGGCAGGTCCTCGAATGCCGAGACGCGCCTGCAGGAGACAGGCAGTGCTGGGAAATACCTGATCGGCGGTGGTCGTCGCGACAACGATCAGGTCGATTTCGCTGGGCTCAAGACCAGCCATCTCAAGGGCCTTGCGCGAGGCTTTCTCAGCAAGATCGCAGGTATATTCACCTTCCGCAGCGATATGACGCTTACGGATACCCGTACGCTCCACGATCCACTGATCCGTGGTATCGACGATCTTTTCAAGGTCCTTGTTGGTGACAACTTTCTCGGGAAGATAACCACCGGTACCTGTGATGCGTGAATAGGTCAAGCGATTTCCCTTTTATCCAGATGATTTTTAACCTGTTCAGCGATGCGGTGCGGGATATCGCACGAAACCTCTTTGCGCGCAATGCTTATGGCATTCATGAAGGCCAGTTTGTCTGCACTACCGTGGCTTTTGATAACGATGCCACGCAATCCTAATAGGCTGGCGCCGTTGTAACGCCGATGATCGATACGCTTGCGAAAGGCTCTCAATACCGGCATGGCGATTAAGCCCGCAAGCATTGTCACTGGATTCTTTTTGAACTCGAGAGTCATGAAGTGGCGAATCATCTTCGCTACACCTTCACTACTCTTTAGTGCAATGTTGCCTACAAAGCCATCGGCAACGATAACATCCGTCCCCCCTTGGTAGATGTCATCACCCTCTACATATCCGACATAGTTAAGCGAACTTTGCAGTAATAGTTCGTGCGCCTCTTTTACCTGCTCGTTGCCCTTGATCTCTTCCTGCCCGATATTTAATAGCCCGATTCGCGGGTTGGCTATGTCTGTTACTGCAGCCACGGTTTCACTGCCCATAACGGCAAACTGAAACAGGTGTTCGGCACTGCAATCCACGTTTGCCCCAAGATCCAGCATAAAGGTCTGACCGCTAATTGACGGCAGCGCTGTGATGATCGCTGGCCGATCGATATTCGGTAGCATCTTCAAAACAAAGCGCGAGGTGGCCATCAGGGCACCGGTATTGCCGGCACTGACACAAGCATTCGCTTCGCCGCTCTTCACCAGATCTATGGCGACACGCATCGATGAGTCTTTTTTATTACGCAGGGCTTTCGAGGGCAGTTCATCCATGGCAACCGTTTCGGATGCATGCTTGATGCGCAATCTTTCTCCAAACGGATGCGGCCCCAGCTTCTTTTTCAGCAGCTTCTCATCACCAACCAGAATCAGAGCGGTCTCCCGATCACCACGGAGGTATTCCCTGGCAGCCGGAATCACCGCGTCCGTGCCGACATCCCCTCCCATGGCATCCAATGCAATTGTAACTGGCTTACTCATGTATTAACGATTCACCCATCCATATAAACCCACCGGATCACTCATTTTTATCATTATTGAACAGAGTTGATCCTGATCGATGGTTGCCACCTGAAACCCCTTCTTTAGAAGAGATCGCTGTGGTAAAAATTTCGCCTATCAATTAAAGAACCCAGCAAGGGGGCTCCCTTGATGGGCTTCAATAACGAGCAGCTAGGAATGGGAGATCACTCGCCCTTGGTGTTGACTACCTTACGCCCCTTGTAGAAGCCGTCAGCAGTAACATGGTGGCGAAGATGGGTTTCACCCGAGGTGGAATCGATTGAGAGAGTCTCTCCTTTCAGTGCATCGTGGGCGCGACGCATACCACGTCTGGAAGGAGTCTTTCTGTTTTGTTGAACAGCCATGGCTGATCTCCTGAATATTCTGTCTGTTAACCAATCTACTGTTTATCCCGTTTGATATCGGCTAGAACCGCAAACGGGTTTTCTCGTTCTTGCTTACTGCTCTCTTCCGGCGTCTCCTTATCCAGATCCACTGCTGGCGCGCGGCAAGCACCCGGTTGATGCGTTGCCACTTGCGGTAGGGCCAGAAGAAGTTCATCTTCTATCAAATCCTTGAACACCACTTGATCCTCTTCAACCAACCAGGGATCCACCTCTTCGGGTAACATCTCAGCCTCATCCAATCCTTGGACGAATACCACGGACAAACGGATATCGATCGGCAGATCTACCTCCTCAAGACACCGCTGACACTGCAATGCTAGCACTGTCTTGAGCCAACCATTGAGTAGTGCCCGCCGCTCCTGGTCACGGCTGAATACCAGCTTGAAACTGACATCACCCGTCGCTCTCAGCAAGCAAGCGCTCAGCCTTGAAAAGGTCTCCAAAGGAAGCTCTCCGCCGATCTCTTTACCAAGATCCGCGAAGCGCCACGGATCCAACCGATCAGGAAAGCGCTTCAACATAAGCGGGCAATAATATTATGACTAAGGCACCCATGTCAAAATGACAGGGGTGCCTGCGGGATCAACCACCGACCAATGCGAGCAGGATGCCGGCGGCTACCGCCGAGCCGATCACACCCGCTACATTCGGTCCCATGGCGTGCATCAGCAGAAAATTGTGGTGATTTGTCTCTAGACCGACCTTATTGACCACGCGAGCTGCCATCGGTACCGCGGAGACCCCAGCGGCGCCGATCAGAGGGTTCACTTTGCCCCCTGTGACCCGGTACATGATCTTTCCCATGATAACGCCGGCCGCGGTGCCGATACAGAAAGCGAAAGCCCCAAGGGCCAGAATGCCCAGGGTTTCGACCGTCAGGAATTTATCCGCGGAAAGCTTCGAACCTACCGCCAGGCCTAAAAAGATCGTTACCACGTTGATGATCTCATTTTGCGAAGCATGGCTCAGGCGTTCCACAACACCACTCTCTCTGAGCAGATTACCGAACGTCAGCATACCGATCAGCGGTGCCGCGGATGGCAGAAATATCGCACACAACAAGAGTACCGCAAAGGGAAATAGAATCTTCTCCAGCTTGGTGACATGGCGCAGTTGCTGCATCTCCACATTGCGCTCCTTCTCAGTGGTCAGGAGACGCATGATTGGCGGCTGAATGATCGGCACCAGGGCCATGTAGGAGTAAGCCGCGACCGCAATCGCACCCAACAGATCGGGGGAGAGCCTGGAAGCCAGAAAGATCGCGGTCGGCCCGTCAGCGCCACCGATGATCGCAATTGCGGAAGCATCCGCCAGAGTGAATTCGAACCCCGGTACGAAATTCAATGCCAATGCACCCAACAAGGTGACGAAAATACCAAACTGGGCGGCAGCACCCAGCAGCAACGTCCAGGGCATAGCGATCAGGGCCCCGAAGTCGGTCAATGCACCGACCCCCATAAAGATCAGCAGGGGAAATACACCGGTCTCTATACCGACTTGGTAGATGTAGCCCAGTATTCCTTCAGGACCACCGATACCGGCGAGAGGGATATTACTCAAAATGGCGCCAAAGCCTATAGGTACCAGCAACAGGGGTTCGAACTTCTTAACGATCGCCAAGTAGATCAAAAGGGAGCCGACTCCCATCATCAATACCTGCCCCCACTCCAGATTGGCCAGTCCGGTTGACTGCCAAAGCGGTTGAATGCCTATTTCAATCATATCAGGAGAGACTCAGCAGGGGTGATCCAACCTGGACACTATCACCCTCTTTCACCAATATCTGGGTGACAGTTCCCGCCGCAGTGGCACGAACTTCCGTCTCCATCTTCATCGCCTCGAGAACCATTACCACATCCCCAGAGGTGACCCTATCACCCACAGCGACCTTGATCGCATGGATATTTCCGGAGAGTGGCGCGTTGATAGCCTCTCCTTGAGGAGTTGCCGGCGCAGTGCTCTGGGTCGCAGCGGGAGCGGCGGCTGGAGCCACTTCGGATACCGCCCCACTGGGGGTAACCTTGACATTGTAGGCAACACCGTTGACCTCGACCTGATAGGACTCGGGGCCACCTTTGCTGACAGCCTTAGCAGCGGGTGCCGGAGCCTGTGCAGCTGCCGCAGGCTCAGCCCCTGGCGGTGGTTCAAAGGCATCCGGATTATCGCGATTCTTGAGAAACTTCAATCCGACTTGAGGGAAAAGTGCATAGATGAGCACATCATCCACCTCATCGGCAGCTAGCTTGATCCCATGCTCTTCAGCCAGGTCATGGAACTCGGCCGTCAGCTTGTCCATCTCATCGTCCAGCAGATCGGCCGGGCGACAGGTTATTGGCTCGGCGCCCTCAAGGACCTTCATCTGAAGCTCACTGTTCACCGGTGCAGGTGTGGCGCCATATTCACCCTTGAGCACGCCCTCGGTCTCTTTGGCGATGTTTTTGTAACGTTCACCCATCAGCACATTGATCACTGATTGAGTTCCCACTATCTGTGAAGTTGGTGTCACCAGAGGAATGTAACCCAGATCCTTGCGCACCCGGGGAATCTCTTCGAGCACCAGATCCAGTTTATCGCTGGCCCCCTGCTCTCTGAGCTGATTTTCCATATTGGTCAACATGCCACCAGGCACTTGTGCCACCAAAATACGGGAGTCGACACCTTTGAGCGAACCTTCGAATTTGGCGTATTTTTTACGTACCTCGCGAAAATAGGCAGCGATTTCCTGAAGCAGATTCAGATCGAGTCCGGTGTCGCGATCACTTTCCTTGAGTATTGCCACCACGGATTCCGTCGCTGAATGCCCATAGGTCATACTCATCGAAGAGATCGAGGTATCGAGCATGTCGATGCCGGCTTCGGCACACTTGATATTGGTGGCCGTACTCATACCGGTGGTGGCATGGCTCTGCATTGCGATGGGTATGGAGACGGCCTCTTTTAGACGGGTTACCAACTCATAGCCGAGATAGGGATTCAACAGGCCTGCCATATCCTTGATGCAGATCGAGTGGCAGCCCATCTCTTCCAAGCGCTTGCCCATGTCAACCCAATACTCCATGTTATGGACCGGGCTGACCGTATAGGACATGGTACCCTGCGCATGCTTATCAACCTTGAGTGTGGCCTTGATGGCTGTCTCAAGATTTCGCAGATCGTTCATGGCGTCGAATATTCGAAACACATCGACGCCGTTGACTGCTGCCCTTTCGACAAATTTATCGACTACATCATCAGCGTAGTGTCTATAGCCGAGAATGTTCTGTCCGCGAAAAAGCATCTGCATGGGTGTTTTCGGCATCGCTGCCTTGAGCCTTCGAATACGCTCCCAAGGATCTTCACCCAGAAATCGAATACAGGCATCGAAGGTGGCGCCACCCCAGGTCTCCAGAGACCAAAAACCTACATTATCCAACTTCTCCGCAATAGGCAGCATATCTTCGATACGCATTCTGGTTGCAAACAGAGACTGGTGTGCATCGCGTAGCACGACATCTGTAATTCCAAGTGGTTTCTTTTCGCTCATAAACTAGCCGCCGTTGATTGGTAAACAGCCAAATTAATTCTCTAAAAAGGGAGTGTTGTTAGATCTTGTTAATGGGTGGCTCGATAACTACTGATGGCAGCCGTAATGACCGCGACCAGATCTCCCCGCGTACCCGCCTGGCCCTGCCCTAAAATCGAAGGTTGTGATGATACCCTTTCAGAATCCGCTTGTCGTGGAGTTAGGCTAAGTGCCAACTTGGACATGCCTTTCATAGTGAAAACGAGGATAAGCAAAAAGGTGAACACGATCCCCATCCCGAGAAGCATGAGATTGATACCCGTCATCAACAAGTCTGTTGTTGGCATAGCAGAACTGGACCCCAAAATTGTGCAGGCCCATTTCTACGTTGGGTTTACGCCCCTTGTCAAGCTGTGGTTTAAATCCCAGGGAGGGCTATCAGCATGTTTTATAGGAGAAAATACCTCTCTATTTAGAATATATATGATTTGTATTGTATATTTAAATGATACATTTACAAACCCCAATATAAAAATAATATTTCAACCCATTCTCATAGCAAAACGCTTCCAATTTGAATTAGGCGTGAAGCGCCGGCTGCAATTTTGTTACTATGTGCAGCAATTCTGACCATCCAAGTTGCATCCTCAATGCCCAACTCCGACACTTCACCCCAGCCACAGATCATTCTTGCCTCCAGTTCCCCCTTTCGTCGTGAGTTGCTGAGTCGCCTGGGTGTCGAGTTCAGCTCTGCCTCCCCCGATATTGATGAATCAACACGGCCGAATGAGTCCCCGCAGGGGTTAGTTATCCGCCTTGCCGAAAGCAAGGCTAAAGAGGTAGCGAAAGATCATCCGACTGGTCTCATAATAGGCTCCGATCAGATCGCGGTTGTGAATGGCAAGATCCTGGGAAAACCGGGTGATCATCAAAAGGCGATGCAGCAATTGATGCAAGCATCGGGAAAGCGGGTCACTTTTTTGACCGGTCTCTGCCTGCTAAACAGCGAGACTGGCCAACTTCAAGTTTGTTGTGAGCCCTTCCATGTCGTATTCAGGGTCTTGCAGGAACGGGAAATTGAAAACTATCTGGTTAAAGAGAAGCCGTATAACTGTGCAGGCTCTTTTAAATCAGAGGGTTTGGGCATCTCGCTTTTTGAACGCCTGGAGGGAGATGACCCAAACGCCTTAATCGGACTGCCGCTGATACGTCTAATCGCTATGTTACGGAATGAAGGGGTTGATGTTCTGGCCAGATAGCTTGCAAGCTATCTATTCAGAAAAAAACATCCTCGACCTTTTTTGTCTCTTCATCCAAAGAGCCGTCGTTTGTTGCCTTTTCCAGACGAGCAAATGCCTTGATTTCTGAGCGGTCAATCGTTGCAAAGGGATGGCTAGTACCTTCGTAGGCCATGATATTCGCCACTTGGACCACATCGACATAATCGACCGGGGCATCACCCGGATCGCGTTTTAGATTTTCATGCTCGGCAGCCGCTTCGATAACATGTGCATCAAACTTCCACAGTTTAAGAATGCTGCCACCCAGTTGTGTGTGCATTTTCAGCAAGACCTTGTCCAAAAAGCCAGGATTGTCGAGCAACTCGGGAAAATGACACGCCTTGATCAGCAGTGGAATTTGTCCGATATCGTGTACCAATCCAGCAACCAGTGCCACATCCGGATCGAGATTGGGTTGGCCCTTGGCCAGGATAGCCGCCTGCGCACCAACCTTCACCGAGTGGGTCCATAACTTGTTCATGCGCCGCTCGATATCCTTTTCCGAAGTACGAAAGACCTCTTTCATGGAGACCGCATAGACAGCATTTTTTACCCGTTGAAATCCTATGCGGGTAATCGCTGGACGAATTGATGCTATGGTGTTCAGCCCCCGATAGAGCGGACTGTTGGCATATCGAATCAACCTTGCGGTTAGTGCGGCATCCCTGGAAATCACTTTTTCCAGATCATGGGCCGAACTACCGGCATCATTGATCACCACAAGGGCTTCGAGCGCCAGTGAAGGTAATGTAGGAAGATAAATCTTATTAGCGAGGAGGTCTTCCTTGACAGCGTCCACAAACGACTTAACGATGAGCGATTCCCGCTCCTGGTGTTTTGCCTCCCTCTGTTCCGAGGATTCTACAACTTCACCATCTGAAAGATAAAAGACTGATTTTGTCATCTCTTCCTGCGTTGACTCGTTTGTTGTGCTGATCAAACTGGCTATCGGCCGAATCTGCAATATCTCAAGCTCTAGCTCAACATCAAGCTAGATTAGGAGTAAGAGTGCGTCAAGGTTCACAATAATCCCTGCCAAACTGCCCATCTCAGAGACAGGAAATGGGTCCTAAATTTTGCTAAGTAAATGAAATAAACCTATGGATTAACGGGATTTTATAAAGTATGAACCTGTTCCAAAATTCCCGTGACGTATGAGGGTATGCTCGATGTTGCCCCTCACAGGAAGTGATCAGTCACCCTACATCAGGATCAGCAAAAATCACCTCGGGATTAGGATTTCTTACAGTTTGTGTGAAAAGCGCTCTGGAAAGGATCCTCTACCCTGGGTGACACAACTCTCAATTTGCAATTTAACACAATAGGATTAAAAGTATTTATTTCTTTCTTAACAGTAAGTTATTGGATATTTTTTACAATCTACATTGACTGCTTCCAGCTAAAGTTTTTAGCCAATTAGTCGAAGCAATTTGTAGAAATCCATTGTCATGAAACAACAAGATCCAGACGGAATGGCAGAACAGGCTCTAACTAGCTTTTCTCATCATACCGGCGACAAGCCAGTCGTGCTTATCGCTGATGATTCGCGTGTGGTTCGGGTTTCGCTTAAAAATATCCTCAAGGATGATTGCCAGATTATTGAGGCGGAAAATGGCCAAGAGGCTTGGGATCTTCTCTGCGATACACCATCTGTGACCCTTGTCTTTAGTGACCTTTCGATGCCGAAACTCGACGGCAGAGCTCTTTTGACCAAGGTCAGATCCTCAGAATCACCTGCACTCGCTAAAATCCCTTTTATCGTTGTGACTGGCAATGAGGAGAGTCAAGAAATCCGTCAAGAACTGGATCAAATGGGCGCGAATGAGATCATCTGTAAACCCTTTGATGCTGACAACATTAAAGAATATGTGCAAAGGTTTGGAGAGACTCAGCGAGCGCAACAGGAGACCTCGTCAAAAGAGAATGAGACCGCCCAACAGGAGTTTGAGCCACAATCCGATTATCTAGAGGGAATCGCCGACAAACAGCAATTCATGGTATCCGCCAGTCGGGAACTCGCCTTTGCCATCCGCAATAAGAATGAACTCGCCATTGCCCTGGTCAGAATTGATCAGATCGATGAGATTTCCGAACATTACAGTGACCCGGCTATTGACCACATTCTGCGCTCATTGGCAGAGATCATAAACCTGCATATTCACCCTGACGACACCCTCGCCTATTTCGGTAGAGGTCTATTCGCTATGTTGCGTCCGGCCTCAAATGCAATAGGCACCCGATATCTCGGTAGAAGAATTCTTGAAGACCTGGCAACAAAACAGTTCTATCTGGGTGAATCAGAACAGATCATCAGTGCAAGCATTGCCATCTCAGCACCAGACATAAAGCCCGGAACCCGCCTCATTGAACTGCTCAACCTTGCACAAGGGCGGCTCAATACTGCGATGGAAAATGGCGGCAACAAGGTTGTCGACAAAGGCAATGAGAGTCCAAACCATGTCAATCTGGTATCTGATACATCAGAGTTGACGAGTCAATCAGCAAACAACACGACCGCTTCTCAAACCTCGCCTACTCGAAGTGCCACCGAAATCCATCGTCTTGCAGCTGAGCAGGTTGCCCAAATAAAAGCCAAATATGGCAATGATGCGATTGACCAGGATGATCCGGATAGTGAGTTGATTGAACATCAACAGACGATAGAACGTCTGACAAACGAAAACCGTCAACTGATAAATGAGATAGCTCACTGGAAACGGCAATCCGCAGAATCGGATAACCTACGCCGACGGTTATTCGAGTTGGAAAGCCAACTGCAACAGATGCAGGTCAAGTTCAGTGAGCTGCAAATTGAAAATCACGAATTCCTGCAAAAAGCAGAAGCGTCCGAAGATAACAGCAAAGATCTTCTGCAAAGGATTGAGGTCCTAAAGAGCGAAAACAACCTTCTCATCCAACGCTCGGAAACCGCAGAGAGCACAAATAGTGGCCTCCTGCAACGAATTGAAGCCGTTGAGAACGAGAAAAGCAGTTTTCTGCAGCAGGCTGAAACTGCGGAGAGTGTAAACAAAGAACTTCTTGGTCGTCTTGAAACCATTGAGAGCTTAAATCAGGCCCTAGTCATGGAGCAGGAGTCTCGATCTGGCTCCGACAATAGTAACCAACTCTTTTTTGAGGAAGAGAATAAGCGCCTCGAGAGTCAGATCGCAGAACTGAAGGGGCGCACAGAGAAGGCAGAGTCGGAGAATATCAAATCCAATCAATTGGTACACAGCCTTGAGGACAACATCAAACTACTGCACATGCAGCTCGATCAATTGCAGCAGGAGTTGGCCGAAGAAAAACAGAAAAAAATACATATTGCAAGCAAAGAGAAGAGAGTCGATACAGAAAGCAGCGGTCTTGATTCTAACTCCCAAACCCAAACTGATTCCGCGAGCGTCAGTAACACCCAGAATTCAGATCTGTTGCTGAACCCATTGCCCGACACTATTGCCAATCGTGTGGAGAGTGAGCCTCCCAGCGTTCATCTATTCCCCGACCAAGATCAGGTCAAGTCCAAACAACAGCTAAAAACCAAAGCCACGATACCCCCATTCCGCGTGGAAGCTGAACCTCTAATATTCAAAAATGGTTTCCATCTGTCATCATTCACCATCGCTAGCATCATACTCATAGCGATGCTGATTGCTGGTACCGCATATCTCTTCACGATTTTCAGTGAAGAACCCAAGTCAGGGGTTAATGCAGCAGAGGTCACTTCTGAACAGAGCCAGGACCAAGGTTCGATTCAAACTCAAACCAAATCACACAAAACTTCTACTCCTGTTGGTCAGGCAGTAGTTGTCAATAGGGCGGAAATCAACAAATCAAACAAAGTTGATAAAACCCCCGAGGCGACAATTGCGGATGAAATTAGATTGGAAAAAGAGCTGACATTGCGGAGGATTGCGGAAGAGGAATTCAGAATTAAATCTCAGCAGGCACTGATTAACCACAGCCAAACATCGAATTTCATGCAAAATCCGCAACCGACCAGCGACGATTCAGAATAACCGCGACATCATTCCACTATAACACCGTGCTCAAATATACTGGCATGCAGAGGCCATCCGGATTCATCGATTACAAATACAGTCCACTTACCCGGCTCGTTTGGCTTTAAGCTTTTCGCCGAGTAGACACGCCAGCGAGGCCCCCCAACATTGAATTCGACTTCACTGATTACCTCACCTTCGAATTCCCAGCGATGGATTATCGTTCGCCCCTGCAAATTCCTCAAATCGGTAAAGAAGTAGACCCTAGTTGCCTGGCTATCCAGCTTGACAACTTGATCGACCGGTTCTCTGTCTATAATTTCAGTGGTAAATTGCGCTCTCGCAACAGTAGCTGCAGGAACAGGCGACTGCTGTAGCTCATCAGCAGTTATTTGCATTGTATAGAGTTGAAAAAACTGCAATGTACAAACCGCTTGTAAGGCGCGTCTCTTAAGCAAATTCTCCAACATAATTTCCTCCATTTCCCCTATAACTGCAACATCCTAGCGTTTCAAAACTCTCATCCATTGCCAGAAATTGAGCAATCCTGCCAGCGATGCGGAGAGATAGGTGAATGCGGCCGCCCGCAAGATTCTTTCCGCGGCTCGATACTGTTCTGGCTTTAAATAACCATCTTTCAGTAGTGGTAGAGCTTTTTTAAAGCTGGCATCGAGTTCTACCGGTAGTGTTGCCAACTGAAGAATCACATTAGAACCCATTACCAGAAAAGCAGCCATGGCGCTCAACAGGCCTGCTGTTGGCGCCCGAGTGGCAATGGATAGTATAGGAGAGACAAAAAGTAAAAAAGAGCCAAGGCGTTGCGCACCCACAGCGATCGATCCGAGCCTCGTGCGCCACTGAAAGAGTGGTTCATCCGCGGCATCCTGGAGTGCGTGTCCAACCTCATGGGCGGCTGTTGTAATCGCGGTAAGGGTCCTCCCCTCCAGTTTATCCTTTGAAAGTCTGACCGCTTTATCATTCGGGTCATAGTGATCCACCGATTCAGCCTTTTCAACTTCTACCTGATGCAGATCGAAGCGATCCAGAAGATGTCTGGCCAACTCCCCTCCATTACCGGGAAAATTCTCTTCTGATTGGCGATTATATTTCGCCATTATCTGCCGCACCCACAACTGTGGCCCTAAAATCAGCAGTAACAGAATCCCTAGCAGGATTAGGTAGGTCATCTCCTGGTTGTAATACGCCTACTCATTGAATCCGCAAACGCCACCTGGACAACAGGCACCGGTGGCACATGCAGGCTCAGCATCAACACGATTACTGCTGCTGATTACTGCAGCACCACTGATCAATTTACGTACCGGTTCGCCTTTGTCGGTATCTCCAAGCGATCGGTTAGCTTTTTCACAAAGCTCACCCCAATTAGCTATTACCTCACTCATAGGGTGAAAGACCTCTATTTTCTCGCCATTTGCTTCGCAGTAGTAATCATAGGTTGGCATGTTTCAGACTCCGATTTCCCTTAACACATTCACTACTATTCTAGCGAATAAACCCACTTCCAGAAACGGTTTATGAATAGGGTTTATGATTCGCAGATCCAACAAAAAGGCCACTGCCCATGGGCAGTGGCCTTTTCTCTTCAAGCTGGGAACCAGACCAGGTTTGGTGGTCTATTGCAATCGTGATATCAATATGTGACTACACGAGGCATCTGTTTTGCTTCAGCCACCCATTTTTCGACCGCAGAGAGGCTGGGGGTGGCCCGTACAAGATTTTTAGCCTCATTTACTTCGATCATCTTTTGATGCAGGTTTTCCGGTTTACGCTGCGCCAGCTCCGGCACCGTATCAACACCAGCAGCCTCTAAAAGATCCGAGTACTGTTCACCGATACCTTTGATACGGAACAGATCAGCCATGTTTACCCAGCGCAAAATCAGTTTGCCGCTTATCGAGGACGCGTCCTCGATCTCCTTGCGGCCTTTCTTGGTACTTCCCTTTGCCAACAGATTTTCCAGACTGGTGACTCCTGCTGAGGTTAACTTTGCAGCATATGTATCACCGATTCCTTCAATATCGACTAACTTTGTCATTGTTGTCTCTCTATAGTTGGTTTTTAGGTACTATCACTCTAGGGTTAGTAAAACCCTACTTGAAGCTAAGATTTTAAAAAATATGTAAACTTGCAACTCTCCTTACTGCTTTGTTACTGAATGGATATCTATTTCTGCCCTATCACTCATTAAGATCACCAACTTGGCTCACCAGGATAGCCCGTCGACGATCATATCGTCTGCGCTCTCCCGGGTATGGCTCTCCCTCCAGCACTGTTTGCTGACGGCGATCCCGACTCCTGTCACGATTCACATAGGGGTGTGCTTTGACACGCTTTCCGTTGAGGCTGGTGGTATTCAGTCTACCAATTGCGGCATGAGCGAGATTTGCGGGAGTCATATATACCAGCCCGTAGTATTCCCAAACAGAGGAATTGTTTCGCATGATTTTGAGAATTTTACAGTCTTCTATCTTTACACCTTTGATCGGCATAATAGACCAGATCGGATTAAACTGGCGAGATACCAGTTTATAGAGTTCTTTTCCCGTTATCGCACTGGGAATCCCTTTGATAAACACCCACATCATATGCTTCAAAGCATGACACTCAATCTGCTTTTGCCTCCCGGGCATTGTAAATGCACATAACTTACTGATAAATCAAGCAATAGTTACCTTATCACTTAAATAGACATCCTGAATCGCCTGCAACAGCTCAACCCCCTCCTGCATCGGGCGCTGGAACGCTTTGCGACCGGAGATCATCCCCATACCGCCCGCACGCTTATTGATCACAGCTGTTCGTACTGCCTGCGCTAGATCACCCTCACCGGAAGAGGCGCCCCCTGAATTGATAAGCCCTGCCCTCCCCATATAACAGTTGGCCAGCTGATAACGTACAAGGTCGATTGGGTGCTCACTGGTGAGTTCTGTATAGACTTTTTTGTCCGTTTTGCCAAATTTGATTACCTTGTAGCCGCCATTTCCCACCGCCTGTTTCTGCTTGATAATATCGGCTTCAATGGTCGCCGCCAGATGATTGGCCTGGCCTGTCAGATCGGCTGCAGTATGGTAGTCTATCCCGTCTACTTTGAATGAACTGTTCCTTAGATAGGCCCAAAGTACAGTAACCATGCCCAATTCATGGGCATGTTGGAAGGCTTCGGAAATCTCCTGAATCTGGCGCCTCGACTCCTCCGAGCCATAGTAGATTGTCGCACCAATGGCTACTGCTCCCATATCAAAAGCCTGATCAACCGACGCAAATAGGGTTTGATCGTAAAAATTAGGGTAGCTGAGTATTTCGTTGTGGTTGATTTTAACCAAAAAAGGGATCTTATGGGCATATCGGCGGGCCACCGACCCCAGTACACCCATTGTTGAAGCCACCGCATTGCATCCCCCTTCAATGGCGAGTTCGACGATATTCATCGGATCGAAGTAGATCGGATTGGCTGCGAATGAAGCGCCCCCCGAATGTTCTACACCCTGGTCGACGGGTAGTATGGAGAGATAACCACTGCCGCTAAGACGACCATTGTCGAACAGCGTCTGCATTCCGCGAAGGACACCCGGCTTGAGATCTTTTTGACTTAGAACCCTGTCAACATAGTCACTACCGGGCAGGTGTATCATTGATTTATTGATGGTACTACAGCTGTGAGTGAGTAAACTTTCAGCCTCGTCGCCAAGCAGGGATTCGATGTTGCTCATTTGACACTCCTCATATGTTTCAACAGATGTCTAGTGATCAACCTCTGTTTATAGAGCAAAATAAGGGCGGATATGCATGATTGTTCTGGAGATGCCTCCCTATTGGAGTATAGATTCATGACACGGATATGTAAGCGGTTTGGAACATTCTTAGCCCTAGGCAACTCTTACTGGTTAAAGGAGCGACTACATGCACAATCCATTTATCCCTGATTACCAGCAATTGCCCTCAACGCTGCCTATTTTTCCCCTGCCCGGGGCCGTCGTCATGCCCGGTGCACAGCTGCCGCTCAATATTTTCGAGCCCCGCTACCTGAATATGGTGGAAGATGCCTTGGCCAGCCACCATCTAATCGGTATGGTTCAGCCCGACGAAGGCGATCAATTGGATCCCTCCCCACTGCACACTACCGGCTGCGCAGGACGGATCTCCTTCTACAACGAAACCGTCAACGGGCGCATCGAAATCATCCTCACAGGTGTCTGCAGATTCGACATTCTGACTGAACTGACTTCAAACCGTGGCTACCGACTAATCAAGCCCAATTGGGAGCGTTTTGGATCCGATTATGAGCTCAATCTTCCAGCTACTGATGACAAACGGAGTATGATCTACTCCACCCTCGATCGATATCTGGAGTACAATGAGTTAAAGACAAATACCGATCTACTCAAGGAGCTGACCGCACCTCAACTTGTCAACGTCCTGACCACAGCGCTGCCACTATCCCATGCGGATAAGCAGACGATCCTTGATACCGTTTCTTTTAGTGAGCGTTTTCAGTTGCTTATGGCAAAAATGGAGTTGGCAAGCAGTACCACAACAAGCCATATGACGCACTGATCCGGTGCATTTGATGGCAGACCATATGGTGTTATCAAACCCCGGTTGGCAGCAAAAACCGTGTCGGCACTGATCAAAAGTTCATTCAATCCTCCTTGGTGGATTGCCTCGCCTCACCTGCAGACACTGTGGCCCAGCCTTCTCAGGTCAACCCCCCTTCCGGATCTGCACAGGGAGAGAGTTGAACTTCGAGATGGGGATTTCATCGATCTTGCCTGGCAAGATGCGGATGGCCCACTGGTTTTGCTGTTGCACGGACTCGAAGGCTCTCTGGAGTCTCACTATGCAATCCCGCTCATATCAGCAGTGCGCAGCGCGGGATTCCGACCCCTTTTCATGCATTTCCGGGGTTGCAGCGGTGAACCCAACCGACTGCTACGAAGTTATCACTCCGGTGCCACAGAGGATCTGAGGGAGATCGTTGAGTTTCTACACCAGAGAGGAGAAGCACCACAAGCTATGATCGGCGTATCGCTAGGTGGTAATCTTCTACTCAAATACCTGGGTGAGCCGGATCGTGACCCGGGTATTAGGGCTGCGGTTGCTGTTTCAGTACCCTTTAACCTAAAAAGCGCAGCAGAATGTCTGCAACAAGGCTTCTCCCGAATATATGGGCGGCATCTGCTGCGAAAGCTGCTCAAATCCTACGCTAGTAAATGTCGCACCCTCTCGATCCCTGGAATAGAGGATCTCACTTCCATTCGTTCGATATACGAATTCGATGATCGGATCACCTCGGTAGATAACGGATTTCTCAATGCCGATGACTACTACAACCGTTGTAGCTGTGCTCAGTTTTTAAAACGAATCACCACTCCCACACTCATTCTGCATGCAAAGGACGACCCCTTTATGCGACCGGACGACGTGCCGTGCTTGCAAGATCTCGGCCCGGGTGTTTCACTAGAAGTTTCCAATAGGGGTGGTCATGTGGGATTTGTCCAGGGCAGCTTTCCCTGGCGGCCTGTCTACTGGCTGGACTATCGAATTCCGGCATATCTGAAGCATGTGTTTGCTCAAGATTGACGCTGTTCGCTCTATGGTACTGATCAAACCGATCGTGGCGCAGGAGTTCTAATCCTGGCACACAGTGCAGGACAGATAAGGTAGCTGGCAGATGCAAGAGAGTGATGATAAACAGCAAGATCAGGTTTCAGCGGGCATAGCATGTCTAGATCAGGAAAAGCTGAAACCGACCCTTGTTTCTACCATTGGAAGTCATTGTGAAGTATGGCGCAGTAACAGACGCCTCGAAACCAGAACCGACGATGAAGTTGAGGTCGTCTATACAGAATTTGTTATCAAGCGTCCCTTTACCAACCACTCTATCAGTGAAGCAGCACTTCTTGCACGCCACTATCGCCAATTGAAGGAGACGCTTGATGAGATCATCCCGGATGCGCTGTTCGTAGTCAGTAAAATCAACGGCAAACCAAGTATCTTCGTCCTAGCACAGGCGGTAAACATCTGGTTCAACATAGCAAATCAACAAAATGAAGAAGAGGCCATGAAGCTATTATGTGCCTACCCGAAGGCGCGCATTCAATTGGCGCGGTTCGTCAAGGCCGCACAAGCTTGGCGAACATCGGATAATCCAAAGATGATCGATCTTTTCGGCATAGATAACTTGATCATGGACACCAACCGCGAGATACGTTTTCTCGACAGCTTCTTTGTCTTTTTCTTTGAAGATACTTTCCACGTCATTGAAGGAAGTGACGAAGATTCGGAATTGAAAGATAAGGTCGAACTCTCAGTAAAACGACTTCACTATCTTGAGCATCTGTTGGTGATGGCCAAGGAGATCTGCGATCAACAACAGCAATCCAATTGAGTTGTATAAGGGCCTATAACTGAGTCTCAAATGTGATAACGGGAAAATGAAACAGTAACTTTAAGTCCACTTCGATCGGTGCGATTCTTCATCTCGATCGAGGCATGGTGCAGATCCACTATTCTCTTGACAATGGACAGTCCCAGTCCACTTCCCTGAGTGTTAGCACTCTCTCCTCTTCGGAAGCGTTGATACAATCCGTGCTGTTTCTCTTTCGGGATACCGGGGCCTGTATCCATAACCAATACTTTTACAGCTGTATCTACTTGTTCCAGCTTTACCCAAACCTCTCCCTTTTCTGGTGTATAGCGTATAGCGTTGTCAACAATATTTCTCAATAAAATCTGTATACCGGGTGCATAGCCAGGAATCATCACTGCATGGTCAACACCTTCATAGGCGAGTTCGATATCCTTTTCCAATGCCAAAGGACCGAGTGAAGCGAGTATATTGATGGTTTCACCATGTAAATCCACCTCTTCTACATGTGATTGATCGAGGGAATGGCTATCCATTCGTGCAAGAGTCAAAAGCTGCTCTAACAGATGAGTGGCACGATCAACACCGCGCATAATCTGCTCAAGAAAATGCCGGTGTTCACTGCCCTCATCGGCCAGGGATTTAGCTTGGGCCAATGTCTTCAACGCGGCAAGCGGGGTTCTTAATTCATGGGCTGCGTCCGCGGTAAATCTTCGTTCATTCTCCAACACCCTCTGTACGCGGTGAAAAAGAGTGTTCAGCGAGACTACCATTGGTACTACTTCGCTCGGCACACCTTGCGTGGAGATGGCATCCAATGCATTTGGATCCCGATGCTTTACCTTGCCGGCGATACTTTGCAAGGGTTTGAGACCACGTCCCACAACGATCCAGATAAAAATACCGAACATAGGTAATGCGACGATTATCGGCCACAAACTACTGAAGACTATTTCTGTAACCGTCTCCTGACGTAGTGCCATCAACTCACCTATCTGCACATGGAACTGACCACTTGACTCCTTCAATCCATACATACGCCACAGTTTACCGTCAACGATCTGATTGTTATATCCTTCAGTAAAGGTATTAAACGAGGTCGGCAAATTAGAGCGCAAGTAGGTACGTCCATTAACCCCCTTGATGAGAAAAGCAAGCTTAGCTTCATAACGATGCCCCGTATCCTGATTACTCGGCATCATTGTCAGATAGTCTTTTTTGCTCTCATCCGCCATGAACTCCCTGACGAAATGCTTGAACAAGGTGGAGCTATTGATCACTTCCTCACCCAACTCTTGTACCAGTTTTTGTAAGTTCTCCCTTGCTTCGTTGTCTTCCTCCACTTCGTGAACCATCAAGGTGGCAAGGATGCGAGCGTCTTGAGCCAGGGTTGCATCGTAGATCTCTTCAACCTCATGGTAAGCGGCAACATAGACAAAGTAGGCCGAGATCAGCCACAAGACGACGATGCTAGTAATCAGGCCGATAAGGAGCCGTCTTCGTATTGAAGAGTTATTCAACTGTTGCACGCCTAGATCTCATTGCTGAGCCAACTTTTGGATTGTGTAACCAACGCCACGTATAGTCCTGATCAGATCCTTGCCGAGTTTTTTTCGTATGTGGTGTACATAAACCTCGACGGCATTGCTTTCCACACCTTCATCCCAACCATACAGTATCTCTTCCAATGCCTGTCGGGATAAAACCCGTCCCTGATGGGTGAGAAGAGACTCCAGCACAGCGTACTCGCTGGCCGCTAATTTTATATCCACTCCTGCCTTGGAGAGGCTGCGGGCTGCAGGGTCCAAAACCAGGTCACCATAGACGATGACAGAGGCCGCACGTCCTTCACGGCGCCTGGTAATGGCTCGCAGTCGGGCATTAACCTCCAATAGGTCGAAGGGTTTAACCACATAGTCATCCGCACCCAAATCGAGACCTTGAATACGCCGTTCCACGGTATCGCACGCAGTTAATATAAGTACCGGCAGATCCTTACCCTGTTTGCGGATCTTCTGCAAAAGATGCAAACCGTCCTGCTTTGGTAAACCCAGGTCCAGAATCAATGCATCCAGATTCTCGGTAGACAGGGCCTGCTCTGCCCTTATTCCGTCCATCACCCAGTCTACGGTATGTCCAAGCTGTCTCAAGCCCAGACTCAAGCCTTCGCCGAGATGTCGATCATCTTCCGCCAGCAGAATTCGCATGTTCAGATTCTCACTAGAAGCCGAGTCATTTCTTAATCTGGGTTATATTATGTGCAGAGGTCAACTGTAACATTTCAATTTCCTGCAACTTGTCTGAGAATAGATTGGCACTCATGGTGAAGCCTGGACCCTACCCACCTAGCGATGACATGTCAGTGTCTCTGTTCTTGTTGACACCCATTTCAGATTACACGGCCATTCTTAATGAGATCTTAAATAGCTGAACCCTAGCGGGAGACTCCCTCCTGTGAAACAAGCCTGAATTCTGGATTCCCAGGCATGCGTTTAGTCAAAATCTGAATCAGGCATATCAATCCAGTTTCGATTTACCCCTCTACTCTCTAAATCTAAACTAATTTGGGATAAAATTAACACACAAATGAATGGCGTTTTTTATTAAAAATTCATTAGCATATCGTCTTATTCAGGGGTATGATCAGGGATACGCTTAAGAAACAGACCCATACCCGCTTCCCCATTTGATTTCTATTCAGGTCGAGAATCGGCATCCTTCGGTTTCCGGGCATACAGGCAAGGCAGATATAAGCCGCGCCAATAACATTTAGAGTCTTTCTGGCAGGTTTGCATGGGACCATCAGACTCTGAATATTAAGTATCTTTTTTGTTTTAGGAATGTAGATAGATGACTAAATTGTATGTTGGCAACCTTCCCTGGTCTGCCACAGAGGATGATGTCCGGGAGCTCTTCTCAGGCATTGGTGAGGTACAGTCAGCAAACCTGATTCTGGATCGGGAAACCCGTCGCTCAAGGGGATTTGCTTTTGTGGAAATGAGCCAGAGTGATGCTGAACAGGCCATTTCCCAGCTTAATGGCAAGGATTTTCAAGGCCGTGATTTGAGAATCAACGAAGCGATGGAAAAGCCAAAGCGCAGTTCTGGCGGCGGCGGCGGTGGTGGTCGCTGGTAAGCATAGTGCTGCCATCCAAACGATGGCAGGATTAGCAACCGCTGATTCATAGACAAGGGCCGGCACGGGTTTCCCTGCGGGCCTTTGTCCAAAATAAAAAAAGTCCAACTCTGCACCACTCTTGTGCTGTTGCAGAGGAAGTCTGGTATTCGCCAGTTATAACCCAACTGCGCAGCAAAAATACCTTTCAGTAGAGGAACTTGCTTACATCGCCTCTAATTCGGCGATCCTCTTTTCCAATGGAGGATGGCTGGCAAACAGCTTCTGCACCTTTCCGGCACTGATTGCGAATGCCGCCATCTCTTCCGGCATGGGTTCCGTTTCATGGGCCTGTTGCAGACGTCGCAAGGCAGCAACCATCTTCTCTCTGCCAGCAAGTTCTGCCCCACCCCTGTCGGCACGAAACTCGCGCCAGCGGGAGAACCACATCACAATGGTCATCGCCAGGATGCCAAGTACAAATTCGGCAATCATGGAGACGATGAAGTATCCGGGACCGTAGCCGCGCTCGGTCTTGAACACGAGACGATCAACCGTATGCCCGATAATACGGGAGAGAAAAACCACGAAGGTGTTGATCACCCCCTGAATCAGTGACAGGGTGACCATATCCCCATTCGCCACATGACTGACCTCGTGAGCAAGTACCGCCTCCACCTCATCCCGGTTCATCTGCTGCAACAAACCGGTGCTGACCGCCACCAGGGCGTTGTTCCTATTCCATCCCGTGGCAAAGGCATTGGGTGATGCGTGATCGAATATTCCGACCTCCGGCATCCCAATCCCGGCCTGTCGCACCTGTCTCTCCACCGTGCCGACCAGCCAACGCTCAACCTCGTTTCCAGGTGCTTCGATGACCTTGACACCCATACTGCGTTTCGCCATCCACTTGGAGATGAAGAGAGATATCAGAGAACCTGAGAAGCCAATTACCGCGGAGTAGACCAGCAGTGCGTTGAGGTTGAGATCGACCCCGTTCTCCAGTAGCAGCCCCTCGATGCCGAGGAGCCTGAAGGTGATGCTGATCAGCATCATGATAGCCAGGTTTGTACCCAGAAATAGCGCTATTCTCATCATTTTTGTATCACCAATCGAGAAATTCCATTATGGCAGGATATTGGTGCATGGATGGCCAATTTCAACAATAGTTCCATTATTAAGGGCGTCGCTGCGCTCCTTGTCGAACGAAGGGTTCGAATCATGACCTGCCGCGCAGCCAATTAAAAAGGGGCCCGATGGCGCGCCCGCGATAGATTTGGTGCCGACGGATGGGCAGGGATTGATTCGCCTGCTGCGCAGCCTCACCCCTTCGGGGCGCCATCGCAAGGCTCAGGCGTCCTGCGTCGCTGCGCTCCTTGTCGAACGAAGGGTTCGAATCATGACCTGCCGCGCAGCCAATTAAAAAGGGGCCCGATGG
>JBEVVR010000103.1:0-102002 GCA_040507035.1 Candidatus Thiodiazotropha sp.
TAACATTTTAAGTAGCAGGCAACTTGCCTCATAACCCGCCTATTTACATTATTAGGCGTGCAAAATGCCCACTAATCCGCTTAATTGTGTGGGATAGCAGGCAATATGCACGAAAACAAAACGTGCAATTTGCCTGCTATCAACGCGTGGGGGGTTGGGATATGAAATAGACAACCTCCCTGTTTAATTAAATTTTATACTACTTTTCACAGCGTTAGCAGTCAATTACAATTTTGATATGTGGTTTTCTATGTGATTTGAACTGCAGTATTCGTGCACTTTGCCTCTTATCATGCAGATGACTCGATTGACATTTCATAGGATTCAAAATACTATTTTCTTTAATGGAACATATAGAGAACATCACTCATGGATGAGTCAATCACTAAATCACCTTTTCTTCAACAGGTTGTGAACCAGATACGCGTTCGTCACTACAGCCGTCGAACCGAAGAGACTTATTTGCACTGGATTAAACGCTACATCTTTTACCATAACAAGCGCCACCCGAATGAGATGGGTGAACGGGAAGTGGCTCAATTCTTAACACACCTGGCTGTAGATGTGAATGTGGCGGCTAGTACTCAGAATATCGCGCTCAATGCATTGGTTTTTATGTACAGGCACGTCCTGGAAAGGCCATTGAATCATATCAATGGCATTGTCAGGGCAAAGAAACCGAAGCGACTGCCTGTTGTGCTTACTCTACAAGAGGTTTCAAAACTGCTTTCCAACATGAAAGGGCAATCCTGGCTGATTGCTTGTCTTCTATATGGTTCGGGTTTGAGACTGATCGAGAGCTTGAGGTTGCGTATTCTCGATCTTGACTTCGATAGACGGGCTATCTACGTAAGAAACGGCAAGGGGGGCAAGGATCGCGTCGTTACTCTCGCCGATGAAATTATCACACCATTAAAGCGCCACCTTGAAAATGTTCGTACCCTGCATGAGCGGGACCTTGCTGAAGGATTCGGCACGGTCTACCTGCCGCATGCCTTGGCCAAGAAGTATCCGAATGCCGAGCGAGAATGGAAATGGCAGTATCTGTTTCCGGCCACGCAGCGAAGTACCGATCCCCGTTCCGGTATCGTGCGCCGTCACCATCTTGATGAGAGTTGTGTCAGAAAGGCGGTGACGGGTGCGGTGCGTCTGGCAGGCATTAACAAGAAGGCAAGCTGTCATACACTGCGCCACTCATTCGCAACCCATCTGTTGGAGCGTGGCCAGGATATACGAACAGTGCAGGAACAGCTGGGACACAAGGATGTACGTACCACTCAAATCTATACCCATGTCATACAGCGCGGAGGCTCTGCGGTACGCAGCCCACTGGGTGATGTGATTTCGTTTGTTCCGGATCGTGAGAGATCTTGATAGCTACTATATCTTCTCCTGATCCCTCAACACCTTCACCTGAAACAAAGCATTCCTCTCCTCTTCTTCAAGCGCATTCTCAATAAACCGAATCGTATTCCGATACTGCGGAATAATGTTATAGCGCAACGCATTCACCCGCTTCTGCGCCTTTCGTTGCTCGGCAATTAACCGGTTCAGGCTCATGGAAACCTCACCCATCTTCGCAAGCTGTAGCGAAGCCTCGGCGAAGTGGAGGCGGGTGGAATCGAAGCTGGGATCGGTGCCGAGGAGGCCGACCGGGTTGAGGGGCAGCAGTTCGCCGCTGACCGAGGGGTACTCAACCCCCAGGTTGCGGCGGGGCAGGATCTTTACATCCAGTACGGGTTCAACGCCCAGGGCCGTCTGTTTGATGGCGCGGCTGCCCATGCGCAGTTGCAGCATGCTGAGCCAGTGATAGGCCTCTTTGATTGCCTCGTGGGCCTGGTCGCGAATCTCCCGGTATTCGGCGATGCGCTGATAGACCAGCCGGGTCAGCAGTTCGCGCTTGCGCTCCAGCAGGCTGTGGCCCTCCTCGAGAAAGTTGAGCTGCCGCTTCAGATTGAGCAGGGTGTTCTTGGTCGGGGCGGCCTTGATGCGTTTGCCGGTCATGCGCTCTGCCGATGGTACTTGGCGATCTCGGTCTCGTTGACCCGGGTGAGTGCCTGGGGCGGGAAGCTGGAGAGCAGATCCCAGGCCAGGTTGAGGGTCTCGTCGATGCTGCGGTCCTCATCCTCGCCCTGGGTGACGAAGCGCTGTTCAAAGGCGTCGGCGAACTCCAGGTAGCGGCGGTCCCGGGCGGAGAGCTCGTCGGCGCCGATGATCGAGGCCAGGTTGCGGGTCTCCAGGGCCCGGGCGTAGAGGGCGTAGAGCTGGTTGGAGACGTGGGGGTGGTCCTCCCGGGTGAAGTCCTTGCCGATACCGTCCTTCATCAGGCGCGACAGGGAGGGCGAGATGTGCACCGGCGGATAGATGCCCTGGTTGTGCAGCTCGCGGCTGAGCACGATCTGGCCCTCGGTGATGTAGCCGGTGAGATCCGGGATCGGATGGGTGATATCGTCGCTGGGCATGCTCAGCACCGGCACCAGGGTGATGGAGCCGTGGCGGTCCTTGATGCGCCCGGAGCGTTCGTAGATCTCCGCCAGGTCGGAGTAGAGATAACCGGGGTAGCCCTTGCGCGCCGGTACGTCGCCCTTGGCGGTGGCCACCTCGCGCAGGGCCTCGGCGTAGTGGGTCATGTCGGTCATCACCACCAGCACGTGGCGATCGAGATCGAAGGCGAGATACTCCGCCGCGGTCAGCGCCATGCGGGGCAGGGTGAGGCGCTCCACCGGGGGATCGTCGGCCATGTTGACGAACATCACCACGTTGCCCAGCACGCCGGAGGAGGCGAACTCCTCCTGGAAGAAGCGGGCGTCCGCGTAGGAGACCCCCATGGCGGCGAAGACCACCGAGAAGCGGCTGTCGTCGTCGGGGAGTTTGGCCTGGCGCACGATCTGCGCGGCGAGGCGGTTGTGGGGCAGGCCGGAGGCGGAGAAGATCGGCAGCTTCTGCCCCCGCACCAGGGAGTTGAGTCCATCGATGGTGGAGATGCCGGTCTGGATGAACTCCCGGGGATAGGTGCGGGCCGCCGGGTTGAAGGCGGCGGCGCTGATGCTGCGGCGCAGGTTGGAGACGATGGGGGGGCGATAATCCCGGGGTTCACCCAGGCCGTTGAAGATGCGGCCGAGGATCTCCGGGGAGAGGGCGATCTCCACCGGCTCGTCGAGGAAGCGCACCCAGGTGCTTTCCAGATCGAGCTCGGTGGTGCCCTCGAAGACCTGGATCAACACCTCCTCGCTGGAAGTGCGGATCACCTGGCCATTGCGGGTATTGCCCTGCTGATCGCGGATCTGCACCCGGTCACCGAAGGCGATGTTGGGTACATTGGCGACGGTCAACAGGCCGCCCCGGGCGGAGGAAGCGGTACGATACTCCTTGGCACTCATGCTGTCTGTTCCCCCCGTTGTGCATATTCTGAATGGATCGCCTTGAAGTCGCCCAGGGCTTCATCGCGAAAGGCCTTCAGCTGATCGATCTGGGATGAATCATAGAGCTCTTTGCAGCGGCGCAAGCGGGCCAGTACCGGCATCTCGGCCAGCTCCTGCACCGGCACCCCGAGTTCGATCAGGGCGGCACCCTCGTCGTAGACCGAGAGGATCAGGTCGAGGAGCATGAACTGCTTCTGCGGAGAGGAGAAGGTATCCACCGGATCCAATGCACTCTGCTGCAACACCCCATCCTTCACCAGGGCGGCGCCCTCCAGCACCCAGCGCTGGGCGGAGGAGAGGGCCTCGGGGCCCACCAGGTTGACGATGCGCGAGAGCTCGGCGTCCCGGGCGAGCATGGCCAGGGCCTGGGTGCGGCGCTTCTCCCAGCCGCGATCGATATTCTCGTGCCACCACTCGGCGGCAGTGCCGACGTCGGCGGAGAAGCTGTCGACCCAGTCGATGGCCGGGTAGTGACGGGCGTCCGCCAGCTCCTTGGAGAGCGCCCAGAAGGTCTGGATGATCTCTTTGGTATGGCTGGTGACCGGCTCGGAGAAGTCACCGCCGGGGGGCGAGACCGCGCCGATCAGGGTTACCGAACCCTTGCCGCAATCCATGGTCTCGACCCGGCCTGCACGCTCGTAGAAGGCGGCCAGGCGCGAGGCCAGATAAGCGGGATAGCCCTCTTCCACGGGCATCTGGCCGAGACGGCCGGAGACCTCGCGCAGGGCCTCGGCCCAACGGCTGGTGGAGTCGGCCAGCATCACCACGTCATAGCCCTGATCCCGGTAGTACTCGGCGATGGTGATGCCCACATAGATCGACGCTTCGCGAGCCACCACCGGCATGTTGGAGGTGTTGGCGATGAGCAGGGTGCGGTCCATCAGGGGTCGACCGGTATAGGGGTCCTTCAGCTTGGGGAAGCTGTCGAGTACATCCACCAGCTCGTTGCCCCGCTCGCCGCAGCCCACATAGATGACGATATCCGCATTGGCCCAGCGGGCGACCTGGTGTTGGACCACCGTCTTGCCGGCACCGAAGGGGCCGGGCACCGCGCACTTGCTCCCCTTGAGCAGGGGGAAAAAGGTGTCGAGGATACGTTGCCCGGTGATCAGCGGTTCGATACCGTTGTCCCGGCTCTCGTAGGGGCGCGGTTTGCGCACCGGCCAGCGGTGGTAGAGCTTGAGGTGGTGCACCCGGCCTTGACGGTCGCGCACCCGGGCGATGGTCTCTTCCAGGTTGTAGTCTCCCTCGGGGGCGAGCTCGATCAACTCACCCTCGATATCCGGGGGCACGATGATGCGGTGCTCCACGGTCTCGGTCTCCTGCACCATACCCAGACGGGCGCCGCTGATGATCGGCATGTTGGGTTCCAGGTTGTCACTGGGTATGAAGTGCCAAAGCTTCTCCCGATCCAGGGGCAGGGGACTGAGGCCCCGGGGAATCTGGTCCCCCGCCTTGAGAAACATCTCTTCCAGGGGGCGCTGCACCCCATCGAAGATGCCGCCGATGAGGCCCGGACCCAGCTCTACCGAGAGGGGGTGTCCCAGACCCTCCACCGGTTCGCCGGGGCGTACCATTTCAGTCGATTCATAGATCTGGGCCAGTGCCTCGTCCCCCTCGAGGGAGATCACCTCGCCATAGAGGCCGAGGCTGCCGATGCGCACCTGTTCGCCATTCTGTACACCCGGGAGCCTGATGGTGACGATGGGGCCGTTGATCTCTTGGATGGTGCCTTTCTTGTCTTTCTGATTCATGGTCAAAGTGCCTGTCCGTCACCGATGGGGGGTAGCAGCCGCTCGACCAGCGCCTGATGCACCTTGCGCTGCAGGCGTTCGAGCCGACCCTCGAATGTGTGATCGATCTGGATGCGCTGATCGGTGGTGGAGATCAGGCAGCCAGCGACGGTTTCGATGCTCTCATCGAGCAGTTCAAAATGCTTGTCCGGCACCAGGTTTGCGGTCAGGGTTTCCCATTTTGGCTTCAAGCGCCGCAGATCTTCGGCGTTGACCGAAACCAGCACCCGCTGCTCCTCTATCTGTTCAGCAGCCTGTTGCAGATAGGCCTGCATCAACTCGAAGTAGCGCGCCTCGTCCTTGGTCAGATCCCGCATGCTCTGCTGCAGGCGATCCACCACCACCTGTACCAGGTTCCAGCGCATGTGGTCCATCTTGCTGTGCAGCTTCAGTTCGTCAGCCTGCACCCTGCGCAGATAGGCCCTGTCTGCCAGGGACTTGGCCAGCAGGGTCTCCTTCTCCTCCCGCAGATGGAGCCGTTCGCTGGCCTCGCGGAGGATATTCTTGCGTCCCGCTTCGGCGCGGCTATGACACTCGTTGGCCATCAATTCAGCCCGTTCAAGGATCGCTTTCTCAAGCGCTTCAACCTGATTCAATGTCACTCTCCTCTATTGACCACCGGTCAGTTTTTTCAATTGTCCGTCCAGGTCGGAATGAAACTCATCGGGGTTATGCAGCGAAGGAACCTCGGACAGCACAATGCGTCCCCCTTCGATGCGAATCTGATCGAGCAGTTTCGATCCGATCCGGTTCACCGACTGCTCGATGATAAGCAACGCCCGTTCCCTCTCCTGCAACAGCTGTGACAGCAGCTCATCCAGGGTTGCGGCATCGGGATCGGTGACGGTCTCGAAGCCGATGAGACGGAAGCCGTCGGTCAAGGCGTTGCTGCCGACGAAGATATTCCTGACTGTGTGTGTTGTTTCCGACACGTTCAGATCTTATCCAGCAACAGAATACTCATCACCAGACCGTAGATGGCGATACCTTCCGCCAACCCGAGATAGATCAGGGTACGTCCGAAGATCTCAGGTTTTTCCGCCAACACTGCCAGCGAGGCGGCGCCTATGGGTCCCACCGCTATACCGGCACCGATGGTGCTGAGCGCGGTGGGAATACCGACGCCAATGATGCCGAGGCCGAGACCGATGGATATTTCGCCAGCGCCTTCGGTGGCCGCCTCGGTGGCGGCCATGACTTCGTTGAACCCCATGAAGATCAGTGCCGCCTGTGCGGCGACAAAAATCACCAGGTTGACGCCGATGGTTGGCTTGAACCAGGGTCTGCTCACCTTGGCCGGCTGCATCTCCATGATAACGCCGGTGATGATCAGTCCGGCGATACCGAGGGTCATTACTGCGATAAGCCAATACATAACACATGCTCCTCTATTGTTTGAATTTTGAATTTTGAATTATGAATTTTGAATTGATGTGTGTGCTGCGCACACGCCTGTTTTTATAAAAAATCGCGAGCATAGCGAGCACCGAAATTCATAATTCAAAATTAAAGCGTTAGCGGTTTAAACGCCTTCCCGTCACCCGAGTAGAAACGTGAAAACCCTTCATAAAACTCCAACCGCAGGACCTGGATGGCAACGATCAACCCCTCCAGGACCAGGATAAAGACATTCCCCAGGACCACCGTGATCCAGTGCCCCAGGTCACCCATCATGTTGGCCAGGGTGAAGACCGCGATCGCCAGCGCCACATGATTCAGGCTGAAGGCGGCGACACGCAGGAAAGAGAGGGTGTTGGAGGCGTAGCCGGTGATTGTCTCAAAGGTCTCGATGAAGGCCACCAGGATGCGCTCGCCAATGGCGGCCTCCTGTTCGACCAGCTTATGGGCGAAGATACCGATCAGGGTGAGGACGGCCAGGGTCCCCCAGAAGAGGCCTACACTGCCCTCGGCATAGAAGCTGTAGCCGGTGCCGAGCAGGCCGGCATAGAGCAACAGGGAGAGCAGGCCGTTATCGCCAAACAGGGCGCCGATACGATCCCCGGTCATGAGGTGGTTGAGGATGTTCAGCAGGGTCACCAGAATGATGAATCCGATACCCCACAGCAGGGCCACGGTGAGCATGTAGAGGGGATCGGTGAGGGGGGCGATCCAGATGGCGTGGAGGATATGCTCATAGCCGAAGATGCTGCCGTAGAGAAACCCGAACAGGATCGAGGAGAGACCGGCGGCAATGCCGAAGGGGGTGAAGCTTCTTAGCTTGCGACGCAGCATCAGGGTGACCAGGATGATCACCGCGCCATGACCGATATCGCCGAACATCATACCGAACATGAGGATATAGGTGAGGGCGAAGAGCTGGGTGGGATTGACCTCGCCATAACGGGGAACCCCATACTGCATCACCAACGAGGAGAAGGGGCGCAGCAGGCGACTGTGGCGCATCACCGAGGGCACCAGCCCCCGCTCATCGGGGCGCGGATCCCGGGTCTCGAGGACATAGGCGTTGGGCAGTTTGTCCCCCAGTGCCGATTCAACCAGGTGGATATCTTCTGCGGGGACCCATCCCTGCAGCCGGGATAGATTGCCGAGCTGGCGAGCGGCCTCTCCCAAGGCCACATAGGGCGCCGCAAGATGGAGTATCCTGGCTGCTTGCCGTAACTCCTGGTTGGCGGATTCGCTCCAGCCTTGGATTGTCTCCCCGAGTTCCTCGTCTGCCGCTTCAACCGCTGCCCTGCGCTGCAGTAACCGGGTCTCGGAGGCCTCAGGATGGGCATGCAGTTCGGGTGGAATCTCCAACGGCCGGAAACCGGCGGTGTCGAGTACGGATTTCAGTTTCGATCCCTCGTTGCCACCACTGCCGACAATGATTACGTGACTTTCACTGTCACTCTCGTGGAAGGGGAAGAGCATGTAGTTATCGAGGCCGAGGGCGTCTTTCAGTTGACTGACCTGGGCGCGGGGTACCATACCGATGGTGGTTTGGAGAAACTGTTTGTCGCCCTGGAGTTGCCCCAGGTCGATTTGGAGATCGTGAAAATTGGCCAGGGTGGTCTCCAGTTGGTCGATGCTCCTGCGCTCCTCCAGATGACGGCGACGGCTCTCCTCGAAATCGGAACAGCTCTCCCAGGCCTGGCCCAACCATTGATTCACCGCTTCGAGTTGCTGCTCGGAGATCGGCGTGATATCCCCGGAGAAAGCGGGGGCTGTGAATTCGACCTGGGAGGAGATCTTATCAAGACGTGCCTTAGCCTGGGCATAACACTCGCGAAAATGCTGTCCGGGAACATTCGGCAGCTCGTGCTCTGCATAGGGGCGGTTATCCGGACTGAAGCTGTTGAGACCGGCGAGGATCATCGAGGCGCTGGGTAGATCGGCGGTGAGTACCTGCAGACTGATATGCTTCATCGGCAACGGGCTAAACATGAGTCGCCTCCACTGACCCCGCGGGCAAGGGATTACCCGGTACCGCCTCATTTAAAATTCCCTGATCCATGTGTAAAAGCTTGCCCTGAATGATGGCGTAGAGTTTCATCAGATCCATGTCCCGAATGATCAGGTAGCTTAGCGCCGAGACCACCGCATCGGGGCTGTAGTGCATCAATTTACGCAGCTCATCAGCGGCGGTATGGTCGAGTCGCTGCCGTACCTGGGTAATGTTCTTCACATCGGCGAGGATGGTTTTGAACTGTTGGGGCAGGTGATCGATGATCGTCTCCAGGCCGTCCAGATTGGCCAGTTCCATCAGTTTCTCTCGTTGGATGCGGCCGCCATAGGGGACCAACAGGTAGTAGGCTTCACTGGGTGCGAAGCGGTAGACCAGGCGGTAGCGCAACAGCCAGAGAATATTCTGTCGATCGATCATGAGACCGATCACCTTTTTCAGCCCGCGCTTGTCGATGCCATCGGTAATGTTGGCGTGGCGCAGCATGCCGGTGTAGTAGAGTCGATCGATGGCGGCGTCGAGGGAGAAGTTTTCGTGTTGCTCCTTGAATACGTTGCGCGCCTGCCTCGCGATCAATGCATAGGGGCCTTGATCGAGCTGGCGCAGCATCTCCAGCACGTTCTCCGCCTGCAGCAGGGATTCGTGGGGCAGGCGGATGTTCTCCGGCATCTCGAACAGATTGTCGCGAATCTCCTCCATCCCAAGGCTGTTCAGCTTGCCGCGGATCAGGGTTTTGAGATTGTAGAGTTCGAACTTTCTCGGCCAGTAGAGCATCAATCCCCGGGAGCGGCCGCTTAGGGGGCGCAACAGCACCGACAGTTCATGCATCAGACGCTGCAGCAGGGCCTGTTCGACCAGGCGAATCTTCTGCCGGTTATCGATCGCCTCTTCGAAGATGGGCTGCAGGTCAAAGGTTTCACCCAGTTGCGCGAGGGACATCTGCTTCAGACGTTCAACGCTATCCGGATCGAGCAGCCGTGCCGAGAGTACACCGACGCGAGTCTTTAGATAGGCCTGATCACTATGCGAACTCATGAGACCGGTTCAATCTTCATCGGCCTTGGGATCGATCAGTACGGAGAAGGCCGCTTCCAATGCGTCTTCCTCCCGTGCCTCGGCATATTCGCGCAACTGGGCATGACGTTCGTCGAAGCGTTTTTTCAGTTCCGCGATGGTCTGTTCGGCCCGGCTCTCCGCTTTCTCCATGAAGTTCTGATGCAACTCGGGAATACGCACCTCGAAATGCTCTTCTTTGGTCTTGGCCTCTTGCAATGCCTCTTGGATCATGCGCTCACGCATCTCTTCGGCCTTGCTGTGGATTTGTTGCGCTTTGGTTTCAGCGTCAAGCAAGCGCTGCAGTGATTCTTCCATTAAGCGAAATCCCCCAGTGTTATATCGGGTCGTTTGTTGTCGCTGAGGATCGATGTCAGGGTCCACCTGGCGCGACCCTGTGATACATAAATAGTGTAGCTAATTTAGCTATGGAATGTATGCCTTCATTGGGTTTGACGATTGAGCCAGATCATCAATCGAACATCTAGCCACGGGTTCCCTCATCCCCGGCTATCAAATCGGGATCCTGGCGTTGATAACCAACCGCCTCGAGCTTCTCCAGATAGGCTCGCCACAGCTCATCGTGATGTTTACCCAGATTGTAGAGGTAGCGCCAGTCGTAGAGCCCCGAATTGTGGCCGTCGTCGAAGTGGATCTTGACCGCATACTGGCCGACCGGTTCGATTTGGGTGATGGTTACCCGTTCCTTGCCTCGCTCCAGTTTCGCCGTGGCCGGGCTGTGACCCCGGGTCTCGGCGGAGGGTGAGTAGACCCGTAGATATTCACAGGGAAGGGAGAAGTGACTGCCATCGTCGAAGGCGATATCGAGGAAGCGGCTCTTCTGATGAACCTTGATATCCACCGGGTGTGGGTGCTGTGTCATGAGCCATCCTCGCTGTGGTCCGATCCACTCTCCGCCCAGCCTGAGAGTTGGTTGCAGATCAGCTCCGTGAGCATCTGCATATGCTCGGGAGAATCATTGAGCGCCGGTATATAGGCATAGGCCTTGCCCCCCGACTCAAGGAAGGCTTCGCGGTTCTCCTCGGCAATCTCCTCGAGGGTTTCAAGACAGTCTACGGAGAACGCGGGGCAGACCACCTGGACGCTCTCTATGCCCTCACTTCCCCACTGTTTCAAGGTATCCGTGGTGTAGGGCTTCATCCATTCCTGGGCGCCGAAGCGCGACTGAAAGCTGAGGTGCCACTGCTCCGGCTCGAGACCGAGGGTTTTCGCCACTCTGTTGGCCGTGGCGCGGCACTCATCCGGATAGGGGTCGCCGGCCAGGTAGTAGTCTTTGGGGATGCCGTGAAAGGAGAACAGCAGCTTCTGTGCGGCACCCTCTCGATCACGAAAATTGCGGATGCTCTCGCTCAGCACCCTGATATAGTCGTTTCGATCGTGGTAGCGCTGAATGAAACGCAGCTCGGGTATCCAACGCCAGCGTTGCAGCTCTCCGCTGACGGCATCGAAGATTGAGGCGGTGGTGGTGGCAGAGTATTGCGGATAGAGGGGTAACACCAGCAGGCGCTGTATGTTCTTCTGGCGCAGTTCGTGCAGTGCGCTGGCGATGGATGGATTACCGTAGCGCATCCCCAGGGCAACATGGAACTGGCCTCGGAGTCGGGATTTCAAGAGCTCGCTCATTGCCGCTTGCTGTCGCTTGGATATGGCCAGTAACGGCGAGCCCTCGTCGGTCCATATACTCTTATACTCCTCTGCCTTGACCCTTGGCCTGATTCTCAGAACGATTCCGTAAAGTATCACCAGCCAGATTAGCTTTGGGATCGCAACCACCCGGGGATCGCTGAGAAATTCAGCGAGAAAACGACGTACCGCCGGTGTTGTCGGTGCATCGGGTGTGCCCAGATTGACCAGGAGTATGCCAAGACCCCCATCCGGCTGGTTTAGCTGGTCTGATTGATTGATATACTTCATAGACTCATTTCCGGTTAGCAGTTCGAATTTTTGCTTCTACCCGCGCACTATTCAACAGGTCATTATTGTGTATTTCGGGATAGAGACGCCACAAGCGCTCAACCATTTCAGCTTGAAGCACGGCGCTCTGCTCCAGGCGATCACGGGTTACCGGGTCGAGTCCGTGTAACTGCAGTAACTGGGGTGCCTTCCAAGCGATATAGTCCGCCACCAGGCAACGATCATCCTCATTTTTCCACTCCTCCGTGATCGGTAGCTGTGGGAATGCGGTCAGGTCCAGTCTATCCTGCGTCGGCTGGCAGGGGGTATGGCTGCCGTCCAGGTTGCGTTTGAACCAGGCGCGCCGATGTTGTTGACCACCGCGGTCCCTGACTCTTGCCTCCAGGACCGAGGTATGGATCCTGTGATTAACACCGTCGTCGTTGACTTGTCCCCTTTGCTGCAGGCTTGGGGAGACAAATGAGAAATCACCCCGATCGGCGGCAATCCATTCGGTGCTGTCAGCCTGACTCAATTGATCGCCAGTTTGACAGGATGCCAGGAGTGCGACGGGCTTTAGGTTGTGCTCATCCAACAGCCAGAGTTCATAGGGGTCAGCAGGGGGGAAGGGGAGTGCTTTGATGGCGCTTGACAGGGCAGGAATCAGCTGCTCGGCAGAGGTAATCATGTCGCGAATATTAAATAGTGGATTTACAGGTACTTGTTGCAGACCCGATTCTTGCGTCCAACGCCCAAAGGTGTAGAACTGTTTGCCACTAAAAGGCATATTGGCCCACAAGCCTTGGGGTGTGTCACTGAGAACCTGAATCTCCCAGACCAGACCCGTGTCACTCAGCGCACGGGCATTTTCACCAGCAAAGACCTGCAGTATGCCATGGAACGGGTTGAGCTGGCGGATACTGAATCTGTTGAATAGCTGATTGGCCATGGCAGGAGACTACATGAGGAGGCTGGAACAAGCGAGTGTCTGCTTGTTATAGTCGGCTGGTTAAACTTTTTGTTAGCTACTGAAACCGGCAGCCCCGGGTTTTGTTGAACAGGTATTTATCGAATAGAGATCTGGGTAGTCCGCAGATTTTTCCTCTTATGAATAGACAGAAACGGCAGCTGATATTTGAACGCCTACAGCTGAATAATCCCAATCCGACTACTGAACTTAACTATAAAACCGCTTTTGAGCTCCTGGTGGCAGTCATCCTCTCTGCCCAGGCAACGGACAAGAGTGTGAACAAAGCGACACAGGCGCTTTTTGCGGTGGCCGATTCCCCGGGATCGATGCTTACGCTCGGGGTTGATGGATTGAAGCGTTATATCAGGACCATAGGACTGTTTAACAACAAGGCCAAGAATATTATCGAAACATGTCGTATTCTGGTCGAACAGCACGATGGAGTGGTGCCACAAACCCGTAAAGCCCTTGAGGATCTGCCGGGAGTGGGAAGAAAGACCGCCAATGTGGTGTTGAACACAGCGTTCGGCCAACCCACGATGGCCGTGGACACCCACATATTCCGGGTTGCCAACAGAACCCGTTTGGCACCGGGAAAGACCCCACTGGAGGTTGAAAAAAAACTATTGCGGGTAATTCCCGCACCTTTTTTGCAGGATGCTCACCATTGGCTGATATTACACGGACGATATACTTGTATTGCGCGCAAGCCTCGTTGCGGGAGTTGTGTCATCGAGGATCTGTGCGAGTATCCGGATAAGAGCGAATAGTCTCGCCTAAAGTCTGTTGCATTGACTGCCAGGCGTCTCAAAGGAGATGACGATGGATAGAATAACCCAAAGATTGCTGCTGATGCTGCTGATAGTGGCCACGCCTGGAGTGATGGCCGATACAGGACTTGTCAATTTATCCAGCGAATTCAGTGTAGAGGAGACCGCTGATCGTTTTGTCACCGCGGCAACTGGCGCGGGATTGAAGGTGTTTAATCGCATAGACCATGCGGCTGGTGCAACCAAGGTAGGGAAAACGCTACGCCCCACCGAATTGATCATCTTTGGCAGCCCCAAGGTCGGTACAGCATTGATGACAAGCGACCAGAGAGTCGGTATCGATCTGCCATTGAAAGCGTTGGTGTGGCAAGATGAGGAGGGTGGAGTCTGGTTGAGCTACAATAGCCCGGACTACCTTTTCAGCCGGTTTGCCATCAGCGACAGGGAGAAGGTCAAAGAGAATGTCAGCGCGGCATTGAAGAAATTCGCCAAGCATGCAACACAACCCTAAACCAAGACCCATCCATGATCAGCGGTGATCGTAATCAGTTACGCCAAGTCTTCTTTGAGGCATGGCGAAAGCACCAGGCCGGTGCTGCCATGGAACCGCTGGAGAAGATGATCTGTAGCGTGGTCAAAGCCCATCCCGAATACCATGGGATGCTGAATGACAGAGAGCGTTTCCTGCTACAGGAGTTTCATGCGGAGAGTGGTGAGAGCAATCCCTTTTTACATATGGCGATGCACATCACCCTGCTGGAGCAGATAACCACCGATCGACCGTTTGGCATCAGCGGCCTCTATCAGCGCCTCTGTCAACGTGCGGGTGAGGCCCATGAGGCAGAGCATCAACTGATGGAGTGTCTTGGCCGAATATTATGGGAGGCGCAATCGGCCAATCAGATGCCTGATGAAACCGCCTATATCGGTTGTATCGAGGGGTTGTTGAAAGATGGATAGCAGGAACTGCACATTGTGCCGGGTGATGCGTGGTCTGGCCTTTGGCGGGATCGGTGCCGCCATCGGCGGTTATGGTTCGCTGCTGCTAGGCGCCGAGCGCAATGAAGCAATCTACTATGCGTTGTTCGGAGCCTTGGCGTTGACGGCGATTCTGCAGCGCAAGCGGGGAGGCAAGGATTCCGAGGAGTAGTCTTGGCAGCACCTAGCCCAGTGCTTCCAGGTCGCGCTGCAGCTGTTCCTCGTCAGCGATATTCAACTCGATCAGGCGGCGCAACAGGCTGATACTCTCCATATCGATCTCCTTGCACAGTACGCCGATATGTTGATCCTCCTCGTGGGCGCAAACCGCGTGCATGGTGATCACGGCATCTGCCTGGTTGAGTATGACCTCGATGGTAACTTCATCGCCCGGTTTGCCTGGCCAGTCCGCAGGCGCCTTGAGCAATGCCCCTTTGAACGATATATCGATGAGGCTGGTGGCGTAGGTAACCCGCTGCCTGATGATGCTGGCGGCGGCGTCGAATAGGATGCGCTGGAAGCGTCTGCGTTCGTTGGCTTCAGTCATGAAACTGCATTTGTGTGCCGCCCACATCAATCATATCGCCATCCGTCAATAACCGGGCCTCGTCGCCAATCGGTTTTTGATTGATGCTGGGGGGGGTCGGGCCCTCGAGAAAAGAGATGAAATAGCCACCTTCCCTACGCGTGATCATGGCGCAATCACCTCCAGAATGCCCGATTCGTGTCATATTACGGTTCAGAGGAATAATGCGTCCGAAGTTATCCCCATTCATTATTTGCAGCACACCTGAGTTGGAGGCTGTCTCCTCGTCTTCATCCTGCTGATTCTGATCTGGGATCTGCTCGTCAGAAGTGGTCTGGCTCAAATCGGTGCCCAGGTCCATGACGTCTTCAGCGAATGAGAGGGTATGTTTGCCGATCTGTATGACATCACCATGATTTAATCTGGCCTCTTCGGTCTGTTCGTGATTGAGCAGAACGGGAAATCCCTCATCAAGGGCTTGCAGCTGATAGCTCTGGTCGTCGTTCCGGGTAATCACGGCCTGCCGTGGGGCGATGGCAAGGCTGTCGATCGGTATGGTGCAGTCCTCGTTACGCCCGATCTGGGTCTTGTCACTCTCTAAGTGAAAGACATCAATAACGCGACCTTTGAATGAGAGGGTAAGTTTTGCCATCGAGAGTCTAAGATCCAACCTGTACAAAGTAGAGTATATACCCAGATTTGCTAGTAAAACCATATCAGGATCACTCTTCATGTTATTTGCGATGTCAGAGGTCGACAGGGTGAGTTTTGCTTTTCAGGCAAGGACACAACTATGGCTCTACTGAAAAATATCTTCAGGGTGAAGTGACAAATGGAGGACAAAAAGGGGTAATCAGAACAAGAGTAAGTAAAAACTAAGATAATCAAAGTAGGGGTAGTTGCATGAAATATTATTTCCTGTTTAAACAATGCGTTATTTGTATCTATTAAATAAGAATATTGGATCGACGAATTTTTGACATTTTACAGATTTACTGCTTAACTTCGCTGACAAAAGGGGTGATTAGATGCCCTGTTAAACGACTCTATTTAGCGCTCAAGCCAATTTAAAGAAGGTCCCGTGTTTCCAAATCTCTGCATCTATCTGATCGATCAGGATTCTGCACACCAGAACTACCTGGAACATATCCTCGGCTTTGTCGAAGGTGAGCTGCGTGTGATTACGGACCTCTCTGATATCGAACTGCCATCCATGGAGAAAGGGAGTGCCTGCGTCGCTCTATTCCTCGGCGTCGATATGGATTTGGACCAACAGTTAAAGATTGCTCGAAGCCTACAGGATGAATATCCAGCTCTGCCGGCTTTTCAACTCTATAGTGAGGAGAAGGGTCTGCCGGAAAAACTGGAAAGCTGTGACAATGTTCTGGGCAGTTTCAAGATGCCCAGCGTCTACGATGATCTGATGGCGCTGACCCACAAGGCCCAGGTCTATCAAGAGTTGAAGACAGCTGATAGCCAGACATCACGTCCGGTTGAACTCTTTCGCAGCCTTTCGGGCAGCAGCAGGGCAACCCGTCGGGTCAACAAGATGATCGAACAGGTGGCTGACTCCGAGGCGACCGTGTTGATTCTGGGTGAGTCGGGAACAGGCAAGGAGGTGGTTGCACGCAAGCTCCATTTCCACTCCGTAAGACGCGGTAAGCCCTTTGTTCCGGTCAATTGCGGCGCTATTCCGGGGGACCTGCTCGAAAGTGAACTGTTCGGACACGAAAAAGGCGCGTTCACCGGTGCCATCAGTGCCCGCCAAGGACGTTTCGAGATGGCTGAGGGTGGTACCCTGTTTCTTGATGAGATCGGCGACATGAGTATGCCGATGCAGGTGAAGCTTTTGAGAGTGCTGCAGGAGAGGACCTTTGAACGGGTTGGTAGCAACAGAACCATGGCCTGTAATGTACGTATCATCGCTGCCACCCATCGCAACCTGGAAGACGCGATCAAGAACGGTGACTTTCGTGAGGATCTCTTCTATCGCTTGAATGTGTTTCCCATCGAAATGCCGCCGCTAAGGGATCGGGTTGAGGATATCCCGGTCTTGGTGAATGACCTGATTCATCGTATCGAGAACGAAAAGAGGGGATCGGTTAGACTGACACCGGCGGCGATCGCGGCCCTGAGTCACTATCGCTGGCCGGGTAATGTCAGGGAACTGGCCAACCTTATCGAACGACTCGCCATTCTCCATCCCTATGGGGTTGTCGATGTTGCCGACCTGCCTGAGAAGTTTCGCCCTGTTGGGGAGCTGTCGGATGCCGTACAGCTGCCGCAAGTCTCCCTCGAGGGTGAAGAGCCCGGCACCATTATCAATGCGCCCCGGCTTCCAAACGACGGTCTCGATCTCAAAGCCCATCTCAACTCACTCGAACAGAGTCTGATTCAACAGGCCCTCGATGAATCGGATGGGATCGTCGCCCATGCCGCCAAACGTCTGCATATGCGACGTACAACCTTGGTGGAAAAGCTGCGTAAATATGGCCTTCAGCGCCATACAGAGTCGCCGGGAATTTGACGCGACCCATAATCAACATCTCTAACTTATTGATAAATAAGAAAACGTAATTTCGGCACGCATTTTGCAAAATTGGTAGTGAACAACAGCAACTACCACAGAGGCCGAATCACGTGTCACCCAAGCCATCTCTCGCTGACAGACAGCATGCCTTGGAATCGGCGTTCAATATGTTTAACCAGCTCTCTCAAGAGCTGACCGGTTCCTATCAACAGCTCCAGGCACAGGTTCTCGAGTTGAGTCAGGAACTCGCCGCCGCGCGCAGCGAGCGCATGGTACAACTGGCGGAGAAAGAGCGTCTGGCCGACCGCCTTGAAAGGTTGCTCGAGACGCTGCCGGCCGCTGTCATCCTATTGGATGGTGAGGATCGTGTCCGGGAATTCAATCCCGCCGCGGTACATCTCCTTGGTAGCCTTCGGGAGCAGGATTCATGGCCGCAAATCATGGGTACCAACGTCTTGAGCGGAGACCTGGCGGGGAGCGAACTGAGGCTGAACAATGGCCGTATCCTCACCCTCTCATCGAGCCGGCTTGAACAGACACCCGGGCGTATTCTGGTACTGCTCGATGTGACTGAGACACGACGCCTTCAGGAGCGGCTCAACCGGCGCGAACGTTTGAGTGCAATGGGTGAAATGTCGGCGCAACTGGCTCACCAGATGCGAACTCCTTTGAGTACGGCGCTGCTTTATGTCTCCCATCTTGCCGATGACGGCCTGAGCCGGGAAAAGCGCCGCCAGTTCACCGCCAAACTGCGGGATCGTCTACAGCACATGGAGCGTCAAATTCACGACATCCTACTCTTCGCTCACGGCGCCGATGCGGGGGAGACTCGACTCTCTCTCATCGCCTTGATCACACGTTTCGCGGCCACTGTCGAACAGGAACTGAAGGCCGCTGAGGTGAGGCTCCAAATCGATGATCAAAGCAAAGGGCAAGCCATCATGGTGGGTCGCGAGGATGCGCTATTGGGGCTGCTCGGCAATCTGCTGGACAATGCCGTGCAACAGGGTGCTAACAAGGTCCACTTCTCGCTGCGGGTGAATAGAGATATAGAACTCGATGTCGCCGATAACGGCAGAGGCATTCCTGTGGAGCTGCAACAGCGGATTTTCGATCCCTTCTTCACCACCCGTAACGACGGTACCGGACTGGGATTGGCTGTGGTGCAGAACCTTGTGCTGAACCATGGCGGAGAGATCAGATGTGGCTCCTCGGATCTTGGTGGTGCCCTGTTCCAACTCCGATTTCCCCTTGCCCTGAGGAAGAGTGACCTGCATCCGGAGATGGTGGATGAACGAGGAACTGTTGGACAACAATTTCCCGAGATGAGGAGTCTCTGATGAGCTTAGCGACGGTGCTGATTGTTGAAGATGATCCCTCCTTAAGGGAGGCCTTGAGTGACACCCTGGAGCTTGCCGGTTACCCGGTGTGTATGGCCGAAGAGGGTGGAGCGGCCCTGGAACTGCTGCAGCAGAGATCGGTGGGTATGGTGATCAGTGATGTGCAGATGCAGCCGATGGACGGACACAGCCTGTTACGCCAGGTCAGGGAGCGTTTCCCTGAACTGCCAGTGTTGTTGATGACCGCCTATGGCACTATCGAGAAGGCGGTGACAGCAATGCATGACGGCGCCGTTGACTACCTAAGCAAGCCTTTCGAGGCAGAAGTCCTGGTCAGCAAGGTCGCCACTCACATCCACCCCGTGGTCGATGAACCTAAGGACGGGCCGGTCGCTGAGGACCTGCGCAGCCGGGAAGTGCTCGAGCTGGCGCGTCGCGTAGCTCGCAGCGATGCCACCGTGTTACTTCATGGCGAGAGCGGCACAGGTAAAGAGGTCTTTGCCCGTTACATTCACCAACACTCGAATCGGGCTGAAGGTGCCTTTATCGCCATCAACTGCGCCGCGATCCCTGAGAATATGCTCGAGGCGGTGCTTTTCGGATACGAGAAGGGGGCCTTCACCGGCGCCTACCAGGCGACAGCGGGTAAATTTGAACAGGCACAGGGCGGTACCCTGCTGCTGGATGAGATCTCCGAGATGAGTCTGGCCCTGCAGGCCAAACTGCTACGCGTCCTCCAGGAGAGAGAGCTCGAGCGTCTTGGGGGGCGCAAATTGATCGAACTCGATGTCAGAGTTTTGGCAACCACCAACCGTAAGCTACGGGAAGAGGTCTCCGCCGGTCGTTTTCGGGAAGATCTCTTCTATCGCTTGAATGTCTTCCCCCTGAGTCTCCCCCCGTTACGGGAACGCCAACGGGATATTCTTCCCTTGGCCCGCCATCTGTTGCAACAGAACCTGCAGCAGGGACAGACCCTGCCCGAGTTGAGTGACGAGGCCAAGCAGCGGCTGTTGGGCCACCAATGGCCGGGAAATGTGCGCGAACTCGACAACCTGATGCAGCGGGCTTTGATACTCGACAGTGATGGTGTGATCGAGGCCGATGAACTCAGTTTCGAAACCGATGCAGCGGAGACAAGGTCGCTGGAGATGGCGCAACGCCCCAATCCCGGCCGTCTGCCGGAAGATCTTCGCTCCGTGGAAGAGCAGATGATCCTTGATGCATTGGAGCAGGGAAGAAGCAGTCGCAAAGAGGTCGCCAGTCGTCTTGGGATCAGTGAGCGTACCCTGCGTTACAAGATCGCGCGAATGCGTGAGGCGGGGGTCGCCATACCCGGTTGAACTGGTATGAAAACTGCGTGGAAAAGGTGAGATGTTGATTAAACGGGAAGTGAACGATGAGTGACAACATGAACATTGATCAAGTCCTGGCCCAGATGCGGGTGATGTCGGCCCAGGCCGCCAATAAATCGTCCCAGGCCGCAGAGGCTACTGGGAGCGATTTCGGTGATCTCCTGAAGCAGTCGATCGATCATGTCAATTCCGCGCAGAAGGAGGCCAGTGCCTTGCGCAGCGCCTTCGAAACAGGCGAGGGGGATATGGATCTGGCCCAGGTGATGATTGCGGCGCAAAAGTCGAGTCTCTCCTTCGAGGCCATGGTGCAGGTGCGCAACAAACTCGTCGAAGCGTATAAAGACGTAATGAACATGCCGATCTAAGTAACTAATAAAGAAGGCTAAAAATGGCAGAGACAGCAACCGAGACAACAACTCAGATCCAGGTAAGGAATAGATTCCAGACCAATCCGACGCTGCGCATCTTTGCCGTGTTGGTGGGATTTGCCGCGAGTGTGGCATTGGGATTCGCCGTGGTGTTATGGACCCAAGAGCCCAGCTACAGCCCGCTCTATGGCAACCTCTCTCACAAGGACGCTGTCGAGATCGCCCAGGCGCTGCAGCAGGCGGGGATAAAATATGAGATCGACCAGAGTAATGGCATCGTCATGGTGCCCAGCAGCGATCTGCAGCAGGCGCGGATGAAACTTGCCGGCCAAGGCTTGCCGCAGACCGGCTCAACCGGTTTTGAGTTGATGCAGGAGGATACCGGATTCTCCACCAGTCGCCTGGTGGAATCGGCACGCTATCAGCGCGCCATCGAGGGTGAGCTGGCCCGTAGCATCATGACCCTGGCCAGTGTCGAGAGTGCCAGGGTCCATCTGGCGAACCCGAAACAGTCGGTCTTTATCCGCAAGCGAAAATTCCCCAGTGCATCGGTGGTGCTGAAACTCTACTCCGGCAGAAATCTGGAGAAGGGGCAGGTGGAGGCGATTACCCACCTGGTCGCATCCAGCGTGCCGGAGCTGGAGGCCTCCAAGGTAACCCTGGTGGATCACAAGGGTCGTCTGCTAAGCAGCAAGGATGACTCTCGGGAGATGGAGTTGACCAGCAGTCAGTTCGAATACACACGGGAGTTGGAGAGTCACTATAAGCAGCGCATCGAGGATATCCTGGCGCCGATGGTGGGGCGGGAGAATCTGCGCGCCGAAGTCACCGCGGATGTGGATTTCACCTATGTTGAGAAGACCCAGGAGTATTTCAATCCCGATGCCACGGCGTTGCGTTCCGAACAGGTCAATGAACAACAATCTGTATTGAGTGAGGTCCAGGGCGTGCCCGGTGCGCTCTCCAATCAACCCCCAGCCGCGGCTGCGGCACCCCAGGTGGCCGGTGCTGGAGGGGCGGCGGACAACACGACTCCCGTCAACACAAGCAAACGGGCAACGCGGAATTATGAATTGGATAAGACAATCAGCCACACGCGTCTGCCAACCAGTCGTCTACGCAGGCTCTCCGTCGCCGTGGTTCTCAACCATCGCTACCGTACCCTGGAGGATGGTGCGGTGGAGGCGGTGGAACGCACTGCCGAGGAGATTACCCGTATCTCCAACCTGGTGAAAGAGGCGATTGGCTATGATCTTCAGCGTGGTGACAGTGTACAGGTGCTCGACGAGGCCTTTTACGTACCGGCGGCGCCGGAGCCGCTTCCGGAGATACCGATGTGGGAAGAGACATGGTTCTGGGATACGGTGCGGCAGGTCGCTGGCTTTATCCTCGCCGCAATACTAGTCTTTGGATTGATTAAGATTTTAAGTCGTCTGGTAAAGCAGGTGGCTATAGAGCCGGCTATGCCTGAAGGTATGGCCGCGGCGGCGGGCGGTGCAATGAGTGGGGCGGGTAATCTTCAAGCAGGAGGCGCCATGGCCGAAGGTGGGGCGATGGGTGCACTGGCAGAAGATGATGCCTCCCTACATCTGCCTGGACCGCGAAGTTACGAGAAGACCCTTGATCAGGCGCGCAACATGATCGAGGAAGATCCGAAGCGGGTGGCGCAGGTGGTTAGAAAGTGGATCTCTGAAGATGGCAGATAAACAGGCAGTACAAGCCCAACAGGCTAGCCCCGACGATAACCAGGAAGTTGCCAAGATTGGCGGCGTCGCTCGCGCTGCCATCTTGCTGCTTGCGCTTGGGGAGAAGGATGCCGCAGAACTGTTGCGTCACATGGGGCCGAAAGAGGTGCAGGATGTCGGTCTGGCGATGGCGACATTGACCGATGTCACCACTGATCAGATGGAAGCGGTGATGCGACAGTTTGTCTCCACCCTGGAGAAGCAGACGGCGCTGGGCCTCGGTTCCGATGAATATATTCGCACTATGCTGACCAATGCCCTGGGCGAGGATAAGGCGGGTGGTGTGATAGACCGCATCTTGCTTGGGCGAAATAGCAAAGGACTCGAGCAGCTGAAGTGGATGGATCCGCGGGCGATTGCCGAGTTGATAAGGCTTGAACATCCACAGATTATCGCCATCGTGCTTTCATTTCTGGAATCGGATCAAGCGGCACAGGTAGTCAGCCAGTTCCCTGAACGCGTGCGAACCGACGTGGTTATGCGTATTGCAACCCTGGATGGTATTCAACCCGCCGCACTGCAGGAACTCGATGAGATCCTGGAGAAGCAGTTTTCCGGCGCCACCAATGTCAAATCATCCAGCTTGGGCGGGGTAAAGACCGCCGCTGAAATCCTCAACATGCTCGATGGCGCGGTTGAGAGCAAGCTGATGGAAGAGATCATAGAGATCGACAGCGATCTTGGACAGGAGCTTCAGGACAACATGTTTGTCTTCGAGAACCTCATCGATGTGGATGACCGAGGCATCCAGAGTCTGCTGCGTGAAGTGAGTACGGAGCAGTTGTTGCTCGCCCTGCGTGGAGCCGATGAGGTATTGAAAGAGAAGATCTTCAAGAATATGTCGAAGCGTGCAGCCGAGATGCTGAAAGACGATCTGGATGCGGCCGCGCCGGCCAAGCTGAGTGATGTCGAAGCCGCGCAGAAGGAGATTCTGGTCGTTGCGCGCCGTCTGGCGGATGCCGGTGAGATAATGCTCGGAGGCGGCGGTGAAGAGTTCGTCTGATAAGGATAAAGATCAAGGGGTCGCCAAGGTGATGCAATGGCTGCCACCGGACATGAGTGGCAGTAGCGGCAAGCTGGAATCCCAACGTACCCTGCAGCCACCAGGTGGACCACCAACCGCAGCCGCTTTGGAAGATATCCAGAAGCAGGCCTATGAAGAGGGATTTGAAAAGGGCAAACAGGAGGGCTTTGAGTTTGGTCACAAGGAGGGATTGGCTCAGGCCCAGCGTGACATACAACACTATAGCGTTCATCTCGACAATCTGCTCTCTCATTTCGAGCGACCGTTAAAGGATCTTGATAACCGGGTTGAGAAGGAATTACTCAACCTGGTGATCGCTATTGTGAAACAGCTTCTGCGCAGGGAGGTCAAGAGTGATCCGAATTTGATCGTCGGCGTGGTACGAGAATCGCTTTCGGTATTGCCGGTCTCATCAAACAACGTGCGCCTGTTGCTGCATCCGGAGGATGCTGAGTTGATTCGTGAAGTCTATGCTTTAGGGGACAACGAAGTGGGTTGGAGTCTAATCGAGGATCCTGTGATCAACCGCGGCGGTTGCAAGGTAGTGACCGACACCTCGCAGATTGACGGCACCTTGGAGTCCCGTCTAGCGGCATTGATAGCGCCGTTGTTGGCCGGTGCGCGCGCGGTGGATGACGATAGTGCCGAGTAGTTGCTGATGAAAGAACAATCGACAACCAATGCAGAACGACAGGCACACTGGGCGCAAAGATTGCGTCAGTATCAGGATAGGCTCGGGGATGATCGCGGATTGGTGGTGGAAGGTCGCCTAACCCGGATGGTTGGATTGACCCTGGAGGCTATCGGCTGTCGTGCCGCCATTGGTGGCCAGTGTGATGTTGTCAGCAGTAATGGCACCCATATCGAGGCCGAGGTTGTCGGTTTTGGCGAAGAGAGTCTCTATCTGATGCCCACGGGAAATATCCAGGGTTTGGAGCAGGGGGCGCGAGTCATACCCACGGGTCGGGTTTGTGAGGCCGTGGTGGGAGAACAGCTCCTCGGACGCGTGATCGATGGAGCAGGCAAACCCCTGGATGGTCTTGGTGCGATCCATAGCGATGAACATCGGCCGCTGACAGGAAGAACATTCAACCCCTTGGCAAGGACACCGATCCGCGAACCACTTGACGTGGGGGTCCGCGCCATCAATGCGCTTCTCAGCGTCGGACGTGGTCAGCGCCTGGGATTGTTTGCCGGTTCCGGTGTCGGCAAGAGCATCCTGCTGGGGATGATGACCCGCTATACCAATGCGGATGTTACCGTGGTGGCATTGATCGGTGAACGTGGCCGGGAGGTCAAGGAGTTTGTCGAAAACATCCTGGGCAAAGAGGGTTTAAAACGGGCAGTGGTGGTTGCGGTACCTGCAGATAACCCGCCATTGAGGCGTATCCATGGCGCCATGTTGGCAACCAGCATAGCTGAAAGTTTCCGCGAGCAGGGCAAACATGTGCTGCTGCTTATGGACTCTTTGACACGATTTGCTCAGGCACAGCGTGAGATAGCACTTGCGATACATGAGCCTCCGGCAACCAAGGGCTATCCGCCATCTGTATTTGCCAAAATGCCGCAATTGGTGGAAAGGGCAGGTAACGGGGATAAAGGCGGCGGATCTATTACCGCTTTCTATACCGTACTGACCGAGGGTGACGATCAAAACGATCCCATTGCCGATGCGGCACGGGCGATACTCGATGGCCATATTGTGCTCTCTCGCCGCCTGGCGGATGGCGGACACTACCCGGCGATCGATATCGAGGCCTCGATCAGTCGTGCGATGAATGATGTTACCAGCTACAGCCACCAGGAAGCGGCGCGTTCTTTCAAGCATCTATACTCTGTGTATCAGCAGAACAGAGATTTGATCAGCGTCGGTGCCTACGAGGCCGGCAGTGATGATCAGATCGATATCGCTATTTCCGCGATGCCTGCATTGAGTCAGTTTCTACGCCAGGATATGTATACAAGGGTGACACTCGAACAGAGCCTGGAGGATCTCGAAGCCCTGTTTCCCGCAGAGGCTGCCGATGATATAGAGTTACCCGAAGGCCTTTCTCTCCCTCAACCTCTAGACCAGTGATCGGAGCCTAGAAGATGTCACCATCAAAGCGACTCAAACCGGTACAGAGATTTGCCCACTCGAAGGAGCAGAAAGCCGCACGCGTGATGGGGCAGGCAAGAAAAAACCTGAAGCAGGAAGAGGCGAAGCTGGAACAGTTGAAGCAATATCATCAGGAGTATCTGACGCGTTTTCAGCAGATGGCCGCGGAGGGGATGAGCGCTACACAGCTGCAGGAGTATCGTGCATTTCTCGCCAAGCTGGATGAGGCCATCAATCAACAGCAGGAAGTGGTCGCTGCCAGCATTGTCAGCCACAGTAGTTCAAAGCGTGCCTGGAAAAAGAAGCACAGTCGCACCCAAGCCCTGAACAAGGCAGTCGATCGTTTTCGTGAACAGGAACAGAAGGTCGCTGACAATAGAGAACAAAAAGAGAGTGACGACCTCTCCCAACGGGAAAAATAATCCTAATAATCTGCTCGATTTCATGTGGCTTGACACCCGCATGTTCCATCTTGCGTTGATGCTCTGTTAAAAATTACCTATCATCTGCCGATCCGATTAGTATTCTTCTAAACAAACAATTGCAGATAGTGAAACAATCATCCTCTCAGCAGCCCTATGAGTGAGGACAGCAGTAGATCCCAACCGCAGTTGCCATCCGGTATAAGCCGTGTTGGTCGTCAACCGATACTGGACCAGGAGCTCAGGATTCATGGCTACGAACTCCTGTATCGTTCTGACGAGGCCTTTACAGAATCGGGATTCGACGGCGACCTGGCGACGGCGCGGACTTTGCTGGATGGTTTCCTTGAGTTCGGGCTGCAACGTTTAGCGGGTCCGCATCGGGTCTTCATCAACATGACACGGACCTTCCTTGCCGATCTTCATCCGCTGCCGATCGATAAACGGCGTCTTGTGTTGGAGGTGTTGGAGAATATCGAGCTGACAGAGGAGGTCGTGGATGGGGTGCGTAAGCTGCATGCCGATGGATATACGCTTGCCCTCGATGATTACAGGTTCGAAGCCCGCTGGGACCCCCTGTTGCCCCACTGTTCCATTATCAAGGTGGACCTGCTCAATCTCGATCTGGATGCCTATCAACAGCAGGTTGCCGAGCTAAAGGCGAGAGGCCTGACCCTATTGGCGGAAAAGGTGGAGACGCGCGAAGAGTTCGAACATGCCAAAGCTCTGGGTTTTGATCTTTTTCAAGGCTTTTTTTTCGCCAAGCCGCAAATCGTCACCACTGAGCGTTTAAAAGGTAACAGAAACATCCTGCTGCAGATGATCGCCAAGATCAATGACCCGGATGCGGATGTAGATGAAATCGCCTCCCTGGTGGAGCTTGATTCCACACTCAGTCTCAAGGTGCTGCGTTTTATCAATTCCGCGGCGATCAGTCTGCCTCGAAAGGTGACCTCTATACGGCAGGCAGTTGTCTTTGTGGGCATCGAGAGGCTACGCGCATGGTCCACACTTTTCGTGATGGCGGGTATGGATCTCTATTCACCCGAGCTCTTGACCACCAGCCTGGTCAGAGCGGAACTTTGTAAATCCTATTACAACGAAATGCTGTCCGGAGATGCGGAGAGTGCATACACTGTCGGTCTGCTATCCACCTTGGACGCCATGCTCTCGCAGCCTATGGATGTACTATTGAAAGAACTACCACTGCCGCAACAGATGATCGAGGCGCTCAAGGAGCACAGAGGCCCCTATGCAGAGAGTCTGCAGTGCGCAATCGACCTGGAACGTTGTCAGTGGCAGACTGAGTTGAGTCAAGAGCTGCCCTCGGAGCGGTTGAATGATCTCTATCTCCAGGCCCTGGAAAGGGTGGAGTTGATCCGCAGCGAATTCAGCTAGGGCCTGTTAACGCTATTCCAACACGCCCTAGGGAATCACCACACCATGAATCGGGCCAGAAGGTGTATGACAGATACAGTAGTCACCCACCTTTACTCGCCTGTTCATCGGGCAGACACCTGAATAGATGCCACATTTGCGGCTGAATTGGGTCGGATTCAAGGATTGGCTGCTGTAGTGCTTTTTATGCTTGGATGTTGTCGCTGAGGATTGCCCTGTCTGTTCTTGAACAGTGTTTTCTTCGGCGCTCAGTGGTGGAACCAAGCATAAGAACAGCAGCAGTGAGGTGATTGTTATCAAGCTTTTCATTTATGGACTTCCCTTGTTGTTTCAATCTCAATAGGCGTCATCATAGCCGGGGGGTAATTTACCGGAAAGCAAGTATGCAAAGGCGATTACCTCGGCCACTGCACGATAGAGAGATTCTGGTATCTCATCACCCAGCGGTATTTGTGAAAGTAGGGCAGCCAACTCGGCATCCTCATGTAATGGAACCTCATGTTCCTGGGCCAAGGCAACTATTTTATTCGCCAGATCTCCACGTCCCTTTGCGCTGAGGCGCGGTGCATTCTCTCCATCGTACTTCAAGGCGATGGCAAGATCGGACTCTTTGCTTTGGGTATAATCTGTCATGCCTTCTCGTTCAGCAGGGATTGTTCATTGGGTAGTTCGTTCTCAATATCGGCCATGCCCTGGAAGGCTTCCAATTTTTCAACCTGCAATCCGTTAGATTCGAGGCCGACACGAAGCCTGTCCAGATGTCGACTGACCAGTTTCGCGGTATCCGCTTTTTCAGACCAAATCGTGGTGGAGATGGTTTCATCCACAAGGGAGAGCCTGACTCTCATCGGGCCCAGGGGTGCCAAATTCATATGCAGCGTGAGGCTCCAGGTTGTTTCTGGATCGCTACCTCTGTTTGCGCTGTCGCGGGCGATTCTGAAATGAAATAGATCAAAACTATTTTCCTGGCGTATGGGGAGCTCGAATTGCCATACCTGACGTGAGCTGTCGTCTGTTGGCAGCGAGCTGAGCTGATTAGTCTGAATTCGCGCAATTGCGCCATCCAGCTGTTTAAATAATACCAAAAGCAGCCGGGTAGTAGGGTTCGTTTCCTGAGGTGTGGTTGCTTGAGGTGTCACACTTGGCGCCACTGTGGGATTCAGGATCTGCTGCTGCATGGTTGTAAGTGGTTGATTGACCTGGTTCGGCGTCGAGCTTATCAAGGGTCTTATCAATCCGATGAGTCGAAGCAGGTTGAGTTTGAAATCGCCAGTCTCTAACTGTTGCTTGAGCAGCTGAGCCTCGGTTTGGATGCCGCTCAGTTGCAACGCCTTCAATAGTTGGGTTTTGAAACCTGGTTGATCGAGGGGAACGATTCGCTGCAACAGACTCTGCGCGGCCTGTTTTACCTCAGCAGGCAACGACTGAGCGGGGCGACTTGTCTCGTTGGCGACTTGAGTCAATAGACCGAACAGTTTGGGGAGTGGTTGTTGCCTGGGCAGTACTTGTTTCAATGCAGCCGACTTCAGCTGCTCCAGGCTGGGAAGGGTAACTACCCTCAGTTCCGGGAGTTTACCGGTTTTTTCCACCTGTAGGGTCAAGGGCTGGCCGGCTGGAACGCTCAATGTGGTCTGGGCGATCAGCCGGGTTACACCGATTTGCAGGCGGATAGTGCCATTAATGTTTTCGCTGAGCGCAGTCCCCCGCAATATCTGGCCGGGTTGGAGTTGCTGCAAAAGTGATTTGCCCGGCTCGACAGTCGGCAAGGGTAAAACGATTTTATTACCAGGTATCTCCATTCCAATAACGTGAAATCAGCAACATGACGGCTTTGGTTTCAGGATAATAGTATTATATGCAAGCGGTGTTGATATTGTTCATTTCTTTCTCTCTCGGCCGCTAGCATAGGTGAGAAATCCCCGAAAATCAGGCAATGAAAAACCAGGACGATACAAATCAACAGAGCTGGTTCGTTAGACACGAGGGGCTGACATTAGGCCCCCTCAGCAGCGCGAGAATCCGCCATCTCCTGCTGCATGGCGAACTTGAGCTGGCGGATCAGATAAGTCCCGATAAACAGTCGTGGCAGGCGATAGGGCGGGTGCCAGGGGTTGTGCCACTACAGTTGAGGGCAGATGCCGGTGACAGTGAGGCACAGGCGAAGCTGGCTGCCCGCGAACAGGCAGAGGCCAGAGATAGCCAACAGGAGAAGCGCTTTCCGATGGCTGCTTTGGTGATTTCACTACTGATCATCAGTGGTCTGGTTTTCTATTCCCTCTGGGTTGGAATGCCCGATGCGATTGACACGCCTGAGTGCGAGGGACCGCCTGCTCCAGGAGTGAATTGGCGAAACTGCCTTATCGACGATCTCGATGTGGGTGCGGCCAGTCTCGCAGGCGCTAACCTCAACAGTGCGGTACTTCGGCGGGCGAAATTGAGCGCCACCGACATGAGTCATGCAGATCTTCGCTATGTCAATCTGAGTCATGCAGACCTGCGCCATGCACAACTTCAAGGTGCGGCAATGGTGGGCGCCAAACTGCAGTTTGCCGACCTGCGAGGGGCCGACCTCAGCGGCGCCGATCTTCGCTTTGCCGATCTGACCCGGAGCAGGATCGATGATGCCAACCTGCAGAGTACCCGACTGGGGAATGCTTTGTGGCTGGATGGCAGGAGCTGCAGCGCCGATTCGATCGGTAAATGCGATTTCGCAGCCGATGAATGAGGCTTGTGTCACTGTCAAACCCTATCAGGATTGGGCGTCACTGAAAGACTCTGTCTGATAACGTAATACCTTCAGCGTGCTCGACCAATGTGTTGCGGGCAGTCCCGCTTTCTGTTTGAGGTGGCCAAGAAAACTGCGTGTATCGGGCAGGGATTCCCATACCGAAGGCAGGAAGGTACCCCGGTGATTGCCATCCACCAGGATCAAACCGTCCACCGCCGGCCTGATCTTTGATATCAGATCCTCTTCCGACTCGAAGACTATAGGCTCGGCAGGGGTCAGTACCGAGATATGGATTTCGAGGCCTGTCCGTTCTTTAGCTGTCAGCGGAGGGAATCTCGGGTCGCGGAAGGCGGCGGCATAGGCGTTTTCGGCGACATCCTCGATAATCGGCAGATAGGCCTCCAGATGTCCGATGCACCCCCGTAGTTCTCCATGCAGCAGCAGGGTGACGAAGCAGGCACGAGTCTGTTGCAACTCCGTTTCATAGTCACCGGCCTCAATCACAAGCGGGCTTCCCATTTCGAGCCCATGCTCGATAGAACCCGCTGCAACCTGCAGCAGAGTGTCTCTGTGGGCTGCAGTAAAATCAGCATGCGGTGTATGGCTCATCTAACCCACCCGATCTATCCAGTAGACAGCGAATCCGTGTCTCACCCAATACAACCCGGTTATTTGTTGTTTTTGCCGCACAAGATGAGATGCGATGCCATAACCATGTCCCTAAATTGAGGAAATAGCAAGCTGTGGAGAAATATCGTAATTAAGTCCTGGATTAGTGCTCTCCGGTTCGCCATAATCCGCCCCTCGCGCAAGCCAATGGTATCCCTTATGTGGTTTAAGAATCTTCGAATCTATCGACTCCAGCAACCCTTCAATCTCACCCAGGAAGCCCTCGCCTCACGGCTGCAGGGCAAGCGCTTCCAGCCCTGTGGAAGTCTTGAGCTAAATGGCATGGGGTGGGATACGCCCCTGGGACGCAATGCGGAGGCGTTGGTGCACGAGGTCGGCGGTTGCCAGATGATTTGCGCTCGCCAGGAGGAGAAGCTGCTTCCCGCGGCAGTAGTGAACGAGATTGTTGAAGAGAAAGTGGAGCAGATCCAACAGGAGGAGGGTAGAAAGGTTGCGCGTAAGGAGCGCAGTGAAATGCGGGATGAAGTATTCCATCAACTGTTGCCCAAGGCATTCAGCCGATATAGCCGCCACTATGCGATGATCGACAAACAGCAGGGCTGGATAATCGTCGATGCCTCCAGTGCCAATAGAGCGGAGGCTCTCATCTCCCTGCTGCGTGAGTCCCTGGGCAGTCTGCCGGCAAAACCGCTGGAGGTGGCGGTCTCTCCGCCCCATGTGATGACCGAATGGTTGCGGCATCCCGAACGATATGGAGATTTCAATCTTCTCGACAGTTGCGAGCTTCAGGATCGAAGCGATGAAGCGAGCATGCTTCGTTGCAAGGGGCAGGACCTCTCGGCGACAGAGATTTTGGCCCATATTGAGGCCGGTAAGGAGGTGGTCAAGCTCGCTGTAGAGTGGGATCAGCGGCTCTCATGCCAGATCGAGGAAGATCTCTCCATCAAACGACTGAAATTCCTTGACCTGATCCAGGAACAGGCTGCCGATTACCAAGTCGAGAGCGAGGCCGATGCTTTCGATGGCCATTTCACTTTGATGAGCCTGGAATTTCGTCGCTTTTTACCCCGGCTTTTTGAAATATTCGGAGGGGTCGTGGCTGCAGAGGGCTAGCAGCTAAGCACTGCTGTGGTGGGGCAGGGGCACTGAAGCCTGACGACGAATAACCTGATCTTTGTTATGGTTTATTGACCTAAGTCAATGTTTGTCGGATCAGGAAAATTTAATCTCTCTCTACGCTCACGGTTGGTCGTTTCCGTGTTAAGCGCTAGTCTGGCGGGGACTGAGACCCATCTGCCTCCAGGGTCCTTCCCCGCCTGTTTTTTTTCTTCCTCGCCTGTTATTTTCTAATTATAGCCGTAGTAGTCCAGAAACCACTGAGCAAAGTTTGCCACACCCTCTTCGAGTCGGGTGTCCGGTTTGTATCCGGTATCTGCAATCAGATCACTCACGTCCGCATAGGTGGCAACGACATCACCGTCCTGAAGCGGCAGCATATTAAGTTCAGCCTTTTTACCGAGGCTCTCTTGCAGCAGTTCAATGTAGCGCATCAACTCCACGGGTTGGTTGTTGCCGATGTTGTAGAGACGATAGGGCGCGGTGCTGGTTGCCGAGTCGGGATGATCACTGTCCCATTCGGGATTGGCTTGGGGAACCCGATCAAGTACCTGAACCACACCCTCGACGATATCGTCAATATAGGTGAAATCCCGACGGTGTTTGCCGTAGTTATAGACGTCGATCGGTTCGCCGCGCATGATGCGGTGGGCAAACTTGAGCATCGCCATGTCGGGTCTGCTCCAGGGGCCGTATACGGTGAAAAAGCGTAATCCTGTAGTCGGCAGGCGGTAGAGATGGCTGTAGGTGTGGGCCATCAATTCATTGGCCTTTTTGGTAGCCGCATAGAGACTGACGGGATGGTCTACATTGTCGTGTACGGAGAAGGGCATCGAGGTGTTGGCGCCATAGACGGAGCTGCTCGATGCGTAGACCAGGTGTTTCACCTGATGATGTCTACACCCCTCCAGGATATGGCCGAATCCTACCAGGTTGGAATCGATATAGGCGAGGGGGTTTTCCAAAGAATATCGCACACCCGCCTGAGCGGCCAGGTTGACCACCATCTCCGGTTTGTACTCGGCAAAGGTATTGGCAATTCCCTCGCGATCTTCGAGTTCCAGGCGCAGATCGGTGAAATTCGGGTGATTCAGTGTACGTGCCAGACGGTCCTTTTTCAGTTCGACATCGTAGTAGTCATTGAGACAGTCGATGCTGATGACCTCATCACCCCGTTGCAACAGGCGTAGCGCTAGCGCTGAACCAATGAATCCGGCTCCGCCGGTGACGAGTACTCGCATGATGTTTATTCCTGACTCACATTGTGACGCTACTGTTTCTCATGCGCTCAGGTCATCAATATACCAGCTCATGGCCTCAGCCAGCCCCTGATCGATGTTATGGGTCGGTTCATAACCAAGCAGTTGTTTCGCCTTGCTGATATCGGCCAGTGAGTGGCGTACATCGCCCGGGCGGAAATCTCGGTATGAAGGTGTGATCTGTTGCAGTTGCGGGAAACTCTCCGCCAGGATATCCCGGATCTTGGTAAAGAGCTGATTCAGCGTGGTGCGATCGCCGACCGCTATATTGTAAACCTGATCAGTTGCTTCAGGATTTTCGCAGGTGGCGGCCAGCAGGTTTGCCTGTACACAATTTTCGATATAGCAAAAATCGCGACTGGTCTCCCCATCACCGTTGATGAAGACTTCTTGCTTGTCGATCATAGCCGCCACCCATTTGGGAATGACTGCGGCATAGGCACCATCCGGATCTTGCCGGCGGCCGAAAATATTGAAATATCGCAAACCTATGGTTTTAAAGTCGTAACAACGGGCAAACACCTGGGCATAGTGTTCATTGACCAGCTTGGTCACCGCATAGGGGGAGAGCGGATTGCCGATTCTGTCCTCGACTTTCGGCAATCCCGGATGATCGCCATAGGTTGAGCTCGATGCAGCATAGACAAAACGTCTGACTTCGGCGTCGCGGGCTGCGATCAGCATGTTCAGGTAGCCCGAGATATTGCATTCATTCGTGGTGCTGGGATCGGCGAGGGAACGGGGTACCGATCCCAGTGCAGCTTGATGCAGTACATAGTCGATCCCAAGGCATGCGTCACGACAAGTGTCGATACTCCTGATATCACCTTCAATGAATTTGAAGCGACTCCACTGTTCTGCAGAGACGGCCAGCCGAACCTTCTCCAGGTTGTGCTTGTGTCCGGTGGCGAAGTTATCGAGGCCTACTACCCTTTGCTCAAGGGCTAACAGATTCTCAAGCAGGTTGGATCCGATAAAACCGGCAACACCAGTGATCAGCCAGTTCGATTGGTTGGATTTTAAGGTCTCTTTCAAGGAGTCATAAGTTGTCATAGTCTTGCATCGACCGCATCGGCGGGAAGTATGTTTTTTACATCGAAGAGAACACCATTCTCTTTACACAGGGCACGGATCTTTTCCACCCCCATCTGTTGAAACTCACGGTGGGCGACAGCGAGAATGACTGCGTCATATTCACCCTGTTTGAGGTCCTTGATCGGTTGCAGTCCATACTCTTCATCTGCCTCTTGTGCTGAAACCCAGGGGTCGTAGATATCGACCTGGGCACCGTAATCCTCGAATTCGGTAACGATATCAACAACACGGGTGTTTCTGAGGTCGGGGCAGTTCTCCTTGAACGTCAAACCCAAAACAAGGATTTTACTGTTACTGGAGGCTATCCCTCTCTTCATCATCATCTTTACCACACTATGAACCACATAGGCACCCATGCCATCGTTAAGGCGTCGACCTGCAAGGATAATCTCAGGCTGATACCCTATCGATTGGGCCTTGTGGGTCAGATAATAGGGGTCGACACCGATACAGTGGCCACCGACCAATCCAGGCCTGAAGGGAAGGAAATTCCATTTGCTGCCCGCGGCTTCGAGTACTTCCAGGGTATCTATGTCCAGGCGATTGAAGATCAATGCCAGTTCGTTGATCAGGGCGATGTTGACATCACGCTGGGTGTTTTCGATGACTTTTGCGGCTTCCGCGACCTTGATGCTGCTGGCTTTATGGGTGCCAGCGGTAATTATCGAACGGTAGAGTTCATCCACAAAATCGGCCACCTCGGGTGTGGATCCGGATGTCACTTTCTTTATTGTCGGCAGGCGATGCTCCTTGTCACCGGGATTGATACGTTCCGGACTGTAACCTACATAAAAGTCCTCATTGAATTTCAATCCCGAATCCGCTTCCATGATCGGTACACATACCTCCTCGGTCGCTCCCGGATAGACGGTGGATTCGAAGACGGCGATATCACCTTTTTTCAGAACCTTGCCGATGGCGTGACTGGCGCCGACCAGGGGAGAGAGGTCAGGTTGCTTGTGCTCGTTGATAGGGGTTGGCACCGTGACGATATAGATATTGCAGGATTTTATATCTTCAAGGTTGCTGGTATAGCTAAGCAAGGGTACCTGAACTAATTCCTCAGGTTCGACTTCTAGAGAGCTGTCATGTCCAGATTTAAGCTCAGCAACGCGGGCCTGATTGATATCCAAACCGATCGTTGGATACTTCTTGCCGAATTCCACTGCCAGTGGCAGTCCCACATAACCGAGCCCGAGCACACCGATGTGTGCTTTCCCAAGATCAAACATACTTTATCCTTAGTTAAAATGAACCTGAGCCGATGAAGTCAGGCAATGAGACAATCCGGGCTAAAGACTAGGGTTTATCTATTAGCAAAAGGATGGCCGGTAGCCTGTAAAAGGGTTAAATGATAACTTGGCAAATCAGCGAAATCGAGGGATTTTTAACTTTTTCAGTCGCGACAAACCGGCTTTGCAATGGATTCTCTGTCAATAAAGAAACAGTGAACGGCGTTTTAACTTTGTCTATGAGAGAAAACTGAAATGATAGCCTTGGTTGCCCTCCATGCCGGTTACTGCCATAGCTCGCTGGCGCTGAAATCGATTGCGGCCTATGCCAGGACCGAGCCCTACTATGACCAGATACGGCTGTTTGAATCGCTGGTCAACACCAATCACCAGCCGCTGCTGGAGGCATTGGTGGCGCTGCAGCCCAGAATCGTAGGCTTCTCAACCTATCTGTGGAACATTACTGCTGCCATTCACCTTTCCAAACTGCTGAAACAGTTGCTGCCCGACTTGGTCATTGTGTTTGGTGGGCCTGAGGCCGGTCCAAGGGGGGTGAACCTTTTGGCCGAGACGCCGAGTGTCGACTATGTTGTTGAGGGCGAGGGTGAGGCGGCTTTCAATGATCTGGCAAGATGCATTCTCTACGGGGACGGCTCGTTACAGGCAATCTCCGGGCTGATCTATCGGAAAGCGGTGGAGATAGTTAAGAATCCTATCGAACTGCTACCTGTCGACAAGGTGCCTTCGCCGATTGTGGAGGGTATTCTGGATACCGCTCGCCCCCTTGTCTATTGGGAGACATCGAGGGGATGTCCCTATCGTTGTAGCTTCTGCAGCAGCGCCAGGGATCCCTTGAGGAGCTTTCCATTGGCGCGGATAGAGACCGATTTGCAGCAATTGGAGAGACTTGAGAACAAAACCATAAAACTCCTTGATCGCAGTTTTCATCTAGGCAAAGAGAGAAGCTGTAGACTACTGAAGCGATTTGCCGAGACCCCGGCGGGGCTGCGTTTTCATCTCGAACTCAACCCCGATCGGATTTCAAAACAGGCGATGAGGATCTTTGAGGCGGCAGAGCCCGGTAAATTTCAGTTCGAGATCGGTCTGCAAACCCTCGATGAGGGTGTGTTGCAGACGATTCAGCGAAAGATGGATATTCCCAAGTCACTGGAAAATATCCGCCAACTGGTGGAGATGCGACGTCATTCGGTCCATCTCGACCTGATCGTAGGACTGCCCGGGGAGACGGCACGGCAGTGTGCCAGTGATCTGGATCAGACATTTATGCTCTATGCCGAGCATCTACAGCTGGGGACGCTGAAGCTGCTCCCCGGTACGCCGCTGAGGGAGAGTGCCGATGCATTGGGATATCGATGGGATCACGATCCCCCCTATGAGGTGCTCTCCCATCCCCAGCTCGGATTCATGAAGATTGCTCGTTTCAAACGCTATGCCGAGTTGTTGCAACGTCTGTGGAATAGCGGTCATTTACGTACCACCTTGGCCGGGTTGGTGGAGTACTGTTTTGATGGCTCTCTCTGCGACTGCTTCGACGAACTGATGCGTGTCTGTGGCGAGGGCTTGGCCCGTGATAGCCTGCAGCCCGATGCTCTCTTCGGCGAGCTGACAAAATTCATTCAGCCCTACCTGGACCAACATCCGCTACTGCGGGAGTGGTTGTTGTGGGACTACAGCCATTTCAGTCTCACCACAGGTAAGACGCCGGCGTGGATCGCGGAACAGCTGGAGCAGTCGGAGCGTTTCATTGTCGAAGGCAGGCGAAGACGATTGCCGCTTCTCAGCCTGAGCGCCGAGGGCGTGGAGTTGATCAGGCGTCTCGGCAGTGGCGTCGAAAGCCCTGGCCGCTATGCGCTGTGGCCAAAACAGCACAAGCGAGGTAAACCGGTGGAGATAATCGCCTTCAATGGGTGATTTGGCTTTTAGCCTAGCTTGTCTCTGGCTCCCCGGCATTTCCCTGGGTGTGGTGGACAAGCTTGAGAATCTCATCATCGGCATAGTGCATCACCAGTGTTCCGATTATTCGGCGGATCTGCTTGATTACCGCGCCACGCCCCGAAAGCTCCAGCCCTGTGGCACAATCCCGCCAAGACTGTTTCTGCATCACGCGCTTCACCAGAAGCCTGGCATCTTCATCCCTGACAAGCCCATCAGCCAGGGCGGCAAGGGTGATGGCTTCGATCCCATAGAGGGTCAGATCATATCCCCGCCGGGCGAAGGCAAAAGCGATCAGATCGAGCCAATCCTGGTGTTCCAAGGCTGCGGGGGATCTGTGGTCGATGCCCTCTAGAAGCAGGGCTGCCAAGGGGCTGGAGAGCCGGTTCAAACTATCGCCCAGTTGGGGCGGGAACTGCTTGGCGTAGCGCTTTGCGGCCACTCTCTCCATCTCTGCTCCGGCGGTGCTCAGGGATTGCAGAAACATCACTGATGGGTGGTTGTTACTGGCAGCGGCCCGCAGGCCGATGCGCACGACCTGGAGACCGCAGCGTCGCCAGAATCCGATGAGCTCGAGTGCTGCGCCGAAGCTTGTGCCCAGGTAGTCATAACCTTGTTTGCCTGCATCCTCTCGGACCGCCTCAATCAGCATGCGTCCGAGACCTCTGCCCCGTAGCGCGGGATGTACAGCGATACGCATGATTCGCATGCCTTTCAGGGTGGCCGCGGCGGCGAGTCCCAGGTGGGCGGCAAGGGATTGGGCCAGCAGGTGGCCGCGGGGTCTTCGTCGCCCCGACCAGATCTGATCAGCCATCTCTGGGCTGAAGCCGCCTTCGCTGGCAAGCAGCGCCACGGCGACGATCTGACCACGATGACGCAAACAGGCAATGTTCAGGTTCGGGCCATCAAGAAGATGACGAAGATCCAGTGGGGTAGTGCGATAGTGGGCGGTGACCAGCAGGCCGAAGAGCTGCTTGAGGTCGGCTTCGTGGCTCGACAACTGGTCCTGGGTCGGGAACTCGAGAGTTGTATGTTGCGGCAAGGCCTCCCGGATCAGGCCTTCCGCAGCAGGGGATGCGTCGAGGGCGAGAAGGCGAAAGATCAAACCTTCGAGGGGATCGCCTTGCGCCCATCTGATGGGTTCGCAAAGGGCTATCTCCCGCCACTGAGGCATCTTTTGCTCGAGATGGCGTTTGAAACGGATGTTGAAACCCAAGCCGGTACCCTCATAACCGTGCACCGTGGTGGCGAAGACGATGCGGGGATAGTGGTCGAGCAGGCCCTGGAGTACTACCGTTGGGATCGCCGCCGCTTCGTCGACGAGCAGCAGGTCCGCTGTCTGAGGGTGGGATAGCAGGTAGTCCGGTGCATGATAATCAATATGGCCGGCTTTAGTTTGAAGGGAGAATAGAGCCTTGTCGGTGGTGGCCAGGGAGCTGGCCGCCAATTCAAAGAGTGGGGCCACGGCAGCCTGTCTTGGGGCTGTTACCAGGATCTTCCGGTAACCCGCTTTGACCAGCTCTGCCGCCGCTATGCCCAAAGCGGAGGACTTTCCTCTGCCTCGATCGGAGGTGAGTACCAAAGGCCGTTTTCTGTGGCCCGTGACCACGCGGATGATGGCTTCGACGGCCTTCAGCTGATCCCTGGTGCGGCACATCGGGTGGTCGAAATGGAGCTGTGGTTGGGGATTGCTTGGAGCGACGGGAGGTGGCGGGGGTGTCATTTCAGGCGTCACGATCGTTAGCTCGGTATCGCGCTCTATGATGTTGGCGATCCGAAGCAGAAATCGTCCCTCGAGATCGATCCCTTCGTAACCGGCAACCCTGATCCGCTCGGCTTGAGGATCTTTGTAGTTTTGCCACTGCGACAGGGGTGGAGTCAGCAACAGCAACAAACCGCCGCCGCGCAGGGTTCCGCTTATCGCACCGAAGGCATTCGGATCGAAACCGGCAAAGGCGTTATAGACAAGCAGTCCGCACTCCCGCCCCAGGCATTCCAGTGCCTGCTCGTTGTTCAGCGTGCGTATATCTTCAGCAGCCGGTTCGCCTATCCAGAGGTAATCCTCTATCTTGAGTCGCCGCAGGGCCGCTGCCGCTTGAGTTGTGCACCAAGCGGAATCTCCCGCGAATACCAGGAGCGCTCTATGGTCTCTTTGGGTCGCCTGGTCGTGGAGGATCTGAAGCAGGTCTGTAATTGCTAAATTATTATTGATAATAGTTTCTTAAAGTAGATTAGTCATGTGTTACCTTAGCTTAAGGGCTTTACTTTACTCCGCTTTCAAAGTAGAGAGAAGGCATCGCTATGCCAATACTAACAGTGTGAAGGTATAAATTTTATGTCTGCTTTGGAGGTGGCCGAACAGATCCGGGTCCAGGGTCTGGTGCAGGGGGTCGGCTTTCGCCCCGCTGTTTGGCGCCTGGCACGGGAGAATGGGCTGCGGGGTGCGGTTTGGAACGACAGCCAGGGCGTGGAGATCCATGTCTGTGGCGAGCAGACTCGAATCGATCACTTTTGCCAGCAATTGCTGTCACAACCCCCTCCCTTGGCACGCATCGACTCCCTGAAGCGCAATCCCGCTCAACGACTCCCTGAACAGCTTGATTTCGTGATCACTGAAAGTCGTACAGGAAAGGTACAGACCGGAGTGGTTCCCGATGCGGCGACCTGTGATGCCTGTCGTGGGGAGATAGCCGATGCTGATAATCGACGCTATCGCTACCCCTTCACCAACTGCACCCACTGCGGGCCGCGTCTGACCATTGTCGAGGGCATACCCTACGACCGCATCAATACCAGCATGCGCCACTTTCCCATGTGCCCAGCCTGTGAGGCGGAGTATGGCGATCCCGGGGACAGGCGCTTCCATGCCCAACCCAACGCCTGTCCGCTGTGCGGGCCAAAAGTCTGGCTCAGTGATGCCGCGGGCAGGGCGGTGGCTGCGGATTCGCAAACCCAGGATGCGATAGCGCTGGCTCAGCATCGTCTGGCCGAAGGTGTGATTCTCGCAATCAAGGGGATTGGCGGTTTTCATCTCGCCTGTGATGCGAGCAACGAAGCAGCGGTTGCCCGTCTACGCGAGCGCAAGGGGCGCTACCACAAGCCCTTTGCCTTGATGGCGAGGGATTGTTCCGTTATCAGACACCATTGTCGGCTCGCCGACCAAGAAGAGGAGCTGCTGAAAGCCCCGGCTGCGCCGATCCTTCTCCTTCCCCGTAAACCAACCTGTACACTGCCTGAGAATATCGCGCCGAAACAGACAGCGCTTGGCTTCATGTTGCCCTATTCACCACTGCACCATCTACTGCTGGCCTCCTGGGAGACACCCCTGGTGATGACAAGCGGCAACCGTGTCGAAGAGCCACAATGCATCGACAACCGGGAGGCGGCGCAGCGCCTAGAGCCATTGGCCGATCTCTTTCTTCTGCATGACAGGGAGATCATCAACCGGGTCGACGACTCGGTGGTCCGGGTTATGGACGGCAAACCCAGAGTGCTGCGGCGTGCCAGGGGTTATGCACCAACGCCCATCAGGCTCCCGCAAGGATTCGATCGGGCCCCGCCACTGCTCGCCCTCGGCGGTGAGCTGAAGAATACCTTCTGCCTGACCCGGGAGGGGGAGGCGATGCTCTCCCAACATATCGGTGATCTGGAGAATCTGATCTCCTATCAGGACTATTTGAAGAATCTGACGCTCTACGGGAAGCTGTTTGAGCATCGGCCGCAACTGCTGGTCGCCGACCTGCATCCCAACTATCGCTCCACTCAACATGGCGGGAATCTGAGTGGGGAACTGGGAGTGGAACTGATTCAAGTGCAACATCACCATGCCCATATAGCCAGTGTGCTGGCGGAGAACGATTGGCCGTTGCAGGGTGGCAAGGTGCTTGGGATCGCCCTTGACGGATCGGGATATGGTGGCGACGGCACAATCTGGGGTGGAGAGTTTCTGCTTGCCGACTATGTCGACTATCGGCGTGTCGCTTGGCTGACTCCCATACCCTTGCCCGGGGGCACACAGGCGATCCTGCAGCCTTGGCGAAACAGTTTCAGTCAATTGAATCACTACCTGGGCTGGCAGCAGGTAGCGGCGCAATGGGGGGATCTGGAGGCGATAGCGTGGATTTCGCAGCAGCCTGTGCAGGTGCTGGGGAAGATGATCGAATCCGACGTCAATTCACCCCTCAGCAGCTCCTGTGGGCGCCTCTTCGATGCCGTGGCGGCACTCTTGGGGATATGCCGCGAGTCGATCAGTTATGAGGGTCAGGCGGCAATCGAGCTCGAAGGTCTGGCCTCCGCCCACCGCAACAGCGGTTTGGCTCCCTATGGTCTCGAAACAAGGGTCGTCGCGGAAGGGTGCCAGCTCGATTGTTCAACCCTTTGGCTGAATCTCCTTGAAGCGCTGCGTGAGGGGCGTGACAAGGGGGAGATCGCATGGCGTTTTCATCTCGGTCTGGCACAGGGTCTGTGTGAGATGGCGGTGAAAACGGCACGCCAACACGGGCTCAAAACAGTCGCCCTTTCAGGGGGTGTTTTTCAAAACCTGACCCTGTTTGAACTTGTCAGCAAACAGCTGCGGGAGGCAGGGTTTCGAGTTTTGTCACATGCTCATGTCCCCGCCAACGATGGAGGCTTGGCCCTTGGTCAGGCCGCAATCGGCGCTGCAAGAAGCTTGATGTCGGACTAAATTTACTCATAGGAGATCTTAATTACCGAGGTCGCCATGAAGACCTATTTTCCCACCAGCTATTGGCACAAAATCGATGATCAGCGGGTTCAATGCGATCTCTGTCCGCGCTATTGCCGGATCAAGGAGGGGAAGCAGGGATTCTGTTATGTCAGGGAAAACCATCAGGGAGCCATCGTGCTGAATACCTACGGTAGATCGAGTGGTTTCTGTATCGATCCCATTGAAAAAAAGCCGCTCAATCACTTTTTGCCGGGCACCCCGGTGTTTTCATTTGGTACCGCCGGTTGCAATCTGGCCTGCAAGTTCTGTCAGAACTGGGATATCAGCAAATCCCGGGAGATGGATACCCTGGCCGACCAGGCATCGCCCGAGGCCATTGCGCAAACAGCGCATCAACTGGGTTGCAGGAGTGTTGCCTATACCTATAACGACCCGGTGATCTTCCATGAATACGCAGTGGATGTGGCCCAGGCCTGCTCTGAGCTCGACATCAAGTCGGTCGCGGTAACCGCGGGCTATGTCTGCGCAGAGCCGCGAGCGGAGTTCTATCGCCATATACATGCTGCCAACGTGGATTTGAAGGCCTTCGACGAGAGCTTCTACCACAAGTTGACCGGTGCCCATCTGCAACCGGTTCTCGAGACCCTGAAATATCTGCAACAGGAGACCGATGTCTGGGTAGAGATAACGACCCTGTTAATCCCCGGAGAGAATGACTCGGATCGGGAGCTTAACCAGCTTAGCCAGTGGGTTGTGGATAACCTTGGGGTGGAAGTGCCCCTGCATTTCACCGCCTTTCATCCCGACTGGAAGATGCGTGATCATCCACCCACCCCCCATGTCACCCTCAGCCGGGCGCGTAAAATAGCCTTAAACAACGGTGTGCGCTACGCCTACGTGGGTAATGTGCATGATAGCCGAGAGTCGAGCACCTGGTGCCACCATTGCGGTAGTCTCCTGATCGAGAGGGATTGGTATGAGCTGGGGGAATGGCATCTCGACGATCATGGCTGTTGTCGCCATTGCGGCAGTCGTGTAGCCGGTCTTTTCGAACCAGGTCCAGGTACATGGGGGAGCAGGCGGCAGGCGGTCAGGATGAGTTATTAACAAGTTTTGAGTTATTAGTTTTGAGTTGATGGATTGGTTTCGCTCATGACTTATTGATTAGGTCTTAACAACTCAAAACTAGCATAGTATCGAGGTGGTTTTTATGACGATGATCAGAGAGCCAGCAGTATCAGATCTTTTCTATCCCGGCGATGCGGATAGCCTGGAGTCGATGGTGCATGGGTATCTTGATGCGGTGGCTGTAGAGGGGAATCCGCCAAAGGCTTTGATAGTCCCCCATGCCGGCTTTATCTACTCCGGGCCCATTGCCGCCAGTGCCTATGCCAGGTTGGCTGAGGTAGCCGGCCGCATCAAACAGGTGGTGCTGCTGGGGCCGTCTCATCGGGTCCCCTTCTTGGGATTGGCTGTCACCGAAGCCGACTACTTCCGTACGCCCTTGGGGGACATTGCAATAAACCGGCAGGCACTCGAGGCCCTGCAGCAGTTGCCTCAGGTCGTTCGCCTCGAGGCGGCGCATGCCCAGGAGCACTCCCTGGAAGTACAGCTGCCATTCCTGCAGAGTGTATTGCATGACTTCGACCTGATACCGCTGGTGGTGGGGGATGCCTCAGGTGATCAGGTTGCAGAGGTTCTGGCGCAGGTTTGGGGTGGAGAGGAGACCCTGATCGTGATCAGCTCGGACCTCAGCCACTATCATGACTATGCCACAGCACAGCGCATGGACAGGGCGACCAGTGACGCAATCCTTGCCCTGCATCCAGAAGACCTCGGCTATGAGGATGCCTGTGGCCGCATCCCGGTGCAGGGCTTGCTGCTGCAGGCGAGGCGCCAGGGCCTGCAGGGTGAGTTGATCGATCTGCGCAACTCCGGTGATACCGCGGGCAGCAGGGATCAGGTGGTTGGCTATGGCGCCTATGCCTTCAGTGGCTCCGGGGCTGCGTGAAACGTCTTTACAATCGGGATTCCAACACCGGACATATCGCTCGCTGGATTCAGTTCCAGGGGGCGCAACTCGCTGTGGAAAGGGCGCAGGCGGAGCGCTTTCTCAAGCGTTTGGATTCCCGGGATCGTGAATTCTCATTCCGTACCTTTTCTGATAGTGCCTATACCCGTTTAAGCGCTCGAGATCCCCTGCAACAGGAGATGCATGGCTCCCTCGATGCCTGCTGGCATCGTCTTGTGGCCCTCAATCGCCAGGGAGCGGTAATCGCCGTCACCATCAACCAAACCAATGGAAAGGGGAGGCGCAGTAGCGATATCCGTCGGGTCAGAGCCCTGTTTTTGGATGATGATAACGGACTCGATCCGAAAGGACTCCCCCTCAAGCCGCATATACAGGTGGCAACCTCGGCTGGACACAATCACTACTATTGGTTGGTTGAGGGCCTGCCGCTGCAACGCTTCTCATCCTGTCAGCAACAGCTGGCTGATCGTTATCAGGGCGATACCCGGGTGCAAGCCTTGAATCAGGCGATGCAACTCCCCGGTTTCTGGCGTCGTAAGCGGATTACCCAACCCCGGTTGCCCAGGATAGTGCAGATCAGCGACCATGATCCCTTTCGAGACTCTGAGTTGAAAAAACTGCTCAAACACTAAATCCGCGCGAACTTAATGCTGAGCCAATGAAGAGTTAAGCTATTAAGCCATTTTTATTGGGGCAGGGCCCCACCATTAACACATCAACGAGGTTGTTTGATATCCGCGTAGGTCAGGGGGCGGTTTGCAGCAGATCAATAGGGGCTGTAGTTATCCGGTATCAGTATCGTGGGCTTCTGTTGTACCCGGTCATCCAGGTAGGGATAGTCGATGGTGAAATGGAGTCCACGGCTCTCGCGACGGGATTGGGCCGAACGGATGATCATATCCGCGACATCAACCAGGTTACGCAGTTCCAGCAGGTCGATACTGACCCGGAAATTGCTGTAGTACTCGACGATCTCGCGACGTAACAGATCGATTCGCCGACAGGCCCTCATCAATCGTTTGTTGCTGCGTACTATGCCCACATAGTCCCACATGAAGTGGCGCAGTTCGTCCCAGTTGTGGGAGACCACGACCTCTTCATCGGGTTCGGTCACTCGGCTCTCGTCCCAGGGGGGTAGTGGGGGTGGTTCAGCTGTTTCTGCATCCAGGGTATGGATATCCCGGGCGGCGAGATTGGCAAACACCAAACACTCCAAGAGAGAATTGCTGGCCATCCGATTGGCACCATGGAGGCCTGTATAGGCACTTTCACCAATGACATAGAGTCCAGCAATGTCGGTACGCGCCTGCTCGTCGGCCATCACACCCCCGCAGGTATAGTGGGCGGCAGGTACCACCGGTAACGGCTGTTTGGTCATATCGATACCGAAATCGAGGCAGCGTTGGTAGATGGTGGGGAAGTGTTCCTGCACGAAATCGGCGGGTTTGTGGCTGATGTCCAGGTAGAGGCAATCGGCACCAATACGCTTCATCTCATGGTCGATGGCACGGGCGACGATGTCACGGGGCGCCAACTCCTCGCGCTCGTCGAAACGATGCATGAAACGACTGCCATCGGGAAGTTTCAATTGGCCACCTTCGCCCCGCACGGCTTCAGAGATGAGAAAACTCTTGGCCTCGGGATGGTAGAGGCAGGTGGGGTGGAACTGGATGAACTCCATATTGGCGACCCGGCATCCGGCCCGCCATGCCATGGCTATCCCATCCCCCGTGGCGACATCCGGGTTGCTGGTGTATTGATAGACTTTGCTCGCGCCACCCGTTGCCAGGACCACGAAGCGGGCAGCAAAGGTCTCTACATGGCTGTTTTTGTGGTCGAGGATGTAGGCCCCGTAGCAGCGTTTCTGCTGTTTCTCCTGACTGCGCTCGCTGGTGATCAGGTCAATCGCGATATGGTGTTCGTAGAGATCGATGTTGGACCTCGCCATGACCTGGGCCTGTAGCGTGGTTTCCACCTCTTTGCCGGTGGCGTCGGCGGCGTGGATGACACGCCGATGGGAGTGGCCACCCTCCCGGGTCAGGTGATAGCCGCTGCTGGAGGCTGAATTGTCGTCACGGGTGAAATTGACTCCTCCCTTGAGCAGCCAGTCGATGTTCATCGGACCATGCTCCACAACCAGCTGAACTATTTCTTCGTCACAGAGTCCCACCCCAGCGTCAAGAGTGTCTTTGACATGGGAGGCGATGCTGTCCTCTTCGTCCAGGACCGCGGATATTCCGCCCTGGGCATAGTAGGTATTGGTCTCTTCGAGCTCACGTTTGGAGACTATGGCTATTTTCAGGTGGCTGTCCAGGTGCAGGGCCAAGCTCAAACCGGCAGCGCCGCTGCCGATGATAAGAACGTCATGCTGATAATCGGTAGTCATATTTGCGGGGTCGGGTCGTTACGGTGATAATGCGCATCCAGATGTAGCGCATCCTAGCTTAATTTGCCATTTCGTTGAACTAGATCAATTTAAGCTGGAGGATCGCGAGAACTAATCAATACAGAGACTGTCAATGGGACTGTGCACAGGATGTGCCCGTCGCGAGGAGGTAAGGGCCCGGATGGGCGAGCGGTTAATCGATCAGGAGCTCGTTGCACGAGTTCAACAGGGTGATAAAAAAGCGTTTGACCTGTTGGTGCTCAAATACCAGCAGAAGATCACCAATCTGATCTCACGCTATATCCGGGATCCTCATGAGGTGCTGGATGTGACCCAGGAGGCCTTTATCAAGGCCTATAGGGCTATCCCTAAGTTCCGGGGAGACAGTGCTTTTTACACCTGGCTCTATCGAATAGCCATCAACACGGCGAAAAACTACCTCGTGGCCCAGGGACGACGCCCCCCATCGGACGATGTGGAGGCCGAAGTGGCTGAACAAATGGACGTCGGGACGCGTCTAAAGGAGACAGGAACACCGGAGAATCATGTATTGACCGATGAGATCAGCATGACTGTACAGAAGGCCATCGACGATCTGCCCGAGGATCTGCGTACAGCCATAGTCTTGCGAGAGCTCGAGGGTATGAGTTACGAGGAGATCGCCAACGCTATGTCCTGCCCGGTGGGGACTGTGCGTTCACGCATATTCAGGGCCCGTGAGGCGATCGACAAAAAACTGAGACCATTGTTAAAACCTTAATGTCAGGCATATGAAGATGACTGAGCAAGAGTTCGAAAGATTATCCGCACTGGTGGATGACGAGATTTCAGGACATGAAATTTCAGGAGAAATCAGCAAGCTGAAGAACAGCCAGGAGGGTCGGGATCTATGGTCACGCTACCATCTGATTGGAGATGCGATGCGGAATGAACTTGGCCAAATCCATGACGGCGAGATGGCGCGTTCCATTAGTCAGCAGCTTGAAAATGAACCGGTGGTACTGGCTCCCACCGCACTGAAACGACGGATTCCGATCAGGAAACGAACATTGACAGGGGTGGCGGTTGCAGCCTCACTGGCCGCTGTGGCCGTGGTCATGGCACCGCAGATGATCAATCCGGGGAGTTCCGAAGCACCCGGTCAGTTGGTCTCGAGCAACCAGCTTGAGCAACGCAATCAACAGCAAGCGAGCAGAACTATCTATGTGGCCGAAGACGGCACCCGCTGGAAACTGTTGAAGAAGCCCAAGGTTGAATCCCGCTTGAATGCCTATTTGTTGAATCACCAGGATCTTTCGCCATCAAGTAATATAAAGGGTATTATGCCCTATGCCACATTTGTCAGCTATGATGAGAACAAGCAGTAAAGACTGGTGATGGACCCACACGGAATGCGTTCAGTGCCGAGTTATTCCCGCCTCAGTCAGAGTTTCTTTACCCTCTGCCTCAGTCTGATGCTTTTCCACTCCGCTGTCGCTGATGAGGAGTTGTCACCGAAGGATTGGCTTGAGCGCATGATGCAAGCGGTGCAGAACCTGAATTATCAGGGAACCTTCATCTATCTCCACGACAATCAACTCGAAAGCATGAGAATTGCCCATGCGGTGAATGGGGATCGTGTAAGAGAGAGTCTGGTATCGTTAAACGGTGCGCCTCGTGAAGTGATCCGCGATGAGGAGTCGGTGACCTGTGTCCTGCCCGACTCGCATGAGGTCTCCGTTGACAGGCGCACACCGAGCGCCAAGTTCCTCAATATCCTGCCCAATGACCTGGATCAGCTGGATAATCACTACAGCTTTCAAAACCTGGGCAAGACCCGGATTGCCAATCGTCAGGCCCAGGTGGTGGTGATTGTACCGAATGATCGCTTACGCTACGGATACAGGTTTGCCCTCGATACTGAGAGTGGCTTGCCGCTGAAATCCGACTTATTGAATGAGCACGGCGAGTTGGTTGAGCAGACGATGTTCACCGAGTTGGAGATAGGTGTTGCCGAAATCAGCGAGCTTCACCACCGGGAGTCGCTGTTTACCTACCGTTTGAAAAGTCACCCCGATGCCACGAATAAGATTCCCCTGTTGAATCCAAACAAGTGGAATTTTCTCGGCTTGCCGAATGGTTTCAAACTCAGCATGCAACATCAATTGATCGATCAACATAACGCCGATCCCATCGATCAGTATGTATTCAGCGACGGACTGAGTTCGCTTTCGGTCTTCGTTGAACCGGAAACCCGGGAAGAGGCGTTCAGCGGTGTATCACGGTTGGGCGCCATCAATGCCTGGGGCGGCCAGGTTCACGGCTATCAGGTTACTGCGGTCGGTGAAGTTCCGGCAGTCACCATTCTCGGCGTTGTCCAAGGTATGCAGCTCAAACAGGCCAATGATTGAAGAGCCTGCCACCGTCGTCAGTGTTGATGATGGATATGCGCTTGTTGAGACGCAACAAAGCCCGGCCTGTGGTGCCTGCAGCAGTGCAGGAAGCTGCTCAACCTCGGTTGTTAGCGGTCTCTTCAAGCGGCGCCATACCCGTCTCAAAGTCTCCAATCCAATAGCTGCCAAACCGGGCGAGCGGGTTATCATCGGCTTGGCGGAAGGCGCACTGCTGAAAATCTCTTTCCTGGCCTATCTGCTGCCGCTGCTGTGCATGATTCTGATGGCTCTGCTGATGCAGGCCTTGGTGACTCGATTCCTATGGCAGCTTGGGGAACTACCACAAGTCGCTGGTGGTCTATTTGGCCTGATTGCCGGATTTTATCTGCTTAGAAAGCTTGCTGGGCAGAGGCGGGATAAACCAGGTTATCAAGCAGTCATTTTGCGTTTAGCCGATGCCAAAACCGTCGCGTTTTCCGAAGAGTATGTCGGTTAATCACCAAGCTGCATCTAACTGACGTTTTTTCACCCACGCAAGTTCGGCGCATTTTCCCTGAGTTTCATCCTGGAGCTGTTACATGAGAGCCAATAAACAAATCTTACACCTCCTGGCCGTCTTAGTGCTGGGGCTCGTCTTTTCTGCATCCATACAGGCAAGAGATCTGCCGAACTTTGCCGACTTGGCCGAAGATAATGCTCCCTCGGTAGTCAATATCAGCACCAAGCAGAAATCCTTAAGACGCAACTTGCAGCGCTTCAATATGCCTGAACTGGAAGAGTTCCCCGAAGGAAGTCCGCTTGGTGAGCTGATGAAGAAGTTTTTTGGAAACCATGGCTTTCCCATGCCGGAAGAGGGGCCCGCGAAACGCTCCCTGGGCTCCGGGTTTATCATTTCCGAGGACGGCTACATTCTTACCAACAACCATGTGGTTGATGAAGCGGAGCAGATTCTGGTGCGCATGAATGATCGCAGAGAGTTCGTTGCCGAAGTCATCGGTAAGGATGAGCGCAGCGATATCGCCCTGATCAAGATCGATGCCGAGGATCTGCCCGTCGTGGATATCGGTGATTCCAAGCAGCTCAGAGTGGGCGAATGGGTATTGGCAATCGGATCACCCTTTGGCTTTGATCACTCGGTCACCGCGGGTATCGTGAGCGCCAAGGGGCGCAATCTGCCGAGTGAGAATTATGTGCCTTTCATCCAGACCGATGTTGCCATCAACCCCGGGAATTCGGGGGGGCCGCTGTTTAACCTCGATGGCAAGGTCGTCGGAATCAACTCTCAGATCTACAGCCGTTCCGGTGGCTTTATGGGGCTCTCCTTCGCCATCCCCATAGAGATGGCCATGGATGTCGCCGATCAACTCAAGACCCGGGGGCGTGTCAGCCGTGGTTGGCTGGGGGTGTTGATACAGGATGTGACCAACGATCTTGCCGAGAGCTTTGGTATGAAACATCCTCGAGGTGCGTTGATCGCGCGAGTATTGCCAGAGAGCCCTTCAGAGGGGGCCGGGTTACAGGTGGGCGATGTTATCCTGGAGTTTAACGGTACCAGGATCGCCACCTCGTCTGAATTGCCGCCACTGGTTGGCAGCAGCAACGTGGATAAACCCGCAACATTGAAGATTCTGCGTAATGGCAAGACCAAAGAGGTCAAGGTCAATCTCGGCGAACTGCCTGCGGAAGATGAGTTGGACCTGGCCAGCACTCAGGCGCCGAAGGTTTCTGAAAACCGTCTCGGGCTCATGGTCTCCAAGGTCAGTCCTCCGTTGCGCAAGCAGTTGCGCTTGCCCAATGAGCATGGGGTGGTGGTTGAATCGGTAACCGGCCAGGCGGCTCGGGAAGCGGGTATTCAGCAGGGTGATGTGATTATCATGCTGAATCAGCGGGAAATTGAAGGCGTAGAGCATTTTAACAAGCTGGTCAAGGAGTTACCTGCCGATAAGACAGTGCCTATGCTGGTACACCGTGATACCGGACCGATCTTTCTCGCACTGCGTGTCCCTGAAGATTGAGCCCTTTACGCTTTTACTATCGGCAGGGCTGCCATCTTTGCGAGGATATGCTTGAGGAGCTTCAACGTCTGCAGGGTGAGTGGCGTTTCGATCTCATCGAGATAGATATCGACCGCGATCCCGCTATTCGGGATAGTTATCACACCAGGATACCGCTGCTTGAAGATCACCAGGGAAGGTGTCTGAGCGAGCATTTTCTCGACCAGGCATCGCTTCTGAGCTATTTGCAAGGCGCTTGATTTGGTATCATTACCGGTTTGCGGCATCATGCAACAACTGAAACGCCCCGAAATGGGGCGTTTCTATTTATTCGATGTAATCTTCAGGACCCTATGGCCGATTTGCAACATATCCGTAATTTTTCGATCATCGCCCACATCGATCATGGAAAATCGACAATTGCGGATCGATTCATCCAGAAATGCGGCGGCCTGAGTGACCGTGAAATGGCAGACCAGGTATGCGATTCCATGGAGTTGGAGCGTGAACGGGGGATTACCATCAAGGCACAGAGCGTTACCCTCGACTACCGAGCCGGGGATGGTGAGACCTACCAGCTCAACTTCATCGACACCCCTGGTCACGTGGATTTTTCCTATGAAGTGTCGCGTTCACTCTCGGCTTGTGAAGGTGCTCTGCTGGTTGTGGATGCGGCCCAGGGAGTGGAGGCGCAGAGCGTTGCCAACTGCTACACCGCTATCGAACAGGGATTGGAAGTACTGCCAGTGCTGAATAAGATCGATCTGCCATCAGCAGAACCCGAACGGGTGATCAACGAGATCGAGGAGATTATCGGCCTGGACGCGGAAAACGCGGTTCGTGTCAGCGCTAAAACAGGTATTGGTATCGATGAGTTGCTGGAACAGCTTGTGGTCACCATACCACCGCCTGCGGGTGATGCCGATGCGGCGCTGCAAGCTTTGATTATCGATTCATGGTTTGATTCTTATGTCGGCGTCATCTCCCTTATCCGGGTGGTGAATGGATCGATAAAACCGAAGGACAAGATGCGTATCATGTCTACGGGTCGGGTCTATCAGGTCGAGAAGGTCGGCGTGTTTACACCCAAACAGCTGGACAAGCCGCAATTGACGACAGGGGAGGTCGGCTATGTCATCGCGGGTATAAAGGAGATCGACGGCGCTCCTGTCGGCGATACGATTACCCACGAAAACCGTCAAGCGGAAGCACCCTTGCCCGGATTCGAAGAGATGCGGCCACGGGTCTTCTCCGGACTCTATCCGGTCAGCTCCGACGACTACGAAGCTCTAAGGGATGCACTGCAGAAGCTGCGCCTCAATGATGCGGCGTTGCACTATGAGCCGGAGACCTCGCAGGCACTGGGTTTTGGCTTCCGTTGCGGATTTCTCGGCATGCTGCATATGGAGATAGTCCAGGAGCGCCTTGAGCGAGAGTACGACCTCGATTTGATCACCACCGCTCCCTCGGTTGTCTACCAGGTATTGCAGAGCAATGGTGAACTGATCCATATCGAGAATCCCGCCGCACTACCCGACCCCAGCCAGCTTGAGGAGGTACGTGAACCGGTAATCGTTGCCACAATCCTGGTTCCCCAGGACTATTTAGGTAACGTGATCACGCTTTGCATAGAAAAGCGTGGTGTTCAGAAAAACATGCAGTACCTTGCTGGTCAGGTGCAGTTGAGTTTTGAACTGCCGATGAATGAAGTTGTGCTCGATTTCTTTGATCGATTGAAGTCGGTCAGTCGGGGTTATGCCTCGTTTGAGTATGAGTTCACCCACTTTCAGGCCGCTCCCCTGGTAAAGTTGGATATCCTGATCAATGGGGAGAGGGTAGACGCTCTCTCACTCATCGTACACAAGGATCAGGCACAAAGTCGGGGACGTGAGTTGACCTCGAAGATGAAGGAGATCATCCCAAGGCAGATGTTTGAAGTTGCGATACAGGCGGCTATCGGTAATAAAATTATCGCGCGCACAACGGTAAAGGCGCTGAGAAAGAATGTCACGGCAAAATGTTATGGCGGCGATATAACCCGGAAGCGCAAACTTCTGGAAAAGCAGAAAGCGGGCAAAAAGCGCATGAAGCAGGTCGGTAAAGTAGAAATCCCGCAGGATGCCTTCCTTGCAGTACTGCAAGTGGGCAAGGATAATTAACTCTCTGGGAGAGGAATAAAAATCAGATGAATTTTGATTTTCCTACGTTTCTTGTAGTCGCCAGTGCGCTGACAGGCGGTATCTGGTTGTTAGACAGTATCTTTTTGGCACCGAAGCGACGTCAGGTGGCAACTGAACAAGGGGTGGATGAAGAAGAGGTATCAGTCACCAGAAAGGAACCGCTGATCGTCGAATACTCGCGGTCGTTTTTTCCAGTGATATTTGCTGTCCTGATACTTCGATCCTTTCTGGTGGAACCCTTTCGTATCCCTTCGGGCTCCATGATGCCGACGCTGCTGGTTGGCGATTTTATTCTGGTTAATAAATTCAGCTACGGCATTAGACTGCCGGTGCTGAATGAAAAAATCATTGAACTGGGTGACCCTCAGCGCGGTGATCCGGTGGTGTTCCGATATCCGAAACAGCCATGGGTGGACTATATCAAACGCGTGGTCGCTGTGGCCGGCGATACGGTCTACTATCGCAACAAGACGCTCTATGTAAATGGCGAGCCGATGCCGCAAACCCCACTTGGTCGCTATACAGGAGTCGGCAGCGGTGTGCGCATGAGCGGTGCCATCATGGCCGCTGAGAATCTCGATGGGGTTGAGCACTCGGTATTGATCAATCCTCTCGCACCCGACCTTCCCACCGGCTGCCGGGTGTTGAGCCAAGGCCCGATCACAATTCCCGAAGGACACTATTTTGTCATGGGCGATAATCGGGACAACAGTAACGATAGTCGCTGCTGGGGTCTGGTTCCCGACGAAAACCTTGTCGGCAAGGCCTTCGGTATTTGGATGAATTGGGATTCTGAAATTGATTCTTTTCCGCCAATAGCCTGGGAACGTCTTGGAAAAGGCATTGATTAGACATTTTACTTAATAGCAGCTTGCTCAATCATTAATTATCGGCTATCAGTTCAATAGATCAATTATTTATCGAGGTTCGTCGTATGCAATCACCAAACAAACAAAAAGGCCTCACCTCTATCAGTTGGTTAATAATCTTCATCATGGTTGGCTTCTTGGTCTATGTCGGCATCAAGATTACGCCTGTCTATATCGACCATTATGCGGTTGTATCAACTCTGGAATCGGTGAAGAACGATCCTTTATCATTGCGAAAAACAAAAAGGGAAATTCGCGAAACAATCACCAAGAGGCTGTATGTAAACAATATCCGGCATGTCAATCGGGACCACATCAAGATTAAGCGCAGTGGTAAAGCGATGACGATTAATGTCGCCTATGAGGAAGTGAGGCCTATTGCTTACAACATCTCCTTGATAATGACCTTTGATGAAACTGTTGAGATAGCACCCAATTGAAAGCCGATGTCGATAAGCTGTGTAGAGAATTGGGCTACAACTTCACGGATCCTCAGCTGATTGAACAGGCGCTGACTCATCGCAGTGCAGGTGGAAATAACAACGAACGTCTGGAATATCTCGGCGATGCCATTTTGGGATTTATCGTAGCTGATGAGCTATATAAACACTTCCCAAAAGCTACTGAAGGCCAATTAAGCCGTTTTCGCTCCAGTCTGGTCAAACGCGATACCCTCGCCGATGTGGCGCGTGAGTTCAATCTAGGCGACTATCTCAGGTTGGGTCAAGGCGAATTGCGCAGTGGAGGCCAAAGCAGAAGCTCTATCCTGGCGGACGGCTTAGAGGCGATCTTGGCTTCGATCTATCTGGATGGGGGGTATCGCGCTTGTCGCAAGGTGATACAGAATATATTTCAGCCTCGACTACTGACAATGAGTCTGGATAGTCAACGTAAGGATCCGAAGACAGAATTACAAGAATACTTACAGGCGACGAAAACCGATTTACCCGGTTATGAGATCCTGGGCGTCAGTGGCGATCCACACAGCCAGCTCTTCACCATAAGCTGCACAGTGTCCGCACTGAACAAGTCAACAACCGGCCAAGGTACCAGCAGAAGAAAAGCGGAACAGGATGCCGCATCGAGAATGCTGGCGCTACTGAAAGATGAACAAGGTTAATCGTTGCGGCTATGCCGCAATCATTGGTCGCCCCAATGTAGGTAAGTCGACGCTGCTTAACCGGCTGTTGGGGGTAAGGCTTGCAATCACGTCCCACAAGGCGCAGACCACGCGCCATACAATTCTAGGCATAAATACGCTCAGTTCAGGACAGGTGATCTATGTGGATACACCAGGCATCCATAAGCGTAGCGATAATGCGATGAATCGCTACCTTAATCGCGCTGCCAAGACAGTGTTGGCGGATGTCGACCTGCTGATCTTTGTGGTTGAGGCATTGAGCTGGACTGAAGAGGATGAAAAGGTGTTACAGCTTATCAAACAGATCGAGACACCCGTCATACTTGCCGTCAATAAGGTGGATCGAGTCAAACAGAAAGAGAAGTTACTGCCCTACCTCTCCGAATCTGCAGCACGTCACTCCTTTGTTGAGATAGTCCCGCTCTCCGCCAAATCCGGCAAAAATCTCGACACCCTCCAGGAGCTGGTGCTTGCGTCGCTGCCGAAGGGTGACAATTTCTATCCAGAGGATCAATTGACAGATCGGCCTGAAAGGTTCTTCGCGGCCGAGTTGATCCGCGAGCAGATCACCCGGCGCTATGGAAAAGAGCTGCCCTACGCTGTATCGGTGGAAATCGAACGCTTTGAGGTGGTGTCGGGGCGCTATCGAATCAATGCCGTCATCTGGGTTGAAAAGGCCGGACAGAAGGGGATTCTGATTGGCAAGGACGGACTCGCTCTCAAGGAAGTGGCAGTCCAGGCGCGCAAGGCGATGCAGCAGTTTTTTGACTGCAAGGTACACTTGGAGCTTTGGGTGAAGATAAAAAAGAGCTGGTCCAGCGATGAAGCAGCTTTGGTCCGTTTAGGGTACGGTGATACCCCGTAGAAAGTTGATGCATGAGCTTACTCCTGCATTCGTCATTCATCGGCGGGACTATCGAAATAACAGCCTGCTGTTAGAACTCTTTTTGGCCGATCAGGGTAGGCAGCCAGCGATAGCTCGGGGAGCTAAAAGCGGACGTTCTTCACGGGCCTTGCTATTGCAACCCTTCTCCCCACTCATGCTCAGCCTCAGTGGCAGGGGTGAGATAAAGAGTCTCGGTGCCGCGGAACCTGACGGCCGTCCCTACCGCCTTCAGGGAGAGATGATCTATTGTGGAATCTACCTGAATGAGCTGTTGATGCGATTGTTGCAGCGAGGAGATCCCTATCCGGCAGTCTATGTCCACTATCAACATACCTTGAGCAGGTTGGCCAGTGGCGAATCGGCAAACCAGTGTTTAAGGGAGTTCGAGGTTTCATTGATGAAGGAGTTGGGATATGGATTACTCCTGGACCGCACGGCGGATACCAATCATAGGATCGAAGTGGATCAACTCTATGAATATCGCATCGAAGAGGGTCCAGTCATCACAACCGGCGTTAGATCCGCAGAGGGGATTCATGGCCGAACACTTCTCTGTCTGCATCGAGGAGAGTCCCTGGATGCGCAGGGTGAAGCAGAGGCGAAACGGCTGATGCGTCGGATTATCGGCTACTATTTAGGCGACAAGCCACTTAAAAGCAGGGAGCTGTTCCAAACCTTTAAATAGATTTTTTAAAGGGTTCTTCTACAGTTGGAGTGGGAAGTATACAGAGTGCTGACGGGGCTTGCGCGGCATCCCTGCCGCTTCTGCGAAAGACAACCGTCAGGCGCCTACCAACGTTCAAGTGGTTTCTGGATAGGCACTAACTAGTGAGAATTACATATAACTTCTTCAAGGCATTAAACTAAATGGAAGAAAATGAGATTTTACTGGGCGTCAACATCGATCACGTTGCCACCTTGCGCCAGGCACGGGGAACCCGTTATCCGGATCCGGTCCAATCAGCCCTGGTTGCCGAACAAGCGGGTGCTGATGCCATCACCCTGCATTTGAGAGAGGATCGTAGACACATCCAGGACAGGGATGTTGAGATCTTGAGTGGCATGTTGCAATCCCGAATGAATCTCGAGATGGCGGCAACTTCAGAGATGGCAGCCATAGCAACACGCTTCAGGCCTCACGACTGCTGCCTGGTGCCGGAAAAACGTGAAGAGCTGACCACCGAGGGTGGGTTGGATGTGGCAGGCAACCTGGATTATATGACCGATTATTGCAGCGAGCTTATCGATGCCGGGATTCGTGTTTCACTCTTTATCGATGCGGATGCCAAACAGTTGGAGGCTGCCAAGGAGACAGGCGCTCCAGTGGTTGAAATTCATACCGGTCACTATGCGGATGCAATGTCGCAACGAGCCAGACATACCGAACTGGAACGGATTATCAATGCCGTTGACTATGGAAACAGTCTGGGATTGCAAGTCAATGCGGGGCATGGTCTTGACTATCACAATGTAAAGCAGATAGTTGCCATAGCAGGGATCAGGGAGCTGAATATCGGACACGCCATAATTTGCCGCGCCGTTTTTTCCGGTCTCGACCGTGCAGTTAGGGATATGAAGGCGCTGTGCCGTATCTAGAGTGGGGTGCCAGACGATCAACCATTTATGTAGCTGACCAGCTGCTCTATGACGAACTGCTGCTCTTCAATGATCGCTTTTACCAGATCTCCGATTGAGATGATCCCAATAAGCTCATTGTCCTTCATCACAGGGAGGTGACGGATGCGCTTATCCGTCATGATTGCCATGCACTCTTCAACAGTCTGATCAGGGTTGACGACAATCACCTGGCTGGTGATGATCTCTTGCACTCGGGTATCCTTTGAAGTACGCCCTTTGAGGATGACGTTGCGGGCGTAGTCGCGTTCTGAGAAGAGCCCGACGATTTTAGCGTTCTCCTGCACAACCAGCGAGCCAATGCCTTTTTCAGCCATGATTTTCAGCGCCTCGAAAACCGATACACTGCTATCGATGGTTGCGACGTCATATCCCTTGCGCTGTAAGAGCTGATTGACCGTTTGCATCTGTTACCTCCTCTATTTTTTTCTTTGGGTGCGCTGCTGATTGAATCTGGCTGGATTCGATCAGAGCGTGCAACAGTCCACTAGGTGAGTCTCTCTGACTCTCTGTAAACCCGATATTATCCCAGAGCTCCCATAATCATAGTTCATCAAGACTCTCTTTTTACCCCTCTAACCACCCTTATTGTAACGCTGGCAGTTCAAATTACCGGATTTCTTGTGATAATCCCAGAAACCGGACTCGATTTGGAATCCTTAGGCCTTCATCCGCGGGCGGGTAATTCAGTGCTGCGTTCATTTGAAGAATCAGGGTAAAATTCCATCCATGAAATACAAAACCATTGAAGAATTCGTCGGCAATACTCCCTTGGTCAGGCTGCAGCGCCTCCCTGATGAGAGCAGCAACACCCTGTTAGTAAAGCTGGAGGGAAACAACCCCGCCGGGTCGGTAAAGGACAGGGCGGCCATGAGCATGATCAGTCACGCCGAAAAGCGCGGCAAGATAAAGCCGGGTGATATCTTGATTGAGGCAACCAGTGGAAACACCGGGATTGCTCTGGCTATGGCGGCCGCGATCAAAGGTTATCATTTGATACTGGTGATGCCAGAACACATGAGCCTCGAGCGGCGGGCAGTGATGAAGGCGTTCGGCGCCGAACTGCTGCTGACTCCAAAAGAGGGGAGTATGGAGGCCGCCATCGACAAGGCCAGAGAGCTGGAGGCGGCTGGAAGGGGATTGATTTTGGATCAATTTTCCAATCAGGATAATCCCCAAGCCCACATCGAGGGCACTGGGCCGGAGATCTGGCGGGATACCGAAGGCGAAGTGACGCACTTCGTCAGTTCCATGGGAACCACAGGTACCATCATGGGGACCTCCAGTTATCTGAAAAAGCAGAACCCACAAATTGAGATTGTCGGTGTACAGCCCATGGAGGGCTCGAATATCCCCGGGATTCGCCGCTGGCCCGAGGCATATCTGCCAAAGATCTACGATCCATCCAAGGTCGATCGCATAATCGATATCTCTCAACAGGAGGCGGAAGAGACCACACGACAGCTGGCCGCCAGAGAGGGGATCTTCGCCGGCATCTCCTCCGGGGGGGCGGTGGCCGCGGCGCTGAAGCTCTCGCGTAGTGTTGAAGATGCCGTCATCGTCTCTATCATTTGCGACAGAGGTGACCGCTACCTATCCACCGACGTCTTTCCCGCCGTCTGACATGGGACGCAGACGCAGACGAAAGCCGCTCCCTGCAGAGCCGGTTGAGGCCGAAATTGAATCTCTGACCCAGGATGGAAAGGGGGTGACCCATATCGAGGGTAAGGCGACATTCGTTTATGGCTCACTGCCCGGTGAACAGGTGCGCTTCCTCTATACCGGCCGCAAGCGCAGCTACGATGAGGGCAGGGTGGTCGAGGTTCTAACCCCCTCGGCACAGCGCGTCGAGCCACGCTGCTCCCAATTCGGTATCTGTGGCGGATGCAGCCTGCAACATCAAAAACCCGAAGCTCAGGTTGCCAGTAAACAACAGGCGCTGCTGGATGCCTTGAAGCACATAGGCAAAGTAGTACCCGGCACGATTCTCCCGCCGCTGGTTGGTGAATCGGTCTGGGGCTATCGACGTAAGGCCCGGCTCGGGGTCCGTTATGTGCCAAAGAAAGGCGGAACTTTGGTCGGCTTTCGTGAAAGAGGCTCATCCTTCGTTGCCGATATCGATCGATGTCACATACTCCACCCCAAGGTAGGCGATCTGTTACCGGCGTTGAGCGCACTGATCGATCAGCTTTCGATCCGCGATCAAATTCCACAGATCGAGATGGCGATGGGGGATGACGACTGTATTCTTATTTTCCGCATGCTCTCGCCACCCTCCGAGGAGGACCTGATGAAGCTTGCGGTTTTTGCTCCCCGGCATGAGCTGGCCATCTATCTTCAAGAAGGGGGACCGGAAACCATTCGGCCGTTGGATTTTGCAGCCAACCCCCTCAGCTATTCGTTGCCGGAATTCGATCTTCGGTTTGATTTTCTGCCCAACGACTTTACCCAGGTCAATAGTGAAATCAATCGCAAGATGGTCGCTCGGGCTATCTCGCTGCTTGAGCTGGAGGCAGACGACAGGGTGTTGGATCTGTTTTGCGGATTGGGCAATTTCACCCTGCCGCTGGCACGGACCGCGGCTCATGTCACAGGCGTCGAGGGTGATAGCGGGCTGGTTGCCCGTGCCAGGGAGAATGCCTTGCGTAACGCAATCGACAATGTGTCGTTCTATACCGCCAATCTCTATGAGACCTTGGAGAATGAACCCTGGCTCTTGCAAAGCTTCAACAAGGTATTGCTCGATCCGCCTCGAAGTGGTGCCCAAGAGGTACTGGAACATCTGCCTAAACTGGGTGTGGAGCGTATTGTCTATGTCTCCTGCTACCCGGGAACCCTGGCGCGGGATGCCGGTATACTGGTAACTGAATATGGCTACCGACTGTTGAGCACGGGGGTCATGGATATGTTTCCACACACCGCCCACGTCGAGTCCATTGCGCTGTTTGAGCGGCGTTGATCAACGCCAAGATCAGTGACAGGTAAATAATAAATGGCATTAGAAATAGAACGTAAATATCTAGTAATTAATGAAAAATGGCGTGATAGCATTATCAAGGAATCGGTCATGAAGCAGGGTTATCTAGCGAGTCAGCCCAATGCCACTGTGCGTGTGCGAATCTCCGGCAGTGAGGCCCGACTGACCATAAAGGGGAGCAGCAGGGGTATCAGCAGAAGTGAGTTTGAATACCCCATCCCCCTTGAGGATGCACAGCAGCTACTGGATAACCATATCTCGGGGGCATTGATCGAAAAGGTGCGTTATCGAGTGCAGTGCGGAGCCCATGTCTGGGATCTCGATGTCTTTGATGGCGCCAATCGCGGCCTGGTTGTCGCCGAGGTGGAGCTGGGTTCGGAGGATGAGGCATTTCTTGTCCCCGAATGGGCCGGTGAGGAGGTCTCCATGGATAGCCGCTACTACAACGCAAATCTGGTTTCTCATCCCTATTGTGATTGGTAAGGAAACGGTTGTGGGATGGCGTCAGCTTTCACTCCTGTTGCTTGTCCCTCTCTTCACGCTTGCCTGTTCCCCGGCAGATGAAAAAACCGCTATTCGCATGGGCCTGGCTTCAGCGCCTATAAACCTCGATCCCCGCTACGCCACCGATGCCACATCGGAGCGCATTAACAGACTCCTCTACCAGCGCCTGGTGGCGCTAGATGAGCGCAGCATGCCAATTCCCGAGATTGCCGACTGGCAATCCCTGTCGCCAAGCCACTACCGTCTTCGTCTCAACCAAAAAACGGGTCATTTCTCCCACGGACCGAGACTGGATGCAGACGACGTCATTGCGACCTATGAATATGTTTTGGATCCGGACAGGGCGTCACCGAAACGCTCAGGCATCGTGATGATCAAGCAGGTCGTCAAGGTGGATGACAACACCATCGACTTTAGGCTGACCCGAGCAGATCCCCTTTTTCCCGCCTATCTGACCCTGGATATTCTGCCCGCGGAGTTGATCGATACAGATCACGACTTCTCTCGCAGTCCCGCGGGTAGCGGCCCTTTCACTTTTGAGGCTTGGCCACAGCCCGGAAAATTGGTGTTAAAGAGGAGAGGTGACAATCGCAGCTTCGAGTTTGTAGAAGTCAAAAATCCCACGGTGAGGGTATTGAAGCTGCTGCGCGGGGAGATCGATATGTTGCAGAACGATATCTCACCGGAACTGATTGTTCATCTTCAATCCCAACCGGGTATAGAAGTCGAGCGTCGCGACGGCAGCAATTTCACCTATATCGGCTTTAATCTTAAGGATCCCCACACAGCAAAGCCAAAAGTGCGAAGAGCCATCGCCCATGCCATCGATCGAGGGGCCATCATCCGTTATCTGATGCACGGTGCGGCACGTCAGGCTGAGGCCCTGTTGCCCCCTGAACACTGGGCGGGCGCAAACTCGCTGGAACCTTATGCCTACGATCCGCAGCAGGCGGTCTCGTTGTTGAGAGAAGCCGGTTACGATAGCGCCAATCCGTTGCGGCTTGTCTATAAGACCTCAAGCGACCCCTATCGAATAAGGCTTGCCACAGTCATCCAGAGTCAGCTCAAGGCGGTGGGTATAGAGGTTGAATTGCGCAGCTATGATTGGGGAACTTTTTTCGGTGATATCAAGGCGGGCAACTTCCAGCTCTACAGCCTGAGTTGGGTAGGCATTCGCACACCCGATATTTTCCGTTATGTCTTCGCCAGTGACTCGCTGCCGCCATCGGGCGCCAATCGGGGACGCTATGTCAGCGATGCAGTGGATCGTTTGTTGAAGCAGGTCGAAAGCGCCGACTCCCTGCAAGGCCAAGGGGAGCTCTATCGCCGTATCCAGCAACACCTCCACCAGGATCTACCCTACCTGCCACTCTGGTATGAGGGACAGGTGGTAGCAGCTGATGCCAGGATCAGCGGCTATAGATTGATGCGGGATGGGAACTATGATGGTCTGGGAGAGATAACCGATCGCCGGCAACAGGGAACGGGAGATGGCTAAAGTAGAGTTACTTGTCGAGCTGTCGAAGCAGCGTCTACTCTGTCGCCAATCAGGTCGGGTGGTAAAAACCTACCCGGTCTCCACTGCGCTAAACGGTCCTGGCGAGGCCTGTGGAAGCGAGTGCACGCCGAGGGGCAAGCACCGCATCCGGCTGAAGATCGGCAGGGGCTGCGAGGAGAACGCGGTGTTCGTGGCCCGGCGCCCCACGGGTGAGATCTATAACCGCGAGCTGGCGGCCTCTGCGCCGCAACGGGATTGGATCCTGACCCGAATTCTCTGGTTGAGCGGCGTCGAGAGGGGTAAGAACAGGGGAGGGGATGTGGATAGTCTGCGCCGTTTCATCTATATCCACGGTACCCCGGATAGCGAACCCATGGGGAAAGCCGCCTCCCATGGTTGTATCCGCATGCGAAACCGGGATCTGATCGATCTCTTCGAACGGGTTGAGAAGGGCACGCTGGTGGAGATAGTCGAGTAGTGGGCGGGTTCCTTTTGTCCAGACTCTTGAGTGCCCTGGTTGTGGTCATTGGCGTCGTCTGCCTGGTCTTCATGCTTATCCATCTGGTTCCGGGAGACCCGGTGGAGGTGATGCTTGGCGAGTCGGCGATGCCTGCAGACCGTGATGCGTTGCGGCGTAGCCTGGGGCTTGATCGTCCGTTGGCGGTGCAACTGGCTGAATACCTGAAGGGTGTCGCCGTGTTCGATCTGGGGCGCTCGCTGCATGCCGATCAAACCGTGGTTGAACTGCTTGCCGCCCGCATTCCCGCGACCCTGGAACTTGCCTTTGCCGCTCTGATCATCACCCTGTCGATAGCGATTCCATTGGGCATAGTTGCTGCCGTCAATCGGGGTCGTTCTGCGGATTGGGGGGCTATGGGTTTCTCTATGCTGGGGATGTCGATCCCCAACTTCTGGCTGGGTCCGATGCTGATTCTCTGCTTCTCGCTGTGGCTGGGCTGGACACCGGTAAGCGGCAGGGAGGGTGTCGGCAGTCTGATTCTGCCCGCGGTGACCCTGGGTATGTCCTTTGCCGCGATTCTGGCAAGAATGGTACGCAGTAGCCTGTTGGAGGTCCTGGGTGAGGATTTCGTGCGCACTGCAAGGGCCAAGGGGTTGGATGAGAAGCGGGTGATTTGGCGCCATGCCATGGGTAATGCGTGGCTGCCGGTGATCACTCTGGTCGGTCTGCAGCTGGGGGCCCTGCTGGGGGGCGCTGTTGTCACCGAGGTGGTGTTCGACTGGCCCGGGATCGGATCCCTGATGATTGAATCGATCCAGAAGCGCGACTATCCGGTCGTTCAGGGCTGTGTGCTTTTCATCAGCCTTGCCTATGTACTGGTCAATACCCTAACGGATCTTGTCTACGGCCTGGTCGATCCACGGATACGCAGTGGCGGTCGCCGATGATTCGACGCTGGGTACCCTATTTGTTGATCTCACTCTGGGGCATTGCGGCTCTGTTCAGCCCCTGGTTCAACGAGATGGCGAAGGTGATCAACCTCGAGAGGATCCTGCAGCCCCCCGGTCTATCCGGGGTGTTGGGCTACGATGACCTGGGGCGGCCCATGCTGATGCGTCTGCTGGCGGGGGCGCAGACCTCGTTCATTGTCGCGGTCGGTGTGGTTGGATTCTCGGCCCTGGTGGGGAGTCTGATTGGCCTGATGGCCGGTTATCATGGTGGCTGGCTCGATCTGTTGCTGGTCAGGGTGATCGATATCTTTCTGGCTTTTCCCGGCATCTTGCTGGCCATCGCCTTGGCGGGTGTCATGGGCCCGGGAATTGACAATTTGATCATCGCACTATCCCTGGTGGGTTGGGTCGGCTATGCCCGCCTTGCCCGTGGCCAAGTGTTGTCGTTAAAACGCCGAGATCACGTCATGGCGGCTATTGCCCTTGGCAGTTCTCGGACCACGATCCTGAGAAAGCACCTGTTGCCTCTGTTGATGGCGCCATTGATCGTCGAGGCCACCTTCGGTATGGCCGGGATGGTCATCGCCGAGGCGGGTCTCTCATTTCTGGGCTTGGGGATTCAGCCTCCCCAGGCATCCTGGGGCAGCATGATTCGTGATGGTGCGGGTTATATGCTGATGGCGCCGCATATGGTGCTGGTGCCGGGAGTGGCCATTATGCTGGTGGTATTGTCCCTAAATCTGCTTGGTGATCGTCTGCGCGACTATCTCGATATACGTCTGCCCAGGTCGGATTACTGAACCAAAAAGGTAGTGAAAAAGAGGGCCTTCAGTTCATTCTTTCCACTCAACTCCTGCATCAGTTCTGCAATGGTGGAGAGCGCTTTTTTGCGTAACGCCTCTTTACCATTGGGGGATTTAATATCCATTCCATCCTGTTCCGAAAGCAGAAGCAGCAGCACATGGCGTATCGCCGGTCCATGAATATTGAGTTCTTCAAGGAAGAGATCGTCATTCGTCATCAGCTGCACATCACAGCGTATGTATTTGCCCCCACTCGCCAGGTTGGCAACCAGGGAGGGTTTGACTTGATAGTAGCTGATCGTCGGCGGCGCCGCTTCAGCCTCCTCTTTCTCATCCTCAGCAAGAAGTGGCATGGCAAAGATCACCAACAATCCGAGTAGTAGCTTAAATGAACGCATGTTTTTACCTTCAACGATGTGGCTGGTTTCCACTCCATCTATGTTTACGGCATACTGAATGAAATATTGAGTGTGCCGGAGCCCAAAACGGGAGAAATGGGACTCCATTTTTCAATTGTGTTTTTCAGTGGAACCACCAGGATATGCCGATTTTTCGTTTCCTCCAAATGCGACATAATTCAGCTGTAGGCGGCTTTATGTTACATCCTCAATACGGAGTGGCGGGATGAGTCTTGGACCGGTGATGCTCGATCTTGTGGGGGCATCTCTCTCCACGGATGAGAAACGCTTATTGTCCCTTCCGGCTGTGGGCGGTGTGATACTGTTCACTCGAAATTTTGAATCCCTTGGCCAGCTGGAGCAACTCTGCGCTGAGATACACGAGTTAAGAAACCCCCATCTGTTGATCGCCGTCGATCATGAGGGTGGCAGGGTGCAGCGGTTTCGCGAGGGATTTACACCGCTTCCACCGGCTGCCTGGTACGGTGAGCAGTATCAGAAGAATTCGGAACAGGGCATGCAGCTGGCACAGCTGGGTGGTTGGTTGATGGCATCCGAACTGAGGGCCTGTGGCGTGGATTTCAGTTTCGCCCCGGTACTCGATATAGGTTTCGGCATCAGTGAGGTGATCGGCGACAGGGCGTTTTCCCAACAACCCGAGGTCGTTGCCCGACTGGCCAAGGCCTGGATGCATGGTTCGCACGACGCAGGCATGGCGGTAGTCGGTAAACATTTCCCCGGTCATGGTGGTGTCGAGGCCGACTCCCATTTGGCACTTCCGATAGATCAGCGCCGCTTCGAAGATCTTGAGATGGAGGATCTGCGACCCTTTGAAACCATGATCCATGCCGGTATGGAGGCGATTATGCCGGCGCATGTAATCTACAGCCATATCGACAAGGAACTTGCCGGTTTTTCACCATTCTGGTTAAAGAAGGTGCTGAGGCAGCAGTTGGGATTCCAAGGGGTGATCTTCAGTGATGACCTGAATATGGCCGCGGCCGGGGAGGCGGGTGGTTATGGGGATAGAGCGGTGGCGGCGCTCTCTGCCGGCTGTGATATGGTTTTGATTTGCAACAATCGGCCCGCTGCCAGGGAGGTATTGGATCGCCTTAAAGATTACGAAGACCCGGCCGCCCATGTGCGCCTGGTTAGAATGCACGGCCGCAAACGGAAAAACCTGCCGCAGCTCCATCTGGATCCCCAGTGGAGAAGCGCTGTTAATCGCCTATCCGTGGCACCGGAAGTGATTAGCCTCGACCTGGGTACGGAATAGAGCTGTGATAGCTAAGTCGATTCGATTTATGGAACGGTAATCACCATGACTATATCTGCACAACAAGCGGCCGAAGTCTTGGCTGCCGCCGAACAAATCTACTCTACAGCAGATGTCGAGCAGGCACTCGATCGCCTGGCACTGGAGATTACCGGGAGACTCTCCGCCAAAGACCCGCTGGTGCTCTGTGTGTTGAACGGCGCACTCATTCCAACCGGACATCTGTTGACGCGTCTCAATTTTCCACTGCGGCACGACTATATCCATGCGACACGATACAGGGGTAAAACCAGCGGTGCTGAATTGGAATGGATTGGACGGCCGAGCACCACCTTGGCTGGTGAAACGGTGCTGGTCGTGGATGACATTTTCGACGAGGGTGTCACGCTTTCCGCTATTGTTGAGGGCTGCCGAGAGGCCGGAGCAAAATCGGTATACACTGCCGTCTTGGTTGAAAAGCTGCGTGATCGAAAAGTTGGTTTTGTCCCCGATTTTGTTGGCCTGACTGTTGAGGACAGATATGTCTTTGGGTGTGGCATGGACTATATGGAATACCATAGAAATTTACCTGGTATTTATGCCGTGGCCAAGGATTAGGTAATTTCCCTAAGGCTTGATCTTCGCGCTAAAGGGTAATCCCCCTGAGGATTACCTCATTATGCTTCTAATGACCTGTGTCTATTGCCATTTCTCAATTATTGGTGCAAGCTTGTTAGTAATAGGCAGAGCCTGGCGAAGATCGGGCAGCGTATTTCTTTCACTGTGTTGCTTGTACCTGCGTAACCAGGACAGGAGGCTAACGATTTAATGGAGGGTGGAACGTGACTAATTTAGAAAGCCTGAAAGGCAGTCATACTGATATGCAGGAGATTATCAGTGATCTCAGGGCTATGATGACCAAGGAGCAGTTGAGTATACGTCCAAATGCTATGACGGCTCATAAAATGATCTGCGAGCTTGCAGACAAGATGAAGCTGCATATGTCCGAGCAGGACAGAGGTATCTACCCAGATTTGCTGACTCACCATGATCCTAAGTTGAAATCGATGGCATGGGGATTTTTGAATGGTCAGAAACCGATGCGAAAGCAGTTTGAGACCTACCAAAGCCGCTGGCTGAAGAACTGCGATTTCAATTTCACCGATGAGTTTATTGCCGATACATTCGAAATCTTCGACATGATCGAAGACCGTATTCAGCGCGAGGAGACGATCCTGATCCCTACACTAGAAAAGTCCGGAGTATTTGCTCGGGCCATATAAACGCTTATCAGGATATATGGAGGAGACTCTGGAGGGGGGTGATTGGTTCACCCCTTTTTTTTTTGCGCGCCTGCCCGTGAAGACCCATTCAAGCCTGGCCCTTGTTTTTCATGTTTCAAGCATGGCAACCAATCCCTAGAAGAACTATTATACCTCCCCGAATCAGATCCGATTCATCCCATATAGCAACAACCCCTGGGGAGGTAGAGAGTGGGCGTACTCGTTGGCCGTAAGGCACCAGACTTTTCTGCAGCAGCCGTGCTTGGTGATGGCACTATTACCGATGACTTCAACTTTGTAGAACAAACGAGGGATAGATATGCAGTGCTTTTCTTCTATCCACTTGACTTTACGTTTGTCTGCCCTTCTGAATTGATCGCCTTTGACCATCGCTTGGACGAATTCAAAAAGCGCAATGTCGAGGTCATAGGCTGTTCAATCGATTCTCACTTTACACACAATGCGTGGCGCAACACGCCGCTTAATGAAGGGGGTATCGGTGCGGTAGGCTATCCTTTGGTTGCCGATCTGGACCATGCTATCTGTAAAGCCTATGACGTTGAAACAGAGGATGGAAAAGTCGCGTACCGTGGTTCATTCCTGATCGATAAGAGCGGGATTGTTCGGCACCAGGTTGTCAATGACCTAGCGCTCGGTCGCAACATCGATGAGATGTTACGCATGATAGACGCATTACAATTCAATGAAGCCCATGGCGAGGTCTGTCCCGCTGGTTGGAAAGAGGGTGATGCGGGAATGCAGGGAACACCGCAAGGTGTCGCAGACTACCTGGCGGATCACGCCGAGACCCTTTAGCTTTAGTTTTTATCAGAGTCTTGGGTCGATACGCTATCGGCCCAAGTCTTCAACTGCGTCGCCGTTTTTTTACTCAAACAGTCGATGTACAATGCGAGACTGACTAGCAAACGATACAACATTCAAGAATGACAAAACTGGCCATTATCGGCGGTACTGGGCTGGACCAGATTCCGGACCTGGAGATTACCCATCGAGAAGTCTGCCACACTCCATTCGGGGAACCATCGGCAGCGTTGACTCACGGCACTATCTCTGGACATGATGTGGTATTTCTTCCCCGTCATGGCGCTTCCCATATGATTCCTCCACATCTCGTTAACTACCGGGCGAACCTGTGGGCGTTGAGGCATGTGGGTGTCCAGACCATACTGGGCGTCGCCGCAGTTGGGGGCATAACCGCAAATATGGCGCCAGGGCGTATCGTTATTCCCGATCAGATCATCGATTATACCTTTGGCCGTGAGCATACCATTTTCGATAATGACCTGAGCCATGTGACCCATATCGATTTCACCCATCCCTACTGCGAGGAGTTGCGCCAAGCTTTGCTTGAGGCCGGCCACAACAGCAAGGTGAATCCGCTAGCGGGTGGCACTTATGGTGCGACTCAAGGTCCGAGATTGGAGACCGCAGCCGAGATCCTTCGCATGGAGAGGGATGGATGCGATATCGTCGGCATGACAGGGATGCCTGAAGCGGCTTTGGCAAGGGAGTTCAACCTCTGCTACGGCTCCTGTGCGGTTATCTCCAACTGGGCAGCGGGAAAAACCGATACAGTGATCGATATGAAAGAGATCGAAAAGAATCTCAAGCAAGGGATGGAACAGGTGAAGTCGCTGCTGGTGGAGCTGCTCATACAGGATGCCGGGTAATTGAATCGTTAGAAGTCAGTGCCCTGAGGGATGCAAAAAAACAATTAAAATCAATACTTAATTAAATTTATATAATGTCTATTCTAACTTTAGGCCGCGAGCTACATGGCGATGCTTTTTAAGTTCACTCTATGCCAACGGTAATGGATTACGCGTCGATATCAACACGGCGATCTATTGCTGGAAGCGTTCCGTCGACAAGGGTCATCGGGATGCCACAGGAAGAGAGAGGATCCCCAAGAAATCATCAGCATGAAACTTCGCGATAATGAACCGCTGGTACTCTCTAGAATCGATGAATGGTTGCAAGAGCCCTGGTATGGAGATCCTCTCTCTCTAGGGAGAGGGTTAATTTGCGCTCCGGGCCAAGTCTCGATAGTGTTGTCGTCAAACAGCTCGGCATGGGACAATCCATGGTTGTAATGATCGCCAGGGTGACTGCTACAGGATTCTTGACCCTGAAGACTCTGGCCTCGGCTGGATTGCAAGTTGGTTAGTGCTAAAGCACTAATTACTAGATATATTTTGAGACCCAATCACGGATTGGGTTAGAATAGTGCCGAAATAATATGGCATGCCAGAGGGGAATTAATATGGCTGATGAGACAACCAATGCAGATGAAAAAGTAGAGAAGGAGCCGGTGAAAAAGACAGCGACAGTCAAGAAAAAGGTTGCGAAGAAGAAGAGTGCGAAAAAGAAGGTTGCAAAGAAGAAAGCGGCAACGAAGAAGAAGGTAACGGCAAAAAAGAAGTCCGAGCCAGCCCGATCGGGGAAGACACCTCCCGTTTCAACAACAAAGAGTGAATCAAAGCCGGCAACCCCAACAGCCGTCGCGGCAGCCAGTGCCATGGCCTCCAGGGATGCATACGCAGCGAGCGGTGATAAGCCTGCCTCTTCAAATGTAGCGGTTCATACAGAGCTTAAAAAAGATACCATAGTGGAGGAATCCTCGATGACAACTCAAACGAAGGGTACAGGGGGCTTTTGGTTAAAAGTCATTTTCTGGCTCGTTATCATCATACTGGCCTTTATGTATATCAGATCCTTGGCCAAGAACCCGCAATCGGATAGTACTGCGACAACAACAGCTGTCGAGCAGGAGGCGGTTGAGGCCGCATCCACAGAAGATGCATCTACAGAGGCTGCGTCTACTGAGGCCGTGTCCACTGAAGCCTCATCCACAGAGACCGCCTCCTCCGAGCCTGCCTCAGAGGCAGATCAGGGTGAGGAGGAGCAAGGTTGGTCTATATTCTCCACCATCAAAGAGAAGCTTACCGAGTCTGAGAATGTAACAGCATCGAATGAGGCTGAGACTGCAGAGGGCTCTGAGATGAGCGCCGAGGGTCAACAGGCGACCTCAGAGACGGCTGCTGAAAGCGTCGACGAGCAGGCTGTGGCCGGGTCCGAGACTGCTGGTTCAAGTGAACAGTCTCAAGAGGGGGCAAGCGAAGGCGAAGCCGCGGCGACTGCGGATCCCAGTGTCGCGTCTCAGAGTGAATCAACCTCGACATCCACGGAGCAAACGGCGCCCCAGTCCATTCGCGATCTGCATGCAGAGTCGGTGAGCAAGATCCTCAAGGAGTTCGACGATCTTCGTGATGCCGCCAGGGCGGAGATGGAGGCGATGCGGAACTTGATGCAGGCTGAACGTGAGCTGCAGGAAGCGATGGCGCCACCACCGCCACGTCCATGGCCTGGGCGCCCTGGCTACGCACCTTATGGTGGCTATCCCCCCGCTCAGCAAGGCTATTCACCCTACTACACGCGTTAAATGAAAACGGGCGCATGGTGGCGCCCGTGTTGCTGATCAAAACCCCGGTGTTTGCCGCCGGGGTTTATTTTTAGTTGAGATGGGCCAGCGCCTGGTCGTAGTCGGGTTCCTGGACGATTTCCGGTACCAGCTGGGTATAGAGCACCTTATTGTTCTCATCCAGAACCACCACAGCACGGGCACAGATACCGGCCAATGGGCCGTCAGTTATCAGAACACCGTAATCTTTAGCGAAATTACGGTTGCGCATCATCGACAGCGAGACCACATTGTCGATTCCCTCGGCACTGCAAAAACGTCCCTGGGCAAAGGGGAGGTCAGCAGAGACCACCAGGGCGACAGAATTGGCTTTATCTCCCATCGCCTGATTGAATTTAACGGTTGAAGTCGCGCAAACGCCTGTATCCAGGCTTGGTACGATGTTCAGTAATTTTCTCTTGCCTGCATAGTTGCCGAGAGAGACATCTGAAAGGTCGGCAGCCGCGAGGGAGAAATCAGGCGCCTGCGAACCTACAGCCGGGAGCTCGCCATTGGTGTTGATTTGATTGCCTTCAAGGGTAATTGTAGCCATTTATCTTTCCTGTTCTTGGTCTAAAGGGGGTTTGTCGAAATCTTAACAGGCCAATTGTAGTAACAACGGGGGCAGTGAAAAACCCTAAATTGCAATAGTTACTTCTGCTGCCATGTTGACAGGGTGGCTGGCGGGATGAAATTGAATGGCGTATCGATTGGCAGCGATTCGCTGTCGAAGGGGTAGCGAGCGTTCGCTCGTGATTGCAAGGATGCCTTGCTGAATGGTGGGTATGGATCCTTTAGCCAGGTATGTCCCGTGAGGTCCAGTTGATATTAAGCAGTTTCATCGCCCCTGATGGCAGCAGCAGGAGTGTGGCAAGTAGCAACAACTCATACCAATGCAGAGTGACAAGATTGGTGGATCCTGTGTATTGATGCCATAGATAAAGGGTATAAGCCAACATGGGTGTGTAGAGGGCGCCGATAGTGAAGCTGGTTAATAGAAGTTTGAGTTTCTGAACTATCATATTATGCGGCAAAGGAAGTGAGTTCCTGCTGGTTTGGTTTGTTGTTGCATGAATCCGTCAATCTAAATCTATAGTGGCACTGTGATTATGTTCTTGAGTTGAAAGTCTTTATTTGATGCTAATAGAGGAATAACATTACTCAAATAGGAATTAGATGAGGAATATGGGAATGAAACAGTGGGTTCGCTATGAACATCAGGGCGTGAAGGGCTTCGGCACCTTGAGTGGTAACCAGATAACTGTCTACCAGGGCGATATGTATAACAGGGCGGAATCAACCGAGGTAATTCTATCCTTAGAAGCGGTCAAGTTGTTAACACCCTGTGAACCCACAACGATGATTGCCTTGTGGAACAATTTTCATTCAAGGGCGGCAAAAGAGGGCTGGAGCAGGCCCAATCATCCCCTCTACTTCATGAAGGCAAGTACTTCGTTTCTCCCACCGGGAGGGACAATCAGACGGCCCCAGGCATATGACGGCCCTGTGGTCTATGAAGGTGAGCTCGGTATTGTTATCGGCAAACAGTGCAGCAATATCAGTGAGGATGAAGTCGATGACTATGTATTCGGTTATACCTGCGTCAATGATGTCACTGCCCGAGGTTTGTTGAGGGAGGATCCCTTATTTGTCCACTGGACGCGGGCGAAGAGCTTTGACACCTTTAGTGCCGTCGGGCCACTTATTGCTACCGGCCTGGACGCGACGACCTTAACAGTCAGGACCCTGGTTGATGGTGTTGAGTTACAGAACTATCCAGTGACCGACATGTTTTTCAAACCCCGCCAGATCGTCAGTCTTCTCTCCCACGATATGACGCTGCAGGCTGGAGATATTATTGCTTGTGGTACATCCCTTGGCGCCGGCCCTATGCAACATGGATCCACCGTGGAGGTAGTGATAGACGGGATCGGGACTTTGGTGAATGAATTTGCCTAAAAGCCTACTTCAATAATAGGGCGAGGCCGCTAAACACCAGCAGCATGCTGATGGCGCGTTGAAAGGTCTGCTGCGACATATTGGTATGGATACGGCCGCCGATGTACATTCCGACAACCATCACCGGTACAGCAAAAGCCATCATCAATATCAGGTCCATGGTGAAAAAACCCGTGAAAACATAGCCTGCGAGGCGGCCAGCGCCATCGAGTAGAAAGATGGTCGCGAAAGTGGCTCTGAATTGGGTTTTCTCTATTTTGCGGAATTTCAGGTACAAGACATAAAAGGGGCCACCGGTGCCATACAGCGTACCGATCATTCCCCCCAGGCTTCCTGCGGGAACCGACCAATAAGAGGGTATGAGATCTTTGCCGGAAAAGGAGAAGAGCGAATAGACGGCAAACATCAATATGAAGACACCCAAACCTAATTTCAGTGCCTCCATATCTACGGATTTGAAGAGAAAGAGAGCGCCCAGTACACCGGCGATGGCAAAGGGCAACAGGGAGACGATCTCTTTCCACTGAATCGCTTCCCTGTGTTTGATGCCATGGCTGGCTGAGGCCATATAGTCAAGAAAGACAATTAATGGCACAGCCACAGTGAGTGGCATCATCAAAGCCAGCAATGGGATCGCGATAAGGCCGGAGCCAAAGCCGGCAATACCCCGCACCAGGTAAGCCAGGCTGATAATGCCTGTGGCAAACACAAGATGGGTAAGGGAGAGAGACTCAATCACAGCATCCACTTCTTATTGTACATTGTTCAGCTTTTTCCATGCGGCGTACTTTTCCATGTTTAATTGGCCAAATCATTGATCGAAAGCAACAATTCTTGATCTTTTTTTGGGATGCTGTCGACGATTTGGACACAAATGTCCCCAGGCAATACAGATTGTATCGGCCATGACAAATCGGTGTGGTGGGCTGACAGCAGGCGATTCTCAGCGCTGTCACAGAGTTGCCTCCATTGCAGTATCGTCTTCCTGGCAATATAAAAATCCCTATCTATCCATTGTGTACTGTAAGCACTGCTCCCTCCCCGTGGCATAAGCCGCAGAGATCTGCAGTATCCAAGGCATGAATCGGTCGCAGTGAGGAATTATCCTATGCGTAACAACCCCGATGCCGATGATGATCCATCATCTTTGTGGTAAAAAACCCACAAACTTCGCCGCCTGGTCCATAGGGCGAACAACTACTATTTTTCTGGCGCTATCTTAACGCTCAAGGATAGACCACTCAACCAAGCCATCAAGTAGGAATTTTTCCTTGTCATGAATGTTTACAGTTCCCGAGGTCATCGTTCTAGATTGTCTCCTGCCGACAGATGACAACCGAATTCGGCTTGTCGGCAGCAATGGTTTTTCTCATCGGCAGGACGGCGGTTGAATTGGCGAGATTGTCTGGCTTTTCTCGATCTCACTGGCCGTTTCCAGTAAGTGTTGGTGCAATACTCCGGGTCTATTCCGTAGCGCCCGATCAATCATTGCCAGAGCCTCTCTGTGACATCCTCGATCATGCAGAACATTGGCCAAATTGTTGAGTACCGCAGGATCATCAGGTTTGTTTTCCAAGAGCCTATGATAGATCTCCTCAGCCTCCAACAGTTGACCCTTGGCATGTTGTGCGGCGGCCATGCCAAACAGCGCTATTGAGTTCTCAGGCCAGCGCTTCAAGGCCGCTCCATAGGCTGCAATCAGGCTATCCGCGGGGGCCAATTGCTCCATTGAAGCGACAGCCTTCAGGTAAGGTAAAAGCTCTGGTGTTGCAGGCAGTTTCCCAGGTTTTAACACCACCATCCCCCAGTTGTCAGCCAGTCCCCATGTGTCGAGAAATCGATGCGATGAGAGGATCTTACGCTGGGTGACGCCAGAGCGTAGAATCATCTTTTCCTCTGCCGCCAAATACCCGATCACCACCGCATAGTGCCAGACAGGTAAAGCGTCCCGCCCCAGATTCTGTAACACAAGCACCGGATGTCCCGCCTGCAGCTCGCTAATCAGTGCGCCAAGGTCAGATCTAATCACATAGGGAATCCGGTCATGTCGACGACTCGCCGCCACCATCTCGAGCTGCAGGCTACCCCTTTTTTGGGGCAAGTACACTTGGGGAACCAGGGATTCGGTAGTCAGCGAAACCCCTGAATGCTCAAGTAGTGTGGCGAGAGCCGCCGGTCCGCATTGATACGCCTTTTGCGGATGGAATGGCGTAGTCTCCAACTCCAGAGTGAGATGCGGTGATCCTGGGGGGATCAAAGATGTCAGCAGCGGGGGATGATGTGCGCAACCACTAAAAAGCAACAGCAGTAAAAGAGCGAGGTAGGCTTTAGAACACGCCGCTAGATTAGCAAATAGCATTCAATAGGGAAACAATATTGGTGTAACTCGATTGATAATCACCGCTGTTAAAGCTTGGTGAAAACGTTTGTAACTCCCAGCATTTCCAATACGATCAGAACCACAAGCAGTGCGCCGAGCACACCGAGAACACTGCCACCGGCTGGCAACTCATCTAACTGTTGATTAAGTACAAATAGTTCATGGTCCGTGAGTGCATCCAGGCGAAGTTCAACCTCATCAGGCTTAACGCCCATCTCTAACAGTGAACTACGCACATCATCACGGGTCATGGTTGAGCGAATTCGATCGATATTCGTTTGCCTGTCATCCATCTGAATGACAGTCATGGTATTGATTGGCGCTGCAAATGCGATGGAGGGAAAACCGATGATTACTATCTGCAGAGAGAGTGTATATACCAGGAATTGCTTGATGAATGATTTAAACATTTAACCCACCATCATGAAGTTATATCAGGAGCATTTTATTTATATAACTCCTTTCATGGGGATAGGCAAATATAAGTTACAACTCTTTGGTTACTTTGTGATCTTATAAAAGCACAAATAGTTTGGGTTTGTTTTTTCAATATTAAGTTTTGCTTAATATCAGTCACATTTCCAGTAAGATTACATGGGAATTAAAGTAGTGCCAGTGTGGTCCGCCGCTTCGCCCACACCTATGGAGGAGGCTTGGGCGAAGCGGTCTCTAGCGCATCCAGATGTTTAAAACTCCATGCGTACTCCCGCACTGATGGTGTGAGCGCTCCACTCGCTATGGGCGAGGATGGTGCCGTAGTCGATGAAGCCGACAACCCCATTCTGGAACTGCGCCGAGGTGCCGAAACGCAGGCGCAGGTAGTCCCGATCGGGGTCGTCTGTTTGGATCTCAATGCCCAAACCGGCGGGGTCCTCGACGAAGTGGGCGGTGATGACCTGGGAATCATCCTCAAACTCATGTAGCCAATCGAGCCTGGCGTAGGGGATGAGTACCCCCCAATCGGCGCTGTGGGTGTAGGAGACCCTGCCGCCCAGATTGAGGGTCAGCCAGCGTTGGTCGGTATCGTCGATGCGGGTGGTCCAGCCACCACCGTCTGCCAAGGGATCGGAGATCTCTTCGGTGAAGCCATCGACATCGGACTTGATATATTCCAGATCGGCGCGGGGACCAAAAGACCAGGGGCCGCGATTGAAGTCGTAACCGGAACCGACAAACAGACTCACCATGTCGCCATCATAGTCGGCCTTGAGCTGCTGGCTGACATCGGCCAGACCATCGAGGGTGTAGACGATGTTACGCTTTTGGTCAAAATCGTTGGAGCCGAGCGTGGCGGAAAAATCCACAAAGTAGTTTTGCGGGCTGTAATAGGTACCGAACAGGCTTAGGTTGATACCCTGGGTATCGAGATCACCAACGTCGTTTTCCAGTTCGGCCTCGGTATCGATGAAACCGATAGCGCCACCCAGAATGAACTGGTTGCTGATCCTGTAGTCGGCACCGATGGTAATACCCGTGGTATCGAAATCGAGCCCTGACTCAAGGTCAGTCTCGTCCCGCTCGCCGGTGGTGATGTCGCCGGTCACGAAGACCCCGAGGCGGGATGCCAGCAACTGGTTATCGGTACTGGCGCCACCACCGCGTTTTCCCGCATCCCGGTATGCCTTGGCGATCATCTCGATGGGCAGGTTCTGCCCGTCTATTTGCAGATCGAGCCCCTTGAAGGAGAGGCCACTGACACCTCCACGCAGAGCGGCGAGACGCGTACCCAGGTTGCGTACCTGGGTTTCGGCACCCTGGCGGGAGGTGGTGTTGGCCTTGGTGGCCGATTCCGGCAGTACCTGTTGCAGTGCCACTGAGGTGTTGCTGTCACCTCCGATAGCGGCATCGACGACGGCGTCGCAATCCTGCTGCAGGCGATCACTGAGTCTGGCGCTGGGACAGGCCTCGGCGATCACATCGACCAGGGAGAGAAGATTGGGGTTGTCACCGGCGTAGGGTTTAAGCAGATCGGCAACCGGATTGCTGCCGGGTGCCTCTGCACTGCCGGAGAGCACGACGGTGCTTATGCCGTCGCTGGTATCGATATTCAATGCCCCGCTGGCTGTACCGGTGGTTTGGGGAGTAAACACAACCTCAACCTCACAACTGCCGCCTGCCGGGATCAGAGTACCGCAGTTATTGGTTTGGGTGAAATCGCCTTCAGTATTAATGTCATTGACAGTGACGGGTGCGGTACCCTGATTACTCACGGTCACCACCTGGGGTTGGCTCGGGGTGTCGACTGAAGAGTCCGGGAAACTGAGTTCTGAATCGGACACCACAACATCGGGCGTGGTGCCGTTCACGCTGAGTGAAATATCATCTCTAACACTCCCTTGTACCCCGGTCCCAACCGCAGACAATGTTCCGGAGACTGCCCCGGACGTCTCTGGTGTTGTTGTGACCATGATGGTGCAGCTGCTGCTTGCATCGAGCGTGGAAGGGCAATCGTTGCTATGTTCGAATTGCGATGTGGTTGTAATTGCGGTGATCTCCACAGCAGCGTTTCCCGGATTGGAAAGGGTAACCGGAAGTGGGTCGCTGGTTCTGCCCAGGGATACAGATCCGAAATCCAAACTGCCAGGTGACAGCGTCAGCTGTGAAGTCTGAACCACCTCGCCAATACCAGTGAGAGCCACCGTTTCAGTAAACCCTGTGCCTTCATCTGTTCCTATGTAGGTCAATTGACCGTTATGCCCACCTTCGGTCTGGGGCGAAAATACCACCTCAACAGTACAAGATGTTAACGGTAGCAAAGCGAGATCGTCGGCCTGCATCGGGCAGTTATTGGTAATGCTATAGTTTCCACTGGCGGTTATCGAAGTGAAGGAAATAAGTCCCGATGTGTTGTTGTTGGTAAAGGTTACAGTTCTCATTCCACTACTACTACCCACTGTCACCGTCCCGAAATCGAGGGATGTGGGTGCTACCGAGTATATTGAATAAGCACTTGTGGAGTAGAGCATAAACAGGAACAGGGAGGAATAGAGGAGTGATTTTGATGTCAAACTTGGAAGCCGGTCAGCCAATCTGTTAATTATCATCGCCTAATCTCCCTGGATTTAATTGCTGTTCTCGCATGCCGGCCAACAGGCCTGGGTAGCGCATAGTATAAAGAAGATAGTGGAAAAATCACTGTTCACTCCGCCAACAATCCACATTTGCCAGCGCCAGGCTAACAATCGCAAAAGCGCTCATTGAGGGGGTTAGTGTCAGGAGTCCGGCATTGTATCGCAGTGAGATGGTAAAAATCATAGGCGCAAGCGCAATCTTACGGCCATCAACCATCTCTATATCCTCCCCCGGTTATATATATGTTTTAGGCGTCAGCTATCAGGCCGATCAGCCCTGGGGTATGAAGAAGAACTCACCCGCTTCATGTCCCCCGTGTTTGATTGGTGCATACTCTGGAATCTGATCGATGCCAAATTTTGAGGCTGTCTGTTGTACCTCTTTTGCCAGACTGCGGAAGAGTTTATAACCCTCCAGTATGGATTCGTTCTTTGCCAGTGTCCTCAGGAAAGACTTTGCAAATACAGAGTGTTGGCCGCCGCCCTGGTCGAGTACCGGCTTGAGGCCGCCAGAGGTCAAAACCGTGCGCGACCGGGTCTTGGCCATCACCTTCAACCACTTGGTATTGACCTCTTCGGACATTCCCGACTCCAAGCGCGCTATGGATGAACGAGTGAGGGAGCCCGAATAACAGGAGTCAGCTACCACAAGGATGTGCTTTGCCGTCATTGCATTGAGGATGTCGGTGATTGCGACATTGGATATCCAGTTGGCTGTGCTGTTTGGTTCGGCATCCACCGGCAGCCAGTAACCGCGCAGATTGACTCGGTCCAACTCGCCATGACCTGCATAGTAGATCAGCAGGTTATCGTTTTCGGTGAGAGTTTCACGCAGCTCATTGAGTGCGGAGAGCATGTCATAGCGTGTGGCATCGATCAATGTTGTGGTCTTGAAACCATACTTTGTGCTCAGCAACTTCGCTGTTTCCTTGGCGTCGGCACTGGCACTGAGAAGGCTCGAAAAGTGTTTGTAGCGATTGTTGCCAATCACCAGTGCATGATAGTTACCGAACTCGACCTGGTCGGCGATACGTCTTGCAATGCTAAGATCACTGCTTGAATCTTCCGCCTGTTGTTGCGCATTAACGGCATAGCGAAATTTAGGTATGAGGAGAAATTCAAGACTGGTGTGTTGCCCCTGCGTATCGACAGCGACCATTTTCACCGGGGTCTGTTCATCTTCCACTCTGATATTGGTGCTGAAGATCCCCAGCTGATCGGGTGTTTCGGATTTGTCGTTGACTGTGAAAGAGAGCAGGCCGGCAGGTGCGACAACCCGCCCGGTTATCAGTCGTTCCTTGGCCGCGGATCGCAAGCGGATACTCGGTGTACCCCGAGTCAACGCAACCGGAGGATCGATAATCTCGATAGTAGGTCCAGAGAGCAGACTGGCATGACGGTTAAGATTCAGATCAGCCAGTTGGGTTCTGTAGCGCAGCGCCTCCGCCTGGTAACGGTCGATATTGATCTGTTGCTGCTGGATTTGGTCAAGATAGGTCTGTTCCGACTTGCGTAATCGATCGACTTCAGCCCCTTGCTGTGCTGCAGCAGTCTTTACTACCGTAAGCTCTCTCTGTGTCTTTGCTAACAACGACTGCTGACGGGCGAGATCGGGATTGATTTTCGCCAGTTGAGCTTGACTGGTAACGAGCTGCTGCTCTGTCTCCTGCAACTGATTTTGTAATTCAGCGATCTGCCGCTCCTGCTTGGCGACATTGCCTTGCAGGGTTGTTTCCTGGTCAATTTTTTCCTGCTGTAGCGAGAGCAGACGTTGTTGGTAGTTGCTCACCTTGGCCCTGAGCTTTGTGACGGCTACCCCCTGTTGTCCCATTTCGCTTTCATGGCTCTCCAGCTCTTTTTGAAGCACTATCAGTTTCTGTTCAAGGGTAAGACTGTTACTGGTCGCCTCGTTCAGCGATTTCTGTGCCAGCTCAAGCTGTTGGCGATGTTGCGCAAGCATCGGTTGGCTCTTTTCGACAGCCGCTATTGCCTGGTCGAGTTCTGATTGGGTCTGCTCAAGTTTCTGTTTAAGCTGGGTGGCCTTGCCGGTCTCGGCCTTCAATGCATCTTCCAATTGCGCCTTTTCCTGCGCCGAGAGGCGCAGTGCTTCATTCATTTTTGTCTGCTGCGTGGAGAGCGATGACTCGAGATCGATGATCTTACGTTGCTGCTCGAGAACCGCCTTCTCCTGTTCGGAAAGTTGAGCCTGTAGCACGGAGAGTGCTTCATCCTGAGAGGCCTTGGAGAGTTTTTGTTTACGCTCCAACTCCGCACGCATGCTCTTCAACTCTGTTTCAGTGGATTCCAGTTGCGACTTTTTATTCAGTAACTGCTGGTTGGTCTCATCGAGTTTGCGCCGCAGAGCCGCTGTCTCTTTACGCTCCTGCTCGGTCGCTAATTGTGACTCTTTGAGGTCACTGTCCATCCTGGCTTGCTGTTTATTGAGCGCCTTTTCCAGGGAAGCAATTTGGGTGCGCTGCTGCTGGGCCTGGGTTTCACTGAGCGCCAGCTCTGCTTTCAGTAGCTTGAGATCACTTGCCGAGGCAACGGGAGCGGGTGCGGTGATTCCGCTTTGAATCCCCGCTTCAGCCCGTAGTTTACCCAGTCGTTTCTCGGCCTTAGCCAGTTTTACCCTTTCCGATTTTAACTGTTTGCTGGTGTTTTTTAGTTGCCTGCGTAGTTGCCGGGTTTCAGATTGTTGCTGCTGTCGCTCCTGTTTTAGCAGGCGTAGCTCGTTGCGTTCGGCCTTTGAGATCTCCACCGCGGATGAAAACTGCAGGTTATCAGCCTCCAGACCGGATGCCTTGCGGTACCAATTGAGTGCCTGGGCCAGATCTTTATCCACCCCAAAGCCCTTCTCATAGAGAAAACCGAGATTGATACTTGCCCTTGAGTTTCCCTGATGCGCAGCCTTTTGGTACCAATTGGCGGCAGTGGCGTAATCGGGCTCTATGCCCAAACCCTTCTCATAGATCTCACCGACATAGTTCTGGGCCACAGGGTCGCCTTCCTGGGCCTGAGGCAGCCACACATGCAGCGAGGTTCGGTAGTCCGCGCGGTCAAATGCCACGTACTCCCCACCACGAATCTCACATTCGGAGGCGGTGGTTTTGACCGGGCGTCTGGGCGACATATAGGTCATGTTGGCACCGAGTTTGCGCACCTGGCCAGGTAGCAGGCAGTCGATAATCAGAAACTTGTCGGGATTGCCGCTGACGGGTGCCGATGCATCGTTCGCCACCTGCCGGAGAGCCTGAGTTTGACAGCCGGCAAGGGCTATAATGGCCGAAAGCAGGGTACAGGCGATCAGGGGTAGGGCTTTGATTTTATTTATTTGATTCCTGAACTGACGATGTAACATGGTATCCATGACCTAAATAATAACTACACGTCAAATAAGGATAGACAATTCACATCTCTCTGAAAATGGTTAATGCGGTATCTATGACATATTCACTATTATGCTGCATTGCAGCATCGATGTTGCTGGTTGCCTGCGCATCCCCCAGTCAGCGCTTCGACCAAATGGCTCAGAACCACGGTTTCGACAAAATCGAGGTTGAGGGCAACAGATTCACTCATGTCGCCTTTGCAAACGGCAAACTGGGAACAGCATCGACCCTCCACGTCTATCTGGGGGGGGACGGCACGCCTTGGATTGGGGGCTTTATCATCGCCAGTGATCCAACACCGAGAAAGCCCGTTGTATTGAAGCTGATGGAATTGGATCAGCTGCCCAGTCTGTTCCTGGGGCGTCCCTGTTATCACGGGCAGGCGAAACGCCAGCCCTGCAGCTCGGATTACTGGACCTCGTCACGCTACTCCAAGGAGGTCATCGACAGCATGTCCGAGGCCTTGCGTAAGGTTATGAGTAAGCATGGGCATACGCGCCTTCAATTGATGGGATTTAGTGGAGGCGGGGGCTTGGCGATGCTCCTGGCGGAGAGATTTCCTGAGACCCAGGCCATCGTTACAATAGCCGGTAACCTGGACATTGAATCATGGGTCGATCTCCACAGTTATGATCCCCTGGACGGATCGCTGAACCCCAAATCGATGCCAGCTTTGCCTGGCACTATACGCCAATACCACCTGGCTGGGGGTAAAGATACAAATATACCGGCAGGGATGATTCGCGATGCATTGATCAATCAGCCCGAGAGTCAGTTCATCCTGTTCGAGGATTTTACCCACGGCTGCTGTTGGGAGAGAGTCTGGGAAGGGCTATTGACGTGTGTTGAAAAGCAGTGTGAATGGGAGAATGCATACCAACACTAGTTGCATAAAAGTCCTGAGGAAGCAGCAGAGGGGATCCAGCTGTGGTATATGATTGCCGGGATAGCTATAACTCTTTCTGCAGCCTGATCAAACCCTTGTGTTTGGGCAACATAGAGACACTGTTTTTCAGCAGGGCTTGGCCCTGCTGCAGCTGACCCCTGGTGATCATTTCTCTTATACGCTGTTCAAGCTGGTTGCCAATTTGATTCAGGCCTTGGTTGGCCTGCTTGTTGTTGGGATGTATCTCCAGCACCTGCTGGTAAGCGTCGTAGGCACTGCTGCCAGCCGGCTCCAACAGACGCCCGACAAGCATATGTACATCGGCTACCTCGAGTATGCTCTCAACCTTGTTCCGAACCTCAGGTTCCAGGGTAGAGGTCTCTTCGAGTCGCGTCTCCGGCTGTCCGCCATTTTGGGCGGCAAAGAACAGTGATCCTATGGTGATGGCCAGGAGCAGAACAGCCGTAGCTGCAGCCGGCACTATCCATTTTGTAGGTAGTTGATCCCTTCCGGGGCGGGGTACGGCCATCTCTTTGAGAAAATGCGTCGCATTTTGAGTGCGTTTTTCCCGATCGAACTCCAATCCATGGGTAATGGCCTGCCAAATCTCCTTCGAGAGCTCCTTGGGACGTTTCGGTTTGAGATTCAGGTCCCGTGCGTAGGTTGCCGGCTTGCGATCGAAGGGATGGCTACCCGCCAACAGCTCATAGGCGACCACCGAGAGGCCGTAGACGTCATCCCGGGGATCCGGTTCACCATACTCAAGCATTTCGCAGCTGGCATAGGTTGGGGTCAGGGCGCCGAGGGACCCGGGATCGAATATCGTGGCATCCTCAAGCGAGCGGTCGGTATTTTTGGCGGCACGTGCGATCCCGAAGTCGACCACCTTGACCACGCTTTTTGAAGTAACAAAGATGTTGCCCGGTTTGAAATCGGAGTGGACGATATTCTCTGAATGGGCGTAGGCGAGGGCGCGTGCCATCTGTTCGATGATGGAGAGGGCCTGTTCGGTTGGCAGGGTCACAGGTCGCAGCCGCCTGATCATTCGATCGAGAGGTTCACCCTCCAATAGTTCCATGGTCATGAAGACATTGGGCCCGTCGCGATCGAAATCGTAGACAGTCACGATATTGGGGTGGGCCAGTTGCTGTGCCTTCTTACTCTCCCGCTGCAGGGCGATAAAGGAGTCGGGGTTTGCCTGAAAATCCTTGGTTAGCACCTTGACGGCGATATAGGGATTGCGGTCCATCGCCTCGACTTTTCGCAGGTCTCTGGCCTTGTAGACCACACCCATGCCACCCCGACCCAGCATCTCTTCCAGGACAAAGCGGTTTTTCAGCACCGAGCCGACTGCAACAAGATTGGTGGTGGTGTTGGTTTGCCCCGGAGACGCTGGAGCCACGTCTTTGGTGGTGTTTCGCCTGGGATAATCCGTTGACGGCCTGCTTATGTCGCTAACTGGTTGGCTATCGGGGGCGATACGTGTCGCCTCTTTGTCAGCGTCAGGTCGGTCGTCATCTTGTCTGGTCACTAGCCTTGAATCCCCGGTGGAAAATCCTGAACTGGTTGAATGAGTGTCATAGTTGGAATCCAGAACAATTTGGTGACAAAACGATAATAGGAAAGAATACCTAAAAATGTACAATGAATCACGGTTCATCACTATTGCGGGTCATTTCCCACCATGGAACTTCCAGACTACAACGGCGGCAGTATTGTCAATCTTATGTCATCATTACAGGCGGCCCTGGATGGCCCCGGACACAGCTACCCGCCACTCGAACTCCTGGCATTCGAGCCCCTCGAATCATACCGCAAGATTCTACTCTGGATTGTGGATGGATTGGGTGCCAACTATCTGCGGGCATACCCCGAGGCGACCACCCTGAATGCCCACATGAAGGGCGCCATCACCTCCGTCTTCCCGCCAACCACAGCCACCGCGGTCACCACCTTTCTTACCGGCGATGCACCACAGCAACACGGTTTGACTGGCTGGCATATGTATTTTCGAGAGCTGGGGGCGGTATTGGCCGTGCTGCCCGGGCGGCCGAGATACGGTGGGGCCGGCCTGGGACAGGCAGGGATCAATACGGCTGCCTTTCATGGCCACACACCCTTCAGTGACAAGATCGGTTGTGATTCGGTGATGTTGTCGCCCGGCTATATCGCCGAGTCGGATTACAACCTGGCACACCTCGGGAGATCTCGATTGTTGGGTCACAGGGATCTCGCTGACTTCAGTACGCAACTCACTGAAGTTCTAACGAAAAGCGAAGAGCGCTATATCTATGCCTACTGGTCCGAGCTCGACAACATAGGCCACCAGTCCGGAATCTGGAGCAACGAGGCAAAAGGCCACCTGCTGGAGATCGATCAGGTCTTCAGCAATCTACTCGAGCAATGCCAAGGCACCGACAGTTTAATTATTGTCTGCGCCGATCATGGCCAGGTCGACACAACGGCCGCAGATTGGGTGTACCTCGACGATCATCCGCAACTGCGGGAGATGCTCAGCCTGCCGCTTTGCGGAGAGCCGCGTGCTGCATACTGCTATTTGAGACCGGGTTACGAGAACGCCTTTGATGACTATGTCGCGAGTGAACTAACCGGGAAAGCGGTTGTATATCCAGCTGCTGAAATTATGGAGCAATGCTGGTTTGGATTGGGAGTCCCTCATTCACAATTAGACCAGCGTATTGGTGATCGACTGCTGTTAATGGAAGGTAACTACACTATTAAAGATCGGCTGGCACAGGAGAGGCGTTATGAATTGGTAGGTGTGCATGGGGGCACAAGTGACGATGAAATGAATGTGCCGGTTATAATTGCAGAAATCTGATTTCACTAATATCTCTCTTCACCTTATGTCCATATGGGTGAAGAGAAGTTTTCATGAGGTTGCTTTATATACGACTCAAAGCACCAGCGTATTAGATAGGAGTATGTTTACTGTTAGGCGTTGTTCTCTATTTTAAACGGATCTTTTCCTGTTAATCCTATCAAAGGAGGTACCATCGACCTGGCGGGTCTAAAAAGATCCACCGAGGAGAGCCGGTAGCTTCTATAATTGATATTTTACGAGTATTGACAATTCTCTTGACTGGAGGCAGCTTTTTTTGTCCTCTAGACTTTATACAGTTACCATCCTTGTCTTTTAGCTTGATAGTACCATCTGGTTTTACTACCAAAGTATATTCAAACTTCGATTTTTCACACTTTAATTTAGGTGGTGGTTTTCGCATATTTCACTCCTCTGTGGCAAGGTAAATGTCTTGCAAAACTAACGGAAGTTGATTGAGACTCTTCCAAATATAACTCTTTCTTTTGAAAAAGATGTCGGTGACGCAGTTGATACTGGATCGATAACATCGTAACTATTTCGATCTTCATAACCTATGTCTTTATCGAAGATATTTTTCACGCCTATTGAAGCTGACCCTCTTCGTTTTGCTAATCGATAACTGAAGGTTAGGTCTGTCACTGCTCCATTGTCGTCACCACTTTCTGTCATGAATCCAGTGGAGTCGATGAATTTCCCTTTCTGATCGTAATAAGTTGTGGTGAGCTTTCCTGTAATTCCGCTTGGGTGGAAATAACTGATAGTTACCGGAAGCTCATGTGTTTCTAACTTGAGTATTCCATCAGGGGCCAAAATACTGTTATTGGCTGATGTTATTCCCTGTTCGAGGTTATAGTGATTATAGGAATATTCCACTCCCAATGCCCATTGAGAGTCAGCCGCCCAGTTTAACCACAAAGAGGCATACTTATCATCGTATTCAAGATCTTGATTGGAGATGACAGGAGGCGGCGATGATGTATCAAGAACTTCAATCTCCGTTTCTAGATCTCTGAAAATTGTTGAAATGCCCACGGCAAGATTGTTTGATAGCCTATGGTTATATGCGGCCGCATAGTTCCATGAGTCGGTTTCACTTATGTCATCATAAAGTTGATTAAAGCCGACAATGCGTGTTGGTTCTAATGTTTCGTTTCGTGACGACCTGATGACGCTCATCCTGTTTCTAAAAGCGGCCAAGCGAAATTCACTCTCGTTTGTCGGTTTGAATTTTAACCCTAACTTTGGATATGCCCGTTTCACATCGTTGTCGGCGTCATCTTCTTTAAGATATGTAAGGCCGCCAGTTATTGAAAGCAGAGCTCCGGCGTCGTAGTAGAGATAACCATAAGCCCGTGATTGGGTTAGGTCAGTTTGCGTGGTAAAAATACAGCTTGGTAATGGGCAAGATAATGGGGGTGAATAGACGGCATCTAAAATTCGCTCCGATTCTTCGGATTGTCGGCTGATACCGGCAATCCAGGCCAGCCGGGTCTGTTTTTTTATAATTTGTGCTTCATAGAGGTCTCTTGTTATATCCCTGTCTGTTTCGACGAATACAAATGGGTCATTGCTATCCTTGCTATTGAAATCTTGATCCTGCCTGATTGCAGATAACAAAAGCTGTGCGTCTGCTGGCAAAGATTGGCTGAGTCCGATACGTGCTGTGGTTACTTCATTGGTTATGCGTATTTCGTTGTTATTCAGGAAATCAGGGAGCAAACGCTGCGAGACATCACCTTTTTCTTCTTCAATCTCGCTTACTTCCAATTGAATAGAAGTTCCTTCCGCCAGTGAAAACTGAGTAAATCCGTTGACGATGTCCTGTTCATAGTTGACGTCTTCGCGAACATCATCTGTCTCATTGTGGTACTGGCCGACACTGAAGGCTAATCTGTCAAACAGTCCAGCGACAATTGCATCATTACTCCAAGTGTCATTATCCGCAACTGAGACATCTAACTGCAACGCAAGTCCATTGCGTGTGAACAGCGGGTTGTATTCGTTATAGGACAGATCGCCAGGTCCGTTTCCATCGAGTAGTCCGAGGTTGGAATTGCTCAACTGTGGTTGCAACGGATCAAGGTTGAGCGGTTGAGTTAACTTAGACTGCAAAAGCTCACTCTGCCTGGCGGCATCAAAGTTAGAGAGGCCTACAAAGCTGTCTGCGAGTAAGCGATGGGCTGAGTGATTGGCGGGATCGATCTCCAGCGCATCAGTTGCCTGGTAACGTGCCTGTTGCTCAAAGCTCAAGTCATTGTAGATTCTACCGAGGGCAACGTTTCTTGCCGCTTCGTCATTGTCCAAAAGTTGTCTGGAGCGGTATACGCCCCTGTGGTTATTCAGCTCGATTGCACGCTGTTGCGCATGCAATGCATCAACCGGCTGGTTATCAGATTGTAACAGTATGGAATCATAGAACCAGGCGGTGGGATCATTGGGATCGAGCTCTTTGGCCATGGCGAATTGCTGGGATGCCAAAGCATTACGCTTTTCTTCATAGTAGGCTTTGCCCATGTAGCTGCGCAGCAGGGCATTGTTGGGATCGAGCAGCACAGCTGTCTCGATCTCTTCCCGTCCCTGTTCCAAGTCGCCCTCGCGGATCTTCAGCAATCCCAGGCCCAGACGGGGCAGGGGGGCGGCAGAATCGAGACTTATAGCCTCTTCGAAGGCCTGCTTGGCGCTCGACAATTGGACGTTACGCAACGAAGCGAAACCTAAAACAGTGTGTGCCAAAGAGAGTTTGGGGTCGAGCTCGGTTGCGCGGTTGGCTGCTTCACGGGCGGCGCGACTGTCGCCTGTCATTAACCAGACCTCCGCAAGCCGCGCCTGGGTAAGGGCGCTGTCCGGTGCCAGTTCTGCCGCCCTTTGGCTGTTGGCCAAGGCGGCCGGTATGTCGAACATGGCCTGATCAACATAGGATTGCGCCATATAAGAAGCCGCTGATTGGTTGTCCATTTTCAGGGCCTGTCTGGTTAGCTCAGCCGCCTCTTGCGGCCTGTTCTGTATAATCGACTTCACGGCTGACTGGGCCAGGGTATCCGCATCGCCGGGCTGATCGGGCAGAGGAGGGTAATAGAGTGCCCAGGCGACAGCATCGAAGGGCTTGGCGATGGCCACTTCCACAGGCTTTTGATTCGCGGCCGCACGGGCTGCCTGATTCGCTCCAAGCTCAATTTCCCCCTCGTTATTGCGTGCGATCACAACGCCTTCCAAAACGATAACGTCTGTGGCTTCATCCTCGATGCGGACAATGAACTCAGTGCCTTCGATGGATGCGTTTACATAGGGAGTTTTAACTTCAAGGCTCTTCGGGGTACGACTGATGAAATGCACGGCCCCGCGCAGCAGGTCCAGCAATGAGCGTGATTCCTTCTCGATCTCGGAGAAAGTGAGTGATGAATCAGCGTCGAGGCGCAGCAAGGTATGGTTAGCCAAACGAACAGCCGCCTTACTGTCACCGCTTGTTCTAAGCGCATCACCTGCGCAGAATTGATCGTCGAGTCCCGCTTGATGCCAGACGTCCTGGCCGACACTTTTCTTTTCAGCACTGCCCTGCAGCGAGACCAATTGCGCAACGTATCTACACTCATCCGAAAGCAGTTGTTGCGAAAAGGCCAGAATGAAAATAAAAAAAGAGTGTTTCGCGAGCATTGTAATGTCGCTGCAATGCTGCATAGTGATCCCCTAGTATCGTTTTTTATTATCCAGATAAATTTACCGCGCTTAGCCAAAGCTGTAGTCAAAAGACTATTTCTTACGGCAGGTACGTATATAGTAACTAAATTTTACAAATATGCGAATTTATTTCATATGCACCAAGACTATTGGCTCGCATTTTTAATGTAAATTATCCGCACTGGACATACCCACTTTCATGCTGCTGCAGCAACAGCGGAAATCTGATTAAAAGTGCAATTATCCCAAAGCCTTGTAGTCTTAATGTGTCGGAATATTTTACGTTTTGAGTTACAAATCAAGTTAAGTAGTAGAAATAACTCTATGAAAGTAGGTTGATATTCTGACTATGGCTTGAGATATGCATCGATTAAAATAAACGACGCAACGGAACAAAGGTGGAAAGCCGGCTTGTTCGTTCTGTAGTATGTGTGCCCGGACCCGGCTTCCAAGCTACGATAACAATGAAAATCACGACCCTTCTTCAAATTCGCCCCGGCATAAACAGGTTCAACTTGTCATTGCTTATCTTTGTTGTATTTGGCTGCACCTTGGCCATGGCAGAAGAAAGCACTGTTCAGATATCCATAGAGGAAGATCTCAAACATTGGCTTGCTCTCTATCAAGAACAGAACTCAGAGGGCTCAAGCCCTGAAATCGAATGCTTGGCGCGAAATATCTACTTCGAAGCACGCAGTGAGCCTGAGCAGGGACAAAGAGCTGTTGGTCACGTGGTGATGAATCGTGTTGCCGCCACAACTTATCCCGATAGCATTTGCGCTGTGGTAAAGCAGGGGGGTGAGAAAAGGCGCAATCGGTGTCAGTTTTCCTGGTGGTGCGACGGTCGCTCTGATCAACCTGTGAACAAAAAGGCCTGGCAGAGATCTCTTGCCCTGGCCAAGGCAATTTATCATGGGGAGTCCAAAGATCCGACAGATGGAGCGCTTTGGTATCATGCAGAATATGTGAAACCGCTATGGAGTTCGGCGCTGGTACCAGGCAAAAAAATCGGAATGCATCTCTTCTATCTAAGCAAAAGGCATCCAACATACGCCATGAATACTGCTCCAGCTCTGTAGTTGTCTATCCCAGCTCTAAATTATTTCACCCGATAGACCCGGGTATCCGGATGAAAGGTGTACCAGGCAAACCCAATGCGTCTGAAACATCGAATCCACTCTTGTAACTTCTTGCTTCAACCACAGCCACCCAGAGGCTGGCGGTGACAATAAATAGAAACGTTGAGTTTCTCATATTAGGTTTGGTAGAGCGCAAGTGCGGCCGCTGAGGTGGCGACGAATTCACCAATCAGATCCAGATCCGCCTTCGGCTGAATGGATTTCACAGACCCCTTGCGCCCGCTCGGATGGATGGCGATCTCTCTCTTCTTTCTTTCCAATACGGCCTCTGCATGACAGACAGGGCAGTAGAGATAGTCACCGCTCTTCTGATTGCGGGTCACCACGATTACAGGCCCACATGTCAGACAGTTCTGTATTGGAATACCCTGATCGGTATGACCAAAAATGGTATTCAGGCGACCGGAATATCCAAGATCGATAAAGATATGTCCAAAATTACCATCGAACTGGGTATGCAGATTATTCTTGATGATTTTCAGCGCCTGCTCCGGCGGCATATTCTGACGATAGGGGCGAGTACTGGTCATGGCATCGAAGGCGTCGCAAATGGTGTTTAGGTGGTTCTGTATCGCTTCGTACTCCTCAAGATTCAGCCTTCCCGGCTTTTTCAGTATAAGATCGGATACACCAATCTTGCCGAGATCATGAAGAAAACCCCCGAGCGTGATACGGGCAACTTCGGATTTGCTCAGTCCAAGAGATTCGGCAAGTAGCCGGCAATATTGGGAAACACGCCACAGGTGGCCGCCGGTATAGGGATCCCTGGCCTCCACCATCCAAGCCATCACCAACAGCGATTGCAACAGTGGTTTGATATCCCTTTGCTGGTTGACACTGATATCGTAGGGTTCGAACCAGGACCGGGTCGAGGGTAGTAGAGAGATCATTATTTGATGCCTCGTCATAGTACAATCCAGCTCGATAGGACTCATTTACCTGTTCGAGCGTTTCCGCTGTATGGATTCGCGGGGATTGCCGTAGAGATCGTGGGTAAAAACCCCGCCGACACTGATCGACGGGGCTTCTTTAGTCAGGATTTCAGCCTATGCGCTATTGAGGTGATATGTTTTCCGTATCGTTCCACGGTTGCCGATAGCACGATGGTCAGCATACCGAGTATGGCGAGACTGGCCCAAATCCCCAAGTCAAAGGTGACAAGCAGTTCACTGCTCAACACTACCATGCTGCCAATCAGGGTCAGCAACGATAGTTTCAACAAACTGCTCTCATCGGCACCGTAACTGTAGAGCAGGATAGACCCGGACAAGAGGGTCGCGAAGAGAGCTGTCGCCACCCCCGGCCATATTGCTTCTTCGATTATTGCAATAACAAGTCCGAGGTAGAAGATTGTACGAAAATAGTACTCCCCCCCGGTTAGGGCGCGTTTCGACAGATCGAGCAGGAATGTACTAGCAATCATGCCGAAAATGACTACCAGCCAGTGTCCGATCTGTGGCGCCATTCCGTCCAGCACCTGAGTAAAGTACAAGGCCGTCATCAAGGCGGGAAACATGGATAGCATCTCCAGCGAACTTCTAAAACGGATCGTGGTGGTGAGTGAGAGCGCGAGTTGCCTCAATAGCAGATAGATGAGCAGGCCAATCGTGGCGAAGGCCATGGCATCCATTGCGTAGAGATAGGCGCCGCGACCGATCATGATAATCAACGGCAACAACACCAGTATGCCTGCCACAAAGCCCTCGCCGGTTCTCATTGCCGGCATGGTTCTGCGAAGTAGGAAAAGATTGTGAAAGCTGAACAGTAGTGCCGGCGCCACAAGCAGTGTCGTGATTCCCATGTTACGAATCGGTAACAGCAGTAAAACCACATTCAGCATCATAAGCAGGCTGAGACGGCGCGAGGCCGGGCGAGCCAGTACGCTGAAGCCAAACAGCGACTGACCACCCAGGATGACAAAGCTGCCAGCCAGCAGTAACAGCACCGTATTCAGAGAATCGGCAGTCCAAAATGCAAAATCAGGAAGATTGCCGACCGCGGGAAACCACTGCACCTGGGAGTAGATCATGGCACCGAGTATGGTAAATACCGCGCTGGTTGAGACCAGGCTTAAACCAAGGAAGACCCGGGCACTCTTTTGCTCTTTGAGTAAAATGCTGGTGGCAAACCCCAGCAGCGTCAAAACCAGGGTTTCACCAAGAATCATGCCATAGCGAAGCAGATCATCAGCATCATCCCAGCGTTGAAACAGAAACAGTAGGATCGCGATGATGGTGAGACTTCCACCGAGCAGCCGCAGTACGGTTGAGACTTCGAAGTATCGGGAGATGGTTGTTTGCCAACCCCCCATGCTCACCGCTTCAGAGGCAGGCTCCAATTGTGGGTTAACTGTGCTTTCAGAGGGTGTCATGACTCATCCTCCTTCAGCCTTTTCAGTTCGGCTTTGTGTGCCGCCAAGCGCTCTTCCCTTTGCAATCGCTCTTCAAGTGTATCGACATTGGATGCAACCGGATCATTGACCGGATGCTGCAGCTCATTTTTGTTAATGGCAAGCTCCCAACGGTCAAAGGCCTGCTCAAGATCCACTGTTTCAAAGCAGGCATTGCTTTGGATTATGTTTTCCGCCTTGGTGGACAGATCCCGACCTCGAAACTCCTGCAGGCGCCGTTCATCACTGATCAGTTTCTGTTCCAGTTGTTTCAAGTTGTTGGCCAAACGGAATGCCAATTGGTTGTATTCTTGCTGCTGCTGTTGCAACTGTTCTTTCTGTTCTGCACAGCGGTCGCGACGCTCAAGACAGGCGATCGCTTGAGACTCATCACTATTCGCCAGGGATCTGGCCCTGCGCGTCCAGTTCTCTATATCATGTTGCAAGGCATCCTGTTGCTTACTTGCCACGTCAATCTTTCTGTTTATCTGTGACTGCTGTAGCTTTATGCGGGCAATGGCATCACGACTCTCTTGCAGAGCAGCATCGATAACGGCGTCATGGTTCTCTATTCGGCTGACTGCTTCGTCTAAATGCGATCGAAAACTAACGGTTAGACGTCTAAAAAGGCTCATTGTTGTCACTCCCTTAAATCAATCTCTGGTGGTGTACAACATCGTCTAAAATAATACTTTTTACCAATGAAAAAACAAAAGAGCATGATAAATTGACTGGGGGTATAAGAAAATAATACGCTGGTGAGTAACTCATTAATCCAATGCCGTATTGAACTTCCATGATCAACACCCTGGCCATCGCCAACTATCGCTCGCTTCTAAACCTGGTTATCCCCCTGGGGAGTCTCAATGTGGTGACCGGGGCGAATGCCAGTGGCAAATCCAATCTCTACCGTTCATTGCGATTGTTGGCGGAGACGGCGCAGGGTGGCGTGATCAATGCCTTGGCGAAGGAAGGCGGGTTGGAGTCCACCTTCTGGGCAGGCCCGGAAAATATCTCGCGCAGCATGAAACAGGGAAGCGTGCCCGTTCAGGGTGGACCGAAACAGTCGAAGACACGCCTCAGGCTCGGCTTTTGCACCGATGATTTCGGTTACTCCATCTCACTTGGCCTGCCAGCTCCTTCGGCTTCCGCCTTTGCCCTCGATCCCGAGGTGAAACGTGAATGCATTTGGGCGGGCAATACATTCAGACCGGCTAGCCAGCTGGTGGATAGGAATGGAAGTGTCATCAAAATCAGAGAGGAGCGGCGCTGGGAGGTGATCTCCCAGCACGCGAACAGTTTCGATAGCCTCTTCGGACAGATAGCCGACCCGGTGCGGACGCCAGAAGTTGTTTCGCTGCGGGATAACATTCGAGGCTGGCGATTCTATGATCACTTCCGTACCGATGCGGACGCACCGGCAAGACAGCCTCAATTGGGTACCCGCACACCCGTGTTGCATCATGATGGGCGTGATCTGGCCGCGGCCCTGCAGACCATCAGGGAGGTTGGTGATACACAAGCCCTGAATGAAGCAATCGGCGACGCATTCCCCGGCTCGAAACTCTCCATCAGCATAAGGGAGGATGGACGCTTCTCAATTGCACTTGAGCAATACGGATTGCTAAGGCCTCTGTCGGGGTTCGAGTTGTCTGACGGCACCCTGCGCTATCTACTCTGGGTTGCAGCGCTGCTCACCCCCAGACCACCGCCGCTGATGGTGCTCAACGAACCGGAGACAAGCCTCCATCCCGATCTGCTGCCCGCGTTGGCGCGTTTGATCATAAAGGCTTCCGAGCAAACACAGGTGTGGGTCGTCTCCCATGCAAGCCGCCTGATTGCAGCCCTGGAAAAGGCGGAAAACTGCCATTCGCTGGGACTGGAGAAAGAGTTCGGGCAGACAATTGTTAAAGATCAGGGCCTGCTCGACGAGCCCGCTTGGCATTGGCCGGATTTGAAAAAATAACGGATATCTACTGCAGTAGTTAAGGTTCTGTTCAGGATTGCTTGTATAGGCTAACAACTGGGGCATGTTAACACTAATCCAATCGGCCTCAATAGATGTGGGATATTTGCGATTGAATTTGCATTAACCATGTTCCCGCATATCAAGAGTAGTCTATATTAGTGCATAAGATAGATTTCAATAGGAAACGGATGAGACGATTAAACTCAAGATCAATTCCCTACGTCTTTAGATATTGTGTTGTAGTATCGATGCTGATCTTCACCGCGGCATTTTCTGGTTGCTCCACAGTCTCCAAGCAAACCGTCTATACCACTGAAAAAGTCAAAGTCGCCAAACCCGCCCCTGCAGCCAGGAAAACAAAATCTGTGGTGGCGATTGCAGAGCAACTTAAGGGCAAACCCTATCGTTACGGTGGCGTAACCCCAAAAGGTTTCGACTGTAGCGGTCTTGTCCACTACGCCTATCTGCAGACGGGCAGATCTATTCCGCGCACAACCCGGGATCAGTATCACGCTTCGCAACACCTGTCGATGGAAGATGCCGAACCCGGGGATCTGCTGTTTTTCAAAATAGACTCACGCAAGTTGTCCCATGTGGGGCTCTATGCGGGTGATGGCCGCTTCATCCATGCATCGACAAAGCAGAATAAGGTGGCAGAGGCATCAGTCAGCGATCCCTATTGGCGAAAGCGCTTGATAGGGGTGGGAAGGATACACTGATGGACCTTCCAAGAAGAATTAAATTCACATGGCAATAATATTTACAATTTTTTCATAAAATAAGAGATAGGATTCTCAGAACCATCGCGGTTTCTATGGTACGTTTTTCCCAAACATAATTAGAGGGGGTAACGACCATGGCAAAATTATTAAATACTATTGCAGCACTGGCCCTTGCAGGCATCCTCACCACCAGCCTGATCTCCTGCGGTGGCGGGGGCAGCAGCGACTCCACAACAACAACCACAGCGGAGCGTACAGGTATCGTCGGCCTGCTGTTCACCGACAAACCCGCCGATCCCTCGCTATTCCTGGCCATGAATGCCACCATAGAGAGTGTGGAGTTGATCGGATCAGATGATGATGATGTGGTTGACCTCTACTCCGATGAACCCCAGACGATAGATCTCCTCAGATTGAAAAATGAGTCGATTCCCTTCACCTTCAGTGATGACGTGCCGGTCGGTACCTACTGCAAGATCCGCTTGACCTTGAGCGATCTGGAACTGGTGCTGGTGGACGACACCCCGGACGATCTGACGGACAATGAGACCCACCATCCCCAACTCCCGGGCAATGGCAAGCTCGACCTGCTCGCGCGGGGCTGTTTTACCGTGGAGGAGGGCAACGTAATTACCGTGCAGGTCGATATCGACGGCGGTAACTCGATTCACGTTGTGGGAAACAACAACGGATTCAACTTCAGGCCGGTGGTATTCGTCGATGTGCTTGAAGAGGGCTTTGAGAGCAAACTGGTTCGCCTGCAAGGGGAGATCAGTGAAGTAATACCGGAAGAGGACGCTCTTCTGCTATGCGACGCCTTGCCGGTTCAGCAATCGGACAGCATGGAGTGCGTCAAGGTGAAGTTGAACGACGATACCGCTTTTTTCGATAACCAGACCTATGAGGGTATGCCGCGCTCCCTGGATGAGCTGTTGATGGAGGAGAAGGTGGGTGAGCAGCTGGTCGTGGTTGGCTGGCCCGAGCATCATGTAATGCCCCACTCAGGTGTGAATATTCCTGGTGGACATCTACCATCACCAGGTGAGTGCCGCCTCTGGACACTTGATGAGCCCCCTGGACAACAACCCGCGCCAGGCGACTGTGAAGAATTGGAGGATCTGACATCGGATGATGAAGTTCTGGTGGATCACGAGGGTGTTGTAAGAGACAGATATCATCCGCTGATGGAAGTCGATGCCCTGGTTGTTGAACTGGGCGAGTTCCAGAAGATCGAGGGAGAGGTTAGCGCTGACGCCGACAGCAGTGGATTCGACATGGACGTGATCCAAGGGGATACGGACGTGGAGGTAGGCCCCTTAGCGGTCATGTTTCAAGCGGGTGAGCCCGGTATAAACGGCACCCGGATTGTATCCAAGAGCGGCGATCTGCTGGATTATTCGGAGATAATCGCATTGCGCACTGTACAGGTCGACGGCGTCCCGGATATGTCCGGCGCCGAGGCCATGCTCAAGGCAGCTCTAGTGATCGTCGATACCGCAACCTCGGCCGATGATGATGACAGGCAGGTTACCGGCAGCGTTGTCTCAACGGGCGCAAGCGGGTTCGTACTTTCACCGGATACCGACACGGTATGTGGAGTCGCTACCACGGACCTGATGGTCAGCTATGCGGACGATGTGGATTTTCTCACTGTCGTCATCACAGAAACGGTTAGCGAAATCACACCCGGAGGCACATTGGAAGCCGGTCAGGAAGTAGGCGTCAACGGTAGCTGCAGCGATCAAGGCTATATCGCAGAAAGCATCGTGATAGTGGACGATCAGCGCACGCCATAGGCATCAGCCACACACGGTTCCAATGAAGAGATCCCCGCACATGGTGCGGGGATTTTCTTTTTTCGAGGATAGTTCAATGTAGACATTTTCCCATTCATGGTTATGATTTAGCGATAATTGGGGGACAGGGCCAAGCAATAATAACAGGCGAAGTCGCTAATCATGGAAGTGGAAATCGAGTATCCCAGGCTGCTGCGCAGGGTCCAAGCCGTTCTTATCGACTCGGTGATCTTTATCTTAGTCATATTTTTGTGGTGGGCTATTTTACCGTTTTTGGAAAACCATTCGGCGGTGATTAAACTGGCTTTCCCGCTCATTGCCTGGACGACTCTGGACCCGGTACTTGTTGCCACAACCGGGGGGACACCCGGACACCATCTTCGGGGCATTGCGGTTCAGACCGCCAATACAGGTCATCGTCTTGGTATCGTCAGGTCATTGATACGCGCCTTGATCAAGCTGGTTACCAGTTGGTGGACATTCATCTTCGTTTTGACAAGCAAAAGGCATCAAGCGCTGCATGACCTTGCTGTCAGCTCCGTAGTTATCCTTCGTGAACCCGAAACACTGCCGGCATCCGAGCGCATGGCGGAGAGGGCGCATGACTCCGCAGACTATGACTATCCATCAGGTATCAGACGCATCATAATCATCTTTCTCTGGATCGTTTTTCTTACAGCGGCCTTGATCCTGCTGAAGACAGTACTACTTTCAAACGATTGCTTGGGGGGCGGTGCATGTACAACCTTGGATCATGCGGTCGTCTACCTGATAGACGTGATATGGTTCTTGGCACTCGGAGCCACGGTGGTTTACGGCTGGCGCTGCAAACTACCCGGGGCACGTAAGCGGAAATCAGCGGTGCAGGATCTTGAATGATTGCACTGATGCTCAGTGCCAAGGCTAGGATTTCTTGACCTTGCCAGTCTTATTCGATCCCTCGGCTTTTCGCAGCGAGTCGAACAAACCATAGGACCAGGGCCGCATGGCGACCACCACGGTAGTGCCGGTACGATCATCCAGGGGGAGTTTCGCATCGTCGTCATTCAACTCGTCGAACTCCCTCGCCAGATGCTCCATCTTGCGCTGGAAGACCCGATTCGAACTGTCCGCCAACATACCGTTGACCACGATCAGGCGCTCGTCTGAATGGTCAAAACGGGAGGAGAAGAACTCCGCCTCTATCTTCTCCTGAAAGAAGCGTTGTATGGGGCCGTTTTCCTGCCATTTGAAGTTACGGGCGACGAGCAGTTTCACCCGGTTTTTCGGCAGCAGTTCGATCAAGCGCAGGCGATCGAGCTTGGCCAGATGTTGGATGCACCGATGTTCGGAAAGGTGGAAGCGCTCAACGATCTCTTCCAGGCTCCATCGATTGAGCACGCAAACCGTAACCAGAAGCAGCTCCAGGTTTCCGGCGATCTCTTGCTCCTGTTCCACACTCAGCCCGGAGATGGCAGCCGCGCCTCCCCACTCACTCATATCCTGGACAAGATCGGAGATCTCCATCTCCATCAGCTGACAGACCTGATCAAGACGCTCCAGGGTAAACCGCCGCTTGGCGAAGAGACGCTTCACATTGGCCTCTGATAGCTGCAGGTGCTTGGCCACATCCGCGTAGGTCAGGCCGTGGGCCTTGAGGGTCCTCTTCAGGGCGTCGATGAGTTGTTGGGTTTGGGCCATGAGCTGTCGACAAGTAGTCTCTTGTTATACTGATTGATCTAATTATTGGTAGAGTATCTCAAGCTTAGACACTTGGCCAATATCCATCCGGGTCACACAGTTGATTATCCAGCATAGGCCGGCGTGGTCTTCTCTCAGTGCACCCTATGCACTCAAAGAAAACCACCCCTTGCGCAGGTTCTGTTTCTCTTTTCGGCGCTTGGCCTTGTTGGTTTTTTCATGCACGCCACCTTTGCTGAGCAGGGGATGGTTGTGCAACGGATTGCGTTGTCTGTTGTTTCGTCTTTTCATCTGTTTTTCCTCATAGAACTTTTCCTGATTACTTACCATTCTCACTAAATTAATTTGCCGGTTATTTTTTATACAATTCAAAGGCAGGTGTTCGGTGCCACACTCGGAACAGTCTTTGTGAACTCAGCAGTCTCGGAAAGCCGCTGTAAACCCATCCCTGGGCGCTCGACGGCCGCGTCCCTGCGGCCGACGCTTTCCGAGACTGCTGAGTCCACAAAGCCTGCAGAGCTTGCATCATGAATTGAGCTCCGAAATTACAGTGTCAGCGAATGAGTAGCTGAGAATGGTAAGTAATCTGGTAACTTTAAAAAAAGCGTGCCGGTCGCCCGGCCCGCTCAGCCTTTGACACACAACACCTGTTTCAGGGTGTGCACCACTTCAACCAGGTCCTCCTGGTTCGCCATCACCTGGTCGATATCCTTGTAGGCGCCGGGGATCTCATCGATGACCCCCTTGTCCTTACGGCACTCCACGCCCCGGGTCTGGCTCTCCAGGTCGTCCCGGTTAAACTGCTTCTTCGCCTTGGAGCGGGACATGCGGCGACCCGCGCCATGGGAACAGGAGCAGAAGGAGTCCGCGTTGCCCTTACCGCGCACAATGTAGGACTTGGCACCCATGGAACCGGGGATGATTCCCAGCTCCCCCTCACCGGCGCGAATCGCACCCTTGCGGGTGACGTAGACCTCGGCGCCGAAGTGGTGCTCCTGTACTACATAGTTGTGGTGGCAGTTGATCGCCTCCTTGGTGATGACGAAGGGGGGCAGATCAGACTTCAGGGCCTCGAGGATATGCTGCATCATCTCCCGGCGGTTGATCATGGCGTAGTCCTGGGCCCAGCCAACCGCTTCGATGTAGTCCTCGAAGTGTTGCGCACCCTCGGTGAAGTAGGCCAGATCCCGGTCGGGCAATCTACCCAGCTGATCCCCCAGATCCTTGCGCGCCAGATTGATGAAGTAGCGCCCGATGACATTGCCGATGCCCCGGGAACCGGAGTGCAGCATCACCCACACCGCATCGTTCTCATCCAGGCAGAGTTCGATGAAGTGATTGCCGCCCCCCAGTGTCGCCAGTTGACGCACCCAGACATCGTAGGGCCGCTTGCGCTGCATCTTGATGATGGCCGGATGCTTCTTGAGGATCTCATCCAGTCGCTTCGCCAGAGGTACAACGGTAGAGCGCTTCACCGGATCCCGGTCGTGGATATCGAACCCCACCGGAATCGCCCGCTCGATGCGGTGGCGTACCATGCGCAGGCTGTCGGGCAGCTCATCGGCGTTGAGCGAGAGGCGGATGGCGTTCATGCCGCAACCTATATCCACCCCGACGGCCGCCGGCACTATGGCCCCCTTGGTGGGGATCACCGAGCCGACGGTGGCGCCGATCCCCGCATGGACATCGGGCATCGCCGCCACATGGTGGTGGATAAAAGGCATCTGCGACACGTTCGCCAGTTGGGTCAGTGCCGTCGACTCGGTGTCCCCGGTCCAGATATGGACCGGCACCTTGCCTTTGTTGAGTGTTTGCAGAATAGGCATAGCCATGCTCCTTATAGTTCAAGTTTATAAAAAAGGGGGGCGATTTTCCCTCGGCGCAGACGCTTGACGGTGCGCCGGTCGCTGAGCATGCCGGGCAGCCGGTCCGTTAGTTCGAAACAGAACTGCCTCGGCAGTCTGGTGTAGAGGGATCGCGGCGGCAGGTAGTTGCCCTTGATGCGCTTCAGAAAATTGCCCACTTCCCAGCTGTGGTACCAGATCTGCTTTAGCCCCAACTCCCTGTTGATGAAGTCGACAGTGGCCGCAAGCATGGCCTGGCTCCACTCCTTGAGCAGGGGCTCCACGAACTTCAGATAGCGGCGTGCCGATGCGGCCGTGGTTTCAAAGGCGTAACACCGCATGACATGTTCCTCCGTATCGCAACGGCTGAGCCACCTCTGCAGCCAGGCCGCATCTCTCACCCAGTCGCTCTGGATCTCTTCGATCAACACCTCGTCCTGCTCAAGATCCACATCGAGACGGGCCCAGGCGAGGGTCTCCCGGTAGTAGTTACGGTCACCTCGTTGCAGCACAGGGTGCCCCCAATGGTTGAAGACCCCATCCCGTGTCGGGTGGATCAGTTGCTTGAGCAGCAGGTCGTGCTGATGATTGAAATTGAGTCGTAGCACCAGGTTGCCCCCGGGGCGCGATGTCTGGGCAAAGGGATCGGATCTAATACTCTCCCAGACACCGGCAGTGAGCAGGTAGGTGGTGCCCGGTTCCTGCCAATAGCTGACCAATTGCTCATTGTCCAAACGGCCGTTGCCACAGTTGTGGAGCAGGGGGGTGATGGATGACTTGCTCAACAGCTTTGCAAAGTTGGATCGCTTCAGGCTCTGGATAGAGGGATGCCTGTTCAGTGCAATCCGCAGCAGTTGCACCGCATAGTAGTCGCGGCAGTAGGGGTAGAGGGTTCTCTCCTTAGATAGATAGGCAAACAGCTCCTCTATTTCGTTCCGGTCCATGATGGCTCTCCTCTGTTTTGTGGACGCAGATGGGTTGATGAAAAAGGGGTAAATGGTTTCCTGATTACCCACATTGCGCAGCCACTGATTCAGCAAACTGGCATATACGGTATTTTTTTATCTCCCCCTCTCCCTGGCCCTCTCCCGCAAGGGGAGAGGGAATGTATTGATCAAGGGCTAGTGCGAAAAACGGCTTGATTCCACTACCTGGCTGGAATTGTTCGAGGCACTTGAATAACACTTCCCCTCTCCCCTTGCGGGAGAGGGCCAGGGAGAGGGGGGGGCAAACTCAGCGTGCACAATGTGCACACCGTGTCCAAAACCCATAATTGGCAGTGAAATCAAGCCGTTTTCCGCCCTACCCATCGATCCATGCATTCCCTCTCCCCTTGCGGGAGAGG
>JBEVVR010000055.1:0-88826 GCA_040507035.1 Candidatus Thiodiazotropha sp.
GAGATATATTGTGTGGTACAGAAGCGTCCGGCACTCTTCTTTCGCAGCAGCGGCATGGACGCCGCGGTAGCCCCGTCAGCGCAGGGATGCGCTGTTGGGGCGGCGGAGAAAGAAGAGTGCCGGACGCTGGTGTTTGATGGAGGGTGACCAAGTTCCATACAACCTGATCACTAAACCCCATCCTCGGACGGTGCGGCAAGCCGCACCCTACAGCTCGATTAAAAAGATAGGTTAAACGTTCAGCTCACCAACAGCCTGTCGACCAGCCGGGTCAAACGATCCAGTGCGCCGCGGTTTTTCTCCACCAGCTCCCTGCCCGCCTCGCCGACACGGCTACGTTCGCTGGCGTCGCCAAGCCACCTGGATACCTGCTCGGCCAATGTCTCCACGCCCATAACTTGAGCCGCCGCCTGATGCTGAAGAAACAGCTCGCTGATCTCAGTGAAATTGAACATATGGGGACCGAAAACCACAGCCACACCCTGGGCTGTCGCCTCGAGAATATTGTGACCACCATGCGGGACAAGACTGCCGCCGATGAAGGCAACGTCCGAAGCCCCTAGAAAGAGTGTGAGCTCTCCCATGGTGTCACCAAGAAAGACCGCTGTACTCTCTTCACAGGGTTGCTGTTGGGTACGCTTAACCATCGCAAACCCGGCCTCCTCCACCAACTGTCCAACCCGTTCAAAACGTTCGGGGTGGCGGGGAACCAACACCAGCAGGGCCTCGGGTAGCGCCTGTCGAATCTGTGCATGGGCCGCTAAAATCATCTCGTCCTCACCCTCATGGGTGCTCGCTGCAATCCACACCGGCCGCTGGCCACCCCACTCGCGACGCATTACATCAACACGTTCCAACAGACTACCCGGAAGATGGACATCGAACTTGATACTTCCGGTCACCTCGATCTTCTCCGGTCTGGCACCCAGGGTATGAAAACGTTCGGCATCCGCCTCTGCATGGGGCGCGATCAGGGTCAAGTTTCGCAACGCCTCGCGGGTCAATCCCGCTACCCGGTGATAGCCCTGGGCGGAGCGCACCGAAAGTCTGGCATTGGCGAGTAGTGTGGGCACCCCTTCCAATTTGGCGTAATAGATAAGATTGGGCCAGATCTCCGTCTCCACCAGGATCAGCATGCGTGGTTGAAACGCACCCAGGAAGCGCCTCACTACCCACGGCAGATCGATCGGCGCATAACGGTGGATGACGTCATTACCAAACAGTGCCTTGACCCGATCCGCACCCGTGGGGGTTGTGGTCGTTATCAGCAGCGGCATATCGGGATAGCGGTCGAGAAGCCGCCCGATCAATTGGGCAATGGCCTGTACCTCGCCCACCGAAACCGCATGCACCCAGATGCCGCTCTGCTCGAGTGGATTTTCAAAGATACCGAACCGTTCCAGCCAACGTTTACGATAGGAGGGGGCCTTGAAACCTCGCCAGTAGAGACGCAACAGATAGAAAGGAATCAATAGGGTAAAAATGAGGGTGTAGAGATGCCGCATCGAAGTTCCGTCTCGACCCGCTTATTCCAAGCTCTCTATCTGATCACTGAACTGATGACGACAGAGCTGATAGTAGACACCCTGGCGCTCAATCAACGCCTGATGCCTGCCCTGCTCAACCAGCTCGCCATCCTGAATCACCAGGATTTTATCGGCATGTTGAATGGTCGAAAGGCGATGGGCAATCACCAGGGTAGTACGCTCTTGCGTCAGTGTCTGCAGCGCGGCCTGGACATGGCGTTCCGACTCGGTATCCAGTGCCGAAGTCGCCTCGTCGAGAAGTAGGATAGGCGCATCTTTTATCAATGCACGGGCAATGGCAAGACGCTGTCGCTGCCCACCGGAGAGACGCACTCCATCCTCTCCGATCACGGTATCGAATCCTTTCGGCAGGCGTTCGATGAACTCCAGGGCATGGGCGCTGCGTGCCGCCTCGATGACCTGTTCCTGGCTGAACTCACCGACCGTACCATAGGCGATATTCGCCGCCACACTATCATCGAACAGCACCGGGTCTTGCCCCACATAGGAGATCGCCCTGCGCAGGTTGACCAGGCTCAGCGCTTGAATGTCGATACCGTCAATGAGAATCCGTCCCCCGGTCGGCGTATAGAAGCGGGGAATCAGGTTGGCGATAGTTGTCTTGCCGCCTCCGGAGCGGCCCACCAAGGCCACCGTGGAGCCCGGCTCTATTTCAAAACTGATCGGCTTCAACGCATCCTTATCCATACCGGGATAGCGAAAGGAGACAGCCTCGAACCTCACCCTGCCTTCAACCTGATCCAATGAGCCTTTACCTTTGTCGGCTTCGGGCTCTTCATCCACCAGGCCGAACACGCTCTCCGCCGCCGCCAGCCCCTTTTGCAGCGGCTGGTTGATGCCGGTGAGTCTTTTCAATGGCGAAAACAGCAGTCCGATCGCCACCATCAACGATACAAAGCCGCCAACGGTCAATTCACCGGCCGCTGTCTGGTGGGTACTGACGTAGACCAATATGGCAATCATCGCGGCGCCGACAAACTCCACCAGGGGCATGTGGGCTGAACCGGCCACCTTGCTCTTCATGTTGTAGCGGCGTACCCAGTTCGCCCGCTCCATGAATCGTTGTTTTTCGTAGGGCCGACCCTCAAAGATCTTTATCTCCTTGTGCCCTTTTATCGACTCCTCCAATACCTGGGTCAAGACCCCCATGGTCTGCTGCAGGGCGCGGTTGATCCGCCGCAGCCTTACCGCCAACAGGCGAACGGCGATGACGATGATCGGCATCGCCATGAAAACCGTCAGCGTGAGCATCCAGTTGAGGTAGAGCATATAGGCCAGCAGACCGATGATGATGATGGTGTCCTTGACCAGGGTGGTAAGGACCTTGGTTGCCGCCATGGTTACCTGATTGACATTGAAGGTGACCTTGGAGATCAGGGTGCCGGTGGCATGGGTGTCGAAGTAGGGAGTACCCATGGTGAGGATGCGTTCGATCATCATCCTGCGCAGATCGAGTACCACCTTGCCGGCAACCCACTCGAAGGCGACACTGCTGATGAAATTCATAATGCCACGTATGGAGAAGAGCAGGATCAGCACGATCGGTGACCAGAAGATAATATCCGGGTCCTTTTCCACGAAGCTGCCGTCGAGCATCGGCTTCATCAACCAGGGAATGGCCGGCTCGGTCAATGCCAAGACAACCATCGCCGCGAGGGCACCGCCAAACTGGCGCCAATAGGGACGCACCCGTTTCAACAGGCGCAGATAGAGTTCACGCCCGGTCATTCCCGGACCGATCGGCGCCCCATCCTCACTCTGCATCGCGCATCGCCTCCACGATTCGACTGGTGGAGACGCCTTCAAGGTATTCGAGCACCTTCACTTCACCGCCGTTTGCTACCACGCAGTCGTAACCTGCAAGTTCCTCGGGCCGGTAGTCGCCCCCCTTCACCAGCAGGTCGGGCTTGATCTCGCAGATCAACGACTCGGGAGTATCCTCACTGAAGGCCACAACCCAGTCCACCGAGGCGAGACCGGCGAGAACCGCCATACGCTGCTCAATGCCGTTGATCGGCCTTCCTTCACCCTTCAGCCGTTTCACCGAGTCGTCATCGTTCACCGCCACCACCAGGCGGTCACCCAGCTGTTTGGCCTGCTGCAGGTAACGCACATGACCCTCATGCAGAATATCGAAACAGCCATTGGTCATGACGATCCGCTCGCCTTGAAAGCGTGACTCTTCCGTGGCTTCGCGCAACTCATCACGGGAGAGGATGGTTTGGAAGTCCCCCTGACGGCGCAACGCCCCCTTCAGTTCACCCAGGGTGACACTGCCCGCTCCGAGCTTCGCCACCATCAGGCCGGCGGCCAGGTTCGCCAAGCCCGCCGCTTCCTGGATCGGCATACCTGCGGCCATGCCGGCACCCAGCACGCCGATCACCGTGTCACCGGCACCGGTGACATCGAACACATCCCTGGCCCGGGTCGGCAGGTGCAACGGCGGGGCATCTTCGACGATCAGCAGCATGCCGCGTTCACTAAGGGTAATCAGCAGCGCCTTCAAATTGAGCCGCTGGCGCAACGCCTCACCCTTCTCGTTGAGCGCCTGGTCACTGCTACAGTGGCCCACGATCGCTTCAAACTCCCTGAGATTGGGCGTCAACAGGGTGGCATTGCGATACTTTGTAAAATCCCCCCCCTTCGGATCCACCAGCACCGGCAGACCCTGCTCATTGGCCGCATCGATCAGACGTTGCGGTTGCTGTAGCGTGCCCTTGGCATAGTCGGAAAGAATCATCAGATTCGAAACCGAAAGCTGCTCCAGAGAAATCGCCTCGAGCTCGGAAAGATCGCTATCCCACAGCGCTTGCTCGAAATCGAGTCGAATCAACTGTTGATGCTGGCTGATCACCCGCAGCTTGGTGATCGTGGGCAGAGCGCTATCGACCTGAAAGTGACAGGCCACGCCCGCTTGCCGCAGATGCCCGGCCAGGCTGCTCCCTGCCTCGTCCTCACCCACCAGGCCGCAGAGATCCACGTTGATCCCCAGGGAGGTCATATTCAACGCCACATTGGCGGCACCCCCAGGGCGCTCCTCACAGTCGTGGACATGGACCACGGGCACAGGGGCCTCCGGGGAGATCCTGGCGGCGGCACCCTGCCAGTAGCGATCTAACATCAGATCGCCCACCACCAGGACACGGGCTTGGCTAAAATCGGGAAGATGGAATTGCATCAAACAGTTAACATATAGTTGGGTTATGGGTAAATGGGCTGATCAGTGCATAATAAACAATCGAGGCGATAAAGGTAACAAGCTGAATCCAACCCATTGCACAGCAGTTGATGGCTAAAAAGCGTAAACACTCCCCCTACTCCCCCCGCTACTGGCCCACCTGGGCAGGGTTGGGCATGCTTTGGCTGTTGAGTCAGTTGCTGCCCTATCGGACGGCACTGCAGTTGGGCAGAGTCGCCGGCAAGCTGGTCTACCACGCATCGCCCAAGCGCCGACATATCGCCGCAGTCAACCTCGGCATCTGTTTTCCGCAGCTGGACGAAGAGCAGCGTGAACGGCTGCTACGCGACCATTTTCACTCCCTGGGCGTCGGTATCCTGATGATCGGGTTCGCCTGGTGGGCCAGCGACCGCAAGCTCCGCCCGCTGGTCGAAATCGAAGGATTAGAACATCTGCAACAGAGCCTGAAACGTGACAAGGGCATCATCCTGTTAAGCGCTCACTTCACTGACCTGGAGATCACCGGCAGGCTGTTGAGTCTCTATCAACCCATTGCGGTCATGTACCGCCCCCATGAAAATCGGGTCATCGAATGGGCCTTCAGCCGCAATCGCCGAATGCGCTTCGAGGCGGCAATTGCGCGCAATGAAATCCGCCAGGTAGTACGCACTTTAAAGCAGAATCTACCCGTGTGGTATGCCCCGGACCAGAGCTTCAAAGGTCGCAACAGCACCTTGGCCCCCTTTTTCGGTGAGCCCGCCGGTACCAATACAGCCACCTCCCGTCTGGCAAAGATCAGTGACGCCGATGTCATCCTCTTCAGCGGTTATCGCAAACAGGACGGCAGCGGTTACCGCCTGGTCATAGATCCACCCTTGAAGGATTTTCCCAGCAGCGATGCAGTGCAGGACGCCACCCGCATCAACGGCCTGATTGAACAGGCAATCGCCCATGCTCCTGAACAATACTTATGGATACACCGGCGCTTTAAAAAGCGCAAAGTGATTCCGGATCCCTACTAGTATGCGCCCATGGCGGCTATACTAACGCCTTTTGCACCACCAACCTCGTTATAGATGCCAGCAATCAGCATTATCATCCCTTCGTATAACCACGCAGACTATATTGTGGCGGCGATCGAAAGTGTGTTGCAACAGAGCTTCCAGGAGTGGGAGCTGATCATCATCGATGACGCATCCAAAGATGACTCCTGGAACATTATCTCCAGCTATGAAGACAGGCGGATCCAAAGCCTGCGCCATACCGTGAACCAGGGAGCCCACCACACCATCAACGAAGGCTTGGGACTGGCGAAGGGCGACTATCTGACAATACTCAATTCTGACGATTGCTACACACCCGACAGGCTTGAACGGCTCTATCAACAGGCAACAGAGGAGGGGGCCGAATTCCTTGCAACCAGGGTGCAACTCATCTCCGCCGATGGCATAACGATTGACGATCCCGATAGCCACTGGATTAACTGGTATGCCGGACTGCTCGATGGCTACCGGGAAACCAATCGGCTTCTCACCGGCCTCTGCAAGGGTAACCTGCTGATCACCACATCGAACTTCTTTTTCAAACGGCAGATATTCGATACATGTGGCGGCTTTGCTGACTATCGTTACGTGCATGACTTTGAGTTTGTGTTGAGACTTATCTTCGCAGGCTACAAGTGTGAACTGTTGCCAGACCATGCGTTGGTTCGCTATCGACTCCACAATACAAACACCATTCAGGAGAACCCTGTTGCCGCAGTGGTTGAGACCCTGCAACTGTTGGCCAACACAATACCGGATATCATCACCCACTCCGGTAAGGATAAAGCAACAAACCTGAGACTGGTGAAACAGCAGTTGGCCTGGCTGGGTGAAAATGTGCACGTCTTCCTCGAACAGAAAGATGAGACCTATAAACAAGCTCTTGACCAGCTTGATCAACAACTGAGATTGAATGAGGAAAACCAAAAACAGCAGATCGCAGCCATCTACGCAAGCACCTCCTATCGACTGGGTAACAAAATAGTAGCTCCGCTAAATCGGCTACGGAACCTGGTGATCCGTCTGCGCAACAGACATACCCATCGAATATTTGACATAGAAGAGACCAAGGCGGTCATACTCGAGAACCGCGATGGGCTCAAATGCGTCTCCTTCGACATCTTTGATACCTTGCTCGCCAGGGTCATAGAACCCCCCGAGGCAGTGCAGTTTGCGGTTTGCCGCGAGGTGGCCAACCTTTTGGGTGGAAACCATAGTGAACAGAGCGTCTGGCAGGCACGACAAAATGCCGAAAACCAGCTGCGCGCCCAATCCCGTGAGCACAGTGGCGACGGCGAGTGTCACTTCGATGATCTGGTGGATGAATGGGCTCAAGCACTGGATTCAGAGATGCCAACCACCCGGCTTGTATACAAGATCCATCAGATTGAAATGGAGATGGAGTCGCTGGCGCTCTATGTCAAGCCACAGATTGTCGAGCTATTGGAGTGGATCAGAGGGCTCGGTCTGAAACTGATCGCCACTTCAGACATGTATCTCGGCAAACGCCATATCAAGGAGATATTGGCCGACAAGGGGGTACTGGAGCATCTCGACGAACTCCATATCTCTTCGGAAACCGGTCTGTGCAAACACTCCGGCAAGCTGTTTCAGCATATCCTGGAGAGTCACGATTGGGCTGCTAACGAGCTGCTGCATATCGGTGACAACCCAATCTCCGACAGTCAGGCCCTGTTAGCACATGGAGGCATAGGCCTCCACCTGCATGAAAAAGGAGAATTGACGAGACGGGCCGAACAGGCCCTTCATTATGACATGTGCCAACATGGTGGCCCTTGGCCGGGGATCTGGTTCTCACGAATATACGATGCAATGCTTACCCGGCAGGAGCAGAACATCGATAAGGCTTTCTTCTATCGATACGGGCGTCACCAGCTCGGAGCGTTGTTCAATATCTACATGGCCGGCCTGATTGAGGCGATCAGGCGCGATGGTATAGACAAGCTCTTTTTCGTTGCCAGGGACGGTTATATCTTTCAACAGCTATACTCCCATTGGAAAGGGGCAGAGGATCCACAGAGCGACTATCTCTACGCCTCCAGAAAAACCATCATGGCGGCATCGATCAGCGAGGGCATGAGTCTCGACCAGGCACGCATGGCACTGCTCAATCCCAAACAGCAGGGACTGCTCTCCATTCTCAAGACTTTCGGTTTACAGAGCGGCGAGTTCGAACTATTCGCCCAACGACATGGCTTCCAGGAGATGGACAAGCCACTGCGCGATCACCAGGATAGCCGGCTGCGGGATTTTCTCGAAGACCAGGAAGTCCAGGCCAAAATCAAGAGCTACGGTACCCAATGTCGTGACTATCTCGAACGCTACCTGGAGCAGCTTGGATTCTTCTCCCACAACGCGGTCGCCTTTGTCGATATCGGCTGGAACGGAACCATCCAGAAGTACCTAAAAAGCGCGTTCGGCCATCGTGCCGACTTCCCGAAGATGCACGGTTACTATTTCGCCTTTGTCGGCAAGATTCACCAGGAGTTTGGGGATGACAACCAGGTCCATGGCCTGCTCTATGACGCCAATAGCGACCATGAAGCATTCAAGACCGCGGCAGATTTCGAAGAACTGTTTGAACAGGGGGCGCGTTCCTTGGAGGCGACAACCTTGGGCTATTCCGAGGAAAAGGGAAGCATATCACCCATCCTGAAACAGGATGACGCCAGGGACCGGATAGCGGAGATCCACTGCAATGAATCGATCAAACAGATTCATGCCGGTGTACTCTCCGCCACTCAAGCCTTTATCGATGCGCAATGCCTGACAGGCTTGAACTTCGACCAACTTCGTCCCTACGGTTTCGCCCTGCTGGAGAGGATAGTTGTCTACCCCACCAGGGAGGAGGTCGAAGAGATTACCGGGCTTGCTCACAGTGAAGACTTCGGCCATGAAAACATCTTGAGCCTTAAAGCACCTCCCATCCGATTCGGTGGTCTACTCCTGCACCCCCGCGCCGTGTGGCACAATCTGATTACCGCGCCCTGGAAAGCCGCCATGTTCGCAGACCTCCCCAGCAACATCTGGAATTTCATGTTCAGAGTCTTGAAAGTGATAAGGCACTCATGATGATGGACAGACATAATAAAAATTCCAGTGACTCGAATAGCAGCTATCTCACTCCATCAAGGGTCTTTATCTATGCGCTGCCCTTTCTGTCGATTCTCAAGCGGGGGGTACCCTTCTGGCCCGGATTGATCAACCTGCTGCGCTACTACCGCAAATGGATCAGCCTCTACATAAAAAACCGTCTGATCTGACTTTTAGGCTTATGCGGTCAGGATTCAAACCGCAAATGAATCACCCAGTTACGGAATGGAGGTGATCAGCGGTGCTCCAACAGGTAAAGATAGAGCTCCACATAGGCCTGCATGATCGTATCCCGGGCAAACTCTTGCGCCGCCCGCCGATGTCCGCTTGCCGCCATCTCCCGCCTCAGGCTGTCATCGCTCAAGGCACGCTCTATCGCCGCTGACAGGCGAAGCGGGTTTTCACACTCGAATACCAACCCATCCTCTTCATGGCGCACCACCTCGGTGGCGCCCATGGAGGCTGATGTCACCAGGGGCTTGGCATATCCCCAGGCCTCGATGATCACGTTGCCGAAGGGTTCGGCATGAGTGGAGGGAAACACGATCAGGTCCGCCAGACGATAATAGGGATCAGGATTGAGCTGCCAACCCGCCCATATGATTCGATCATCGATGTTGGCTGCCTTAGCCTGATCGTGTAGGGCCTGTTTCAGCGGGCCGTCGCCCAGTATCACTTGCCAGACAGGCCGTCCGGCAACAACGGCTGGCAGACGGGCCAGCGCGTCGAGAAGAAACCTGTGCCCCTTGAACGGGACAAATCTGCCAGGGGTCATCAACACCCAGGCATCCTCGGGGATGCCAAGCTCGGCCTTGAGACCTTGTGGCGCCGGCCCCGGGGGCGGCAAATCGGCGAAGTTGTAGAGATGGAATACCCGCTGCTTTGGCATTCCCGAGTTGATCAGGTAGTCGCAAATACCCTTGGTGTTGCCGATCCAGGCATGGGCGTGGCGATAGCCGTCCAGTTTATAGTAGCCACCCAGCCTAGCCACATGCACCGGGCCATTCCCGGCGGGGAGATGGGTGAGACGGGTCGCCCTCCCCATGTAGGTCTGCACGATATCCGGCTGCAGGCGTTTGACCAGACGACTCACTTCGATACGGGAGAGGGGATCCCAAACCGTGCGCATGGCCAGGGGGTGGCAGGGCAGACCCGACCAGTGATCGCCATCAAGTTCATGATTGCGCCGTACACCGACCTCCGTGGAGTGACCCCGTTCGGCGAGGGCCGAAGAAAAACGCTGAAACCAGCGCTCCGCACCGCCGAAGCTTTTACTACCGATCAGCTGCAGTGAATGTATCTCGGACATCGCTACCCTATCACCTCATCGGTCCCCAGGAGATCTCGATAGACCGTGAGGTTTCCCGATACCATCTGCTCAACCGAGAACTCGAGACGCATCTTCTCCCTACCTGCCTCACCCATACGCTGACGCAGTGACGCGTCATCCAGCAATTGATGCAGGGCCTCGGCCAATGCCTCCACACTACCCCCCGGCACCAGCAGGCCGTTGACCCCATGCTCCACCGCCTCCGGCATGCCACCCGCATCCACCGCGACGATGGGCAGGCCCGCACTCGCCGCCTGCAGCAGGGAGACACCCAATCCCTCCATCAGCGCCGGATGCACCAGCAGGTCGAGACAGGGCAAGATGCGAGGCAGATCGTCGCGGAAACCGGCCTGGGTGACATGAGGTTGCAGCTGCAGCGCCTCGATCTGCTGCTCCAGCTCCTCCCGCAACGCCCCTTTACCGAATATCATCAACTGCAGCTGAGGAAAGGCCCGAATCAGCTTGGGCATGGCCTTCAGCAGATAACGATGCCCCTTGCGGGGTATCAACTGTGCGATCACCCCCATGACCAAGGCACCATCCCGAAGGCCGAACTGCTCCCTGAACCAGGCCTTGTCACAAGGTTGCTGATAGTGCCCCACATCTACCGCGCTGCGCACACAGCGCAACTTCTGCTCCGCCACACCCTCTTTCCTGAGAACATCGGCAATACCTTGGGATATGGCAACCACCCGGTCGTAGAGAGCATATTTCAAGGCCACCACTAAGCGCTGTTGCGGATTATCGACTCGCCGGGAAAGCACCGATTTGATACCACACATGCGTGCCGCCACCCCCCCCATTAGATCGGCCCCGCGCCGACTGTGGACGTGCACGATATCGGGACCATAGCGCTTGATCGATTGTCGCAGTCGAAAGATCAAAGCGAGATCAAGATCCCCCCCCATGGGCAACTCCTCCACAGCCACCCCGACCTCACGCGCCGCCCCAGCTACCGCACTGCCGGTAGGGCAGACCAGGAGCGACTCTATACCCTGTTGTTTGAGGCCCGAGAGCAGATAGACAACCTGTTTTGCACCACCATAGAGATGCTTACCGGCCTCGACGTGGAGTACTCTCACTCTAGCCCCCCTCAAAGGCGATCAACTCGGAAGCCCGACGCATCACTTCCATCACTTTGATATCCCGCATACAGTCATAACGACCTTTACAGGTGGGATTACGTTTACAGGGGGAACAATCCCGGGCATGGTAGATCACCTTGGCGTTGTCATGGGTGGTATCGAGATAGGGCCGGGTGGAACCAAACAGACAGAGGGTTGGACGACTCATCGCTATCCCCATATGGGTCAAACCGGTGTCGACACCGATAATCAGCGCCGCCCGCTCGATCAACGCTGCCGCCTGGCGCAAACTGGTTTCACCTGCGAGGTTGATCAATTGTGCAGAGCCATCGTTTTCAATAGCCGCCGCCGCGGTCTCGTCCCCCGGCCCGCCCAGCATTACCACGGGCAGGCCCCACTCCGCCTCGATTGCAGCCAATAGATCAATCCAAGAACGTCTGAGCCAGTGCTTTTGCGGACGTGTGGTGAATGGAGAGATCACGATGTACCCCTGTTGCAGCCCATTTGTCACTATCAGCGTCTGTGCATAGTCACGGTCCGCTTCACTCAAACCGATCCGCATCTCGAAACTATCAGTGGTCAGCCCTAACTGTTGGGCGAAGTAGAGGTATTCCGAAGCGATACGTCTTGGCTCGCCTCCCTTTTCAATAACCCGATTCATCAGCCATTGACTACCCTCTCTGGAACCCAGGCCGATACAGGTTCCAGCCCCTGACAGCCAGGTCAGAAAACCGCTTTTCATCAAGCCTTGCACATCCAGGGCGATATCGAAATGGTGGCTCCTAAGCTCATCCCTGAATGCTCTCAGCGCCTGCCACAGACCACGCCATTGCCGCTGTTTCCAGTGACTCTTCCACTGCTGTCTCGGCCAGACGATGACCCTGTCCAGACCGGGATGGTGCTGCAGCAGGCCTTTCGATTCCTCCTGTACCAACCAACTGATGTGCGCGCCCGGGTAGCGCAGACGAATCGCATCAATCAAGGGTGTTGCAAAGACGATATCCCCGATCGCGCTGAGGCGAACGATCAATATCGACGGATTTTCAAGGTCAGGCAATTTCACAATAATCTTGGGCGGAGCTTCAGCAGTCTAACCCCAGGGTTCCGGTAAATCCCGCCTATAGTACAAGCTGGCAGATGAATATGTTAGCGTTAACCCTTAGCTATGCGTTTCAACTCATGCACAAAGTCGACAACCCCGAACTGATCTACCTGGGCCGAAGTCGGTTGCACCGCAACCGCGCCAATCTGATCCAGACCCTGCACACTGTTGCCGCTCTCTCCGAGATTGGGGTGAAGACCCGACTCTATCTTCCGCCCTGGCATAAGACCATCTCAGCACAACAGCGATGCGAGGAGATGGGAATCGAGGCCATTCCCGACATCAGGGGAGTGCAACTCTTACACCGACGCTGGCCGACCACCCTGTTTCCGCGTTTCCATAAGCGCACACTATGCAGTGCCAAGGCTGTCTACGTACGCTCTCCAGAGCTCAGTCTGGGTTTGGCTTCACAGCGGATCCATCACCATTTCGAGGTGCATACCCTGCAACCCATGCGTAGAAAGGGTCTGCTGAACAGGATCATTGATCTGCATCGCCAGGGGCTGATCGGTTACCTCATTCCAATCAGCAAAAGCGCGGCGGCCGCGCTGATTGCAGCGGGTGCGGACGAACGACGCATCCATGTCAGTCCATCCGGTGTCGATTTGAAACGCTTTGAGGCTATCCCTTCCCTCGACCTTCAGCGTCTGCCAAGACCCCGGATCGTCTATCTCGGCAGAATCAGCCTCGACCGGGGTCTGGGGATCCTGAATCACCTCGCATCGAGTGATTGCGGTGAAGTGCGCCTGGTCGGCGATTGCGAAGATCAACCGATGGATCTTCCCAACATAGATCACCGCCCCGCTGTTCCCCATCGCCAGGTGTCGGCCCTCTATGCCGAGAGCGAAATGGTGGTCCTCCCTTATCAACCGCAGCTGGAGCATGCCGATGGCATCAGTCCGATGAAGCTGTTCGAGGCGATGGCAGCCGCTAGGGTGATTATCGCCAGCGACATTCCGCCCCTGAGGGAGGTCCTGCAGCATGGCCACAATGCACTGCTGGCAGATCCAGAGGATCCAACCGCTTGGGAAGAGGCCGTAAAAACACTTAGGCAGAATCCCCAACTGGCAGGTAAACTTGCGCAGCAGGCAAGGCAGGACGCAGTTGCCTACAGCTGGCCCGAGAGAGCCGCTGGCATTGCCAAGGCGATCGGCTTGAGAAGCTAGGACCGATCATGACTAATTCAATCGGCACTGTTGTCACTTAAACTAAGCAGTGACAGGCCCATAGATAGGAATCATAAAGGTTAATGTTGGAAATGTTTCGGCAGAGCCTGCTCCCGATGGAGAGACCCGCCACGACACCTGAGATGATCAGTAACTGGCTCGGTCTGGTCGGACTCTATCTGTTTGCATTCTTCTCCCTTTTGAGCGTAGCCGGGGCCAATATCGGTCTCGCACTGATGCTCATCGGCCTAGTGTTATCGAAACAGGCATGGAGAGGGCTGTGGCGGCAATCCATAACCTGGTTCTGCCTGCTATTGATTACCTATATCATCCTGCGTGTCTACTGGTCACTAGGGGAGATCACCGCGGAACAGGAGACTCAGATCGATCAAACCAAAGACTGGGTACAGCTGTTTCTCTTTTTTATTCCAGCCTGGTGGTTAAGCCAGGGCAAACAACGGATTACCATCAGCATCATTCTGATGTTCACCGGCCTTGCCCTCGGGATGGTCTCCTCGCTGGATGGCGAAACCCTGTCACAGAGCCTGCAAGGGGTACGCTCTGGGCTCCACTTTGGCAAGCCCATCATATTGGGTTTCGTCTGTGCAGCCGCGATCCTGGGGCTGACTGCGCTGGCCATCTATTGGCTGGATCCAGAGCAGCAATCGGATAGGCTCACCACGGCAGTGCGTCTGGGCCTGACACTGCTGGCCACTCTCTTTTTCACCCAAGGCGTGATCATCAGTCAATCCCGGGGAGTCTGGCTTGCCATTCTCATCGCCCTGCCCTCTCTTTTCCTTACCATGCGCTATGCCGCTCCCCGCCGCCAAGCCATCAAGATCCGGCTTCGCTATCCCCTGATTGGCTTAATTGCGATCAGTGCCGTGATCGTGACAGTGAATTGGAATACCATCAGCCAGCGCATCGCCAGTGAGAGTGAGGGCTGGAACACTATTGTCAATCAGGGCCTCGATGAGGCGCCCCTGGATGCCTCCTCCTATCGCCTCCACCTGTGGCAGTTCGGCTTGAGAAAATGGCTGGAGCGACCCTTTTTCGGCTGGGGCCCCGGTACCACCCACGCCCTGGTGGAGGCGGAAAACAATATCGCACTGCAGGATCCCCCCGGCTCTAGCTTCGATCATCTGCACAACGCCTATCTGGAGGTCGTATTCCAGTTGGGACTGCTGGGTATTCTGCTTATCGCCCTGATCAGCGGGGTAATGATTTCAAAACTGGTTGATAGTTACCGCAAGAAACGACTGTCGATCTATTTCCTCGCCTTCCTGGCGAGTAATTTCGTACTCATCGCCATCTACAGCCTGACAGACTTCAGACATCTCCACTGGAACTGGCGTTTCTATTGGCTGATCATCGCCGGTGCCACCCTCGCCTTTGACCTGGTCAGCCGAAGGCCTGCCGGCAAACGGACAGAACATGGTCAAGCGGATTGATCAACGCCCCGACCTCTCGATTCTGGCCTCCTTCTCCGGTGAAGGCGGGGTGGAGCGCATGGTGCTGAACCTGGTGAACGCCATGGCTGAGCGTGGCTTGCACATCGACCTGCTGCTGATCAAGACCCGCAGCAGGCATCTCAGTGAGATCCATCCCGCAGTCAACCGTATCGACCTGGGTAGCCGCCACACCGCCACCAGTCTGCTGCCCCTCGCCCGTTATCTGCAACGCGCCCAGCCACCCTGCCTGCTTGCGGCAAAGGACAGGGCCGGCCGCATTGCGGTGCTTGCCCGCTTTCTGGTGGCAGCAAGCCAGACCCGTTTGGTGTTGCGCCTGGGCACCAATCTCACCGCCGCCTTCGCCCACAAGTCGCCTTGGCGGCTGTTGTTACGGCGCCTGCCCATCCGTCTGCTCTATCCCCGCATCGATCGCATCATTGCGGTATCGGAGGGGGTCAGGAAGGACACCTTGGCGGTCTCCGGGGTCGCACCGGAGAAGGTTGTGGTGGTGCGCAATCCGGTAATAACGCCTCAGTTACTGGAGGCGGCGGATGCCCCTTCACCACACCCCTGGCTGGACGATGCGGAAATACCGGTGATTCTCGGCGTCGGGCGGCTGACGGTACAAAAGGACTTCCCCACCCTATTACGCGCCTTTGCCGAGCTGCGCTCGCAGCGGCCCTGCCGGCTCATCATCCTCGGCGATGGCCGCCAGCGGGAGAAGCTGCTCACCATGAGCGAAGAGCTGGGTATTTCGGATGCGCTGGCGCTACCCGGTTTCACTGCCAATCCCTACGCCTATGTGAAACGGGCGGGCCTGTTCGTACTCTCCTCCCGCTGGGAGGGCTCTCCCAACGCCCTCACCGAGGCGATGGCGCTGGGTACCCCGGTGGTCTCCACCGACTGCCCCAGTGGACCGGACGAACTGCTCGACGGCGGACGCATAGCACCACTGGTGCCGATGGGCGACTGGCAGGCGCTTTTCGAGGCGATGCAGCGGACGCTTGAAGATCCGCCGGACCCGGCCCTTCTGCGTGAATCCGTTCGGGAATACAATGCGCAACAGAGCGCCACCCATTACCTTGAAGCCATGGGACTTGCCAGTGTCTGTAAAGAAACAATATGAACGCAGGGAGGCGCCTGACGGTTATCTTTCTCCGACGCCCCGACAGCACATCCCTGTGCTGACGGGGCTTGCGCGGCATCCCTGCCGCTTCTACGAAAGACAACCGTCAGGCACCGGAGGTAGAAACATTTTCATTGTTTCATGGCAGACACTAGTAAAAGTCTGCTAACGCTAAGAGCAATACCGATGCTGCTGTCAGTCAAATACAACTTCCTATTCGTACATATCGCCAAAACCGGCGGCACCAGCGTACGCGCCGCACTGCAATCCCTGCGCTGGCGCGACCCCTGGTACTACCCCATGTATCTCTGTTCGCGCCTCAGCCATCTCAGCGGTCATAGACTGGGCAGCAAATTCCCCAGACACTCCCGCATCGTCGCCGCCAAGGAGATGCTGCCCGAACAATTTTTCGAGCAACTCTTCAAGTTTGCCATCGTGCGCAACCCCTGGGACCTGCAGGTCAGCTCCTACCACCATATCCGTCGTGAAAGACCCCACCTGATCGCCCACATCGAAGACTTCGACCACTTCATACGCTGGAAGCTCGATGCGGAACGCCCCTATCAATACCATATAGACACCTCGATCCAGTCACAGCTTGACTATCTGATCGACCTGCAGGGCAATATCCTGGTCGACTTCATTGGCCATTACGAAACCCTGGGCAGAGACTTCAACGAAATCACCCAACGCATCGGTGTCAAGCATCTGCAACTGCCCCACAAACGCATGGCCAACGACAGAAAGAACGACTATCGCAGCTACTACTCCGATGAACTGGCGGCGCTGGTGGGTGACTACTTTCGCAAGGATATCGAGGCGCTGGGATACAGCTTCGATCCGCCGGCAGATAGCGGCCGTGAATGAAAGCTGGTTAATGCCTAGCAATAATAGGTCCGCAAATGGATTTATTCCGTTAGTGCAGTTTGATTGCCGGATCGATGCTCCGTCGCAACATGCGCGCCAGGGTGGTGAGTCCGGTACGCCATACACCGAACAGGGTCAGCTGATGCATCTTATAGAGGGAGAGGTATACCCAGCGGGCGATCCAGCCGCTGACTCGAACACTGCCGGTAATCGCCCCCATCAGACTACCCACGGTGCTGTAGCGCCCCAGGGTAACCAGTGATCCGTAATCCCTGTAGATATAGCGTTTATCGAAACTACGCCCATTGAGCCTCGTTATCAGCGCCTTGGCGACGAAAGAGGCCTGCTGATGGGCTGCCTGAGCCCGCGGCGGCACCAGATCCCCCTCCTCGTTCATGACACAGGCGGCACAATCGCCGATGGCATAGATGCGCTCATCGTCCTCCAGGGTCAGGTCGGGATTGACCCTCAACTGGTTGATGGGACTGGCACCGAGACCGAGGTCGCCAAGAAAATCGGGACCCTTGATACCAGCGGCCCACACCTTGATCGTGGCTGGAATTACCAGGCCGGAAGCAGTGTGGACCGCGTCTGCCGTCACCTGGGTGACCTTCTCCGAGACATGCACCTGGATCCCCAGGCGTTCCAGCTCCTGATGCACCTGGCCGGAGAGCTTCTCGGGCAGTGCAGGGAGGATGCGGGGGCCGGCGTCGAGGATATGCAGCCGCACATGGCGGTCCGGTTCGATGGTCTCGAAGCCGTACTGGGCGATCTGACGGGTGACCTGATGCAGCTGGGCCGCCAGCTCCACACCGGTGGCGCCGGCGCCGACGATGGCCACATCCAGCTGCCCCTCCCGTAGCGGCTCTTTCTGGGTATTGGCGCGGATCAGCGCCTCCAGCAGCTGTTGCTGAAAGGCACTGGCCTGGGACTTGGTGTCGAGCATAAGACAGTGCTCCTTGACCCCGGGGATGCCGAAGTCGTTGCTCACACTGCCGATGGCGAAGATCAGGTAGTCATAGGAAAAGCTGCGGCGGGGAATCAACTCCTCCCCCTTGTCGTTGAGCAGCGGGGCCAGAATAACCTTGCGCTCGACCCGGTCCAGGTCCGACATGACGCCGAGGCGGAAGCGGTAGTGGTTCCAGCGGGCATGGGCCAGGTAGCCCAGGGCGTGCTGGTCCGGATCGAAGGTCCCCGCCGCCACCTGATGCAGCAACGGCTTCCAGACATGGGTGCGGGTGGCGTCGATCAGGGTGATCTGCGCCTTCCCCCGCTTACCGAGTTTGCGGCCCAGGCGGGTGGCGAGCTCAAGCCCAGCGGCACCGCCGCCGACGACAATTATCTTCGGGGTCTCCGACATCGATGGCTCCAGTGTGATAAGTAGATTTGAAAAGGGTATTTACAAAATTTATAAATAGATACTCTATCAGCTTGATTCTTCCTTGTCCCAATTACTGCGAATAAGGGCCATTCCCGTCTTGAATTTTGATGCACCCCATTTAAAATGGCGCGAATAACCGCTTGCGCGCCAATTAAAGTGGCGCGATACTACTATTTGCGCCATATTATGGGATGAAACCGTGCCAAAAACCGTCTCCCAAGAGGAACTCGACCGTCTGGAAGCTCTCATCGCCCAACATCCGGAAGGAGTTGGCGTAGAAGCGCTTTCTGAAATCCTTGGTTCCGGAATCTCCCGTCGTACCCTGCAACGCCGATTGGCTTTTCTGGTCGAACAGCAACGTATTAGTACCAAGGGTGGAGGACGAGCGCTACGCTATCAGCCGATTCCTCGAGTGATCCATCGCACCCTTACAGATAATATAGCCGTGGAAGACAAGGTCTCACGGGAGATCTATGTACCCCTCTCACACGAGGGAGAGGAGATCCGTGCCTATATCCGTCAACCCATCCAGCAGCGTAAACCGGTCGGTTACGACCGCGAGCTGCTTGAGTCTTACCGTCCCAATGGAACTCACTACTTGTCACCTGAGATACGTGAACATCTGCACCGAATAGGGCGTTTTTCTGATATTGAACGTATAGCCGGAACATATGCCCGGGAGATCCTTGGCCGATTGTTGATCGATCTCTCATGGGCTTCGAGTCGACTCGAAGGTAATACCTACAGTCTCTTAGATACTCTGAATCTGATCGAGTTGGGTCGAGAAGCAGAAGGCAAGGACCGAAGGGAGACACAGATGATCCTGAATCATAAAGCTGCCATTGAGTTGCTTGTGGAGCAAACAAACGATATTGGCTTTGATACCTTCACTTTTTTCAATCTGCACGCGTTGTTGTCAGAAAATCTGCTTACCCATCCGAATGAAAGCGGGCGCCTGCGCCGAGGTATCGTGGAGGTCAGTGGCTCGGTTTTTCATCCACTCGGGATCCCGCAGCAAATCGACAGCTATTTTCGTTTGATCCTGCAAAAGGCGATGCTCATCGAGGATGTTTACGAGCAGGCGTTTTTCATTATGGTACACATTCCCTATCTGCAACCATTCGTGGATGTGAACAAACGAGTATCACGTCTTGGCGCTAATATTTCGTTCATTCGATCCAATTTTTGTCCGCTTTCATTTGTCGATGTGCCTGAACAGGCCTATGTGGAAGGCACACTCGGTGTGTATGAGTTGAAGCGCATTGAGTTGCTACGCGATGTGTTTGTCTGGGCTTATGAGCGTTCGTGCCAACGCTACATGGCTATCCGCGGAACCATGGCAGAACCGGATCCAATACGACTACGTCACCGTGAGGTATTGATCGAGATAGTAAGCGAAATCGTACGAGGGTTGCGGTTTCCCGATAAGCAGTCGGTCTATGGTGAAGCAAAATCGCTGGTACCGCCAGAAGACTTGGACCGGGTCGTTGATATGGCACTGGATGATCTGCGGAATTTGCATGAAGGCAATATTAGCCGCTACAAATTGCGTTTGTCTGAGTACAGAGCATGGCAACAGAGGCAACAAATGCCCGATTGAGATACCGTTCGGGTCGATCGATTATTCACGAATGACCCGAATTGAATAAAAACGTGTCTTAGTTTGTTGCATTGTTAATTTCACAGGGAACGAGAGAAGGTTTGTGTACTTTACTATCGATTTTTTTTGTGATATTTATTTTCAACAGTCTGTACCTGGATGCTGAGTTTGCAGTCAACAGCAGCACTGTGGCTTGATATGTAAATTCGACAGACGGTGTGCGTATGCATACCGCATCCATGATCCAATTCCTAGCACTGCCGAACAAGGCGCAGTTGTGTCTGTTCGGTATGATCGTCTCGGCAGCCAGCCGCTTTCACCCCAAGTGGCAGGGATATACTCCTCGTCGCTTTATCAATCCTGCTACATCGCGTTGGCGCGTGGTTTGCTGACCAAATTGAGCCCTTCGGTTACTGGCCACAAGATCTGAAGGAAGGAAATCTAACTGGACCGGTCCACATGCCGCGCTCCATTGCTAACACATGCATCGGCCTTCGATTTTATTCAATGTCCGCTGCTCGACCGGAACGTCTGTTCAGGGTTGTCCTATTCCCTCCCACGCGCTTTACAACACAGTCCGGCCAAATACATTTCTGAAACCAAATCTTTAATCGAAAAGCGAGGGAGGGATAGTTATTAATGGAGACAATATAGTGAATTTAGGCAAAATTCTAAAACAAGCGAGGAAACTGGTCGGCGCAATAAAAGATCTTAAAAGGGAACATATTTGGCTGATCGCTTATTGTGCTACTCTGCCAGTCTATTATGCCGCTCTGCTCGTCTATTTGTTACGCTGAAAGACGTTCCATATGGCGGACACTTAGTCCGCCATGGAACGGCCTTTATATTTAATTCTAATTGATTTTTTATAGACACGCAGTAGACCACAGGCATCACCACCAGTGTCCATAATATTTCTGGACGAACATTAATTTGTAGTTCGCCGATAGAGCAGGACAATCAGACCGACGGCAATCAGCGCCCATACAGCAATCCAGAAGAGCTCCGGCAGATAGGTGAGCCTGGCCAGCCCGGCGCCATCCCCCAGGTCCCTGCCATCGAGGAGATGGAAGGGGGAGCGCAGGGACTCCACCAGCACATAGAGTCCCACAAAGGCGACGAAGCGGTGGGTCCATTTGCGCTTTCCATACCGGTAGGCCAGCAGAAACATGGCGACGATGGTGAGCAGTATCCAGGGTGTGACCCAATCCCGTACCCATAACAGGCCCGCCAGTGCAACCAACAGCCCCAATGAGAGGGCGATGTTTTTGGCCTGCCTGGCACTCACCGAGAGATAGATCAAGGACCCCCAGAGGGCGCTGCCTGCATAGCCCGAGAAGAGCACCATGGGTAGCCAACCACCCGAGGTGAGGCAGCTGCCGGAGGTGTCGAAGGCGATCTGGATCTGGTGGATGCGTCCCCCCGTGACCAGTGCGGCGAGGCCATGAGAGAGTTCGTGGAAGAAGGTCTGAAACCAGTCAAGAGGCAGATGGATCAGGGGAATGGCCTTGATGACTAGCGCCAGCAGGAGCTCGATCAGAAAGACGCTGTTGACGCGCTGCAATAGCCTCTACTCCTCTAAGCTGCGACTAGGGCGCTTGCCATTGATACTCTTCGCCCTCATCACCAACAATTTGAGCGTTAAGCGCTTGTGCCAGTTTTATCGCCACTACCCGAACAGGCTCATCTATGTTGTCGAGATCGAATGAAGCGGGGAAGCTTCCGCGTCCATTGGAAAAGAAGAATGCGGGCTCCCATACTTCTCGCTCACCCAAAAGGCCACCCCAGTTTTTTGTGGTGCGGGCAATTTCCAAGTCACCGTTCGAGCGCTCCATGACTATCTTTTCTCCGGTACTCGGATTTACCGCGACATAGTCGGACGAACGCGGACGGACCCCCTGGATAACGGCTACTGCAGACAGCCACTCATCAAGTGTGATCTCCGAATCCGTGCGTTCAATATGAAGTGAGTATGCCATCTTTACCCTGTTCTCCTGACATCCAGGCCTGTTCGGTGCGGCAAGCCGCACCCTAAGACATTAGCTAAAGAGATTCATGCCGCAAATGGACGCTAATGACCGTGTATGTAGAGTAACTCCCCTCTCCCCTTGCGGGAGAGGGGCCGGGGGAGAGGGGGAGTTCATCAACATTGTCATCCGATTCAATAACCAGCAGTAGATGGATTGAGGGGTTCGAACCGATAAGCTTCATTTCATAAAATACCCGACGGTCACCCTCTCCCCAACCCCTCTCCCGTCAAGGGAGAGGGGCTATTAAGCATTCCCCAGAGAAACCTTCAATCACTACTCTTTATCCCTGGATGGTGTCTTGCTCAATCGTTTCTTGGTGGTGCGCTTCCTGGTCACTGAGCGCTCCAGGCCCTCGATCTGATCACCCAGCTGCTTGACCCGCTCCCAGATATCGTGATCCATCTTCAGCTTGTGCTCCATGGCAGCCACCACGGGCAGCAGGGAATTGTTGATGGCGTCCCCCATGGCGTTCAACACCTTGTCCATGCCCGGCACCGGCTTGTTGACCACCTGCACATTGAGTTCAAGCTCCTGTATCTGCTGGATCAGCTGTTTCAGCTCCTGCTGCAGGGGATCGAAGGGTTGCTCGCTGGAGAAGCGGTGGATCGTCTTCTCGATGGCACCGAGTCCGCCGGAGACATGGGCGATCTGGTTGGCGATTCGGGTCACCGCATCGGCGTCCTCGCCGCCCATGCTCTGGATGCGGGCGAAGTCGCTCTTGATCTGTTCCCATCGGGCCTGTTCCTCGGTGCTCAGGGAGCCGTTGAGTTCTGCCAATTTCAGCAGGTTCTCCTCGGCCCCGCTGGTGAGGGTCTGGGCCTCACCCAGATAGTGATCCCGAAGCAGGGCATTGAGCTCCTCCTCGTTCATCACCGCGCTGACCTTCTCCGCCAGCTTGTTCATGTTGCGGTAGCTGCCCTGGAGTTTGAAGGGGGGTTCGGTACGGTACTTGTCGGCCTGAGCGGCGGACTCGATATATTGGCGATTGACCCGCATCACCATCTGCTGCACGCTGAAGAGCAGCTTCAGCACACTGACGATCTCACTCTTCTCGGCGCCGCCGTAGGGGTGAGCGAAGTCGGTGTCGGGGATGGTCTCGCCCTTGGCCAGGCGGATGAAGCGGTAGACATCCTGCATATCCCTTGTCGCCAGCGGCGCGAGCACCGGGTTGGAGGTTAATGCGTTTTCGATATAGCTGAGGGAGAAGGCCTCCTCTCGTCCGCTGAGCACATCACCCAGGTTGTAGATATCGGCCCGGTTGGCCAGCATGTCGGGGATCTTGAAGACCTCCCCCGACTCGGTATAGGGGTTGCCGGCCATGATGACGCAGAAGCGCTTGCCGCGCATATCGTGGGTCTTGGGCTCGTCGCGCCAGACACCCTCGATGCGCCGGGTGGCGTCGCTCAGCGAGATGAACTTCTGCAGGAACTCCGGATTGGTGTGCTGGATATCGTCCAGATAGAGCATCACGTTGTTGGCCATCTCCAGGCCCAGATTGAGCTTCTCCAGCTCCTGCCGGGCGGTGGCGTTGGGGGCCTGAGCCGGATCGAGGGAAGCCACCTGGTGTCCCAGGGAGGGGCAGTTGATCTTGAGGAAGATCAGCCCCATGCGATTGGCGATGTATTCCATCAGGGTGGTCTTGCCATAACCGGGGGGGGAGATCAGCAGCAGCAGGCCCATCTGGTCGGTGCGCTTATCCTCGCCGACGGTGCCGAGCTGTTTCGCCAGGTTGTCACCGATGATCGGCAGGTAGACCTGGTCGATCAGCTTGTTACGCACGAAGGATGAGAGGGGACGTGCCTTGAAGTCCTCGATTCTCAACTGCCTGCGCGAGGTTTCGATAAGCTCGGAACGGCGAAGCTTGAACTGCTCGAACTCGGGGACCACGGTGGTGGTGTAGCGGTGCAGCCGTTGCAGAAATTCGGGCAGTTCGAGATGCAGGGACTGGTTGTCGATCCTGGGGTGGTCCCCGAGCAGGCCGTCGATAGTCTGTTGCAGGGTTACCGGCTGGACCTGCAGCGGCAGCGAACCGTTGAGCATCAGCAGGGCCACCGCTTCGTCACGTGCAAAACCGTCTTCGGACTGGGGTTGGAACTGCAACAGGCCATCGACCCAGGAGCAGGCCAGGCGCCAGCCCCGGCCGATGTCGCCGGCGAGCTGCTGCAGGGTCTCCATGAAGGCGGTCTGGTGGTGAATGGTCTTCATCTGCTGGCTCAACGCCTTGGCCAGGCGGTCCCCATTCCGGCTAACTTCGAACTGCAGTTTCGGCTTGGCGAATTCGAGGGAGAGGTACTCGGCGGCAATCTCCGCCTCCTGGGTATCGAAAGGGAGTTCAATGTCGCGCACAAAATCGAGCAGCGCGGTAGTCAACTCAGCACGAATCGACTGGAAGGCGTTCGCCACATTGAAGGTGCGCTCAAGCTGGGAGAGGCTCTGCGCCAGCCGGGACCAGGCCATCTTCTGGAACTGTTCGGAATCCTCGCGATGGAGATGACAATAGAGGAGGCCCAGGGCGCGACTGCGCGGACTGAAACGCAGCAGTCCGGCGTTCTGATAGATCTCGAGCAATGCACTGAGCAGTCGCGCCCCGTCCTGATCGTGGATGCCCCGTTCATAACCCTCCTGATAGCGGGGCGCCATGAACTGACGCATGGTGGCGCTCAATTGCCCTTCATCGTTACGCTGATCCATCAACAGCTGCAGACTGAGATCCGCTTCACCCCGCTCGGCGCTGCGCAGCATCAGATAGGCGAGGTACTCCCCCCGGTAGACATCTCTGTTCTCCGAGGGTAGGGACTGCTCCCAGTAGGCCTGCAGACGGGAGAGCTCCCGGTCCTGCATCGGCTCGAAAAAATCGGTCCCGGTGAGATGAAAAGCCAGCGCCTCCTGGTGGGGCACGATGGTAAGGTCGGTCTCCTGGGTGCTGATGCTGAAGCGATGCCGGCCCAGCTTGATCACATTGCCCCCCGCCTCGAACAGCTCCTGCTTGTCCCGCTGGGCGCGGATCGACTGCTCCTTGGCGCTCTTCAACCGGCTGTCGATATCGTCGGCACGGACATTGTCGTTCAAATCGCGCAGGTTCTCGGAGAGTGTACGCACCTTGCCGACCATGGCGTCTGAGGCGAAGTAGGTGTTGATCTCATCCTGGCTCTGCATGGCGCGGGTTCGTTTCTCGATCCCATCCAGCAGCCGCGAGGCGGCGTTGGCCAGGTTCTGGATGCGGCGCTGGCGCTCATCGAGCAGGGTCTGCTTGTGGGACTCGAAGGTCTCGTGCACCTCCTCCCGCTTGCTGATGATGTCGTTGAGAAACTCGTCGTGTTCGCTGAACTTGCTCTCAAACTCCTCCAGCAGCACCAGCAGTTTGGAGAGCTGTTCATCGCTCTTCTCAGGGGTGGTGGCCAGGCTGAGGGCATTGATCACCGCTTGGGAGAAGAGGGTGAACTGGGCGCCGAACTCGGCCACCGCCTCGCTGCTGCCGATGGACTTGAGGCGGTTGCGCAGTCTCGCCTTGGCCTGGTTGAGCTGGGCATAGACGCTCGACATGGTGGCGAGGATATCGGTGCGCACCGTGGCGTCCTCCACCGGCAGGCTGTTGAGCATCTCGGAGAGCAGATCCAACCCCTCGCCGATCTCGTCGAGGTGCTGCTCCAAGGGTCGAAGGTCGGCCACGGTGTGGCGCTTTTCGGCCTCCGCCAGGGTCTCTTCGATGGCCTGCTGATAGCTGTGGAAGGCGTCATCCCGCTGCAGAAACTCGATGGTGCGCTTGGAGAGCCGCTCCTGGGTCTGCAGCAGCTCCCGGTCGAGCTGATCGAGGGCGCCCAGGTCCATGTAACGCTGTTCACGCAGGGTCAACAGGTGGCCGCGTTGTTGATTGATGGCCTTCAGACCGGAGACATGGTCATCCGGTTTTTGGTAATCACGACGCTTGATCTCCCGGATCACCTCACCCTGTATCCGCTGCGCCTGCTGCAGCGACTCCCCGGCCCGCTGCTGGATCGCCTGGACCTTCTCGAACTCATCCAGCACCAGCTCGGCGGTCTCGCGGATGAGACGAATCAGCTCGCCGATGGCACCGGTCTCTGACTTGTCGATCCAGTGATAGCTGTCGAGGATGGCGCCGCAGAGCTTGATCAGCTCTTCATAGAGCAGGGCACTGGGCTGTTGCTCGCGGATCTGGTGGATCACCGAGTAGAACTCGGAGATGGCGCGCACCAGCTCCGCGTTGCCGATCTTGCCCAACAGGGAGTTGTCGGCAGCCAAAACCGGGGTATGGTCGTCGCTGTAGAAGGGGGTGCGCCAGACCTGCATCGGATGGTTGCGGGTCGGTTCGTCCGACTCGGTGTGAAACAGCATCGCCGTGCCGTCTTCAAAGCGGGCAAAGCCGTGCCCGAGCAGGGGGGACTGCAGATCCTTGCGGATCAGGTTATAGATATAGATGGCGATACGGCCCGATACAGGCTCGTAGAAGCGGTAGAGCACATCCTCGCCGTTGGGGGATTTGACCACCCGTTCGAACTTCATGCCGCGCACATTCTCGTCGAAGGATTTGCTCTCGCCGCTCTCCAGGAAGTAACCCCCGGGATAGATCAGGCCATGATCCTCGGGCAGCTGGATACAGGCCTCGCCGATGGCGTCGATGCGGGTCACCCGCTTGCCCTTGGTGTCGAAGACGAAGTGGCGCCACTGCTCCTCCCGATAGGGGAGTACCTTGATCACGATGAGACTGCCGAGGCGGGCATAGTGGACGCCGGCATCGGCCAGGGACTGGTTGTCATCCTCCAACTCCTCCTCGTAGATGCCGAGGCCCGCTTCGGTATTGTTCTCTATCTTGAAGGTGAGGCTACCGTCGAGGTTGTTGACGAAGACCTCGTCCTCGATGCTGATGTGGGGGAGCCTGCCTTGTACGAAATGCTCGCGGCCACAGACAAGCCAGTCGAAATCGTAACGGGGCGGCGCCGGTATATCCCGTTCCCCCCGGTTGTCGATGTAGCGCACCCTGCCGTCGTTGGCGATGGACCAGCGGAAGACCTTGATATCGCTGGTCTGAACACCGATCTGAAAGGTGGCGTAGAGGTGCTGGTTGGCCACCAGCAGCTTGGCCAGGCGGGTATCTTTGTAGTAGGTGTAGAGCTCGTGAAAATCGCGCACGAAATCGGCATGGTCGAGGAAGGTGCCTTGCAGGGAGCGGGCCTCGATCTCATAGCCCTCTTCACCCTTCGACAACCGGTAGAGGCCGAAGACATCGCTCACCCGGGTCTCTTTCTTCAGCCCGATAAAGACGTTGTAGCCGAACAGCAGGCTCTCATCGAGGAGTGAGATATCCCGGGCTATGCAGTTGTTTTCGGTGTGCACCCGCACTCGGCCGATGATCTCCAGGGCGGTGGCGCCGAAGGCCTCGAGACGCTCCTGGTTGAGGGCGGCCGCCTTCTCGCCCAGCTGCTCCGCCTGCTCCAACAAGCGCTTGCGGATGATCTCGTAGGCGCCGCCCTCGGCGACGGCGCGTTCGAGTTCCTGGTTTTGGTCCGATGTAACAGCGTCAGACATGCCAACTCCTGGGAAAATCCTTGGCGATTGAAGCGGTGACTATTGAGTCACCGAACCGATCAGCTTGTTCAGCATATCCTTCTGCTCCGAGGTGCCCTCGCGCATCAGTTTCGCGATGAAGGCGCTGAGGGTCAGGTTCTGGACGCTCTCGCTGTTACCACCCAGGCCGGCTGCAATCTCCTTGATGTCCTCCACCAGGTCGGCCTCGCCCTGCAGATGCCTGCCGAAGACCTTCTGCGCCGTCTCGCCGCGCACGATACCGTCCATGGAGCGACCGATGGCCAGGGCATTGACGAACTTCTCGAAGTAGTCGCCGCTGCCGCCGACGATGTCGATCTTGGCATCCTCCAGCGCGGTGGCAAGCACCTCCGCCTGCTCCTTGGCGATCTCGGTATTGGCCTCGATCCAGCGCAGGGTCTCGGCATGGCTGAGATCCAGCTTGAGGCGGAACTCCTCGTGCTGACGGGACTTGTCGCTCATCGCGTCCATGGCGGCGAACTTCTCCTGCAGCCCCTTGGCCTCGGCGATGAATCGCAGTTCGATATTCTTCGCATCCGCCTCGCCCCGCTTCTCGATGGCGTCCGCTTCCGCCTCCTGCACCCGCACCGCGGCTAGGCCGACCTTCTCGTCGCCCACCGCCTGGGCCTCCAGCTTCTCGCGCAACACCACGGCCTCGGCGAGACCATCCTTCTCCTTGGCGGCGGCGGTGACTTCCAGCACCTCCGCTTTGGCCAGCCCGGGGGCCGCCTCACGAAAACGCACCGCTTCGGCCTGCTTGATCGCGGCCTCCGCATCGAGCACCGAGGCGTTCTTGCGCCCTTCGGCCAGGGTGACCTCCTCCTGGGCCTTCTGTACCGCCTTTTGCGCTGCGGCTTCCGCAGCCTTCACCTCGCGCACCAGGTCCTCCTGGGCCTTGGCCTCGGCGGTGATGATGGTGGCCTCTTTCTCCCGGTCCGCCTTGGAGACGATCCTTACACGTTCGATATTCTCTTCCTCTTCGGCCACCCGCTTCTCCACCGAGATGCGTTCGCTGGTGAGATCGGCGATCTCTTTTTTCTGCTCTTCCAGCTCCTTCTCCTTGGCGATATCGGCCAGGGCCACTACCCGGTTACGCTCCACCTCTTCGAGTTCCTGGGCCTTCTGCACCTTCTCCGCCTCTTTCACGGTCACGCTTTGGCGCTGATAGGCGGCCACTTCGATCTCACGCTTTTTGTTCTCCTCCTGAATCGCGATGGCCTCTTCGGTCTTGATCCGCGCCTCTTCCGAGCGCAGCTGTTCCTCGGCCTGGATCTTCTTGGTCTCCGCCTCCTCGCGGGCCTGGATGGTAGCCACCTCCCGGGACTGGCGGGCCATGGCGTCCTGCTCCTGCTTCTCCAGCTGCAGCACGGCCTCACGGGTCTCCACGTCCTTCTTCTTGATCTCCTTCTCCTCGTCGCGCTGGAACTCGTTGGTGCGGATATGCTGGGTAGCGGTCAACTCGGTGATCTTGCGAATACCTTCCGCATCCAGAATATTGTTGGGATCGAGGGAGTCCACCGGGGTCTGCTCCAGATAGTCGATGGCGGCATCTTCGAGGACATAACCATTGAGGTCCTTGCCGATCACCTTAATGATGTCGTCGCGAAAGGCGTCCCGCTCTTCATAGAGCATGATGAAATCCATGCGCTTACCCACCGTCTTCAGGGCCTCGGAGAACTTGGCGGAGAAGAGCTCCTCCACTGCCAGTTGGTCGGAGGCACGAGCGACACCCACCGCCTGGGCCACCTTGAGCACATCCTCGGATGTCTTGTTGACGCGGACGAAGAAGGTAACCTTGATATCGGCGCGAATGTTGTCGCGACAGATGAGTCCGTCCGAACCACGGCGGTCGATTTCGATGGTCTTGAGGTCGATATCCATCATCTCCCTGAGATGGATCACCGGAAGCACCAGGCTGCCGGTGAAGGTGACCTTCGGCTCCCGGCTCAGGGTACTGACAATCATCGCCTTTCCCTGGGGAACCTTCTTGTAGAAGCTGGCGAAAAGGGAAAACGCCCCCAGCAGGATGATCGCTGAGGATACGGTGATGAGTATGATGGTCTCCATAATCTGACTTCCTTAGAGCTAAAACAATTATTGGCTGATGAGTTGTTGAAACTTCTCTTCACTGATGACTTCGAAACTGTCCTTAGCCGGATCGTACTCCGCGATGCGCAGGGTCTCGCCCTTGGCGTAGACCTCACCCGCCTGGGTACGGATATCGATCTGCAGCGGAGCGCCGCGGGTCTCCACGGTACCGATACCGAACTCACTGTTCACCGTTGAGGAGGTGACGACACAGGGATGTCCGATATAGTCCCGCTTCGAAGGCGCGTAGTGTTTCACGAACAACGGCTTCATCGGTTTTATCGCCTGGGCAGTGATCGGAATGGCAACGGCACAACTGGCGGCCAGAATGGCGGTGCCGATGAGGTAGCGAAGCAGGTCCGAGCCCAGGGGCAGAAGAATCCAGATACTGGCGAAATAGCTGAGGATAAAACCCAGCAAGGCAATGATGCTGATCACCAGGGTCAGGGGTACACCGGTCAATCCCAGGGTATGCAGCAGCCCGATAAATCCCGGCATCTCAGCATCGAACTCGATATCGCCATCGAACACATCGTCCCCCGCGTCACCGGGCAGGATGTCGATATCGAACATACCGAGAATGGCGAATATCCAGAATACCAGCATGATACCGAGTACTACCGTATAGACACTGGTGGGATAACTGCTGATTACATCGGTAAAGCTGTCCACTCACTACTCCCTTTATCACAGTACCGCTCGACAGCGGAACCTGTTTGCAACCATTGGAAAATGCAAATGCAGAGTGACTTATTTTTTATTACCAAGCCCTAAGGCAAAGTCCCTGATCTCCTCGATTATCCTCGCCTTGATGGCAAGACGTTCACTCGGTTTCAAACCGTACTTCTTAGCCAGATCCTGGTAGTCATGCTCCTTCAGTGACATGGTCAATCTGGGCCTGACCCGTTTCTCTGTCACCTTCAATCCGAGAATCAGGCGGATCAGATCGGAAGGGGTTACACCCTTTTTACAGGCCCGAATCTTGATCGTATCGATAATCTCGTTCTCCACATCGAAGGCCACCTGGGTGGCGCGGATAGCCTTGTCGGAGTCCGACCAGCGCTTTGGTTTGGCCTTTTGTTTCTGTGTCATGAACCGGTTTTTGATGTCAACTCAGCTGGAACTGTCCTGCTGCTTGGCCTTGAGCCGGGCCAGGACCTGCTTCTGCCGATCATCGTTGTCACCGACACCGGCCGCTTTGAGTTTCTCCTCAAGGCTTGCGCCGCTCAGCTCCGCTCTCAGGGTTTCAGCGGCGCTCATGCGATCACTCTTGTCCTGCTGCCGCTGTTTGATGCGTTCCAGCGACTCCTTGGCGGCCACCATCTTCGAGCTGCCGCCGTCCATGTGCTGGCTGATGGAGACGGTCGCCTTCTGCACGTTTTCGGTGGTCTTGACCATGGCGATCTCTCTTTCGTGCTCCCTGATCTTGGCATGGGTCTGCTTGATCATCTCCTTGACCTTGGCCACATGCTCCGCGAAGCGCTGCTTGGCCTGGTTCTGGTTATCCAGCTCCGCCTCCAGTTCGGCGATCTTTCCCGCGACCTCGGTGGCCAGGGTCTCCTCGCCCTTCTCCAACAGCTCCAGCGCCTTGCTCTCGAAATCGGCACGCTCTTTCTCAAGTCGCTCGATCTCCCTGCCGGCCTGCATCTCCTTGGCCATCACCGCCGTGAGATCGTCCTCGGCCTGTTTGATGGCCTCCTTGGCGTCCTCTATCTCCTGTTCATAGATACGAATGCCCTGGCTGTCGAGAATCGCCTCTCCGATCTCGCGGCCTCCACCGCGTATGGCAGTGATCAACTTCTTGAAGAATTCCATTGTCTGACTCCTGGTTGGGGGTATCCGGTTAGTTGAGATATTCGCTCATGGCATCGAGGGCATCGATCGCGTTGTCGCTCAACACGGTCAACTCCTTGATGATACTGCTGGCGGTCGAGTGCTGATCCAGGGCGCCGAAGATGGCATACCATTCGCCGATCCGGCCAAAGGCCGAGAGGGGCATGGGGATATTCATGTCGAGCATGCTCTCCAGCATCTCAGTGCGCTTCTCCGCAATGACCTCATCATCCCGCCACAGGTAACAGATACAGATCATCTGGCTGTTGGACTCAGTGAGGTAGATCGGGCACTCCTCGCGATCTTTGAAGGTCACCTGGACCACTTCGACTTCGCCAGGTATGGGATTAAACTCGTAATCCATTCCGTTCATAGTGCCCGCATCGGGCATTTGAAGAACCGATTCCAATTTTTCTAATAAGCTATTCATCGGGTGCGATCTCCATTCAAACTACGCCTAATAAGATAACCGCTTTGACATATTATGTCAATGAGGCGCTGCTGGCTGAGAATTTTATTCCTGGGTCTTGAGTCAATCCCTTTGAAACCGGTCATGGGTAATACAGTAACCGAGCCTATCAGAGGATTCAGCAGGCTTATGTGAGCTGTAATGGGGTTTTCAAAAGAGTGTAATCAGTCGGCTCAGAGTTTTTCCCTAAAAAATTGATATGTAATGGATTGCAGTTTCACTGCTTGTTGTTATGGGTGTTTTTACGACATACAGAGGGAAGCCCAGCCGTTATGAGTAATATCTGAATTGTAAAGCAGACCCTTTTGTGGAGAGATATGTCGGATACTCATCCTCAAGAACGGATGTTATGTAGCTGGTTCAGCAGGGAATGTGATAAAAACCATCAGCTAGAGCCCATCATTACTTGCGATCCCCCCAAGACGTGGGGTCTTTTCGTGCATGAAATACTGCCGTGACAATTACATTTTTATTTTTAACAAAATAGAATATGCGGTAAGGAAAGCGTCTGATTGGAATGCGTCTTAGATCTTTGTGTAATTTACGATAAGCAAGCGGGTTCCTTTGTAGTTTATCTAATGCCTCTTCTATACATAGTAGGAAATCGTGACCAAGGCCTTTCCTTTTCTCTTCGTAATAATCGAATTGTTCATCAATATCAAACTCAGCTTCTTTCCGGATCGTGAGCGTATAACCCATTATTTAGAAATTATTCTAGCTTTGACGCTAGACCATGAGGACCCTGCATCTTGGTCTATTTCGAAAGCCGCAAGCCGTCGATCTAACTCATCTTTCTGTGTCTCGGTGAGTTTAATTTTCGATTCCTCTGCAACTATGCTGTCCCATAAGGCTTCGGCGAGAAGAATTCGCTCTGATATTGTTAGTGATTGTATTTCCATGATATTTTAACCCGTACGGTATAGATATATAGATAATCTTATCACAAGTTTATTGGGGTAAGGCGAGTTTACTAACAAGAAATTATCGCTTCACATCAGCCGTACAAAAAACCCGCAACATACATATATCCTACTTAATGCACTCGTTAAGCCAGGTTAAAAGGTAGTAAAAAGGGTCAGCACCCTTTGCTTACAGAACCGCTTTACTTCGAGCGTTATCTTCTAGCCTGACCATTACATTTCACTGCTTTTTTTCTGCTTGAAAAAAGCTATTAAATAAATGGTACTGTCCTCTTTTCCACTCCCCTTTTCCGCTGCTATAACTGGACCCACTCCCTTTTCTCATATCCATGTGGAGCCTTGGGAAACCTAAACGCCTTATCAGCATTCTTTTCTTCGAGAATGTACTAGTCTTGGTCACTATAGTACTCGATAAAGCGATGAGCCATGTTCTTTTTCCAATGCACAACATGCGCATGTCGTTTTAAACATAACGTCCGAGTTTTGGGATGGCCGGCGATAGCCTGGCGTCCCAGTCCCGGAGGGGCGAAAAGAACGAATTATATGGTTTGTTATGTGGTTTTCCTTGCACTAGTGATAAGCCTTATGTTCTTTTGCCTTCTCTTTCTCCACGGCTAATGCTCGTAATTTGTCTGCCCGTCGCTTTAACCATTTAGAATCGTCTGTATTGTTTGGATTATCTATTTTACTTTCATATTCTTCGGCCATGACAAATAGTTCATCAGCAGAGTAACTACTCATACCTTCAATACCATCAATTCTTCCTTGCTTGATTTTTGCCATTAGCACCTTCTCTGTAACGCCTAAACATGGGGCGCTGGAGCGATAGCGACAGCGTCCCAGCGAACGGTAGTGAGCGACATGATTTTCTGGTTAAGCGTTTACTCATTACCAATTAAGATTGCTACTATAGCTAGCCAAGCAACTACGATTGCGAGGTACCATGCAGTAATAATAAATAATGAAACGTACCATTTTCCTCGATTATCCTTAACACCTTTAATACCCTTGATATTTCCTATTAGTATTTCTTTATCAAAAAAGAATCCATATCCAGATTTCTTCTCTGTATTAATGATTCTTCCTTCAACTTCTGGCATGTTCTCACTGAGAATCTTTCTATTTAGCGGCAGAGCGAAGTACCCATAAATAACACCCAACACGATCGCTGAGCCAAAAAAGTACGGATTAAAGATTAGATTCGTAATATCCATTTTTTTATACGCATACAGTGTCTTATGTGGACGTCACAAATAATGACTTATGACGACGGAACAAGTATTGTATCATGCCGCCATATGTTCTATATTTGTTCTCTGATAAATCTTATCGCATTGAGCCACCCATCTCATGGAGAAAAGAGAACCTTCTGCATGCCCCAGAATAGAGATTTTCTTGAGTAAATACAGTGATGGAATGAAACTCTTCCGTGTCCAAAACACTTGGGAAGGATCATCCTACCCTGGCAAGACGCCACGAAATGATCGAGAAGGCCGTGAATGATCCCAGAAATTGATTGGCAAGGAAATTTCCGTATATTTACCGAAAATACCTGATTTCCATGAGAGTTTGTGATTATTCTCCGAACACCGAGAAAAGCTACCTTGCCTGGATCAACCGTTTTCTTCTGTTCCATTCAGAAAAGCGTCCCTGTGAGTGAGGAGAAATTTAACTGGCTTCATTTTTAGAACATATCGCCAAAAACCGCAAGGTCTCCAGGACTACACAGGGTCTTGCACATATCAGGCGCCAATCTCGCTTACACAAGACAGCTTCAATCATCGAGAATCACAAACCTATGGCAGGCATTGCCACTCGGAACAGCAGCAATTAATGCTCCCCTAATCCCATCGCGGCAAGATAACTCGTAACACTGTTTTCCAACCGATAAGGTCCTACTGCAGACAACAGTTCTGATTCAGGGACAGGATTATCCAGTTGCCCCGCCATTGCCTCGGCCATTGCGGCTGGGTCACCCGGCTTTACCAAGACATTGGCGGACAAACCACTCAACAACTCGGCCGGGCCGTTTGGACAGTTGGTCGATACCACGGGGGTCTTTGCGGCCATCGCTTCGACCAGCACATTGCCCATACCCTCCCAAAGCGAGGAGAGCACGAACAGGGAGGCCCTTTTCATATAGGGATAGGGTGTCGCCACGAAGCCCGGCAGGCTGACCCGACCCTCTATGCCCAGTCGGTTGATCTCCTGTTCCAGCCGCTCCCGGGCGCGTCCCTTGCCGAGTATCATCAGGCGACAATCATAGTTGTCAGCAAGCAGAGCGAAGGCCCTGATCAGGGTGGTGAAGTCCTTGCGCCGGCAGAGTTCACCGGCGCCCAGAATCACCGGAGGCTGCCCCGGCTGAAACCAGGGATGGTCGAGGGGCTGCTCAAGTTGTTGCAGAAATCCGGGGGTGATAATCGGGCTGGGTACCGCGGTTATGCGCTCCCGGGGTGTGCCGATCGTCTCCGCGAAGTCATCCGCCGCCCCCCTGGAGGGGGTCAAGATGGCATCCGCCCGGCGATAGAGATAGCGCATCGAGTTACGCTGTATGAATCGGTCCAGGCGGTCTCTGCTGGCCAGGTTGGCGCTGACCGTGGTGCCGCTGCGCACAATCAGGCGTGCACTGGAACCGCTCAGGGCGTGGGCCAGGATGGCGGTTCTGTTTACCCGGTCCTTGTCGGTGAGCAAGACGTCGGGGCGGGCGCTCTTCAGATATTTCAGCAGCTCGGGCAACGCGGTGTAGACATGCCTGGCACTGAATTCGACAACCCGCAGATTGTCCGCCCGCTGCGGATCGAGATGGGGGCCGTGGTTACCTATCTTGAGCAGGTCCACCGCATAACCGGCCTGGGCCATGGCCGGCAACAGGTTCTGCGCCAGGCGATCGACACCACTGTGTCCGGAGGTGGCCAGAAAGCAGGCGATGCGTGTTTGACTATCCATTCGTTGTTGGCGGCAGGGTCAAAGCGAATGCCGCAAGATAACTCCGGGCACTCTTTTCCAGGGTGTAGTCGCTGACCGCATCCTTGAGTTGCTGTGGATCCAAAGGCGTTCTTAAGGTCTGCAACATGGCTTCCGCCAACCGCTGGGGATCGCTCATGGGCACCAATGGCGCCACCTCGCCTCCACGGGTAACTTCAAAGGGCCCCGAGGGACAGTCGGTACTTACGCAGGAGGTACCCAGCGCCATGGCTTCGGTCAACACGTTGGGCGACCCTTCCCAGAGCGAGGAGAGGACGAAGAGCTGGGCGCGTTTCAGGTAGGCATAGGGGTTGTCCACGAAACCCGGAAGACGAAAATCATGCCCCAACTCCAGCTCCCGGGCGAGACTCAACAGCTGCTCCTGTTTGTTGCCCTGACCGAGGATCATCAAACGGCAGGGCAGCGCTTTTCGTACCAGGGCAAAGGCGCGCAACAGGGTGGGAAAATCCTTCTGCCGGCGCAATCCGCCGATACCCAGAATCAACGGCGGTTGATCCGCCGCCAGCCAGGGTTCGTCGATAACCGCCTCCGCCTGCTGGTGGAGCTCTGGGGTGATGGTGGGGTTCTTGATCACATTGATCTTATCCTTGGCAATACCGCTGAGCTCAATGACCTCATCCGCCACACCCTGGGAGACAGCGACAACACCGTCAGCCGCGCGAAACATGGTTGCTAGTCGCCTTTTTTTCAGCCAACGACGAAGCGGATGGGTACCGCGCGCCTCCATCCTCGATATCAGCGCTGTCCCCGGGCGCAGAAAAAAGCGGGTACGCCCCGAATGGCGTCGTTTCGCCTCCAAGGCGATCTGATCATCGAGGATCTTCGCGGAGAGCAGAATATGCGGATCATTGTGCTGCAGATAGTCGATCAGTTTCGGCAGCGCCGCCTTCTGCTTGGCTACCTGAAATTTGATAATCCGCACCTCGTCGGGCAACAGATGCAGATAGGGCGCCTGGGTCTCTTTGATGATGAAATCGACACGAACCCCTATCATCGACAATCCGCGGGCGATGTTGACCATCATGCGTTCGACGCCACCATCCCCGAATTTGAGAATAAAGAGGCACACATGGGGAGTGTTGTGGCTTGAGTCACGCATCAGGCTGTGGCTTCCAATAGATCGTCAATTGTTCGATGCATCCTGGATTCTACGGAGTGGAAGGCAGAGATAATTTATTACAAGGTAATTATTTCATATCCAACAGGTTAGGTGTAATTTACCATCTCAATGGACAACACTGTATCTTGGAAGCGATAATTCAACGGATTGAAAAGGAGTCATACTATGGTTTTGGATAGCCGAAGAGGGGATCAACCGATCCCGGACAACATCAATGAAGTATTGAACCACCTGCAACTGATGGCACTGCAAAAGGCGGAAGGCTTTGGCTGGAAACTGAAATTTGTCCGCAGACCCCTATTCCAGGAGGTGATACCCGTAATAGGCAGCCCCAGTGGTGACAAGATTGGGGTGCTTGAGAGTAACGGGGAGATCAATATGAATCCGAATACCAGGGTCAGGCAATAAGCTTTAGCCTTCCCGGCCCAGGAATCCCAGCCTGTTGCATTGGCATACAGCCAGGCCTGTTATTCTATTTCACCTAACATGCGCCTGGCCTCAAGGCCAACCCTGTTATCAGCCCCCAGTTCGATCGCCTTTCTGAATGCGGACACAGCCGCCTCCTTGTCCCCCGCTTGCGCCTGCACGAATCCCAGGGTCAACTGGATGCGCTGAAAATCGGGCTGTTTTGCCACCCCCGTCTGCAATGCCTCTACAGCCCGCTCCGTTTGACCGATATAGAACAGCGACAATCCAAGATCGTTATAGCTCTCGACATCATCGGGGTCGATCCTCAACGCACGCTCATAGAGCTCTATGGCCTGTGGGTAGTCCTTCTGTGCAAAGTAGTTGTCCGCAAGCCTGGCGATCAACGCGGGATCATCGCTGGACAACTCCTCCGCCGAAGGCTGATATTGCATCGTGGGCTGCAGCTTGGCATCGAATGCGCCCACCTTGGGGTGGGGGGAGACATCGGCCACGGCAGGTGGGGATTGAACGCTGGCAACTGGTGCTTGCTGATAATAACTGCGGGTTATCGCAAACACCAACAGACCGTAGGTTATCTGGGCGACGACTATCACCGCCCAAGTTAAAAGACTCAATTTCGGCATAACAATTAACTATCCTCCAGCTTCGACCCTCTCATATGTCATATCGTTTTTTTATCAGCATCTCAGTTGCCGACAGATACTACTCGGCATCCCACGATTGACAATGAATGCAGCCTTGCATTGTGAAGAGGATCAAGCAATAAATCACCCTTTCAATAGGGCTAATAGCTTATCCAGCGGCTTTTCATCCTGCTCGAGTTTAGCGGGATCCAACCAGGCGTGGGGTGGCTGATCAATAACCTCGAGCCACTGATACTCCTCCTCTCCCCCCTTTTCAATGAGACTGAGCAGTCTGTTCGCCATGTTACTGTCTGGTAACTCGACCAGCTTTTTACCTACCCTTCCCTGCCAGCGATCGATCTCCCCATTACTCAGGCAACCCGCTTCCACCGGATTGTTCAGGCAGCGGCGTTTCACCGGGGTACGGATATAGTATTCGACCAGGTTGGCACTGTTACTCTCCTTCTCGCCCTTGGGTTCGCCATCGGCACAGGGACACTGTTTGTTGGCCTCGGTGATATCCACGGGCAGGGGCAGCTGAATACGGAAGGCGTAGGGTGAGAGATAGGACTCCTGGCGGAAATTGCAATCCTCTTCTGGCAGGCCGCACTGTATGGCATCTTGCTGCAAGCGAATTAAGATCCCCTGTACCTGATCCTGCACCTTCTTAAGCCTTTCATGGTCTGTGCTGTTTTTAGCCAAAGGAACCAATTGTCCACTGTTATTGAGTACCTGAAACCTCTCAGGCTGGCCGAAGATATGTTCCAGATCCTCATACAGGGTCATATATCCCGCCCAGTAGTCGGCCAGCCGTTCCTCCTCCGATAAATCCACGGGGATGTTTCTATCCGGCCAATTCGCCAGTGCCGTGTAGGGCATCAGTGTAAGGCGGTAGTAGGCAGGATAGTCACTGGCCTCGGTGGTGATGTTATCGAGCTTTTCAAGCAGATCCTCCTTGGTGGCGGGGATCTTGTCCTTACGTCCACCGGATTGATGGAAACGCATGGTGATACTCTCGTTGCTGATACCCTCCACCGACTCCCCCTTGGCGCTCGCCTTCAGGCTCACCCCCCAGCCGGAGCCGCTGAAGCGGGTAGATGCCTGGGTCTTCTCCTGTTTGCTGCTGGTCGCCACGGTGATCACCGCGGTTAGGCGCGCACCCCCATAGAGCGCCGCCACATAGGAGTCGCCACAGAGATTGAGAAAGGCGGTGAGATCGCGCTGCTTGGCCAACCGCAACGCCTCGGAGGTCAGGCGTATGGAGCCGGCATCGGGCAGGGTTTTCCTGGTCTCGGGGTCCTTGATCTCTCCCCGGTTGCCGGGTAACAGGGGCGTTGCATAGCGCACCCCGTTGTCCACTGAAACATTCAACACAAAATTCGAACTGAAACTGTTGATCTTGGTGTTCTTGGCAAACTTGGCACTGCCGCTTGCCTTGTAGGCGATGGTCTTCACCGATGCGGCGGCGGAGATGTTCATGCTTTGCATCAGTTCACGACTGTCCGAGACCTCGGTCATGGTCATATATTTGGTCTGGCCCTGGTCCTCTTCGATGGAGTACTCGATACAGACATTGGGTTGCGGTACCCCCTCCTCGGAATCCCAACCCCAACCCACATCGACCCCTGTCTGCGGGTAGTTGACCGAGACGGGTTGGGCATGTCTGCGTTCGGCAATCTCGATCTCCGCTGCCTGCTTCCCGGTAGCGACGGACACGGCGCCCCCCTTGTTCGCGTCACTCTTCTGTTCACAGGCGGTCAGTATCAGGGTGAGTAGCGTTAGCAGCCTTGCAGACCAAGGACCAATCCTAGTGATAGCCATAGAGATCCCCTTCTATTATTGTTTTGGCTTGATGCCCGCGTACAGCCATTCGAGCAACAATCAGAAGGCTCGAGTATAGACCACCTGAATCCAGGTAAAGCCTCTCTAAAGACGCAGAACGAGTGGGTTTAATCGGTCGCTTATGGCCGTCGGGCACTGTTTGGAATTGACAGCGACAGCAAACAGCAACTGATCTTGGTTCACCAAGTAGCAGGGGGGATGTAGATAGCTTCAGTCTACTCGCTGAGTTGGTAGCGGGCTCCACAATAGGGACAGGTGACACTGCCGGTCTTTTCGATCGGCAGATAGACCCGGGGGTGCAAACCGGCCAGGGCCTCGCCGGGCCGAGGACAACTCAGGGGCAGGTCTTTTCGCGTCACCTTCTGCGGCTCCTGCGGGGTCGTTTGTGTTTCAGTTTGTGTCATCCTCGAAACTCCTGATCAAACATAGGCGAGCCATTCCGGGTGGGCGTCCAGGCGCCCGTGCACCAGATCGAAATAGCTTTTCTGCAAAACTTCCGTGATCGGACCGCGACCACCGTTACCGATGGGTCGGTTATCCACCTCGCGGATCGGCGTTACCTCCGCCGCGGTACCGGTAAAAAACGCCTCGTCCGCAATGTAGACCTCGTCCCGGGTGATGCGTTTCTCAACGACCTTATAACCCCGCTCCTCGGCCAGTGTAATGACGCTTTTGCGGGTGATGCCATCCAGCGCCGATGTCAGATCCGGGGTGTAGATCACGCCATCTCTGACGATGAATATGTTCTCACCGGAACCCTCCATGACATAGCCCTCTGCATCCAGTAACAGGGCCTCGTCATAACCGTCGTGCAACGCCTCCTGGAGCGCCATCATGGAGTTCATGTAGTTACCGTTGGCCTTGGCCCGGCACATGGTGATATTGACATGGTGACGGGTGAAGGAGGAGACGCGGATACGGATCCCCTTCTCCATATTTTCCGCCCCCAGATAGGCACCCCACTCCCAGGCCGCCACCATACAGTGGACCTTCAGATTATCAGCCCGCAATCCCATTCCCTCGGAGCCGTAAAAACACATCGGCCGAATGTAGGCGGAATCGAGATTGTTCTCCCTCACCGCCGCCTGCTGCGCCTGATTCAGGGTCTCCCGGTCGTAGGGCATCGGCATGTTGAGGATATGGGCGGAGCGAAACAGCCGATCAGTATGTTCCTGGAGGCGAAATATGGCAGTCCCCTTCTCGGCATGATAGGCCCGCACCCCTTCGAAGACCCCCATGCCATAGTGCAGGGTATGGGTCAGGACATGGGTTTTGGCCTCGCGCCAGGGGACCATCTCGCCATCGAGCCAGATGACGCCGTCCCGATCTGCCATTGTCGACATCATTGGAACATCTCTCGTTCAGTTTTCTTGTTTTGCATCAGACAGGACCAGATGTCCTGCACCAGTGCCCGCTCTTCTGAGAGTTTGTCACTCTCCACCAGGGCGGGCAGATCCTGTAGTGCGCTGCGATGGTATGCAGCGCGCAGCACTTTATAGATCCCCATCATCCGCTCTGCCGCGTGATCGTCAAGCAGACCGAGCTTGCTCAGGGTCTCCAGTAAACGAATATTGTCGCTCCAGATCAACAGATCAGGATAGTCATGCGCCCACAGGAGGACCGTGTATTGAACCATAAATTCTATATCGACGATACCGCCTCTTCCCTGCTTGAGATCAAATTGTCCCGGATCGCTGTTATCCAGGCTGCCGCGCATCTTTTCGCGCATCTCCACCACTTCAGCTTGCAATGCTCTCTGATCCCGTTTTTTACTCAACACATCCCGCCGCACTGCCTGGAAGCGCTCCTCTACTCGCTTGTCCCCAGCGACTACCCGCGCCCGCACCAGGGCCTGATGTTCCCAGGTCCAGGCGTGGTTGTGTTGGTAGGTCTTGAAGGTCTCAAGAGAGCTGACCATCATCCCTGAATTGCCATTGGGCCTTAGCCGCATATCCACGTCATAGAGGATCCCCGAGGGGGTACGGGTGGTCATGATGTGGATGAAGCGCTGCGCCATGCGGGCATAGAAGACATCCACCGAGACCGCCTTGTCACCATCGGTGAAGGCATTTCTATCACTGCAACCGTGGAGAAAGACCATATCGAGATCGGAGCCGAAACCCAATTCAATGCCACCCAGTTTACCGTAGCCGACGACGGCAAACCCGGTCTCCTCGGGAGCCAGCCCGGGAGGTCGCCCATGACGCCGCACCAACTCCTGGAAACTGAGCCGTACCACCTGTTCAATGACGCTTTCAGCGATCCAGGTAAGATAGTCACTGACCACCATCAACGGAATCTGTTCGGCGATATCCGCCGCCGCCACCCGCAGCCGGTTGCTCTGGGCGAACAGGCGCAGCAGTTCCATCTGACTCTCAAGATCATCCTCGTCGATCCGCGAAAGCTGATCGGCCAGCTCCGCGCTCAGGGCAGCACGCTTCAAGGGCGAGTAGAGACGACGGGGATCGAGCAACTCATCCAGCAGGATCGGATGGCGGGTCAACATATTGGCCACCCAGGGACTGACCGCGGTGAGTTTCACCAGCTGCGAGAGTACCAGGGGGTTCTCCACCAAGAGCGCTATATAGGCGGTCCGCTGGGTAATCGCCTCGAGCAGACCGACCACCCGCGGCAAGGCATCGTCGGCCCACTCCGACTGACCCACCGCTTGCAACAGCAGAGGCATCAATTGATCGAGTCGCTCCCGACCCTTGGTGCTGAGTCTGCGATAGGCATGACTGCCGCGAAATTTCTGCAATAGTTGTAGTGCCGCATTACCCTGGCTGAAACCCGCCTCCTCGAGCGCCGATACCGCCTGCTCGTCATCGTAGGCCTCATGCCAGACCCTGATCAGTGGCTGACTCTCCTCATCACTCGAGGTTTGGGGCGCAGCAAATACCATATCGAAATGGCCCTGCACCCGCTTTCGATGGTGCTCGAGTTTACTGAAAAAATCATCCCACTCCCGGTAGCCCATGGAGCGTGCCAGACGCAGCCTGCTCAACTCATCGGCAGGCAAGAGGTGAGTCTGCCTGTCCTGCCAGGCCTGGAGGCGATTCTCCACCAGACGCAGAAAATGATAGGCGTCACTCAGCTCCTGCACCGTATAGCTGGGCAGCAACTCTCGCTCCTCAAGACATTGCAACACCTGCAGTATGGGGCGAATCTGCAGCGCCTTGTCGCGCCCACCGCGTATCAGTTGGAATGCCTGGCCGATAAATTCGATTTCACGGATCCCGCCCGGTCCCAGTTTGATATTCGCCTCCATGCCCTTTTTATGCAGTTCATTGCTGATCAACTGTTTCATCTCCCGCAACGACTCGATGGCCCCGAAGTCGAGATAGCGGCGATAGACGAAGGGGCGCAGCATCGCCATCAACTCGGACCCGGCAGCGGCATCTCCCGCCACTACGCGAGCCTTGATCATGGCGTAGCGTTCCCACTGCCTTCCCTGGGAACCGTAATAACTCTCCATGGCGGAGAAGCTCATGGCCAGCGGCCCGGCACCACCAAAGGGACGCAAACGGGTGTCGACCCTGAAGACGAAACCATCGCCGGTGTGATTATCGAGCATCTGCACCAGACGCTGGCAGAGCCGGATAAAAAACTGCTCATTGGTATATTGCCGCGTGCCGTCGGTGTAACCCTCTTCAGGGTAGGCAAAGATAAGATCGATATCGGATGAGAGGTTGAGCTCCCTGGCGCCCAGCTTGCCCATGCCCAAGACGACCAGGGACTGCTCCTCCCCGGCCTGGTTTCTCGGCCTGCCCATCTGGGTGCAAAACCAGCCATAGAGTTTTTGCAGTGTGTTATCGATGGCGGCATCGGCAAGTGCCGAGAGATCCTCCAAGGTCTCATGCAAGGGTGCCAGTCCACCCAAATCACGCCAGATAATGCGCATCATCTGGCGACGCCTGAATAGCCTGAGCACACGGGAAAGCGAGGCCTCGTCAGCAACAGCCTCGAGCTCCTCTTCCAGGCGTCGAGACATCTCCCCTTGCTCAAAGGAACTCGCCAATGCACCCTGTTGGTAGAGCTCCACGAGCAGCTCAGGGTAGCGCTGCGCATTCTGCGCCAGATAGTCGCTTGCCTCCCATACCTTGGCGGCAGTCTCTCGAAATTCAGCCTCCCGGGGAGCGGACGACCCGGCTTCCGCCAGCTTCTGTTGCCACGCCTGCCACAGCCTCTCTCTCTCTTGTTGCAGATTCACTCAAAAGCCCGTCGTTTAATCAGGATGCCTGAAACCAGTCTATCAGTTTTCTTGCTGTGTATTTAAGCAGGCACTCCCTCAGTATCGAACTGACGGCTGGGCGAGACGCCCACCCGCGGTAAAGTCCAAGCAGGTGGGTCTAGGTGGTCACATCATCTAATCTTGTTCTGAATTGCGCGCATCATTTCCACGATCTTATCCGAGAGGGGGCCGACCCGCTGATACGCTTCCTCGGCGGCTCTCAGATCACCCTTGCTCTTGAGCTCGGAGATATGTTTGATCAGCTCGTGCAGCTCTCTATGCGGCTGTTCAATCTGCTTGATTTCACTGATATGGGAGAGTTCCTTGCGACCCACCTCCTCATACCAGAGGCCAAAACCGCAGGCCTTGTGATTGAAAGCCACCCGTTCGTCGAGAGAGCCCTTGCCATCGAGGAAACTACGCAGCTTGCTCTTCCAACTCATATGTGCCGCCATCGCCTGTTGCAAATGGGTGCAGTGGGCATTGCTGGTATTGAACTCCGACAACAGACCGCTCAACAGGTCGATCTCTTGTGACATCCCCTCGCTCGCCTCATAGCTCTTGATGGAGTTATTCGTGGTCTGTTCCGCCACGTGGGTAATTTCGACGATATTGCGATTGATATCTTCCGCCACCGCGCTCTGCTCCTCAGCCGCCGTGGCGATCTGGGAACTCATCTGCGAGATGCCGTCGACAACCCGTGTTATCTCCTCCAGTGCTTCGTGGGCGCGGCCGGCCTGTTCCACACTCTCGGCCGCCTGCTCCTGGCTGGTCTGCATCACCGAGACGGTTTCATGGACACCTGATTGCAGGCTCTCGATCATCTCCTGAATCTCCTGGGTCGAATCCTGGGTACGTTTCGCCAGGGTTCTCACCTCGTCGGCGACAACGGCAAATCCGCGTCCCTGCTCACCGGCACGGGCCGCCTCGATGGCCGCATTCAACGCCAGCAGATTGGTCTGATCGGCGATCCCGCGTATTACATCGAGCACTGAACCGATGCGCTCACTGTCCTGCTCCACGCGCTGCACGGTTTCCACTGCCCTGCCTACTTCTGTCGCCAGGGTATCGATACTGCCGGTCACCCCGTTCACCACCTCGCGACCATTGTTGGCCTGCTGGTCGGCCTGGCGTGCGGCTTCTGCAGTCTGGGTGGTATTCTGTGCCACCTCATGGACGGTAGCGGACATCTCGGTCATCGCCGTTGCCACCTGCGTCGTCTGTTCGTGCTGTTGATTGATGCCATCCCTGGTGCGCTCAGCCAGGGTGGCAAACTCCCCAATCCGCAGACTGAGATTCCCGGTTGCCATGGAGACCTTGTTGATCATCCCCTCGGTCTTTTCGGCAAAACGATTATAGGCCCTCGAGAGCCGTGTCACCTCGTCGGCCCCGGACTCATCCATGCGCACCGTGAGATCGCCCTCGGCGGAGGCAATGCCCTCCATCGCAATGGCTGCATCGCTGATCGGTTTTACCACGCCACGACTGATCAGCCAGACCATCACCCCGATCACCAATACTGAGAGCAGTCCCAAGCCGATCACCATCATCATCAGGTTCGTCATGGAGTCGGCGAAATAGCTACGGTCCTTTGCCAACAGCAGCACCCCGATCGACTCACCCGAATAGTTCTCAACTGTCGCTGCATAGTAGGAGACCGGTTTACCGTCGAGTTCGCCCTTATCAAAAAGATGCTTACCGCTAACCAACGCCTTCAGGGCTTGCATGCTGACCAGGTTATTACCCTCCATGGTGGTGGCAAAACGATCCATCTCACCCTTGCGATTGATATAGAGTTCAAGGTCGACCCCATGGTGCTTGGAGTAGTCGTCGAAATACGCCTGCCCGAAGGACATGCCAAACTCCACGGTGCCGACGTGTTCTCCAGCATTGCTGACAGGTACCAACCCCCGGATACCCAAACCGGCGACACCCACTTCCAGGCCTTGGATGGCCTTTTTGCTCTTGTTGCCCTCCACCACGGTAAAGCGAAATGTGGAGAGGTCGTCACCAAACTTGGCCGGCTTGTGGACCCTCAGGAAAGAGGTGGCGGGTGGTTCATGAAACTGAAACTGGCGCACCCCATACTCCTTCTTCAACACCTGGAACCCAGGCACGAAGAGATCATGGAGTGCCTCACGATCACGCTCAGCGAAATAGCTCTGAACATCGGGAATCCCTGCAACCAGGGCGCTCATCGCCTTGGCCAGCCGCCCTTCTGATTCGATCCCCGCAACCACGGTCTTGAAGATCTCCTCCATTTCATTCTCTTCCGCCGAGTGCAGCGTTCCACCCATGAAGCTGAAGGCAGTCGAGAGGGTAATAGCTAGAACGAGAACGACTGCCAGCACTGTAGCGATGACAAAGCGCTGCGAGATACCAATATTCCTGAACATGGTTTTCCTCCGATAGTCAGACGCCTCCTTTCGTCAAACAGAAAAGCTCCAAACACTAAAAACATCGGCAGATTCGAGGAAAAATTAACCGTCCAGAATGTAAAAAACCCCGAGCCTGAATAGACCCGGGGCCTTGGTAAAAAATACCACTTAAGGGGTATGTTTACATCATACCGCCCATACCACCCATGCCGCCCATGTCGCCCATCGGCGGCGCTGCAGCCTCGTCCTTAGGCTCCTCGGCCACCATGCACTCGGTGGTGACCATCAGTCCAGCCACGGAGGAGGCGTTCTGTAGGGCATAACGGGTGACCTTGGTCGGGTCCAGGATGCCCATATCCATCATGTCACCATACTCGTCGTTGCTGGCGTTGAAGCCGTAATTGCCTTCGCCGGCACGTACCTTGTCCAGTACCACCGAGGGCTCACCACCCGCATTGGAGACGATCTGACGCAGCGGTTCTTCCATGGCGCGACGGGCAATCGCGATACCCACGTCCTGGTCGTGATTCTCACCACTCAGCTTATCGATCGCCTGCAGTGCGCGCACCAGGGCAACACCACCGCCGGGTACGATACCCTCCTCGACAGCGGCTCGAGTGGCATGCAGGGCATCCTCTACCCGCGCCTTCTTCTCTTTCATCTCCACTTCAGTGGCGGCACCCACCTTGATCACGGCCACACCGCCGGCCAGCTTGGCTACCCGCTCCTGGAGCTTCTCCCGATCGTAATCGGAGGAGGTCTCCTCGATCTGGGCGCGGATCTGCTCGACCCGGGCCTTGATGTCGCCCTCGACGCCGGCACCGTCGATGATGGTGGTCTCCTCTTTGGAGATGGTCACCTTCTTGGCATTGCCCAAATCGTCCAGGGTCGCCTTCTCCAGGGAGAGACCGACCTCTTCAGAGATCACGGTACCGCCGGTGAGGATGGCGATATCCTGCAACATCGCCTTGCGACGATCACCGAAACCGGGAGCCTTGACCGCGGTCACCTTGACGATGCCACGCAGATTGTTGACCACCAGGGTGGCCAGGGCCTCGCCCTCGACGTCTTCGGCGATGATCAACAGCGGCTTGCCTGCCTTGGCCACACCCTCGAGCACCGGCAGCAGATCGCGAATGTTGGAGATCTTCTTATCGTGCAGCAGGATGTAGGGATCTTCCAGTTCAGCGGACTGGTTCTGCTGATTGGTCACGAAATAGGGCGAGAGATAGCCGCGATCGAACTGCATGCCTTCGACCACGTCCAGCTCATTCTGCAGGGCTGAGCCCTCTTCCACGGTGATAACCCCCTCTTTACCCACCTTCTGCATCGCCTCGGCGATGATGTTGCCGATATCTTCATCGGAATTGGCGGAGATGGTTCCGACCTGGGCGATCTCCTTGTCGTCGGAACAGGGACGGGAGACCTTCTGCAGCTCTTCCACCGCGGCCACAACGGCCTTGTCGATACCACGCTTGAGATCCATCGGATTCATCCCGGCGGCTACGGCCTTGAGGCCTTCACGCACCATGGCCTGGGCCAATACGGTAGCGGTGGTGGTGCCGTCGCCGGCTACATCAGAGGTCTGGGAAGAGACCTCCTTCACCATCTGCGCACCCATGTTTTCAAATTTGTCGGCGAGTTCGATCTCCTTGGCCACCGAAACCCCGTCTTTGGTGACGGTTGGGGCGCCAAAGCTCTTCTCCAGCACGACGTTACGGCCTTTGGGGCCAAGGGTCACCTTGACTGCATTGGCCAGAATATTGACACCTTTGATCATACGTTGGCGGGCGTCATCACCAAATTGTACTTCTTTTGCACTCATGTCTTAATTTCCTTGGGCAAATGTTGAAAATCTTCACCAGGCCTTGCCTGTTTCGCTCTGAGATAGAAATGTCAGGGTTCAGTCTTCAATCACACCCATGATGTCTTCTTCACGCATGACGAGAACTTCCTCACCACCCAACTTCACTTCAGTACCGGAGTATTTGCCGAACAGCACACTATCACCGACCTTGACATCCAGCGGTCGAATCTCACCGCTTTCGGTGATCTTGCCGTTGCCGATAGCCAGTACCTCACCGAGAACGGGTTTCTCGGTAGCTGCATCAGGAAGCACAATACCACCCGGGCTGGTGCGCTCCTCTTCCTTACGACGAACGATCACGCGATCGTGCAGCGGACGAATATTCATCGACTGATTCTCCTCAAATAAATGGTTTTTCTGAAAAATCGATAGTGGTTCTTTATGGGTAAGGCTGTTAGCACTCACCATAACTGAGTGCTAATAATAGAGAGAAAAAGCGTTTAGTCAAGGCTCTGCGGGAGATTTATCGCAATTAACCTGCACCCAACCAAGTCGACGCATGGAATATGTGTGATAATTGACTTTTTTGACCATCCCAACACAACAAGAGACCCAACATGAGACAAGCCAAACAGGGTGATACCGTCCGCATTCACTATACCGGCACGCTAGACGATGGAACTCAATTCGACTCCTCGATTGAGCGCGAACCCATTGAGTTCACCCTTGGTGACAATAGAGTCATCCCCGGGTTCGAATCGGGTGTGGAGGGGATGCAGGTCGGCGAACAGAAACGGATACACATTCCCGCGGATGAAGCCTACGGCGATCACAACCAAGCCCTGGTGGAAGAGGTCCCGCTGGAACACTTTCCCGATGACCTGAATCTCAAGGTGGGTATGAATCTCCAGGCATCCAGCCCCAACGGTGAGCAGTTCAACGTGGTTGTCACCGCCCTTACCGATAAACTAGCAACCATTGACGGTAACCATCCACTGGCAGGGGAAGCGCTGAATTTTGATCTTGAGCTGGTAGAGATTGTTTGATTTTGTTACAAGGTTTCACTATTAATTTCGAACCACAAACCACTACAATTAAGGTGAGATTGGGAGGTCACAATGGCAGAATCTAAAAAAGAGAAGAGCAACAAACCGAAAAAAATCGACAGCAAGGTCTACGAGAAAGAGCTGTTCAATCTGCAGCTGGAACTGGTCAAGCTACAGGAGTGGATCAAGCATGAAGGCCTCAAGGTAGTGGTTATTTTCGAGGGCAGGGATGCGGCCGGTAAGGGTGGCGTGATTAAACGCATCAACCAGCATCTCAACCCGCGCATCTGCCGCGTGGTAGCCCTACCCGCCCCCACGGAGAGGGAACAGACCCAATGGTATTTCCAGCGTTATGTGCCCCACTTGCCCGCCGCCGGGGAGATGGTGCTGTTCGACCGCAGCTGGTACAACCGGGCCGGCGTCGAGAAGGTGATGGGATTCTGTACCGACGAGGAGCACCAGGAGTTCCTGCGCTCCTGTCCCGAGTTCGAACGCATGTTGGTGCGCTCTGGCATCACCCTGATCAAATACTGGTTCTCCGTCTCCGATGAGGAGCAGGAGCGCCGCTTTCAGAGCAGACTGGAAGAGCCTCACAAACGTTGGAAACTGAGCCCGATGGACCTGGAGTCCCGCTCCCGCTGGCTGGAGTATTCAAAGGCGAAGGACGAGATGTTCGCCCACACCGATATCAAGCAGGCGCCCTGGTACGTGGTGAACTCGGACATCAAGAAACACGCCAGACTCAACTGCATCGCCCATCTGCTGAGCATGGTTCCCTACGAAGATCTGACCCCGGAGCCTATCGAACTCCCTCATCGCGCAACCGATAAAGGTTACGTTAGGCCACCTATCTCCGATCAGACATTCGTCCCGGAAATCTACCCTTAAACAGATATTCGAACTCTATACTGATGAGCGTCGGGATGAGATGGTTGACTATCCAATCGGAGATGCCGATAACCCTCGACAGCACCGATCAGAGATTATTGGTCACCGCGAAGTGAAGAGGCGATGACTATTTCTTCTCATCCTCACGCTTGAACTCTCCCTCGATGACACGCCTCTCCCCGGGTTCATGGGGCGCCGCTTCCTGAGGCCCCATGATGCCCCCCTGCTGCAGCCCGACAGCCAGCAGCCAACGCCGGATGGGAGGTACCAGAAAGACGAACCCCACCACATCGGTAATAAATCCGGGAAGCAGCAGCAGAAAGCCGCATATCAGTAAAACCGCACCCTCCAACATCTCAAAGGCCGGCACCTCGCCACGATCCATGGTTGCACGGACCTTGGTCAGGGTGGCAAATCCTTGGGCACGCACCATCCAACCGCCCAGGAGGGCGGTGAAAATGGTCAGAAAGATGGTCGAAAAAGCGCCTATCTGCGACCCCACCTGGATCAGAAAATAGAGCTCCACCAGGGGCACACCGACAAACAGCAACAGAAACAGCAGCAGAGGATTCATAGGCGGAAAGCTTACGCCGGGCCACCACTGCAGACAAGACTCCCTCTGATTGATCCAGTCAGCGGCTGTCACCCTTTGTTGCTGTGCAGCAGGAGTCCAGCCTATTGACTGCAATTGCTTTCTCTATATATTCATGCTTTTATCAAACTTGATGCTATAAATAAATCAAAGTGCAATTGTGCTAGATAAATATTCTGCTCGTTAAAGGGAAAATGATGAAAATGAAACTACCAACTGATCGTACAAGAGACTCAGGCGCAACAGCCTTGGCTGCTATAGTTGCCGCCGCTTTCATCGGCCTCAGTGGTTGTGAGGCCACTATGCCGAAAATGGGGGGGGCTTCCGGGCACACCGTTACCGGCGCCGCCAGCGGTGAAACCTCAGAAGGTGCCAACAGCGCCCTGGAGCGCTGTGATGAGACCCTCGGCACCCTGGCCGTGGTTGAAGACCAATCCGCACCCTGGTGGGCCACCTACAGACACCGCTATCCGACCCTGGGTACCACAGTCCCGGTACTGCGCACCATGATCCAGCAATCCAACTGTTTTGTCGTCGTCGAACGAGGTCGGGCGATGAACAACATGATGCAGGAGCGGGCCCTGATGCAGTCCGGCGAGATGCGGCAAGGGAGTAATTTCGGCAAGGGCCAGATGGTGGCAGCCGACTACACCATGAATCCAAGCATCCAGTTCTCCGAAAAGGGAACCAGTGGCGTTAAAGGCATAGTGGGCGGTCTCTTCGGTTCCGTGGCCGGCGCCCTGGCGGGTGGTCTGAAGGCCAACGAAGCCGCCACTACCCTGCTGTTGGTGGACAACCGCTCCGGTGTCCAGATCTCTTCCTCGGTAGGCAATGCCAAGAACTTCGACTACAACCTCTTCGGCGGACTCTTCGGCGGCGGCGCCTTTGGCGGCGCTGGTGCTTACACCAACACACCGGAAGGCAAGGTGATCACCGCCGCTTTCGCAGACTCCTTCAACCAGATGGTGAAGGCCCTGAGAAACTACAAGGCTCAGCAGGTCAAGGGCGGCCTGGGCAAAGGTGGACGTCTCAAAGTTGGCGAATAGACCAAGCCTCATCTCTAGCTGAGGTTATCTCGCAAAAGGCGGCCCAACCCTGGGCCGCCTTTTTTCTTACACGCCACCCCAATCTCTCACTGAGATTCAACGTCCTTCGCAGCTATTTTTGCCAGTTGCATTGGGATAGTGTATTTTCCGCCAATGCCGACTCCACTCCTTTTGATTCTCTGCACCGCACCTGACAGGGAGTGCGGGCTCAAGCTAGCCAACTCACTGCTTGAGCAAAACCTGGCAGCATGCGTCAACCTCACCTCGCCGGTCACCTCCGTCTACCGCTGGCAAGGAAAAGTCGAACAGTCCGAGGAGATTTTGCTGCTGATCAAGACCACAGAAAAAAAATATCCAGAGGTGGAGGCAGCGCTCCGGACGCTACATCCCTATGAACTTCCGGAAATCATCGCAGTCCCTCTAGAGCAGGGGCTGGATGACTACCTCGACTGGGTGGAGAGATGCATAGAAGAATAGATTTGATCACAATGTTCCTGATACTGCTGGCTATTTCCAGCCTAAGCCAGGCAGTGTGGGACGATGATGACCTGTTGATGCCCGACCAGGCTTTCCAGATATCCGGTCGCACCGATGGTACGGAGAAACTGCGGATTGAGTGGCTTATCGCGGACGGTTACTACATGTACCGCGACAAGATCCACTTCGACAGCGATACCATCGGCATCGAGATCGGAGAGCCGACACTCTCCCCAGCGAAGATAAAAAACGACGAGTTCTTCGGTGAGGTCGCTGTCTATCGCAATAAGGCGATGGCGGAGATACCCATCCGCCGCATGCAGGGTTCCCAGGAAACCCTGATACTGAAGGCACGCTCACAGGGCTGTGCCGACCAGGGCATCTGTTTCCCACCACATGTCCAGGAGATCCGGCTGGCACTGCAGCCGATGCCGGCGGGCGAGCCTGCCGTAACCGCCGAGGAACCGTCCCTCGATATCGGTGGCAACGAGCCCAATCCCCTGTTCGACAACGACATGGAGGACGAACTGCTGGACCCCGAGGAGGCCTATCAACTCTCGGCCAAGGTAGAGGACGGAACCCATATTCGGCTCTACTGGAGCATTGCCGACGGCACCTACCTTTACCAAGACAAGATCGCGCTCTCCGTGGCTGACAACGACTCCGTCGCCCTGGGCGAGCTGAACCTACCCGAAGCGGAGATCAAAAAGGATTCGGTAAAACCCGACGGCTCCATAGGGGATGTTGCGGTCTACCATAAAGAGATCGATCTCGTTGTTCCCCTGGTGCGAAGCACTACGGAGGCTGAGGAACTCATCCTCGAGGCGCGCTATCAGGGGTGCGCGGAGATCGGGGTATGCTATCCACCCATCAGCAAGCAGTTCACCCTATCGCTGCCAGCCATAGCGGCGGCCCAGGCCGGTGAGATAGAGAGCGCAACTACAGCGCCCACACAGACCTCCACTGAGCCACTCTCTGAACTGGATCAGATAACCGATACCCTGAAGGGGGGGTCGACGCTGCTCATTATCGGCGCCTTCTTCCTGCTTGGCCTGGGTCTCTCCTTCACCCCCTGCATCTTTCCCATGATCCCCATCCTTTCCGGTATCATCGCGGGACAGGGCGACAAGATCACCACGCAAAAGGCCTTCACCCTCTCCCTGGTCTATGTGTTGGCGATGGCGATCACCTATACCTTCGCCGGCGTCTTGGCCGGTCTGTTTGGTGGTAATCTGCAAGCCTATTTCCAAGACCCGTGGATCCTCAGTGCCTTCGCGCTGGTCTTCGTACTGCTGGCGTTCTCGATGTTCGGATTCTATGACCTGCAACTGCCCAGCAGCCTGCAGAGTCGACTCAGCGAAGTCAGTAACAGACAACAGGGCGGCTCCCTCGGCGGTGTCGCCATCATGGGTTTTCTCTCCGCCCTGATCGTCGGCCCCTGTGTCGCGCCACCACTGGCAGGTGCGCTTATCTACATCGGCCAGACCGGTGACGCTATGCTCGGCGGCCTGGCTCTGTTCGCCCTCAGCATGGGCATGGGAGCACCACTGATTGCCATCGGCACCTCCGCCGGCAAGCTGCTACCCCGCGCCGGTAGCTGGATGGATGCGGTCAAGGCTGTATTCGGCGTCGCCCTGTTGGGCGTTGCCATCATCATGCTTGAACGTATCATCCCGGCCGCGATAGCAATGGCGCTGTGGGGCATCCTCTTCATTGTCTCCGCGATCTACATGGGTGCCTTGCGCAACCTAGAGATAGAGGCAAGCGGCTGGCAAAAACTCTGGAAGGGTCTTGGCTTTGTGTTTTTGGTCTATGGCACCTTGATGCTGGTCGGTGCGGCATCAGGGGGCAAAGACACCCTGCAACCACTACGCGGGATTGCGATCGCCGGCGGTTCAGGGGCTGCAGCGAGTCACCAGGAGCTGAAGTTCAAGCGCATCAAGAGTCTCGAAGACCTGAATCAAGAGGTTGCCTTCGCCAGCAGCCAGGGGAGATCGGTGATGCTCGATTTCTATGCCGACTGGTGCGTCTCCTGTAAAGAGATGGAGAGATACACCTTCTCCGATCCCCAGGTCGTAGATACCCTCGCCAACACCCATCTGCTGCAGGCCGATGTCACCGCCAACGACGAGGTTGATCAGGCCCTGCTGCAGGGCCATTTCGGGCTGCCTGGACCACCGGCCATCATCTTCTACGGCAGCGACGGGCAAGAGCGCAGGAACTTTCGCCTGGTTGGCTTTATGCCTGCCGCTGAATTCAGCCAACACGCCGCCAGAGCCGTTCGTTAACTTGCGACGATCTTGGCAAGTACTGCATTGAAACTGGACAAAATCGCGCTGATCTTGCAGAATCTAACGATTCTTGCAAAACCCCTCTAAATCCTAGCTTAAGGGACGCTATCGAATCCGGGAGTGGAGGGGAAGTTGTGCTTTTTTCTGCCCTGGAATATCGATAATGACAACCATCCTGGTACTCAATGGCCCAAATCTAAACCTGCTAGGCAGCCGTGAGCCCAACCACTACGGCCAGGAGACCTTGGATGCCATTCAGCAACGTCTGCAAAGCAGGGCCAAGGAATTTGGTTTTAACATCGATTTCCGTCAGAGTAATGCGGAACACGAACTGCTCGAGTGGATACACCAAGCCAACCAAAACGGTGTTGGTTTCATCATTATCAACCCGGCAGCCTTCACCCATACCAGCGTAGCCTTGAGAGATGCATTATTGGCATCAGCCATACCCTACATTGAAGTCCATCTCTCGAATGTACATGCCAGAGAGGAGTTTCGAAAACACTCCTACTTTTCGGATAGAGCCGAAGGTGTGATCACCGGCCTGGGAGCTGAGGGCTATGAATTCGCCTTGCAAGCCGCAGCCAAGCGGCTCAACAAATAATTTTAGAGACAGGTCAACATGGATATTCGCAAAGTAAAAAAACTGATTGAATTGCTGGAGGAGTCCGACGTCGCGGAGATCGAAATTCACGAAGGAGAGGAGTCGGTCAGAATCAGCCGTCAAAGCTCGATACCTGCGGCGGTTGCCATCCCGAGTCTGCCTCCTCAGGCAGCAGTGGCCCAGCCAGCTGTTGCCGCAGCAGCCGCAGCGCCCGAACCTCAAGCAGCCGCGGACGAGATCCAGGGGCACAGTGTAAACTCCCCCATGGTTGGGACCTTCTACCGCTCTCCGTCCCCGGGCAGTAAACCATTCGTGGAGGAGGGCCAAACGGTCGCAGCTGGCGATACCCTGTGTATCATTGAAGCCATGAAGATTCTCAACCAGATAGAATCTGATAAAACGGGAACCGTGAAGCAGATATTGGTTGAAAACGGTCAGCCCGTGGAATACAACGAACCGCTATTCATCATTGATTGAGTGAACCCATGATAGACAAGATTGTTATCGCCAATCGTGGTGAGATCGCATTGCGCATCCTACGCGCCTGTAAAGAGCTTGGCATCAAGACCGTTGCCGTCCACTCTGAAGCCGATCGAGACCTGAAACATGTGCTGCTTGCGGATGAGTCGGTCTGCATAGGACCTGCCCCCTCCAGCGAAAGTTATCTCAACATTCCGGCAATCATCAGCGCTGCCGAAGTAACGGATTCGGTAGCCATCCACCCCGGGTACGGTTTTCTATCAGAAAACGCCGATTTCGCGGAGCGGGTGGAAAACAGCGGTTTTATCTTTATCGGCCCGAAGGCAGACACGATTCGCATCATGGGCGACAAAGTGGCTGCCATCGACGCCATGCGCAAGGCCAATGTACCGACAGTGCCTGGTTCCAACGGCCCCTTGGATAACAATGCCAAGCTCACCAGAAAGGTGGCAAATGAGATTGGCTACCCCGTGATCATCAAAGCCGCCGGTGGCGGTGGTGGAAGAGGTATGCGTGTTGTGCATTCCGAGGCGACACTGCTCAACGCGGTGGCAATGACCAAAGCCGAAGCTGAAGCCGCATTCGGCAATGGCACTGTTTACATGGAGAAGTTCCTCGGTAACCCACGCCATGTGGAGTTTCAGGTGCTATCCGACACCCACGGCAACGCGATTCACCTGGGTGAGCGCGACTGCTCAATGCAACGCCGCCACCAAAAGGTAGTGGAAGAGGCACCCGCTCCAGGGATTACCGAACAACAACGGAAGGATGTCGGAGAGCGCTGTGCCGAGGCGTGTCGCCAGATCGGCTATCGCGGCGCAGGCACCTTCGAATTTCTTTATGAGGATGGTGAATTCTACTTCATCGAGATGAATACCCGGGTACAAGTGGAGCATCCGGTAACCGAGCTGATAACCGGAATAGACATTGTCAAACAGCAGATCCTGATCGCCGCGGGTGAACCACTGAGTTACAGCCAGGACGAGATCAAGCTCGAAGGCCATGCGGTGGAGTGCCGAATCAACGCCGAAGATCCGGAGAATTTCCTCCCCAGCCCGGGCACCATCGACCAACTCCATACCCCCGGAGGCCCCGGGGTCCGCGTCGATACCCATATCTACAATGGCTATAGGGTACCGCCCTACTACGACTCCATGATCGGAAAACTGGTCACCCATGGCGAGACCCGCGAAGCGGCCATCGCGCGGATGCGTATTGCCCTCCAGGAGATGGTGATCTCCGGGATCAAGACAAATATACCGCTACATCTCGACATTATGCGTGACAGTGCATTCAACGAAGGTGGGGCCAATATCCACTACCTGGAAAAGAAACTAGGACTCTAACTAAAGAGTTTTGAGTTGTGAGTTGTGAGTTATAAGCTAGGTGCTGCCTTCTCAACTCAAAACTAAAAAACTAAAAACTCATCACTCGTAGCTATGTGGTTGCAGCTTTCAATCGATTGCAGTGAGACCGAGGCCCCCTTGCTGGAGTTGGTGTTTGAGAACCTTGGCGCATCCTCTGTCACCATGGGTGATGCCGGCGACCAGCCGCTGCTCGAGACGCCACCCGATTCAAAACAGCTGTGGCGGCAAACCCGGGTCAGCGCACTCTTCGAGGGCGAACAGGACCCACTGATCCTGCGGGACTCCCTCGCCTTGTTTCTAGATCCCGAGCTGATCGCAAGATTACGCTGGGAACGTATCGAGGATAGGATCTGGGAGCGGGTGTGGCTGGATCACTTTAAACCCATGGCATTCGGTCGGCGTTTATGGGTCTGCCCTGCCGGAGAAAGGATCGAGCATGATGAGGCCGTGGTGATCCAGCTCGATCCGGGGTTGGCCTTCGGCACGGGCACTCACCCTACCACCGCCCTCTGCCTGGAGTGGCTGGATGCCCAGGAGTTGTCTGCAAAGAGCGTCCTCGACTACGGCTGCGGCTCCGGCATACTCGCTATCGCCGCACTGAAACTCGGCGCCGCCTCCGCTGTTGCCGTCGATCATGATCCACAAGCCTTGATCGCCACTAGAGACAATGGTCGAAAGAACAACGTCTCTGACCGCCTGATCACCTGTCTACCTGACGATCTCCCACAGACACAGTTTGACCTCCTGGTGGCAAACATTCTTGCCGCTCCGCTGATCCAACTGGCGACCGATCTTGCCAAGCACATCAGAAGCGGAGGCCATTTCGCACTCTCCGGGATTCTTCTGGAGCAGCAAGCGGAAGTGGCCTCCCACTACCTGCCTTTCGCCACATTGGCGCCATGCAAACAACAACAAGAGTGGATGCTGATCAGTGGCACCATCAAATAACTCTTTGGATAAAGGGCGCTACCGCAGGCAGCAAGAGCCGGGGCCCCAATACCTACAGCCCAATAATCAACAAAGAGCTTGCCTGCCGATTAGCTTCGGTCTAACGTAGTGAAGTAAGTGAAGTATTGATAGATTGAATTCTGAATACATGTTTACCCAGTGCCAACACTGCCTAACCATGTTCCGCATCACCCCGGAACAACTCAAGGCCGCCGACGGAAGAGTACGCTGTTGTCAATGTAACAACGTATTCAACGCACTTGAGAGCCTTATGGAGTCACCCGCTCCATTTATCAACTCTGCATTCCATACAGAATCCACGACTGACCGGCAACTCGAATCTCCCGGCAGCGCAGACTCGTCACCAATCGGCGAGGAAAGCACCACAAATGGGTTGCTTGTCGAATCAAATTTGGTTAGCGACAGTGAGGTTGAGAAGTCCCTTGATGCCTTGGCTGACGACAGCTCCACGATTCAACGCCTATCCGAAGAAGCAATCCTGGAGGCGGGCGAACAAAACCCGGAGGATGACAGCCAAGGCCAATATATTCTTGAGCAGGACGACGGCCTTGAAACAGAACCCGAGTATTTCGCCGCCGGTACCGAATCACAGATGTCCGAACTGCTGGATCGGGATTCCGCATCGCTGCTGCTGGAAGAGAGGCAGGATGAAGAGAACCTGGCCGATGTCATCTCCCTGGAGGCTGTTGACAAGGCGTTTCCGGATACCGACCAGCCGGAGACTTCTGACCAAGAGCCAGATCACCCGGAACCAGAGAAACCATTGGCGGAAGAGGAGCCTCCAGCAGAGCCGCACTCTACCCCGGCAATCGAGGAGGATGCAGCCCCACGGGATTCAGTGGATGATTTCTCTCGTTTTACCTTCGAGGAGGAGTACGAAACCCCAAAACCCAACAAATACAGGTACTACTGGATGCTGGGCTCTCTCCTTCTGCTCCTCCCCCTGGGTGGTCAAATCACATGGTATGCCAGGGACAGCCTTGTCAATCACGAGCTTGGACGAGACCTGCTACAGGGTCTGTGTAGCATTGCCAGATGTCAAGTACCTATCCGTAGAAATACCGAACAGATCGTCATCAGTGAACGCGCCCTCACCACTCATCCGGAGAAGCAGGATGTACTATCGCTGAAACTCGAAATGGTCAACGCCGCTGCCTTTCAGCAACCTTTTCCAAGGCTGCAATTGAGTCTCTATAACGACATGGGAAAACTCATAGCGAGACGAACCTTCCTACCACACGAGTATCGATCGGAACCCGATAATGAGTATCAAATGATGCCCAAGCTTAAGGCCGTGCAGGTTGAGCTTGAGCTACTCGACCCAGGAAACGAAGTCACAGGTTTCAAGTTCGACTTTCTATAGTCATACGATTGCCATTTGTGATGACAGCTGGCTTTAAATAATTAGACAACCCATACGTCCTCCTCGTCTTGCATTAAACATTAGTCACGATATAGATGCATTGTCATTGAAGAGAGCATGCCCAGCACCCTTGATAGGCGCCAACATAGCAAACTGTAAAAAAGTTCGACACTCAACGATCTGTCAATTTTAGTAAGGAATTAAATTCTACATAAAGAATTTACAATCCGTTCACTGCTGTGCCAGATCAACCCTTCTTTCACATATATGCCCAAGATTTAATAGCTTATTCATGACCCTTCCAGCCAATTCGCAAGTCGCCTTCTCGGCACCATTTGTATGAGATCAATTCAATCTCATTTTGCCTTTGATTCCACCAAGAATTAGCGGTAGTATCCCAACCCCTTCTTCTCCCATGACTGGCCTCTGATGAGTGGCAAATTGGATGCAAATTGGACCCTATAAATTAGAGAACAATCTGCTTTTGGCGCCTATGGCCGGCGTCACTGACAGGCCATTCAGAAATCTTTGCAGGGAGATGGGGGCTGCACTCGCTGTTTCCGAGATGGTCTCTTGTGATGCCTCACTCCGAGGCACTAGAAAGACTGTGAAACGTCTTGACCATGATGGCGAGCAAGGTCCGATCAGTGTACAGATTGTCGGAGCGGAACCTGAGCAGATGGCGAATGCAGCAGTAACAAATGTCGCCAACGGCGCGCAGATAATCGATATAAATATGGGATGTCCAGCAAAAAAGGTATGTAAGCGCGCAGCCGGTTCCGCACTATTGCAAGACGAAGCTCTGGTTACCAAACTGTTGGATGCCGTAGTCAATGCCGTCGATGTCCCGGTAACGCTGAAGATCCGCACCGGGACGGATCCGCAAAACCGAAACGGTGTGCGCATCGCTAGAATAGCAGAGGCGGCCGGCATCCAGGCCATCGCCGTACATGGACGCACCCGTGCCTGCAAGTTTTCCGGCAGTGCGGAGTACGAAACCATCCGCGACATCAAACAATCAGTCAAGATTCCGATAATTGCCAATGGAGACATCGATTCACCGCAGAAAGCCGCTTTGGTATTGAAGCGTACCGGCGCCGATGCATTAATGATCGGTCGCGCAGCGCAAGGACGCCCATGGATTTTCAATGAGATCAACCACTACCTCGCTACCGGCACTACCTTGCCGGAGCCCGATCTCAGTTGGGTTGCAGACACCCTTATGGAGCATGTCAGGCAACTATATGATTTTTACGGGGAGTACCTTGGCATACGCATCGCGCGAAAACACATTGCCTGGTACAGTAGGGGGCGCCCTGAAGGCGCTGTTTTCAGGAACAAAATAAACTACACGGAAACTGCCTCACAACAGATGCAGGCCATACGTGACTATTTTGATTGCCTACAAAACAAAGGGGATTTGGCGGCATGATGATTGAAGCTGTTCTAATCAATAAAGAGAAACAGGATTATCTGACAGTAACACACAGTAAGAAATCTGAACCTTTGCGTCAGTGCGTCAGCGATGCAATGCAGCGCTATTTCAAAAATCTTGATGGCCACGGCGCAAACAATCTCTATCGTTTGGTAATGAACGAAGTTGAAGCGCCGCTGTTGGAGAGCGTGATGAAGCATACCGGTGGCAATCAGTCTCAAGCGGCATCAATTCTGGGTATTAGTCGAAGCACCTTGCGCAAAAAGCTCTCCCAATACGATCTCGACTGACGTACTTATTCACCTTTTTGGAATTTTCAAAAACATGGCATCGATAAAACGCGCCCTGATAAGCGTTTCGGATAAGACCGGGATTGTGGAGTTCGCCCGCTCTCTCGCTGACAACAAGATCGAAATACTCTCCACCGGCGGCACAGCTAAACTACTGACCCAAAATGACATACCGGTTATAGAGGTCTCCGAATACACCGGCTATCCGGAGATGATGGATGGCCGGGTGAAAACCCTGCATCCAAAGATCCATGGCGGAATTCTGGGCCGACGAGGTATCGATGACAGTGTCATGAAAGAGAATGGCATTGGGGTCATCGACTTGATCGTGGTCAACCTCTATCCCTTTGAAGAGACAGTTGCCAATCCCGATTGCGATCTCCCAACGGCGATCGAGAACATCGACATTGGAGGCCCCACCATGCTGCGTGCAGCAGCCAAAAACCATCGCGATGTGGTAGTGGTCGTCGATGCCCTCGATTATGACAGGGTGTTGAACGAGATGAGAGATAACAGCAACACCTTAAGCGACGCCACCCGATTCGACCTGGCAGTAAAGACCTTCGAACATACCGCCCGCTACGATGCCGCCATCGCCAATTATCTTGGTGCCCGCCTGGGTGAAGGTGTCAACGACTTTCCACGCACCCTCTCGCTACAGTTCAAGCAGTCGCAAACCATGCGTTACGGTGAGAATCCTCATCAAAAAGCGGCATTTTTCGTTGAGCACACTATCGAAGAGGCCTGTGTTGCAACCGCCAAGCAACTCCAGGGCAAGGCGCTCTCCTACAACAACATCGCCGATACCGATGCCGCACTTGAGTGTGTCAAGAGTTTCGAAGAGGGGCCTACCTGCGTCATCGTCAAGCACGCCAATCCCTGCGGTGTAGCCTTGGGCGGCAACATGCTGGAGGCCTACGATCGCGCCTACAGCACCGATCCCGAGTCGGCGTTCGGTGGCATCATCGCCTTTAACGGCGAGTTGGACGGGGATACGGCAAAGGCCATCGTTGAGCGCCAGTTCGTTGAAGTGATCATCGCGCCCAGGGTCTCTGCGGCCGCGGTCGAAGCACTCAACAGCAAGAAGAACGTACGCTTGCTGGAGTGTGGAGAGTGGCTCAGCGAATCGATCCATCGCACCGAGTACAAACGGGTCAATGGCGGTCTACTGGCCCAGGATGCAGACCTGCAGCTGACTAACGAGATAAAAGTGGTGAGCCAACGCCAACCCAGCGAACAGGAGATGCGTGATCTGCTGTTCACCTGGCGGGTTGCCAAGTTCGTCAAATCCAATGCCATCGTCTATGGTAAGGACGGCATGACCATCGGGGTTGGCGCGGGACAGATGAGCCGGGTCAACTCCGCCCGCATCGCCGCCATCAAGGCGGAGCATGCATCGCTGGAAGTCAAGGGTTCAGTGATGGCCTCGGACGCCTTCTTTCCCTTCCGCGACGGCATAGACAATGCCGCAACGGTAGGTATCTCTGCGGTCATCCAGCCTGGCGGCTCGATGCGTGATGAGGAAGCGATCGCCGCGGCCAACGAGCACGGCATGGCGATGGTATTCACCGGCATGCGCCACTTCCGCCACTAAGCCGTGTTGTATCAGATTGTTATAACGCAATGAGCGCAATAAAACGCAACGGACGCAAAGTGAGCTTAAAGCAAACCAGAAATTTACTATGCGTCCTTTGCGTTTCCTTGCGAACTCTGCGTTATAGTCCTCCTTCCGGAATCATCTCATTATGAATGTACTAGTCATCGGTTCGGGCGGTCGTGAACACGCCCTGGCATGGAAGGCTGCGCAGTCGGACCTGGTTGAGAAGGTCTATGTGGCCCCCGGCAATGCCGGCACCGCCCTCGAGGAGAAACTCGAGAATGTGGCGATAGGTGCTGAATCGACTGAACAACTGATCGAATTCGCCAACTCCAAGCAGGTGGAGCTAACCATCGTCGGCCCCGAGGCACCGCTGGTGAACGGCATTGTCGATGCCTTTGCCGCGGCCGGACTACGCTGCTTCGGACCAACCAAGGGCGCCGCACAGCTCGAGGGCTCTAAATCATTCACCAAGGATTTCCTTGCCCGCCACCATATCCCGACCGGCAGCTACCGTACCTTTACCGAGGTTGATCCCGCGCTGGCCTATCTCGATGAGGTTGGCGCCCCCATTGTGATCAAGGCCGATGGCCTGGCAGCGGGGAAAGGTGTTATCGTCGCCATGGATAGGGCTACCGCGGAATCGGCAGTCCGTGACATGCTCGCCGGCAATGCCTTCGGTGAAGCGGGTCATCGTGTGGTTATCGAAGAGTACCTGGAGGGTGAGGAGGCCAGCTTTATCGTCATGGCCGATGGTAGACATGTACTGCCGATGGCCACCAGTCAGGACCACAAACGGGTCGGAGACGGTGACAGCGGCCTCAATACCGGAGGCATGGGGGCCTACTCCCCCGCCCCCGTGGTCACGCAAGAGGTCTATCAACGCATCATGGACGAGGTGATCATGCCTACCGTCGACGGCATGGCCGAAGAGGGCATACCCTACTGCGGTTTCCTCTATGCCGGATTGATGATCACCGCTGACGGCACGCCCAAGGTGATCGAGTACAACTGCCGCTTCGGTGATCCCGAAACCCAACCGATCATGCTACGCATGCGCTCCGACCTGGTTGCCCACTGCCTGGCCGCCCTGGATGGAAATCTCAATCAGGAAGCGGCAGAGTGGGATTGCCGCGCATCCGTTGGTGTTGTGTTGGCTGCCGGCGGCTATCCAGCGAGCTATGACAAGGGCCGGGTCATCAGCGGACTCACTCAGTCCGATGACATCACGCGAAAGGTGTTTCACGCCGGCACCAAGCTGGAAGGCGACAGCGTGGTCACTGCAGGTGGCCGCGTATTGTGCGCGACCGCACTAGGGGAAACCGTCACCGCTGCGCAGCAGCTCGCCTATGAGCTGACCCACTCCATCCATTGGGATGATGTCTACTATCGAACCGACATCGCATACCGCGCCATCGCCAGGGAACAGAGCACTTGAAGGATAGAGAAGGCGGCAAAGCCGCCTCGATCGCCAACCCAGGTATCTTTCGACTGCTACTGGTCGTGGCCTTGATCGCAATCAGCTACCTGGCGTTCACACCCCAGGAAACACCGGTTGTGGTCAACATTAACGACAAGATTAGCCATGTCCTGGCCTTTATTACACTCGCCTTTCTGCTCGATTTCTCCTGGCCGCAATCACCCTGGAATCTACTCAAGGCGATCCCCCTGGCGACCTATGGACTCTTCATCGAGGCGGTCCAATCGCAGCTGCCAAATCGTCTCTTTTCCCTATGGGACTTTGGCGCGGATATCCTGGGCCTGCTGATCTATCCATTGCTGTTGCCGATACTGCTACGTTTCACCTTATTCAGGGAGCTACGTAACTCTTAAGCAAGCCAGGACCTGTTAACACTAATCCAATACGCCCTAACACTAAGATCTTTACACACTCGATATGAGCTATGGTTTATAGTTATCTGTGAGCAGTGGCATAAGAAGGATCTCTCGCACTACGCCACCCATAACAATTGCTAACGCCACATTTCGTTGTCATGAGCAAGGTCAAACATAGCGCTTTCAAATACGATTTCCTTGGCTCGGACCCAAGGGATATTCAACGCTCAGTTTCCAACCACCTGGTATATACCATTGGCAAGGATCCCTATACCGCAACGGAACATGATTGGATGATGGCATTCAGCCATGTGGTACGTGATCGCCTCATAGAGCGTTGGATGGAGACCCAGCGCAACTACTACAGACACGATCCCAAGCGGGTCTATTACCTGTCGATGGAGTTCCTCATCGGGCGCAGTCTTATCAATAGCCTGCTGAACATGGATATACACGATGCCTGTACAGAGGCCTTGCACAAACTCGGTATCGAACTGGAGAGTCTGCGCAATCTCGAACACGATGCGGCGCTCGGCAACGGCGGACTCGGTCGCTTGGCCGCCTGTTTTCTCGACTCCATGGCGTCGCTGAACATTCCCGGCTATGGCTACGGCATACGTTTCGAATATGGCATGTTCAGGCAGAAGATCGAAAACGGACGCCAGATCGAACTGCCGGAGAACTGGCTGCTGCACGACAACCCATGGGAGTTTCCTCGTCCCGAGGTCTCCTACCGGGTACGCTTTGGCGGCCGGGTGATGGAGTACCAGGACGCCCAGGGGCGACGCCATTTTGACTGGATCGAGGGGGATGTGGTTCTGGCCCAGGCCTATGACACACCGATTCCCGGATTCCAGAACGATACCGTCAATAATCTCCGCCTCTGGAGCGCCAAGGCCTACGAGGATTTCGACCTCAACCGCTTCAATCTGGGGGAGTACACCGAGGCCGTTGTCGGCAAGACACTTTCGGAGAATATCTCCAAGGTACTCTATCCCAACGACAGCTCGACCATGAACAAGCTATTGCGCCTGAAACAGCAATACTTCTTTGTCTGCGCCTCATTGAAGGACATCCTGCGGCGTTTTTTCACCGACCATGAAAGCCTGAGTGAGCTACCCGACAAGGTAGCCATTCAACTCAATGACACCCACCCTGCCATCGCCATCCCGGAGATGATGCGCCTGCTGATGGACAAGCATCACCTCGAGTGGCAACCGGCCTGGGAGATCACCACCCGGGTCTTCTCCTATACCAACCATACCCTGCTGCCGGAGGCGCTGGAGACCTGGCCGGTGGATATCTTCGAGCAGATGCTGCCTCGCCATCTGCAGTTGATCATGGAGATAAACCGCCGATTTCTGCTGATGCTCGGTCATTTGCACCCGGGAGACATAGATATCCTGCGCCGCCTCTCCATCATCGATGAGAGTAACGGCCGGCGCATTCGCATGGCTCATTTAGCGATAATCGGCAGTCACAAGGTGAATGGAGTCTCGGCACTGCACAGCGAGCTGCTGCGTGAGTCTACCTTCAAGGAGTTCAACAGCTTTTTTCCCGGTAAGATCATCAATGTCACCAATGGCATCACTCCACGACGATGGCTCTACCAATCAAACCGCGGGCTCTCAAATCTGATTTCCGAAGCCATTGGCAGAGACTGGATCAGAGACCTCAGCCAGATCAAGCAACTTGAGCCCTTCGCCCAGGAGAGCTCTTTTCAGGAGCGGTTTTATGCAGTCAAGCAGGCCAACAAGGAGCGCCTTGCCAAGCTCATCTACTACTACCTGGAAAGCAAGGTCGATCCGAACACCCTCTTCGATGTCCAGGTCAAAAGAATCCATGAGTATAAGCGCCAACTGCTAAACCTGTTCCGTGCCATTGCCCTCTACAACCGCCAGGTGGATGATGCAAACTCCCCCTGCGTGCCGCGAACCATCCTCTTCGGGGGTAAGGCCGCGCCAGGTTACTCCATGGCGAAAATGATCATCCGCCTGATCAACGATGTGGCCGATGTCATCGATAACGACCCGGCCGTCAGTGATCGCCTGAAGATCATCTTCATACCCAACTACGACGTTACCACCGCATCGGACATCATCCCCGCGGCGGAACTCTCACAGCAGATATCCACCGCCGGCATGGAGGCATCGGGCACAGGTAACATGAAGCTCGCTCTCAACGGCGCCCTGACCATGGGAACCATGGATGGTGCCAATGTGGAGATGCATCAGAATATTGGCGCCGAGAATATTTTCATCTTTGGCAATACCACAGAAGAAAACGCCAAACTCGATACCCAAGGCTACCAACCCAGACGCTATTATGAATCCGATCCTGTCTTGAAAAGGGTAATCGACATGATCGCCAACGGTTTCTTCTCCCCCGAGGAACCAGCACGCTATCGGCCCATCACCGATAGTCTTTTAAACAGCGATCACTTCAAAGTCCTGACCGATTTTCACAGCTATATGGCAATCAGTGACGAAGCCGATCAGGTCTACCGCGACAACGCCGAATGGACAAAGCGATCGATCCTCAACACCGCTCGTATGGGCTACTTCTCCAGCGACCGTACGATTCGTGAGTATGCTGAGAAAGTCTGGCATCTAAAACCGATAAGATAGCCTCTGTTGACCCGACAATCTTGAGCTGATTAGATCCAAGCAGTCATTCCAACCCTGTTGGCATTAGTCTGCCGAAGTTTGCCTAACTCCAATGATTATGTGCTTGCGACGATACACATGAGGGGATGTGATTAGGTTGTTTTTAGGATATAATTCCCAAAAAACAAATACCCAGCATTTCGATTCAGGGAAACTCGACAATGATGCTACAACGGAAATGGCCAATCTTGCTGATCCTGCTCACCTCCTTGACCGCCTGCGGTGGGGGTGGTGGTAGTGATCATGATGACGACGATGATGATGACCATGACAATGGAGCGGGTGTGTCCCAGGCAACCGGCAGCCATCGGGTCTTGGCATTCAATGATCTGGGCATGCACTGTGCCGACCTGGACTACTCCACCTTCGTCATTCTCCCGCCCTACAATGTCATTCATGCCCAGGTCATCGAACGTGGCGAGCAGCCCCAAATTCTCGATGCAACCCGTGTCAATGTTTCCTATCGGGCGATTGCGGATGTTGCTGACTCTGTTAACAGTACCAGTCAAAACCAGGCAGGCGGGGTCAGCAAGACTAACTTCTGGGACACCAATCCACAAACCGGCAACAGCTTTGTCAGCGACCTCTTTGGACTCGACCCTGCACCGGATGTAGGCCTACTTTTTGGCCAGTCGATGCCGGGCATACTGGATCCCTACAACAGCAATGACGCACAGGCCTTCAATCACTACGACCCGAATAAAAAATGGTTCGCTGCTGATGGCGTTCCCATCGTTCCCATCGATGACAACGGACAGTTGAACGCCTATCCTTTGATGCGGGTCACCGCCAGCCTAACAGGCAGCACGGATGCCCTCGCCAGTCTGGATGTGGTGCTGCCAGTCGCCTCGGAAGCGGATTGTCAGAACTGTCATGCCACGGGAGAGGTCGCCGCTCCAACCGACAGCAACATCGATTTCATCCTCCCTGACGACATCAATGATGCAAACAGTATCTTACAGGCGGCAAAATGGAATATCCTGGCACTGCACGATGCCAAACACGATACCGATCTCGTTAATGCGACCCCGGTACTATGCGCCAGTTGCCACTACTCGGCGGCACTTGATCTCACTGGCTCAGGTCCAAGGGGTCAACAGTTGACTCTGGATAGCATGTCCCAGGTGATGCATGGCCATCATGGCCGCTTGACTGACCCAGACAGCGCTCAACCGCTATTCCCCACAGACGGCAGCCTACAGCAGACCTGCTATCAATGTCACCCGGGTAAGCTTACCCAATGCCTCAGGGGTGCAATGGGTGCTGCAGGCATCAGCTGTCAGGACTGCCATGGAAGCATGCTTGCGGTGGGTGGTGACGAACGACAGCCCTGGTTGGATGAACCCCGTTGCGAATCCTGTCATACCGGTGATGCAAACAACCATCTGGGCGATTCCCTGCGCCTGACCCAAGCTTGGGAAGATGATATCGATATCGCGACGCCACGCTTGGCAGTCAATAAGAGATTTGCGGAAAACAGCAACACACTCTACCGAAACAGCCTCGGACATGGCGGTGTCGCTTGTGAGGGGTGTCACGGCTCGACCCATGCCATTTGGCCGAACCCACTCGCCACTGCCAATGACAACCTCGCTGCGATTCAACTACAGGGTCACGCCGGAACGTTGACTGATTGCAGCAGCTGCCATACCCATCTCCCCCTCACCCTCGACGGCCCCCATGGCATGCACAATGTCAACAGTCGAGGCTGGAACCTTGAACATGAAGAGTTTTACGAAGACAACCCCAGTGCCTGTAGGAGCTGTCACGGTCAAAACCTGGAAGGGACTGTGCTCTCAATGACCGCCGCTGATCGCACTCTGCTTCGTGATGACGACGGGGAGAGAACTCGCTTCGTTGCCAAAGGCACAATGGTGAGCTGCACCCTCTGTCACGAAAGACCTGATTAGGACTCAAGCGGGAAGGTTTGGCATCGAGTTAAATCTGCTTCCTCAGAGTCTCCTAACGAGCCGCAGAGTAGCGTGAGCCCTAATCGAACAAGCTGTCGAAATCGGTGCATTCGCCGCTGGTCTCCAGCTGTTTGAAGAACTCTGCGGTACGCTGTTGCAACTGGGAGAGGGTGGACTCTCGTACCAGCTCTCTGGCTTCCAACAGGGCACTGGGCTGCATACTCAACTCACGCAATCCCATGCCGATCAATAATCGGGCATAACGAGGCTCACCCGCCATCTCACCACACATACTCACCGGTATACCCGCACGGTTTGCCGCATCGATGGTGCGCTGAATCAGAAACAGCACCGAAGGATGCAGGGGATCGAAGAGAAAATTGACCTCCTCGTCCATGCGGTCCACAGCCAGGGTGTACTGTATCAGGTCGTTGGTACCTATCGAGAGAAAGTCTAGATGACGGGCAAGCGCATCAGCCGCAAGGGCGGCTGCGGGTACTTCGATCATCCCGCCAATAGGAATATTGGCGTCGAAAGCCACCCCGGCCTTGCGCAGTTCATCCTTGGTCCTTTCGATCATCTGCAACGCCAGCTTAAGCTCCTGAACACCCGACAACATCGGCAGCATCAGCCTTACCGATCCCTCGGTGGATGCGCGCAGAATCGCTCTCAGTTGGGGCAGGAACAGCTCCGGCTCTTTCAAGCAGAGCCGAATCGCACGCAAGCCAAGGGCGGGGTTGATTGCCGGCATACAGCCGGTATCGAAGATGCTCCCGGTGGTCTTGTCCATACCGAGATCGAGGGTGCGAATGGTCAGCGGGATACCGCCCAGACCTTTCACTGCATTGACATAGGCTTCGAACTGCTCCTCTTCCGTGGGCGGCGTGGGGCGATTCATAAAGAGAAACTCGGTACGGAACAGACCCACACCGTCCGCGCGGTTGCTGAGTGTGGTCTCTATATCCTCGGGCAGTTCGATATTGGCATGCAGAAATATCTGCTCACCATCGGTGGTTAATGCCGGCAGATCGACTCGGCGGCGTAACTCTTCCTCTCTGAGACGCCTGTTCTCGATACGCTGACGATAATAGGCAAGGATGCGATCCGTGGGATCGGCAAGCACCACACCCTGAGCGCCATCGACCACCAATTGCTCGCCTTGTCGAAACAGCGTGGTGGCCTGATGAATACCGACCACGGCGGGAATACCCAGACTACGTGCCAGGATCGCGGTATGGGATAGCGGCCCGCCAAATTCGGTTACAAACGCGACCACACCCTGATTCTTCATCATGATGGTCTCGGCGGGAGTCAGATCCTTGGCTACTACAACACAACCTTTGAGGTCTTGCTGCTGCTGCGGCTGGCCACCCGCCAGCACAAACTGCACCTGGCCGACCACATGATCGACATCATCCTTGCGGGTCCTGAGGTAGGGATCATCCATTTCATCAAAGACTCTGACCAGCTCATCCCGGCGCACCTGCAAGGCCCACTCGGCGCTATAGAGGTTCTCCTTGATGAGATTGATCGTCGCCTGACTGATGGCATAGTCTTCCAGCATCAACAGGTGGGTATCGATAAATTCACTGATATCCAATGCGGTGTTGGTTGGTATCTGATCACGCACCAGACGTAGGTGGTTGGTCGTGGTATGCAGGGCATTCTCAAAGCGCTCAATCTCGCTCTGGATCAATTCCTCGGTAATTTCACGATGGCTCACCTCGGGTATGCCCCGTTGCAACAGGTAGACCTCACCAATGGCGACTTCTCGAGACGTATTGATACCTATGCCCTGACAGGAAAGGGTCACTGTTCTTCTCCGAATCGTTCATTGATCAGTGACGTCAGCGCCTGCATAGCTTCCTGTTCGTCACTGCCGTCGATCTCCAAGATCAAGGTGGAGCCTTGATTCGCCGCCAGCATCATGACTCCCATGATGCTCTTGCCGTTCACTCGCTGACCGTTACGGTTCAGGTAGACATGGCTGGCGAAGCTATTGGCACAACTCACGAGTTTTGCCGCGGCCCGGGCATGCAGCCCCAGTTTGTTAATGATTTCTACCTCTTTATCCAACATTAGCTCGTCTGTTTGCTAAGGGTTTCACAACAGATTATTCCATCCTTACCACCGCTCAATGCCTTTTCGGTCAACGCATCCAGATCCAAGGTCTGATAGTTAAGCGTGCGTATCAGCATCGGCAGATTGATCCCCGAAACCACATTCACTCGACCCTTCTTTGCCAAACTATAGGCAATGTTGCTGGGAGTGGATCCGTACATATCGGTAAACACCAATACCCCGTGACCTTGATCAAGGCGGCTGATCAGCTCGTTGGCTTCAGCCAACAGTTGTTCAGGGTTGCTATCCATACCAACCGGAAGGATCTCCACCGCCAGGGGATCACCCTCGAGCATTTTCCCTGCGGTCTCCAGTATCGCCTCACCGATCCTGCTATGGGTAATGAGCAGCAACCCTATGGTCACGACAACTCCCGGTGGCGGCTCATGACATGCCATCCCTGTTGATCAAAGTGCTGTGCCAATCGCTCTACCAGAAACACGGAGCGGTGCTGTCCACCGGTACATCCCACTGCAATGGTGAGATAGCTGCGCCCATCGGCCTCAAAGGCCGGGATCCAACGGGAAAGAAAATTGATCATATCTGAAAGCATACCGGTCACTTCGGAATGGGAGCTAAGGTATTCCGCGACCGGAGCCTGCATGCCATTGAATGCGCGCAGCTCTTGCTGCCAATAGGGATTTGGCAGACAACGTGCATCAAACACAAAATCCACATCCGTGGGCAGGCCGTGTTTGAAACCGAAGGACTCGAAAAGGATCGATACCTTGCCTTCCTCTCCCCCTACGCGATGACGCACCAAATCGCGCAATTCGTGAAGATTGGTATGGGTGGTATCAATACGGAGATCAGCGGCATCGATCACCGGTGCCAACAGTTCCCGCTCAAAATGGATCGCCTCGGCAAGCGAACGTTGTTCATTGGTCAGCGGATGCTTACGCCTGGTTTCACTGAATCGCTTGATCAAAGTTTCGGCCATGGTATCGAGAAACAGTACCTTGCAATCGAGCCCGCGACGACGTATGTCATCCACCATAGTCGGCAAGGTGGATATCTGGCTGGGTTGGCTGCGGGCATCTATGCCTACAGCTGTCTTACTAAATATCGCTTCCGCTTCACCAATCAGGTGATCGGCAACCGACAGCAACAGCGATATCGGCAGGTTATCGATACAGTAGTAGCCCATATCTTCCAGTGTATGCAAAGCTATGGTCTTGCCTGACCCCGACAAGCCGCTGACGATTTGCAGTTTAAACAACTCAGACATATCTATGTTAACAGACCCTATGGCCTTTTATTGATCCTGATCGATATAGACCTGTTGACGAGCGATGAAATCCTGAGTTGCATTGTAGCCGTCAAGCATCAGCATATGCTGGCGCACCGCGGTTTCGACCAGAATAGCCAGATTTCGACCTGCAGCCACCGGCAGGCTGGTCTGAGGTATCTCGACACCCAGCAAGGTGCGTGTCGAATGACAACCTTCGAGACGATCCATATCGTGCAGCTTCTGATCATCGAAGTGCAGCAGGTCGATGATCAGATGCAACTCTTTGTTGGGTTTAATGGCGCTATTGCCGAACATGGCGCGGATGTTGATCATGCCCAAGCCGCGCACTTCAAGAAAGTCCTGCAGGACCTTGGGACAGCGCCCAATGAGCGTGCTACTGGCCGATTTATAGATCTCAGTGGCATCATCCGCAATCAGACAATGGCCCCGTGATATCAAGGCCAGTGCGAGTTCGCTTTTACCGATCGCCGGATCACCGCTGAGCAGCACCCCCCGGCCCAGTACCTCCATGTAGACGCCGTGCACCAGCAGTTTTTCACCCGCAGGCTGACTGAAACGTTCCAGCAGACGTTTTATGACCTGATTGTCGGCTTGAGGTGTGTAGAAAAGCGCGATATTCCTATCCATGGCCTCTTCCTCGCATTGCTGAAGCGGTTTCAGACCATCGGTAAATATAAGCGCGGCGGGTGAGGCAAGAAATAACCTCTGTAGATATTCATGATAGACATCCTTTTCCTCATTCAACAAATGTTCCCTTTCCGGTGGCCCGATAACCTGTATCTGATTGGGCCTCACCAGATTCAGGGGGCCGGCGGGCTGCTTTCCATGTTGTGACTCCACATCGAGAAAGATCTCCGCATTACCCCCTTCACCATTCCAGCTCAGCGAAAGCTCCGTGGCCAGTTCTTCATAGAGATCCCGAATGGTGTAGATTGGCTTCATTAAGCTGAGATTATAGCTTCCCGTTGCTGAATCAGTTTATAGAGTTCATCTGTTGTTGTCGCCTGTCTCAGGGCACTGCAGAAATCCTGATCATCGAACATCTGTGCCAGCTTGGCCAGAAGTTGCAGATGCTCATCGGTTGCCTCTTCCGGGACCAGCATGGCAAAGGCGAGATCAACCGGTTGATTATCGATGGCATCAAAATCGATGCCTTGCGGCAGTTGGATAAAAGCCGCGAGGGCCTCGGAGATTTGCGGCATACGGGCGTGGGGCAGGGCGATGCCCTTTCCCAGGCCCGTGCTGCCCAGTCGTTCGCGTTCGAGCAACGCGTCAAATACCATATCTTGATTAAGATTGGGAACAGCATCGGCCAAGCGCTGACCGAGCTGTTCCAAGACACGCTTCTTGCTGGCTGCCTCCACATTGCAACCGATCCTTTCTTCCACAAGATACCCGTCAGGAAACATGGAGACCTCGCCAGTCCAATCAGCTTCTACTATTCCGATGCATATTTCGCACCGCTTCCGGCACGATGACTTTTCATCTTCTCCTTGTGCTTTATCACCTGCCTGTCGAGCCTGTCGGTAAGCAGGTCGATGGCTGCATACATATCTTCCTGTACAGAGTCCGCATAAACACTCGCACCGTTCACTTGCATTGTAGCTTCTGCCTTCTGCCTCATCTTCTCCACACTGAGGATAACGTGAACATTGATCACATTATCGAAATGGCGCTCCAGGCGCTCGAACTTGCTATCGACATAGCTCTTTAAGGCATTGGTTACATCCACATGATGACCGGTCACGCTAATTTGCATAATTTTCTCCTAATCTTAGATGAGGTTACCCATCACCCTGCCTGATAAGGTTAAATGGCGACGATCTATACATCCAGTAAATGTTGTTCAGCCATCCTGTTATGCCTCGTGCTTGCTAGCATCCGCATAGGGATCACTGTTCTACTACGGATGGATGACGCTCAGTTACTCCTAAATCAGACGTTTTCGCTCATTCGATGGCGGAATGCCCATCGACTCACGGTACTTTGCCACGGTCCGCCGGGCAACTTCGATCCCCTGGTCGGACAAGAGGGCGGCAATCTTGTTGTCGCTGAGAGGCTTGTTGGGAATCTCAGCGGCGATCAATTTTTTAATCAGTGCCCGAATGGCGGTTGACGAGCACTCACCTCCGGCACTGGTACTGACATGACTGGAGAAAAAATATTTAAACTCCAGTGTCCCCCTGGGGGTATGCATATACTTCTGAGTTGTGACCCGGGATATGGTTGACTCGTGCATATCCAGCGCCTCGGCGATATCTCTCAACACCAGTGGCTTCATCGCCTCCTCCCCATGTTCGAAAAAGCCGCGCTGGTACTCCACGATTTTACTCGCCACACGCAAAATAGTCTCGTTTCTGCTGAGCAGACTTTTGATGAACCAGCGTGCCTCCTGCAGGTGGTTCTTCAAGAAGGTATTGTCCTCACTCTGGTCCGCTCGCCTGATCAGACTCGCATAACCGCTGTTGACCCGCAGTTTTGGGGTCACCTCGCCATTCAGCTCAACCACCCAGCGGCCATTACGCTTGCTCACAAACACGTCTGGAATGACATATTCTGGATCGCTGCTGGCGATCAGCATACCCGGATGTGGGTTAAGTGTCCGAATCAGCTGCATGACTTGCGTCAACTCTTGCTGATCGATCTTCATGCGCCGCATGATCTGATTCTGATCCTGCGCGGTAAGCAGATTGAAAAAGTCCCTGCAAAGCCTGATCGCCAACTCCAGAAAGGGTGTCGCTTCGGGGAGTTGGCGTAGCTGGATAAGCAGGCAGTCCTGAGGGCCCTGGGCGCCGACACCCGGTGGATCGAAGGCCTGAATTCGATGCAATACAGCCTCTATATCCTCAATGGTTGCCTCTTCGTCGTTCAGCGATTGCAGTACTTCCTCAAGATCACCGGTAAAATAGCCATCGTCGTTTATGCTATCGATGATGGTTGTGGCAATCACCAGATCCTGGGTTGAAAAGGGTGTGAGATTCATTTGCCATAACAGGTGGTCATGCAGGGTGGCGGCACTGCTATTCTGAACCAAATAGTCCTGATCACTCGCCTCGCCACCTGCAGAAGGGGGCTGATAACTGTCATAGACATCGCTCCATTCACTATCCACCGGCAGATCCTCTGTCGCCTGCGGTGAATCGGTCTGGATTTCACGCTCATTGTTGATGTCGTTGCTGCCGCCATCCTCGCTGGCCGACTGCTCCGGTGTGGCGCTATCGGAGGCCTCCCCATTCGCCGGCGGTGTCTGTTGTCCGAACTCCTCCTCCACCTCGAGCATGGGGTTGGTCTCTATCACCTCCTGAACCTCCTGAGTGAGGTCGAGCGCAGAGAGCTGTAACAGGCGTATTGCCTGCTGCAGCTGGGGTGTCATGGTGAGATGTTGTCCGAGTCGGAGTTGCAGCGCCTGCTTCATAGCAGATGATATCTTTGGACCTGGTATGCTATTTGTATGTCTTTAAGTTCATTCTAGCTAAAAAAGGCGGCGGAGGTAAAAATTTTTCTTCCCAACTGACCGGCAAAACACTCGGCACTGATACCTTTACCTAGCTGCATGAAAGGCGGAATCCTTTGAAATTCAACAGGATCTACCCAAACCACAGGGTTATGCCTACATTGAAAAGTCCTCACCAAGATAGACGTTCCTGACCTCCTCGTTGCGCAGAATCTGCTGCGTGGTACCTTCGGCCAATACCCGGCCACTGTTGATGATATAGGCCCGGTCACAGATATCCAGTGTCTCCCTGACATTGTGATCGGTGATCAAGACGCCAATCTGCAGCTGCTTGAGGTGCTCTATGATCTTCTTGATGTCTATAACGGCAATTGGATCGACACCCGCAAAGGGCTCATCCAGTAACACAAACCTGGGTTGAATCGATAGCGCACGGGCAATCTCCAGGCGTCTGCGTTCACCCCCGGAGAGGCTCATGGCCATATTTTCACGCAGGTGATCGATGCCGAAGTCAGCCAGTAAGCGCCCGCAAATCCTGCTACGCTCGGCACCATCCAGCTCTTTCCGGGTCTCCAGGATCGCGAGAATATTCTGCTCCACCGTGAGGCGACGAAACACAGATGCCTCCTGAGCCAGATAGCCGATACCGCTGCGTGCCCGCTTATGCATCACCTGGTCGGTCAACACCTCGTCATCGAGGATAATCTCGCCACTGTCGGCCTCGATCAGACCGACAATCATGTAGAAGCTGGTGGTCTTTCCGGCACCGTTCGGCCCCAGTAGACCGACCACCTCGCCACTGTTGACGCTCAGGGAGACACCGTCCACCACCGTGCGCTTGCCATACTGCTTTTGCAGCGCCTTGGCTTGCAGCTGGCTCATGGTTTCGACTGTTGCTTGGGTTCAATCACGACCCGCACCCGTTGTTTTCCCTGGGCGCTGCTACCCGCTCTGACCATCGCCTTGCTACGATTGTAGATAATCCGGTCGTTGCGAAAACGATTACCCCCCTGCTGCAGAAGCGCATCGTCGATCATCAGCATTTCATCGCTCTCCACGGTGATCTCAATACGCATCGCCTCACCGCGAACCTCACCATCCTCTTTGTCCATCAATTGACGGAATCGCACCGGCGCCCCTTCAGCGATAATCTTTTCGGTTTTACCCTGGCGACGATGAATCCATAAACGTTCGGTCCAGAGTTTCAGACTGCCCTGGGTAATCTCCACGTTGCCCTCATATAAAACCACCCCTGATCCCTCGTCGATGGAAAGGTTGTCCGCCTCCAGGTGCATCGGTTGCTCCCTGTCGCTTTCGAGGGCCTGTAAAGACGAAGACAAGCCCAGCAGCAGCAAGGCCAGGATGCCGTTTGTGGTTTTAGTGGAATTCATAATAGCCTCGCACCTCGTGCAACAGCTTCAACCGAACCGGTCCCTGAAACCAGGCCTGCATGCCGGTTGCGGTTACCCACTGCGCATCACTTTCGATGCGCACCGAGCCTTCGGTGGTTGCCATGGAGTCTTTTAAATGGAGGGTCAAATCCTGGGTGATGATCTGTAGCGGCGCCGACTTCTCGCCAGCGGGACGATCTATGACCACCGGACCGGGGAGGTGAACACGCTCTTCCTTACCGCTGATCAACCCCTGGTCAGCCTCCATCCGCCAAGGCGGCCCCTCCCTGTTGTAGTGCCAGACCCGGGGCTGTTGCAGCTCAGTAATCCCGGTGTTGTCGAAATACCTCATCTCTGTTGACTGTAATCGTTGTTTGAGATTACCGCTCTCATCATAGGTATCCACTACCAGGCCTTCGGCATAGGAGTCGGGAGAGATCTTGGCACCGGGCTGCCTGAGCTCTTCCGGCTGGGTCAATCTGTTCAGCCACCAGCTCAGGCTGAGCAGGGCCGCAAGCATCAACACGAGACCGATTAACCGATGCTTCAAAGATAGCTGTCCAACTCTGTTTTAAGGTTACCCTGGGCCTCCAGCACCATTTCGCAGACATCCCTGGCGGCCCCCTGCCCACCGTTGTGAGGTGTCTGCCAATGCGCATGTTGGACCACGAAGGGATGGGCGTCGTTCACCGCAATCGCCAGACCCACCCGTCGCATGATCGGCAGATCGACCACATCATCGCCCACATAGGCGATCTCCGCATCAGTGAGACTCAGCTTATCGCGCAACTCTTCATAGGCGGGAAGCTTGTCATGCTTGCCCTGGTAGACATGTTCGATGCCCAAACTCTGCATACGGATGCGCACGACCTCCGAGGTGCGGCCTGTGATAATACCGATCACCACACCGCTCTTCTGCAACATCTTCATGCCATGACCATCCTTGGAGTTGAACGACTTATACTCCTGACCGTCATCTCCAAGATAGAGACTGCCGTCTGTCAGCACCCCATCGACATCGAAAATGACCAGTTTCACTCCACTGGCCTTGGCATGTATATCCCGCACCCTCTATCCCCCCTACATCACGCCGGCTCGCAATAGATCGTGCATATTGAAGGCACCGATCAAATGTTGATTCAGATCTACAACCAGCAGGCCGTTTATCTTCTTTTCATCCATCATCTGCAAGGCTTCGGCAGCCAACATCTCAGCCGGCACGGTCAGGCAGTTCCTCGTCATCACCTCACTCACCTTCACATGATGAATGTCGATGGGCCTATTCAAAGTACGCCGCAGATCGCCGTCCGTGTAGACACCGCTTACCCTGCCTTCACTGTCTACCACTGCGGTCATGCCCAGGCCCTTGGCCGACATGACCTCCAAGGCTTGATGCAGCGTGGCGTCGAGATCGACGCAAGGTAGCGCCCTCTCCACATGCATTATATCACTGACACGCAGCAGCAAGCGTCTTCCCAGGGCGCCTCCCGGATGGGAGAGGGCGAAATCCTTGGCGGTAAAGCCCCGCGCCTGAAGCAAGGCAACTGCCATCGCATCGCCCATCACCAGAGCGGCGGTGGTACTCGAGGTCGGTGCCAGCCCCAGGGGACAGGCCTCCTTCTCGACGCTGACATCGATATGAACTTCCGATTCCCTGGCCAGGGTCGATTCCGGCTTGCCGGTCATGGCGATCAGCGGTGCACCCAAGCGCTTGAGCAGTGGCAGAATCACCAGTAACTCACCGGTCTCACCCGAATTGGAGAGAGCCAACACCACATCCTGGGCTGTGATCATACCCAGGTCACCATGACTGGCCTCGCCCGGATGGACAAAGAATGCCGGACTACCGGTACTGGCCAGGGTCGCTGCGATCTTGTTGCCGATATGACCCGACTTGCCCATGCCGATGACAACAATCCTCCCCTCGCAGTGGAGGAGATAGCTGCAGGCCCGGGCGAACGCCTCACCCAACCTGGCGATGAGCGAGGAGACAGCATCGGACTCGGTCTCGATAACAGCCCTGCCCAGATCGATCATCCGGGTCATCTCTTCTTGTGTGGGGGTAATGGGTTTAGTCATAAGCAAGCCAACTCTTATAGTACGGAACCATGGATCATCAGACATTCACCAGTGTAAAGAAGAGCAGCGTCTGATAGCCGATGAAGCAGAGCAGCAGGAACAATCCCTCCAGACGATTTATACGCCCCTGCTTGCCAAGACCATACCCCATGAAAAAGAGGAATAGGGTCAAGGCCATCATCACCGGCAGATCCCGGTTCATGACCTCCGCAGAGAAGGGTCCCGGTGCCATCAGCCCCGGAATACTTAAGACCGCAAGCAGGTTGTAGAGATTTGAGCCGATGACATTGCCGATAGCGAGATCATCCTCTCCTTTCAGGGCACTGGTGATACTGGCCGCCAACTCGGGCAGGCTGGTGCCTATGGCAACGATGGTCAAGCCGATGATGACATCACTGACTCCCAGGGCAGACGCCACGTTGACCGCACCCCATACCAGCAGGCGGGAGCTGACGAGAAGAAAGAGCAATCCACCCAGCAACAGCAGGATCGCCTTCCGGGTTGGAATATCGTGAGGAATCTCGGCGTCAAACTCACTCGCGATGGGATCGGCAGCCCCCGTCTTGGCGGTATAGATCATCCACCCGAGCACCGCCGCCAGGGTCACCAGCAAGGCAACGCCGTCGATGCGATTCAATTCACCGTCCCACATCAACAGCAGTGTCATCACCGATACCGCAAGCAGCAAAGGATACTCCCGCCGCAATACGCTGGAGTGGACTGAAAGGGGGACCACAAGGGCGGTGAATCCGAGTATCAACCCTATATTGGCAATATTGGAGCCTACGGCATTACCGATCGCCAACCCGGGATTACCGTTGGTCACCGCCATGGTCGAAACCAGAATCTCCGGCGCCGAGGTGCCGAAACCGACAACCGTGAGTCCGATTAGCATGGGAGAGACACCCAGGTTGTCCGCAAGGGCGGCCGCTCCACTGATAAACCGATCGGCGCTCCACACCAGAACAAGCAGACCCAAAACAATGGCAACACTGAAAAGAAACATGTATTTTTACTTAATATTCAATATGTTGCTGGTAAATGGAGGCAAAATTAAGGCATCTCTTCACGAACACTGACAAACAGGCAACCCGTCACAGCCAAATAGAGGGCAAAGATGATAGCAGAAAGCCATACCCTTTGGCTTGACAAGTACCTTAGAATATTAGATGATATAGATATGCTGATACATTGAGTAACAGTAATCCTCCTTTGGTGGTATATATAGACTTATGCGCGACAACCTCTGTCGCGCTTTTTTTTTGCCCGCTTGCCAGTGGTTTGCCCAGCGCGGCTAGCAGGCGACGGCGCACCGCCAAATATCCTGGATTGGGTCTTGTCTAGACTAACCGGATCATGTAATATCCGCCGTCTTTTTCAAGGCATTTTAGTTCTCCATCGGAGCGACATCGGATGACTACTCTAAGCGCAAAGCCAGCAGAGGTTCGCCGCAATTGGTACCTCGTGGATGCAACAGACAAGACCCTGGGTCGTCTGTCCACGGAAATTGCCCGACACCTGCGTGGTAAACACAAACCGGAATACACCCCTCACGTCGACACCGGCGACTATATCGTCGTGGTCAATGCAGAGAAGATCCGTGTCACCGGTAACAAACTGAGCGACAAGATGTACCACCACCACACCGGTTACATCGGCAATCTGAAATCGATCAACCTGGAGAAGCTGCTGCAGAAGGCTCCGGAGCGCGCCATCGAACATGCGGTCAAGGGTATGATGCCGAAAAACCCGCTGGGCCGCGCCATGCTGAAGAAGCTGCGCGTCTTCGCCGGTCCTGAACATAGCCATCAGGCCCAGCAGCCACAGCCGCTGGACATCTGATCATTAATATAGAGTAAACCTACATGGCAGATAGACACATCACTACAGGACGCCGCAAGAGTTCCACCGCCCGCGTCTACCTCACCGCCGGCAGCGGTAACATCGTGGTCAACAACCGTCCCCTCGACGAGTACTTCGGCCGCGAGACCGCACGCATGGTAGTACGCCAGCCGCTGGACGCCACCGAAACCACCGACAAGGTGGATATCAAGGTAACGGTCAACGGTGGCGGCACCACAGGCCAGGCCGGTGCCATCCGTCACGGCATATCCCGTGCCCTGGACGCCTACGATGAGTCGTTTCACAGCACCCTGCGCAAGGCCGGCTTCCTGACCCGCGACGCCCGCGCCGTGGAGCGTAAAAAGGTCGGCCTGCACAAAGCCCGCAAGCGTCCACAATACTCCAAACGCTAAGACTGGCTCCTAGGAGTCTGCAACTGGGGATTCGTCTAACGGCAGGACACCGGACTCTGACTCCGTATGTGGAGGTTCGAATCCTCCATCCCCAGCCAACAGTATATTGAAGCCCACCCTGTGTGGGCTTTTTTATTGTTGCTACAAAGCTGCCCGGATGGAGGATTTGGGCCGATCAGAGGTTCGACGACTGAGCAGAGCGAAGGCGAACAGCGCAAGCTGGCCCCGTAGGGGTGAGGCCCAAAGGGCCGAATAATCCTCCATCCCCAGCCATCAATAGAACCCGCCACGTGCGGGTTTTTTGGTGGCGATTTCAGAATCTGCAGGATGGAGGATGAGAACCGATCAGAGGTTCGACGCCTAATCCCCTAATCTCCACCCCTGTTTTCCACAATCGGCGGATGGTAGATGATCTGCACGGTGGTGCCGTCGGGATCGAAGCAGTAGAAGCTGCGGGCGCCGTCGCGGTGGGTGCGGGGGGCATTGCGCATCCTCACCCCCGCCGCCTGAAGATGCTCGTACCAGGCATCCACCGCATTCGGATCGGATAAGAAAAATCCAATATGATCAAGACGTTGCGCAGCCTCGTCGAACTGTTCCGCCGGTGACTTGTGGAGTGCCAGGTTGTCACTACCGGAACTGAGATAGAGGTTATCCGCATCGGGTCGCCACTCGACTTCCATCCCCATAAGATCGACATAGAAGTGTTCGCTAGTGGCCATGTCCCTGACATTAAGGGCGACATGGCTCATGCCAAGATGGCGTGGTGGTTTCATGTAAGCAACTCCTTGAGGGCCTGATCCCAGGTGTCGCGGCCGCAGGCCCGCTGCACAACCAAAGGCAGGGAGACCGCGCCGTGTGCCAGCAGCTCTTCGTGCAGCGAGCGCAGGGTAGCATCCGGTCGCTGTTCAAGTTGCCGTTGACAGAGATTTTCGATCATCTCCGCCCCAAGCAGGGCCATGAAGGCGTCGGTGGGGCGCCTGGAGATGGCGGTCAGGCTCACCTCTGCCCAGCAGGGGATTCCCGATAGCAGTTTCAAGCGCTCCAGGGCCTGGCGACTGTTGATCACACCGGCATGGAACTCCAGATCGATGGTCGCCTGCTCTGCCAGGGCGAGACGACGCTGATAGAGCTCCAGTCGATCCTCTTCGTTGAAGTAACCATGCTGCTCCAGAATACGGCTCATGTAGTGGGCCCAGCCACGCTTGAAGGCGGCCGAGGGATTGATCTGGCGCACCAGACTGTGGGCCGAGATGCCGCCGGCCCAGGCCAGGTAGTGGCGGCCAGCCCAGCTGCTGTAGAGATTGCGCATGCGAATCGCCGCCCGAGTCTCGCCACCCCCTACCTGTTTGTCATGGGGGATGAGAAAGACGCCACCCCGCTCGGTGCGCAGATAACTTCCGCAGTCGGGCTGGCGGAAGCAGTTGTCGGTGATGCGGAAATCGAGCGGCTGCAAAGAGTCGGGCAGGAGTTCGAGCCGCTGCAGAAATGCACGTAGCTCATTGGCCTCCTCCCGATAGGCCTGGAGCCTGCCATCTCCGCTGAGCAGCTCACCATCGACCTCTTTGACCGCCTCCGGGCTGATCGCCTGATGCGCCATCTCCTCACGGATCTGGCGTAACCGTTTACGGCAATAGGCCAGCGCATCCTCGAAAGGGATATCGAGCTGGTCGCGATGGCGCATCAACCAGGCGAGAAGCTCTCTGCCACAATCGGCGGTCCCCGAGGCGGCCGGGGTCAACTCCTTGACCAGGGCCTGCTTGAAGTCCTCCACGGCGTCCGCGGCCTGGCTACTGAGGGCCTGCAGGCGCCCCTTGTCGGCGCAACACTCATGGGTCTGGGGTAGATCCCTACCGAGCCGTTTCAGCCAAGGGACGCCTTTTTGCGCCGTCTCCAGGGCATCGGCCAACCACAGGGTGGAGACCAGACCGGGATACTCTTCGAGGCGTAATCGAGCATCCCGTAGATAGTTGGGGGTTCTCTCCAATACCCCCATCAGCGCCTCGCACAGCCGCTCAGGTTGGCGCACCACAAGCTCTTGCAGCAGATGCAGCGGCAGGTAGCGTGCGGGATCGCGGCGCCGCCAATCGTGTTCGAGCAGAATCCTGTGCTCAATCAGCGCAGCACCATAAATCAGCTGCAGGTCGAGCTGGCGGTCGGCATCCAGGGCGTCGTAATCCAACTCCTTGAGGCCCACCAGCAGATTGCTGATCAGGTTCGCCAAGGCCCCCATGTCGTCATCACCATCGGCGGCGAGCAGACCCTCATAACCGGGCACCGAGGCATAGACCGCCGCCAGTGGATGGAAGCGAAACCAGACCCGGTAGTAATCGGCTATCAGCCTGTCGAAGGCCGCCGCCTCACTGCTCATCGCGGATCTCGTAGTCGTGGGTTACCTCGGCGCTCTTGGCAAGCATCAGTGAGGCGGAGCAGTACTTCTCGGCACTCAGGGATATGGCGCGGGCCACATGCTTTTCGCTGAGGTCCTTGCCGGAGACGATGAAATGGGCATGAATTCGGGTGAAGACCTTGGGGTCCTGTTGCGCACGTTCTGCCTCCAGCTCCACCACACAAGAGGTCACCTGTTGGCGGGATTTCCTCAAAATGGACATGACGTCGAACTCTGTGCACCCCCCCATGCCCAGCAGCAGCATCTCCATTGGCCTGATCCCCAGATTGCGCCCGCCATGCTCCGGCGGACCATCCATCACCACGCCATGGCCACTCCCGGACTCCCCCATCATGACGGAATCCTCCACCCATACGACCCGTGCTTTCATCGCTCACTCCAGTTGTTTACCCCCAAAAACCTGCATGGATGCGGCTATGGGGATAGATGATAAGTATGAATTGCGTTAAATTAATGAACTATTGTTTTTGTTACACTGTACATCTATTGCGTATACTGATGGCTGTATATTCGACAAGTTGACAAGGATTGCTAAACTAGATCCTAAACTCTTTTTATTGAGACGACGACAATAAATCTATGGACGAGGGCTCAGCGTTACTGCGATGAAGATCACCTGGAACTGCCGCACAGGCAGATTAGCTGGTTCAATCTGCAGGCTGATCTCTCCCCTTAACATTTAAGAGTCCCGAGATCATGACGATCATAAAACCGCCACCACAGGAACCTGAGTATCTTCAGCGATTCCTCTCGTTTTGTCACCGCCGACGCTACCCTAAGAATACCGAGATTATTCATATCGGTGACCCGGCTGACATACTCTACTACATCACGGAAGGATCGGTAGCCGTCTACATCGAAGATGAGGACGGTCGGGAGATCATCCTCACCTATCTCAACAAGGGCCAGTTCGTTGGCGAGATGGGCCTCTTCATCCCCGAGCCCAAGCGTAGTGTGATGGTACGGACACGCACCTCGTGCCAGATCGCCGAGATCAGCTACCAGCGTCTGGAACAGCTCTTCAATCACGATCTCAAGGAGTATACCAAGGATATCCTCTACGCCATGGGAGCACAGCTCTCCCAGCGGCTCAACCAGACCAGCAACAAGGTCGGACACCTCGCCTTTTTCGACGTGACCGGACGCATCGCCCGTACTCTACTCGATCTGTGCAAGGAACCGGATGCCATGACCCACCCGGACGGTATGCAGATTCGCATCACCCGACAGGAGATCGGCCGCATCGTAGGCTGCTCCCGGGAGATGGCCGGCAGGGTGCTGAAGAATCTGGAAGAGCAGGGACTGATCAGTGTCAAGGGCAAGACCATCGTTGTCTTCGGCACACGCTGATCCAGCTTAGGTCAACTCAGAGACTGGCTGACAACATACAAACCAATGCTCGAAAAGGGAGTCGGTTGGTACTCCACTTTCGCATCTGCAGCAAGGATGCTGCAGGACCCCCAGCGGGACAGGGACGATCCGTTGGGGAGGCGGATGCCTGTTACAGGTCGGCAACCTCCTGGTGCCGCGGACAACTCAGCAGATGATCATTCACCATCCCCACCGACTGCATGAAGGCATAGCAGATCGTCGATCCCACAAAACGAAAACCCCCTGTGTTTCAGCTCGCGGCTCATACGATCCGATAGGGGTGGTGCGGATCATAGGAGGGAACGCCCCACTCGTTGTCATGGTAGTGGATATAGTCTTCACTGCCCAAACACTAGGGACAGGGTTCCATCTTACTCATGCTTCGTCTTCCGCTTTTGGACCAATCCAGAACTGGGGAACATGGGCCACTTCCCAGAGAAAACCGTCAGGATCGGCAAAGTAACCGGAATACCCACCCCAGAAGACCTCCTGAGCCGGTTTTATCAACTTTGCTCCCGCGGATAAGGCCTCGTCCATAACCCGATCCACGCTCTCGCGATCGATCACATTATGGGCCAGGGTAAAGTTGGGAAATCCCGAATCCCCGGCAGAGAACCCGGCATCTTCAGCAAGGGCCTGTCTCGGGTAGAGGGCCAGCCAACTGCCGCTAAGCTCATAGAAGGCTATTTGGTCGCTCTCATATTGAAATCGCGGCAGGCCGAGGGCCTCATAGAAACCGATGGAGCGGGTGAGATCCTCCACGCCCAGGGTTATAAGATTGATTCTTGGTTGCATAGTCTCACTATCCTCGCGGGAGCTGGTTAATCTGTAATAGAGACTCTACTCCCCTGCTACTGACACCAGTATGTCAGTATCCCTTTATTCAGCTATCACTGTCTGCACCAACAGCCAGCAGATAATCGTCCAGCGTGCGTCCCTCGATCGCCTCGTAGTGGGAAGCGGCCAATTTCACTTCACCGATGCGGTCGAGTCGAAAGTGGCGAAATGCACCGCGCAACTCGCACCAGGCGCCCAGGGTCCACTTCTCACCCCAATAGAAGAGGCCAAGGGGCCACAGAATCCGCTCAGATAACGCCCCATCCGCCCTCTGGTATCTCATCTCCACCTTCTGTTTTTCGACAATCGATTTGCGTAGCAGGGCGACATGACTGCGTACCGATTCCGGGATATGGAAATCCGGCACCATCAGGGCCTCGGCATCAAGCACCGGCTGAAGCCGTTGCGGTAGAACAGCTTCAATCTTACGCCGGGCCCGGACCGCCGCTGTGGTGAGTTCCCGATCCGACCAGGCCTGTACCATGCGCATCCCAAGCAGCAGGGCGGTCAGCTCATCCTCATCGAACATCAATGGGGGCAGGCGAAATCCCTGGCAGAGCCGGTAACCGGCGCCCGCGGTCCCCTCGATGGGAATGCCGGATGCAGAGAGCGCATCGATGTCACGATAGATGGTGCGTTGCGAAACCTGGAGTCGATGCGCCAGCTCTCGAGCGGTCAGATAGCGCTTGGTATCCAGCTCTTGGGTTATGCGGAAGAGTCGATCGGCCCGGCGCATCAGGCGAAGAGTCGGGCCAGCTCCGCACCGGGATCCTCAGCCCGCATGAAGGCCTCGCCCACCAGGAAGGCGTCTACCCGGTGACTGCGCATCAGCGCCACATCCTCGGCGTTGAGAATGCCGCTCTCCGTCACCAGGATCCTGTTCGAAGGAATCATGGGTAGCAGATCCAAGGTGGTTTGGAGACTCACCTCAAAGCTGCGGAGATTTCGGTTGTTGATGCCTATCAGGCGATTATCGACCTGCAATGCCCGCTGCAACTCCTCGTCATCGTGGACCTCGATCAGGACATCCATGCCCAGCTGATGGGCCAGATCGTTTAGTCCTTTGAGTTGTCCATCATCGAGGCATGCCACAATCAGGAGGATGCAGTCGGCACCGATGGCCCGTGCCTCATAGACCTGATAGGGATCGATAATAAAGTCCTTGCGGATCACCGGCAGGTCGCAGGCAGCCCGTGCCTGTTGCAGATAGTGGTCACTACCCTGAAAGAAGTCGATATCGGTCAATACCGAAAGACAGGCGGCGCCGCCCCGGGCATAGCTCTGCGCAATCTGCGCTGGCTGAAAATCTTCTCTCAACACACCCTTGCTGGGAGAGGCCTTCTTGATCTCGGCGATCACCCCGGACTCACCCGCTGCCAGCTTGGTGGCAATGGCATTCGCAAAGCCACGAGGTTGTGAGGCCTCCGGGAGCAAGGCCTCAAGTTCGGCGATGGAACGTTGCGCTGCTCTCTCATCGATCTCCTGACGCTTGCGTCGGGTGATCTTGAGCAGGATATCGGGGGTACCACTCATACTCAGTCGAAGCTCTGGGTCAATACAACCAGGCGATCCAGACGGTTGCGCGCCTCACCGCTGGCGACGGCTTGATCGGCCCTCTCCACACCCTGCTCCAGACTCTCCGCCAGACCGGCGGTATAGATCGCGGCCCCCGCATTGAAGACCACGATGTCCCGGGCGGGTCCCGGATTGTCTTCGAGCACCCCGCGGATCATGGAGAGACTTGCGTCGGCATCGTCGACCCGAATCGCATCCAGGGAGCTGCGTTGCAAGCCAAATTGTTCCGGCTGCAAGGTGAAGCGCCTAACCTGGCCATCCTTCAACTCCGCCACATCGGTGACATCACCGATGCTGATCTCATCCAGGCCGTCACGGGAGTGGACCACCATCACATGGCGGCTGCCCAGGCGCTGCAGCACCTCCGCCAGAGGCTCTAACAGCTCACTGTCGAAGACACCCAGCAGTTGATTCGGCACCCCCGCGGGATTGGTCAAGGGTCCAAGGACATTGAATATGGTGCGCACACCCATCTCCTTGCGTGGTCCGATGGCGTGTTTCATCGCACTATGGTGGCCGGGAGCGAACATGAAACCGACCCCAACTTCACGCACACACTGCTCCACCTGCTGGGGTGACAGATCGAGCCTGATCCCCGCTGCTTCTAGGGCGTCAGCACTGCCCGACTTGGAAGAGACCGAGCGGTTGCCATGTTTCGCCACGTGGCAACCGGCAGCGGCAGCGACGAACATGCAGGCAGTGGAGACGTTGAAGGTGCCGGAGGCATCACCCCCCGTGCCGACGATGTCCACCGTGTGGTCGAGATCGGAAATGGAGACGCCGGAGGCGAGCTCGCGCATCACCGAGGCCGCGGCGGCGATCTCGCTCACCGTCTCCTCCTTCATGCGCAGGCCGACCAGGAATCCACCGATCTGGGCCGGCGTTGCATTGCCGGTCATGATGTTGCGCATCACCGC
>JBEVVR010000053.1:0-64605 GCA_040507035.1 Candidatus Thiodiazotropha sp.
GCAGTTGAAAGGCGGAACGCAGGGTATAGAACATGCGCATCCAGTGTTTGGTTTTGCTCCCCTGCAGCATCCAGCGGGCGAAGGCCCCGGCCTTGGTACCGATCTTTTCGATATAGGGTGTGTTGATGATCGATACCGGGACCCCGGTGATGCGGTTGCTGAGGACGATATCATTCTCACCGGCATCGAGTATGGCCTGTTTGTAGGGCATCGCCGCACTGCACTCTTGAGTGGCGATGAAGCGCGTGCCCAACTGACACCCTGCATAGCCTTGGCTGATCGCTTCGGCGAACTGTTGTTCGTTACCGATACCGCCGGCACAGATGAGTGGGACATTCAGGTCACCAAGCTCATCCAGCAGTTGCAGTTGGGTGAGGGCGCCGGCGTGTCCACCGGCCCGGTTGTTGACGGCGATCAGGCCGTCGACACCGCCATCGAGGCCCTTCAATGCCCATTTGCGCTCGGTGACATCGTGATAGACGATGCCGTCATAGGCCTTGACCTTGTCCACCACCCAGCGGGGATTGCCGAGGGAGGTGATGAAGAATCGTACCCCCTCGTCCAATGCGATTGAGACCCACTCCTCCATCCGTTCATGATACTTCTTGGAGGATTTTTCGATCAGGGCATTCATGCCGATGGGTTTGTCAGTGAGGCTTTTGATCAGCCTGATACCTTCGCGAAAATCGTGGCCATGGACAAAGGTCATGGAGACCGGCTGGATGATGCCGATGCCGCCGGCGTCGGATGCCGCCGCGACCAGTTCGGGATTGGAGCAGGGGTACATGGGGCCGCAGATCAGCGGCACCCGAATACCGCTCGCCCTGGTGAATGGTGTATCCAGGGTTGAAGCGGAATTCATCCCTGCTCCCTGGGGCTCAATAGCCAGTGTACATTGAGGGTGGCGACGCTCTCTCCGTCTCGGTTCCAGATCGTCGCCCGGGCCTCGAGGCTGGTGGGTTCGTTGATCACTTCCGGTACCTCCGCCTCGCCGATGGCGGTGAGGTTGCCGCGGGCCTTCTTCAAATAATCGATCTCCAGGCGGGTGACAATGCCCTTGGCCGATTTCGGTGTCGCCGCGATCAGTGCCAGACCGCTGGCCAGTTCACCGAGATTGGCCAGGGCGATGGCGTGGATCGAATTGAGGTGGTTGCGCACGCCGCCCCTGTCCTGCAGGGATACCTTGGCCCGGCCTGGGGAGATCTCCTCGATCAACGGGTGAATGGTGCCGGTATAGGGCACCAGGCGCCCGAACAACAGGCTGTAGATGCGGCGACCGATGGCGCTGTTGCCGAAGCGTCGCCAAAGGGTCACCACCCGTTCTTCAGGTGTAGTGCCTGGTGTCGTCACGGTTTCACTACTCATGCAGTTTACTCCTTTAAAAAAGCACACCCATTAGTGAATAGAGGGGCGTAATGGGATCTTACCGGCTGCCTTGACATCCCTACGGCAGCCGACATTTGCGCAATAAACCGGGTTGCGGTTATGAGTATCAACAACGTTCAAACAGTCCGGCGGCGCCCATCCCGGTGCCGATGCACATGGTCACCATGCCGTAGCGTTCATTGGTGCGCTGCAGGCCGTGGAGCAGGGTGGCGGTGCGAATGGCGCCGGTGGCCCCCAGCGGATGTCCCAGGGCGATGGCACCGCCGAGGGGATTGACCTTCTCAGGATCCATGTTCAACTCCCGCATCACCGCCAGGCTCTGGGCGGCGAAGGCCTCGTTGAGTTCGATCCAAGAGACCTCATCGAGCTTGACCCCGGTCTGTCTCTCCAGCTTGGGAATCGCCTCTTTTGGTCCTATGCCCATGATCTCAGCGGGCACACCGGCCACACTGTAGCCAACGAAGCGCGCCAGGGGCTCTAGCTTCAAGGCCCGCATCTTGCTTTCGCTCATCACCACCACGGCGCCGGCGCCGTCGCTCATCTGCGAGCTGTTACCCGCGGTTACGCTTCCCTTGGCGGCAAATACCGGACGCAACTTGGCCAGGCCTTCGGGGCTGGAGTCGGCTCGCGGGCCTTCATCGCTGGTTACCAGCTTTTCCACCAGGCGTATCGTGTTGCCCCCATCGGGGAGGTGCTGTTGCACGGTGTAGGGAAGGATCTCCTGGTCGAAATGACCGGCGCTGATGGCGGCCAGGGCCCGTTGATGGCTTTTCAGGGCGAAGGTATCTTGATCTTCGCGGCTGACCTTCCAGCGTTCGGCCACCTTTTCCGCGGTGACCCCCATGCCGTAGGCGATCGCCACATTGTCGTCCTCGAATATGGCCGGATTCATCGCCACCTTGTTGCCCATCATCGGCACCATGCTCATGCTCTCGACACCGCCGGCGATGACGATCTCGGCCTCGCCGAGGCGGATTCTGTCCGCCGCCATGGCGATGCTCTGCAGACCGGATGAACAGAAGCGGTTGACCGTGACCCCGGGTACGCTGTCCGGCAATCCGGCGAGCAGGACGGCGATGCGGGCCACGTTGAGCCCCTGTTCGGCTTCGGGCATGGCGCAACCGATGACCACATCATCGATCTTCTCGCCCTTCAGTCCGCCGCTGTCTTTGACCACACCCTGGATTACATGGCTAAGCAGATCGTCCGGGCGGGTCTGGCGGAAAACACCACGGGGGGCCTTGCCGACGGGGGTGCGTCGTGCTGCAACAATATATGCCTGTTCGCTCATGCTCTTCTCCTCGATCAGTTACGCAAGGGCTTGCCGGTGTCGAGCATATGCTTCACCCGGGCGTGGGTTTTTGTATTCTTCAACAGGGAACGAAAGCCTTCACGCTCATAGCGCAGGTACCAGCTCTCCGGGAGTTCGGTACCGGCATCGACAGCGCCGCCGCAGAGCGCTTCGGCAACGTAGTTGCCGATCTTCATGTCGTAGTCGGAGATGAAACCGCCGGCATGCATATTGGTCATCGCCGCCTTGAAGTTGGCGATGGCGGCCCGCCCCCCGGCACGGATCGGGGTTTCGATGGGTGGGCGGTAGTTGGCGGCGCCGAGCGCCCGCACCTGGGCGATGGCGGCGTGCAGCAGTTCATGTCGGTTCATCACCACCACATCGCTCTCACGCAGGAATCCGAAGGCCTTGGCCTGGATGGCACTGGTGGCCACCTTGCCCATGGCGACGGTTTCGAAGATATCCTTCAGGGCTTCGAAAGTATCGCCACCGGCCGCTTTTATCGAGGCGCGCCGGGCCAGCTCCATGCAGCCGCTGCCCGCGGGTATCAGTCCCACACCCACCTCCACCAGACCGATGTAGCTCTCATGGGCGGCAACCACGCGGTCGCACTGCATCATCAGCTCGCAACCGCCGCCGAGGGCCAGACCTTGCACCGCGGCGACCACCGGGATGTTGGATTTGCGCATGCGGATACAGCTTAGCTGGAACTTCTGCAGCAGGTCGTCGAGGGCGGTGTTGCCCGGCAGTATGCTCTTCAAGGCTACCGGCATGAACGACTTGAGATCGGCCCCCGCGCTAAAGGGTTCGTCCTGATGCCAGATCACCATCCCTGCGAGTTGCTGCTCTGCCAGTTCGGCGGCTTGGTTGAGGCTGTCGAGCACTCCGCTGTCGATGGTATGCATCTTGGTCTTGAAACTCAGTACCCCGATATCCCCATCACAGAGCCAGAAGCGCGTGGCATCGTTTTCGAACAACACCTCCTGGCGTTCCGTTTGCTCGCCGAACACCAGTTCCGGGGCGCGCTGACGCTTATAGACCTCAAGCTTGGATCGGGGGTGGTAGGTGTTATCACCGGGGGACCAGGACCCCTGGGGAATGTGCACCCCGTTGATCTCCTTGACCCATGCCGGCAGAGGCTCGTTGGCAATGGTCTTGCCGCTATCTATATCCGCTTGGATCAGTTCCGCAATGGCCTTCCAGCCGGCCTGTTGCCAGATTTCGAAGGGCCCCTGCTTCCAACCAAATCCCCAGCGGATGGCCATGTCGACCTCCCTGGCATTGTCGGCGATGCTATCCAGCAGACAGGCCGCATAGTGGAAAACATCCCGTTGAATGGACCAGACGAACTCGGCATGGGGATCCTTGATCTCACGAAGTTTTGCCAAACGGTTGGGATTCTTGTAGTCCTTTAGGACCTTCTCCACTTTACCCGGTATCTTGACCTTGCTCTTGCGATAAGCGTTATCGGCAGGTTCATAGACCAGGATTTCCCCTCCCTGTTTTTTGTAGACACCCGCCTTGGTCTTGGCGCCAAGGGCACCGTTTTCAACCAGGGTGTCGAGCCAGGCCGGTATTTCGTATACCGATACCCAGGGATCATCCTTGAGGTTTTGTGCCGAGTTGCTCAACACATGACGCATGGTGTCGAGCCCGACCAGGTCGGCAGTGCGCAGGGTCGCGCTCTTCGGGCGGCCGATCGATTTCCCGGTGAGGGCATCGACGGTCTCGAAGTTGAGTCCGAGGCGCTGCGCATGATGGATGGTCACCATCATGGAGAAGAGACCAAGCCGGTTGGCGATAAAGTTGACCGTGTCTCTGGTCCTGACTATCCCTTTGCCGAGGGTGGCGGTGCAAAAGCTCTCGATGCTGTCAGTAACTTCCGGCGAAGTCTCGGGTTGGGCGATCAGCTCAACCAAGGGCATATAGCGCGGTGGATTGAAAAAGTGGATACCGAGAAATCGCCTGCGCAGATCCTCGGGAAGCGATGCCGCCAGATCGGTGATAGAGAGACCGGAGGTGTTACTGGCGAGAATCGCCTCGGCATTGATGTGGGGAGCGATCTTGTCATAGAGATCGGTTTTCCACTCCACTCTTTCCGCTATCGCCTCGATGACCAGATCGCAGCCTGAGAGTTTTTCCAGGTCATCGTCGTAGTTACAGGGGGTAATTCTGGAGGCATAGTGGGCGATAGCCAGGGGATCCGGTTTCTGTTTTCCCAGTGCCTTGATTGCCTGTTTGGCAATGGCGCTTTTGTCCTTGCCCTCCTTGGGCAGGTCAAATAGTAGCGCCGGTATGCCGGCGTTGGCGAAGTGAGCGGCGATCTGCGCCCCCATCACCCCGGCGCCCAGCACAGCAATCTTGCGGTAGACGGGTATGGCTGTAGTCGGCTTACTCACTTCCCGTACACTCACTTCAGCAGTTGAATTCATTGCGTTCTCTCCTCCGGTACCTAATCCTTCTCTGGGGGCCGTTTACCCGGTGATCTGCTTTCGGTCGTCATCCTCATGGTAGGGCATGCGCACCAACTCCGATTCCTCGAAATCATCCACATGAATGACTGACATCAGGCGACGGTCAAAGCGCCTTAACTGCTCTGCCTCGTGCTCGGTGACCAAGGCGGCACGCAGTGCCGCATCGGCGAGATCGCCATCCTCAGAGATGGTCAATTCTCCCGAGCGTAGCGCGGTCTTGACCCGTTTCAGGATCGGCTGCAGCAGCAGACTCTCGAGGAACACCTGATTGACCTCGCCCAAGGGATTGTTGGCCCCAGTCTCCATGTAGAGTCCACTGGTCAACTCGGTTCTGGTCGCGCTGTCTTGGGTGACCAGTCCGACGATCGCTTTCTCCAGGCTATCTTTCGGCGCTGTGTAACGACCACCGATCGGAAATGCAAGTCGCTTCAACACGATGGGTACAAACCGGTTGGGCCAGTTCTCCATCAGCTGATCGAATGCTATCTGATACTGATAGAGCAGATAGTCGAGGGCCCACTGGGCCACCGGCCACTCATCATCCGCCTGCTGGCTCTCTTCGTGTTGTTTGATCACCATGCTGCCAAGAAACAGCATGCTCAACAGATCGCCCAGACGTGCCGAGAGCATCTCCTTGAATTTCAATTTAGCATTCAGATTGAGCAGCGCCACATCGGTAATCACCGCGAACAGACTGCTGAGCCGATTGAAGTGACGGTAGTAGGGGAGCAGGTGTTGCTTCTCTGTCTTCGCAGCCTCCCGGGAGAGGCCGAGTCCCATGACCAGCATACGGGCAAAATTACTGATTGTATTGCCCATGTGCGCAGCCAGGGTGGCATCGAACTTGGCTACCACCTCTGGGCTCTCCTCGGCATGGGCCAAACTCATTTCCTGCATCACATAGGGGTGCGACCGGGTTGCCCCCTGGCCGAAGATCATCAGGTTGCGGGTGAGTATGTTCGCACCCTCAACGGTGATCGCAACAGGCATAGATTCATACATATCGGCAATATAGTTCTTCGGTCCCTTGATCACAGCCTTGCCGGCATGGATATCCATGGCATCGAGGATGCACTGCCTGGCCATCTCCGTGGTGTGGTACTTCAGGATCGCGGAGGGGACACTCGGTTTGTGTCCCTCCACGATGGATTGAATGGTCTGCAGGCGTGCGGCATCGATGATATAGCTTAAACCCGCGATGCGGGCGAGAGGTTTCTGGATACCCTCGAACTGGGCAATGGAGACACCGAACTGCTGACGCAGGCTGGCGTAGGCGCTGCTGCCCAGCAGGGAGCGCTTGCTCACCGCCACTGCGGTGGTGGGCAGGGTGACGGCACGTCCCACGGAGAGACAGTTGACCAGCATGCGCCAGCCCTTGCCGGCCATTTCAGGGCCGCCAATGATGAAGCTAAGCGGCACGAAGACATCCTTGCCCTGCAGTGGTCCATTGAGGAAAGCATCACCCACGGGGAGGTGGCGCCGTCCGATCTCTAATCCTTTGGTGTCGTGGGGAATCAGTGCACAGGTGATGCCGTAATCCCTGGTTTCGCCGATCAGCCCGTGCGGATCCTTGAGTCTGAACGCAAGCCCGACGAGGGTGGCGATGGATGAGAGGGTGATATAGCGCTTGGAGAAGTTGAGGCGCATGCCGAGCACCTCTTCCCCCTCCCATTCACCCATGCAGACCGTCCCGGTATCGGGTATCGAGGTGGCGTCCGAACCGGCGGTAGGGCCGGTGAGGGCAAAGCACGGAATCTCCTTGCCGCTGGCCAGGCGGGGCAGGTAGTACTCCTTCTGCTCATTGGTACCGTACTTGATCAGCAGTTCACCGGGACCGAGGGAGTTGGGAACGCCGACCAGGTAGCTGACGCCGCTGCCGGTGTTACTCAGGCGCAACAGGATCTCCGATTGCGCAACCGGTGAAAATTCCAGGCCACCATAGCGTTTGGGAATGATCATGCCGAGAAAGCCGTTGTTGCGAACATAGTCGACGATTGACTCGGGCAAGCGGTTCATTTCGTGGTTGATCTGCCACTTGTCGACCATGCGGCAGAGTTCGGTGACGGGCCCGTCGATGAAGGCCTGCTCCTCGTCGTTGATTTCGGGCTTGGCGCCGGAGTGCAGACGCTGCCAATCCGGTTTTCCACTGAACAGCTCACCATCCCACCAGACGGTGCCGGCATCGATGGCCTCTTTTTCGGTTTCAGAAAGCGGTGGCATCAGGCGCTTCATGAGGGAGAGGGTGGGTTGGGATACAAGCTGCTGGCGCAACGAGGGGATGGCAAACAGCAGGCAGACGATGAATACAGCGGTCAACAGCCAGGTCAACAGGCCAAAACCGGTGAACAGGGCAGAGGCGACGGACAGGATGGCCGTTGACAGGGTTGCCGTGGTGATTCCGCTAGCGCGATAGGCGAGGGTCAGCAGCGTGACTATGGCGATTGCGGCAATAACTATGTGGGTCATCATTTCACTTCTCCAGCGGACACCGATGCATTCGGTGGGTACTTGTTCGACCTAAAAAAAGAGCGAGCGTTCGTTTTTTATTATAAACTAGTTATGCTACAATTTCCTGTCAAGAACTATTTACAGCAGACGACCAGCAATGGCTTCCATGACAGAAGAGTGCGTCCCATTGAGGGCGTTGACATTTGCCGAGTTCAAAAAGGGCTTCGCCTATGACGAGGAGCAGCTCTATTCCTTACTTTTCAAGCGTAATCAAGAGCTTATAGGAATACGAAGAGAGAAGTTCGCGGTCAGGAACCTGAAGAAGATCTTTCGCGCGACCTTCAAACTGGTGCCGAAGATCGGATTTCAGGCGATGTCCCTGCGGGATCTGCTGGCCGAGACCGGGTTGAGCATGGGCGGGGTCTATCTCACCATTACCAACAAGGACAATATCGCGATCATCGTCAAGGATGCGGTAACCCTGGTGTGCGAGGATATTGTGGAGACAGCGAAGGCCGAGCCTGATCCCACCCTTGCCCTGGAGCGCCTGATCAAGGGCTATCTCTATTCATCACTGCTGCTGCAACCCTGGTTCTACTTTCTCTACGCCGAAACCCGGAGCCTGCCTCTGGAACACCAGAACGACTCGAAGAACCTGGAGCGCTCTCAGGTTTCGGAGATTAAGGGATTGATTGCAGAGCTGCAGGAAAAGCCGCAACAGGGCTATCCGGCTGAGTTCATTGCCACCATGGCCTTGACCATGATCCAGGAACGCTACTTGAAGCCATGGAAGTACAAGCAGCCGGCGGCGAGCATCGATGAGTATGCGGAGAACTGTCTGCGACTGATACACCACTCGGTCTGTCACTATTGGTAGAATGCCAGCCTATGAGCCACAGAGATAAGTTCAGGAAACGGGCTGGTACCGCCGTTTCAGCCGTCAAGCTCGACTTGGATACTGATGGATTCAGCTATAGAAAATGGGGTGGGAAGCAGCGATGCAAGCCTGGAGACTGGCTGATCGACAACGCGGGTGACATCTATACAGTGGATGCGGATACCTTTGCCGACACCTATACCGAGGTCAGCCCGGGTCGCTATATAAAGACCGCGGAAGTCTGGGTGGAAATCGCTGAAACGGACGGTGTCATCCAGACCCTCGAGGGAGAAACGCGCTATTGTGCGGGGGACTATATCGTCTATAACGACGAGGCGGGATTGGATGGCTATGCCGTAGGCAAGGAGCTGTTCGAATCGATGTATGAACCCTGTTGAGGGTAAGACCTGACCTCCATGTCTACTGAAGATAACAAAGAGGAGAAGCCTCGTCAGCGACTGGCATCCCGTATCATGGGTGTTGTCGCCATCCTCGTGACCCTGACCCTGGTACATCTCTGGCAGACCCGCAATCTGGTCGATGGGCAGGCCCCACCGCTCAGCGGTCAAATCCTGGAAGGCGAGTGGTTTGACCTGCAACGCCGAAGGGAGAGGCCGCTGTTGATCCATTTTTGGGCCAGCTGGTGTCCCGTCTGCAATCTCGAATCGGCAGCTATCGCATCCCTGTCAAAGGATCATACTGTGGTGTCTGTGGCAATGCAGTCGGGAAGTGAGAGTGAAGTCACAGAGTTCCTCAGGCAAAAGCAGCTACATATCCCCGTGATTAATGATCCAGATGGTAAACTGGCGGCTGCCTGGCGGGTTAGCGGTGTGCCGACCAGCTATATCATCGGCCGTGATGGCAGGGTCAAGTTCACCAGCGTAGGTTTTACCCTTCCGCTTACCCTCCGCACGCGTCTATGGCTGGCAGAATTCTGGTAGACTAGCGATGGCATGGCAGGCGGTTGATGCCAAGCGAACACGATGCGCCTTTTCTGAGGAGATGTGAGCAATGGCGATAAGGCTGAGGTTGTTATCTCTTGTTTTACTGAGTCTTTTCTATTTCGGGTGCGCCACGACTCCAACCCTATCGAAATATCAAGTCCTGGAAGAGTATGAACAGATTGCAATTTTCCAGTCCCGCTTGAACGAGGACAGGGTAAACGATCTGTTTAATCTCGCTCCCGTGGGGTTTGCCGCCGCGGAAACCAAACTCGGGGAAGCGATAGCCTTCGCCCAGAAACGGAACGATGATCAGGTGGCATTGGCAATCATCGATTTGAACAAGATCCTTGATAAGGCGGAAGCGGATGCGACTCTCTCCAAACGGCTGATGCGAGAGGTACTCGAAGCCCGGCAGTTGGCAATCGCGGCAGGTGCCGACACTATGATGCAGGAGCGCTTCACCCTGCTCGATGAAAAACTGCGTAAAGCCTCAAACCAGGTCGAACAGGGTGACATCGAAGACGCCAAGAAATGGCGACCCGAGATGCTGCAGGGTTATGCGGATATCGAGCTGGAAGCACTGAAACAGGATGCCACGGAAAACGCCCGTTACGACATTGCCCAGGCCACCGAAAGTGAAGCGGATGACTTCGCGCCGAAGACATTGAAGCGAGCCCATGAGGAGCTGGCCCTCTCGATTGCGGTTTTGGAGACCAACAGGACCCAGCGAGACAAAGCCAAAGGCCATGCCCTGCAGGCCAGTAAGATGGCACAACGCAGTGTTGAGATCACTGAGATGATCAAAGACTTCAAGCGGCGGGAATACTCCATGGAGGAGATAATACTCTGGTATCAGAAGCAGATTAGCCTGATTAATGAACCCACCGGCGAGGCTCTACCCTTTGATAAGCCCAATCATGAGGTAGTTACTGTACTGCGCAACAAACTGGTCAATTATGCAGATATGCAGCAGGTGGAGTTGGCAACGAGGATGGACCTGCAGAGTCGGCTTGAGGCGGTGGAACGTGAAAACCGTGAAGCACAAGCCCGCTTCGATAAGATCCAGGACCTATTCACTTCCTACGAGGCCAATGTCTACAGGCAGGGACACAATGTTCTGCTGGAACTGCGGGCATTCAATTTCCCCAGCGGTGGCAGCGAGATAGAATCGCAGAACTACGCTCTGCTAAACAAGATAGTAACCGCCATCAAATCTTTTCCAAATCCGGATGTTGTTGTCTCCGGGCATACCGATTCCGTGGGTGGCGCGGAGATCAATCTGCAACTCTCTCAGCGGCGGGCTGAAACCGTGGCCACATTCCTGGAGAAGCTTGGCGATATCGATAGGACTCACCTCACCGCCATCGGTTATGGCGAGTCCAGACCCGTGGCGAACAATGAAACCGAACAGGGACGAAAGAGCAATCGACGCATCGAAGTATTGATAATTAATGAATAACGACAATAAGCCCTCACAAACGACAACGAGTTATTCAGTAGCAATTACAGGTTCCGGGGGTAGCGGTGCGGTGACCGCGGGGCGGATCGTCCTGGAGGCTGCCGCGCATTGTGGTTTCCAAGGGCTGATGACCCGATCGGCCGGACCCCAGATACGGGGCGGTGAATCGGCTGCCATGGTGCGCTTCAGTGCCGACCCCGTGGTCTGCATGGGTGACTACTATGACCTGCTGGTGGCACTCGACTGGTTGAATATCGAACGCTTTGCAGACGAAATCCCGCTCTCGGACAAGAGTCTGATCATCTGTGATCCGGCAGCCGGCGAGGTGCCGGCACAACTACGCAGTAACCGCGCCGAGATCAGGGAGGTACCCTTCAAGGTATTCGCCTCCGGTCTTCCCGGGGGGCGTATCAATATGGTCGCCCTGGGGGCAATGGCAATGGTCTGCGGCCTACCGCTCGAGGCCCTGGAGGCAAGTGTAAAGGGAGTATTGCGGAGCAAGGGCGAAGAGGTGGTGGAGTCCGCGTTGAGGGCATTGAGTCTCGGCTACAATCATGATCGACGGCCTGTGAGTCCCCCATTGCAAGCAGTGGAAAAGCGCAAGGTATGGAGTATTACCGGCAATCAGGCCTGTGGTGTCGGTGCCCTGCGTGGCGGGGTGAGATTTGTCGCAGCCTACCCGATAACACCGGCAAGCGAGATGCTCGAGTGGCTGGCTCCACGATTGGAAAAATTGGGTGGTTCACTGCTGCAGGCAGAGGATGAGCTGGCCTCCATCAACATGATTATCGGTGCATCGTTTGGCGGCGTGCCATCGCTAACCGCCACGTCGGGACCGGGTCTGAGCCTGATGGTTGAAGGCTTGGGATTGGCGCTGGTGAGTGAAACCCCGGTCACCGTGGTCAATGTGATGCGTGGTGGACCCTCCACCGGCATCCCCACCAAGTCCGAGCAGGCCGACCTCGATATCGCACTCTACGGACTGCATGGTGACGCCCCCCATCTGGTGTTCGCCCCCCTCTCCATACACGATTGCGTTTTCACCACCCAGTGGGCGGTGCAACTGGCGGAGCATCTGCAGACTGTCTCGCTGGTTCTCTCGGATCAGTCCCTGGGCCAGTCCCAGGCGATCATCGAAGCGCCAGCCGAGATGAACATGCCCTGGAGGCGTGTTGTTGAGGAGGTCCCGGACGCCGACTACAGGCGCTATCAAATAACGGCAGACAGTATCTCTCCGGTTACCCTTCCGGGCACCTCGAATGGCATGTATACAGCGGATGGGCTGGAGCACAACGAGCTCGGCACCCCGTCGAGCATGGCCGCCGACCATCGTGAGCAACTCAACAAACGTTTGCACAAGCTTGAGGCATTTGATTATGGGGATGATTGGGCCCAGATCGATGGGCAGGGAGTGGAGTGTATTGTGACCTGGGGCTCCTGTGCCGGTGTGGTCAGAGAGGCAGCTGACAAACTATGGCAGCAGGGCAGGGAGATCCGCATGGTTGCGATACGCCTGCTTGCGCCCCTGCAAAGAGAGAAATTTAGTCAGGCAATAGCGGGGGCGGATAGGGTGCTCGTGGTGGAACAGAATCATGGCGGCCAGCTGTTTCACTACCTGCATGCCCAGGGTGTATTGCCTGAACAGGCCGAGTCCCTGGCGCAACCTGGCCCACTGCCTCTGCGCTCGGGACGGATCATCAGGGCGCTCACTGCATGATTATGAGGAGGGCGGACAATGCCGGTACCAGCGTTAAAGGCGAAAGACTATAAATCGGGTATCAAGCCTGTATGGTGCCCTGGTTGCGGCCATTTTGCTGTCTTGGCGGCGCTCACAAAGGCGATGGCCCATCTCGAGCTGAGTAAAGAGAGTGTCGCCGTGGTTTCGGGGATAGGTTGCTCCTCCCGTCTACCCGCCTATATAGATAGCTATGGTTTTCATGGCATCCATGGACGGGCACTTGCCGCGGCCTCCGGTCTCAAGGCGGCAAGACCCGATTTGACCGTGGTGGTCGCGGGGGGCGATGGTGATGGTTTCTCCATCGGTGGCAACCACTTTCTCCATGCCTGCCGGCGCAACATGGATATGACCTACATTGTGATGGATAACGAGGTCTATGGTATGACCAAGGGTCAGGCATCGCCGACCACCAGGCCCACCTGGACCAAGAGTAAAATGACACCTCATGGTACAGGTATCCCCCGTTTCAACCCGGCAGCTATCGCCTTGGCGGCTGGTGCGGGATTTATCGCCCGGGGATACTCCGGTGAGCCGACAGAGATGACCCGGCTGCTGGTTGAGGCAATCGAGTATCCCGGATTCGCCTTTGTCCAGGTGTTGAGCGGCTGTGTCACCTACCGGCCCGACCAGAAGGGTTGGAAAGAGGTGGTTCACCCTTTCATCAACGATGTGCCCACGGATGACAGGATCAAAGCAGCTCAGATTATTCAGGCGGATGAGGGTAAGGCGACGGGGATCATTTACGCCTCTTCTTTCCCTGTTTGGCAACCGGAGAATCAGCAGGCTACAGAACTAAGTCTCCTGGAAGAGGAGTTTTGTATATGAGTGACAATCCCGAGGTGGTAATCGAGACAGTGGCTGAGTTCCTGGTACATGCCCTTGAGTTGGAGGAAGCCTCCAGTGACCACTATGACGAACTCGCTGACAGTATGGAGATCCATAACAACCTCAAGGTCGCCGAGCTCTTCAGAAAGCTGGGAGACTACAGTCGCCAACATGCGAAAGAGGTGCATGCCCGAACCGAAGGTATCGAACTGCCGCAGCTGACACCCTGGGATTTCAAGTGGAAATGTCCCTCCTCACCGGAGTCCTTCTGTATGGAGGAGGCGAGCTATATGATGACTGTCACCCAGGCCATGGAGATTGCGTTGTTCAATGAAATCCGCGGCAGGGACTTCTATCAGCAGGTAGCAGACAACACGCCCAATGACAAGGTGAGAAAAATCGCCTTGGAGATGGTCGAGGAGGAGGGTTGGCACGTGGAGATGTTGCGGGAGTGGCAAACCAGCCTGCAAGAGGAGCCACCGCTGGATGATCTCGATCCGCCCAACATGCCAGAATGAGGGTGTCGTTCTCTCCCAGGTTGATAGTGCCGATGTATGCCGATGATCTTGCGCGGGATGTCGGCGAAAAGTCACTGCAGGCGGTGCTGTTCCCTGCACCGTCGCAGTTGATTCGTTGATGAGTCGCTACTTTCCCTGAAAGCTTCCGCCCATTAGTAACAGCCTAGCGGGCTTCGAGGTGGCTGCCCTCGACCGACTTGTGTCGCTCGGTCTGTTGCTGCTTTTGATCTTCCATCTGCTTCACCAGTTGCCCGAAATAGTAGGCAAGGTAGGTGGACGCATTCAGTGTGAACCATATTGCACAGAAGATTGAGGCGTAGATCTTGACTTCGTAGAGGGCACTGCCGGTTTGCAACGCCAACAGAGTTGCGACATGAATCGGATCGATGAAGGTAAAGAATATGACGGTCAGCAGACCTGCAGCGATGGCGCTGGTCCAAAGAAAGCCGAACAGGCATTTATACTTAAGCAAATTGAACATTCACTTTCCTCCTGGTGGTCATTGTTATCCCGACTGGGCCGGGTTTATAGTTATTGCTGTCTGGGCTTAGATTAGCAGACAGACCAAGCCATATTACCATCCGTACCCACTGGAAATCGAGAGTTCTCGTTTTTTCATTTCATTTAAGGGTGCCTTAAGTATTATTCGCTAGGATTCTAACGACTTGTCTAGGGCAAGGGTGGAGGAAAGTCTTAGCTTCAGCCATCTGAAGAGGATGGATCTGGTGGAAATGGGATTATCGGCTTACTTTATTTGACAGGGAGGGCAATCTAAAAATGTTCGGTTTCATGGAGAAAAACCTGGTCAAAGGGCTTCTCGGAAGTCATCTCTCTTCGTTTGGTCTGGCACTGAGTGACTTGGAGTCATCAGTTTCAAAAAAGATCATGCAAGAGCTGCATCGGCAAGTCGTCGCGGTATCGAAAAAATACCATGAGCCGGTGCAGATAGTCTCCGAGAATATTTGCCACTCCGCGGCCTGGTGTATTGCTTACTGCTTGCTGGGTCCAAACAAACTGCTTGATGTCTTCCCCGAGTTCAAGGATAGGACTGAAGAGGCGGAAATGGAGTTGCTGTTACTGCAGAGTGACGTGATCGAAGACAACAATATCTATCAACAGATTTATATTATCTTGCTCGACTCACCTCATTGTCACCCAGAAGTGATGAGCCTGCATAAACAAAGCCGCCTTGCCACGGCGACACCGATCAAACCGGTGCTTGGGAAGCACTCAATGTCCTTACATTGAATGCTGTAGTCTCGATACATCTTCAAGTCAGACATGGCCACCAGGATAGTGGTGGGTATAACCCATGTCTTAGACTTTTCGCATGGTTACCAATGGCGGGGTGTTGAGTAGTGGTCGGCTGGCAAGGGTGCCGGCAATACTGACACAGAGGGCACCGCCCGCCAGGGCCGAAAACCACATGGACAGATCGAGCTGCCAGGGCAGATTGAATACCGTTTGCGCAAGGGAATAGCTGATCGCACTTGCCAGCGCGGCGGAGACCAGGCCTGCCAATCCCCCGAGCAGGGCAAACTCTAATAGTGTTGAGAGCAGCAGGGTAGTACGTTTGACACCCAGGGTGCGCAACACGGCAGTCTCCTGTACCTTCAGCTCATGACTCGCCTGTATCCCCGCATAGAGCAGGATCAATCCCGCGGCAAGGGTGAAGATAAACACCGACTCCACCGCCAGGGCGCCCCGATCCATGATGGCGCGCACCTGAGTCATCAGCGCAGTGACATCCAACGCGGTGATGCTGGGGTAACGCTGGATCAGGCTGTGCAACAGGCTGCGTTTTTCGTCAGGCAGGTAGAAACTGGTGATATAGGTGGCCGGCCTTGAACCCAGCAGTCCCGGGGTGCCGATGACGAAGAAGTTGACGTTGAAAGAGTCCCACTCCACCGAGCGTAGATTCTCAACCCGGCCCTTGATCCGACTCCCGGCAATCTCAAATTCAAGCTCTGCACCGAGGGGGATGCCCAGGGTCTCGGCCAACCCCTGTTCCACCGAGAACCAGGGCTGTTGGAGTTGTGATTCGGACCACCAATTACCGGAAACGATCTTGTTGTCGGTCTGGGGTTGGCTTGCATGGCTGATGTTGAAATCCCGGGTTGCCAATCGCTGGGCCCTTGGGTTGTCATAGCTGTCAGAGCTCACCCGATTGCCGTCGATGCTGATGAGGCGACCGCGGATCATCGGAAACAGGCCGTTGGTTGTGATGCCTCCCTGGGCCAGCAATGCATCCACCCCGTCGACCTCCTGGGGTTGTATGTTGATCAGGAACTGGTTGGGGCTGTCGTCCGGCAGGGTGCCCTGCCAGCTCGCCAGGAGATCGACCCTGACAATCGCCAACAGCAGCAGCACGGTGAAGCCGAGGCCGAAACCTGTCAACTGAATGCTGGTTGTGGCGGGATTGCGCGACAGGCTGGCCAGCCCATAGCGCCAGGAACCGCTGGTGAGATTGCGCAAGGGCGCAAGTAGATAGACCAGCAGTCGGGAGATCAGCAGCAGAATCACCAGTCCGGCGAGGAGACCGCTGATCAGGCGCAGGGCCAGTTTGTCATCGCCGATCTGCCATATCAGCAAGACGCTCAGGGAGAGCAGAGCGGCCGCAACAGAGAGCAGGTAGCTGATGGGTGGGGCATCGAGATGGCGCCGAAAGACACGCAGCGGAGAGACTTTACCAAGACGGATAATCGAAGGCAGGGAGAAACCGATCAGTACCAGAATGCCGGTGACCAGGCCGGAGAGCAGAGGCCAGGCCGTTGGTGAGGGAATCTGATTGGTAAACCAGTGGCCGATCAGGTTTATTAGCAGACTCTGCACACCAAGTCCGAGCAGCACGCCGATAAGACTGGCGATCAGACCAAGGCCCATGAGTCTCAAGGTAAAGATCTGAATCACCTGTTGACGACTGGCGCCAAGGCAGCGCAGCAAGGCACTGCTGTCCGACTGCCGTTCGACGAAGCGGCGGCTGGAAAGCGCCACCGCAACCATGCAGAGCAGGATCGCGGTTGCCGCGGCGAGGCGCAGAAAGCGTCCTCCCTGGTCCAGCGCGGAGCGCAGTTCCGGGCGTGCCGAGCGGATATCCTCAACCTCTATGCCGCTGATGTCGAGCCTATCCACCCATGCTCGGTAGTCGTCCATCTGCATGGGCGACCCCGCCAACAATAGATAGTGCCTGACCCGGCTTGCGGGGCCGAGCAAGCCGGTTTCATCAATGTCGCCAATCGGCACCAGCAGCCTGGGCGCCAGGCGAAACAGGTTGGCAGAGCGGTCGGGCTCATAGCTGATGATTCGACTCACCCTGAAGCTGCGCTTGCCCAGTTTGATGCTGTCGCCGATTGCTGTATCGAGCAGGGGCAAGAGGCGCTCTTCCAACCAGACCTCGCCCGATGCCGGGAGCTCCATGGTCACACGGTCCGCACCATTCACCCTGTCGCGCACCCGCATTTGACCGCGCAGTGGATAGCCCGGGGAGACCGCCTTGACCTGGACCAACTGGGTTTGCTCGTTATGCAGGATGACACTGGGGAAGCTGAGGGTCTTGGCGTATTGCAATTGACCCCTTTGAGCCTCCTCGAGAAGCAGTTCAGGGAGTGGTTGGTTGCTCTCGATCCGCAGATCAGCGGCCAACACTTCACTGGCCTGGCGTGCCATGGCGCGTTCGATACGATCGGTAAAAAAACCGACCGAGGTCACTGAGGCCACGGCGATCAACAGGGCAATGGCGAGCAGTCTCAGCTCCCCGGCCCGCCAGTCCCGACGCAGCAGGCGTAGGGCGAAGTGGAAGGTGTTCAAGCCCCGTTCTCCAAAACGCCGTCGCGCAGATAGAGACGACGGTCGCAGCGGCGGGCTAGCATCTCGTCATGGGTGACCAGGATCAGTATTGTGTCGCTCTGTTCCCGAAGGCTGAACAGCAGATCGGCCACCCGTTCCCCGGTATGGGCATCCAGGTTGGCGGTGGGTTCATCGGCGAACAGCACCTTGGGATCGGGAGCGAATGCCCGGGCCAGGGCCACCCGCTGCTGCTCCCCACCCGAAAGCTGGGACGGGTAGTGGTCGAGTCGTTGCGACAGGCCGGCCGCCGAGAGTGCGGCCTTTGCCGCCTCTTCCGGTTTGCCTTCGCCTGCCAGTTCCAGGGGCAGCATCACATTCTCCAATGCGGTCATGCCGCTGAGGAGTTGAAAGGATTGGAAGACAAATCCAACCTTGCCGGCACGTAGCGCGGCGCGGCCATCCTCGTCCAGCTGGTTGAGAGAGGTGCCAAACAGCCTGACTTCGCCGGATGAGGCCTGGTCCAGTCCCGCCAGCAGTCCCAACAGGGTCGATTTTCCCGAACCCGAGGCGCCGAGAATCGCCACCGCCTCCCCGGGAGACACTTTCAGGTCGATCCTGTGCAGGATATCGATCCGGCCTGCAGCGGTCTCGACGAACTTCACCAGCCCCCTTGCGGTCACAGGATGTTGATTGGATGATGGTTGCAACATGAAACAGATCCTACAGTTGTTATTTCTCTTTGTTCTTTCAGGCAGCCTGGCCCACAGCACGGCTCAGCCCAGCCTGCTGGTTGTCGGCGACAGCCTGAGTGCCGGTTACGGTGTCACCACCGACCAGCGCTGGGTGAGCCTCCTGGCACAGCGTCTGCAACACCATTGTGGCCCGTTCAGCGTGATCAATGCCAGTATCTCGGGGGATACCAGCAAGGGTGGCGTCAGCCGGCTCCCGGCCCTGCTCGCGAATCATCGGCCGGAGATCGTGGTCATCGAGCTTGGTGGAAATGACGGTTTACGCGGTATTGGTATCACAACCCTGAGGGACAATCTGCAACAGATGGTGAGGCTGGCCAAGGAGGCCGGGGCTTCGGTGCTGTTGCTGGGTGTCCGTCTGCCGTCAAACTATGGCGAGGACTTCGTCAACGCCTTCCATCAAGTCTATTATGATGTCGCCGGGGCCGAATCGGTTCCCCTGGTGCCATTCTTTCTTCAAGATGTGGCGCTGGATGAGCGGCTGATGCAGGGCGACGGCATCCATCCCAATGATCGGGCGCAGCCTATCATGCTGGATAATGTCTGGTCAGAGTTGAAAGCCATTCTCCTGGGGAGTGAATTGGATTGTAGAATTCCCTAGTGGAGACAAGATTCAAGCTTTTTTGGTATGGAATTATCGGTATAATCCCCTGCTCTTATGGCGGTAGGTATCGGTCCCCCCGCAACGAGAAGCTGTGAACCCCGTCAGGCCCGGAAGGGAGCAGCGGCAGCAGTGGCATCGTGTGCCGGGGTGTGGCTGGTACTTCCCGCCACCCAATCAATCGAGGTCGATTCGAGAGCTACTCAGGCGGTTATGTAGGCCTGCTTATTGCCATTGTAGGTGTCGACAATCGTCTGCATTGCCTCGTCCTCATAGGGTTGCAGTCCACGCAGGGCCATATGCTTCGCGCCATGCCCGACCTCCACCCCCGCCTCCAGAATGCGGAAATCGAGGCGTACTATGCCCTTCTTACCCTGCACATCCAGGTGTGACGTGGTGGTTTCCAGCTCGGGATCGTCAAAGTTGAGATGCCGAAGATTGATCTCCATGCTCTGATAGATCACCAGGGGGCGCGTTGGATTGATCATCACCCCCTGTTCCGCCATCAGTGGCACAAGGAGGTGGGGAAAGGCTCTACCCGAGAAGGCGACATAGCGGCTAGTGAAGCGGTCGATCAGCAGAGAGTCATGGGTGATCTCCCCCTCACGGTCGATGGAGAGATACTGCTTGCCCGATTCATCCTGGACCTCGATCAACGAGGCATCACTCTGAGGCAGAATAACTGCATTGTCCGTCACCATGCTTGAGAAATTGAATCGCATATGCTGACTCAATCCCAGGTGATCGAGGACAACGGAAAAGAGCAGGTCGCCGGGGACACAAAACATCTTTGCGTCCGCGTTGTGTATCGGATTGAAATCGTTTGCAATTTCTTTTGCAAAGCGACTGGCTTGTTCTCGGCTGAACTGGACCTGGTTACCCTTGGCGGTAAAGTAATTGGCCAATACCATAATTTCAATCCTATCTCGTCAGACGTGCGCGATGATATCAGGTGCCGTCTGCACAGCATAGTTGGAATATTGATGTCCATAATTAAATTACGGTTTTACTCGATCTCTTTCTCTTATCCCTGGGTGGCGTCTTGCAGTTCCGATCGGTTTGATCGACGGTTATGCTAGAGTATGCTTACCAAGCCATCCTGGAGTTGCACCTCATGTCCACAGAAATCGAGACTGCCAAAGCGAAGTTCAGCGTAGGCGATCTCGTCTACCATCGACTGTTTGACTATCGCGGTGTGATTGTGGATGTGGATGCTGAATTCATGCTAAGTGATGAGTGGTACGATCAGGTGGCCAGATCCCGACCCCCCAAAGATCAACCTTGGTACCGGGTCCTGGTCCACAGCTCCAACAACGAGACCTACGTGGCAGAGCGCAATCTAACCCACGACACCAACTTCGAACCGGTTGAACATCCGTTGCTGAAGGAGTTCTTTGACGATTTCATCGATGGCAGGTATATCACCGGTAAGCGGGTCAACTGAATCCGGGGATTATCAGTTTGTCACTGCAAAACAAAGTCATTGCGGTTCTGATAGTAGTGGTCGCTGGCTACTATGGGTTGCAACAGCGTGATCAGAGATCGCTGCAGATTCCCGATAGCACGACGCATACAAGCGCCGATGTTCAGATAACCAAGGCCTTTCAACAACGGGCCAATGATCTGCCAGTAAAAGCTGGGGGAGAGGTCATAAGATTACTCTCGGATGATCTTGAAGGTAGTCGCCATCAGCGCTTTATCGTTCGCCTCAGTAGCGGGCATACTCTGATGATTGCCCATAACATTGATCTCGCTCCGCGACTCAATTCCCTGGATACGGGTGACAGCATAGAATTCTCCGGAGTCTATGAATGGAATGATAGGGGTGGTGTAGTGCACTGGACCCATCATGATCCTCAAGGCAGACGAGCGGGTGGATGGATCAAACACCGGGGCAAGAAATATCGCTGATGACTCCGACTACACCTATGGTGATTTCACCACAGTCGATCAGATGGTTGCGCTTGCTTTTGCTGCTCGCCAGCGGCCTGTTGCTGGCTGGTCTCTATCTGCCGATGTTGACACTTACCAAGTTCCTCTTCATCGCCAACTCCTTTTCCGTCATTTCCGGGATCATGGCGTTGTTGCAGAGGGATCATTGGTTTCTGTTTATCCTGGTGGGCATGTTTAGTGTGGTGTTACCCATTGTGAAGATAGTGTTGCTGTTTCTGTTGCTGCAACTGCGTGAGCTTGATTCGACCCGCTACAACCGGCTATTGACGTTGATGCACGACTATGGGCGTTGGGGGATGTTGGATGTGATGGTGGTTGCGGTGATGGTGGTTGCGGTAAAACTGGATGTGATAGCAGAGATAGAAATTCATGTCGGGCTCTACCTGTTTGCGGCGGCGGTATTGCTGATCATGTTCATCACACATCGTGTGGCAGCCCTTCGGCAAACACAATGACACCAGCAATCAATACCGCGAAACAGGCGGGCATCGAATACCATACTCACAGCTACCAACATGATGCCAGCCATCCATCTTACGGAATGGAGGCAGCGGAAAAACTAGGCATTCCCCCACAACGGGTATTCAAAACCCTGGTGGTCTCATTGGAGCCTCAGGGATTGGCTGTCGCTGTGGTCCCTGTCTCGATGCAGCTCGACCTAAAGGCCTTTGCGAAAGCGGCGAAAGTAAAAAAAGTAACCATGGCCGATGCCAGGCTGGTTGAACGCACTACCGGTTATGTCGTGGGGGGTGTCAGCCCCTTGGGGCAGAAAAAACGCCTGCTCACACTGATCGACCGATCTGCAGTCGAACTTTCGACAATTTTTGTCAGTGCAGGACGGCGGGGTTTGGAGATTGAATTGGCAGCCGAAGATCTAGCCAGACTGCTGGATGCAGGATTTATGTCCATCGCCAAGTAAGAGATCTGAAGATTCGTCGACTGTCTATATTTATATCTAGGGAAAGATTTATACAGGCTAGTTGCAATGGCAGATAGACACACGACAATTGACGGCCGGGTTTGCAACACCCGGGTCTCCACGACTCACAGATTGATAACCCCACTCGATCTGCTGCGCGAGATGCCCGTGAGTGACACCATTTATGAGCATGTGCTCGGCGTGCGGCAGACTATTCACAACATTATCAATGGTAGTGATGATCGTCCCATGGTCATCGTTGGACCCTGCTCGATCCATGATCCGGTAGCTGCCATGGATTATGCAGAAAGACTCAAGCCATTAGCTGATGCTGTCAGCGATCAACTCTATGTCGTGATGCGGGTTTATTTTGAAAAGCCCCGCACCACAATCGGTTGGAAAGGATTGATCAATGATCCGGCGATGAATGGCTCATTCGATATGGACAAGGGGTTGCGACTGGCAAGACAACTGCTTCTCAATATCAACTCACTCGGGTTAGCCACGGCGACTGAGATTCTTGAGCCCTTTACCCCTCAATATATCGGGGACCTGCTTGGCTGGGTAGCTATAGGTGCGCGTACTACCGAGAGCCAGACCCACCGTCAGCTGGCATCGGGACTCTCGACCCCGGTGGGCTTTAAAAACTCAACTGACGGCAACACCAAGGTAGCCATTGACGCCATGCTGGCAACTGCCAGTTCACACACTTTTCTGGGAGTTAACGAACTTGGTGAGACTGCAATTGTTGAGACCACGGGCAACGACGATACTCACCTCATACTGCGTGGCGGCAGTCAAGGGTCAAACTATGACCAGCGTGAGGTGTTCAAGACGGCGCAAGTGCTGCTTTCGAAAAAACTAAATCCCAGGTTAATGGTCGATTGTTCTCATGCCAATAGTGGTAATAATTACTCTCGCCAGGTGTTGGTTTGGTGTAATCTCCTAGAGCAGATCAACCGGGCAAGAAGTACTGGGCAAGCGTCATATATCCTTGGAGCGATGTTGGAAAGTAATATAAATGCTGGTAGACAAGATATAAGCAGTGATTTAGCCTACGGCGTTTCAATCACTGATGCCTGTATTGATTGGGATACAACTGAGCAGTTATTATTTGATGGTTGTAAAGAACTAACATGAGTCAGCATGGTCATGGGTCTCGAATGATGATTTGCTGGGGAGATACATTGATGAGAACATTATTTGACCTCATTTTAGTTATGGTTTTAACGTCGATTATTGCTGGTTGCCAGTCGGGTAGTGTAGGGGAGGTAACGTTTATGCCGGAAGATATAGCGGGTGACTTGGAAACATTTGCTAACGCAAAGATTTTCTTCGGTCATCAATCGGTAGGAAACAACATCATTGATGGTTTGGGGATACTTGAAAAAGGCGTAAAAACAGTTGACTTGACTGTTGCAGATTACGAATCCCATCAAGCTGATGGAAATGGTTGCTTCTTACATACGCGGGTAGGAAAGAATAGGGAACCAGAATCCAAATGTCTCGATTTTGGTCGTATAATAGACCAAGAGCTTAACGGCAAAATCGACTATGCTCTGCTAAAGCTATGCTATGTAGACATAACTAAGGACTCAGATGTCGCCCAGGTATTCAACGACTATCGGAGGACCATGGATGATCTTATTGCGAGGCATCCAAATATCACCTTCGTGCACACTACCATGCCTCTCAAAAATAACCCTAGTGGTCTAAAAATCAAGATAAAAGAACTACTTGGTAGAGTGCACCATCAAAAGCTGGATAATATCAAACGAAATGAATTCAATAACCTTTTAAAAACGACCTACAGCGATGATCCTGTCATCGATATAGCAGAGAGCGAGTCGACTTATCCTGATGGCAGTCGGGAATTTTTTATATCGGATGGTCAGACCTATTACGCGTTGATCCCCGGTTACACCTATGATGGTGGTCACTTGAATGAACAAGGACAAATCCAAGTAGCAAAGACGTTTGTCCACGAGATGGCAGAAATAATTCGCAATAAATCCAATAGCGCAGCTGAATAGCCAAGAAACCAATTACCTCAAAACGCTCTGCACTGGGTTTCTAGATTCTTTACTGAATTTTGAGTTGATTGGGGGTGGAGTCAAACGATTCCACCCTCTGTCGGTTATTCAACAGAGCCAACACCCTGTCAGTACCATGGCTTTATTGCAGCTATGGTATTCACTGTTGTACTCATCCCCTCAATCTTGATGCGGAATAGCGGTAGACAAATTAGGAAAACAACCCCTTGAATGTTCAAGGGAGGCTGATCTATGCCGATATTCGTGATTGAGTAAGTCGATAACCGACTGCACCGGTGGGGCCAACGGAGCGTCCGCGCGCCCAATAAAAAAAGCCTCCTGGATGGAGAGATACAGACACAAATGTACCCCCGAGGTTACTGATAGCCATGACCGCCGATAAGACCCGCGATGCTATGCAGGCTGATATTGCCTCATTGGAAAGTAAACGACAAATTCTGCAGCAGATTGTCGAGATCACCAGGGCTATTGAGAACATGCAGGATAGTCTCAATGCCATGTTGGTACTCGGTACTGACTCCAAAGAGATGCCTGAAGATGCACTGCATCTCTACAGCGCTTTGAGCGACAGCCTGCGTAACCTGCCAGTCAGTAGAATAAAGCAATATTTCAATAACCTGGAATTAATTCTCAAAGGGCAGTTGGAGAAAATCCTCAGCTACTCCGGGCTCGACTTCTCCACAACCGAGGGCATCGAGTTTATCTCCATGTCCAGTACTGAGAGTGAGCTGAGTCCCTTCGAGCTCCTCGACGAGTTCAAGCGCACTGCACAAACCGCGGTCTCTTTGCGAGTGTTGTTGCGCAAGCGTGGTGTAGCCACTCCCGGCTCGCCGATTCCGGTGACGCCTGCGCAATTGAAACAACAGCTTCGACATTTGGAGGTGCAAGAGGGAGAGCAGCGGACCAGGGCCAAGGAGAAAATCGTCGAGATGCAGGAGGATGTCAAAACGATGCTTGAAAACCCAAGCTATCCCGATGCCATGAAACAGGTACTCAAAGGGGTGGTTGACAATCTGCAGCGTGATATCGGATTGCTGGAAAGGGGTGCTCCAATCAGCAAACTCAGTTTTGTCATGGAGTCTGATGAGATTCTCGGTGTGGAGGAGGAGGCTGTGACCGAAGAGATCGAGATCGTTGGCGCGGTTGAGGAGCCGGCTGATATGAGCTTTTCCGCCACAGCGAGCCGATGGTTAAACACTCCATGGGATGTCTCCTGGGGCGAGATTACCGAGAATAAGAAGTCCTGAAAATCACTGACGATTGGTGATTTCAGTATCGTGGTTGTCTTGGCTGCGATATGGCAACCTATTGTCCAGGAAATTGCGAATGGTTTGCATTAATCCTGGACATTCGAGTGTGTTGCTGCTTTAATATTCGCATATCAATAGTACCGTGGCTTAGGATTGGATTTGTCAATAATAACTATAAGCCAACTGAAAGATCGACCCTCGGCTACACTCTACTGAACCACTGACCACCTGAATCTAGGACAACCACTCTATGCCTGAAGAGTTGAGACAGGCTGCACTCGACTATCATCGCTCACCAAAACCAGGCAAGCTCGAGATCAAGGCCACCAAACCCATGGCCAATCAACGTGATCTTGCCTTGGCTTACTCACCTGGGGTGGCCGCCGCCTGCCAGGAGATCGAAAAGGATCCCAACAAGGCTGCCGAATACACCGCTCGGGGCAACCTGGTGGCGGTGGTCAGCAACGGCACCGCGGTTCTGGGCCTCGGATCAATCGGTAGTCTCGCCTCGAAACCGGTAATGGAGGGCAAGGCGGTGCTGTTCAAGCAGTTTGCCGATATCGATGTCTTCGATATCGAGATCGACGAGCAGGATCCCCAGCGCTTCATCGAAACGGTGGCCAGGCTCGAACCCAGCTTTGGTGGTATCAATCTCGAGGATATCAAGGCACCTGATTGCTTTGTTATCGAAAAAGCGCTCAAGGAGCGCATGAATATACCTGTGTTTCACGATGACCAGCACGGTACCGCTATCGTGGTCTGTGCCGCCATAGTCAATGGGTTGAAGGTGGTTGGCAAGGCTATACAAGAGGTCAAGCTGGTTACCGCAGGCGCGGGAGCTGCGGCCCTGGCTTGTCTCGACCTGTTGATCGAGATGGGGATGAAGCAGGAAAATATCATCGTCACCGATCTTGCCGGGGTGATCTATGAGGGGCGTGGCGAAGCCATGGATTCCTACAAGGGAAAATATGCTGCGAATACACCCCATCGTACCTTGGAACAGGCCCTTGAAGGGGCTGACATCTTTCTCGGACTCTCTGCAGGTGGGGTGTTGAAACCCGAGTGGTTGCCGAAAATGGCATCAGACCCTCTCATCCTGGCGTTGGCGAATCCCTACCCGGAGGTAATGCCGGAAGAGGCCAAAGCGGTACGGCCCGATGCGATTCTTGCCACCGGTCGCACCGACTATCCCAACCAGGTAAACAATGTCATCTGTTTTCCGTTTCTGTTTCGTGGTGCCCTCGATGTGGGAGCAACCGAAATCAATCGAGAGATGAAACTGGCCTGTATCCACGCCATTGCCGAACTGGCCCAGGTCGAGCCCTCGGAAGTGGTGCGTTCCGCCTATGGTGGCCAGCATCTCCATTTCGGCCCCGAATATCTGATCCCGAAACCCTTCGATCCCCAATTGATGGAGAGCGTTCCCTACGCGGTCGCACTGGCAGCAATGGAATCGGGGGTTGCGCAACGCCCCATCGAGGACCTGGAGGCCTACCGTAACCGCCTGCAGCATACGGTCTTCCGCTCCAGCATTCCCATGCGGCCGGTATTTGAACGGGCACGCAAAGAGCTGCGGCGCGTGGTCTACGCCGAGGGTCAGGAGTCGCGGGTATTGGAGGCGGCTCAACAGGCGGTAGATCAGGGGATTGCCCGACCCATATTGGTCGGACGTCGAGGCATTGTGAGTCAGCGCATCGCTACCCTTGGATTGAGAATGCGGGAAGGGATCGATTACGAGCTACTCGATCCCTTCGACATTGCCAATTTCGAAAGCTATGCCGAGACCCTTTTGCAACAGGTGGAGCGCAGGGGCTATTCACCCAAGGAGGCGCGGGAAGCGCTACGCAACAATCCCACTGTATTGGCATCGGTGGTGGTGGCGACGGGAGAGGCCGATGCCATGATATGCGGAACCGTGGGCCGCTATTGGAAGCACCTCGACTATGTACGCGAAATTGTCGGTACCGAGGCGGGGGTGAATAAGTTGACATCAATGAACGCCTTGGTACTGCCGTCGGGTACCCTTTTTATTGCGGATACCTATGTGCAGCAAGATCCCACTGCCGAGGACCTTGCCGAAATCGTCTCTCTGTGTGCCGAAGAGGTGTTGTGGTTCGGCATCGAACCCAAGGTGGCACTGCTATCCCACTCCAACTTCGGCAGCCATAATTCACCTTCCGCGATGAAGATGCGCAAAGCCCTCGAACTGGTTCGAGAACGTATGCCCGACCTGGAGATAGAGGGTGAGATGCATGCCGATCTGGCGCTGTCAGAGCCGTTGCGTACAGCCCGCTTCCCCAACTCCCGACTCAAGGACCGGGCAAATCTGCTGATCATGCCAAATCAGGATGCAGCCAATGTGGCTTTCAATATGTTGAAAGTGCTGGGCGAGGGCATCATGATCGGGCCGATTCTTATCGGTTCTGCGAAATCGGCCCATGTTGTCACACCCAGCATCTCGGTACGCGGACTATTGAACATGACCGCACTCGCATCGGTGCGCGCAAGTTGCATGATGCAGAAGGAGTGAATCATGAACCAGTCTCCACTGGAATGAGCTGGTTTCGGTAGAACAGTCTTGACGCTCAGAGCTTTTGGTAGTTTGACTCTGGTCCCATTTAAATCGAACAGTATTGGAAAAGAGAAACATGCAACAGTCTAATCCGAGGCCGGTCTTTCTCAATCTATTCAAGATACGCCTGCCCATGGCTGGCATCATGTCGATCATCCATCGCGTTACCGGCGTGGTGATGGTGTTGGCGATACCGCTGCTCATCTATCTTCTCGATCTCTCGTTAAGCGGCGCGGAAGGGTTTGCGGTTGCCAAAGGACTTTTTGCAAACGGCGTTGTCAAACCAGTCCTGTTTCTTTTTCTCTGGGTCCTGATGCACCATTTCCTGGCAGGTATACGCTATCTCCTGATCGACATCGATATCGGTGTTGAAAAGCCGCTGTTTCGTCAAACCGCATGGGCAGTGACTATTGCGGCGCCCCTGTTGGCGTTGGTCTTGCTGGGAGGTCTGTCATGAGTCGTCGAGCATCGGGTTTGAGGGCCTGGTTCCTGCAGCGCGCCACGGCAATCTATCTACTACTCTTCATCATCTTCTTACTGCAGCAGATGATCCTCAACCCGCCTCAGGATTTTGCGGCCTGGCAGGGATGGGTGGCACAACCCCTGGTAGGGCTCGGGATGATTCTCTTTTTTACCTCCCTGCTGGTGCATGCCTGGGTTGGTTTCCGTGATGTCGTGATCGACTATGTCCACCACACGGCAATACGCGTGACCCTGTTGACGCTGACTGGATTCATCCTGCTTGGTTGTGCGTTTTGGGTCCTGAAAATTATCTTTACCGCGGCTACCGCCTGAGAAAAAGGGTTAACTAGTGATGGCACTGGAAAAGCAACGATTCGATACACTCATCCTGGGGGCTGGCGGCGCTGGATTGAATGCCGCCCTGCAACTGGCCAACGCCAATCTGAAGGTGGCGGTGGTCTCCAAGGTGTTTCCCACTCGATCCCATACAGTCGCGGCACAAGGCGGGGTGAACGCAGCCCTGGCCAATGTGCTGCCCGATAACTGGCACTGGCATATGTTCGATACCGTCAAGGGTTCCGACTATCTCGGTGACCAGGACGCCATCGAGTATATGTGCCGTGAGGCAATCCCCACGGTCTACGAACTGGAACACAACGGTGTACCCTTCTCACGCTTGGCTAACGGCAAGATCTATCAGCGGGCGTTCGGTGGCCAGAGTCAGAACTTTGGGGGTGAGCAGGCGGCGCGTACCTGTGCCGCGGCGGATCGTACCGGTCATGCCATACTCCACACCCTCTATCAGCAGAACATTCGCGCCAAGACTCACTTCTATGACGAGTATTTCGCGGTTGACCTGGTAAGGGACGACGAGGGCTATGTGCTCGGCGCATTGGTGTTGAACATCGCCAGCGGTGAGCCACTGTTGATCGAGTCGAAGACAACCTTGCTGGCGACCGGAGGTTGCGGTCAGGTTTTCAGAACCACGAGCAATGCGCATATCAATACCGGTGACGGCATGGCGATGGCATTGCGTGCCGGCCTGCCGTTGATGGACATGGAGTTCTTTCAGTTTCACCCCACCGGTATTGCGGGTAAGGGTATGTTGATCACCGAGGGTGTGCGCGGCGAGGGCGGTTATCTGATCAATAAGAGTGGCGAGCGCTTCATGGAGAAGTATGCGCCCAATGCAAAGGATCTCGCCAGCCGTGATGTGGTTTCGAGGTCGATTATCACCGAAGTGCGCGAGGGTAATGGTGTCGGCCCGGAAGCCGACCATGTGCTGCTCAAGGTCAACCATCTTGGGGAGGATGTCATCGCCAAGCGCTTGCCGGGAATACGTGAGAGCTCGAAGATCTTTGCCGGGGTCGATCCGGTGAAAGAGCCGATTCCGGTCTTTCCCACCGCCCACTATGTCATGGGCGGTATCCCCACCGACCGCTTTGGCCGGGTGATGCCCAGCGCCGATGATGACGGCGACCATCTGCCGGGATTGTACGCGGCAGGAGAGTGCGCCTGTGCATCGGTACACGGTGCCAACCGTCTGGGAGGCAACTCGCTACTCGATATATTGGTGTTCGGGCGCCTCGCGGGGCACAACATCATCGACTACGTCAAGCAGAACAGTGCCCATCGTACCCTGGACGAGACGAATGTGGAGAAGGCGATGTCCCGACTGCAGAAGTGGGATGACAAGGGTGAAGGCATCACTGTCAGCCAGCTTCGCAACGAGTTCCGTAAGGTCATGGAGGATCACGCCGGCGTATTCCGCGTCGAGGATATGATGGTGGAGGGGGTGGAAAAGGTTAAGCAGATCCGGGAAAAGCTGAGCGAAGTCAGACTCACTGATCACTCCTCAACCTTCAATACCAATCGCACCGAGGCCCTGGAGTTGGAGAACCTTATCGATGTTGGATTGTCGATTGCAGTTTCGGCCCTGCATCGCAAAGAGAGCCGCGGCGCCCATTCCCGTCCCGATTATCCCAATCGGGATGACAAAGAGTGGATGAAGCATACCCTCTATTGGATGCAGAACGACAGACTCGACTACAAGGGCGTGCGGTCACAGCCTTTGACTGTGGAGAGTTTTCCGCCGAAAGAGAGAGTTTATTAATTTTGAATTTTGAATGTTGAATTTTGAATTGAAAGTGTGCGCTACGCGCACGTTTGAATTTTTGGATGAGGGTGTTGCCACACTTCTAAATCAGTCGTGAGCGAAGCGAACACCTTCATTCAAAATTAATAATTCAAAATTCCAAGAATCGATTGAGGATTTGAGATGAAATTCAGCGTCTACCGTTACAACCCGGAAACCGACAGCGAACCCTACATGCAGGATTTCGAGGTCGAACAGCGTCAGGGGATGATGTTGCGCGACGCCCTGTTGGCGATCCAGGCCCAGGATGAGTCCTTTACCTTCAGGCACTCCTGCGGTGAAGGGGTATGTGGGTCTGATGGTGTGAATGTCAACGGCAGCAACAAGCTCGCCTGTATCACACCCTTGACCGATCTCAAGGGACCGGTGGAGGTCAGGCCTTTCCCCGGACGACCGGTGATTCGCGACCTGGTGGTCGATATGAGCCAGTTCTATGCCCAATTCAAGCAGGTCGATCCCTGGTTGATTCGCAAAGAGCCAATGCCGGAACAGGAGATCCTGCAATCGCCGGAGGAGAGGGATCAACTCGATGGTCTCTATGAGTGTATCATGTGCGGCTGCTGTTCCACCGCCTGTCCCTCGTTCTGGTGGAATCCCGACAAGTTTCTCGGTCCCCAGGCGCTGCTTACCGCTTGCCGTTTCCTTGCAGACAGCCGCGATCAGGCCAAGGAGGAGAGGCTCGACAAGCTTGAGGGTCCCTATAAACTGTTTCGCTGCCATACCATCATGAACTGCGTCGAATCCTGTCCCAAGGATCTCAATCCCACCAAGGCCATTGGCCACATCAAGGCGATCATGCTCAAGGATGCCATCTGAGCGGCTGTCGTGGCGACGATTCTCGGGTAAATAGCATGGTTATCCAGCACGGCGATCCAGCGAATATCGAGCGGCTGCGCTGGCAGTGTCGTCGCGGCATGCTCGAATTGGATGTGCTGTTGGAGGCCTTTCTGGATCAGTGCTTTGCCGATCTGCCGGCGCATCAAAAAGATCTCTTCGTGCAACTGCTGGAGTATCCCGATCCCCTTATCCATGCCTGGACCATTGGTGGCGAACCCCCCGATGACAAAGCGCTCATGGCGTTGATTGCTAACATACGCAAGACCAAAGTCCCTTGATGCGGTGCGGCAGCCCGGTAATCTGTGTCATGCATTCGATAGCACCGGGAAAGTCTGCCTCGACCAGGACCAACGGCAGTGATTCCGCTGCTGATTCGGGTTAAACTGCCCAACTTCACTCTGTGGATGACAGATCGTTTAAATGTCTTATCAGGTACTTGCACGTAAATGGCGGCCCCAACTGTTCAGCCAGTTGGTGGGCCAGCAACATGTGGTGAAAGCGCTAAGCAACGCACTGGAGCGCGAACAGCTGCATCATGCCTATCTGTTTACCGGGACACGGGGTGTGGGCAAGACCACCCTGGCGAGGATCTTTGCGAAATCGTTAAATTGTGAAAAAGGGGTCAGTGCAACCCCCTGCGGTGTTTGCGACGCCTGTCGTGAGATCGATGAGGGACGGTTTGTCGATCTCCTCGAGGTGGATGCCGCCTCGAGGACCAAGGTGGATCAGACCCGGGAGCTCTTGGAAAACGTTCCCTTTGCCCCGGTGCGCGGGCGTTTCAAGGTCTACCTCATTGATGAGGTCCACATGTTTTCCGCAAGCAGTTTCAATGCGCTGCTGAAAACTCTTGAGGAACCGCCTCCCCATGTAAAGTTCATCCTCGCCACCACCGATCCGCAGAAGGTGCCGGTGACCGTGCTCTCCCGTTGTCTGCAGTTCAATCTCAAGCGCCTCAGCAGGGAGCAGATCGAATCGCAGCTGAGACATATCCTGCAACAGGAGACGATCCTCTTTGACGAGGAATCCCTCTCACTACTTGCCAGGGGCGCTGACGGCAGTATGCGTGACGGTTTGAGTCTGCTCGACCAGGCCATCGCATTCGGTGGCGGTGAGGTCAAGGGAGCTGATGTCGCGGTGATGATCGGTACCATCGGTGCGGACCAGATCTATCTTCTACTCGAAGCGCTGGCGGCTAGCGAAGGGGAGCGAGTGGTCTCCCTGGTGGCGGAAATGGGGGCGCGGGCGGCGGATTTCAGCAATGCCCTGCAGGAGATGCTTGCCATGCTGCATCAGATTGCAATGCTACAGATCGTGGCGGAATACGAAACTGACGATGCCTACGACCCACAGCGTCTGCAGGCACTGGCAAATGCCCTTAGCCCTGAAGATGTGCAGCTCTACTACCAGATAGCATTGATGGGGCAGAAGGAGCTCGATCTGGCCCCCGATCCCCGCAGCGGTTTCGAGATGGTTCTGCTGCGTATGCTGGCCTTCAGGCCCGATGCGGCAGAATCGCCGCCGCAATCCAGTGCGGGTGTTAAAGGCAAACCCAAGAGAGCGCAACAGCAACCCGCCTCCCCGGCTACCGGCAAAGTCGATACAAACAGTGCTGCAGCAGCCAAGATAGGGGGCAGATCAACCAGGGATCCCGTCGACTGGGATGCCTTTGTCGAAGCACTGAGCCTTGGGGGTATCACCAGCCAGTTGGCCCGTAACTGTAGCTTTCAGCGTTGGGATGGCGAGACACTGCACCTGACTCTTGACGCCTCGATGCGGCAGTTGCGGGTCGGGCAGGCGGAAAAGCGCCTGCAACAGAGCATTGCCGGGATTCTGGGAAACAAGACTAAACTGGTGATCACAGAGGCAATACCCGAGGAAGAGACGCCGGCAATGCGTCAGCAACGGCAGCGCCAGGAACGTCAGCGAGAGGCCGAAGCGGTGATGACCAGCGATCCCCTGGTACGCGAAATGGAGGAGCGCTTTTCGGCACAACTGCTGACCGATTCCATCAGGCCCACGGATGAGCCCGGGAGTTGAATCCAAACCCTTTCAATGTTTGGTTTGACAGGTTCTGAGGATAAAATAGTAACTTGCTGATTTTAAGTTATCTTGTTAGATAACTTAAAGTCGATTCTCAGAGTTTCAATTTTTTACATACAGCGTCGCAGCCCACTGGTTAAAGGGGGCAGATACGCACGAGACGAGGTTATTTCCATGAAGGGTGGTATAGGCAATCTGATGAAGCAGGCCCAGAAGATGCAGGCCGAAATGCAAGAGGCGCAGGAGCGTCTGGCGCAGGAAGAGGTGACCGGCGAGGCAGGTGGCGGCCTGGTCAAGGTGATCATGAACGGCAAGCACGAAGTGCGCCGGGTGGAGATCGACGACACCCTGATGTCCGATGACAAGGAGATGCTGGAGGACCTGGTTGCCGCCGCGCTCAACGACGCCGCGCAACGGGTGAGCCAGAAGATGCAGGAGAGCATGTCCGGTTTGACCGCCGGGTTGGGATTGCCCCCGGGCATGAAGCTTCCCTTCTGAAATAACATGTTGTTGGTTAGCGGGATCCGGCATGCCTAATCCCACTCTATTGCAGCAATTGATCTCAGCCTTGCGCTGTCTTCCAGGGGTCGGAGCCAAGAGCGCGCAGCGCATGGCCTATCATCTCTTGGAAAGGGATCGAGAGGGTGGCAGGGGGTTGTCGAGGATTTTGGCGGAGGCGATGGATAAGATTGGTCACTGCTCCCGCTGTCGTACCCTGAGTGAAACCGAATGCTGCCAATTGTGCGCCAATCCGCAGCGGGATCCGACCCAGCTCTGCATCGTGGAGACGCCGGCGGATCAGGCCATGATCGAACAGGCCATCGACTATCGGGGTTGTTATTTTGTGCTCGGGGGGCATCTCTCGCCACTGGATGGTATCGGTCCAAAGGAGATCGGACTCGATCATCTGGATGAGCGTTTTGCCGAGGGGGAGGTCAAAGAGATTATTCTCGCCACCAATCCTACCATCGAAGGAGATGCCACGGCTCAATACATTCATGACATGGCGCTGGCGCGGGGGATAAAGACAACCCGGATCGCCCAGGGTGTTCCGATGGGCGGTGAACTGGAATATGTGGATGGCGCTACATTGGCCCACGCCTTTCGCGGGCGATCTGAGTTTTAGGGCCTGTTAACAGGCCCTAGGAGAAGCTATGAGCGACTGCCTTTTTTGTAAATTTGTCAGTGGTGAGATTGAAACCGACAAGGTTTATGAAGACGATGATCTATTTGCCTTTCGGGATATCAATCCTCAGGCGCCAACCCACATTCTGATCATCCCCAAACGCCATGTCGCCACTCTCAACGACCTCGAGCCCAGCGATTATACCCTGATGGGCAAACTTACCCTGGCAGCGCAAAAGATCGCCAAGGATGAGGGTATAGACAACAACGGTTATCGACTGGTGATCAACTGCAACAGCGATGCGGGACAGAGCGTGTTCCACATCCACATGCACCTGCTGGGTGGCCGCGGCATGAGCTGGCCTCCCGGATAGCGGGTGCGTGGCAACTGACTGGGCGATGGTTCCTTACCGCCTGGCAATTCAAGGCATGTCCTGCCAGCACTGCGTGGCAGCGGTGGAGAAGGCTGTCACCGCGCTGCAGGATGTGGAGCGGGTCGAGGTGAGTCTCGAAACCAACAGTGCCGAGATCAGCGGCGCAAGCCCCGAACGCGCGATCGCAGCAATCAAGCAAGCCGGCTATGAGGCGAAACCCCTCAGCGATGCCCCCAATCATTGTGGGATTCAGGCCGGCGATCCACCCGCTGAGGTTCTAGATAAGTCACTAACGCTGACCGATGGCTACATGCTGGTGGTCGATGATATGACCTGCGCCAGTTGTGTCTCCGCGGTGGAGCGGGCGATCCGCTCGGTTGAAGGAGTAACCGAGGCTGCGGTCAACCTGGTGGAGAAACGGGCCCAGGTGGTGGGTGGCGATCCCAAACGGGTGATCGGGGCGGTGATCGATCAGGGTTACAATGCACGCCTTGATGCCCCTCGTCGAAGGGTGGATGAGTTGTTGCTGGAGATCTCTGCTGCTGATGACAGAGAAAGGCGACTCTCCCAACTCCTGCAAGACCTCGATGCCGAAGCGAAGATTTTCAGCTCGGGAAATCTGTGGCGAATCCAAACCAGATTGCATCCGGCCCAGCTGTTGCTTCAACTGCGACAGAAAGGCCTTACAGCCAGGCTGGTAGAGCCCTTCACAGATCCCTATGAAGAGGAGGCGGCCGCGGCTGCCCTCGAAGTCAGGCGCTCCTGGCAGCGGGCGCTGCTCGCGGCAGTGGTGGGTTTGCCGCTGATGGCTGCGGAAATGGCCGGGTACGCACCGCGCCTGAGCGAACCCGGGGGTGAGAGCTTCTGGTTGGGGATTGCGATCCTCTGTCTCCTGGTGATGCGTTTCAGTGGTGGCCACTACTATCTGGGTGCAGTGAAACAGGCCAGCCACCTCTCCGCCAACATGGACAGTCTGGTGGCGCTGGGGACCGGAACGGCCTGGCTTGCCTCATTGCTGATTGTGATCCAGCCGCAAGGTCTGTTGTTGCAGACAGATAAACTCTATTTCGACGCCTCGGTACTGATACTCGCCTTTCTTCAGGTAGGACGTGTGTTGGAGACTCGAGCCAAGCGAACCACCAGTGAGGCGGTCGGCGCGCTCGTTGGATTGGCTCCAAAGAGCGCCCGGGTGGTCTATGAGGCAGAGGAGGTATCGGTTCCGGTCTCCCTGTTGCGGGTGGGGGATAGGATTCAACTGCGACCAGGGGAGCGTGTCCCCATCGATGGCGAAGTCATCGCAGGGGAGTCGAGCGTCGATGAATCGATGCTAACCGGTGAATCGGTGGCGGTGAGCAAACATCCGGGTGATTCCGTCACTGGGGGCACCATGAATCGCAATGGCAGTCTGCGTTTTCAAGTGACCCGGCTGGGTGAAGAGACAACCCTGGCCCATATCATCGAGATGGTGCGCCAGGCGCAGATGAGCAAACCTCCCATTGCCCGACTCGTGGACAGGGTATCCGCAATCTTTGTCCCAGTGGTGCTGGTGATTGCCATGATGACCTTTGTTGTCTGGATGCTGCTGGGGGCGGAGCCGGCGCTTCCCCATGCGCTGACCGCCAGTATCGCCGTCCTGGTCATCGCCTGTCCCTGCGCCCTGGGTCTGGCGACACCGATTGCCATCATGGTGGGTACCAGTCGTGCCGCACAGCTGAATGTACTGATCCGTAATAGCGATGCTTTACAGCAGGCAAGCGGACTGACTCACCTGGTCGTAGACAAGACCGGTACCCTTACCCGTGGCAGACCGATGGTCACCTCGATCCACCCGGCTGCCGGGGTGGATGAACAAAACCTCATCGCTCTGGCCGCCAGTCTCGAATCCCAGGCCACACACCCCCTGGCGGAGGCGATCATAGAATTTGCCCAACAGCGCGGGATCGAAACCTCCGCGGTGGCTGCTTTCAACACCCATCCAGGGCAGGGTGTAGAGGGACGCATCGATGGTCTCCTGGTGGAGCTGGGGGGAGATCAGTTTCTCAAGGTGAATAGTCTGGTGCCGCCTTCAGGACTACAGGCCCATGCCAAGCGTGAGGCTTCTCTGGGGAGCACACCGGTATGGGTGGCGTATGAGAAAGAGATCGCAGGCCTGTTGATCCTCAAGGATCCGTTGCGCTGGGATAGTCTGGCTGCGGTCGCATCTCTCAGGCAGCAGGGTGTCAGGCTGGTGATCTGCAGTGGTGACAACCGCGCGACCGTGGGTGCGGTGGCCGCTGCCTTGAATGTGGAGGATTTCCACAGTGAACTCCTGCCGGCGGAGAAACTCGAAGTAGTGAAGGGACTGCAGGCGCAGGGATACCGGGTAGGTATGGTGGGAGACGGGGTCAACGATGCCCCCGCATTGGCACAGGCGGATACCGGATTCGCCATTGGTGGTGGTACCGATGTCGCCATAGAAAATGCGGATATCACCCTGGTTGGTGATTCATTGGTCAATCTGACCACCGCGATTGCACTCTCCAGGGCTACCTTGAGGAACATTAAGCAGAACCTTTTTGGCGCCTTTATCTATAATGTGATTGGTATCCCGATGGCGGCGGGTGTGCTCTATCCGCTGACGGGATGGTTGCTGCCACCGATGTTCGCCAGCGCGGCCATGGCCCTATCCTCGGTGACCGTAGTCACCAATGCCAATCGGTTACGATTTTTTCAACCTGTTAAGGAGGAACCCTTGAGTATTCGGCTAAAAGTATCCGGCATGACCTGCCCCCACTGCGTGAACAATGTGGCCAAGGCTTTACAGGCCCAACCGGGGGTGGAGAGCGCGCAAGTAACCCTGGAAGATGGTCAGGCCCTGGTTACCGGCTCCGCCGATCCGGACTCCCTGGTCAACGCCGTGGTAGAAGCGGGCTACAGCGTGGAATCGGTCTCCACATGAGAATGGGTGGATACCCCTAGCCGATGCAGATCTCCAATTCACTTGCACTGCCATCGCTGACAATTTCCCTGGAACAGCAACGGGAGAGCGCGGCTCGTCTGGCGCATAATCTGCCGCTGGCCTCCCAAGTGGGTGAAACCAGTCAGATTCTACGCAGTGTGGAGCAGGTAAAACAGGCGGAGCAGCTGCTGCAGCGGCAACGTTCCCGGCCCAGCCTTACCCAGGTGAGCGATGATCCACGCAAACAGCGTGCGCTATCTTCATATCAGGCGGTGGAGGCCGTACAGGAGAGGGACTATATCAGTGAGGTACTCGGCATCGATGTCTATGCCTGAGAATCAAAGGGGCCTTCAAGACTAATGGTGGGGCCCTGCCCCACCAATCATTGTTGAATATTACAGCTACTCAGTAATCAAGCTCTCTCAAGAAGAGGCGGGTTGCATGGCGTCCCGAATCTCGGCGTGGGCGACAATGCTCTCGTCCTGTCTCAACGAGTGCTCGATAATATGCTCACCTCTCATCGCGGAGGCGTTTATTCCCGTGCTTTTCACTGCGTCATAGCTATCGTAGAAACGCTTCCAGGTAATTTTACGTACCTGGTATTTAGCCCGGATTTCAGGGTTGTTGGTTTCGAGAAAGAGGCGGTCGATCTGTTTCCACTCCCGGTAACGCGGTGGATTTTCCATCCCCAACTGATCGAGTCTTTTCTGCGCCTCTACATGGCTCATGCCACTGCTCAATCTTCCTTCCATGAATAACAGGCCTTGGCGTACGGTGGTGGTCGGTGGGCGATTGTTCCACTCCTTGACCTTCGCAGGATCCTTGAACAGTTCCCTGATCAGATAGTAGGCCATGGTTTGATTCATCTTGAATGAATAAGGGATATTGAAGTGTTTCAGGATATCCACCTGCCTGCCGTCTGGAGGGCTAAATAGACCAAGGATATTCATTGCCTGGCCTTTGGTTAGCTGTTGCTCCAGCCAAATACCTCGATCTGCCAACTCCTGCAGCATGCTCTCTGGAGCGGGTTCATTTTGCCAGTCATCCTTGGAATCCCGGGGCAGGTTGAGGGCGGTCTCGATCTGTTCCTGGAAATCTTCGACATTGACCTTGCTGCTTTTGCTTGGTGCGGTGAGGGTGTTTTTGTAGAGAAAAAACAGGCCGATCACTAGCAGGGTGGTAAGGGTTGCAACTATTTCCATGACACTTCTCCCATGTTGATTCTTGATTTCAACCTTGAACTGATAGCAGTCTCAGCGGTAGTGCCTATTCATCCTTGAGTCTGGGGAAGTGCTTTGGGAGTGGATATGAGAACCACTACTCAATTTGGGGTAATTAATTACAAGCTGCGGGAATTAAAGGAATTTTTGAAGAATTTCATTACTTGATTCTGATTCAGCCATGGGCCGACTAGGGTCAGCCCATGGCTGCTCAGGGGGTGATGCGATCAGCTTCGAAGTTCAGGGTGGCGAAGAGGTCAGCGTGGGTCTCTTCACGGCGGATCAGCTCCACGCTACCGTCACTGCGCAGCAGCAGCTCCTTGGGTCTTGTCTTGCCGTTGTAATTGAAACCCATGGCATGGCCGTGGGCTCCGGTGTCATGTATCACCACAATATCCCCATCCTCGATTGCCGGCAGTGGACGTTGAACAGCGAACTTGTCATTGTTCTCGCATAACGAACCCACCACATCCACCGTCTCCTCTTCACCGTGCTTGCCATGAACCGTGACATGGTGATAAGCATCATACATACCCGGCCTCATCAGTGACGACATACAGGCGTCCACACCCACGTAGGTGCGATAGATCTCTTTGCGGTTTATGGCGCGGGTAACCAGTACGCCAAAAGGTCCGGTGATGTAACGGCCGCTCTCGAGAAAGAGTTTGGGTGCGTACCCCTGGTGTTGCTTGAAGTTATGGAACAGCTCGGCTATCTCCTGCCCCATGCTGACGATGTCGAGGGGTTTCTCCTGGGGACGATAGGGTATCCCGAGACCGCCGCCGATATTGATAAACTCAAACGTGATGTCGAGCTCTTCAGAGAGCCAGCGTAGCCTGTCCAAGAGCATACGGGCGGTCTCAACCATATAGGCATGGTTGAGTTCATTCGAAGCCAGCATGGTGTGCAGGCCGAATCGACTGGCACCACGCTGCATGGCCAGTTTGTAGGCATCGAGCAGCTGATTGTGGGCGACGCCATACTTCGATTCCAAGGGGTTGCCGATGATGCTGTTGCCGCTGCGCCTCTCACCCGGATTGTAGCGGAAGCAGATCAACTCAGGCATCTGGGGTACCTTGTCGATCAGGGAGATATCGTCAAGGTTGAGTATGCAACCTCCATCGGCCATGGCCACCGCGAACTCGTCCGCGCTGGTGTTGTTGGAGGTAAACATGATCTCTTCGCCTCTGGCCCCGATCTCCCGGCTCATCACCAGCTCCGAAGTAGAGCTGCAGTCGAAGCCGAATCCGAGATCCTGTGTGATCTTCATGATCGAGGGATTGGGCAGTGCCTTGACCGCAAAATACTCTTTGAAGTGGTCAACACCGGCAAAGGCGCGAATCAGCGCTTCACCATTCTCGCGAATCCCCTGTTCGTCGTAGATATGAAAAGGGGTGCCGAAGTGCTCGACGATCTGCTCCAGGGAGCCTGCGAGACGGCGTGAAAAATCTGCTGGCTGGGGCACTAGAGCGCTCCACTGATTCTGGTCATGGCATCCTCTACATTTTTGAAACTGTTGAATGCACTGATACGAATGTAACCCTCTCCGCACTTGCCGAACCCGGCGCCCGGTGTGCAGACCACGCCTGCCTTGTTGAGCAGCATGTCGAAGAGGTCCCAGGAGTCGCCCTTGGCGTTTATCCAGATGTAGGGTGAGTTCTCTCCGCCAATGCAGCTATAACCCAATCCCTCCATCTGTTCGCGGATATACTTCGCATTGTTGAGATAGTAGGCAACGAGTTCAGCGACCTGGGCACGGCCCGCATCGCTGTAGACCGCCTCAGCGGCCCGTTGCACCGGATAGGATACACTGTTGAATTTGGTGGTGTGGCGGCGGTTCCAGAGATCGAGGATTGAGACCGCCTCTGCGGATGCGGTGTAGGCCTTGCACGTCTTGGGAACCACGGTATAGGCGCAGCGGGTCCCGGTGAAACCGGCTGTCTTGGAGAAACTGCGAAACTCCACTGCAACCTCCTTGGCCCCCTCTATCTCATAGATGGAGCGTGGCAGATCCTCATCCTGTACAAAGGCCTCGTAAGCGGCGTCGAACAGGATCAGGGCCTTGTGCTCTCTGGCGTAATCGACCCACTGCTTCAACTGCGCCTTGGTGGCGGTGGCGCCGGTGGGATTATTGGGGAAGCAGAGATAGATCAGATCCACCGGCTGTTTAGGCAGATCGGGGATGAAGCCATTCTCCTGGGTGCCTTCCAGGTAGCTAAGACCGGTGTAGCGCCCAGCCTCGGCTGCGCCGGTTCTTCCCGCCATCACGTTGGTATCCACATAGACCGGATAGACAGGATCGGGAATGGCGACCCGAATGTCGGTGGCGAAGATCTCCTGGAAGTTTCCTGAGTCGCACTTGGCACCATCGCTGACAAAGATCTCGTCTGCCTCGATGTCACATCCCCGGGATTGGAAATCGCCCTTGGCAATCGCCTCACGCAGAAAATCATAACCCTGCTCGGGTCCATAGCCATGAAAGCTGGCGTCACTCGCCATCTCGTCAACGGCAGCATGAAAGGCCTTGATGCAGGCATCCGGCAGGGCGCGGGTGACATCGCCTATGCCCAAGCGGATGATATGCTTTTCGGGATTGGCCTGCTGAAAGGCGCTGACCCGTTTCGCAATGTCTGAGAACAGGTAGGAAGCCTGGAGTTTCTTATAGTTCTCATTGATTTTGATCATGCTACACCTCAGGGAATCGAAAAACGGGCCATTATACAGAGTTTACGGGTGAGTAGGGGAACAGCGGTTCTTAACTGAAGAGTTTCGAATAGAGTGCCTCGTTGAAACCCACATGTAGACTCTTTCCCTGTTCCAGCACGGGTCGCTTGATGATCGAAGGGGTCTCGAGCATGATGCGTATTGCACTCGACTCTTCGATATTGGCCTTTACGCTTTCGTCCAGCTTTCGCCACATCAGGCCGCGTCGGTTCAATAAGGTCTCCCAGCCGACGCTTTCTATCCATTGCCGCAACTGACTTTCATCTATGCCCTCTTTTTTGAAATCATGAAATCGGTAGGCGATACCCTTTTCATCAAGCCAGTTTCGGGCCTTTTTCATCGTATCGCAATTTTTAATACCGTAGAGATTGACCATTGAATTCTCTCTTGCCGATCAAAATGAGACAGCATGACATATTGAGTAGTTGACCGAGTTTTCTAATCTAAACGCTGTGTTGAATTAGTTGCATGGACGAATTGCCAAGTCGCACAGTATAAACATAGAGATTCACTATCAACCAGAGTATTTTGTTAGGGTTTTTTTGGGATACTCTGAATCTTGGTAAAATATGAGAAGGGTGTGGTGATCCCATGCGAACTAAACGACTAAACTCGACTAGCGGGCTGACCTGGAAGTCACTTTATCCCCTTTTTCCTACCGTCTAGGGGATATTGCCTCGGATTGATGGTTATCCTTACAGTTTTTGGTGTTAATATCCCACAAATGTGCTTTTAGTAGTTTGTCTATCTGAAAAGGACTTTCGTGATGATTCAGTTCAATGGGAACAATGGGTGGAAAATCGACACCAAACAGCGGCTGATCAGCCACAGTTGTGGCTTTGAAGCCGAATTCAAGGGTATAGAGATATATGGTATCAAGCACTTTCCAATTGAGGCGACCATCACTGACATCAGAAACATGGTAACAAAGGCGGAAGAGATACTATCCGACTCATCCGAACGCTCCTGAGGCTGGGACTGAAGCCCCCTAAATCGGCCAGGAGTATCCCACCTAGCGGTTTACAGATTAAACCCACTCACCTAATGGCTCAGCGTATCGGTTAGACCAGCCTAGGGAATCCTTGGTGCAACCCGGGGAAATGAACCGAGATGCTGAATACGCCACCATGTTCCGCTCTCCTCCTTCTCCTGAGGGGTGGCAAAACTGTAGCTAAAGCTATCCACCCGCAGGTACTTTGGAGGTTTATCGGGAAAGGGGTTGTTCGCCAACAGCGCCGAGACGCTTTCGGATCCCTGGTGTAATCTTTGCGTAAGGCGTCCAAACCAATGTAAATGCAAGGGCTGTTGTGTGGGTACGAACCATAGCATCCAATCGAGTCGTGGCTGATGTGGGACGATAAACGCCGGTGCCAAGGAAGGATCACCCGGTTTATATTTAAAATCATAGACTTGCCATGACTTCCCATCATTCGATCCCTGGATCACAAGTTCCTGCCTCTGGGTCTGCATGGTGGGAAAGATATGGAAGATATGGCCAATGCCGAAGCGCTGCACCGTTTGGCTGTATCCCTGGATTAGTGATGGCAGCGGTTGACCCAAGACGCGGCTGGTAAATGCGATCAGGCTGGCTGGCAGGATAAGCAGTAGGGCGATGACGATCAGCGTTGAACGGATAGATCCGGGGGAGACCTCAACCGCTTCGATCCGTTGCACGAACGAACTGGGAAGGATGCGTTTCAACAGCTCATCATGGAGCAGGAACAGGCATAAAATAATGGTCAGTAGATTGATGAAATTGTGGTTGCTGGTAGCGATGATCAATAACTGCAATAAGATGGTGATCCCGGCCGCGAAGTAGCGAAAACGGCGGGGAAAAAAGATTAGAAAGGGGACCAACAACTCGCTGAAAAGGGTGAGGAGAACACCGGCCTTGAGCAATACTTCCGGCAGCTGGTGGGCGTACCAGGCACCGATGTGGGGTAGAGGTTGGGTCTCGAAGTAGTGGTTGAGTGCGGTTAAACCGGACCAGGATGGATCGCCGCTGACCAACTTGAACACACCGGACATAAAACGCAGGCGAAACAGCAGCCACTCAAAGAGAAAGATCAGTAGGAGATTGCCGCCACCCACCAGCAAGATGGCGAGAAATCCCGCCTCCAACAGCAGGGTATCCCACTGGAAGTTGGTAAAGATCTGACCCGCGTGATACAGCGAGAGATAGAGCAGAAAGAGCATGATCAGGCTGCTCCGTTGCCAACGCCCGAAGAGCAATAACAGAGAGAAGAGAATCCCCAGCATTGCCACGGCCTGCAATGCCCGATCACTGCTTCCGATAAACCAGAAAATGGAAGGAAACCATAGCCAGGAACGCTCTCCGTAGTGCTCCTTGGCAAGGCTGAAATGTTCACTCAGGGGTAAGACGCCATCCTCCCCGACCAAGCCTGTTATCTGTACCGCCAAAGAGGTGAAAGCCGCAACATAGATGAGTGCCAGCAGACGCAAAAAAAGCCAGCTGATTATTCGCTGTTCGGTGGCAGGCTGAAATCCCCCGGAGATGACGGCTTTGAATCGACTCATAGGGCAGATTGAATATGACCGATCAAAGAGCGGATTTTAACAATAGGACGAAACAGCTACGATGATACGGAGCAAGCCAGTTTCAAATTGTGTATATTGAGTTTCACTATGAAAATTGAGATCACCCCCCTGGAAGCACGAGTCATCGGTTGTCTGCTTGAGAAGGAGATCACCACCCCTGACCAGTATCCGCTGTCACTGAGTGCCCTGACAAACGCCTGCAACCAGAAGAGCAGCCGTGATCCGGTGCTACAGCTGAATGAGACAGAGGTACAGAATCTGCTCGACGAGTTGATGAAAAAGCACCTGGTCAGTGATCGCACTGGATTTGGCAGCCGGGTGGCTAAATATCAGCATCGATTCTGTAACACGGGTTTTGGCGCACTTGAACTTTCCCCACAGGAGTTGGGCATTCTCTGCTTACTAATGCTCAGGGGCCCTCAGACACCCGGTGAACTGCGCAGCCGCAGTAACCGCCTATGCAAATTCTCCGATGTAGAGGAGGTCGAAAGGGCACTCAGCGGTCTGATGCAGCGTGAGGATGGGCCTTTTGTCGCCCGACTGGCTCGTGAACCGGGAAGACGCGAATCACGCTTTGCCCATCTATTCAGTGGTGATATTGAGGAAAATGGGGATTTTGACCCGGTGGATAGGGCCGAAGATCCTCGGCAAGCCAATCAACCGGGACGAATCGAGAGGTTGGAGTCACTCATCAATGAGATGAGCAGCGAGCTAGACGATCTAAAGGCCCGGGTTGAAATCCTGGAATCAGGGGAGAGCTGAGGCCTAAGTTCTTGCGAGTCACCACTCGATGGGCTCACCGAAGCGAAAAAAGCCGCCACTTGGACCATCCGCGTTGAGGGTGGCCGCCCAGACGATGCCCTTCACCCCATCAGTGATCGAAAGCGTTGCTTCCTCACCTCCCATGTCGGTACGCACCCAACCCGGGCAGCATCCATTCATTTCGCTGAGCTGCCCCATACCGTACGAGACATTGACCACGTACCCCCTGCCATCCATAAGTGGGATGAGAGCCCTGCAGACTCGAAGCGGTCCCAGGGTATTGGTATCAAAGCCTCGTGTAGTGGTCTCTATTTCGGCATCGAAGATAGAGCTTGCGCTAATGCAGCTGTTCTACATTCATCACCCACTTTTCAATTTCAGACTATAAGCGCAAAATTTACTGAAGTTGACATGCCATCTTCAGGAGACAAGTATGATTCCCATCAACTACCAAGTCACGGGTGAAGAAGAGTATTCGTTTCATATTGAAATTGACAACAATGGAAATTATATCGTTCACACAGGCACTTATACGACTCAGAAGCCACGCGCTGGAAAGCTAACCGGAGAACAAGAAGCGAAACTGCAAAATGCCGTTGAATCTCTGGGTGAGATATCCGATCATCCTCAACCTGGAAGCGGCCAGCCATTTCAGGCCAAACTTGTTGTTGGAGAGGGTAATAAACAGGTAGTCTACACCTTCTGGGAAGGCCTGCTGGAGGAAGACAAGAGGCTTTCGGCGCTGGTCAGGATGTTGGAAGTTATTTGAGTTGCTCCTCCTGGTAAGTTTGATCCCCAGTTGGGTATGTTTTTTTGAGTGTTTTTGCGTTCCGGGTTCATTGTGGTGAACAAAGTCCCAGGGTAAAAAATTGGACTTTTCTGAAATAACTGCTAGGACACTATTTATCACCGCAAGGCAAGATTCTTGGGACAAATTTATGCATGTAAGGTCAAAATTATAATACTGCTGATGTTGGGAAGTACCGATGCATAGCCCAGATAACATACCCAATGGCACAATCGAGGATATCGATGGGAAGACCTGTATCTTCTATGATGGTTATTGGATTAAGTATTACGTGCCGTTGGATGACAGTCTAGAGACGAAAAAGCACCTGATTGAGGCGCTTACCCGTCGCCTGTTCAACCATGTCGAACATGGTATCAACATGCCGGGTGACAGATTGGACGAGGCGAGAAAGGCCTATGAGGAAGAGAGTGACAGTGATCTGAAGCGTGTCAAGGGCGCGATGTTGGCCGGTGCCCTGTTCAATCGTGGTACGGATATCTTCAGAGAGTTGGTGAAACTGGAGGATCCAAATATAAAGAGCGGGAAAGGCAGAGAGATGCTCCATGAATGTGGTCAGTATTTGCTGGAGGCCCTCGAACTAGGCAATCTTGTGAAGCACCGCAGCGGTGAAGAGGGTATCGACGAACTCTGGGGAGAGCCCTTTCGTGCATTCACTATCCCCATAGAATCATTTTATGAAAGTCGCTACATAAAAATCGCACAGACCATGCACGATATCGATATCATCTCGGATGCAATGATCGAGGCATTTCAGGACAGTCATTTTTTCAAGGGTGTGGATGCACTAATCAGACAATTCGCAGGAGCTGCAAAGCTCAAATGTGAAACATTGCGTACCGATCCAGTTATTTTCGATGTTTGGCCAAAGTTCGCGGTCGCTTGTGAAAAACTCATGCAGATCGGGCCCTTAGAGAAGAACAATGACTCTTGTCTTGCCTGCTGGGAAGCCGATGAGGGCCATCAACTGATCAAGGACGGCGCTGATCTAATCACCCATATCGCGAGGGCGAGGGTTCCCATGCCGAAAAGTACCAGGACCTATATAGATCGTTGCCACTCCTACATTGCATGTCGGGGGAGCGCTCCTGGACTATCCAGAGTCGAGTTGAAATCCCTGTAAAAAGCGTATATTCAAGCCGGCAGTGAACACTCAGCTTTCAAGCCAGCTCCCGGTATACTCTGTAAGACTGTATATCAGGAGCTTTCTCCTATACGATCGTGTTGTTTGCAATTACTACCCATGTCGCCAATAAATGTTTGAGTCGTATTATAAATTAGATGCAAATCCTTTCCGCTTGAGTGCAGATGAACAATTCAGGTTTGCACACAAAAACTACCTCAAGGCGTGGTCACACCTGAAATATGCCCTGGAACAGGGTGAAGGCTTCGTGATGATTACGGGGCGGCCAGGCTCAGGCAAGACGACACTGATACGCGATATCATATCGCAAATAGATAGTTCAGAAATATTGGCCATAAATCTGGTAACTAACCAGCTACAAGCAGAGGAGTTATTGCGCAAGGTGGCCCTGGAATATGGCTTGCCTGCGGAGAGCTACAATAAAGCCACTTTGCTCACCCATATCGAAGATTTCGTCACCAAAGAGTATGAAGCGGGTAGACGGGCTGTCATCGTTATCGACGAAGCACAGAATCTGACCTTGACTGGACTTGAGGAGTTGCGCCTGCTTTCCAATCTACAGACCGGTAGTCACCCGCTTTTCCAAATTTTCCTTGTCGGTCAAGACGAACTTCGATCGTTGATACTGAGTCCGAACATGGAACAGATTCGGACCCGTTTAATTGCAAGTTGTCAGATGGAACTGATGAATCTTGAACAAACACAAGGTTATATCGAACATAGGCTTGGCATTGTCGGCTGGGCTCACGATCCTGAACTGGATGAGGTGATCTATCCACTTATTCACTATTTGACAGAAGGCATTCCAAGGAAGGTCAACCATGTTGTGAGCCGATTGCTCCTATATGGTGCTTTGGAGGAAAAGCATGCGTTCACCGAAGAGGATATTTGGATTGTTGCGAAAGAACTCTTCGATGAGGAGCGTTTGACGACAAAAGATGGAGAGTCATTTACAGAATTTAGGGGACATTATGCAGACGAACCTGATCAGCAGGAGCTCGCTGATAGTGATACTGTCGCCACCAGTGGTGATTTAGAAAAAGTAGATGCGGAAGAAGATCTTAGCCAAAGTCAACTTGTGGAGGCGGTTGAAGAGGAGGAGGTGAGTGACAGCAACCTAGCTGAATCAGTTGAAGATGAGGGTATAGGTCCTAGCGATTTCGCCTCAGAGAGAGCCGCAGGTGCATTGAACGAGATGGACTCCGTCGATCAAGCTAAGGCAATTATCCAAGAGGAAATAGAAAAGGAAGAAAACGAGAGAAATAGAGAAATAAAAGAGACAGAATCGGGTGCTGAATTTTATCCTTATGGAGAGGAATTGATCGAAACAGATGCCACGGTGAAGAGTGAGGTGGCGGCAGAGGAGGAGGTTTGTATTGATACAACTCCGACTATCCCGGCGGATGCTGCAGGAATACCCATAGATTCATCCAATGAAAATAAAGTACCTGCATATGATGAAGATGCCGATAACGACAAAACGGAAATTAATCTAGTCACGTCGAAAGTGCTCGATGTAACCCGCCACGCAGACTATCAACCGTCAGAGTCAAGCAGTGAAGCTAAACCGGAAGAGATACTCAATCTGCCATCCATGCAGGCAGAGAGAAGAAAACATGAAATTGAAGAGAAAGGTGGATTGATCAATACCGTTGAGACTATCGATATTGATGAGTTGTTTTCCAGTACTCTTGGCAAGTCTTTACGCAATATTTTCTTGTTCGTGATCGCTGGTGTTTTCTTTTTGGCATTATTTGTTATAGAACCGGGTCGTATTGAACAAACCCTGGATGACTTAGGCGCAAAGTGGCAGGTGAAGACCGATGCAAATGAGGAAGATCAAGATGCGATTACAACTGAGGTAGATAACAAGCAGCAACAGCTAGAAAAACCCGAAGCTGATAGTAAGCAAGTACAGGAGGTACTTGAGTCTGACGAGAAGAGTAGTATTACGACTGTCGCAAAAAGCGAAGCCGATCAAGTGCCCTCAACTGACAGTGACATGACCACTCAAACGGGAGTTTTCGATCCCGATCCCGTGGAAATGGCGAGCAAGGACTATATAGCAACCCAGTCAAAATATCAGCAAGTGGAGATCGGTGATAAGGCAGAGGAGACGGGAGAGGAGGTCAGTAGCTCCATCGATATGACGTTTCAGATCTACTTTGAGTTTGACAATCCTAATATTCCCGAACAGTTCTCAGAGATGTTAAACGACCTGTACATTGTCCTCTCTCTTAACAAGAGCTCGACCATGACGATTACTGGCTATACCGATTCGAGTGGTGATCCTACATACAACATGAATCTATCCGCCGCACGGGCAAAGGCTGTATCACAATATTTCACGGAGCGAGGCATTGAGGCAGAAAGGATTCAAGTCGAGGGAAGAGGTCCTGTACCCAAAACGACGGATGAAGAGTATGAGGAGTTTGAGAAAAGATTTGGAAACAGACGAGTAGAGATCATATTACGTAAAGGTAAGGAATAGGGTGCGCATATCGCACCCCACTAATCTATCCTAGTCGTGCCAGAATATGAGATGATCTCCTAAACTAAACAACAACAGTAGGTATCACGTCCAGGGATTCCAGCGACTCAAGGAGATCGTCTATGCATTCATCGATCTTCCTGTTCTCTGTATCGATAACGATCTCAGGCTCTTCAGGCGTCTCGTAGGGTGAGGATATACCGGTGAAATTAGGAATCTCTCCCGCTCTCGCTTTTTTGTAGAGTCCTTTTACATCACGCGCTTCGCAGGCTTCAATAGACGCCTTGACGTAAACTTCGATGAAATCTCCCCCTTGAAATAGTTCACGCACCTTCTCCCTGTCTTTGCGGATGGGGGATATAAAGGCGGTAAGTGCAATGATGCCGGCATCCACGAACAGTTTCGACATCTCACCGATACGGCGTATATTCTCGGTACGATCCTCGATACCGAAACCGAGATCTCGGCAGAGGCCATGTCTTACGTTGTCACCATCGAAGACATAGGTCCTGCAACCGCGCTGGTGAAGTCGTTCCTCAAGAGCATGCGCCAGGGTAGACTTGCCGGAACCGGAGAGCCCGGTAAACCAGAGTAGTTTTGACCTGTGCATATTCATCTTTTCACGTCGATCACGGTTTACAGTCGATTGGTGCCAGAAGATATTGTCATCCATGTTGTGAGCTCCTAATATCAATGTTACAGCCTAGTATGTTATCAACAGGTTTAGTTAAATAGATCCTAGTAAGCATTTTCGCTTTTAAGAGTTAAAAGAGTTCGAAGCAGGATGGTCAGATCCATCCATAAAGACCAGTTGTTGATGTACTCAAGGTCGTATTTGACCCTTTTTTGCATCTGTTCAAGTTCTTTGGTCTCTCCACGGTAGCCTCGAATTTGTGCCAGTCCAGTGATACCCGGTTTGATCCGGTGCCGAGCCAGGTATGCTTTAATATATTTCGAGTATTCTTGATTGTGTTGGAGAGCATGGGGCCTGGGACCGACAAGTGACATCTGACCTGCTAATACATTAAACAGTTGAGGTAGTTCGTCGATACTTGTACGACGTATAACCCTACCTACACGTGTTATTCTTGGATCTTCTCGTGAAGCTTGTTTTATAACGCCGTTTATTTCTTTATGTAGTTTCATACTTCGGAATTTCCAAATTTTGAAATTCTTACCATCCCACCCGGTTCTTTCCTGTCGGAAGAGCACCGGGCCTGGCGATTCAATTTTTATTAGTATTGCTGTCAGCAGCATGATCGGACTGGCTAGTATCAATATTAATGTTGCTAATACTCGATCTTCTACTGATTTTATTAATAAGTGAGATCCAATAAGTGGAGTTTCAGATAGCGTTAATATTGGGATTCCTGCTAGTTCTTTAACACTGTGATTTATCAAATCAAGAGCGAAGATATTAGGTGCCCAATGGATATTGACATTGAGGTTTAACAGGTCGAAATAGATGTTTTGTATGATCGGTGAGCTGTCCAAAGAGACTGCGATATAGATGGTCTGTATACCCTGAACACGGACCAACTCTTGAACATTGTTTAAATTCCCCAAGATAGGGACGCGGTTATCCGATTGTGATTGATCAGATTGTATGGAATCAGACACAGTTACGACCCCAACCACCTCCTCAGCCATCCACGGGTTTGAATTTATACGCTCATAAATGTGATTGGCAAGCTGGCCTGTGCCGATGATCAACGCTTTAGTGTTCACCTCGTGGGTAGCGATTCGATACTGGATCATTCTCAATCCAAAGTGCAAAAACAACTGGATGAAGTAACCGAAAACGTAGAGGAGTAGAATAACAGTCCTTGAGTAGACTTCAGTGTTTTTGGTTAAAAAGGCTAGTAGTAACAAAAAAGCGAAAGCACTGCTCCATGCCTTGAAGAGCTTGAACGCCTTCTTTGTCATGGTGCCGTGGTGACGATAGATATTCATACGGTCGTAAATGACCGCCATACTGCCCATCAAAGCAAGCGTCAGTACCACATAATGTATCGTAAGAGTTACATTAAAGATGAAGGGTAGGACAAGAATCAATAAGATAACAGAAACTCCGTCGAGAAATGCCTGAAGTTTTGAAGTGAGGTTGTTTCTTCGTTGTAGAAGAGATCGATCCGTGTAGCTTATTCCGAGCAATTCCTTAGCCCCTATGTCCATGAAGTCCTATATCAGTTATTAAATTATGCGATAAGTTATTGCTTAAAGGAAGGAGCTATCTACATCAGTAAAAGTGAAAGAATAGATTCATTGTCAAATACAAAATAACTGGTTGGTTTTGTTATGCGGTCTACCAAGCGGGAACAATAGTCAGGACGATAACCGATATGCTGATTGAAATGCTAATGCCATTAAAAAGTGATAACTGGTTGGCATTTTAGAAAGAAAAAATGAGGTCAATAATAGGGGTAAAGGAACAAACTTTCCCGCAACAAATGAGCGAAATTGAGCGGTGATTAATTACGATGCAAACCACTCGGTAACTTGATTCCTGATATATGTATAGAGTAGACAAATAGAGCTTATTACAGCATGATTTCGTGCGTGAACTGAACTATCTAAAGCTACGCAATAGGGTATGAAGGTGGTTATTTTGTTGTGCTATCAAGGTGTCAATACTGACTCTATTCTTACTGCTGGAGTTAGATTAAGAGTACTGAAAACGTCTGACTTGAGACGCCACGTTTGGGTAGTTCTAGCAAATTGCCAATCGGTTGAATAGTAAAGATAACTGGATGGCAAAAACTATTTTTAAAATTTCACTTCACAGTACTTCCTGATATTATTTGTGATTCGTTAGCTGAGGCCTCTGTTAATGGACATTATGGAAGACGTAAAACCTCTAGGAATCAACGACTATCTGGCTATCCTCAAACGCCGTAAGAAGCAGCTGATCATCCCAGCCTTGATTATATTTGTCATATGTGCAGGCTTTGCTGTTGCTCTGCCATCAGTCTATCGTTCAGAGGCGACCATCCTTATCGAGCAACAGGAAGTTCCGAATGAACTTGTCCGCTCAACAGTGACATCCTACGCTGCTGAGCGTATCCAGGTTATCAGTCAACGTGTCATGACAACGGAAAATTTGAGTAAAATCATTGACGGTTATGGGCTTTATGAAAACAAGCGCGATACAGTCAGTATGACCATCTTATCGGAAAAGCTCCGTAAAAATATAGAGTTGGAGATAATAAGTGCGGATGTCGTTGATCCACGTAGCGGCCGACCAACAAAAGCGACGATTGCCTTTAAGCTCTCATTTAGTGATAAAGATCCGCGTATTGCACAGAAAGTAACCAATGAACTTGTTTCTCTCTATCGTAATGAAAATCTAAGGCAGCGTACGCAGTCAGCTCTGGAAACATCTAGCTTCCTAAGTTCGGAAGCAAACAAACTCAAAAAAGATCTATTGGAACTAGAGTCATCACTCGCTACTTTCAAAGAGAAACATGTAAATAATTTACCGGAACTTCAAGAGATCAATATAAGACTCATGGAGCGAAATGAGCGTGAGCTCTCAGAGATTACACAACAGATTAATAATCTGGAAGAGCGGAAGATTTACTTGGAATCAGAACTGGCTCAAATAAATCCCATAACAGATATCTATAACTCCAGTGGGAGTAGAGTTATGGGTACGGAGGATAGGATACGGATACTGCAGTCGGAGTATCTTCAATTAGAGACACGATATACAGATCAACACCCAACACTTATTAAAATCAGAGATGAGATTGAGGTGCTAAAAAAAGAGTTTGATGAAAATTCAAGCAATCAAAAACGGATATCGCAGTCTGATAATCCTGCATATTTACAATTAGAGACACAACTCAATGCTGCTGAAGTGGAGTTGGTTTCCCTCAGGGATATGAAGGCGGAGATAACTAATAAGATTCGTGACTATGAGAATCGATTGATACAGAGTCCTCAGGTTGAGCGTGAGTACCGTAATTTGACTCGTGATTACGAAAATGCAAAGGCTAAATATCAGGAAGTCAAGTCTAAGCAACTAGAAGCAGATATAGCAAAATCACTAGAGAGTGAACGTAAAGGTGAAAGGTTCTCACTAATAGAACCACCCCAACTCCCTGAAAAACCGGACAAACCGAACAGACTAGTCATCACCTTCATAGGTTTTGTATTTGGCTTGTTTGGCGGTGTTGGTAATGTAGCCTTGAAGGAGAGCATAGATGATACTATTCATGGGTCAAAAGACGTTGAAATTATCACCAGTGCTCAACCATTAGCAATTATTCCTCTAATAAAGAGTCAAGACAGAGCATTTATAAAAACTCACAAAATCTTATTAATAAGTGCAGTGATTGTTGCAGTAATAGTGGTAGGCATTACATTGATACATAGTTTTATCATGCCGTTTGATGTGCTTTGGCCAGTCATAATGAGAAAAATAGGCCTTCAAATTTAAAAGTAAACTGTATTTGAGAGTGAAACGAATTAGGGAAAGAGAATAGAGTTATTACACCAATATAAAATAGCAAGTAGACAATATGGAAAAGATAAAAAAAGCACTAGAAAAGGCGAGTATTAGTAGAAGCAATAGTCGTTCAAATATTCCTAGTCAAAGAAATACATTTAGTATCACACCAAGAAATAGAGTACCCGATATAACATATACAGAAACATCCAAGCTAGAATTGCAAATCGATCATTTACGTAAGAATTGTATAATTACGGGAGAAGATAACGATCCTGTCACGGATGCATACAAAGTACTACGCACTCGTATACTACAATATATGAGAGAAAATAAGTGTAGCTCGCTTGCAATAACTAGTCCAACCAGTGGTAATGGTAAGACAATAAACGCAATCAATCTTTCAATAAGTCTTTCAAAAGATGTTAATCAAACAGTACTTCTTGTGGATTTCGATTTACGCAACCCTAATATCGGAAAGTATTTAACGACACAAACATTGCCTGGTCTAAGTGATTATCTAGACGGTAACAAGACAATATCAGAGATACTTTTTAACCCGAATATCGAAAGATTGGTTGTACTTCCTGGCAACAAACCCTATACCAATTCATCAGAGATGTTGTCATCGCCAAAGATACAAGATCTTGTTCATGAATTAAAGAATTACTATAAAAGCAGAATCGTCATTTTTGACCTCCCACCCGTATTACCTTGTGACGATGCTTTGGCATTTTTACCTTATGTCGATTCGTTTATGTTGGTAGTAGAGGATAAAAAGAATAAGAAAGAAGAAATCGTTAGAGCACACCAGTTGTTGGATCAAGATAAGTTTATAGGTACTGTTATTAATAAATCGAGTGAGGAAGTATCACTCTATAGTTACTGAGGTATGGTAAGTATGCCGTTTATGATGGGTATTTGAATATAATCAAATGTAGATTCAGAAAAAAGGTTCGAAACCAGAACAGTGATTAACTATGAACATGTTTTGTATCTCGTAATGGTTACGATATTATAAATTTCAATTATATATGAAGTTATTCTGAAAGATAACTATTATAAGTAGTCTGGCGATCAACATGAATAGGGATAAAATGAAGGTGTCTGTATTGATTCCTTTATACAATGCGGAGAGTTATATATCAGATACTATTGAGTCATGTATCAATCAAACATATGAGAATGTCGAAATAATAATTGTAGATGACGGATCAACTGATAACAGTTACAAAATCGTAGAGCAGTACGCTTTAAAATACTCAAATGTTTTTCTTCATAAGCAAGCAAATGCCGGTGCACCTAAAGCACGAAATCTAGCCTTCAAGAAATCTTCTGGTGAATATATTATTTTCTTGGATTCAGATGACATTTTGCAAAAGAATAAAATATCACTCCAAATTAATGACGCAATATCTCATGGAAAAGATAATCTCTACTGTGGCAGATTCATGCGTTTTAAGGACAGTATTAACAGCGCGGTCAACACACACACAAATATATATAAAAATTATGAAGTGGCGAGAGATTGGCTCATTTCCTCATGGCGGACAGGAGAAATGGGTCAAACATCAATATGGATGGTTCATTATGAATTGATAGTAAAGGCTGGTCCATGGAATGAGGAGTTGACAAAAAACCAAGATGGAGAGTTTTTTTGTCGTGTTGTGCTAAACAGCAAAAGTATTGTATATAACGATAATGCTGTTGTTTATTATAGAGTTAGACATGATTCATTATCGAGAAATATAACAGAGAAATCCGCAGAAAGTACCTTATATTCTTACCTCTTATATGAACATAGTATCAAGCAATATTTAAATAAAGATACTAAGTATGCCTTAGCGCACTGTTATTATGATTTCATCAATCATTATTATCCAAATTATCCTAAATTGATTACCCAAGCTGAAAACAAAATAAAGTACTTTGGATTTTCTTATCATGAACTCTGCAGAAAACAACACATGTCGATACTTTCGAAATATTTTGGTATGAAAAGTGTTCTAATATTGAAGTACTACTTAAAAAAACTAAAGAGTAATAACTATCAAACACAACGTGGTGCAAAATCACTAAGTATAGGTGGACAATTAGATTAAACAAAAGTAAGAGCAGTTATCAGTCCACTCATTATTTAGTAGATGTTATTTATGTAGGATAAAGTGGATCGGCACAAGTTATTCATTAACGAAACGAGTTATGTTTAACATATATACCATATCATCAGTAGCACTTTTATAACTAGTGACAAATCAAATAAAATCATTTTTTAAACGCCCTAGTATCCGCCACTTAGGTGCTAATACACTATGGATTCTTGGTGAAAGAACTCTCACAATGAGTTTGGCCTTTGCTGTATCCATTGTTGTCTCAAGGTATTTAGGGCCAGAAAGATACGGAATATTGTCATACGCTATTTCTTTTACAACAATCTTCGCAATTGCAGGACATCTAGGACTTAGTGGCTTAGTTATAAAAGATATAGTTAAATATCCTGAAAAAAGTAATGAAACACTGGGTACAGTATTTGCGCTTAAATATGCTGGTATATTGATAGGATTTTGTATATTACTACTATTTACTTTTTCAACTGAAGTAGGAGGCAGCAAGGAATTCTGGGTCTTACTAATTGTATCATTAACAATAATTTTTCAACCTTTTGAGATATTCAACTATTGGTTTTCAGCAAAAATACAGGGTAAATATATATTTTTTTCTAAAATAACCGCAATTACCATAGCATCAATAATAAAAGTAATACTAGTATTGGCAAGCGCCGGTTTGATTTATTTTGCTCTTACGAATGTGCTATTGGCATTTATATCAGCGACACTATACCTGATATTTTTCCATAAGCTCGGTAACGCACCCATTTTTTCATGGATAGTCTCAATATCAAGGGGAAAAGATCTTCTTAGTCAAGGATGGATGGTGTTTCTAGGGTCCATATTCGCGGTTATATACTTAAAAGTCGATCAAGTTATGCTCAGATGGTTGGTGGATAATGAATCTGTTGGTATTTATGCAATTGCAGCAAATTTATCGGAAGCTTGGTACTTCATACCTACTGCGATTGTAACATCACTTTTTCCAAAACTGATTCAACTTAGAGAAAAGAATGAAAAGCAGTACCTTAAAAGATTCCAACAACTATTTGACTTTCTCTTTGCGCTCGCATGTATTGTTGCAATTATTATTAGTATGTTTGCTCAACCTCTGATTCTTTTGCTTTATGGTTCGGAATATACGCAGTCTGCTGCTATTCTTGTAATACATATATGGGCAGGATTATTTATTTTTATGAGAAGTGCCCTAAGTAGGTGGATCATAATTGAAAATGCTTTGGTTTTTTCATTAATTACTCAAGGAATGGGCGCCTTTATGAATATCCTGCTGAATTTGTTGTTGATTCCTTTATATAGTGGGAAGGGTGCGGCTTTTGCAACACTCATTTCGTACGCCGTGGCATCTTACATTTCATTACTATTCTACAGGCGATCTCGACCGATTTTTTGGATGATGACAAGAGCTATAGTTTCTCCAATTAGATATCCTGCACTATATTTCAAGAAATGAAAAAAATACGTCCTGACATTACACCTATTGTCAATTCGTATTTATGTCACAGTTGCGGAGCATGCTATGCATCATGTGGACACGGTTCTATTAGCTTTACAGAAAGTATTGGAGGCTACTACTTTCCGATAATTGATTATGATTCTTGTACTAGATGTGGTTTATGTCTCGATGTATGTTCTGGAGATCATTTAGGAAATACAGCCGTTAATAAATTGACGGATGACCCCTTCATTGGCAATATTAAAATGTGCAAAGTCGGTGTTAGTACGAAAAAGGAAATTTACGAAAATAGTCAAAGTGGAGGCGTTGTTACCGGGTTACTGAGTTATCTCCTGGATACCAGGGCAATTGAGGTTGCTGTGGTTTCAATAATGCAAGAGAAAGTACCACCTCGAGGAGATGTCATACTGGCATATAATTCAAAAGATCTTGCCAGATCACAGAAGTCAAAATACACACCTATACCTTTGTTGAATATATTACATAAGCTAAATAATGTTAAGGGCCCTATAGCAATTGTTGGGTTAGCTTGTCATATGCAAAGTTTACAAAACTACTGCGAAGTATTTAAAAAAATTCGAAAAAAAGAGATTATAAAAATAGGACTAATATGTGATCGAGTATTAACAACTACTTCAATAGACTTCATATCGACAATGGCTACCAAAAAAAGTGTTAAACACCTAATTTTCAGAGATAAAGGAAAAGCATCATATCCGGGATATCCGCTCGTAATAACAACTGACAATCATAGAATCAAACTTGATAAAAAAGTACGTTTAAGAATGAAAGATTACTTTACACCAGCTCGTTGTAGGCTCTGTTTTGACAAAATGAATGTCTTATCAGATATAGTGTGCGGAGATCCTCATGGAATGAATACAGATAATCAAAATAATGGAGAAACCCTACTGTTTGTTAGAACAAATAAAGGCAAAGAGATTATTAATAATGCAGAAACTGATAATGCATTGAAATTAAGAGATGCTAATGTTGATAGAGCAATAATTGGGCAATCAATTGAGAAAAAAAGATACGACTGGTCGGCGTATACACTAGCATGGGAAGCAATGGGTCATACCAGTCCAAATTATTCGTTTAAACCAAAATTAGCCAAGATTGAAAATCATAAGGCACGTCTTGTCCATGCTCTCAATTTAGACAGATATGAAACGAAAAGTGAGTTAATAGAAGACGCAAAAAAGTTCTATTACAAGGATGGGGTAAAAAGAAAAATAGCTAATTACTACTTAAAATTATTAAAAAAATGTAATGTAAATAAATAGAGAATAGTACAAATGATAATAGAAATAAAAGGAACCGGATTTATCAACAAAGGGGCAGAAATGATGCTCTTAACAATTATCCAAGAGCTCAAACATAATACTGTAAAATTTACTACTACACCACTATCTGAAACCTGTGAGTACTCATCATATTCTGTATTGGGTATCTATCCAAAACTGTCTTACATCTATAAGCGCTTTGATTTTGGAAAATTTGGAAAATTGTTACCTAAACAAATCAGAAACATATTTGGGCTCGTTATTGACAAAGATGTTGATGTTGTCTTGGATGCATCAGGATTTGCTTATAGCAGCAAGTGGAATGAATACAAAACAAAAAGAATGGCTAATGATTGCGTTAGATGGAAAAAAATGGATAAAAAAATAATTCTTCTTCCACAAGCATTTGGTCCGTTAGAGAGTAAATATATCCAAAAACACATGCGCAGAATAATTGACAATGCAGATATAATATATGCCCGTGATTTATTATCTTACCAGACACTGTTAGGAATAAAAGATGACCAGAGAGTAATCAGGATGTTTCCGGATTTCACAATTTTACTTAAAGGAGAAGTACCACCCTATTATGATAATAGTAAACACCAAGTTTGTATCGTTCCAAACCAGAGAATGATAGATAAGGTAGACAACTCCGACAACTATATGGAATTCCTTACGAAGATCATTAAACTAATTCAACTAAATGGATTGCAGCCATACTTTTTAATTCATGGTGGAACCCAGGATGAAAATCTAGCCATAAGCATAAATCAACGCCTAACAGAAAGAATAGAAATAGTTAATGAACAAAACCCCTACTATATCAAAGGCATAATTTCTAAATCTAAAGCTCTTATCGGTTCTCGTTTTCATAGCATTGCAAGTGCATTATATAGTTCAGTACCTGTAATAGGGACAAGCTGGAACCACAAGTACCACTATTTATTTGCTGATTTCAATTTTGTGGAGGGCTTGATAGAAACAGACGCTTCCGATGACATAATTAACAATAAACTTAAAGTAGTGTTTGATGTAACAGAAAGAAATAAATTGATTGAGCACCTTTCACTGCAAAATGAAAAGATAAAGAAAAAAAGCGAACAGATGTTTAATGAGGTGAAACAAGAAATAGGATTAGTTTAAGTCTCAAAGTATTTACTTTGATAGTATCTATTATTCAATCAATACAATTGCATTACTATAAATAATATATATGTGACTGATTATAACCATTACCACAAAGTGAATCATGCTGATAGTATGTATTTAAAGTATAAAGTTATCAGTGAATCGATAAGACAGATATAGATTGTCCCGGTATTTTTATTATTGTTTCTCCATTATTATTAAAGACTAGTTGCTTATTGCTGTTAATGGGTAAAAGTTCTTCAGTTGTGTGCAGATTATTCTTATTCAAATCATCGTCGAAAAGAGACAACATAACGCCATTTCTAATCTGAGATGATAATTTAGGTATTATTAAGGTTGTCAGTGCTTCATCTTTTGCCCTGTTTACCACCCAAATCTTATACTCTGTTTGCTTAGGGTTTGTTTGTACAGAAGCTCTTAAATCATAATTACCGAAATAATTGGAAACGTTTTTTGATTGTATGGCTATATCGAGTACATCTGGAAGCATGTTGTTTCTTAAAAGCCGAAGTGAGCTGTAAACAAGACTAGGTCGTATACTTCCGTTAACTTTATGAAATAAAGTCCATGGTCCATTGTGTTTAGATAAGGCATGAATGAATGCACCCTTTACCTCAGGTAATTTACTATTGGCTATCATATAATCAGCCACACTAATAGCACTCTCTAGATTACAAGTTTGCAACCACTCTATTTTCCAATTAATCGGCTTAGTAGTATGTGGCCATCTACCATGTTCTGTTATCCAAATAGAAATATCATCTTTTATTTCATTTTTAATCTCAGCGATACTAGAGCATATGTGTGTAAGCCGATTAGGTATAGAAGGTCCGCCGGGAGGCCCGTCATAATACTGATGCAAAGCAAATTCGTTAACAAAGCCAGCCATATTTGTGGCAAGAATTTTGTTGTATTCGTTTCCAGAACCTCGACCTTCGACATTGTAGTCTCTAAGCATACTGACTAATACAGCATTAGGGTCTTTTGATTTAATTGTTTCGCCTACCTTCTTCGCGCGTGTAGTATATTTCTCAGCTGGCCATCGGTACTTACCTCTGTCTAGTTCATTGCCTAATTCCCATCGCTCTATAAGTTGTTTTCTAGAAAGTGTATATTCAACAAAGTTTTCTGCATTTTTTGATAGTATCCCTATCTTTTTTTCTTTATCGTAATCGCCATAAAGATTATTTACTATCCAAGGCTTGCCATGTACCGAGTTGACAAAATCTATAAACTCTTCATATCCGAATTTTGAAATTACAGGCTTGTGCCAACTGACTGGCTTCTGACTTGATCTTTCTTCAACTGGACCAATGCTGGATTCCCAGTTGAAACGATTAGCAACAGAACCACCAGGATAACGATAGATCGCGCCGCTAAAATCATTTTTAAGAGACCTGGTTATGCTTTCTACAACTTTGTTTTGCTGCTCATCCCAATAACTTCTTTGAAAACCAAACCAGTTAATATTGAAACCAAAAAAAGATGGACTGATATTACTTATTGTATGATCCTTCACATATACTCTATATTCATTGGAATGTTTGATATTTATATTTTTTATACAAACGTTTAAGTGGTTCTGTGCGAAGACGGTGTTAGCGGACAGTAACAACCATACAAGTGTTAAGATTAGTAACTTAATCAACATATGTTTAGATAACATTTCAATATTGTACGTGGCTCAATATATAATGATGTGTGTTATGTGGCAAAACACATCACTAATATAGAAATAGAAAGTGGGTAGGTTAACATAACGATCTAGGCGGTATCATCTGTTATTAGTTATATAAATCAAAAGTTGATAAAACGGTGACTCAACAATAACGTAAAGAAGCTAGCATAGAGTGGTAGATTATAAAACACACTGTTTAAAATAAAGATAAACATATCATTCAATACCCTATATGATTTATGACACAATATTGAACAAAGAATAAGTAAAAACAAAGAGTAGTAATTAGAAAACAGTGTTAATAATATATAGATCTAATTTAATTGATCAACTGTGTGCATTTACTCTTTTGATTGTCGCTGTACACGCTTATTTTATATAATATGCGCACATTGGTAATACATAATAATTTAAATAAACTGTCACATCAGCGGCAACAGGGATTTAAAGAATATCATTGCCTATAAGCATTACATCTTGCTTAAGTGAACTAATAACAATAATGATATTTACCAACAATAGGTACCGCATTTATTCGTAATTGCTAACGAGATCACTGCGGTGTGATCAATATAGCGACCTGCACAATACTTGACTAATTTCTCAGTAGATTTCCTTCATGAATCATGTCGGAGGATGCGTCGATGAGTATTAGACTTCCATCTCTAATTACAATACGGACTGTGACGGGAGAAGTGACAAAACTCACTTTGTCACTGTTTTATTTTTGGATTATAGCAATATCATTTTTGTCACTGCAGGCCCCTTTAAATAGAGTGTATGCAGAAATCAGATTCGAAGAGGTGACTGACATAACTGGTATCGACTATCTTGGCCAGACTTGGGGGGCTTCTTGGGGAGATTACAATGGAGATGGCTTCCCAGACTTGTGGTTGTCAAACCATCAGCTATATCCGTCACTTTACCGCAACAATCGTGACGGTACATTTACAGATGTCGCAGAATCTATCTTTCTTGAGCCAATCAATACAGATGCAGATACTCATGGATCGATGTGGGCAGATATCGACAATGACGGTGATCAGGACATTTTTGAAGTCAGCGGTGGTGGTTCAAGCCAAGAATATTGTGAGCAAAATTTAACTCCCGCTCTTAACTGGCTCAATAATCTGTTTATAAGTACTGACGGTGGACTCGCTGAAAGAGCAGAGCAGTATGGTTTATCATTGGGGTTACTTCGTTCCCGTACTCCACAGTTTATCGACTTCAATTACGATGGTATGCTTGACGTGTTCGTAGGAGCAGTGGATTCAGGTTATTGCTCTACCACAGCCCTACAACAAGACCATGAGCGTTATAAAGATGTCACATCAACTGTTCAACTGAATAGCAACGGTTGCAAATTCTTTACGTTGGCTGATCTGTCAAACAACGGAAACCCATATTTACTCTGTATGGATGAGAATCAAATATTCCCTGACTATGTCTATGACACGAGTGTAATTCCATTTCAACGTATTGACGACGTTCTGCCTCATATAGAATCTGCTCGAGACCTTGCTGTCGAGGACTTTGACGGAAATGGAGAGCTAGATTTGCTGGTGACAAAAATTGCTCGCACAGGGAGATTGATGAATAGTACCTCGGCAACACAAGTAGATTCGCAGCAGATTAACGCTCGTTTTGTAGCAGAAGGGACTGAACACGCTATCACTTTCAAATCGGATGGTAATATTCAAATTGTTCTGTTCAAGGATTACCCAAATGTTATGCCGACTGATGTTTTCATTGGAAAAGATGGTCGTCACCCGGAGGATGAAAACCCCTATTGGGTAGAGTTTACGTTTACGTTATCACCACATGATCCCAGTGTCACAGGGCGTGCAACACGACCTGAGAATATCGACAATGCTATATTTATTGACTACGATCCTGCTATAGAAACTTGGACAATAGCCGTCTCCAATTCTAGTTCAGCAATATGGAAAACAAATGCTAGGATCATTGGGGAAAATGGTGTCTCTGATCTAAATCTGGTAGGCTTCGATCAACCTGATTTGGGTATTGGAATTGCACCCTCTATGTATCTGAATAATGGATTTACTTTTACTGACAACACCACATACGCAGGCTTGAATGATGCGGATCACTGTGAGTCCGTCACCGCTGGAGATTTTGATAATGATATGGACATCGATATTTATCTGGTCTGTTTCAATGTAGTTACTAATCTACCAAATCAGCTATATGAGAATATAGGTCAAGGGGTTTTTACAAAGGTTGCCGATAGTGGGGGCGCTGTTGGTAGCAGATACGGTATCGGGGATTCGGTCGTCAGTGCCGATTATGATCAGGATGGCTGTTTAGATCTGTTTGTGGCAAACGGTAACTGGTCACCACCATTCTATAATGGGCCACATCAACTATTCCGCAATATCTGTACAAACAACGGAAACCATTGGTTAGAAGTCGATCTTGAAGGTGTGATCTCAAATCGCGATGCAATTGGTGCTAAGATCATTGCCACAGCAGGTGGTATTTCTCAGTTACGCATGCTCAGTGGTGGTATGCACATGTACTCACAAAACCACCAACGAATCCATTTCGGCCTTGGGCAAAATGAGCGCATTGATCAAATTACAATATATTGGCCAAATGGAGTGATTCAAGGCATTTCAGATATACCAGCAGACCAGTTGCTAAAGGTTATTGAAGACGTAGATACCTCCGTTGTTGGGAGACCGAACTACACAGCAGCATTAAGTGATGGCGCCTTTCTGTGGAGAGAGCCCGATGAGAATATCTATCATCTGAGAGTCAGTGCGCCGAATGGGCCCAGCCATGAATATAGAATCAACCTCATTGCCAATGCCCCTCCCTTATCAGTCATGTCTGTGAAACTTGAATCAGATGATAGACTTAGTATTAAGGATAATGGTTTCGTATTTATATCGAAGGTAAGGGGTGGTGAGGACGCCGTCACTTTCCATTTGCCGGCTAACTCAGAAGCATT
>JBEVVR010000053.1:64705-87932 GCA_040507035.1 Candidatus Thiodiazotropha sp.
TCTGATCGACCGTCGGTGAATCGTGGTAATGAACTGGGCCTTTTTATCGGCAAGAATACCGATGAAACCAGCATCGAAGCGCGATGGAGCGGTGACGGTAACCGGGATCTGATAAATCATAAATCGAGGTTCCAAGCATTGGCTATGGAATCATGGCTATCCGTGACTGCTATTAGTCATGAGGCGGGAGATCAATTTTTGCTTACTGATAAGTCTTTATCAGTATCAGGAGCTGTAGCAAATGGTTGGGATGGGATAAATTTCACAGTTGCTCCTGATGTTGAGGTGGGTTTTACGTTTGAACAGGATGGATTGTTACCTTACCATCATGTGAACCATGGCGTCTCAGGTGATCTCGGATACCCCAACGCGTATTGGATTACAGGGCATGATTAGAGATATTCACAAACAAATAATAATTATTGTCAACTAGTAAGAATATCGAATTATGATCATGGCTAAGATTCTAACTTAAGTAAGATATATTATGCTTAAAAGACGCGCTAGGTAGTGATGAAATAGTTAAAACAGAGTACAGCTACTTCAAATCGCTATAGGGAATCAGGTATTCTGTTATAAATACTTTAACGATTTATCACTTATAAAATACACAATTATTACCAGTTTTAAACAATTATTGAGTGCTGGTCTATAACTGATTAGCTAAACTATGGATATAGATAGACAAAAAAATGATAAAACAATGGTGTTTGTGACTGGCGCATCTCGTTCTGGCACCACGATGTTAAGTCGCATGCTAGGTAATCACAGCATGATAGCTTGTTTCAAGGAACTACATTGCTTTGGGGATCTTGTAGATCCAAATAAACTCCAAGAATCGATAGCTAAGTCTGAAGCGATCCACCTTGGCCAACAAATCATTGCCAGAAGTAAGAGAGATATCTGGGGTAGTATGGACAAGGAGGATTGTGAAGAGGCCAAAACCATCTATCGAGAGCTCGATGACGCTGATCTGGAAGTAGGCCAAGTTTTAGAGCAGATAATGACACACTTGGCAGTTGTTCAGGATAAACATATTCCCTGTGAGCAAACGCCGCGTAATATCTTCTATGCTAGACAACTTCTTAAGTATTATCCTCATTTACATATTGTGCATATAGTACGCGACCCGCGCGATGTCCTCGCCTCACAAAAAAAACGCTGGAAACGAAAAATATTGGGAGGGGACAATATTCCTTACACTGAGATAATCAGAGTCTGGTTTAATTACCACCCCTATACCATGACAACTTTATGGTCAAAAGCGACAAGGTTTGCATGTGAGTTAGAGGCGCATGAACGTTTTCATTTGTTGAAATTCGAGGATATTCTTTCAGATCCGGAAGTTGAAATAAGGAAGTTATGTAAAATACTTAATATCTCTTTCGAAGCAAGTATGATCAACATACCACATGTAGGTTCATCGCATGAAATTAATTCAGATGCGCCAAACGGAGTCAGTAAGTCATCGCTAAACCGTTGGAAGTCTTATCTCAATAAAGGTGAAATCTATATTTGTGAATGGTTGGCTGATCATGAAATGCAAGCTTTTGCCTACACAAAAAGTGAAAATGCCAAACCTCTATCACTTTCACTTATCAAACAGATGTTAATATATCCGATTCATATATTTGGTGTCTTGATGTCAAATCCGCGCCGTGCTTGGATACAGTTACAGGCTGTGATCGGTAAATCTAAGTAGAGCTATTCGGGATAATTTAGTATTCCTCATTGATAACGTACTCCTACTTAAATGAATTAAAAACTGTTTGTGACGAGAGTTTATAACATGGATATATATATAATTATGGATTTGTTATATTTGAAAAAACACTCTTTATATCGAGTTAGGGCAGCAAAAAGATGAATTCTGTCAAAGAATATAGTGTGAGTGTCATTATCCCTACACATAATAGACCTTTGTTGGCAAGAAGAGCTGTCGCAAGTGCTCTTGCGCAAACAATAAACAATTTAGAAGTTATAGTTGTTGATGATTGTTCTGATATCAAATTAAATGTTCATGGAATTATCCAATCAATAAAAGATGATCGTGTGACATACCGAAGACACAACGTGTGCAAAGGGCCATCAGCAACGAGGAATACAGGCATCGATTTAGCAAAAGGTGATTTTATTGCATTTCTTGATGATGACGATGTCTGGTTAGAAACAAAACTAGAAAAGCAAATTGGGGCAATAAATAATTATGCAGCTTCTTTATGTGGATTTTTTACACAATATGGATCTACAGTAGTGAAGGGCTGTAAGGAGTTGGGATATAAAGAATTCAAATATGAAAGAGACTTTGCGATAAACAGTGGATTAGTGGTTAAGTCAAATGTTATACAAAATATCAGATATGATGAAAACTTGCGTGTTGGAGAAGATTTAGATTTTGTTTTTAAGATATTGCAAAAAGGAAACATTGCATATCTAAGCAAACCACAATATTTTGTAAATCTCGGAAGTCATGGAAGAATAACTACAGAAAACAAGGATGATCAAGATTCATTGGAAAATAGATTATTGTTCGTAAAGAAGAATATGGATGTCTATGGTAAATTTTGGGGAAACTATACAATGGCATCGATTCTGTTAAAAAACTTTAAATATGAAAAAAATAAAATGATAAGATTATTAAAAACGGCTAAAAGGTGTGGCTTAACCGCTAGTTCCTTCGCCGTTTATAGAAAACTCATAAAAAAATATACATAGCATATAATCAGTATTATTTGCTGATATGCGGATAACAAAATATTTCCAAAAAATCTATTTGTATGTGTTATTCATGATTGTGGTATTTACGGACTGACTGGATTTAATTATGCCTACAACGAATGAAAAAATGAGTAAAGTAAAAGCGTTTAGAGCCGGGTTTGTAAAAAAATATTTATCATATATATTACTCAAGGCCAGGATAATAATTCCACATTCAATGCCCCATAACAGGGATTTGTCATAAGTAGAAGTATAGGAACGTAATCTGGTTTTTCTGGCAAGTGACCAGGCAGATACAAATATAAGAAAGAAAAGAACAGTTCCGACTATTCCAATATCCCAGAGAAGATAAGATAATCCTGTTTTATCCAGCATTAAACCATAATAAGCGCTACCTGCTTCGGAGAGTCTACCTTGGATGAGGCCACCGGATTTTGATGCGCCTAAACCATGACCAACCAGCAATTCTAATGTGTGGCCATTTTCAACTTGTTCGCCCCACCAAAATAGTATGGAACCAAGTCTGCTATTACTGGCTTCACGGCCCTCGCCAATATAAAAACCCATGTTACTCTTTTGCATACGGTCTGTATATTCAGAAACTGTTTTTGAATGGTCACGCGCCGACATTTGTTGAAGGTAAACAAAATATATAGCAAATATTATAACTACCAAACCAAAACCTATTGCTGTGACTTGAAGTGTACGCGAAGGAAAGCGTTTGAAACCAGTTATAAATAGATATATAAGAGCTATGGGTAGTAGAACGAAGAATACTTTTGTTTCATTCAGTGATACAGGTATAAGACTGACTATCAGTAAAGGAATAAGAAGTGAAATCTTTAATTGATTACTGATGTAGGCTGTAAGTGCGATAGTAATAACGACGGTTAAAAATATGGTCTGTGCACCGCTTGAGCCTCCACCTTCAGGTGTGCCTCCAAATGTGCCAACTACGGAGTCACCGCCATATAGTCTATTGCCCCAATCAACGATGAACATTGCTTGATAGATCGAAACGACAGCTTGAATAATTACAATTATGATAACTAACTTTACTATTTTGTTTCTGGAATTGAGATGCAAGTAGCCAAGTGTTGCTAATGTTACAAAACCCCAATATTGTAATATATTTTTTCCAGAGGCAATGGTTTGTAATGGGTAATTAATGTTTGCAATTATTGGTATTGATAAAAATACAACGAAAAAAAATAAAGATACAGTAACTCTGTCAAGGGAAGTATGATTTTTGCTTAGAAAATGAAATAAAGAAATTATTATTAAAAATACCCCAGAAGCACCAACTCCCCAGCTAACATTATTAAATTGGGGAAGAAAATAAGTTATGGTTCCAACGGCGAGTACTGCGGTCAAAAAAATCCATCTAATACCCACATCAGGCCTTATAAAGGCTGTTAAGCTAAGAAACGATCCGATAACAATGGCAACTACACTGTTCATCACTAATAATATATATTATCGATTTGAATTTATTGAATATATGACATTACCTATCAAGCTGGATATGGAGTATATGATCAGTTTAATGCTTACTAAATGTATTGCGATAGCATATGTTCATATTCTTCCAAAACACAATCATGCGTAAATAGTTCATCATGCCTTTTTTCGCTGGATAATCTCATCAAGCTTAGTTGTTTATAGTCGTTTAGTAATTCAGATAGCACATGATCACAATCGACCGAGTCTGTGAAATATCTATTTATATTACCAGCTACCCATCTATTGAATTTATTGTCATGAGCAAGTATTGGATTTTTAGCGCCCAACGACTCAACTAAAGAGGGGTTAGTGCCTCCAACCTGGTGGCCATGTATGTACAGCAATGCGAATACCCGAAGTGCTTGGACCATTGATTTGTTATATATAGCACCGGGAAATATAACTTCATCACTGGCGGCTTCCTTAACTTTATTACAAAATAATGTGTTACCGTTGTCATAGTCACCTAAAACAACAAGTTTTATATTTCTCTGCTTTTTGGAGAAGGCAGAAACAATTTCTAAAACAGAATTCTCGGGTTCTGGTCTTGCAATGACAATTGCATAGTTGTTAGGTTCCAAGCCTAATGGTTTAATTAATTCGACGTCTGAATCGGATAGTTTATCACTTCCATATGGGATCATTGTGATTTTATTACTGTGAATAATCCTGCTTAAGTGATTTTCTATTTCAGGATGATCTGCGATCAAATGATTGCCGGCATAACATCCGAATCGCTCATTAAGATAGAGCCACGATTTTTCAAGTAACGACCATTTTTTTCTTTTCCATTCTATTCCATCCATATTTATAATGTTTATTTTGTTCCTGAATCGGTACCAAATAGAAAATATAGCAGTATTATAACCAAGTGTTAATATAAGCGAATCGCGTTTTGCAGCATGTAGCGTGGATTTCCAATCAAATATAATAGTACCAATTGCTCCCTCTTTCTTAACAGGGATATTAATCAGTTGTATGTCATTCCACTTATCGTAGTAAATGTTTCCATTTCCATTTAGTTGACAATAAACATAAACATTCCACCCTTTATTCACTAGGTATTTTGAAAGATGCTCAGCGAATGTCTCGAATCCACCATGTTTGGCAGGTATGCCGCGTGTACCAAGAATACTTATTGTTTTATTCATAATGTACTAATAACCAAGTAATTCCATTGTCTCATTAAATAAAAAATCAATTGGAGGTAAAAGTGTAGGATGGGCTTTAGATTGGTTTGAATGCAATGTTTTATCGGAATAGTCTAAAACGGTATTATCGAAATCAAGCTCGCACCAATCCAGAATATTCTTTATTGCACTAGAGTTGGGGGATGAAAGGTCCTCGTATCTGATTTGAAAGATAGAGGCCGAATGTGTGGACTTTTGTTTGATACCTTCTCGCATAGTTACTATCCACTCTAATGCAGCACGATTTGTATGATCAAGTTCGGCAGTAGCAATATTACTAATCTCATCGAAATAGTTATCTTTAAAAAGAATCTGTTGCCTTAGATAATTCCACTTTATATCATTGCGTCCCCACCAATCTTCAGTCCATGCTTTGTTTTTTATACCTAGTCGCTTTGACCATAAGTTAATAGAATGGGTAGCATCAGCGCCATTACGCACTATGAAAATAATTTTGGCATCCGGAAATATCTTTAACAGGTAATTGACGCGAAAGATCAACTCGGGATATTTGTCCACTAATCGTTTTGATTTGGTCAGATATAGATATCTACCGAAAAGTCTACGAGCGGTAACTGATACTGAACTGGTTACATCGTCGGTATCCAACTTGAAAAATCCATTATCTGCTGAATAATCACCATTAACATCGTGCCTGGGATCTATGAGGTGCCACATAGCTTTTGGTTCATTAAGAAAACCCACATCTCTATGCAATGATAAGATGACACCCAATATTGTAGTCCCAGATCTTCCAAGACCAGTAATGAAAATGGGTTTATTTATGCTTGGGGTACCGGGAACAGATTTTAACAAACGTAAAAAAGAGAATATTACCGGGTTGAACCACTGGCCCTTTGTAGTATGGGGGCGGCCTTCAAATAATCCATAGCTCAAAGCCCTTCTTGCTACTTTACCAAGTCCGTAACTTTTATAGTTGGAATCTATTTGTGCAACCATATTGTTGATTAGATACAATGAGTTTGTATGCCTAGTGATTTATAGAGTTCTATCATGTCGTTGAAATATCTCTGAGGCGTGAAATTATTAGATACGAAATTTCTAGCATTATTTCCAAGCGAAGATATTGATTTACCTGAAGCACTTTCTATTTGTATTAATTTGTCTGACAGGTCATCGACGTTCCCACTCTCAAAAATCAAACCAGTATCACCATCCTGTAGCATTTCCGGAATTCCTCCAATATTTGCACCGATCACAGGTTTTCCGCACGCATAGGATTCCAATATACTTATCGGTGCATTTTCATACCACTCAGATGGTAAAACTACACTCCGCGCATTCAGAATAAGATTGCGAAGATCATTGCCAGATTTATAACCGACAAACGATATTTTGTTATTGTCTTCAGCAAGTGACTTCAAATGTTCTTCGTAAGGGCCTGTTCCTGCAATTATGAGACTGATACCAGATTCCTCGGCAGCTCGTATAAGAGTATCAATACCTTTTTCCGGTGCGAGTCTACCGAAATATAGGAAATACTTACCAGCATTATAATTTGGTAAAAAGCTATCACAGTCAATAAAGTTAGGAATATAAGCTATTTTTTTTTCATTCCAACCCCACTGCTTGAATTTATTACGAAAAAAATGGCTGGGTGTAATGATAAAATCAAGATTATTCTTGTATAAACCGAATAGTTTGTGGACGGTGGATTCGATAGCAACTAAGGAGCTAACGGCTAAGGAGTTATGAATGCATCGATTTTTGATAAGATTGAGGAGGTTGCCTTCTTTACATTTTTCACATACCCCATTCCTATTCAGCATTTTATAGGCTGGACACGCAATCTTAAGATCATGGGCTGTCATGATGCTAGGAACGCCTTTTTCTTTAAGCAAGCTCAATATGGAGGGGGATAGATGGTGATATATGCAATGGATGTGAGCAACGTCAGGAAAAAAAATATCCAATAATTGATTTAGCTTTTTTCGTGCTTCAAATGAATATACAACTTTGCTTGCCATAAGTAGTTTTTGATACATGCCATAAGAATTACCAAACTCAAGTTCATTGACAAAATAGTCAGACCAGGGCGTCTGTAAATTGTTTGGATGATTCATCGCAAACAATGCCGTATCCCAATTGTTATCGGAAAATAACTCATCATGATCTATAAACACTGCATCGGAACCACCGCGCCTGTAATAGTAATTGTTTATAGATAAGATTTTTGGACGGGGGTTGTTATGCGAATGTGACACGTTGTGTAAAATCCATTTATTTATGTAAGCAACAAGTAGAAACGGGCAATATATTATATTAAAATCCAGCCCGTTTCTTTGTATAACTGAACATTTTACGGAAATTGGCAAAAGTCTATAAACAATCTCAAGTATTGATTCGAAACATTACCGTAATATTTATCGAGCTGAAGATTATATAATAAATAAAAGAAGATTATTCTTGGAAATATAGTAACTTAGGGATTAAGGTTACAGGAAGAAAAATAGAGAAATGGAAACAAAAGGATCACACAGATTCATAGACAACTACAATTGAACATCACTTAATATGATGATTCCGAATACGAATGCTAGTAAAAACAGTACTCTGGCAATCTGGGGGATTGTCGGTCTTTCTTCAATTCTCATCGCATATGGATACTGGTATGGCATTGTCGATATGGTCTATCGTTGGAGTGATAAGGAAGAGTACGGATACGCTTATTTTCTTCCGATCATAACAGCATACCTGATTTGGCAAAGGAGGGATCGTATTGTCGAGACTGAACATCGACCCTCATGGTTTGGTGTATTTGTTGTATTGCTCTCAGCTTTCATCTTTTTTGTTGGACAAATTGCAACGACATTTACCCTTGTCCAATATGCTCTTGTTCTTACTGTAATCGGTCTTGCTTATGCGCTTTTGGGATGGCAGGCTTTTAAGATAGTAGCAGGTCCTCTGTTTCTGCTGTTTTTTATCGTTCCTCTTCCCCCATTCATCTACAATAACCTATCGAGCAAACTGCAACTTATATCTTCCCAATTGGGCGTTGAAGTCATAAGATGGTTTGGTATCAGTGTATATCTTGAAGGCAATGTCATTGATCTGGGTAACTATAAGCTCCAGGTAGTCGAAGCGTGTAATGGGCTGCGTTATCTATTTCCATTGGTGAGTCTGGCATTTCTGGCCGCCTATCTCTATCAAGTAGAATTCTGGAAAAGAGCCGTAGTGTTTTTTTCCAGCATACCCATCACCGTGATGATGAATAGTTTCAGGATCGGCGTAATAGGCGTGCTTGTGGATAATTGGGGGAAAGAACAAGCCGACGGCTTTTTGCACTATTTCGAGGGCTGGGTTGTGTTTATGGCCTGTCTACTCATTTTGTTGCTCGAGATGACTTTGTTGGCCAAGATCGGCAGGGGCAGACGCCTAAGGGATGTGTTCGGATTGGAGACTCCAAAAGCGTTGCCTGAAGGGTTTGAATACCACGCACGCCCCGTAACTTCCGTTCATTACGCAATCCTCGGTGCCGTCACCTTGATTGCTGTAAGTTCACTCTATATTGATACCCAAAGGGAGATCCTGCCTGAGCGGCAGAATTTTAGTGGGTTTCCCTTGCAAATCGATAATTGGCGCGGTGATGAAGATAGGTTGGAGGATATCTACTTAAAATCCCTCAAGCTGGATGACTATCTCATCAGCGACTACGCAGATTCATCTGGGAGTGAGGTTAATTTTTACATTGCCTACTACGCCTCACAACAGGCAGGATCAGCTGCCCACAGTCCTCGGTCATGTATTCCCGGCGGTGGATGGGAGATTGAGAAGGTGACGAAAGTGAAGGTTCCAGGACTCAAGGTCAACGGAGAGTCGCTGAGTTTAAACCGTCTGGTCATCAAGCGGGGTGAAATAAAACAGTTGGTCTACTACTGGTTTCAGCAACGCGGACGAGTGATTACCAATGAGTGGCTGGTCAAGTGGTATCTGTTTCTGGATGGTCTGACCAAACATAGGACTGACGGAGCTCTAGTCAGGCTGACGACATCTATTGGTATGGAAGAGGAGTGGTCGGATGGGGATGAGCGTTTAGTTAACTTCGCGGAGAAGGTAGTGCCACTTTTGGATGACTATATCCCCAACTGATAATGTTTATAGCCAAGTGACGATAATAACCGGTGACTAGCTTAAAGTTTCCGGATGAAATGGTGATTGCTTGTAAAAGTTAATGTTAATGGATTCACAAATACACTAATAACCGATTGATTTATCAATAATAAAATAGCTAAGCTTCGCTTAAAATAAATATGGATTTACGAATACACAATCAGGATAAGTGTATGAAAATAAGACGGAAACTTCGATTCTTTTTTGTAAAGAATAGCTCGTATGCGCTCATTTGCTTGACCTTGATTCTGGTCTCTGCCTGCGTCAACAAGGAGGAAAGCAAACAAAAGTACTATGAGCGTGCCATGGAGTTGTACTCACAGGGGAATTACACAAAGGCACGCCTGGAATTCAAGAACGTAATACAGATAGATCCTAAAGACGCGAACGCTTATTTCATGTTCGGTCAAATCGAGGAGAAGGAAGAGAATTGGTCAAAGGCCTACGCCCTTTTTTTACGGGCAACTGAACTCGATCCCTCACATGTGGGGGCTCAGGTACATCTTGGGACCTTATTTGCCTTGGCCGGAGAGACAGACAAGGCGCTCGCTGCCGCCGATATTGCACTACAGGCAGAGCCGAAAAACGCATCAGCGATGGTCCTGAAGGGTTTTGCCAAGGCCAAGGCGGGTGAAAAGGACTCCGCGATCGAAAGTGTTCTCGCAGCAGTTGAGTCTGACCCTGGCAATGTGGATGCATCCTCACTGCTTGCAGCACTCTATGCTGACCAGGGAGAATTGGAGCGGGCAATTCAAATCGCTAAGGAGTCACTGGCACAAAATAAGGATCGACCAGCCTCTTATTTGCTGCTTGCGCGTTTCTATGACCGGGCCGATAGACACGATGAGGTGGTCAGGGTCCTATCAGATCTGATTGGGAGCCAGCCTGGAGATCTGCAACACAGACTCCACCTGGCCACTTATTTTCAAAAGCAGGGTGAGAAGAAACAAGCTATTGAAGTCCTGGAACAGGCAATAACTGATCTACCCAATGATTTGGAAGCAAAACTTGCCTTGATCACCCTCTACAAGAGCCAGGGTGCAATCGACGAGTCACTGAGCCTGCTGCAGCAATATGTCAGCGATACACCTGAACATACCGGCCTTAAACTCGAACTCGCAAAGCTCTACATGGTCGCGGGTCGTAAGCAAGAAGCCGAGAAGACGCTTGCGGCTATTATTGATCAGGCAGGAAATGCGGGTGATGGGTTGGCCGCCAAGACACTGCAGGCGAACGCTCTGGTCAAGGATGGGTCCATTGAGAGCGCCAAGCGCTTACTAGAAGAGGTTCTTGAAGTAGATCCGAAGTTCAAGGATGCATTGCTGATCAGGTCAGGTTTGGCGTTGATGGCCGACGATGCCGACAATGGGATTGCCGATCTGCGTACATTGCTGCGGGAGGACCCGAGCAACCTCAAGGCCCACCGATTGAAGGCCCGGGCTCACCTAAAGAAGGGCGAGATCCAGTTGGCGAGGGAGAGCCTCGAGGATGCGATCAAGGTCCGGCCTGAAGAGGCGGCTGCCAATTTCGAACTGGTGCAGTTGTTGATCAATACCCGTGAGTTTGATGACGCAATTCAGGTGTTAGAGAAGATGCGCCGTTTTGCGCCGGACAATGTCAAGGTACTGCAGGCGTTGGCCCTGGTGTATGAGAAGCTCGGGCATTGGGATGAGGTGGAGAGTGTTGCCCAGGTGTTGGTGACGAAACATCCAGAGAATCCAATGGGCTACTATTTTCGGGGCATTTCGAAGCTGAACCGTACGATGGCCGCCTCGAGTATCGCCGATTTCGAGAAGGTGCTCGAGTTCAAACCCAACTCCATCGAGGCCCTGGTTGGGCTGGCGAAGGGCCACTTCGCATTGAAGAAACCGGACGCAGCCTTGCAGCGAGTCGAGCAGGTGGTGGAGACCAATCCCGAGCACTTTGCCGCCTTGAATTTAAAGGGCGAGGTACACCTTTCGCAAAAGCAATGGGACTTGGCTGAGAAAGCCTTTAATAGTGCAAAGGCGATAAGCCCACAGTGGGCGGTGCCCTATCGAAACCTGGTAAAACTCAATGTTCTCAAGGGCAATAAGGATAAGGTAATCGGCTTACTCAAAGAGGGCTTTGACAAGACGGGTGATCCTGTACTGGGTGTCGATCTGGCTAATAGTTATTCTCAAGGGGGTAGCAATCAGGATGCCATTGGAATCTATGAAGCGATCTTGGAGAAGCATCCCAAACACCTATTGGCTTCCAATAATCTGGCCATGCTTCTACTCAAGGATGAGACGAACCAAGTGGGCCTGGATAAGGCGCTGCAGTTGGTTGAGGGCTTTGAACTCTCGGAGAATCCGGTCATTCTTGACACCCTGGGTTGGGTACATGTCAAGCGTGGTGAGATCGATAAGGCGCTGCCAATCCTGCAGCGGGCGGCAGGGAAGGGCACCGGACTTCCCGATATCGATTATCATCTGGGTTACGCTTATTACCAAAAGGGGCAAATGGAAAGCGCCAAGCGACATGTGAGCACGGCAGTTACGTCAGAAAAACCCTTTGAGAGCATCGAAGAGGCAAAGATTCTTCTGAGTAAAATGCAATAAGTGATTGCACAGGAGTAGTTACAGCGGCAGTCATCTTTAAAAAAGAATAAAAAACATTATGTTAGGTATCCCCCCTCTCTGTATAATGCCGCTTTGGCGGTCTTCGACTAATTTTTGTAACCTATTGTATTTATTGGCATATATATAGAATGCAGACGATTATTGTAACCGGCGGCGCCGGTTTCATTGGCGGAAATTTCGTTCACTACTTGCTGACCAAAATGGAAATTAGGGTGGTGAACCTCGATGCACTCACTTATGCGGGAAATATGGATACGCTGCAAGCAATCCTCGAGAATCCCCGGCACCAATTCATAGAGGGAAGGATCCAGGATAAGGAACTGGTCTCGGGTCTGTTCGAGCGATATAGGCCCACAGCAATCGTAAACTTTGCCGCTGAGAGTCATGTGGATCGCTCGATCGATGGACCGGCAGAGTTCATCGATACCAATATCGGCGGTACTTTCAACCTGCTGGAGTGCGCACGCAGTTATTGGGATGGTTTAGCAAAGGATGAGGCGCAGGCGTTTCGCTTTCTCCATGTCTCCACCGATGAGGTTTATGGCTCACTGGGTGATGAGGGCAAGTTCACTGAGACCACTCCCTATGCACCCAACTCTCCCTACTCGGCCTCCAAGGCGGCATCGGATCATCTGGTGCGGGCATGGCACCATACCTATGGCATGCCGGTGCTTACCACCAACTGTTCCAATAATTACGGTCCCTATCAGTTCCCGGAGAAGTTGATCCCCCTGTTTATTCAGAAGGCCCTGTCGGGTGAGGCGCTGCCGATCTATGGAGATGGCAGCAATGTGCGGGATTGGCTCTATGTGGAGGATCACTGCCGAGCAATCTGGCGGGTACTCGAGGCGGGTAAGCCAGGAGAAGTCTACAACGTGGGTGGTAACAATGAGATGAGCAATCTCGAGGTGGTCGAGTTGCTCTGCGAGTTGCTGGATGAGCTGGTCCCCGATTCGCCCTACAGGCCACATGGTCAGTTGAAGAAATTTGTTACCGATCGTCCGGGACATGATCAACGCTATGCCATTGATGCGACAAAGCTTGAGCAAGAGTTGGGATGGACACCGGATGAGACCTTCGCCACAGGTTTAAGGAAGACCGTAACCTGGTATCTGAACAATGAGATCTGGTGTCAAAGGGTGATGGACGGTAGTTACCGTGGTGAGCGGTTGGGGCATGCATAATGTTGGATAAACAGATTAGCAAGGGCATTATTCTCGCAGGTGGGTCGGGAACCCGACTTCATCCGCTTACCCTGACGATCTCGAAACAGCTGCTGCCAGTCTATGACAAGCCGATGATCTATTATCCGCTGACTACACTGATGTTGGCGGGTATTCGAGAGATCCTTATCATCACTACCCCCCAGGATGTATCGCTTTTCCAAGGCTTGCTGGGAGATGGAAGTCAGTGGGGAGTCACCCTCAAGTACGCAGTACAACCAGAACCCGGTGGCTTGGCTCAGGCCTTTATCATTGGTAAGGATTTCGTCGCCGGCGAACCCTGTTGTTTGATCCTTGGTGACAATATCTACTACGGCCATGGCTTGGTTGACTCACTGAGGCGTGCTGCCGCGGATAACGATGGAGCCACCATCTTCGGCTATTGGGTTAAAGATCCCGAACGCTATGGTGTGGTGGAGTTTGATCAACAGGATCAGGTGATAGGCATTGAAGAGAAGCCATCCAATCCGAAATCAAACTATGCAGTAACCGGTCTCTATTTTTATGATGAGCAGGTAACCGATCTGGCGGCTTCTCTCGAGCCCTCCGAACGGGGAGAGTTGGAGATTACCGATCTCAACAAACTCTATCTCAAACAGGGCCAGTTGAAGATGGAGAAGATGGGGCGTGGTATTGCCTGGCTTGATACCGGAACCCATGAAAGCCTGATTCAGGCAAGTAACTTCATCGAGACCATAGAGCAACGCCAGGGTCTGAAGATAGCCTGTCCTGAGGAGATAGCCTTTACCCAGAAGTGGATTGAAATCTCGGACCTCAAGGAGATGGGCGAGGCGCTCAGCAAGAATGGATATGGACAGTATCTGCTTGGCTTGTGTAAGAGAAAAATGTAGATATGGAAGTCATCCCAACAAAGATTCCAGACGTGTTGTTACTAAAACCACAGCGTTTTGGCGATCAGCGTGGCTGGTTTATGGAGAGCTGGCAGGCTGAACGCTACAAACAGCTGGGCGTATCGGCTGATTTTGTCCAGGATAATCAGGCGTATTCTCAGCAAGGGGTATTACGCGGCCTGCATATTCAGAACCCGTTTGGACAGGGTAAGCTGGTACAGGTGATTCGAGGTGAGGTGTTTGACGTTGCCGTGGATGTGCGTCGAGGATCTCCTTGGTTCGGTCAATGGGTTGGTCTCCACCTGTCTGAAGATAACCATCACCAACTCTATGTACCGGTCGGGTTTGCCCATGGCTACTTTGTCCTCAGCGAGGATGCGATCTTTAGCTATAAATGCACAGACTACTATCATCCGGAAACCCAGTTTTCAATCCGTTGGGATGATCCCCAAATAGGCATCGACTGGCCCGGTGGACTGACACCGATCCTTGCGGAAAAAGATCGTGATGCACCACTGCTGAGCGAGATCACGGTTGAGCAGCTGCCGGTCTATCAATCTGAGGGAGATGGATCCCCATGACAGGTGCTCCGCCGAAGTTTCTCCTCCTCGGAAGTGATGGCCAGGTTGGCCGTGAGCTGCAGCGTACACTGGGGATTATCGGTACGGTGATTCCCACAACGCTCGACGCAGGCGAAGGTATGCGCCTCGATCTACTGGATACCAAGGCAATCATCTCGACAGTGAAGCAGGTGCAACCTGACTACATCATCAATGCGGCAGCCCATACCGCAGTGGATAAAGCAGAGACCGAGGTTGAACTCTCTCGTCAACTGAATGCCGATGTACCTGAATTGCTCGGGCAACTGGCCCTTGAACTGGGTGCCACGGTAATCCACTACTCCACCGATTTCGTCTTTTCCGGTGATAGCGACCGGCCCTACCGGGAAGAGGATGAACCCGATCCGCTCAGTGTCTATGGAAAAACCAAGTTGGAGGGCGAACAGCGACTGCTGGCCACTGGAGCCAACGCCTTGGTGCTTCGGACCAGCTGGGTATATGGCAACCATGGCCACAATTTCATGCTGACCATGATGCGTCTGTTCCGGGAGAAGGGACAACTCTCCGTGGTGGACGACCAGATCGGCGCGCCAACCTGGAGCCGTATGGTTGCAGAGGCAAGCGCACAAATCGTACATAAACTCCCCATGCTTTCACCTGATTCACCGTCACCCTACGGGCTCTACCACCTGACAGCTGCCGGTGAGACCAGCTGGTATGGCTTTGCTTCGTCCATATTGGAGCTGATGGGGGAGAGTTGTTCTATTTCACCGATTGCTACAGCAGACTATCCCACTCCGGCGAAACGACCGGCCTATTCTGTTCTCGATAACAGTAAGCTGCAGCAGACATTCGGTCTGCTGCTGCCGGACTGGGGGACCTCATTGCGACAATGCATTGCGGACCGGACAACCTGATCTGTTATAGAGTGGGTAGGACGCAACCTTGTGTACTTATCTTTCAATTATTGGTAGATTGGTTAAATATCTCATGAATTTCAGTGCTTTAGTCTCCTAATCCAGGATACTCCAGATCTTTGCTAGGGATTGCCCGCTGTCGTTATGTCATGAGACAATATGGTTGGCTGACGCAGCATGGAAACCACAACTTCTAGGAATATTTATACGGATGTATGAGAAGTTTTACGGATTAACCGAGAAGCCATTCAGTTTACTCCCGGATCCTGACTTTTTAGTTCTTGGTAAAAAACACAGTGCTGCCTATACAGCATTGGAGTACGGCTTGCTCAGCCAGGCCGGTTTTACCGTGGTTACCGGTGAAGTCGGCAGTGGTAAGACGACCTTGATTCGCCACCTGCTCAATCAGGTTGAAGAAGACGTCACAGTCGGTCTCGTTAGCAGTAGTCATCAGGAGATGGGTGAACTGCTTCAATGGCTGTTGTTTGCCTTCAATCTCGATTACACGGAAACCCAAAAGGTCGGTCTCTACGATATTTTTACCAAGTTTCTTATCGATCAATATGCCGACAATAGGCGTACGGTATTGATCATAGATGAGGCACAAAATCTACAGGCAGGGGTGCTGGAAGAGTTGCGTCTTCTGTCCAATATCAATGCCGACAAACACCAAGTGTTACAGATAATCCTGGTGGGGCAGCCGCAGCTTCGTGCATTGCTTACGCACAGGGATCTGCTCCAGTTTCAGCAGCGCATATCGGTGGATTACCATCTGCAAGGGCTCGATGAGGATGAGACTCGCTTCTATATCTTTCAGCGGCTCACCATAGCCGGTCGCAAGGATCCGCTTTTTACCCGCAATGCGATAACCCTAATCTACCAGGCCAGCGAGGGTATTCCGCGAATTATCAATACCATTTGCGATACTTCATTAGTCTACGGTTTTGCCGATCAGAAAACACTATTGGATAGTGCGCTGGTGGCCAAGGTCCTGAAGGATAAATTTGAAGCCGTCGCTAATCAAACAGGGGTAGTTGAAGATAGCACTGGAGCGCATGCTATTTACCCCTATAATCAAGAATCTTCCCAAGATCCAGAAAGAAAACAGGAAGTCAATAAGAGAGGGCATTCAGTTACTAACTTCAATCGTGAGGCGGCAAAGCTGATGTTTAAAAAATATAACAACGAAAAATAGTAGTGCCGAGTTAGAGCTATAGACTGTGTGCCGCCTTTTCATGGCCGAGTCTGATCTTCTATAGGTACTATACCTCCTGGAAATAATCGCTCTGCATTTTCTATTGCAAATTTGAGCAAAATGTTTGTACCACGAAGTTTATACTTTGAGCAGATATTATTGCGATGATTCTGAACTGTTCTGTAACTTATATTAAGCTCCCTGCCTATTTGCTTACTGGTTTTTCCTTGATGCATTAGATACAGAATGCGTCTTTCCTGACTCGTCAGTAGCGAAATATCCAGTTCTGCCTTCGATAAACTGCTGCTGGCATTTTTCAGGGTAAAATCATTTTCCTGAGCACCGACAGAGTTGCTAATGAAAACACCTCCGGCTTCTACAGAGTTGATGCAGTCGCAAATCAGTTTTTCGTCATCGGATTTCACGATGTATCCACTTGCACCCAGGTCTAACGCGCGTTTTACAAACGAATGTTCGTTATGCATGCTTATAACAATAAACTTCGTTTCTTGAAAAAGATGACTGCAAGCCTTAAGTATCTCGAATCCCGATCCATCAGGTAACTCGATGTCTGTTATAACAAGATTTGGATGTTCCCTGTTTATGGTCTGGATGCCTGATTCACTTGTGGTGAATAATGTTACATCGGGATAACCACAGTAATTAAGCAGTGGTTTAAGACTTTTACCAATTAAGGGATGGTCGTCGATAACAACGGCTTTCTTTTTCATCGGTCAACTATACTCAGGAAGTGGGAGGCCTATTTTTACTGCGGTTCCATCAGACGGCTCTATCATAAAAAAGCCACCAAGGCATTCAATGCTGTCCTTGATCATGCGTAGTCCGAAGCCGGTTTCGTCGTTGTATTCATTAAAGCCTGTGCCATCATCCTTGATCAGCAAAACAGCCTGTTGGTTATCTTTTACCGTCTCTATATAAAAACGGATCATAACTTCTGTCGCTGCGGAATGTTTGATGATATTGTTAAGACACTCCTGCAAAGAATGGAAAAGTTCATTTTCAATATTTCTCGGTAGCTCGATATTTTCAATTGCCGCCATGCACTCGATGGGCGAATTAATGAATGTGTTTTGTATGAGCCTTTCTGCGGCTCGTGAGAAACCAAGCTGCTCGAGATGAAAGGGATGGATGAGATGTGAGATATCTCTAACCTTCTCGATTACCTTGTCTACCTGTGCCACAAGGCCGCTTTTTTCGTCTGAAGGCTGTATTTTTTTGAGCTGATTCTCTATCAGCAGTAAATCATGGCTGACGCCATCATGGAGCAGTCTTCCAAGGCGACTTCTCTCTTTTTCCTCGACTGACATTAAGGTATTGTAGAATCGTTTTTGGTCTTCCTGTTTTTCAATCCCGATTCTGATGTTTTCCAGTCGGATGCGATTGATTCTGTCAGCAAGACCGATGGATAGCAAAAGGGCCTCAAACACAATCGCAAGTTCCATCATGTGTTTGACCCAAAAGCCAGTTTCAATAACTCCATTTTGATGCAATAAGGCAAGGCTGATTGCGGAGAACAATACGGTATAGCTGACTGACATATATGCTGCCGATCTATCGCCAGCTATAGTCCTTTTCAGCGATATATATAACACCATCAGCATGTTGATGGACGATAATAGATGTAGCGTATTTTGCGCAATAATATAGTTATCCAGTAACAGCAAAAACAAACTGGCGAGTGGAGATATCGCGAATATAGTCATAAACTTTGCCAGCTTTGGAGCGAACTTTCTAAGTGAAAGGTATTGAATGGAAAATAACGGTAAAAATAGATTGGTTATGGCTATGGCAATAAGCGCAATGATTGTAGTGCTGCCATCCAGTCCAGGCCACAGGTATTGTTGGCCCAAACCTGTAACCCCCAATTGTACAAAAGAGAAGGCCAGGATGTAGGCAACGTATAAGAAGTAACTCGAATCCCGTATGAACAGATAGAGAAAAAAATTGCTGACTACAAGGACAAAGATAGCGCTAAATACCGCGCTGTAGTAGCTGTTGCTTTGGTCAATTTCCTTTTTCAGCGTTGATTCAGAGACAAGCTTCAGTGGAAAGACAAATTCACCGTAAGAGTTAATTCTTGCATAAACATCAGGTGTAGGTGACATTCCGAGTGGAATAGTCGGAACCCTAAACTCAACAGGCCAATTACTAAAGACAGTATCGTCGCCCACCCGATAGGATTTCCATGAATCGCTGCCATCATCTCTTATATAGACATCGACCTCATCAATATTTGGAAAATCAATCTGCAGATACCAGGATTCTTCCGAGTCCATCTTTTCCAAGGGCAACACGATATGCGCCCAAATGCCATCTATATTTGGATATGTTGTGGGACTTGTTGAGAACTTATCTTTAGGTGAAGAGCTAATGGTCTCTATCGTTGGTGTGGTCAAATCATCATTCCAATAGGAAATACTGGGTTCAATCACAGATTCTTTCGCGAGAGCTTGCATCGAAGAAGCGACCAAAACAAACCACAGGAAGACGGTCGCCCGAATATAACCTCTAAAAATCAACATGATATATCTTACATAAAGTGTATTATCCAGTTACCTCCTTGCATCTGGCGGCTTGTAGAACGAAATATACAAGATCTAGAGAATCTCCCAGTTCTTAGGAAAAGAATGACTGGAATCGAGTAAAACTCAGCCAGGCAAGATCTGATTAATTCGTCATTCCGGCGAATGCCGGAATCTATGTGCCTGGTTTTTCTGGATCCCGGTATATGCCGAGATGAAGAAAAGCGAATTAATTAGAGGTTCCCTAGTGGTTACATAGACTTTATACAAGCTTGGCTTGCTTTTCCAGTATCTACGCCCATCACCAATACATATTTTCCTATGTGTAACTACCAATACTTATAGGTTGCTCACCATATCTGGCGCCTCTAGATTGCATTGTAACAATGCTGTCAAAGGTGGCGATTCGATATTACCTAAAAAATTATTTGATATGAGTACTTGTGCTTATTGATCAGGTTACCTCTAGGCCCATAATATAAAATGGGAAAAAGCCTTCCATCTATAGCCACATGTAAGACATCAATCCTCGCAACTCGTTAGACATCAATTCTAATCCCTGCAAAATCTGTCGAGATAATTTACAACGCGACACAATTAAAAAAATAAAGCGTTGTTTTAATGCGTATGGCACGAGCTTTGCTTTTCACTGTTAACAACCGTTTTTATTGTTTTGTAGTAATGCCTACAAAAATAAATTAGGAACATACAGCAAATGAAAGCTTGGGATATTGATTTAAGTACTCGTGCTCATATTGACACAACTAGGATTCCTACAAAACCTATCCAGTACTTTTTAAAACCATCCAGGGCGTTTTGAACAACAAACACAATCATCAAGAAATATCTGCACAGCAAGATAGTTTTATATATGTTTACTGGAAATAGTTAATATGAAATTCATCAAAATCACTTCCAAAATTATTTTATTGCTATGGGTCTCAACTAACATAGCAACCGCCAACCCAATCTATTATGAACTGACAGATTATGGTGGCGGCAGCTATGAATACCAATACACAGTCGATAATCAGACCCTCTCGTCGATTGAGGAATTCACCATCTGGTTCGATCTTGGTTTATACGACAATCTGGCCATCAGCGGCAGCCCAAATTTGGACTGGGATGGCTTAGCTATTCAGCCAGATCCGCTGCTGCCTGATGACGGCTTTGCCGACTGGCTAAGCTATGGATTGACCATCAATCCTGGAGAAGTACTTGATGGATTTAGTGTCACGTTCGATTGGCTCGGTAGCGGGACACCAGGAGAACAGTCCTTCGAGATCATCAATCCCTTGGATTTTAGTGCATTGAGTAGTGGTTTCACACAGACCGCTTCAACAGCGCCACCCACTTCTGTCCCTGAGCCCGATACATGGGTGCTTATGGTGATAGGTTTACTCTTTCTTGGCATTGGACGACTAAGAAAAACATCAAACAGACTCTTTTTATAAAAATTTCATCAAATTGAAACATCTCAGGATATTCCAGATTTTATACACTCAAGGTCGGGGGACTTTGTAAATGAAACTTGCTCGTAATTCACTAATACTTCTCACTTTACTATGGGCGTCTGTTCAAGCCGTATTCGCCAATCCAATCTATTACGAATACCTGGACTTGGGTGCAGGGCGCTATGAATATAGCTACACCGTGGATAACCAAACCACCTCGGCCATTGAAGAGTTCACTGTCTGGTTCGATCTTGGTTTGTATGACAATCTGCTGACAACCGGGAGCCCCACATTTGATTGGGACGGTCTTGCGATTCAACCCGATCCATTATTACCCGATGACGGTTTTGCGGATTGGCTGACTTTCGGTGCAGTGATCAATCCGGGGGAAAGTTTGGGTGGATTTGCTGTTGAGTTCGATTGGCTTGGCGCGGGCACACCGGGTGCCCAGTTCTTTGAGATCATCGATCCCATCGATTATACAGCCCTGAGCAGCGGCTTCACCCAAACCGCGCCAACGCCACCTCCCACTTCCGTACCCGAGCCCGATACATGGTTGCTGATGATGATCGGTTTGGCGATGCTTGGCTTCGTACGTTTCAGGAAACAGCGTCGTGTTGAAACAAAAGCCGCGGTTCTCGGTGCAACAGCGATGTTGGCCTTACCCTTTAGCGCATCGGCGGCAGTGACAGATTTAACAGCAACCGACCAACAACTGGTCGCTAAACAGAGAGCAGGGCGTGTCTATTTCGATTACACCTATACCCTGAGTGTCAACAACGCCGCCGAGCCGATGAGCAATGTGGTGGCGACAGTGACCAGCACCTCGCCTTATACAACCATCATGGAAGGGGAAGTGGTGCTTGGTGATCTGAGTGGCGGCGACACCATCAGTACTGATACCTTCACCTTTCGCCAGAACAGACGCCAACCCTTCGACCCCAGTGCGCTGGTCTGGAGTTTCACCGGCGATGTTGTCGTCGTTGGTGACAATGCGCCGGTCATCATCTCCACAGCACCGACTCAGGGCAGTGTGGATGTACCTTTTACCTATGATGTGGACGCCACGGATGCGGATGCCGGCGATACTTTGACCTATTCCTTGTCCATGGCCCCGGCGGGGATGAGCATCGACTCAGTTACCGGTGAAATCCAATGGACCCCGGTAAGCTCTGGCTCAGTGGATGTGGATCTACTGGTCACCGACAGTACCGGCCTCACCGATCGGCAGATCTTCCTGGTGAACATCAATCTGGGGGATAACGACCAGGCTCCAAGCCTGGCGCCTATCGCCGACCAGTCTACCGTGGTGGGCCAATCGATGCAGGTTCAGGCATCGGCGACGGATCCCGAAGGCGAGACCATTCGCTACAGCCTGGTCAATGCCCCCGCCGGTATGGCGATCAATCCCACCACCGGTTCGATCCAGTGGACCCCTGATGCCACGCAGACGGGTTCTGCCTCGGCCACGGTTAGCGCATCCGATCCCGGTTTGCAGAGTGCCAGCACCAGTTTCTCCCTCACAGTGCTCAGCGAGGAGAGCAATCAACCACCGACAATTTCACCGGTCGCCGATCAGAGCATCGATGCCGGCACGGCCTTCTCACTGACCTTGGCAGCCAGCGATCCGGATGCCAACGAAATCCTGAGTTTCTCCCTCTCGGGAGTACCCGGCGGTCTGCAGTTCGATGCCCTCAGCGGTAGCATCAACTGGACACCCACCAGCGACAGCATCGGCGGTCACCCGGTAATCGCCACGGTTACCGACTCGGCCGGGGCACAAGCCTCCACCAGTTTCACTATCAACGTCAATGGCGCGCAACAGCCCCCCGTTGCCGTGGATGACAGCTACATCCTCTCCCAGCGGCAAGACCTGGTGGTCAATGATCCAGGGGTCCTTGCCAATGACACGGATGCCAATGATGACCCGTTATCCGCGATTCAGATGAGCAGCCCGACAATCGGCACCCTGAGCAGTTTCCCGGGTGACGGTTCCTTTATCTACTCACCGCCTGCCATTCCGCCGATGACCATCGGGCTGCAGCAGCAGTGCATCTATTTTGATCGCGGTGGATTTGGTGAAGGTGTTGCCGTGGGTGATGTGGATGCGGATGGTGATATTGAGTTGGTCACCATTCTACGACCTACCACTGGACCTGAGATTGTGATCAATGACGGTGCTACTTGTGTTGCGGAGCAAGTCTCACCTTTGGGGGGTAGTGAAAATATTGGTGAGGCTGCTCCCGATGCCACTGTCACCCTGGTCAATCTGGACAGTGATCCGGATCTGGAGATTGTGGCGCCTTACAGCCGATGGAATCCACTCCTGCCGAGTGGGG
>JBEVVR010000028.1:0-87656 GCA_040507035.1 Candidatus Thiodiazotropha sp.
TGCCCAGTTCCAGCGCCTCCTGCAGGCACTCTCCGCAGGTGTGCATCAGGTCGTTGTCGGATTTTATCTGCACACCGCTGGCTTCCAGCTCAACCAGTTGGTTGAAGATATCCGCTGCACGGTTGAATAACGCACCCGCCAGCATTGCGCCCCTGATGCGTTTTCTGCCGGGATCGGTTTCAGCCAGGTAATCCGCCCTGACCTTGTCCAACAGGCGACCGGGGATATTGATGCCATGTTCCATGTGATTGAACAGGCGGCGGGTGAGGGACTGGATCAGCAGTTTTTTATCCGTCAGGCTATCCACCGGCGCATGGTAGCGTTTGATCCAATAGCCGTCGTAGTAGATACGCTCCACACCATCGATAACACTCAGGCTGCCGTTTTGTGGAATCTCGTCATTCATACTGATTGCAACAAAAAGGGGGACAGAGAACAATTTCTCTAAATATTCGAGTTTATTGCTCTCTGACACGATTATTCTGTCTTAACCAATTAGTCTATACTCCTTTACGCAATTCAACAAAACAACAAGAATATGGAGTCATAAACATACCTCCCCTTTTCCCACTGATTACTGCTCATCCATGCAATCCTGGCAATCATCTCGGCTCTCATTGTTGCCGATTGAGACGGATGGTTCGGCTTTGGACAGAATGAGGGAGCACCAGAGCAACACCTAAACAATATTTAACGTATTTGTTTTTGAGATTCGGTTATATTATCTCCGAAGCTGTCTGATGTACGCCCCCTGGAGCAATCATGAATAGAGTACTCCTTCTCCTGCTGCTGTTCAGCGCAAACATCCACGCCACCAATGGCTACTTCTCCCACGGCATTGGCACCAAAAACAAGGGCTTGGCGGGTGCTGGGGTATCACTCGGAGAGGATGCGGCGAGCGGTGCAATGAACCCCGCCAATCTGGTATTCGCGGGCGAGCGCTTGGAGTTGGGCGCCTCCCTGTTTCTGCCAGACCGGGGCTTTCGCGCCAATAATGACGCAACCGGGCCCGTGCAGATCGCCCCCAAGACCTACAACAGTGAAAACAGCTTCTTCCTCATTCCTCAGTTTGCATACAGCCGACAATTGGATGAAGACAGAGCCATCGGTGTCGCGCTTGTGATGAACGGACTCAATACGGAATACGATTCCGAGATATTCAGATATTTCCAACGCCCGGGCTGGGAAGCGACATCGCCCACCGGGGTCGATCTCTATCAAGTGCAACTGCATCTGCCCTATTCCCACCGGGTCTCCGACCGTCTCGCCCTGGGCGTCGCTCCAATCCTCGCGCTGCAGGCCTTCAGGGCGAGGGGATTGAGCCCTTTTGGCCCGGTCTCCTTCTATCCCGATGACGTAACCAACAACGGTTTTGACTACGCTCACGGTTTCGGCATCAATTTCGGCGTCAACTACCGGCCGCTGGATAGACTTGCCTTGGGTCTGAGTGTCCAGTCCAGATTGCACATGACGGAGTTCGACGACTACCGCGGACTGTTCGCTGAACAGGGGGATTTCGATCTACCCGCCAGTTTCCAGGCAGGCCTATCGTATCAACTCAATGACGAACTGCAGCTGGCGCTCGATTACCAACGCATCTACTACAGCAACGTCGCTTCGGTCGGCAATCCCAACGATATCCCATTGATGGCCCCGATCCTGGGTGCCGATGACGGAATCGGCGGCGGTTGGCGGGATGCGAAGGTGCTCAAAGCCGGTATCCGCTGGCAGTACGACCCCCAAACCGTACTGCGCGCAGGTTACAGCCACGGCAAGCAGATCATTCCCCCGAACCAGGCGTTGCTCAATATACTGGCACCGGCTGTAGGAAGGGATCACTACACGGTGGGCTTGAGCCGACAGCTCTCGAACACACACGAGATCAGTCTCTCGCTGATGTACTCACCAAGGGAGGAGGTAAAGGGTACCAACCCGAATACCAGCGGACAGACCGGCACCCTCTATATGGAGCAGACTGAGCTTGAGATAAGCTATGCATGGGTATTCTGAAAAGTTCAGCCATGTGACGGACAACATACCCATCCGATGGATACAGGTAGCTATGAATTTGAAGGATCATAAATCATGAGAATTGCATCCTGACAGCACCTAGACGAGCAATCGAATAATTCCGCAAGCATCTTCCAATATCTTTTTATATTACTTTTATCTGGCTTTTGCGCTAACCACCTTGACCGTTTTAATTCTTCTACTCTTGGGCTATTCCGTTTTGGCGGGATATTGATCATAGCCTCGATAGTTTTACTCGCTTTAGTTACCGTAAAACTCAACACATTTCCGCAGAAGTTAATATACCGAGGATACCCACAAGCGGTTAGCTGGCAAAGACTGATATGAGTTTGAGGAAAATAACGATTGATATCTCGTTATGCCCGCGATCCGCGTCTCGTTTTATCCAGATATGCCCTTCATATATTCAGACTGAACTGATAGCCTTCGGAAGTCGATGAGCACAAACGTGCAAGGATGAATACCATGAGCAAGCTGCAGACCCGCCGACAATTCATTCGCAACACTGGTTACGTCGCTATGGGAGTTGCCTTCATGGGCTGTGGCTCTGAGGATACCGATCCGCCTACCGATGACGATACAGCTGATGACGGATCTAGCGACAACGGAACGACCAATAACGAGCCACCTGTCTGGAGCACAATTCCGGCGCAGACCTGGACCGTGGGTGTTCCTGTCTATCTCGACCTCAACGACTATGTCACCGACGCGGATGGCGATGCACTGACGATCACCCTCGACAAGGCACTACCGGACGGTGTCTCACTAAACGGCACTATAATCAGTGGAACACCCACGGCGGCAACCGACTTGGCTTCGTATGCGGCTACCGCCGATGATGGTTATACCTGAGGAGCTCAGCTGCCAATTAACGATCGACTTCTCATTTTGTCGATAATGCACTTTTTAAACTCCGGCTGAATTGATAGCCTCGAAGGGTCGATGATCACGCATGTACAAGGATGACGATCATGAGCAAACTGCAAACCCGCCGACAGTTCATTCGCAACACTGGTTATGTCGCCATGGGGATCGCCTTCATGGGCTGCGAGTTCGGAGCCCCCGTGTGGAGCGCGATTCCACCACAGACCTGGACTGTGGGCGTTCCCGTCTACCTCGATCTCAACGACTATGTCAGCGATCCGAATGGAGACCCCTTAACATTCACCCTCGATACACCCCTTCCTGACGGTGTCACACTCAACGGCAGTGTCATCAGCGGCACGCCCACGGCAGCGACCGCGTCGGCTTCATATGCTGTAACCGCCGATGACGGTAAAGCTTAGAGAACGACGGATATCACATACAGGAGCCACACTATGGCAACTTCAACACAGAGCTTCACCATTCACGTCATGCCCGCCGATGGTAATCAAAACGAGGCACCTGTGTGGAGCACGATTCCGGCGCAAACCTGGACCGTAGGCGTTGCCGTCCACATCGATCTCAACGACTATGTCACCGATGCCGATGGCGACACACTGACGTTTTCCCTTGATCAGGCTCTGCCAGACGGTGTTACCCTCGATGGCAGCGTGATCAGCGGAACACCCACCGCGGAGACCGCGACGGCATCCTATGTGGCTACCGCCGATGATGGTAATGCATAGCGGACGATCGATAGAGCATACAGGAGTTATACCATGGCCAGTTCGACACAGAGCTTCACGATTCGCGTCTTACCCGCGCTTGGCGACCAGCTGGATCTGCCGCTCTACGACACCTCGAAGATAGAGTACCTTGGGGGCTTTGCACTCCCCAGCGGCGGTGGAATGATCGGTGGACAAGCCCACGATGGCTTCCACGGCTCGCCGGACCAGGGCGGTGGCGGCATAGCCTACAACCCTGCCAACAACTCCCTGTTCCTCACCGGATCAACCACCAACAATGATCGTGTAAACACGGTACTTGCGGAGATATCCATCCCAACACCCAGCCTCTCTGCACCCTACAACACGGCCAGCATGCTGCAGAGCTTTACCCTGGCTTGCGGTTTGAACCGCCAAGCCCAGGTCAACGACGGTCAGTACGGCAACGGTGCGCCCGTGTCTGGCATGCTGGTCTCCAACGGTCGACTGCTGATCACCGTGGCGGGTCTCTACATCAACGACCCCACATCCTCCTCTATGTTTGTGCGCCCGAGTCTTGATCTTTCAGACGACACCGTGTTGGGGCCCTACCGTGTAACCAATGTGAACCAACGTATCGTCGGTAACGGCATGGGGTGCGAACTTCCACCGCAGTGGCAGAGCGTGTTCGGTGGCTACCAGGCCATCGTCGGTGGTGGCGGCAACCTCTCCCTGATGAACAATGCCTGTTACGGCCCCGGCTTCCATTTTTTCAATCCCGACGACGTGCAGGGGAGTACCAGCCAGACGATCCCCGGCGTGAATGCCTGTTACTACACCGACATTGCCGGTAGCGGCTACCCCTTCACCCCCGGTTACGAGAGCGACGTCTGGAACGGCATGAGTACCCACAGAGGCACCATCGTACTGCCCGAGACACGCACCTTCATGGCCTATGGCTGTGGCGGCAGTGACGCCTTCTATGACACGGGAGGAGCAATCACCGGCGGCTGGCAGGGCACCTATGCAACCGGCGGCACCATGAATGACCGCTTCTACCTCTACGATGCCCGCGACCTCAAGCAGGCCTTCGACGGCAACCAGAGCCCACTCAACAACATCCGCCCCTATGCGACCTTCGATATGGACTTCTGCCTGCGCAATACTGACGTTACCTGGATAGACGAACTGGCCCAGGTACGGACCCTCGGTTTCGATCCCGTCAATCGGATGGCGTATGTTCACGAGCGTGGCGAGGGTATTCACGTCCTGAGGTTCAACACCTGATTGGCACTCCTCCAATAACCATACCGTGCGAAACACAAACGACAGAGGGTCAAATCCGAATACACTGAGCAATGAGCAGATTGATAGCACCAATCCTGTATTGTGGTATAGCTTCTATTTTCCTCACATGCTGTGCTTCTGTTGATGACGCGTGGCTTAAGGCCGAAAAGGAAAACTCAAGAAGCTCCTACATAACATTTAATTTATATAATCGAGATAATAAATATACAAAGACGGCACAAGAACGCATCGACGGCTTCGACTGGGATGCCGCAAAGCAAGACGGTACGGAAGAGGCTTATAGGGCTTTTATCAGGGATCGCAGGAGTGACAAGTTCCTCAAGGAGGCCAAAGCCGAATTAGCCTGGCTTGAAGCTCAGCGCAAACCGTCTCTTCATCGCTACGCGCAATTCCTGATAAACCACCCAGACAGCCCTCACATAACCGATGCGAAGAAAGCTCTCCCGGTTCAACTTGCCAAACAACAGGAAGAAGCGGAAACCGAAAGCTTCAAAAGACTCAGGTCATCAGGAACCTATTGTCAAATGACTAATTTTTTGGAGAACCATCCAAACAGTACTCACACTAAGGAGGTAGTCGCTTTAAAAAGAGCATTCGTCAAGAAGACGTTTTCCCGCGACACACTTATCAAGTGGGACGATCCACGAAGGCATGTCGTTGCGAAACTGTATGACTGGACGATTACCTCTTTAAGCACGAAAAACAAACAACGCCACCCCAAGCTGGCAGCTGATCTTAGCCGTATGCGCAAACTCCAGAAGCACGAAAAAAAACATACTAGTCTTCTCAATCGCCCCCTCCCTGGACAACAAATCGCTGATCGAATATACCTCGATCATGTCAGAGATTTAGGTAGCAGTGGTGTAGATACTATGCTGACTTTTTTCGGAAACACCAGCGGCCCGATCCTTTCACTCTCAAACACTCTGCTGCTTGTTGAAGCGGGTGTTCAAATCCCATATATCGAAAAGGCTGTGGCACAAACAAAGGTGATTAATGTAAAAGTTCTCGGCTGCGATAGTGTAGAGCTCACCGCACCAGACTCAGCAATGTCAACTTCCGGCCTCTATACGCTTGTTCCCATTGGAAGCACATTAAAACTCTCGGCCGATATGCCGCTTCACATTTTTGGAATCGAAGTTCAAGGTGGCTCTATTGCAGTAACACCAGACGGTCTGCACCTATCTAAGGGTACTACACTCTACTACAAATCCTCGAAGAACAAGGTACACTAATCGATCTTACTTACAGACCAGCCAATCGAAAGAGAGCTGATACATCTAACTATAGCTGCACTAACATTATTTACCCTGATTACTCACAATACTCAGCCATTGAGCCAATTCTTGATTTAAGCACCGTAGTCTCTGTGGCCTTGAGTTGTCTAGGAAAGCGTTGGCCGCAAGGATGCGACCATCGAGCGCCCAGGGACAGGTTCACAGCGACTTTCCTAGACAACTCAAGGCCACAGAGACGGTCCTGGATGATGCACCAAATGCCAGTGTGATCCAGAAATTACAATAGCTTGGAGTAATGATTACTTATCGGTTCCATAGCTGAGAGTTGTGGGTAATCAGGTTATTTATTGACACAATCCATATTCCAGACAAGACTTAAGTATATTGGATTAGCGCAGAGTCTGGCATGGAAGCAACTTCACAAAAGAGCCTAAAAAAGAGGATACTCTTCTGGGGAGAAGATCTAACACTCTCCCATGTGGTGCGCCCGCTGGTGCTTGCCGACGCTATCAGAGATCAATACGAAATCATCTTCGTTACAGGAAGCAGATACCTCGACCTAGTGACTTCCTATGGATTCACACCCCATCAGACCTGGACGCTCTCAAACGAGCTGTTCATGGAGCGCCTCGGCAAAGGTAAGGATGGTTGGGATTCAGACGAACTCTCCCGGCAGGTAAAAGACGAACTGGATTTGATTAAAGCCTACTCACCGGACCTAGTCGTGGGTGATCTTCGTTGGTCGTTGGGGACCAGCACAGAATTGACCAACACCCCCTATATGTCCATCGTCAATGCCTACTGGGGACCCTACTGCACCCTCCCCGTGCCGACACCGGAATTTCCCTTTGTCAAAGTCATCGGGGTCACTCTGAGCTCCAAGCTGCTGCCACTGATGGCGCCCAGCATCTTCAAGAAGTTCGCCAAACCATACAATGCGGTAAGGCGGGAGTACGGTTTGAATGAGTATGGAGAGTACCGGGAGATACCGACCGAGGCGGATTGGGTCGTCTATCCCGACCTTCCCGCCCTTGCGCCGACACAAAACCTGCCCGATCACCACCACTACCTGGGACCCGTAGAGTGGTCGCCCAGCTCGGACTATCCCGATTGGTGGGATAAACTGCCGGATGACAAGCCGATAATCTACCTGGCGATGGGTTCGACAGGCAGGGTGGGGGTGGTTGACACGCTGGTTGAAACACTCTCAGAGATGCCTCTCACAGTGATGCTATCCACCTCGAACAGATTGGATCAGACACACTACCCTGCAAACTTTTACATCGCGGAGTTCCTACCGGGGATTGAAGCATGCAGGCGCAGTAACCTCGTAATCTGTAACGGTGGCGCAGGTACTATATATCAGGCAATCGCGGAAAAGACCCCGATCCTAGGTATACCCACCAATGCAGATCAATACTATGTTAGTGAGGCTTTGGCGAGACAGGGTTCCGCTCTCTATATACGCTCTACCCATGTTACAAAAAATGCAATCCAGCGAAATGTTAACCGGTTACTGACTGATGAGACCTTCATACAGCAGATAGACACTCTGCAACGTGAACAGTTGCAATACGACCCAAAGCGGATATTTGGCGACCTTATCAATAACATCCTGTCATGATTTCAGCTGAATTTGCCAGACCAGGCTGATTGTGTCAGATTAATAATTAGTCCCAAGATTCAAATAATGGAATAACTATCTATAACAACAGGGCATGTGGCGATGAAGTTACCCCGGGTCTTTTGTATTTCATTTATCATTCTTTTAACCGTAACAAGCTGCGGTTCATCCAACAACACTGACGATAACTCTCCCCGGCCGGCATCTGATCTGCCACTCTTACCCTCCGGAAAGCACCTAAGCATGTACAGGACATTCAATGCCACACAACCAGCCGCTACCGATACCGCCATGCATCAAAAGTGGAGCGACGCAATCACCGCGGGAATGAAAGTGGGGCGTATTCAAGTTGACTGGTCCGACCTGGAACCACAACCAAACCAATATGATAAATCTGAATTGGAAGAAAAGCTCATAGAGATGGAGGATAGCGGCCTGCTACCCTTTGTACTTATCTCAACGATTGACAGTGAAGGCTATACACTACCAGATGATATAACCGACAAAAATTCCCCAACTTTACTTATCAATGGAATACATATCGACGACTCCATTATCCTTGATAGATTTGAAAACTTACTTGCCTGGGCTGTTCCCATGATTACAGCATACGGAGGCTGGGCGTTGGCGGTTGGTAACGAACCAGGCAACTTCCTGTTGGACAATCCACAGGAAGAGGAACACATCGTGAATTTTCTCTCCCATGCCAGAGCCTATTCGCACGCCATCAATAAACAACTCGCCGTCGCAATGACCATCGCATATTGGAATAGTGAGCTTGGCTACGAATTCCATACACCGCTGATAGAAAACTCCGATTTTGTATCAATAAATTACTATGCTACTGATACTCAATCCTACTTTGATGATAACGCGGTTTCGATCAACAGCGAGCTTGATCATATCTTATCTCTTGCAGGTGATAAATATGTAGTTTTTCAGGAACTGGGGGCTTCGGGAGGTTACGATATGTCAACTTCACTAATGAACGCTTCCGAAACCAAGCAAGCCGAGTTTTACGAAGCCTTTTTCACTCGAATGAGAAGTGAAAATCTGCTTAAAGCCGCCTTTATCTTCCAGCTGGTGGACTGGGATCCCGCCTTGGTAGAGACCCATTATACTCAACCGCTAACCGCTGCAGGCTTACCAGAAGATTTCATCCTACGTTTTGTTGAATCATATGAAACAATAGGCTTAATAAAATACACAGATGGCAGCGAAAGACTTGCGTGGTCTAGTGTCCTGGAAGAAATTACAAGATTGGCCCAGGACTCACCCTGATTACTGCTTTTTAACAACACATCTACACACACGCTCAAGCAACCAGGGCGCTGCATGGCTACTTGGGTGCAAATCACTCCAAAGGTAAGCGAAAAATCGCTTGAGAATATTACTTTGTCTCCCTCCCTCATCCGACTTCGCTAGGGATCTAGATAGCGAGAGTATGAAGAGGGTATTTAATCGTATAATATGACGACTAAGTGACAGGCACGACACGCTTACATTTCATCTCAGAGCAGAGCTACTGCTTATGCCAAGCCTCTGGATATTGATATTTAGGTTAGACACATTTATGGAGACACATCACAAGTACGCAATTGTTTTATTTATCCTTGTCATTGCCTATTCCCGCATGCGGTATGGATTCGACAGGGCAGCTGGCCATAGTGCGGTTCTAGCCGTCTTCTTAGTGCCATTACTCTTCTATAGAGTAGTTGCCTTTTTTTCCGGTTTCGGTTTTCCGGAATATTTCGCCAAGGATTTTAAATCCGAAAACCGTCCTGGGCCTTACGCACTCTTTTTTTGGATTTTATATCTTATTGCCTGCGCATTCATTGTCTTCGATTGGTCAATATATTAGTAAAGCGACTCAAACAGAACACATCTATCATCAACAGTGGAATTGTCCTTTATGATCAATGTTAATGGAAAACAAACCGGCAGGTCGACAATGGATATATCAAACTTAAGGAAATCCTTTCTTCTTTATCTAATCGCATTTTCACTGGCCAATATCATTGGCGTTGTTCTGCTTCTCTTCGGTTATACTGCATTAAGTGCGATCTTTATCGCAATCTCGTTCATATTAGTCATAATCAGCACAGTTAAACATCGCGCCATATTTCTGAATAGAAATCGCGATGAAAGGGCCAGCAACTCTATTGTAAAAGAAGAGTAATGAGCAGTTCCCCCTCCATGCATGTAAAATGAGACAGAATGGATCAAACATGCATTATGGAGACCACTCCGCAAGGAAAACCATTCCCGCAACCAGAAGAAATCTGACTCCAATCAAGAACAAACCCATAGCAAGTCACTTGACCGATTATCCTGCTCTCAATAGAATGATTGACACTGTCAACAGGCCAGTCGCCCAATCCGAGAACCTTACCCAGAGCAACAACATGGCAGCCAACCGTTGTGAGAACTTAACTTGGGTCTTGACGCTTCCATACTTTAAATCCTTCTCAACAGCCACACCCACCAAGACAACTATGGTTAGAATCACTTTTCTTTCTCTAATTTTTGTCTTTGGTTTTAGCCTGCTGCTATCAGGTTGCTCGACACCACCCGTCCTCAGTACCAAACGCACTTCCGATCTTCGTGAAGCATTCGTCGGTCGGGAGTTTGTGTTTCGTACTGACTGGTATGAAAAGTTCGCTATCCTTGAGGGAAAACATGGTCATCAGGCAATTGTTGGCATACCGGAGGGTACGAAGCCTAATAGATATCATAGAAAACTGGCGGAAAGACCAGGAGAGCTGCAGGCAACTGCCGGCACACTAGCCCATATTTCTGATATAAAAGCTATAAAAAGCTGGCAGCTGAAAGTCTATTTCTCAACTGAGAAGGGACAACAGGGTGAGATTAGTATCAGGCGATTCGGTAAAGGCATCAACGACGACATCGTAACGGCCGCATGGCTGGAAGATCAGATGTCACGATCCACCATAGAATTTCTCGATAAGGCCGAAGTGGAGATCAAAAAGATACAGAAGGCGCTACCAGCCCCCCCGCCGCAACCAACATTGACTCCCGCACCCGAGCGTGAACGCACAAAGGCACCAAAGGTGGTTTCCGGACCGGTGATAAAAGAGCTGAAGGCAACAGCATCACCCTCGCCGGTAAGACATGGCGAAACCTTGAAATTGATACTCAACTATTCACTGCAGAGTGAGGACAGAGGTTTAGTAGAAGTTACCGAGACACGTAGCTTGCTATACAACGGCAAGACGCTGCCCGGTTATCCAAAACAGAAGGTTGAGCATAAAAGCAGCGGCCGGCAGACCTCAACATTTCGTCAGAGAATCCCGCCAAAGGCGAATCCTGGCACCTATACCTACAAGGGCGAGGTCTGCGTAGAGACCGGATGCACAAGCCGGTTGACGAGATTCACCATCACTCAGTGAGGGTTAAGCCCCCTCAGAATCGTGTATCTCTGAAGCACTCCATCGCCTCGTACTCAGCTTCAGTTCACTTCCTCGGTTCTTTAGCCGTTTCCCACGTGATCACGCGAACGTAAACCCGACTCTCTGTCCCGTTTGATTCGCTGCCCCAACCCACTGTATCGTTTAATGCCAAATCAAATTCAAGCGAATCAGGTCATCTTTACCTTATAGCTTTATCATTAACCAACATCCTTGGAGTGATTCTACTTCTCTTCGGCCACAAAGTGTTAAGCGCCATCTTTATTGTTATCGCTTTTATAATTATCTTTGCCAAATTTCGTGCATCATTTCTTTTCAGAAATCATGAAGAAAGCGCCAGCAACTCTATTGAAAAAAAGAGTCATAAATAACTCCTCTTACACGCAAACCAATAGTGGTGGAATGCACCAGGCATGCAGCATGAAACCACTCCGCAAAGAAAACCATTCCCACAATCAGAGGATATCTGCCTCCAACTTAGAACAAACCCATAGCGAGTCACTTGACCGATTATCCTGCTCTCAATAGAATGATTGCCACAGTCTTATTGACACTATCAAAAGACCAGTCGCCCAATCTGAGAACCTTACCCAGAGCAACAACATGGCAGCCAACCGTTGTAAGAACTTAACTTGGGTCTTGACGCTTCCATACTTTAAATCCATCTCAACAGCCACACCCACCAAGACAACTACGGATAGAATCACTACTCTGTCTCTGCTCTTTGTCTTTGGTTTAAGCCTGCTGCTTTCAGCTTGCTCAGCACCCCCCGCCCTCAGTACCAAACGCACATCCGAGCTTCGTGAAGCATTTATCGGCCGTGAGTTTGTGTTTCGTACTGACTGGTATGAAAAGTTCAGAATCTTTAAAGGAAAGTATGGCCATGAGGCAATTTTAGGCACACCAGAGGGCAAAACACCTTCCCAAGTTCAACAAAAACGGGCAGGAAAACCGGGAGAACTCCGGGCAGCTGCCGGTACACTAGCCCATATTTCTGACATAAAATCTCCACAAAACTGGCTGCTGACAGTCTATTTCTCAACAGAGAAGGGACAACAGGGTGAGATTAGTATCTGGCGATTAGATAAAGGCATCAACGACGACATCGTAACGGCTGCATGGCTGGAAGATCAACTGTCACGATCCACCATAGAATTTCTCGATAAGGCCGATGTGGAGATCAACAAGATACAAAAGGCGCTACCAGCTCCCCCGCCGCAACCTACATTGACTACCGCACCCGAGCGCGTACGCTCAAACACACCAAAGGTGGTTTCCGGACCGGTGATAAAAGAGCTGAAGGCAACAGCATCACCCTCGCCGGTAAGACATGGCGAAACCTTGAAATTGATACTCAACTATTCACTGCAGAGTGAGGACAGAGGTTTAGTAGAAGTTACCGAGACACGTAGCTTGCTATACAACGGCAAGACGCTGCCCGGTTATCCAAAACAGAAGGTTGAGCATAAAAGCAGCGGCCGGCAGACCTCAACATTTCGTCAGAGAATCCCGCCAAAGGCGAATCCTGGCACCTATACCTACAAGGGCGAGGTCTGCGTAGAGACCGGATGCACAAGCCGGTTGACGAGATTCACCATCACTCAGTGAGGGTTAAGCCCCCTCAGAATCGTGTATCTCTGAAGCACTCCATCGCCTCGTACTCAGCCTCAGTACACTTCTTTGACTCCAACATACCCCTCTCCCTCGTAATCAATCCCATAGAGCCCTGACTATCCGCCGTCCCGGTGGATTCGCTACCCCACCCCGCGGTATCGTTTGAATCGCTGGAAGAAACCTGGCTCCTCTTTGGCTTGGGCGCGGTAAATGTACTCTGGCTGCGTTGATACTTCTCCATCAGGCCACCGTACTTACGCTCGTTTTCCCTCGCCCTTTGCTCAAAGATATCCTCGCCGTAACCAGGCTGAGCCGGGGCTGTGGCATTGCGCGATGATCGACTCCTGCTTATGCTATCCAGCACACCCATCAAAGCCCCCTGCAGCGCCCGTGCCGAACGTCTGCGTTCCGCCTCGCGTTGTTGATTGCGGGCCTGTTGACGCTCCCTCTCATAGGCGCTCCGCGCACCTTCCCGGCGAGCCTCTTCTATGGCGTCCTTGCGCTCCATCTCGGCGATCCGTTTGGCATCCTCCAGCAGGGAGTTGACCGTCTGCTCCTGACCACACTGGGTCGATGCGTTCTGCATCGCGGTCCTGAGGGAATCGATGCTGTTGCTTACCTTGCCCTGCTCAAGGGCGTTGATGGCGGTTTGGATAGCTCCCTGATAGGCCTGTTCACGTCTGGCCAACAGCTGGATGGTGTCGAAGTTCTGATTCAGCCAGGCATATTCCGGGTCGGCAGACCGGGCCTGGTTGGCCAGCTGCAAGGCATGTTGATAGTCACACGCCTGATTGGCGCTCACAATCGCATCGATATACTGTTCGGCAGGGCTGACCGCCTCATAGCCATCATCGCCGCTGGCCCAACCCTCATCATCTTCCTTTTCTTCGGACTTTGCCGCATCAGCCCACTGATTCTTCAGGATATCTTTAACATAGGTGCGCATGGAGTTGGCATCCGGATGACTTTGCGCCAGCCCATGGAGAGTGGCAAGCTTTTTCGGATCGACTTCATTGAGGTTGTTGTTGGCAATGAAAACCAGCTTACGCATCTCCGCCTGGTTGGCGGCGATCTCCCCCAACAATTGCTCGATGCGTTGCCGGTTTGCCGCGCTGTCAGGGTTATCCGAATAGAGTATCCCCTCAAGCTTGGCAACCGCCTTTTGGGTCCTCATGGTCGCCCATCTCGCCTTGTCGGTGAGCCGCTGAACCATGGCCTTCTTTTGCGCCGACCAGTCGGAGCGTTCATTATATGTATCAATTTCAGCCGCGGTGTTGGCCAGGGCACCAATCCCCAGCGAGTTACCCGCCGCTTCGGCGCCGATCTTTGCCATCGCGGGTATCCCATCCCGCAGGAACTCGGGTCTGCGTCCTTCTTCCTTGGCCTGCGCCTCCATCTCCTCCATTCTTCTCTGTATGATCTCTTTGTTTGGGTCGATCAGCATCTGTTGTCCGAGATCAGCCGCATTGGTCATATAAGAATCGGCGTTCTCCGCCTCATTCAACAGCCGTTTCAGCTCCTTCTGTTCCTCCGCAGTGAGGCGTTCGGACTTTTCCGTCAGCCTGCGGATACGGTCTTCCAGTTCGATTTCGCGCATGCGATTCTTCAAGCGCGTATCTTTTACCGCTTTGCGCATCGGCGCAATGCCACTGCCTTCAGCAACGATATCCGCCATATCCTTGGCGCTAACGCTCTGGTCGTCCCGATCGAGCACTTCGCCCAGTTTTTTCGCCGTGGCTTCGCTCATCTGCACACCGGCCTCCAGGCCTGTGCCAACCGCACCGGCAATATTGGGCTTTCTTGCAGGCGTGCGTCCATCGATTGGGGTTACCTTGGCCTTGCCCCCCTTGCCAATCACAGCCACATCGGTTGGCGTATCGGCCCAGGCCGGGCGGGCCTTGTTCCTCGGCAGATCCACATCCAGATCGGGTGAGGCGGTTCGCGTCCCAGGTTTTGTTGCCATGTCCGGCTCTGATAGCGCCGCTTTTGTATTGGATTTTCCAGGCTGATCTGCCTCCCCAAGCCGGCGCTTGAGCTCCTCTTCCGGGACTGCGCCCTTGATCTCTTCCCCCCGATCCTTCCAACCGCCGCTATAGGTGTCATCGCTGGTTTTACGACGCTTTTCACCACCGAGGAATCGATCTCCCACCTCGTTGGTCTCGCGCACTCGACGACGGTTGGCGTCGATATCATCCGCCGCTTTGCGGTTCCACTCGCTCTCTGTCGGATCGGCCGTCTTCGCATTACGATAGGACTGGTCAAAATTCTCCCGCACCAGATCCCGCGCATCACCACGACTGGCGGCACGCTGCTCGGCGGCCTTCATGAATTTATTGGCCTTCTTCTGCCACTCCTTTACCTTGCGCGCCTGTACTTCGGGAGAGTCGGCCAGGTCGGCAATACCCGCGGTTACCGGGTCGCCATATTTCTGGAAGGCTTTCGCCTGATCAACCAGGGTGTCGGCATGGGTCTTGCCGGTCTTCGGGTCGATCTCCGCCAGTTGTCGCACACCGGGATCGGGATGCTCGGCAAGGGAGCGTCTGAACTCGCCCTGGTCTTTTACAAAGCGCTCCGTCTCAGGATCGTATTTGACCCGGTCGGAGCTTTTATCGATTTTGGATACCGCTTTGCCCATGGTCTTCAGGTCGCCATCCGCCCTGCCGTGGTGATATTTCGAGGAAAGATCGATCGCCTCGCCCCGGGCATCGCGGACCTCTCCCGGACTGCCCGTAGCCTCACGCCCGCCAGTCGTCTTGTAGGCATCAAAGTCGGTCTCCTTGGCCTTGTTTCCGGCAGCCGTCTCCTTGCGCCAGTAGACATGGTCATCGGTACGATCGACAACCTTGCTTGGATCGCTGGTGTCGATGTCGTGGCCGCGCCGTTTCAGCTCCTGCAGCATCTTCTCATCGATTTGATCTGTGTTTCCCGCGGTATCCACATCGGCCCGCACATCCTTGGTGTCACTGCCTGTCTGGCTCGCGCCGGTCTGCTGCAGCATCTGCCTTACCCGTTCATTGCGGCTGTCCAGGGTATTGTACTGGGCCTGGGTCCGGGTTATCTCCGCTTTATACTGCTGCAGCAGTTTTGCCTGATCAGTGTCCGGCTGGTTTGCCCGGGTTCGGTACCTGGCACGCAATTCATCCAGTTCTTTTTGTTGCGCCGCACGCAGCTGTTCAATGGGGATGGCGCCATCCTGAATGGCGGTCTCGGCCTGGAGTGATGAGGTAGTAATAAGAATGGAAAGAAAAAGAAGAGAACTGACAACAGAGTAGCGTGCAAATCTCATAAGGCGGTACCAGCTATCCATATCAACTCCTATGGAACTAATGAGTATTGTCGATCACCAAGCCTAGACACCCAGTTCGGACGGAGACTGTCTGCCTGCGGTATCTATTAATCCGGGGATAAAGATGTAATTCCTCGCAACAGATTACTGGAAAAACATAACCATTTCACCTCGCCTGCTTTGAATGGCATGTATTTTGTTTGTCATATTGTACAGTTCTTCGAGGCAATTAGATGCTGCAGCATAGCGAAGCCCTTTCAACCGAGTGTATCAACAACTTGAGTTCAAGCAAGGCATAGACAGGTAATGTGATAATTCTAAATCTCATTACAGGAACAATATTCATCAACTTAGCCATTTCCGCATTATCAAGCTGAATAATTACCCTCTGGCTCACCGTCCCTAAATAAAGGTCTGCGATGATTCAGACCTTAATCGAAAAGTAAGTATGGGGATGAAGAAAATCGACCAGGGAACGAATGTTCCCAGAGTTATTTTACTACTCATGACCATTAATAAATAGAAATCAATCGGGTGATCTTAAAGTCCAGTGACTCGTAGAAGACGATCAGCCACCGCGTCTCAACACCCATGGCCGATAGCCCGGACCTAGGGTGACACCACAGATATAACAGCTCCCACCGACTCCAGATATTTGAAAGGGAGCAGATGCTTAGAGACGGATGTTACAGAGGTGTATCGACACACCGGGACAGCTGCAACACTCGCTGTATACGCACGGGCATGGGATCAGCTTGTTCAACTTATTAAACATATAAACAATACACACATTGATTGCTTGCTACTCTATCGCTATCGTTAACAGGCATCTTTATAAAGCGACAAGATGTCGAACCAACAAACGCCATCGCAGGATCGCCTTGGCCTGTTCCAATGAAAGGACTCACCCATGGACATCAAACATGCGCTCAACCTCACCTTGATATCAAGCCTTATTCTCAGCATACCGTCACCAACTTGCGCCAGAAACTGCATCAAAGGAAAATCCTGTGGCAAGGGTTGTATCGCACTCGACAAAACCTGCCGAATCGATTCAAATCCCAGCAGCAACGACAACACCTTCAGATATAATCCGGGTTTGCAGCCCGGCACAATCATTCACAGGACGAGACATCGCCTGCCCAGGGTGCACAGGATAACAGCCAAATCAATAACTGCTGTCGATGCACCCAACTCCAACAAAACCAACCGCAAATACAGAGAAGGACAGCGGGTATTTGTTTACGAGACCTATGATAACTGGGCGCGAATCAGTAATATGCAACCGGAAGAGTGGCTTGAGCTAAAATACCTTAAACTAATCGGAGAGTGATCGATTCTAGTGTCAGACACCAACAACCCATTAGATAGATTTAAAATCACCAAAGCGGATGAGTCCCACTATGACGACATCATCGCGCTGATCAAGTCTCCAGATGAACTCTTTCTTATCTACCCTGCTGGCAATTGGCCCTTTGACCGATCACAACTGCAAAGCCTTGCCCTGCAACGTAGCGATTTAACCGTTGTGCTCGACGCAAGGCATGTGATCGGTTTTGCCAATATCTATAGAAACAATTCCGGCGACAAATTCTTCATTGGCAATGTTGTCATTTCAGAAGCTTGCCGGGGCAAAGGCCTCGGTCGACGCCTGGTCCAACACATGTGCGACCTGATATTCGATCACTACGCCTCAACCGTCCATATATCGGTTTTCAACTTCAATACCAAGGCATTGCTGCTCTACACGAAACTGGGATTCAGACCCTACGAGATTGAACTGCACACCATGCCGAATGGCGACAACGCCGCACTGATCCATATGCGTTTGGATAGTAGGAATTGGTGACTTCAATAAGCACGCGCATTCATGTCTGAATATCTATCCTGCAATATTCACAATACCGCGCTTCAATCTCTATCAATCAACTATTTTAGTAGCACAAAGACAGCCGAAGACATGTGATAATTCTAAATCGTTATTCTATCCCGCCCTGCTTTTTTAGATTTATACAGTTTTGCATCGGCTCGCATGACCGTCTCATTAAAGGTCTCTTTTGTTTCATGGTAAAACGCAATTCCGGCACTGATAGTTATACCGAATTTTCCATAATTGCTATCAAACAAAAGGCCGGCGCACTCACTTCTTATCCGCTCGGCTATCTTTACAGTTGAGGCCTTATCATCATAAAAGCCCAATAAAACAAACTCTTCACCACCATACCTAATACAGTAATCATCAGGACGAGTGTTTTTGCTCAGAACACCTGCTACTTTTCTCAACACCACATCACCAATGTTGTGGCCGCATGTGTCATTGACTTTTTTAAAATGATCGATATCGAAGAAAATAACCGTCAACAGTTTATTTTTAAGACGTCTGCTTTTATCCAATATCCGTGGCAGCATCAAATAGAGAAATCGCTTGGTGTAGAGATTGGTCAATGGATCGCGTAAAGCAAGATTACCCAACTGCTTTATATAGTGATTGCTTATGACTACAGTGCCAACGATAAGCGCTAGAAAGATAACAAACAATAGCCCCGCAGCTTGAGCGAAAGTCTTGAATATATTCTCCTCCATATCATCGATATAATCACCGGTGCCGACAATCCAGTCCCATGGCTCGAAATAGCTGACGTAGGAGATTTTCGGGTACTCTTCATCGGTGTGTGGTTTTGGCCAATAGTAGGCGACCCAACCGCCCCCTTTTTTAGAAACATCGATAAACTGCTTGAAAAAGAGCTTTCCGTTTATATCCTTCATATCAAGCAATACCTGCCCGACCATATCTGCACGGTACGGGTGCATTATCATTTTTCCCTTGCCGTCGTTGATCCAGAAATAGCCATTTTTACCATAGGTCGATCGTTTCAAGGTATTCATGGCAAGCGTTTGCGCTTGTTTGGTCGTCATCTCTGCTGTGAGTGATAAATCATAAAAATATTGAGCCACTCCTACAGCTGCTGACGAGAGGTTTTTCGTCATGTATTGCCGCTCCCTCTCAAGGCCTTGTGAGTAGGAGTTGTAGAAGAAAACCATGAACACAATGATGCCGACAACAATTGCGGACGATGCCAATAGAAGTTTGCTCTCTATCGGCAGGCGGGGCGTGATCAAAAAGCCATGCTCTCGTTCTTTCAAAGCGAAAGCCTCAGTGGAATGGTGACTATCTTTTTAAGTGCTTCTCCCTAATTGGCTGAATCAAAACCTCTCTCCGAAAGGTAACCGAAATTCGGCTCAGTTCTTAACCATAATTATAGGTGATAAGGAGTTTTCGGTTGTTGACAGCAGGTAACAACCAACCAGCCCACCTGACATGATGGGCCAATCAGCCGTTTGAGCTTTACTCACTGGCGCGGATAAATTCAGTGCGGTTTCGCATTGCCGCATAGTAGACCACCGGGATCACCACCAGGGTCAGCACCGTGGAGACGAAGAGACCGAAGATCAGCGAAACCGCGAGGCCACTGAAGATCGGATCATCGAGGATGAAGAACCCCCCCGCCATCGCCGCGATAGCTGTCAGAGCGATGGGTTTGGCCCGCACCGCCGCCGAATTGACCACCGCCTTTTCCAAGGCCATCCCTTCACGCACCTGCTGATTGACGAAGTCCACCAGCAGGATGGAGTTGCGCACGATGATCCCCGCCAGGGCGATCATGCCGATCATCGAGGTGGCGGTGAACTGGGCGCCGAGCAGGGCATGCCCCGGCATGATACCGATCACGGTGAGCGGTATGGGCGCCATGATCACCAGCGGTACCAGGTAGGAGCGGAACTGGGCCACCACCAGCAGGTAGATCATCAGCAGCCCCACCGAGTAGGCGATGCCCATGTCGCGGAAGGTCTCGTAGGTGATCTGCCACTCACCATCCCACTTCAGGCTGTAGGCGTAGGGATTCTCCGGCTGTTGCAGGAACCACTGCTCGATGTCGCCGTCACCCAGTTGCCCGGAGATGTCAAACAGGCCATACAGGGGGCTGTCGGTCTCACCGGCCATGTCGCCGGTCACATAGACCACCGGCAACAGGTCCTTGTGGTAGATGGAATATTCACGCACCCGGGGTATCACCTGCACGATCTCCGACAGGGGCACCAGTTCACCACTCATGGCCCGCACCCGCAGGGAGAGCACCTGATCCAGATCGGCCTTGTCCGCCTCGGCATACTCGATGCGAATCGGCACCGCGTACTTCAGGTTCTCCCCATGCAGGTAGCTGGCGTCTTCCCCATGCAACACCGTAGACAGGGCCTCGGCCACCGTGCTCTGGGCCACCCCCAGTCGCGCCGCCTTCGCCCGGTCGACCCTGACCACAAACTTCGCCGAGGGGTACTCCACACTGTCGTCCACGTCGATGATGTCCGGGGTGTTCTCGAACACCTTGCGCACCTCCCAGGCGGCCTCGGTCTGTCCCTCGTAGTCGAGGCCGTAGATCTCCGCCACCAGGGGCGACATCACCGGGGGTCCCGGCGGTACCTCTACCACCTTGACGTTACCCTGGTACTCTCTGGCGATGGCCTGCAGGGGCTGACGTACCGAGAGGGCGATCTCGTGGCTTTTACGATCCCTCAAATGTTTGTCCACCAGGTTGACCTGGATGTCGCCCAGATGGGCCCCCTCGCGGAGGTAGTATTGGCGCACCAGACCGTTGAAGCCGATCGGCGAGGCGGTCCCGGCATAGACCTGGTAGTCGCTCACCTCGTGTACCCTACCCAGGTAGTCACCCAGCTCATCGAGGACCCGGGTAGTCTGTTCCAGACTGGTCCCTTCAGGCATGTCGAGCACCACCTGGAACTCAGATTTGTTGTCGAAGGGAAGCATCTTCATCACCACCGACTTGGTCGCCACCAGGGCGAGGGAGGCGACGATCAGCAGCATGATCGAGACCAACAGTACCCAGCGCATACGACTGCCCCGGCTGCCGAGCAGGAAGGGGCTCATCACCCGGCTGAAGAAGCGGGTCAGTGCCGTCTCCTGGTTCTCATCATGGGCGTGGCTGGCGATATGCTCCGCCTGACTGGCAAGGATGCGGTTGGTCAACCAGGGGGTGAAGACAAAGGCGACGATCAGGGAGATAAGCATCCCGGTACTGGCGTTGATCGGGATCGGGCTCATATAGGGTCCCATCAGTCCGGTGACGAAGGCCATCGGCAGCAGCGCGGCAATGACGGTGAAGGTGGCGAGGATGGTGGGCCCCCCCACCTCGTCCACCGCCCTGGGGATCGCCTCCAGCAGGTGCTTGGCCCCCAGCTGCAGATGGCGATGGATGTTCTCCACCACCACGATGGCGTCATCCACCAGGATGCCGATGGAGAAGATCAGGGCAAACAGGGAGACCCGGTTGAGGGTGAAGCCCCAGGCCCAGGAGGCGAACAGGGTGATCGCCAGGGTCACCACCACCGCCGCGCCGACGATGAAGGCCTCGCGCCAGCCGATGGTCAACAGCACCAGCACCACCACCGAGAGGGTGGCAAAGGCCAGCTTGGTGATCAGCTTGTTGGCCTTGGCCTCCGCCGTCTCACCATAATTCCGGGTAATGGTTGCGTTGACACCTTCAGGAATAAACACGCCTTCGAGCTGCTGGAAACGATCGATCACCGCCTTGGAGATATCCACCGCGTTGGTGCCCGCCTTCTTTGCCACGGCAATGGTCACCGCGGGAAACTTGCCCCCCGGGGGCAGATTCTTTGCCTCACCCTGGGGCCCCACCCCCATCCAGACATAGTGTTGGGGAATATCGGGCTGGTGATCCACATTGGCCACGTCGCGCAGATAGACCGCCTTATCCCCGTGCACACCCACCACCAGGGCCTCGATCTCCTCCGCGGAGGTGAGGAAGGTGCCGGCCTGCACCAGCAGTTCCCGGTTGTCGGCGGTGACGCTGATATTGTCGCGGATATGGTTGCCCGCCTGCAGCGCATTGCGCAGGTCATTCAGATCGATGTTGTAACCTGAGAGCGCCTGGGGATCGAGCACCACATGCACCACCCGGTCCGGGTTGCCGATGGTATAGATGTCACGGGTACCCGGTACCCGTTTCAGTTCGGACTCGATGGCATGGGCCACCTGGCCCAGCTCGTAGGCACCCACTTCAGGATCTTCAGACCAAAGAGTGGCGGTGACGATGGGCACATCATCGATGCCCTTGGGCTTGATAATCGGTTGCCCCACACCCAGCCCCTGTGGCAGCCAGTCCTGGTTCGCATAGACCTTGCTGAAGAGACGCACGATGGCGTCCTCACGATCCTCACCCACCAGGAACTGCACCGTCAGCACCACCATGCCGGGGCGGGAGGTGGAGTAGACATGTTTGATGCCGTCGATCTCCGACAACACCTGCTCCGCCGGAGTCGCCACCAGATTCTCTATCTCGGTGGCGGTGGCGCCGGGAAAGGGGATGAAGACATTGGCAAAGGTGACATTGATCTGTGGCTCCTCTTCCCGGGGAGTCACCAACACCGCAAACACACCTAGCAGCAGACCCACCAGGGCCAACAGCGGGGTAATTTCAGTGATCAGAAAGCGTTTCGCAACAGCGCCGGATAGGCCCAACTTATCCATCCTGGCCCTCCGCCAACTGCTGTTTCAATAGTTTGGCTGCGGCCACCGGGTCGATTGCCACCTGCTCGCCCTCGGAGAGGCCCGCGATGACCGAAAGCATATCCCCCGCCACCGGATGCCCGGCACGGATATGCCGGAACTGAACCCGGCCCTGCTTTCCCACCACATAGACAGCTGTCACCTCGGAGCGATAGACCACCGCCCCTGCCGGGACCACCAACTCCTTTTTCACCCCGGTGACAAAGGCGGTTTTGACAAACATACCCGGGAAGAGGTCAGCAATGCCCTGAGGCAGATCGACCCGGACCTTGAAGGTATTGCTGCTCTGATCCGCGAAGGGAAAGATGGTGAGACCCTGGCCTTCGATGGTCTCGCCAGTTGAGAGCAGCACCCGTGCCTTGCCCTGTTGGCGGATCACCGGGATCAGGCTCTGGGGCAATTCGACGGTGACCCGCAGCTGATCCAGGGAGATGCCGCTCATCAGCTTTTGACCAGGGGTGGCAATCTCCCCCACCTCCACATGGCGATGGGTGACGATGCCGCTGTAGGGTGCCTTGATGCGGGTATATTCAAACTGCTCATTGGCCTGGGAGAGGCGGGCATCCGCCGCCTCCCTGCGCGCCTTCGCCGATTTCAGCGCCGCGGTGGCCTTGTCCAGTTGCGACTGGGAGGCCAGCTTGCGCCCGAACAGATCCTTGGTACGCTTGAAATTGTCCTGGGACTCCGTGAGACGGGCCACGGCCTCTTTCAGGTCGGCGCGGGCCTGATCCAATCCTGCCTTCTGCTCGGTATCCTTCAGCTGCACCACCACCTGGCCCTGCTCCACATAGTCATCCACGTCGAAGAGGATCTCCTGTACCTGGCCCCGGGTCTGGGCCGAGAGGGTAGTCTGATTGATCGCCTCGACCACACCATCGAGCCAGAACTCCCTGGCCGCCTCCCGCTTGTTCACGGTAACGGTTTCGAGATCACCCGTTTGCGCCAGCAACAGAGATGGCAACATGCTCAGGCTGAGGATAAATGGAACCAGCAAACGCCTCATTATCAAGGACTCCGATAAGTATATTAGATTTCTCTTATATTAGTGTCTTAAATATTTTTTTCAACCACATCCCTCAATCATCGCGACGACGATCACGAGCTCACGCAGGGTCAAACCCTTATCTTTTGATCAAAAACGAAGATTGAACAAGATCCCAGCCAACCCTACACCGGGTTTCAGTGTGGCTGGTAGTAGATCGGGAATTGGTCTGAATTAGTCAGTTTTAGTAACCGACCTGAAAATGACCGCTCCGCCGCCACAGTTTCCGCTCGGCCGCATCGTTGATTCCCGACTTGATGGGCAGACGAATCTCAAAGCTGGTCCCTTCCTCTGAGCTATGCAACAACGCTATTTTGCCCGCGTGTATTTTCGCAATGGCCAGATAGGCGACGGTAAGCCCCTGTCCCGTGCCCTGGCCCACATCCCGGGTGGTGAAGAAGGGATCGAAGATTTTGGATTGGATCTCCTCGGGAATACCACATCCGCTATCGCCGATCTCGATGACCACCCACTCCCCATCCAGGCGGGTCTTGATGGTTATCTTTCCCTTGTCGCTGGAAGCCCGACGCTCCACACAATCCCTAACCGCTGCGGCTGCATTGACGATGACGTTGAGCAGGGCTTGATTGATTTCATTCGGCACCACAGGCACCGGAGGCAGTGCCGAGTCGAGGTCCGTCTCTATCTCCGCATGGTATTTCCATTCATTGGCAGAGACCTCGAGGGCACTCATCACCGCCTCATTGATGTCGCTATCGACCTTTTCCTCTGTACCCGGTCGGGCAAAATTCTTCATCGCCGTGACAATACTGGAGACCTTCTTGGCCCCGCCCAGGGATTGGTTTAGCGCCACCGGGAGTTCCTCAAAGAGATAGTCGAGTTCGGCCTCTTCCACCTGCGCGCGGGTTTGCGCCACCAGTTCCTGAGGAACGCTACCCCCCTCCACGGCCGTGAGCAGTTCCAGCTGCAGCTTTGCTGTTTCAATCAGATCCTCGGCAGCCTCCCGTATGAATTGGAGATTCTCACCGATATATTGGATCGGGGTGTTGATCTCATGGGCCACACCCGATGCCAGCTGACCGATGGCGGCCATCTTTTCCGACTGCACCAACTGTTGTCGTGTACTGTTAAGGTCCTCGATCAGCTGCTTTTGCTCACGGTTGACCTCGGCCAGCTGCGCGCCCCATTGAATGGTCTCGGTAATGTCATTGAAGAGGATGGTATAACCGGTAAACATTTGACTCACATCGAGCATGCGCTCAATACGAACCGCATAGGTCCTGTCACCCTCCGGCGTAGCGTATCGCTTTTCCAGCTCCCAGCGATCCAACCCCTTTTGCTTCATCTTCCCGAGTTCGTGACGCAGACCCGGGGGCTCCAGGTCATTGCGCTGTTCAGCATAATAGCGACTGCCAGGGGTGTCACAGCCCAACAACAGCCGCCCGGCAGCGTTGTTATAGTTGTCCACTTTACCCCTCTCATCGCACAGGATCACCGGTGACGAGAGGCTTTCGAACAGGGTGAGGTACTTGTTCTTCTCACTGGCCAGGCGCAGATTGTTGCGGCTCAGTACCTTGATCTGGGCCTCGGCATCGGTCCCGGCCCACTCGTCGCAATAGGCCAACTCGGTGCGATCGAAGAACCGCCTGACCAGCAGCTCCACCGACTCCGGGTAGTCGAATCCACCTGACTCGGTCAACAGGTCAACATAGGATTGCCTGTAGTATTTCATCAAACCCAGAAACATCGAGAGATTGACGCCCCTGGCACGGTGACGTTGCGCCTCAATAACACCGAAGTGAGTAGCGGGATCTTTTGAAAAATCCTCATCCGGACTCAGTTCAGGCACCATATCCGACCTTTCGACGACCTCGATAATCGCCATGCTCAATCCCTCTATGGATAGCCTCCAGGCCTCCTTCAGGGTCGAGGTGTAGCGGGTGTAGCCCTCTTGGGTGGCATATAAGAGTATGAGATCGATGAGTCTGTCTTCACTGCTATTCAGCAGATGTATCAGGACGTCCCTGTCATGTCGATTGATTCGCATGACCGCAGGTCCCCTGTGAGACTTAGATGTAATGTTCTATTTAGCGACTCGCATCCATGCCTCTTTAACAGGAAAAAACGCTAATTTGTAAAAAGTGTGATTCCAGCATAAGGTTTTTTCCATACCACGCTTGTCGGCTATAACTTGACCTTAGTACTGCCTCTGGTAATGTCACAAAGAGAGATACAGCATCCCCAGGGCCATGAAGTACAAAGATCTACGTGATTTCATTCAGCAGCTTGAGTCTCGCGGTGAATTGAAGCGCATTCAGACACAAGTGGATCCGAAGCTGGAGATCACTGAGATATGCGATCGCACCCTGCGACGCGGCGGTCCCGCACTACTCTTCGAACAGGTCAAAGGCTCGCCCTATCCGCTGCTCGGAAATCTCTTCGGCACCCCCGAGCGGGTCGCCATGGGGATGGGTGAAGAGTCCGTCGAGGCACTGCGTGAGGTGGGCAAGTTGCTTGCCTTCCTCAAGGAACCCGATCCGCCGAAAGGCATGAAGGATGCCTGGGAGAAACTGCCGGTCTTTCGCAAGGTCCTCGATATGGCTCCCAAGGAGCTGCGTAACGCCCCCTGCCAGGCTGTCACGCAACAGGGAGACGAGGTCGACCTGACCCGATTGCCGATCCAGACCTGCTGGCCGGAGGATGTTGCCCCTCTGATCACCTGGGGTCTGGTGATCACCCGCGGGCCGGCCAAATCGCGCCAGAACCTGGGCATCTACCGCATGCAGCTGCTGGGACCGAACCGCCTGATCATGCGCTGGCTGGCCCACCGTGGAGGGGCACTCGACTTCCGCGATTGGCAGCAGGCCCACCCCGGCGAACCCTTTCCGGTCTGTGTCGCCCTCGGTGCCGATCCCGCCACCATCCTGGGCGCGGTGACCCCGGTACCCGACACCCTCTCCGAATATGCCTTTGCCGGTCTGCTGCGCGGTAGCCGCACCGAGGTCGTGAAGTGCATCGACTCCGAGCTGCAGGTGCCCGCTTCCGCCGAGTTCGTCCTCGAAGGCCTGATCCACCCCGATGAGTTTGCCGAGGAGGGCCCCTACGGTGACCACACCGGCTACTACAACGAGGTGGAACGCTTTCCCGTTTTCAGCGTCACCCGCATTACCCATCGCGAGGAGCCGATCTACCACAGTACCTATACCGGCCGCCCTCCCGATGAACCCGCGGTGCTCGGAATGGCACTGAACGAGGTCTTCGTACCCATTCTGCAGAAGCAGTTTCCGGAGATCGTCGATTTCTACCTGCCGCCGGAGGGCTGCTCCTACCGACTCGCCATCGTCAGCATGAGAAAGCAGTATCCCGGACACGCCAAGCGCGTGATGATGGGGGTCTGGTCCTTCCTGCGGCAATTTATGTACACCAAGTTTGTGATCGTGGTCGATGAGGACGTCAACACCCGGGACTGGCAGGATGTGGTCTGGGCCATGACCACCCGCATGGATCCCGCGCGGGATACCACGATCGTGGAAAACACACCCATCGATTATCTCGACTTTGCCTCACCTGTCTCCGGTCTCGGCTCCAAGATCGGTTTCGACGCAACCAACAAGTTAGCGGGTGAGACCGACAGGGAGTGGGGACGGCCGATCACCATGACTGCCGCGGTGAAGCAACGCATCGATGAGATTTGGGATCAGCTCGGGATAGACTAAACTTGGGCCTGTATTCAAAGGCCTTGCACGAACCACTAAGAGGATAGGGAATAGTAATGCGCACAATCATGTTGATGAACGCCAAGGGCGGTTGTGGAAAGACCACTATCGCTACCAACCTAGCCACCTGGTATGCCGATGAGGGAAAGAAGGTCGCCTTGGCCGATTTTGATCCCCAGCAATCCACCATGGACTGGCTGGAAGCAAGAAAAGACTACGAGGGCATACCGGAAATCCAGGCACTCAATGCCGCCTCCGAATCAGCAAGACCCCGCAGCGGCACCGACCTGCTGATCATGGATGCCCCCGCCGGCGTTCATGGCAAGGCGATCAACAAGATGTTGTTGCGGGTGGACACACTGATCCTGCCCGTACTCCCCTCGCCGATAGACATGCGGGCCTGTAACCGTTTCCTCAGTGAATTGTTGGCCAGCGGACGGGTCTCCAAGAAACAGACCCGTATCGGTATCGTAGCAAATCGGGCCAGGGAGCAGACACGCATCTACCATGACCTGGAGACCTATCTGGGGCATCTCAAGATCCCCTTCATCACCCATCTGCGCGAGAGTCAGAACTATATCCGCTCCGCGGAACGGGGCCTGGCCATTTTCGAATTGGCCCCTTCCCAGGTCTACCAGGATGTGATTCTCTGGGATCCGCTCTTCAAATGGCTTAAGGTCTAACCCGAGATCCAAGACAGCGACAGGGATGTCGCTCAGATTCAGATCAGATAACATCCGTCGATTATATTCCCGCAGGGTGTGGCTGGCCGCACCGATGCCACTGCGATCATCACCTCCCCAGATAGATCATGCCATCTACAAGGAAGCCGGCAATCCCTGCTGCAGGCTGGGATAGATCAACTCGACCCCCAACTCCTCAAGCAGCTTGCGATTGCTCAGCCGGCGCGACTCTTTGAGATAGGAGAGCATACCCGGTGAAAGTCTATGTTGCGCCTCCTCCAGGGTGATGACAGGGGGTCGGGGAAGCTTGAGGAAGTCCGCCACCTGATAGAAATAGCGGGTCATCGGCTCCGGCGCCCCGTCACAAACGTTGTAGACCTCCCCGGAGGAACCCCGTTGCATGGCTATTGCCGCAATCCTCACCAGATCCAGGCTATGGATATGGTTGGTGATGGGGGCATCCGTCTCGGCCACCATGGGCTGACCACTGCGCAACCGCTCCAGGGGCAGCTTCCCCGGCCCATAGATCCCGGCTACCCTGAGTATCACCAGACCACGCCCCGTATCTTCACTCCAGCCACGCCACTGCTGTTCAGCATCGAGACGCCGCTTTGCCCGATCCGCGACGGGTGCCGGCGGGCGTGTCTCATCCACCCACGCTCCCTGGCAGTCACCATAGACGCCGCTGGTACTCAGATAGACCACCTTTTCAGGCAGGGGACCGCGACCTAGCAGAGAGATAAAACGGCTGACCCGGCCATCCTGCTCACCCTTTGTCGAAGGGGGCGCAAAATAGAAGAGCTCTCCCCCATCGACCTTCAGCGAAGGTGCCAGGTCGCGATCCAAGTCTGCCTGAACCACATTCAGACTTAGGCTCCGCACTCTTTGCGCACTCTCAGCAGTGCGCACCCAGGCAGTTACCTCCTCACCGTCGGCGCGATAGGCCAGTGCCAACCGCGTACCGATATCACCGCATCCGATTATCGTTACCGCCATAACCCAATGGACTCCCGGTTTAATTCCCGACTAAAATAGGAGAGAATTCCGCCAATCATCTAATAACCTCTGAATAATTCAGAACATATTTCAATAAAGTAGTCGATTGAGGATAACGAATCGTTACACCGATTGCATCGACTCATGAACAAGAAGGTAGCCCATGAGTTTCAAAGTTCAGATTCAACCCAGTGGTCATGAATTCTCAGTCGACGAAGAGGAGAAGATCCTCGACGCCGCCATCAGGCAGGGCATCAACCTGCCCTACGGCTGCCGCAACGGTTTCTGTGGCGATTGCCAGGCAAGTCTCAACCTGGGCAGTGTCGATTACCCCGATGGCACACCGCCGGTGATGGCGGATAACAGTGAGGGCATCTGCTATACCTGCCAGGCTGTCCCCAGCTCTGACATCACCCTCGGGGTGGTGGAGATCGCCCAGTCCAATGACATTCGGATCCGCACCATGCCCTGCAAGGTCGATCGCATCGAGCGACTCAACGAAGATGTCATCCGCCTCTACCTGAAACTGCCCGAGGGGGAGCGCTTGCAGTTTCTTGCCGGCCAGTATCTCAACTTCATTCTCCAGGATGGCAGCAAACGGGCCTTCTCCATCGCCAACGCTCCCCATGATGACGACTTTATCGAGCTCCACATCCGCCATGTCAGCGGCGGTCTCTTCACCGACCTGCTGTTCGGCGACATGAAAGAGAAGACCATCATGCGCATCGAGGCACCCCTGGGCAGCTACTATCTGCGGGAAGCATCGACGAAGCCGATCATCCTCATGGGTGGCGGCACCGGTTTTGCCCCGCTCAAGGGCATCATCGAGCACGCCTTCCAGATCGGCGTTGAACGACCGATGCATCTCTACTGGGGGGTGCGTTCCCGCAGCGATCTCTATCTGCCCGAGCTGCCACAGCGTTGGGCAGCGGAGCACGACAACTTCAGCTACACCCCGGTACTCTCCGAACCGGACGGCGACTGGAGCGGCAGAGAGGGTTGGGTACACAATGCCGTGATCGCCGACTATCCCGATCTCAGCGGCCACGAAGTCTACATGAGCGGTCCGCCACCGATGATCGAGGCCGGTAAACAGGCCTTTCTCTCCTCCGGCCTCGCCGGCGAAGAGCTCTACTCCGACTCCTTCGAATATGGGGCCGCCGCGACCAAGCAGAAGACCGGAACCTGACTGCTCAATAAATTTGACGCCTGTTTGACAGTCTGGCTCACAGGGCCATGACGCTGGCTCTCTATAGTTCACCACGACACCGATCATCAGATCGATAGTGTCGCATCTGAACCAACTTAGAGAGGAGTATCGTCATGCCAAACCCGATCGAACTGCTGCTGGATCCTGTATCCGTCATTATTTTTCTTCTTTACCTGGGCCTTATGCTTTGGGAGGCCCTCTCCCCTGCCCGCAACCTGACGCATGCCCGCTGGTGGAAGACCCGGGGTATCACCGCCTTCATGCTGTTTTTCTACCTCTCATCCTATCTGCCGCTGTGGTGGGATGCCTATCTGGTAGAGTACCAACTCTTTGATCTCAGTGAACTGGGCCTGGTGGGCGGCGCCCTCAGCGGCCTGTTTATCTATGAGTTGGGGGTCTATCTCTGGCACCGCAGCATGCACCGCTCAACCCTGCTCTGGCGGCTCTTTCATCAGATGCACCATAGCGCGGAGCGTGTTGATAGCTTTGGCGCCTTCTACTTCAGCCCCATGGACATGTTGGGCTGGACCCTGCTCGGCAGCCTCTGCCTGACCCTGCTGGTGGGCATCACCCCGGAAGCGACAACCCTGGTGCTGCTGATCACCGTATTCTGTTCCATCTTCCAACACACCAATATCAAAACCCCCCGCTGGCTGGGTTATATCCTGCAGCGCCCGGAGAGCCACGCCATACACCACGCCAAGGGGGTACACGCCTACAACTACAGCGATCTACCCCTTTTCGATATGCTTTTCGGCACTTTTCGCAATCCGCAAGGCTATGAGTATGAAAGCGGATTCTATGCCGGCGGGTCGGAGCGCATCGTCGAGATGCTGATGTTCAAGGATATCAATGACAGGGAAACAGGCTATCTGGAATCACCCGTCACCCGAAGGGCCACCGGCTAATCCGCCCCTGATCACTCCTCAGGCCGGGGTGCGCCCTTGGTACCAACATGGGCCTCGAAACCGCCCCTCTGTTGCCATTCGCGTATCCCGCCCTGGAGGATTCTCACTCGCCTTGCTATCAACAATATATATGGTCTTTTTTTTACCTCCCGCATACAACCTAATTGGTTTAATTCACTCGATTTAAACCATTTTTGACTTTACAAAAACAACCCAATTGGTTTAATATTTACCTAAACAACCAAATAGGTTGATCCATGTCTTATCTCGTTCTGATCGGTGATCTCGTTGCCTCGCGGCAGTCCACCGATCGCAAAGGTCTGCAGAATCGACTCGAAGCGCTGCTAAAACTGCTGAATGAGCGGGCGTCAAAACCGCTGTCACCCTATACCCTGACCCTTGGCGATGAGTTCCAGGTCGTCTTCAACAGGGCCGACCGTGTTTTCGTCGATATGGTGCAGATCATGGAGGCCCTGCACCCCGACCGAGTCCGATTTTCCTTGGGGCTGGGAAACATCGCTACCGAGCTTAATCCCTATCAGGCCGTGGGAATGGATGGTCCGGCTTTTTATCGAGCACGGGATGGCATCAACAGGCTCAAGGAGAGCGGCGAACTGTTTCATCTTGACGGGCTAGCTGAAAATTGTGCCCCGCTGGCTGAGGGAACATTGCGCCTACTGAGCCAGCGGTTCAAAAAATGGGAGGCCAACCGCCTGGCCATCCTGCATGGATTGCTGGTTGGTAATTCAGTAAAAGCTATTGCCAAAAACCTGAGCGTTTCGGAGCAGGCGGTATACAAGAACATCCGCAGCGGAGGGCTGGAGGCGGTAATCCAGGTGCTCTCCGCCTTGGCCGAACTGTTGAATAACTGCCTGGCTGAAGATGGGTCAACAGACTAAACAAGGAACCAACGCATGGAAGAACTGCTGTTTCTAAACGGTCTGCTGCTCAGTCGACTGGTCTATATATTCTCCGACGGGCATCTCTCCAAGCGCACACTGATAATCATTGGCCTGGCCCAAGTAATGAAGCCAATCTATTGATCCGCAGTATATTCCACCGATTCGGTCTGGCACCGCAGGTGAAATCGGAGGGTGCGGAAAAGCCCAATACCCCTCAACTCGATGAGCAGGAGTACAATGCCGGCCGTGTCATCGGCATATTGGAACGTTGGTTGATCTATAGCGTTTTGCTGGTAAGCCAAAACTTCAACGTGATTGCCCTGGTGATAGCGGCCAAGGGATTCGCACGCTTTCGTGAAATGGAAGAGCGCGCCTTTGCGGAGTACGTCCTGATCGGCACCCTCTCTTCAATGCTGCTGACGATTCTGGTTGCCCAAATCGTAGCGAGTCTGATTTAAGCGGCAGGTTGTTTCTACTCGGACGGATGCTCAGATTGGCTTGAGTCTATGGCACGGGCGTGCGCTTCGAAACCACCCTTAGCCTGCCATTCGCGTATCCCTCCATGAAGGACTCTCACATTCTCGAAACCCGCCAGGCGCAGGGCGAAACCGGCCTGGGCTGAGAGCGCGCCGGTATTGCAGTAGACCAGTACCGGCTTGTCCCCCGGCAGTTCCGAACGCCGTGCCAGGATCTGGCGCCATTCGATATTCACCGCCCCAGGAATATGCTCCTTTTCGTACTGCTCGGCACTGCGGGTATCGATGATGAAAAAGTCGCCCCAATCCTCGGCGGGTATCTGTTGGGGAAAGATGGTGCCTCCGCCATAGTCAACGAAATCGAGATACTCCTGCATCGCCTCCACAACAAGCTCACCTTGCTCAGCCATAATGTCGCAGGTGGTCACCATTAAACAGGCTGTCAATACAATTGACCTTAAATACATAAGCAAACCCTTAATAAGAAGGCATTGTTGCGCATTTACAGGAGCATAGCAGGGCCGTAGTGCGGCATAAAACGCACGCTATAACTGGTTGAAGATACCCTGACTATAGGGAATAGCTTTACTCCTTCGAGCAAATCAGGCTTGCTTGTTCAACGACCACATGCACCGCCTTGCCCTCAATCTTGGGCACCACAACAGTGGCCATAGGATATCTGATACCAATAACCGCAGATGGAACACATCTTTGAGACGGGGCAAGCTCAAGCACATTGATTAATATAGGGTCTTGAGCAGAAGCTGTGGATGTCACACTGGCGATTACAATATCGCTCGTCGGAGTATAGCTTAAACCCAGCCCCCCTGTGACAACCTGATAAGCAGTAAAGTCGACCTTTGGTGGTGTTGGGCTGCATGGCGCGTAAGAGGAAGGATCAGACGAGCAATCACTAACCGGGTCGAGCCCATTTCTGCTCAATAGGTCATTGTAGAAATTATCCCAATCACTCTGGTTATTTATTATTCGCATCCATGGGGTGGCGATGGGCATGGTTATGTGGCCAAAATCGAGGACTCTGAACTCATCCGCGTTGGCACGAAACACAAATACAACAACAGCGACCATGGTAAGCAACATTTTCAATTTCATATCAATATCCCTTTGAATAAAACAGAACTACAATGATTGATAAATTAACTATTTACCATATCTATCCAGCACCGGAACAAACCTGGTCCACGAAATCAAGCTTTCTGTGTACCAGCCCATGGCCCTTCAAGGCAGCCCCACAGCTGCACTCACATGGTCCAAACATTAAATGCACGTGGTTTAAAAAGGTCATAATGGTAATCCAAACCCTTTGCCTATCACCTATGTTTTGAATAACACTATCCAGACAACCTCTTAGTTAACGAGCCATCACCTTTGCAGATGACGAAATGACACCCAAACAACTCGCATCACTCAGGGAGAGACTGCTTCAACTGCAGTCAGAACTGCAGGCTGTCGATGAAACCTCGCAGGCGGCGGGAGAGACGGTGGAGCTGGATCAGAGCCGGGTAGGACGTCTCAGCCGCATGGATGCCCTGCAGGCGCAGCAGATGGCACAGGAGACCGCCAGAAGGCGTCAACAACAGTTGACGAAGATCGCCGGCGCCTTGCAACGTATAGATGCAGGTGGATATGGTAAATGTTTTGTCTGTAAAGGGGCGATCGACATTCGCCGACTTGAGGCCGATCCCACCATTACACGCTGTATCGATTGCGCCGAGTCGTGAACACGACTGGGTGGGGCCCTGCCCCACCAATCACAGTGCAATCTGTAGAGGCTTACTCAACTCTTGCGGATGATGTAGAAGTAGTTCTGAAAATCGTGCTCCAGCTCCTTCACCTCGACACGATTGAAACCGGCCTCGCTCAGCATCTGCACGGCAAGCTCCCTGCCCCATACCGTGCCCAGCCCGGCGCCCTCCTGGGCCAGAGAGACCGTCATGCAGTGCATGGTGGAGAGGGTATAGAGTAGTGGCCCGATAGGGTGATCCAAATTGTTATGCAGATGACTCGATCCCTTGATGTCCTGCATCAGATAGACGCCGTCATCGCGTAACGCACGGTTTATCGCGGACAACACCAGGTCCGGTGATTTCTGATCGTGGATGGCATCGAAGGTGACTATCCAGTCGTAGGCATCCTGCTCGTCAATGGTGGCCGCGTCCTTGACCTCGAAGAACAGATTGTACAAACCCTCTCTTTCGGTCTCCTGCCGCGCCCAATCGATGGCTTCACGGGAGAAGTCGTAGCCGGTGAAACGGCTGTTGGGAAACGCCTTAGCCAACAGTAACAGAGCCTGGCCACGACCACAGCCCACATCCAGCACATCGATACCTTGCTCGAGACGGGATTGGTGGCCATCGATCAGCGGCAGGATATGCTCAAACAGGGCGCTCACCACCGTCTGACCGCTGTCCTCGGCCATCACTTCATGGAAACGCTTGAAGCGGCCATAGGGTACCCCACCGCCGTTGTAGAAGCAGTCGATGATCTCATCCTCCACCTGACCAAGCAGTGGTATGTATTGCGCGAACACCGCCACATTGTCGGGAGCGGCCTTACGGGTCAACAACGCGGCATGGGGCGCAGGCAGGCTGTAATTACCCTGCTGCGAATCATAGGAGACGATACCCGCGGTTACCATGGCACCTAGCCACTCGCGGACATAACGCTCATTCAAACCCGCCGCTGTGGCGATTCCATGGCTATCACCCGGTGGATGTTTAGCCATGGCATCGAAGAGGCCGGTACGGTGACCTATGGATATCATCAAGGCGGTGGCACCGTGGTTGAGTATCTGTAACAACTCTTCGGCAAAAAGGGCGGTTGGGTCATTGCTCTCAGTCTGGTCGACGATGGGCAGGGCAGGTTGGCACATTGTTTATCTCCTGTTAACGAATTATTGAAACGGTGGCTTTACACTTTCTCCAAGTTGTTATGTGCTACCTTAGTTAGCAGGCGTCAGACCAGACGACCTGTAAGCGTCAAAAGAGCGTCAATCTTTCATGAGCATCTGTTTTCTTGATTAGTTATGCTGATGTAATGGCGAACCCGGGCCTGCAAACGACATGAGCGCATCACCTGTTATGGAATTATCACTCTTCGGTGGCTTTCAACTGATTGACGATACAGGGGCTGCTGTTGAGTTGAAGGCACGCAAGACCAAGGCACTCCTCGCCTGGCTGGCACTGCATCAGGATAGATCCCTACCCAGGGAGAGGCTGGCGCTGTTACTCTGGGAGGAGAGCAGCGACGCCCAAGCACGCCACAGTCTGCGACAAGCTCTCAGTGGCTTGAGAAAAATACTCGGCAGCCACGCCGATGCCATTGTGGCGGACCAGGAGAGTGTGCTTCTCAGAAGCGGACATATCCTCACCGATAGCGGAAGTTTCGATACCCTGTTGAAGGAAACAGAGTCTCCCGAGCAACTGACCAACTTGGTATCACTCTACGGTGGCGAATTTTTGGAAGGCTTCAATCCACGAGCCCACAATTATGAAGAGTGGCTGATGACCCAGCGCAGCCACTACCGGGAACATGCCATCAACACCATGTCGAAGCTGCTGGCTCACTATTTGGAGACATCGCAGTTGGAATCCGGAGTCCGTCTGGGGATCAAACTATTGGGCACCGACCCGCTACAGGAACAGGTCCACCGGACCCTGATGCAACTCTACACACGACTCAATCGACCTGCCGACGCACTGCGCCAGTATCGCAGGTGTCGACGCCTGCTGATGCGCGAACTTGGCGTCTCTCCTGAAGCGGAGACAGAGCAACTACATCGACAGATACTGCGTCAACGCAAGGACACAGAGGGCGACCGCAGCGCCGATGACAACAACACTCCCCAAAGTTTGCAACCACAACAGGCACAAGCTGCAACTAGCAGCATCGATCAACAGCCACAGCAACTGCGCACAGTGACCGTGGCCCACCTCCATCTGGGGAACTATCTCGACTTGATGTCGGCGGCTGGCCCCGAGTCTTTGCATCGCCTGACCCAGCAGCTGCTTGAACTCTTGAACAGGCAACTAGCTCAATATGGCTGTCTGCTCCATCATCACCATGGAGCATCGATCGTTATCCTTTTCGGTCTTGAAAAGGCCTATGGCAATGAGTGCGAAAAGGCGCTTCAACTGTTGCTTGAGCTGAGTTCTGATCATGAAGAGGCCACTGCATGCCTCTCGCAACTCGGCGTCCGCTTTGGTGTCGCCACGGGCACGGTGATGAGCGATGCTAGCGGGGCCGTATCCGGAGCGGTCTTTGCACAGGCTGAAGCGTTGGCCCGCTCAGCAACTACAGGTGACATCCTGCTCACCGATCCCGCCTACCATGGCTTGCGAATGGAGGTCGATGCGACAAGGCATGGTGATTCAAACTGGAAGGTCACCGAAATCCTGCCACAGTCCGCAACGCGCAACGATACACTTCCATTGGTCGGCAGAGCCCGTGAATTGAGACAGCTCAACACCGCCTTGGAGGCCTGTATTGAAGACCGTGGGGGTGAAACCTATCTATTACGCGGCGAATCGGGTATCGGGAAAACCCGTCTGGTCTGTGAGATCGGTCAACGCGCCTTGCAAATGGGGGTTACACCCCATCGCGCACTGGCTCTCGATTTCGGTATGGAATCAACCGCCGAACCTATCCCGTCCCTGATGCGCCAGCTGATGGGACTCGACAACAGCGCAACGGCCGAAGAGATTGAGCATGCAGTAAAACGATCGATGGATGACGACTGGAATCCAGCCGTCCACCCGGGCGCACTGCAGCGACTGTTTCGACTGCCTATCGATGATGACGATGCGCCGTTGCTTGAGAGTCTGAATGAAGAGGCACAACACAAAGGAGGCCGGCAAATCCTCCAATCCATTCTCGCCGCTGCCACCGCATCGACACCGCGCCTGGTGGTCGTGGAGGATATCCATTGGGCGGATCAAGCCACCCTCGCTCATCTCGCGGAACTTGCCGACACGGTCAGTCGTTATCCGGCACTGTTGATTATAACCTCCCGGGTTGAAGGCGAACCCCTCGATCCAGCCTGGCGTAGCGCCATGCATGGGGCCCCTTTGACAACCCTCGATCTGAGCCCCCTGCCTCGGGATCAAGCGCAACAATTGGCACAACAGGTCACGCAACAGGATCAGGACTTCATCAACAGGTGTATTGAACGCTCCGGGGGCAATCCCTTCTTTCTCGAACAGCTGCTACTGGGGGCAGTTGACCAGGAAACCGGGGTGCCCGACTCGATCCAGAGTCTGGTTTTATCGAGGCTCGACCTCCTCGAGGATAGTGACCGGCAGGCGGTTCAGGCGGCAAGTGTGCTGGGACAACGTTTTAAACTGGATCTCTTAGCTCAACTCCTCGACAACCATGACTATCGACCCGATGCCCTGTTGCAACTACGCCTGTTGCAACCGGAAGGCGAGGCCTATCTGTTTGTTCATGCCCTGCTGCGTGAGGCCATCTACGAGTCGTTACTGCCCTCCCAGCGACGCGCGCTTCATCTCAGAGCGGCGGCTTGGTATCAACATCGGGATCCGACCCTTCACGCCCGGCATCTCGACCTCGGCGACAATAAAGATGCCGCGCAAGCCTATCTACAGGCCGCGCAGCACGCACTGGCCATGGCTGACACCGAACAGGCCCTGGCGCTGGCCTCCCGTGGCGCAGAGATTGCGCTGACTGGGGAGCTGAGCGCCCAGCTGAACTGCCTGCAAGGGGACCTTTTGATACAGCGGGGCGCGATCCCATCGGCCATCCAGGCATTCATTGCCGCCGCTGAGTCTACTGACGATGACAACACCCGCTGTCGTGCCATGATCGGAAAGGCTACCGGATTGACAGTCCAGGACGATCTGCAGCAAGCATTGGCGATCCTTGACAAGGCTGCTCCCATTGCGGAATCGAAGCAAAACAGTGCCCTCCTCACCGAGCTCCACTACCGGCGGGGTGACATCCTGTTCGCCATGGCGCGTAGCGATGCCTGCCTGAAGGCTCACCAGGAAGCTGAAACCCTGGCCAGGCAAACCGACAATCCTCTGCTGGAGATACGCGCCCTTGCGGGATTGGCTGATGCCTATTACGCCAAGGGGCGGATTGTGACAGCGCAAGACTACTTTGAGCGCTGCCTGGCGCTGGCAAAACGTGAGCACCGCCTGCCACAGGAGGTTGGCAATCTATCCATGTACGGTTTGACTCATCTCTACACTGGCAATATCCCGGAGGCGCTGGAGACCCTGCAGGAAGCGGCAAAACTCGCCACCGAGTATGGCAATATGCGGGCCGAGATGGCGGCCTATATGAACCTGGGTCTGGTCTATCTTTTCAGCGACGACTTCGAGGCCGCGGAACGTTATGGCTATAGGGGCCTGGAATTGGCAAGACAACTCCGTGCCAGTCGATTCTACGGGGACAACCTCGCCGAGATCGGCGAAGCCAAGGCGCTAAAGGGAGAGGTCGAAATCGCTGTCGACTATCTGCAGCGCGCCCACCAGGCCGCTCTCGACTCCGTACCCACCCACATCGCGCCCTATATTCTCGGCGCATTGGCGCGGCTAACCGGCGACGAGAAACAGCGCCAAGATGCGATTGACGAAGCTGAGCGTTATCTGGATCAGGGCAGCCTTAGCCACAACTACCTCCATTTCTATCAGAACATGATAGATCTCTATGTGGACAAAAATGATGCTGATAAGATTCTCCACTATGTCGATGCCCTGGCGGACTATACCCGTGAAGAACCCCTGTCATGGAGTGATTTCTATATCCAGCGTGGCCGCCTGCTTGCCCGCTATTTAGACGATAAAAGCAACCTTGAGTTGGCCCCAATGGCGAGAGAACTGCTCGATGTGGCAAGCAGGGCTGGACTCCATGCAGGCACTTGGGAATTGAAGGAGATCGCCGCTTTGGATAGGGAGCAGGCTACTCGTTGACCATCGCGAGGTGAGAGAGAAAACTGCCCTCGCTGCTGATCACCACCCGGTTGCGGCCTCTCTTTTTCGCCTCGTAGAGTGCCTTGTCCGCCCGGTGCAGCAGGTCGTCAATATTATCGTCGCCATCCTCGACTTCACTGACTCCGATGCTTATGGTGACAGCAATCACCAGAGCACCATCCTGATAGGGGTTGGCGGCAATTTCATCGCAGATCCGCTGCGCCAGAAGACCCGCGTTCTCAATGTCCGTTTCCGGCAGCAAGATGATGAACTCCTCGCCACCGTAACGGGCGAGAAAATCCTGGCCGCGAATTGAAACCGCGCAGATATCGGCAATGTGTCTCAACACCTCGTCCCCGGTTTTGTGGCCATAGGTATCATTGACCGTTTTGAAATGGTCAAGGTCCATCATCAACACCGAGAGATCTCTGGCGAAACGGCTTGCGCGTTTGAATTCACGCAAGGCGATCTTGTCCAATTCGCGCCGATTGGCCAGCCCGGTGAGATCATCGGTTGTGGCATACTGCTGCAGCTTTTGAAAAGCCTGTCTTTTCTGCACACTGTTCTTGGCAAAAAGCACGCTGATGATGCCCGTCACCAGAAACAGCAGTAGATAGGCAATGGTGGCTATGATCATCCGCTTTGCCGTCAGCTCTTCAATCAGGCTATTGGAGATATGGGAGAGATAGATCCAATAGCGCTGATTCATGCCATTGGCGGGTGTCGTGACTGGCTCAGCGACGTTCTCCAAGGTACCGAGATTTTCTCGGTTGACAGGATAGGCCTTGCGGAAAACATAGATGCCATCTTTGGCTTGGAATCTCCCGCTCGAGCTTTTTGAAATCGCGGCCCATACATCGGGGCTGCGTTTGGCAAAGGTGTCTTCACTGCCATACATAAATCCCCATAACTGCTCATCAGGTGCGCCATGCAGCCAATAGCCTTCGCTGTTGAGCATTACCGCATCACCCAACAGGGTCTTGAAATTACCGGCGACACCCTGTAACAGTTCGTCCGGGGTATAGTTGATGATCACTATCCCCCGCTTCTTTCCATAACCGTCAAATACCGGTGTTGAGAAACGCACTGTGGGTTTGATCGGCTGCTCGATTTCACCATGCTCCATATTCAGATCCAGGGGAGAGATGTAGATATCCCCCGCTTCCAGGCCGATGGTTTCCTGGAAATAGTAACGGCTCCCTTTGTTCTGCAGCTCTCCGGGTGGAACGATTTCCTGGCCACCGTTTTCGTTATTGATGCGTACAACCTCCAGACCATCCTCGGCAATCAGACGCACCTGAAAATATTTAGGCTTACGTCTAGCCAGCAGGGAAAACTCCCGCGCCATGTGAGCCCAGTTCTTCAGACTCTGATCATGCAGGTAGTTTCTCACCACTTCCCCTTCGGCAAGTACCAGAAGATCCGAGAGCTTCTGCTCAAACAGCAGCGCAGTCATCTCACTGGCCGTGTTGAGCGCCAACTCTTCACGCAGCAGGGTGGTCTGCAGCTCATACTCTTGGAGTTGCCGGGAGAATGCATAAAATATCGTGGCGAGTAGCAACGAGGCAGGTATAAAGAGCACCAAGAAACTGGTTATCAGTGCCCTGCGCTCAGAGACTCCATTGACCGGAACCCCCTTGTCGCTCTCTTTGGGAGTCACACTACTATTCATCTCTCCTGCATTCCAGGTTCTTTCCAGCTATGCCGGGAGTGCTTTTGATAAAGAGGTTGCATCCTTGAGATGTAGTCCGAGAGCGCCATAAACGCTCTCTTGTCGAGACCTTTGATGATCTCGGCCATCTCACTGTTGCCGTTGCGCCGCATGCCGTTTTGCAACCAGATCAGCTGGCGTAAAAGATAGTTGTAGTGCTGGGCATGTATGGCGGGATAGGCCTGTTCCGAGCTACCCTCACCCTGAGCGCCATGGCATGCGATACAGTACTGCTGGTAGAGCTTCTTGCCATACTCGAGCTGTTTGCCGTCACCCTTGCCGGTGGCGCCGGTCATCTTCAGGGTTTCGATATAGTAAGCCACATCGGCAATAGCCTGGGGGCCACCGATCACATCATCGATGGCAAATGCATACATCGAGGGATTATCCCGATTCTTGGCACGAATATCGGCGAGTTGCTTGATGGTTACCGTGCGGTGCTGGCCTGCGATTTGGGGATAGGCGCCGTTGGGCGTACCCCAACCCTCCGGCATATGACAGACCGCGCAGGCATTGTAGATTGCCTTTCCCCGCTGATAATCAGGGGTTAGATTCATCGACTCACTGCGTTCTAGATCAGCGCTTTCCCAACCTGCGTTGGCGGATGCTGCAACTGCCCATAAGAACACGATCTGTTTCAGCCGAAGCTTGGACATGGTTAAAACAATCCCTACGCCGATCAATCATCCATTTCTGATGGGCATCTCCTTACTTTGCTGTCAATCGGACCTGAGAAAATCCTGAATTATCAGTGCTAACTATATCATAGTACTTTATTTTTCAACCTACCAATTTGCTCGATTATGCGGCTAATGTGCTTGCTATCACATTTGAACCATGTGTTCGAGTGCACTATGAAAGCGACCGTTTCGGTAAACCAAGCGGATGGAGATAACCGGTCAGCCTATGCCGTCAGGATTTCACTGGGGTGGTGAGCGAGGGAGTGACGGGGGCTTTGTCGACAACACTGTTGTTCGCCAATACAGGTCGGTGGCTGATGGCCGGCAGTTCCCGTTGAGGTTCCACATGCAGCAACGCCAGGCCGGCACGAAAACAGCGCAGTGCCTCATCGTCCTCCCCGAGACGCTGCAGCAACAGGCCAAGCTGTTGATAGGACTCCGGGGTCGGAGATATACCGATGCTGGCCTCCAGATAGCTGCGTGCCTTACCCCACAATTTGTTCTGCAGGGAGAGCCTGGCGAGGGTCAGCAACAGCACTGCATCTTCTTGATGCGCTTTCAGCCAGCCTTCTGCCGTCGCCAACTGGTGGGAAGGGTTGGCCAGCTCGATCTGTCCATAGAGGGTGACCAGCTCACTGTTCCACTGTCGTTGCAGTGAAGCCGCAATCAAGGGCTCTACCCGAGAACCTGCGTCCAGGGCCATCATATGTTCACTGTACTGATAGAGCATGCCCTGCTGCTGTTTGATTCCCTTGGGAATGGCCTGCCAGTAGCGCACGATATCATCGATAGTCGAAGACTCCTGTTTCAGGCGCTCATGATAGACGCGAACCTCCAAGGCCTGATATTCGTCTTCACCGATGACCTTGCGGCGTTTCAACTCCGGCAACATCTCTTCGAGCTTTTTCCATTCGCCGAGATTCTCGTAGAGTTTCTTCAATAGGGTCAGCACATAGTTGTGTTTCGGTGACAATGAGCGCACATGCATCAGGGTCGCCAGGGCCTGCTCATACTGTTGATGGGCCAGTTGCAGTTCAGCCTGGGTGAGCCCTACCGCAACATCGGCGGAAGGCATGCTCTCATGGGCCAGGTGAAGATAGTCGTCACGCCGCGTATGTTCACCTTGGAGCTGGGCGGCTCGCGCCGCCGCCAGGTAGTTGAGTAGCGGTGTCTCCGACTGGGCGACATTCCGTGTCAGGTGCCGTTCGGCCACTTTCCAACGCCCCTCCGCAAGTTCCACCAGACCACGGGTCAGGGCCTGTCTGGCCTTGAGTGAACGGCGCTTGCGTCGCCACTCTGCGACCCGCTCCGGCATCTGCCAGAGCCTTGAAACCGTCCTGATGGCGAAATAGGCAAGCAAGAACAACCCCAGCAGGGCCAGACTAAAGAGGGCCAGGCTGCCCTCGATCGTCCAGCTGCCATAACCGATCAGAACATAACCGTTGTCCTGCTTCACCAGCAGGGTAACGGCTACCGCAACGAATAGGGCGACAAAAGCGGCGATCAGCGTTCTCACCGGGTCTCCTCCCGGCTCAGCGTCTTTCTGCGTTCCTGCAATGCACGCAGTGATCCTGATATGTCGGGCAACTGGGGGGCAATCACCCTCGTCGCCAACTCATTCAGCTGAGACTTGAACCCGGCCACATCAGAGGCCGACAACTCAAAATAGCGATCGATCCAGGCAAGCGCGCTGTTGAGATTATCGCTGTAGAGGGTTTGGTTGCGTCCCATCATCGCCGCTTTTGCGTTTTCCAGCTTGAGACGCAGGTTCTGCAGCAGAAAGTAGCGATGTTCAGGGGGCAACATGGCGCCCAGCGGGCGATCGTGGTGGCGGATCACCATCATCGACTTGAAGCCCTGCCAAAAATCCGCGAACAGTTTTTCGAACTGAAATCCATCCCTTGCGGCGGTCTCCATTGGCAGCTCACTCTCGACAGGTTGCTCTGCCAGGGCCACCCCGGCATCCTGCAGGCTAAGCCCATCCACACGCTCCGCCAGGGCGGTCAATTCAGCGCTGATCCCGGCCTGGTCAACTTTCGGCGTGGCGATCAGTTCAGCCACCTCCTTTGCGATGATACCCCGCACCTCGGACCAACCGGGATCACCGCTTGCGGCAAGCCGCTCATCGGCTGATTTTAGGGCTTCCTGGGCGGTATCCGGATCACCCATGAGGGTTAGTCGATGGTTGGCGACACGCATCAGATATTCGGCCTCGGCCACCCGCCACTGCCCCTCTTTACCTCCCATGCGGGTCTGAATATCGGCCAGTGATTGATACAGCTGATCACCCTGCTTTCGCGACTCCTCACGCTGCTGAAGGATCTTCTCCGCCTGCTGCTCCAAGGCTTCCTTCTGTGCTGCGATTGCCTGCTGTTGTTGTTCGAAATATTGCCGTGTCTGCTGCAGTTGCTGCTCAAATTGAGACTGCTGCTGATTGGCCTTGACCAGGGAGTCGTTGAGCGAAACCAGGCTCTCTCTCATATCGAGCCAATAGCGATAACCGAACACCAAGCCCAGCGCCACCACCAGCAATGCGACCGCGGCGACGATTAGGGGTAGACGGGAGGCTGCGGATTTAGCTGCCGTTTCATCGATTCGCTCCACCTCACCTTCAATGGCATCCGCGAATTCCGCCTCTTTCTCTGTCTGGCTGTAACCAGATTCATTATCTGTTTCACTCATTTCCTGCTCGCTCTAAACACCTGCCTCAAGCTATTGACTCAAAGATCCTTGCTCTGCCCACTCCGCTTGATGGGGAACCGTCTATTGGGCTTCTTGGATCCACCGCTGAATGGTCGATATGATCGCCTCATCATCGGCCCCGGCAGAGATCAAGATAGTCTCAAATCCCCGCTTCTCCGCTTCACGACCCATCCTCTGACTGATCACCAACAGCGGCGTAGACCCCAGTAGCGGCCAACCACGCTCTCCCAGCAGGGTGATCAGATTGTCCATGACCTCGACGCTGGTGACCGTCACCAGATCGACTTGCTGCCGCCATTGTGCCAGCAATGGCGTGGGATCCACCCGCGGCACGAGACGCCGATAGACCTCAGCATACCCTACTTCCGCACCTCTCGCCCGCAGGCTTTCGCCCAATACTCGCCTTCCCCCTTCGCCACGAACAATCAGTACCCTTTTGTCTCTCATCTGCTGCAATTCGGGCAACATCAACAGGCCTTCGCTGTCAAAGCGGCCCTCGGGGATCAGATCGATACTATACCCGGCGTGGCGAAGCGCCGCCGCCGTTGCCTCGCCGACCGCACCCAGGGTGCCGTGAATCTTATTACCGGCTAACAGCTTTAGGGCATGACTGACCGCATTGGGACTGACGAAGAGGGTCAGATCCCAGCTTTGCCGCAACAGATCCTGTGCCGCTTGGGGCTGTTCACTGGCGGCGATCTGCAATGCCGGAAATCGAATGGCCCTGCCCCGGGCGGCCTCGATGCGTTGGCTTAAACCTTCTGCCTGATGGGCGGCCCTGGTGACCAGGATACCCCTGCCCTTGAAGTCATAATCCGACATGGTTCTCCAATCGAAAGCCCGACATGGCGATCGTCCCTCAATGGGGGTGGTAGAGCGCCTTTAGAATATCGTCCGCTCCCCACTCCAGCAGATGCTCAGCCAAACCCTCGCCCATGGCATCCGCCTCCTCGGTGCTACCCTCGACCTCGCCCCGAATAATGCGGCTGCCGTCGGGCTCACCCACCAGGCCCCGCAGCCAGAGATTGCCCGACTCTAGCATGGCATAACCGGCAATAGGCACCTGGCACCCACCGTTCAAACGTTGATTCATCGCGCGTTCGGCACGCACACAGAAAGCGGTATCGAGGTGGTGCAAGGGCGCGATCAGGTCATTGATCCGCTGATCGTCCACCCGGCATTCGATGCCCACCGCGCCCTGCCCGATGGCAGGCAGACTCTGCTCCGGTCCGATCAGAGCCGTTATTCGGTCTTCGAATCCCAGGCGCTTCAATCCGGCAGCGGCAAGGATGATGGCATCATAGTCACCCTCGTCGAGTTTACGCAGACGCGTATTCACATTCCCGCGCAGGGACTTGATCACCAGATCGGGACGAATTTCCGCCAACTGACACTGGCGTCGCAGGCTGGAGGTCCCGACACATGCGCCCTCGGGCAGTTGATCGAGATGTTGATAGCTGTTGCAGACAAAGGCATCACGGGGATCCTCACGCTGCATGATCACCGGCAGATGCAATCCCGATGGCAATTCGACGGGCACATCCTTCATGGAGTGAACTGCGATATCCGCCTTTTCACTCATCAACCCCTGCTCCAACTCCTTGATGAACAACCCCTTACCCCCGATTTTTGCAAGCGGTGTGTCTAGAATCTTATCCCCCTGGGTAGTCATACCCAGTAGCTCCACCTGAATCCCGGGATGGGCCTGTTTCAAGGCTGCGGCGACATGTTCGGCCTGCCACATAGCCAGGGGTGATTTACGGGTGGCGATGGTCAAGGTCTGGGGCATGGATGGGGGGCCTCAAAATAGTTACGCAGCGAGTATACAGCAGCCCCTACAGGCTGATCCGGGTTCAAACAGGGTCTCACAACAGACCCGAGTCGGCCTATGCTAAAGCCTGTGCGAGATCCACGCAATTAATCCTCTAACCCATCGCTCAAGGCTTACCCTTTGCGTAGTAGTGCAACAAGGCTTCCATCCCCTCAGCACCATGACGGCGCATCAATGCGGTCAGCTCCGTTGCCATCTCCTCATCGCCCTGATTGACTCCCATGAGATAGTCCAACAGAGTCCAACGCAGATAGTCCATCCAGCGTCCATGCAGATGGGGAACCCCCGGCTTTGCCGGCTTTTCCGGATCACCATGACACTGCCGACAATAGCGGCGATGGAGTCTTCGTCCCCAACCCACCAGACGCCAATCCGTGGACTGTTTCTGCGATTTGATGGGTTGATCACTGAAATAGTCAGCCATTGCGGCCAGATCGGCCTGGTCGTATGCAGCCACCAACCGCCCCATGACGGTACTGAATCGGCCACCGTGACGATAAGCCCCCATGACGTCTATCAGGTAGTCCCGAGGCAAACCCGCCAGCGATGGGATCGCGGGAGATCCGCTCTGCCCTTGTGGACCGTGGCAGGGAAAGCAGGACTGTACCCGCAGTGGAATGGATTCAGGCACTTTGACCTCTGCATCAACAACTTCGATGGCCCTGCCGGTTACTGTATAGTGCTGCAGCAAAAGAGCGCTCAGAAGCAACGGCAGCCACTTCCAAGCCAGGGGACCGCTCACTCCTCCCCCCGCAGCACCCGCCTCACCTCCGGTAGGTGACGTCGACTCACTTCCAGGGTCTCCTCACAATCGCGCAGCACCACCCTGGGAATGCCATCGCTGCCCTTCTCCAGGCCTATCAGATAGCGACGCGCCACCAAGGCATTGCGGTGGATACGAAGCAACCACTCACTATAGCGCTCCTGCAGACCCTTCAGGCTCTCCTCAAGCAGCAGCTCCCCCTCCGCATGCCGGGCCATGACATATTTTGAATCGGCGCGTAGGTATATCACCCGATTCAAGGGAATGGTTCTCAATCCCCCTCGATAACTCGCATGGAGTTGGGGCGTCTCCTCCTCCCTGGTGGTTGATGAGGCAAGCTGACTTCGGGTAAGGCGCTGACAGCGTTGCAGGGCAACCAACAGGCGTTCCCTGCGCACCGGCTTTAACAGATAGTCCTGGGCGGATGACTCAAACGCCTGCAGCGCATGTTCTTCATAGGCCGTGGTAAAGATCACCGCGGGTGGCTCGTCGCTCTCTGCCAGGCGCCGAGCTGCCTCCAGCCCGTCCAACCCCGGCATGCGTATGTCCATTAATACCAGGTCCGCTCCAAGCTTGCTGAACTGCGCTAGCGCCTCCTCTCCGTTGGCCGCCTCGCCAACCAGCTCATAGGGGCTGCCAAGCTCCTCGATCAACGCCGCCATACGTTGCCGGGCAAGGATTTCGTCATCCACCACCAAGATTCTCACACTTCCACTCTCCCAGGGTTTCTCTATTCCCACCAAGGATGGGGTATCACCAGCCTTACCTGATGATCGCCATCTATATTCGATTCGGTCAAGCTTGCCTCGACATCGTAAACCCCCGCGAGTCGGGCACGAATGTTCGCCATTGCCAGCTGGTTACCCTCACGCTGGCAACGTTCGCCCTGTTCAGGCAGCGTGTTACGGATACTCAAATTGATCCGATTGCGCCGATAGTGGCCGGCGATGGTAATCGTCCCCCCGCTCGCCGCCGGTTCGATACCGTGATAGACCGCATTTTCCAACAATGGCTGAATGATCATCGGCGGGATTTTTGCCTGCTCGGGAAGATCCTTAAGCTCCCACACCAGTTTCAAGCGGTCTCCCAGACGGTAGTGTTCGATGCTGAGATATTGGCGGGCCAACTCTATCTCCCTGCCCAGGGTGGAGAGCTGGCTGGCATCCCCCAGGGAGACCCTGAACAGATCGGCGAGATCCTCCACCACCTCCTCTGCCATCGCCGGATCGCTCCGCGTCAGACTGGCGATGGTGTTCATACTGTTGAACAGGAAGTGAGGACGGATGCGGGAGTGCAGCGCCTGCAGCCGGGCACTGTTCTCTGCCTCCTCCTGGCGCCGCCATAGATATTGCAGATAGAGGTAGTGCAGGGAGAGGACGCCGACAATCGCGCTAATACCCATTATTCGCCACATCAGGTCAAAATGGTTCGCCGGCAGAAAGGCGAGCTCCAGACCGCTGTCCAGCCAGATAACCAAGCGGGAGACTAACCAGGCCACGGCGAGCAGCAGGAAGAACACACTGAAACCGGCCCACCAGTTACCCAAACGGTTGAGCCGGGAACGCAGCAGACAGATCAAGGCCGCTGTGGTCAGCCCGATCCACTGCACCAGCAGCGAAATCAGGCTCAACACCGAAAAAAAGCTCCCCAGGCGCTCAATCACTACCAAGGTCATCAGAATAGCGAGCAGCTCACTGATGACAACCACCACGAATACCGTCCGAATAGCACAGAAATTGGGTATAAAGATCACCTTTGCGTCAGCATCGGATGGTCCTTTACGTCCAGGTTGTCGCTCACTCTGCTGCATTCATTCCCCGCCTGCTATAATCCGGCCTGCTTACAAATTCAGGATATCCCTAGATGAGCGACAGTCACGCGCCCACAAAACCCTGGTCAGGCCGCTTCAATGAGCCCACCGACGCCTTTGTCGAGGCATTCACCGCCTCCGTCGGCTTTGACCAGCGACTTTACCAATATGACATCCAAGGCTCCATCGCCCATGCCACCATGCTGGCCCGCCAGGGCATTCTCAGCGACGCCGAGCGTGATGCCATCCTGCAGGGGCTGGAGCAGATCCGCAAACGCATCGAGGAGGGGGACTTCTCCTGGTCGGTCTCCCTTGAGGATGTGCATATGAATGTCGAATCCGCTCTCACCGAGGCTATCGGCGATGCGGGCAAAAAACTTCACACCGGGCGCTCCCGCAACGACCAGGTGGCCACCGACATCAGGCTCTGGCTGCGCCACGAGATCGAACAGATCCGCAATGCCATCCTGCGCCTGCAGACCGCCCTGCTCGACAAGGCGGCACTGGAGGTGGAGACCATTCTACCAGGCTTCACCCACCTGCAGACGGCGCAACCGGTCTCTTTCGGTCACCACATGATGGCCTGGTTCGAGATGCTGGAGCGCGACCGGGAACGCCTCGCCGACTGCAACAAGCGGGTCAATGTGATGCCCCTGGGCGCCGCCGCCCTGGCCGGCACCACCTATCCCATCGATCGCCACCTCACCGCGGAGCTGCTGGGATTCTCACGGCCGGCGGAGAACTCCCTCGACGCCGTATCCGATCGGGATTTCGCCATCGAATTCAGCGCCGCCGCCAGCATTCTGATGATGCACCTCTCCCGCTTCTCCGAAGAGCTGATCATCTGGTCCTCCGCCCAGTTCGGCTTTATCGAGCTCGCCGACAGCTTCTGCACCGGCTCCTCGATCATGCCACAGAAGAAGAACCCGGACGTACCTGAGCTGGTGCGCGGCAAGAGCGGCCGCATATTCGGCCACCTGATCGGCCTGCTGACCCTGATGAAGAGCCAGCCTTTGGCCTATAACAAGGACAACCAGGAGGACAAGGAGCCGCTGTTCGACACCGTGGACAACCTCAAGGGATCGCTGAAGGTTTTCGCCGATATGATCCCCGCCATCAGCTGTCGCAAGGAGGCGATGCGCCAAGCGGTAATGCAGGGTTTCGCCACCGCCACCGACCTCGCCGACTACCTGGTGCGCAAGGGGATTGCCTTTCGCGACGCCCATGAAGTGGTGGGCAAGGCGGTCGCCTTCGGGGTTGCCGAGGGGCGCGATCTGTCGCAGATGAGCTTGGCGGAGCTGCAGCAATTCAGCGCTGAGATCGAAGAGGAGGTATTTGACATACTCACCCTCGAGGGCTCCCTTGCCGCCCGTGACCATATCGGTGGTACAGCGCCTGATCAGGTGAGAAGCGCCATTGCCCGGGCCAGGGAGCGGCTCGGTCTTTCGTAACACAATGATCGAACTCCACCATGTCAGTCTGCTTGTCGCCGACACCGGACGCTCCCTCGCCTTCTATCATGACCTGCTGGGTTTGGAAATCGACCCTTTGCGACCCGACCTGGGATTCCCCGGGGCTTGGCTGAAGGTGGGGGAACAACAGATTCATCTGCTGGAACTGCACAATCCGGACGCCATGGCTGAGCGTCCGCTGCATGGCGGGCGCGATCGTCACACCGCCTTCGTGGTGGACGATCTTGATGCCATACGCGGCAAACTTGAGCGAGCGGGTATCGATTACACCCTCAGTCGCTCGGGACGACAGGCGTTGTTTTGCCGGGACCCGGATCAGAACACCATTGAGCTGATTGGCGAATAGTTGAAAGCAGCACGAACCCCACTTATACCGGATAGGCTTGCATCATGAAGATCAACGCGAGATAGGTCAGCACCAATGCGGCAAGCCCTGCATAGAGCATCTTTCCTGGATAGGAAGCCCTCTCCCAGTTACGTGCGCAGTAGACAACGCTGAACAGGGGAATGAGCAACACGCCGACCCCCCACCAGACGCTCTGCCCAAAGGCATAGATGATGGCAAACAGATTACCGACGAAAATCAGGGTTGCCGCCAGGCTAACCACCAATATTACCAGCATCATCATATATTCATGATGACTTAACCAAGTGAGCAGCCCGTGAATTCCCAACATCCCAATTCCTAAAGAGTAAGAGCCATCGCCAAACAGCAGGTTGATTCCTCTGTCACCACTATGGGTTGAGGAACCAATGTTGAGCCAATTGTCTCACAGATTGGAGGCAGATGGGCTGACAATGATGGTAACGGCAGGGTGAAAAATGGAAAGCCGCGTGGTATCACAGGTTTGAGATGAGACCCGGACAACCTAGACCGTTATAGCGCTAAACTGTCTTCGCCTTTACTCGACAGACACCACCATGGAACAGGCCGCCTATATACAACACAAAGCCAAGAATGCCCTGCAGTCACTGATCCTGGTCACCAGCCTGGGCGGCCTCAGTGCCTGGCTGGCATGGTTTCTCGGCGGTCTCCCCCTGGCCATTGCAACCGCGATCATGATTCTGATCTCCTATCTGATGAATCCGGTCGCTTCACCTGAATGGGCAATGCGCCTGTTTCGCGCCCGTCGACTCCTACCCGAAGAGGCACCGGCCCTCTATCAACTAATAGCCCAGCTCAGCGCACGCGCAGGACTGGAGACCGTGCCCACACTCTACTATTTGCCCTCTGATGTGATGAACGCATTCACCACCGGCACAAGAAACAGCTCGGCTATAGCCCTGTCCGATGGCCTGCTGCGTCGTATGGCGTGGCGGGAGCTGGCCGGGGTCATCGCTCATGAACTGATGCATGTGGTCAACCAGGATACGCGACTGATGGCGTTTGCCGATCTCAGCAGTCGAATTACCGGTTTTCTCTCCCTAATCGGACTGATGTTACTGCTGATCAATCTACCGCTGATGCTGTTGGGTGAAGCAACCCTCCCCTGGTTCCCCATCCTGTTGATGCTCATCGCGCCGACCTTGAGCGCCCTGGCGCAGCTCGCCCTGTCGCGGAGCCGGGAATACGAGGCCGACCTGGGAGCGGCCAAGCTGACCGGGGACCCAATCGGATTGGCATCCGCTCTGAATAGACTCGAACCCCCCAGACACCGCTTGCTGGAACGGCTGCTGCATCCCGGCCCACGCATCCCCGACCCCTCGCTGTTGCGAACCCATCCGCCCACTGCAGAGCGGGTGGAACGGCTGATGGCACTCACAGAATTCGACACCTCTGGCATGCGTGAGTTTGTTTCGCCAAGGAATATGGGTAATCTGCTCGCACACAATCCCTATCGGCCCCGTTGGCACCGTAACGGCATGTGGTATTGATGCCACTTATGGCCAGCCAATTCAACATGAGAACGATTGAATAGCATGCCTAAAGATAGCCTGGAAAACCTCAACCGCCGCTTAAAGAGATTCGCCCAAACACGAGACTGGGAACAGTTCCATACCCCGAAAAACCTCACCATGGCGATGATCGCCGAGTGTGCGGAACTGGTGGAGCATTTCCAATGGCTGAGCGCAGAAGAGAGCATGAATCTTAGCCCGGAAAAACAGGATGCGGTCGCCCTGGAGATGGCGGATATCCTGATCTACCTGATCCGGTGTGCGGAACGTCTGGATGTCGACCTGATCGATGCGGTTGAACGCAAAATCGCCATCAACGAGGCCCGCTATCCGACTGAGAAGGTCTTTGGCGATGCCCGCCGCGCCTCGGAATATGACGAATAGCGGGAATTCCAGTCGCCTATCCCTTCCCTTGCCATCTCTTTCCCCATACTTTGAAGGGTGGAGTCTCAAGGTCTGAGACGCTATCTTAATGAAAAACCATTGACTTAACTCAGGTATGGATTGGGAGATGAGATGAAGAAGTTTCAATGTATAGTCTGTGGATTTGTCTATGACGAGGCCAAAGGCCTGCCCGAAGAGGGTATAGCCGCCGGCACACGCTGGGGGGATGTCCCGGAAGATTGGGAGTGCCCCGAATGTGGGGTCAGCAAATCTGATTTCGAAATGGTCGAATTAGTGGCCTGATTGGCATTGTTCATTTGCCGCTATGGATACTCGGGCTCTCTCCGGGAAAGCTTGCAATAAGCCTGTCGCAGACCTTGACAAATGGGAAGACCCAAAGCGTTTGATTTTTCTGGATTACACCCCGACCTAAGCTGATTATTCCTGCCCTGTCACGGCCAGTCAGTGGCAATAGCGCTACATGGGCTTGCTTGGCTCAAGCTACAATAATTAGGAACTTTCGTTGTATGAAACGAGCTTGGTCAAGGAGATCCAGGCTACCGTTGGACAACACCTGTGGTCTGATCGTCAATTATTTCACCGCAAAGCCTACATTCTTCTGTCAATCTGCCGATAGAGAAGTCTGAACCAGATAACAATCGCCCACCTAAGGAGTGGGATTACAGTCATTTTTGAGGAAAGTACTTATGGACATCGTGCCCTATCTCAAGCTGATGGTGCAAAAAAACGGCTCAGACCTCTTTTTCAGCACTGGTGCCGCTCCACATCTCAAGACTGAGGGAGAGACACGCCCCATCGGGACCTCCCCGATGCAGCCCAATCAGGTCAGAAAGCTGGCATACGGCATCATGAATGATGATCAGATCAAGGAGTATGAGGCCACCTACGAGTGTAATCTGGCGATATCGGTCAACCAGCTGGGCCGGTTCCGTGTCAACGTCTACAAGCAGCGGGGCGATGCAGCGATGGTCATTCGCTATATCAAGGGAGTGATCCCACCCGTGGAAAAACTCAACCTGCCGATCCTTCTCAAGGATCTGATCATGGAACCCCGCGGATTGATCCTGGTTGTCGGTGCCACCGGTTCGGGTAAATCGACCACCCTGGCAGCGATGATAGAGCACCGGAACCAGAACCAAACCGGGCATATCCTCACCATCGAGGACCCGATCGAGTACCTCTATACCCATAAAAAGTCTGTCGTCGACCAGCGTGAGGTCGGGCTCGATACGCTCTCTTATGAAAACGCCCTGAAGAACGCCATGCGTGAAGCTCCGGATGTTATCCAGATCGGTGAGGTACGCGAAATGCGTACCATGCAGCACGCCATCGCCTATGCGGAAACCGGTCATCTAGCGCTCTCGACCCTGCACGCCAACAATGCCAACCAGGCACTCGATCGTATTATCAACTTCTTCCCGGACACCGCCCATCACCAGCTCTTCATGGATCTCTCCCTCAATCTCAAGGCAGTCATATCCCAACGCCTGGTGAAGGGAGTCAACGGTCAGCGCCTGCCGGCGGTGGAGATCATGCTGCTGACGACCTATATCTCCGAATTGATACAGAAAGGTGATATCCACGGTATCAAAGAGGTCATGGAGCAGGGGACCGAACGCGGCATGCAGACCTTTGACCAATCCCTCTATAAACTCTACAAAGAGGGCAAGATCTCCATGGAAGAGGCGCTCTCCCATGCCGATTCACGCAACAACCTGTCGTTGAAGATTCGTCTCTCCGACACCGAGGGCGTCGAGGCTCCTGGAGGCCTTGGGGTTGCGGAGGATCATTTCTGACCTTCACCACCGGACTCTATCCAACCTTTGTTTCAAAACCAACAGACGACCGCGCTTTCGCGGTCGTCTGCGTCACATAGCTCTCTGGCTTTCCACTACTTGCCCAACCGGGCCTATTGATCACAAACCCAACATCCTTTTACCCCCGACATAATCTCCGCGGCTCCAGGCTTATCATCCTTCAGCAGAAATCAGTAAAATAGAGCGCATTTCGCATCAGCCAAAGCATCGAACAATAATCCTCAAGAGGACCGGTGAATCACCGGAGAATGGTAAAAACGCATGCAGTCAGGGCTATTCCCGCAGATTATACAAGTGACATTGCCGGTGTTCGGTATCGCCGCAATTGGCTACCTCTACGGCCGTCTTTGCGGTTCCGACATCCTCTCGGTCAACCGCATCAATATGAATCTATTCGTACCTGCCCTGCTGTTTTACGTCCTCTCCGAAAAGATCCCCGACAGCCATGACTGGATTACCATCGCCTGGGGCGCAGCAGTGATCATCCTTATCTCCGGTGTCGTCTCCTGGCCGGCAACCCATCTACTGAAAATGCGTCCAAGGGTGTTGCTACCCTCCATGATGTTCAGTAATGCGGGGAATCTTGGCCTTCCCCTTGCAGCGTTAGCCTTCGGCGAAGAGCTGCTACCCCTTGCAGTGGTAGCCTTTGTGGTCTCCACAAGTCTCCACTTCAGTCTTGGAATCTGGATCGTCAGCGGTAGAGTCCATGCTGCCGAGCTGCTTAAAAATCCGGTGTTCCTTGCCACATTTGCTGGTGTGTTAGCCTATGCCTTCGACTGGCATACCCCGGAGATCGTAAAGCCGGGCCTGGTGATGCTCTCTGAGGTTGCCATTCCATTGATGCTGGTTTCACTTGGCATTCGACTGATCCATATTGAACCGCGCTTTTGGAAAGCCGGAATGGCGGGCGCCTTGCTATGTCCGCTGAGTGGCCTGATTGGCGCCTGGCTGGCCATCAGCTGGCTGCAGCCGGACCAGGAGATGCGCAACATCCTGCTGCTGTTCAGTATTCTTCCACCCGCGGTGATGAACTACATGCTTGCCGAGAGCTTCCAGCAGTCACCACAAAAGGTCGCCGCAATCGTTGCCTTCGGCAATCTTGGTAGCCTCATCGTAGTTCCGCTTGCCCTGGCATTCATCTTGTGAACCTGGAGAAAATTCCCCTAGGGGTCAGAGGCATTTTTCGGATAGTATGGTGGTAATCGATATGAAAAATTGTGTGCAATAACTTTTTACGCACGGAATAGATATGAAAGACAAGTTCATGGTGCTCCCTAGCTCCCGTTTTGAGGAGATCAAGCTGGTCAAAGTCCCGAAGGATTTCGACACCAACGAGGCATACCGCTTCGCAACAGGGATCATTGCCCAGGCGGAAGAGACAAATCGCGACTATCGCTGGGAAGATATAGCCGAAGCCCTTGAAGCACGGGGTTTCGAGCCTGTTGAGGCTATGATCGGGCCCGCCCTGGACTAACTGTGACAATCTTGAGCTGAAACAGTGATTCTCAGCGACTCAATCCAGGTCCTCGTACTCATCCAGGTCCATCTGTAACAGAATTGCCTTGCGCAGCAGCTTCTGTTCGTTTCTCAGTGTCTTCTTCAGGCTGCTGATCTCCTTTTCAAGGTCCTGGATTCGAAACACCAATTCGTCCGCATGGGCCACTGTCTGTGGGGATGCTTGGGGCGCTGTCGCCTGATTGCCGGTAACCCCGCTAGCCGTTGAATGTATGGGTGAAACCGAAGCCAGTTGTGGTGACTCATCCGGTTTCTCGGCCGCCGGGTGATCGAAGCTGACCTCCTGTTCCAGCTCCTGCATCACTGAGAGCACCGCGTCCTTCTCCAGGGTATGGAGCTCTTCCAGGCAACCATAGAGCATCATTCTGTCGCACATCGCATTGATCCGGCGCGGCACCCCACCGGTAAACTCGAAGATCATAGGAAAGACCCCCTCGGCAAACTGTGGGTCCTCTTTCCAGCCAACCAGCTGCAAGCGATGCAATATGTACTTTTCCGTCTCCTCGGCGCTCAATGGATCGAGGTGATAGGAGGCGATGATGCGCTGCCGAACCTGCTCCATACCCGGGCTCTGCAGAGTACGTTTGAACTCTTCCTGCCCAAGCAGAAAGGTCTGCACCAGGGCCTTGTTGTTGACCTGAAAGTTGGAGAGCATGCGCAACTCCTCAACAGACCTGGGAGGAAGATTCTGCGCCTCGTCCACCACCAGCAGCATCTGTTTGCCTTCAGCATGACGCGCCCGGGCAATGGCTTCGAGATTATGTAAAAGGGTGGCTTTGTTGAGCCCTTCATGGGCGAGGCCGAACGAGGCGCAAACCATTCGCAGCATATCGTCCGGATCGACTTGCGTGGTAACCAATTGAGCAGCCATGACATTCATATTGCTCAATTCGTCGAACAGGTTGCGCACCAAGGTTGTCTTGCCGGTACCTATACCCCCGGTGATAACAATAAAACCCTCGCCCTGCTCGAGGCCATAACGCAGATAGGCCATGGCCCGGTTGTGGCCCTTGCTGTTGAAGAAAAACTTGTGATCCGGCGTCAGCTGGAATGGTTTTCCGTCAAACTTGTAAAAATCGTCATACATGTGGCTCTGCCTTCTCTGATTTCGCCGCTTCCCTGCCGGTGTTGACAATCCGCCAAACAGATGAAAAAAACCACACTTAGGGTGGTATTTCTACAATCCCTCAAGGAGTAATGCGCCTACCCATTCATAACATTATGCTATGAATCCGCTATTTTGCCTACCACTCTTAGAGTGTGAATCCTGCACAAACCACACCTCAGAAGACCTGGTCAGAGCGCCGACAACGCCAACTACCGCCCCCCTCCCGCCCTGGCTGGAGGGAATAAAACCGACAGTTGACCCAGATCCATCGGGTCAACTATCTTGCCCATATGTCCGAGAGGCGGTCACTGTGGCATACCCATAGACGCCGAGAACAGAGACAAAACGACCCATACAACAAAGTTGAGGAAAAAAACCATGCTCAATCCCGGAGATAAAGCACCAGCCTTTGAGCTGCCGGACGCCGACATGCAGATCATCAATTCCAAACAGTTTATCGGCAAGCAGAATCTGGTGATCTATTTCTACCCAAAAGACGACACCACAGGCTGTACCATCGAGGCACTGGAACTCTCCGACCTCAGTGACGAGTTTGCCTCGCTGGAGACACAGGTAATAGGCATCAGTCGTGACAATTGCGTCAGCCACGCCGCGTTTCGCGACAAACATGGGCTGACTGTACAGCTGCTTGCAGACACCGATGGCGAAGCGTGCAACGAGTTTGATGTATGGCGGGAAAAGGAGAAGAACGGCGAGAAACGTATGGGCATACTTCGCTCGACCTTTATCATCGATAAAGCAGGTATCATTAGAGAGGCCATCTACGACGTGAAGCCGAAGGGGCATGCGGCCCAAGTCCTGGAGATGGTAAAAAAGATCGTTTGATTCGAGCCATGAAAAACATGATCTATCCGTGAAAATCCGCACCCAGATTCTGATTTTGCTGTTTCTGTTCGGCTTCGCGCCTCTGACCGCGATGGTGCTGACCAATCTGCCGTTTGTCCTGGATCGACTCGAGTTTTTCTACCATAAGGCCTATCTGCAGAATCTGCGTGCCGATTTCCGGGATCTGGACGAACACCTGGCAAGCCGTCACGAGATGCTGCGGCTGCTGGCGAAACTCCCAGAGCCTGGTCTGATTCTTGGCCAACGCGAGACGGAAGAGGCAAGAGAACAGATCGACCGTGCAAGGGTGCGCTACACGGAATGGATCAACCAGATTCTTCGCGACCATCTCGATATCTTCCAGATCCTGTTTCTCGACATCGAAGGCAATCCCCGATTCTGGCTCGAACTGAACACAAGAACACAGCATTGGGAGCCGACCATTAAAATGCCGGACATGCCCTCAGGCGATTTTTTTCAACACAACATCCGCCAGGAGTATGGCCGCGTCGCCGTCAGCAAAATCAGCCTCAATCCAAGAGCCGCCCATCTCGATCCACGACGCTTTATGACCCTGCGCATGATCAGCCCCATCGTCGGTCCTGACCGCAAGGAACGGGTCGCCCCCTTGGGCGCGGTGGTAATCAACATCGATGTGGGCGGTATGGCACGCGCCTATCGCAACACCTTATGGGTCACCAACGACGGCGCCTACCTTGACGAGCGCCTAAAAGGCAGCGATAGACCACGCGCCTTTGAGGATTTCACAGGACTTGAGTCTCTCTTCCAAAAGAGCAACCTGGCGCTCTGGGAGGGAGGCCAGGGAAGACAGGTAATCTGGGTCCCACTGTTCAGCACCGAGGGTTCCGGACCCTTGTGGGTAGGGCGACCGGTCGACCCCTCCCCCCTGGATACTTTCCGCAACGTATTGATCAGCCGAGTCATGACCATCGTGATTATCGCCCTGGTGATACTCTTGATTGTGGCGCGAATCATCGCTGTGCGTGCGGAACAGTTTGGTACCAAGCTACGAGACGGCATCGGCCGGGTTTTGCGTGAGGATGAAGCGGTAAAATTCAATTGGCGTGGGCCTCAGGAGATCAAACAGCTGGGGCAGCAGCTGTCCGAGCTGGCGGAGCACCATTCAAAGCAGACCGAGGCACAGCGTCAGCACGCCCTGCAACTGGAGGAGTCCAATCGCTATAAATCCCAATTCCTGGCCAACGTCAGCCATGAACTGCGGACTCCGCTCAACTCCATCCTGCTGCTCTCAAAGATGCTCAATGAGGCACCGGATAGCTTGACCGCGGAGCAGAGGCGGCAGTTGCAGGTGATCCATGAGGCAGGACGCGACTTGCGGGCGCTGATTGACAATATCCTCGATCTGTCTCGCATCGAAGCGGGGAAGGCCAGTATCAGCCTGCAACAGATTTCACTACAATCCCTGATTGCGGACCTGATCGAAATGGTTAAACCCCAGTTCGAAGCCAAAGGCCTAGATCTCTCCCACGAATTCGATCCCTCGCTCCCGCAGACCATAATCTCCGACCAGGATAAGATTCGTCAGATTCTGAAGAATTTCCTATCCAACGCCCTCAAGTTCACCCATCAAGGGGGAGCAAAGCTACGGGTGTTTCTGAATCCGGATGAGAGCCCGCATCCCATCTGCTTTTTGGTTGAAGATAGTGGTGTCGGCATCCCCCAAAGCAAGCATGAATTGATCTTCGAGGCCTTCAAACAGGCGGATGGTTCCACCAGCCGTCGTTTTGGCGGCACTGGCCTGGGTCTGAGCATCAGTCGCGAGCTGGCCCACCTGCTCGGTGGAGAGGTCAGCCTCGACAGCGATGAGGGTGCGGGAGCCCGATTCACCCTCTGCCTGCCAACAGAACTCGATCACAGCACCCTCTCTTCTCACCAAGTCGAACTGCAGACAGACGAGGAACCGCTGCTTTTGCAGGATCAACCTCCCACCTTGGAGAGCTCCCCCCTCGAGGAGCCGCTGCAGAGGCCCTTTGATGGCGAGCGCATTCTGATCGTCGACGACGACCTGCAGAGTCTGCTTGCGCTCACCCCACTGCTGGAGAGCTGGGGATTCGAAGTCACCGCAGCGGGTGACGGAGAGGAAGCCATTGAGACGTTAAGGGAGGATCCCGATTACGGCACTGTCTTGATCGACATCATAATGCCGGAACTGGACGGCTATGATACGATCAGACACATACGCGAAGAGATGCAGCTCGAATCACTCAAGGTGATCGTGTTGACTGCAAAGAATGCGGCTGAAGACCGCAAGCGTTGCCTGGAGGCAGGAGCAGACGATGTCTTGACCAAACCGGTCGCCGCGGACAGGCTTCTGGCCGTATTCAGCAACTATTTAGGGGCAGTATGAAGAGATACGCCGGTTTCAAACTGCTGATTGTCGATGATCATACGCACAACCTGTTTACCCTGCGTACCCTGGTTGAGCGCTATATGGATGTGCAGATCCTGGAAGCCACTTCGGGTCAACAGGCACTCGATATCGCAATCAAGGAACCGGGTATAGATCTCATCATTCTGGATGTGCAGATGCCGGAGATGGACGGATTTCAAACCGCATCGATGCTGAAAATCCGCAAAAAAACCAAAGACATCCCTATCATTTTCCTTACCGCCGCTTTCAAGACCGAAGAGTTTCAGCTCAAGGGTTACGAGGTCGGCGGCGTCGACTATCTGCTCAAGCCCATCGATGACAATCAGCTGCTCAACAAGATCAGCACCTATTTCCGGCTGATCGAAAAAGAACGCGAACTCAATAAGATCCTGGAACAGAAGGTGGCGGAAAGAACAACCGAGCTGGCCGCCGCCAAACAGCATCTTGAAAACATCCTCACCCACATGGGAGAAGCCCTGCTGGTACTCAACCCGGAGGGTGAAATCGAATCGGTCAACCCCGCTGCCTGCAAGATGCTCGACTACAGCGAGAAAGACCTGCTTCGAATGTCGATCGGGGATGTCTTCGAAGAGGAGGCGGAGGAGCAGGCCGGCGCCTTCTTCGGCACCTGGCTGGAGGCGCTCATCAGGACCGGGGCCCTGAGTCGAATCGAGGCCAGCTTCATTGCCAAGGACGGTCGCCGGGTACCTATCCTCTTCTCCCGTACCGCGGTTAAAGACAACACGGGAAATATCAGCCATATTATATGTATCGCAAAGGATATGACGGGTTATATCCGCGACATGGGTGCTGTGCAGAATGCATCCTAAGGAGCTTGAAACAATGAACGAGCCAATCGACCCACGCCTGACCGAAGAAGAAGATACATCGCTCACCGCCAATGCGCTCAAAGCCATGGCCCATCCGTTACGCTGGAAGATTCTCTGCTCGCTGGGGGAGAATGAGCTCTCTGTCGGTGAAATCGTCGAACGAACCGGCACCTCTCAGAGTAATATCTCTCAACATCTCGAGCAGTTGCGTAACAAGAACATCGTGGTTTCGCGTAAAGAGGCCAACCGCATCTACTACCGCATCCGCAACCACCAGTTGCTGGATCTGATCGGTATCATGCGCAATGTGCTCTGCCCGGCCAATCTCGACGACCGTTATCCAAGATAGTAAACGAAACTGACATCGATGGACGAGCGCATCATTGATCTGGAGAGCCGGCTGGCTTTTCAGGAAGAGGCCATACATAGCCTCAGCGAAACCCTGATATCGCAACAGCGAACTATCGACTCGCTGAGCAAAACCGTGGACACCCTGCGTCAGCGACTGCAGGCATTGGACCCCACCCCATTACAGTCAGGCGAAGCTGAACCGCCCCCACCCCATTACTAAGCATGCATCGCCTGCCAAATCCTCTTATACTCCGGTAATTTGATCTGGTCGCAAACCAAGTCGATATGGCATCGACGGCAGGGATGAGCCTATACCTCTGACTCAATCGGAAGATGAAACACATAGCACTATTACATACGCTGTTATTGCTGTTACTACACACCATCTGTGTCTTTGCAGAGACGATGGACCGACTGGCTGAATCGGGTCGAGAACACCCTGACAAAAGTGCTGTATATGTCTTGGAAAAGGGGGAAGAGTCGCTTTTGACACGGGCCTGGTTGGCCCAAACCGCAGAGCGCTCCATAGATGTACAGTATTTCATATGGAGTACCGATAATATCGGCACCCTGGCCAGTGAGAGCCTGCTCAGTGCCGCAGAACGTGGCGTCAAGGTACGGGTTATCGTCGATGACCTGTTAATAGACGCCGAACCGGAAACCCTGCTTTCACTGGATGCCCATCCAAACATCGAGATCAAGATCTACAACCCGGTGCATTCCGTGGGTCGGGGTTTTCTCTCCCAACTCTGGCACCTGATCACTGATTTCCGCGGTTCCAATCAACGTATGCACGACAAGGTTGTGATCTACGATAAGACCATCGCCATCACCGGTGGGCGCAATATGGCGGACGAATATTACGACTACGATCACGCCTACAATTTTCGCGATCGGGATGTCATGGTCGGTGGCTCTGTGTTGCCCGAGATACAAAAGAGTTTCGATAGGTTCTGGCAAAGCCCACTCTCCCAATCCCTCGATAAACTGTTGGCAGATGAGAAGCAAGGGCTGAGCGAAGATCAAGTCCTCCGCTACACCGACTGGCTGCACCAATATGCTCAGAACCCGGAGAATTTCGCTCCGGAAGTTCGCGACGCTATTAGCGACATGGGCAGGCGTTTTGACAAGATCATTGACACCATGCAGTGGTCCAGGGTGGAGTATCTTAGCGATATCCCGGGAAAAAACAGTAACAAAGATGAGCTCGACGGTGGCGGACGTACCACCACTTCTCTGATTAATCTGTTATCCGAGGCGAATAAGCAGATTCTTATTGAAAGTCCCTATCTGATTATGCCGCAGGGCGGGTTCGAATTTTTTGCTGAATTAGTTGCAAAAGGTATCGAGATAACCATCGTCACCAACTCCCTCGCCTCCACTGATAACCTTCAGGCCTATTCAGGTTATCAGAATCAGAAACAACGGCTCCTCGATATCGGCCTCAAGATCTTTGAATTCAAACCCAAGCCGGGTATCTATCGCCATCTCATCGATCGTCATCAAGAGCTGGGGAAGGATATACCCATATTCGCGCTACATGCCAAATCATTGGTAATCGATGATCACATTGCTTACATTGGCACTTTCAATTTCGATCCCAGGTCAGCAAACCTCAATACAGAAGTCGGCCTGGTGATACATGACGAGAGGATTGCACAACAGGTGGCCCAGGCGATCCGTCAGGACATGGCGCCAGAAAACAGTTGGCAGGCAAGCGATGCTGATGAACACCAAGAGGTCAGCTTCAGCAAAAAGCTGAAAGTCTATCTTTGGGGTCTGCTACCACTCGAACCCATCCTCTAAAAGATACCCTGGTTATGTTGCAACTGCCTTGCTGAATTGGCTCAACATCTCTCGAGTATCAGACTACCCACCGAATAGCCGGCCCCGAAAGAGCTCATCAGTCCCTTCTCCCCTGGTTGTAAATCATCACTGTAGAGATGGAATGCAATCACAGATCCTGCCGAACTGGTGTTGGCATAGCGATCGAGCACGATAGGCAGCTCCTGTTCGTCAGGTTCGCGACCAAGCAGTTTTTTCGCCGCAAAGAGATTCATTGTCAGATTGGCCTGGTGCAGCCAGAAGCGCCTTATATCCGAAGCTTCTAACTGCATCTGCTGCAGATGGTCATGGATCACGTTGCTGACCAGAGGCAGCAACTCCTTGAACACCTTGCGGCCATTCTGCCTGAACAGCTTGTCGCTGCTGTCCCGGGTCTCGGCATGGCAGTTGTTCATAAAACCAAAGTTGTTGCGAATGTTGTTGGAGAACTGGGTTTTGAAGCTGGTACCGAGGATACGAAAGGCGCTCTTTGAACGACAGTCCGCTTGCGCCTCGACCACCACCGCGGTGGCCACATCGCCAAAGATGAAGTGGCTGTCCCGGTCGCGAAAATTGAGGTGGGCCGAGGTGATCTCGGGATTGATCACCAGGGCGCAACGGGCGTTGCCGGAACGAATCGCGTCCGCGGCGGCCCCGATGCCGAAGGTGGCCGAGGAGCAGGCTACATTCATATCGTAGCCATAGCCGGAGCAGCCCAGATGGTTTTGGATCTCGATGGCGATTGCCGGGTAGGCGCGCTGCAGATTGGAGCAGGCGACGATCACCAGGTCAACCTCTTGCGCCTGACGGCGGGCCTGCTCAAGGGCCTGCTCCGCTGCCGCGACACCGATCTCACCGAGCAGGCAGAGCTCATCATCCGCCCTCTCCGGAATAGTTGGGCGCATCCGTTGGGGATCGAGAATACCCGCCTTGTCGACCACAAAGCGGCTCTTGATACCGGAGGCCTTGACAATGAACTCGCTGCTTGAGTGCTCCAGGGGGGCCAGGCCGCCGGCTGCTATCGACTCTTTGTGCTGGGCGTTGTGAAGATCGACATATTGGTTGAACGCCTGTACCAGCTCGTCATTACTGATGCTGTAGGGCGGGGTATAGAGGCCGCTGCCACTAATTACTATATCTGTCATGGCTGGTCCTCTATATTTCAAGCCTTTAACATCAACTGGGTTATTGCCTCCTGCAATTTAAGCAAATCTCTACGACCCCTATCCTTAGGGCCTATTAAAACCAACCCAATAGGCCCTAGCAAGAAAAACATTGATCTACAAAATCTGCAGATTACTGCTCATCAGACATTGCGCGCAGAGGAAACACGCCACCCCGCTCGGTACCGGTGACCGTATCCGCCACCGCGATAAAACCGATCAACGGAAGGCCCAGTATATTCCCACTGGAATCACCTGCGGTGAGTACCGTCGGGGTCACGGCTCTGAAACTCAAATCTATGTATCCCCAGCCATCACTGAATTCCAGGTTATACAAGCGTTTCACAGCCGTTGAGTAGACGACGTCGATAGTTTCAAAAGTCGTTGTTGAATAAGGTGAAAGCACATTCACCGCATAGGGAAAATCGATCGAGTTGGGTGGAGGCGCCATGATGAAAGATTCATCCTCATTTTTTTCTTCTTCACGATCCCAGAGATCAATCTGCAGACTCTCGCGGGCCTGGCCGCTGGAAGCTGTCTCAAGGGTGGTAAACGGCGCATGTGCTCCATTATCCGACACCTTGGTATAGCGTGTCGGGAAGTTAACGATCCATTCAGTCCCGTAATCGGCCGAGGTGATAAATTCGCCCATGATCCGGTTAACCGTCAGCGCCGCACCGACCGCTGACGCCTTATCATGCTTGGCATTTGGTGCTGCTCCGCCAAAGCTGCCGCTGTTGATCACCTGCTCTCCACTCGCCGCATCGTGACTGAAGGCCATATAGGCGGAGCTATCGGCGTTAACCTCTGCCATTGAAGGCGTACTCAGATCGGGCAGATCACGGTTCAGGGTGCCACCAGCCGAGGGTACGGTGGTACCGTTGTCCGCCGTGCGGTAGTTGGAGATGGTGTTGCCCGCGCTGTCCTCGCCTACCGTGGCGACCCCTTCGACTTGGGTGAACGCCTCACTGTTCTGCGGCCACCAGATCGGATTGGTGGCAAACGCCCTCAGGGCCGTGGCGTTGTAGGGAAAGTAGATGCCGGATGAGGCGTTGAATATGGCGGCATTCCCCATCAAGCCGCCACCCGGCGACTGGAACGCCTGGGTCACACCACTCGCAGTCACGTTACCTGCATCGAGGATGGCGCCAATGTCAGCGGTGTCGTTGAAGCTGGCGGCCACGGTACAGTCCGCCGGGGCCACAGGATCAGCGCTTTGGTTATGTTCAACCGCAACGGCGATATCGTTGGCGTCGGCGGTATCAGGGAGCTCTGCCAACTCGATGATTTCGATATGCCCTTCCGCAAGGCGTGCCAGCACTTCGTCGGCACTCTGGGTGCCGTCATCATCCGGATCGTAGGCACTGTCGATGCGGTCGGCGCTGAAATCGGTGGTGGTCAGGGTTGCGGTGTCGGGTATGGTGCAGCTGGTATCACTGGGGACAGAGAGCCTGACCGCACCGCCCTGCTGCAGTAGGGCACCGACCCAGACATCCCTAGGCGAGAGATAGAGGGTGAAGTCAAATACGCTCTCGCCACCTACAGCCTCGCGAAAGCGTACCTTCACCGCCTTGGCCACCGCCGTGGTGTTGGTCACCGAGACAAAGGTGACATTGCCCTGGTTGACGTTGTAGTAGGGGTAGAGCAGGACCTGTCCTGTTGCGTCGCGGGAGAGGTTTACCGCTTCAACGGTTAAGGAGACAAGGGTTAACAGAAGGGCTACGACTGCATTTATGTGGGCTCTCATCATTTTTTCAATTCCATTACTGAATGAGGTTATGTGATCCTTTACAGCAATTCTAAACGAATCAAGACAGATCTATCCAGGCATCGGCACCTAAGATATTGGACAGTCAAGTTAACCAGTTAACATTAATGCACAAAAATCTATACCTCACCGTCCTGCTGCAGCAGTACTACCGAGCCTGAGAATCCTGTACGAGTGATTACTCGCTACAACCATATGACCGATAATTTATAGCGCTTCCAAATCGGCAGCAGGCACATAGTATTTAATCCCGCCCTGCTTGAAACCGAGCCAGCGCTCATTCTCATTGGTAACCTCGAGATTGAACCGATAGTAACTGTTCACAGGCATATCAGCCATTTTCCTCGCTTTTCTGTGCGGGGAAATATAGATGGCCGTTGCTTTTGTCGCCGCATACTTTTTTGAATTGATAGACGTGGTTTTTACATTTGGAATCAGCTGTAGATTTTTTGCCTGGGTGAAGTACTGGGTGTTACCTTTCTTGAAACCGATCCATGGCTCCCCATTCACATCGATTTCCAGACTGAACTTCTGCACTACATCAGGTTCCAAGGTGCCCATTATCTGCATGCGTGTGTCCGGCCTTGTATAGAGATGCGACTTGGCTACGACCAGATAGTGTTGAGGTGAAACGCGGTTTGCCGCTACTTTGGGAAACATCTCGCTCCCTTTCGGCGGCTTTACATAGGCAAGCTTCATACGACGCAGCAATTTACGGGCCTTCATGTAACCGCTGATGACCGAGCCGTCGTCCACCACGATCATGGGTGTCCCCTTGACTTCTAGCTCCTTGCCCAAATTGAAATTTTTCTCAACCGGATTGGCGCAGTTTACCGGCTTTAACACGACCCCCATCTTGGCATCGGTCAAGGCCCTTTCCGGTTCGTCCGCACAATAGACAGAGACATATTTTTTATAACTGTCCGAGCCTATTCCTGCACGGGGAAATGCCACATAACGCACATCCACGCCAGAGGCATTCAAGGCCGGCACTTCCGCGTGCAGCTTTCTACAGTAACCACAATCGATATCTGTAAACACGGTAATATGACGCTGTTTGCTGTTCGATGCGTAAACAATCATTTCGTCGGCCGGAATAGCATCGGTGTGGTTCTTGTACTCACTTTCAGTGAGCGCATAGGATGGCGTGGCGATCGACAGTAAGAAAGTTGTTGCTACTGCACCTGCGATGTCCCTCATTAAAGGTACTCCTCCATCAATTCATTAAACAACCCAATTCAATTTATCAGGCATGGAGACGGGACACGGTAAAAATTGAAACCCATAACCACGAGTACAGCTCTAACTGACATATGTAGCCCTATGCTGGGGCCTCTGAAATAACCAGAGGCCCCTACATTTGAACTACTCCACCTTTGTTACGCTACCGACTGCGATATCACAATTCACTGGAATAGTGTTTTCATCCGCAAACCATCTGTAGACCAATTCTGTTTCAGACTGATCCGTCAATTCGACAATACCCTGGTCGCAACAGTAACCTGTGCCGAAGGTTATCGTCTCCCTGAACTGCAATTGTGCATCACTCTCTTCCATCAGAGTGAGATATCCACCACAGTTCAATGACGGGTACTCAATCAATTGTTGATCGAGCTGAAGATCGATACTGATGGTCCATGAGATCCCGGGTTGCTGCCCTTCCCCTTCCCAAAGTCCAACCTTGCCCGCCAAACCGTCACCTATCGGCGGTTCAGTCTGGTCGTTCAGCTCATTCAGCGTATTTTGCAGATGAGCAATAGCTTGATCGGCATCAATGAGGGTTGTACAGGCAGAATTCTGCTGCCCGGCATTGGCAACCAGATTCGCTACTTTGGTATCAAAATCGGGATCTTCAAAGTCGATGGACATGCCGGTCGCCGCAAGCAGCGCTTCACCACTGATGGTAATACCGTTGTCCGGGTCACAGTCCTGGTCCAAGGACTGTAGCAGCCTTGCCATGTTGACCACGCCGGTGTCGTTGATATCTTCCACGCCAGCAAGTTCCAGCGGCGTTAGAATCTGCGCCGCGGTAACCGCGGGAAACTCCAAGTCGCCAAGGCCGAAGACCACCGTCTCACCCGCCAGGTAGGTAAACTCCCCATTGGCATTGGTTACTCCGTTTCTCGATTGGGTGTAGTAGGTCAATCCGGCACAGGGGCTATCGATAAACCGTCCGGTCAAGACCTCCTCATCCGAAGAGCCCCCCGATCCTCCACCGCATCCGTTGATCAATAACAGGCCAAGTACTCCCAGTCCACTTCGTGCATAATGCGTCCGTCTCATTTTCTACCCCTAATTCAAAAATAGATCCAAGCTTGAATAATATTTTGCAAACGAGCACTAGTAACCTACGTATATGCGTAGCCCCCAGCCCTTAACTTGGACTTAATCCAACTTTATGTATCCCTGTGCGGTGGCAAAATGAACCGCCGCGGTAATACTTCCGGTTTTGAATTTCCGCAATATACTGCGGGTGTGAAAATCGACTGTGTGGTAGGAGATTATCAGCCTGTCCGCCACTTCCGACTTGGTCAGACCGGATGCCAGCCATTTTAAAACCTCGGACTCTCTGGGCGTCAGAGTGACACGACTCGATCGGCTTGAAGGTTTTTCATTGAGGTGCCAGTAACAGGCGTAAAACTGGACGGAGAGGTTGTGGATGGCCCAAAGGGCCCGGGGATCGAAGGATACTCCTTTACAGGAGCTGGCCAAGCCAATGCCGGCGCTGGCCCCACCAGGTCCATGCAGAGGTATGCCCAGTCCATCGTGAAGGTGAGCCGCGGCGGCCTCGTCAAACAGTACCCGCTGGCGCTTGCTCAACCCCTTTTGCTGCAGCAGTTGATTCCAGCTGAAGGGAGAAACCCCTCGCTGGATTTCAATTTTTACCGGGTCATCCTCGTCATAGCCTTGGGACAGGTAGTATTCAACCCACTCTTCAGGATAGCTGCTCAGGACCCCATGCTGGGCCGACTGTTGAAGTCTCGGGTGATCGGATAGCAGTGCCATCAGCACACGATCATAACCGTATGATTCTGCCGCCCGGGAATAGACATCGAAGAGCCGCTCGACCCCGGCGGCGTTTTGCATGTCGTCGATTGCATCCTCTATCTTCACCCTTCACAACCCCCTGTCGTTTCGGATAGCCAGTAACGGCGACGATTCTGTGCAACCTAAACTATAGCGCCGGAGCCATCAAACCCCTATTGATCTACAGCAAACAGAAATAAATTAATCACCGCGATAGAGGTCGACCTCCATCCGCGGGGGCATCTGCAAATGAAAACCCTGGGTACGAAGATTGACCAACACCTGGGATACATCCTCGCGGGCCAGTTTACGTTGTTCGGTGAGCAGGATCTCCATCACTCGCTCGGGTTTTCCGAAGCGGTCGAGCAGGGGTTCGGGCACACATGAGAAATCGTCTTCCCGGGCGATGTAGAGATACATCTCATCCTTGCGGGGACTGCGATAGATCCAGCAGGAGATGGCCGACTGGGTCATACAGAGGCCGCATTGACTGAGGGGATCGTCTGTTTAGTCAGGCACCAGATATCCTGATTGTACTCTTCTATGGTTCGGTCTGTGGAAAAGCGGCCACTCATGGCACTGTTGATAATACTCATACGAACCCACTCTTTCTGATTCTGGTAGGCCTGTGCAGCCCGCTCCTGGGCATCGATATAAGAGCGAAAATCGGCGGCGGTCATCCAGGGATCGTAGGGGTTGCGGATCGATTCGATTATAGGATCGAAGATCCCTGGCTCGAACTGATTGAAATAGCCACTCTCCAACAGCTGCATCACCCGTTTTAGGTCGCTGTCCTTGTCAATGATCCGATTGGGCATATAGTTGTGACGCAACGCTTCAACTTTATCGCTAGTCAGGCCGAAGAGAAAGAAGTTGGACTCGCCGACCTCCTCGAGAATCTCGATATTGGCGCCATCCAGGGTGCCAATGGTCACCGCACCATTCATCATGAACTTCATATTGCCGGTACCCGAAGCCTCCTTGCCCGCCGTGGAAATCTGCTCGGAGAGATCGGTTCCAGGGGCAATCACCTCCATTGCGGTCACCCGATAGTTGGGAAGGAAGGCAATCTTTAGTTTATCGCCAACCTGAATATCGTTGTTCACCACCTTGGCGACACTGTTGACCAACTTGATAATCAGTTTCGCCATTTGATAACCGGGGGCCGCCTTGCCACCAATCAGTACACAACGTTGTGTCCAGTTCTTCGAGTCACCCGCCTTGATGCGATTGTAGAGGTGGATGACATGAAGAATATTCAGCAGCTGGCGCTTGTATTCATGAATCCGCTTCACCTGCACATCGAACATGGCATCGGTATCGAAGCTGACGTTGCAATCGATTTTGACCAACTCCGCCAGGCGCTGCTTGTTCTCCCTTTTAACCTGCTGCCACTTGCGTTGAAAGGCCGAATCCTCGGCAAAGGAGGTCAGCTTCTCCAGCGCCGGCAGATTGGAGATCCAACCATTACCCACTGTCTCATCAAGCAGCTTGCGCAGGCCGGGATTGCATGCAGCGAGCCACCGTCTTGGAGTAACACCGTTGGTTTTGTTGTTGAATCGTTGTGGCCAAAAATCGTAGAAATCTTGAAACAATCCCTGCTTCAGCAGCTCGGTATGCAGGGCGGCAACACCATTGATGGAGAAGCTACCGACAATTGCCAGATAGGCCATACGCACCATTGGTGATTCGCCCTCTTCAATGATCGACATGCGTCGCAGTCGATCGGTATCCCCCGGCCAGTGCAGGGCGACCTGACTGAGGAAGCGGGCATTGATCTCATAGATGATCTCCAGCAGCCTGGGGAGCAGACACTGGAATAGCTTTACCGACCAACGCTCGAGTGCCTCGGGCAACAGGGTGTGGTTGGTATAGGCCATGGTTTTGCCAGTGATCTCCCAGGCCCGATCCCAGGATAGCCCATGTTCATCCATCAGTTGACGCATCAACTCCGCGACGGAGACGCTGGGGTGGGTGTCATTGAGCTGAAAACAGTTTTTGTCTTCGAATCCATGGAAGTCGTGGTGATTCTCTGTCCACTCTCGGATCACGTCCCTGATGCTGGCGGATGCGAGAAAATACTGCTGTCGCAGTCGTAGCTCCTTGCCGTTTTCACTGGCGTCGTTGGGGTAGAGCACCATGGTGATGTGCTCGGCATGGTTTTTCGCCTCCACCGCCTCGGGATAACTGCCTGCGTTGAACTCCTCCAGGTTGAATTCGTCGGTGGCTGCCGCCTTCCACAGGCGCAAGGTATTGACAGTACCGTTGCGGTAGCCGGGCACCGGAAGATCATAGGGCACGGCCAGCACGTCCTGGGTATCGACCCAACGTACGCTACCATTGATGTGTTCGGTATGACCGCCGAATTTTATCCGCTGGGTATACTCCGGGCGCTCAAGCTCCCACGGATTGCCGTCACGTAACCAATGATCAGGGTCCTCGATCTGGTAGCCGTTGGCGATATGTTGGCGAAACATGCCATATTCGTAACGCAGTCCATAACCGCGCACTGGAAGTTCCAGGGTGGCGCAGCTGTCAAGGAAACAGGCGGCAAGACGCCCCAGACCCCCATTGCCGAGACCCGCATCGGGCTCGCTCTCACGAATGTCATCCAGGCTGATGCCAAGATCCATGAAGGCCTGGGTGACCTCTTCACTGACATCCAGATTGAGGATGGCGTTGCTCAGGGTTCGCCCCATGAGAAACTCCAGCGAGAGATAGAAGGTACGCTTGCAGTCTTCGCTCTCGTAGGTGGAACGGGTGCGTTTCCAACGTTCGATCAGGCGATCACGAACTGCCAAGGCAAGGGCTTTATAGGGGTAGTGACTGGAAGTGCAGTGATCGTCCCGTCCCAAGGTGTGGGCGAAATAGCGCCGAAAATCGAAAGCGATCGCCTCTGAGTCCATACCCAGGGGCGGCAGGGGAACCATCGGCTCACAGGCATGTTTCAATGGCTTGGCAGCAGAGGTCTTACTCTTTGACATGGTGCTACTCCATGGAGAATGTGACGAAACCCGGGGGAGACAACTCCCCCACCGGGATTTTTACCTAGAAATGTTACCAGCGTGGCAGATCGGTTGTACCCATTAAATACTCATCCACCGCACGGGCAGCCTGACGGCCTTCACGTATCGCCCAGACCACCAGGGATTGGCCACGGCGCATGTCACCGGCGGTAAATATGCCGTCGATGGAGGTCTTGTAGGCAGATGCGCCATCGGTCGCTGCCTTGACATTGCCGCGACCGTCCAACTCCACGCCCAGCTCTTCGAGCAACCCCTCGTGTACAGGATGGACAAAACCCATGGCGAGGGTGACCAGATCGGCCTTGAGTTCGAATTCGGAGTCGGCGACCTCGCTCATTTTCCAGTTGCCGCTCTCATCCTTCTCCCACTCGACCTTGATACAGCGTACGCCGGCAAGATTGCCATCACCATCATCCAGAAACGCCTTGGTGGCGACCTGCCACATACGCTCACAACCCTCCTCCTGGGAACTGGAGGTGCGCATCCTGTTTGGCCAATGGGGCCAAGTGGTGCCTTTCTCCTCCCGCTCGGGGGGTTTTGGCAAAATCTCCAACTGGGTGACCGAAGCGGCGCCATGGCGGTTCGAGGTACCGATGCAGTCGGATCCCGTATCGCCACCACCGATCACCACAACATGCTTGGCTTCGGCGGAGATAAAGTTGTCCACCCTGTCACCCTGCACCCGATGACTGTTGCTGCGGAGAAAGTCCATGGCAAAGTGAACGCCGTTCAGCTCACGTCCGGGTATCGGCAGGTCACGGGGCTTCTCGGCACCGCCGGTGAGCAGTACCGAATCGAATTCATCGATCAATGCCTTGCCGCTTACATCGACACCAACATGCACACTGGTCTTGAACTCGACCCCCTCGGTGCGCATCTGCGCCATGCGCCGATCGATCACCTTTTTGTCGAGCTTGAAGTCCGGTATACCATAGCGTAACAGGCCGCCGATCCGGTTCTGCTTTTCAAACAGCACCACGGCGTGCCCCGCCCGGGCAAGCTGTTGCGCAGCAGCCATCCCGGCCGGCCCGGAGCCGACTACAGCAATACGCTTACCGCTCTTGTGGTCTGCAATCTGGGGCTTGACCCAACCCTCGCTCCAGGCCTTCTCGATAATACTGTACTCGATGGTCTTGATAGTCACCGGCTCGTCTTCCAGGTTCAGCGTGCAGGCCGCCTCACAGGGAGCGGGACAGATCCGCCCGGTGAACTCCGGAAAATTGTTGGTACTGTGCAACACATCGATCGCATCGCGCCAATCCCCACGATAGACCAGATCGTTCCAATCCGGAATGATATTGTTTACCGGACAGCCGTTGTGGCAAAAAGGGATACCGCAGTCCATGCAGCGGGCTCCCTGCTGACTCACATTCTCTTCACTCAGCGGTATTACGAACTCGTTGTAGTGGATGATGCGATCCGCCACCGGCGCATAGGTCCTGTCCTGTCGAGCAATCTCTTTGAATCCCGTTGGCTTACCCATCTTTACAAGCTCCCCTGACTGGCGGCCGAATCGGCTCGTTGCGCCTGCATCTCTTTCAACGCGCGTCGATATTCAACCGGCATGACTTTTACAAACTTCGGCAGCATGCTCTCCCAGCTATTGAGGATCCGCTTCGCAACCTCCGAGTTGGTGTAGTGCAGATGACGCTCTATCAGCTGTTTCAGACGTATTGCATCATAGCGCGTCATGTCGTGACTGAGGTCGACCAGACCATGGCTCTCAAGATCACCACCCTGATGCTCCAGGGCCTCGAGGGCATCGTCTTCCTCCTCGATCGGCTCCAGCTCCACCTGCGCCATGTTGCAACGCTCGCTGAAGTCACCCGCCTCATCCAGTACATAGGCGATACCGCCCGACATACCGGCAGCAAAATTACGCCCGGTGGGACCGAGACAGACCACAATACCTCCGGTCATGTATTCACAGCCGTGGTCGCCTACCCCTTCAATCACCGCGGTGACACCCGAGTTGCGCACACAGAAGCGCTCCCCGGCCACACCACGGAAATAGCACTCACCACTGATGGCGCCATAGAGCACGGTGTTGCCGACAATGATGTTATCTTCCGCCTTGCCGATACCGGCATTCTGCGGCGGGTAGATCACCAGGCGCCCTCCGGAGAGCCCCTTGCCCACATAGTCGTTGCCTTCCCCCGCGAGTTCGATGGTGACCCCCTTCGCCACCCAGGCGCCGAAGGATTGACCCGCGGTGCCCTTGGCCTTGATGTAGATGGTGTCGTCGGGCAGGCCCTTATGGCCATACCTCTCGGCCACCCGGCCCGAAAGCATGGTGCCGAAGGTGCGGTTGTAGTTGTGAATATCGATCTCGGTCTTCACCGCCTCGCCTTTTTCAAGGGCGGGCTGGGCACGCTTGATCAGCTCCAGGTCGATGGCCTTGTCGAGTCCGTGATCCTGAATTTCACTGTTGTAGAGGGCCACCTCCGGCGTTGCTTCCGGCTTCTTCAGCAGGCGGCTGTAGTCGAGCCCCTTGGCCTTCCAGTGATTGATCGCCTTGCGCATATCGAGGCGGTCACTCTGACCGACCATTTCGTTCCAGCTCCTGAAACCGAGCTCAGCCATCAGTCTGCGCGCCTCCTCGGCGACGAAGAAGAAGTAGTTGATGACGTGCTCGGGCTCGCCGGTGAAGCGCTTGCGCAGCTCCGGATCCTGGGTCGCGATACCCACCGGGCAGGTATTGAGATGGCACTTGCGCATCATCAGGCAACCCTCGGCGATCAACGGCGCGGTGGCGAAGCCGATCTCATCGGCGCCGAGCAGGGCGGCGACGACCACGTCGCGACCGGTTCGCATACCACCGTCGGCCTGTACCGCGATGCGCCCACGAAGCTTGTTCAGCACCAGGGTCTGGTGGGTCTCCGCGAGGCCGATCTCCCAGGGTGAGCCGGCATGCTTGATCGAGGTCAGCGGGCTGGCGCCGGTACCTCCGTCATAGCCAGAGATGGTGACATGGTCCGCATGGGCCTTGGAGACCCCCGCGGCGACCGTTCCCACACCCACTTCGGAGACCAGCTTCACCGAGATACGGGCGTTGGGATTGACGTTTTTCAGATCGTGGATCAGCTGCGCCAGGTCCTCGATGGAGTAGATATCGTGGTGCGGCGGCGGCGAGATCAGACCCACACCGGGAGTGGAGTGACGCACCCGGGCGATCTGCTGGTTGACCTTGTGGCCGGGCAGCTGACCGCCCTCGCCGGGCTTGGCCCCCTGGGCCATCTTGATCTGGATATCATCGGAGTTGACCAGATACTCGGTGGTCACACCGAAACGGCCGGAGGCGACCTGTTTGATCGCCGAGCGCTCGGGATTACGGCTGCCATCCTGCAGCGGGTTGAAACGTTCGGGCTCTTCCCCTCCCTCACCGGTATTCGACTTACCGCCTATGGCGTTCATCGCCTTGGCCAGGGTGGAGTGGGCCTCGTAGGAGATAGAGCCGAAGGACATGGCGCCGGTGGCGAAACGCTTGACGATCTCGCTGGCGGGCTCAACCTCATCCAGTGACAACGGCTGTGCCGCCAGCTTGAACTCAAAGAGGCCGCGCAGGGTCAGCAGGATCTCGTTCTGGGTGTTGATCGCATCAGCAAACGACTGATAGGTATCCCAGTCGTTGCTGCGCACCGCATGCTGCATCTTGGCGATGGTCTCCGGAGTCCAATTGTGGTCCTCACCACGCAGCCTGTAGGCGTAATCGCCACCCACATCCAAGTGCTTTTTATAGATCAGCTGGTCACCATAGGCCTTGTCATGCCATTTAACCGCCTCCGCCGCTACCTCATTCAGACCGGCGCCTTCAATGGTGGTTGTGGTGCCGGTGAAATAGGCATCGATAAAGCCGCTTGAGAGACCCACCGCATCGAATATCTGTGCACCGCAATAGGACTGATAGGTGGAGATGCCCATCTTCGACATCACCTTCTTCAGGCCCTTGCCCACGGCTTTGATATATCGCCTCTGGGCCTCGGCGAAGGCCAGGGGCTCACTCAGTGAGGGTAACAGCGCCTGGATGGTGTCGAAGGCGAGATAGGGGTTGACCGCTTCCGCGCCATACCCCGCAAGGGTAGCGAAATGGTGCACCTCGAGGGCGGCGCCTGTCTCAAGCACCAGACCCGATTCGGTGCGCAGGCCTTTGCGAATCAGATGATGGTGTACCGCCGAGGTGGCCAACAGCGCGGGTATAGCGATATTGTCCGCATCGATCCGACGATCGGAGAGTATGAGTATGTTGTAACCCTCGCGCACCTTCTGCTCGGCCTGTTCACAGAGCTCGGTCAGCGCAGGCTTTAATCCATCAACACCACTCATCGATGGATAGACGATATCCAGGGTCTTGGTTCTGAATGCACCGCCCGTGTTGTCCTCGATATGACGAATCCGTTCCAGATCCTCATTGGTCAGCACCGGCTGCGAAACCTCAAGGCGCATGTGATCACCGGCATCCGCCATATTCAGCAGATTGGGTCGTGGGCCGATCAGACTGACCAGCGACATCACCAACTCTTCGCGGATCGGATCGATGGGCGGATTGGTCACCTGGGCGAAGTTCTGTTTGAAATAGGTCGAGAGGTGCTTGGCCCGAAGCGATAACACAGAAGGCGGATTGTCCGCACCCATGGAACCGGTGGCCTCCTGGCCAGTTAGCACCATCGGCGTCAAGAGAAATTTGATATCCTCCTGGCTGTAGCCAAAGGCTTGCTGGGCATCGAGGAGATCCTCGTCATCCGGCGCCATCGGCGCCACATCGGACGGCAGGGCATCGAGATGGATCTGAGTTTGATCCAACCAATCCTGGTAGGGTTTGGCGGAGGCGAGGTCGGCCTTGATTTCGGCATCGTCGATGATACGCCCCTGCTGCAGATCGATGAGAAACATCTTACCGGGTTGCAGACGCCACTTTTTAACAATCTTCTCCTCGGGGATGTCGAGCACACCCATCTCGGAGGCCATCACCACCAGGTCATCATCAGTGATCAGATAACGGGCGGGACGCAAACCGTTGCGATCCAGGGTAGCGCCGATTTGACGCCCATCGGTGAAGGCTACCGCCGCAGGTCCATCCCAAGGCTCCATCAGTGCGGCATGGAACTCATAGAAAGCCCGACGCTCCTTGTCCATCAACTTGTTCCCCCCCCAGGCCTCAGGGATCAGCATCATCATGGCATGGGCGAGTGAGTAGCCACCGGCGACCAACAGCTCCAGGGCGTTGTCAAAACAGGCGGAGTCGGATTGGCCTTCGGGGATCAGCGGCCAGATCTTCTCCAGATCCTCTCTCAGAATCTCCGAAGCCATGGAATTCTTACGCGCACTCATCCAGTTGACATTGCCACGCAGGGTGTTGATCTCACCGTTGTGTGCGATCATGCGGAATGGATGGGCCAGATCCCAGGTGGGAAAGGTGTTGGTGGAGAAACGCTGGTGTACCAGAGCCAGAGCCGATTGCATACGTTCATCTTGCAGATCGAGATAGTACTCTCCGACCTGATTTGCCAGCAGCATCCCCTTGTAGACCAAGGTCCTGGATGAGAAAGAGGTGAAGTAGAAGTCGCTACCCCCCTCCATTTCAGCCTGCCTGACTCGATTCTCAATCTGCTTGCGAATGACAAAGAGCTTGCGCTCGAAAGCATCCTGGTCAGCGCAGTTTTCACCACGCTCGACAAAGATCTGTTTTACCCGCGGCTCTGTGGGGATGACACTCTCCCCCAAGCCACTGTTATTGACCGGCACATCGCGCCAACCGATCAGGCGTTGACCTTCGCCGGCAACCAAGGCCTCGATGGTCTCTTCACACTCCGCGCGACTCGCTTCATTTTGTGGCAGGAAGACCATACCAATGGCGTACTCTCCCTCCGCAGGCAGTTCGAAATCGACCACCCCACGGATGAAGGCATCGGGCATCTGCAGCAAGATACCCGCCCCGTCACCTGCCTTTGGATCGGCACCGACAGCCCCACGATGGGTAAGGCGATCGAGAATCTCCAAACCCTGTCGAATGGTATCGTGGCTCTTGACCCCTTTGATGTTGGCAACAAAACCAACACCACAGGCGTCATGTTCATTGGCGGGATCATAGAGTCCCTGTTTCGGTGGTAAAGCACCTTGGCTCATTACGCAAACCTCATTTAGCACACCCCAGCTAGGTCAACACCGCACCGAGGGTTATGCAATAACCTGATACAAGGAGTTCACAGCGACCTGTCAGGCCGCTGGATTTCATCCAGCGTTCAGCCTGTCACCGCTCCCGCATCGCAACGCGGAAACATAATGAACTGAAGCACCAGAAGACACAGAACATCGTAGGATACTTGAGAATTAACTCTCAAGCCAGCCTGAACATCATCATACAAGACTGGAAATCGACTAAACCGCACAAACAATAGCTGAAACCGAGAGGGGCTGGCAATAGCTAGGCAACTTCTTAATTATCAACGATATGGAATGGACCTTGAGACCAAGGCCCGATGCGGAAGCCTGGCTTCGGCGAGAGGAGACAGCTTTACAGCCGAAATTAATTACCAAAGTTCCAGGTTCACTGCGCCTTAGATCGCTGCAATGAGGCGAAGGTACGCGCCCACACCCCCTCCTTCTGCACCGCTGGCGGCAATTTCGACACGGCTTGCAGTGCGCGGTTACGGTCAGGAAAATCGCCCCATAATAGTGCATACCAGGGTCTGCCATTCCGCGCCATCTTGAAGGTGTAGGCTTCACCGCCCAATCGATTTTTATCGATATAGCGCTTCAAGGAATCGAGGTTTTCCACTGCTATCAACTGCAGTGTATAGCTGTTCGGCGGTCGTGACATGACCCAAGCTTGTGAAGCATCCTGCTGTGGCTCAACTGCTGCAGACAGCGGTTTTGCAACCTCTTCGGTCGATGCGCCTTGCGCGCTTGCCTCAGGCTCCGGGCCGGTCTCATCTTGGAGCACTTTCGCAGTATCAGCCACCACACTTTCAGTTGCCTCTTGCGCGCTTTGCTCAACGAATTTGTCGTCACTTGCCTGCCCGCTCTGTTGTGTCTCCAAATTGACGACAAGGGATTTGTCCTCGGCTGCAGTCTCCGCCCCATCCTCTGATTCGGCTGCCGGCGATCTCTCTTGCATCTCTTCAGTAGCCGTGAGGGTTTCGTCCGCTGCCACAGCCTCGGCCACATCCTGAGGTTCTGCCTGCTCGACTACCTCTGCTGTCGCGGAAGGCGCTTCAACAACAAGCTCCCCCTCTTCTCTACGCCCCTCTTCAGACGCATCCATATTCGTAGGCGCCGTTGACTCTTTTTGGGTTATTTCCGGCGGTGGCAATTTCCGCTGCGATATAGCCGCGGGTGCAGGCAGCGGCTCTATCTCTGTTTCGCCAGGCTGTTTGGAAATTGGCTCTGGTTCAGACTCGAATATCGAGCTGATGGGTCCCACCATAAGCAGCACAAGCATAAGCACCAGCAGCGGCACACCACCAAATAGCAACTGCTTTCGATAACCGCTGAGATTTAAATCCCGTCTCTTGTCAGTGCCATCCTCACCCAACGCATTCAAGATTGCCGCAGCCATTGGGCCCGGATTGCCTTTCGTCTCGCGATGGATGCGGTTCAGCTTTATCTCATCCAGGGCCAATTGATCTGACAAGCCCTCGTTCTTAAGCAGAAAAAGCATGTATGCCGTGGTCTCCTGACGGGTCAATAACGGCATATCGATGACCTGGATAGCCTGGGGAGACATAATCTGGAGTTGGGGCGTTGAAAGCAACAGATCGATCTGCTCATCGGCAAAAAGCACTATGCTGACCAGACGCACACCATCCAGCTGCCTTTCGAACAATCTCAGCAGGGTGATGAGGCTTGTGGGCGGCAGCATCTGCGCATCATCCACCAGCAACACAGGTATGCGTCCACGTTTGCGTAGCACCTCAAACCTATCCACCAAGCGCTGCAGCAATTCGCCGGCGATATCCGGCAGACCGCAACAGCGGGCAATGGTTGCCAAAAGGCGTTCTGGCTGCATGGTGGGGTCGGCTTCAAAGTGGCAGACAGACCAGCTCTCCGGCGCCAATTGCTGGATTCTCGATGCCAGAAGCGTCTTGCCTGCACCGGAGGGGCCTCTGACTAACGGCACCATCTCACTGTTCTCGATCAGATGACGCACCAGATCATGACGTGCGCTAATCTCCGTGGTGGAAAAATAGTCGTAGGCGTCAGACATGCCTTTACTCCCCATTGAAGCGGCTATAAACGACCATAGCGAGACAGGGTTTCATGCAGATTTTGCATCTCAAAATCGTCCGTTACCAAAGAACGACCGATCTCCTTAAGGAGCACCAGTCGTATACGGCCGTCAACGACCTTTTTATCAACTGACATCAAGGTTAAAAATCTCTCCTTCGTAAGCTCTTTCGGTGGCACTATTGGCAGCTTCGCCCGTTCGATTAACCTAAAGATACGCTCACAGGAGTGATCCGATAACCACCCTTGGCGCCTCGACATATCGGCGGCCATACAGATACCTGTGGCAACTGCTTCACCATGTAACCATTCGCCATAACCCATGCCTGTTTCAATCGCGTGACCAAAGGTATGACCCAAATTCAGCAGTGCCCGTTGGCCCGACTCCTTTTCGTCCGCCTCAACCACGTCAGCCTTGCATCTGCAGGAGCGCTGAATCGCATAGGCCAGGGCCGCCGGATCACGGGCAAGCAGAGCATCCATGTTCTCCTCGAGCCAGGCGAAAAATTCGCCATCAATGATCAAGCCATACTTAATCACTTCTGCCAGTCCGGACGAAAGCTGTCTGTCATCCAGGGTATCCAGGGTCGATGTGTCGGCCAATACCATACGCGGCTGGTAGAATGCGCCGATCATGTTCTTACCCAGGAGGTGGTTGACCCCGGTTTTACCACCAACGGACGAATCTACCTGAGATAGCAGTGTAGTAGGAACCTGAATGAAATCCACACCACGCTGATAGGTTGCAGCTGCGAAGCCGGTCATATCGCCTATCACGCCACCACCGAGAGCAATCAGGGTGCATTTTCTGCTATAGCGTGCTTTGAGCAATGCGGTGTAGATGCGATTGAGGATTTCAAGTGTCTTAAACTCCTCTCCATCGGGCAGAACACAGCTCTTGACCTCGAAATCCGACAAAGCCTCAACGGTCTTGTCCAGGTAGAGCGGCGCAATCGTCTCATTGGTGACGATCATTACCTGGTTGCCCTTGACAAATTCACGATAGTAATCCGCATCCGCATAGATCTCAGGGCCAATAAAGATCGCATAGCTCCTGTCTCCGAGAGCAACATCAAGTTTACATTCACAATTACTCAATTCTCTGATCCTGATGAAGTTTTTTAATGTTTCGCCTGCTCAAGCAGCTTGCGGATATCCTGAACCACCGCCTGGGTATTGCGCCCTTCCGTACTCACCACTATATCAGCTGTCTGTCGATAGAGAGGATCCCGAATATCCATCAACTCTTTCAGTGTGGCCAGCGGATCGGGGGTGCTCAATAGGGGTCTGTTTTTGTCTCTGTGGGTACGCTCAAATTGCTGTCGAACCGAACAGTGTAGATAGATGACCATACCCCGAGAAGAGAGCAGATGACGATTCTGTTCACGCATCACTACACCACCGCCGGTGGCGAGCACGATACCATCCCGTTCTGTCAAATCATCGATGACCGCACTCTCTCGCTGGCGAAATCCATGCTCTCCCTCAAATTCAAATATCGTCGGTATATCGACGCCGGTTCTACGCTGTATCTCGTGATCGGAGTCTATAAAATCCATATGGAAGGACTCCGCAAGCTGCTTGCCTACAGTCGTCTTGCCCGCGCCCATCGGCCCGATCAGAAAGAGGTTTTGTATCTTCATGAACAAATAGTAGCGACCTTCTAATGTGTAAGACCACCACTTAACCTAATTACCACGATTACGTGAGGGAACAGTATCACTCGGTTTATTGAACCAGATTATAACCATTTGACGATTCCGGTTAAGCTGTACCAACCCTATCCTTACAATCCGGGATTATACCTTGGAGTACAGTAAACAGTCCCTATTTGAGCAAACAAAAAAGGCGCACCGGACGGTGCGCCTTGATAAAGGTTTGGATTAAAACGATCAACGAACCGTCAAAGTCTCCTTGAGTATCTTCGGAGTTACGAAAATCAGCAGCTCGTTGTTGTTGTCTATATTTTCATTGCGTCTGAAAAGAACGCCGGCATAGGGAATATCCCCAAAGAACGGCACTTTTTCTGTATTCTTCTGTTTAGTTCTTTCAAACACACCACCAAGCACAACGGTTTCACCATTATCCACCAGTACCGTTGTCTCGATCTCCCTGGTATCGATAGGCGGTACACCGAGAACGGATCTGGAGAAATCCGGATTGTCCTTGTTGATGACCAGATCCATTCGAACCCTATCATCCGGCGTGATATGAGGTGTCACATCAAGTTTCAGCAATGCCTCTTTGAAAGCCACCTTGGTTGCCCCACTGGATGTGGCCTCCTGATAAGGAATTTCAACACCCTGCTTGATGGAGGCCTGGGTCTGATCCGAGGTTATCACCCGGGGGCTGGAGATCAGCTCACCACGGCCCTCTGTCTGCATCGCGGTCAGTTCCAGCTGAAGCAGATAGGTGCCGACCTTGCCAACCAGGAAATTCAAACCGCCCGAAGGTGAGGTAACCGGGAGATTGACCATCAGTCCCTCTTGGTTTTCACCACCTTCGCTATTGATTTCTATGCCGGGCGCGATACCAAAAGAGTTATCTAGATAACCAGGCGTAGCACCAGCAGTCAGGGTGAAGTTGTCACCAAACGAGCCGTCGAAATTGGCACCAAACCTGACACCCAGGTCCTTTGCAAAATCGTTGTTGGCAATCACAATTCTCGACTCGATAAGGACTTGCCTGACAGGTATGTCGAGACGCCCGATCAAGCGTCTGATATCCTCAAGTTTTGCTGCAGTATCCTGAATCAGCAGGGTGTTGGTGCGAACATCCACTGTAACATTGCCACGCTCAGAGAGCAGACGATTCTCTTCGGATTTCAGTAATGTCGCCAGATCTTCAGCTTTTGCATAGTTGATCTGAATAAAATCGGAACGTAGAGGGGCCAACTCTTCAATTTTTTGTTGGGACTCAAGCTCCAACTGCTCACGTGCAGCCACCTCTTCAGTTGGCGCCACCATGATCACATTGTCGATTTGACGCTTCGACAATCCCTTGGACTTCAGGATAATATCGAGTGCCTGATCCCAGGGTACATTTTTCAAGCGTAGCGTTATCCTGCCCTCGACCGTGTCACTGGTAACAAGATTCAGTCCGGTAAAGTCAGCAAGCAACTGGAGTACGGCACGGACCTCTATGTCTTGGAAGTTGAGAGAGAGCCTCTCGCCGGTGAATACCAAGCGCTCTTTTTGCAGGGCCTCTTTTTCTTCACGTGTTAGGGAACTTACCTCAACGATAAAAATCTCGTTGGCTTGATAGGCCAGATAGTCATACTCACCGGTCGGTGAGATCTCAATTTTTACATTCTCTCCAAACGGTTTGGTCTCCACACGAGTGATCGGCGTTGCAAAATCCATTACATCCAGTGATTGAACCAGTGAGGCATCGACGTTGACCCTGAAGGCCTCCACAACGATCTTTCCTCCCTCTTCTCGTACATCCACCGGTGTTGAGGGATTACTCAAGGTAATCATCACCCGTCCCTCTCCTGCCTCACCGCGACGAAAGTCAACGTTGGTGATATCGTGGCTATCGGGACGAACATCTGCGCTAACGCTCGAAGCCGGAATGGCCGCCTTGGGGGCTTTCGCTACAGTCGTCGATCCGATGCCCTTATTACTCACATCCAGGGTGACCAACACGTCCGAACCCGACACTTCAGTCTTGTATCCCACCAAGGATGTAAGATTTATCACAACCCGAGTGCGGTTACCCGCCTGCAATGCGGTGATACTGTGCGCCGGTCCTACACCAATCATCTTGGTTTTGTAATCCAGATCGTTGCTCACACCGGCAAAGTCGAGTGATATCCTAGCCGGATTCTCGGTGGTGAAACTCACCGGCTCCTGGGCAGGCGCCGACAGGCCCAACGAAATTTGAACCCTGTCACCAGGCAGTGCGGAAAATTCAATGGATTTGAGGGATGCCTCGGCATACACAATCAGTGGTGCGCCCCACAGGATCAAGAGCAACATCAGGGTGTTGAACCTCGAGCTCCGGTCCCCTCTCGTTTCTGAATGACTTTTCCAATTGTGTCTGAGTGCCATTGGCAAACCCCTCATCTCGAATTCCTCTTGACTATTCCGCCAACGCTAGCGAAGCCTGACGCTCAATATACCCACCAGAACCATCCTGTACTATCTCAGTCAATTCGATTCTGTCTTCAGAAATCAGCATGATACGGCCGTGGTTTTGACCCATATAATTGCCACTTTTAACCTTGTGTACAGTCCCTTCCTTGGTCTTCACCAATCCCCATGTGGCCCCAATTTGCTCAAGCGTGCCTACCATCCGAATCGAATCCAATGGATAGGTTTCAAGCTCCTCTTTGCGCCGATTGAAATCTGGCCTGATACCACTACCTGCAACACTTGCAGTTTCCGCCTGATCCCTAAACATATCGATGAACGGATTCCTGCGTCCGGTATCGGAATAGATGAACGTCTCTATCTGCTTAATCTCCGGCAGCGGCTCAATACGCTCGGGCGGCCGTGCCTTTTGCTGTGCGATAAACCCACGCAGTTCGTCTAGATTCGGATTTGCGCAACCGGAAAGAACGGCCACAGAAAACAGCAATGGAAGCCACAGGACCCTGTCTTTGAGAATACGCATACTCATTGACCTTCCTCTTCTTCTTCATCTTCATCAAGGTAACGATAGGTTTTTGCTGTCGCCTCCATCAGCAAATCAGCATTCGCATCGTCTTTGGAGATCCTGGTTATCTTCACATCATGGATTGTCACAATCCTGGGCAAAGCAGCTAAGCCACTGATAAAATGACCAAATTCATGGTATTGGCCATTCACTTTAACCTGTATCGGAAGCTCGGCATAAAACTCTTTCGGCACCTCCTGCTGTGGCTTAAACAACTCAAACTCCAACCCTGAAGCGAGACCGGTTTGAGATACATCCACCAGCAGTTCGGCCACCTCGGTCTTGTCGGGGAGTTGTCTTAACATGGCGCCGAAAGACTGTTTCATCTCTTCCAGCTGTTTTCGATAGGCCTCTAGATTCGATGCCTTCTTCTGTTTTGCCGCAAATTCACCACGCAGTTCCTGCTCTTCCTTCTGCACCTTTTCCAAGCTGTTTATATCATCCTCAACAACCAGGTAGTAACCGGCCACCAAGACAATGATTGCAGCCAATATGACCACAATGACCTTGATCGGCATCGGCCAAATACCGACATTGTTAAAATCGAGTTCGCTGAGATCTTCTAAAATACTCATTCTTCATCAGCCTCCGCGTTCTGGGAGGTTTGCTTTACCATAAGCTTGAAATTGCTATACCCGGTACCCGTCTTCTCTTTACTTTCAATAAATACCAGCGCCGGCTTTTCCAACCACTCGGAATCATCAACATTTCGCATCATGGAGGAGACACGGGCATTCGATTGCGCCTGACCACTGAAAGTAACCTGTGTACCCAGTTGCTCGATTTCATCCAGAAAGACCCCGTCAGGAAGTGTGGTAACTACTTCATCGAAAAGGTGAACTATCTGTGGCCTGCTACTCTGCAGCTCTTGAATAATATTCATCCTGGCCAGGAGATTCTGCTTGGTCTTGTCGAGATCCTGGATCTCCCGAATCTCTTTCTCCACGGCCTTTATCTCGTCCGCGAGAAAATTGTTACGCGCTTTTTGTGCACCGATTTGGCTCTGGATAAGCTGATGCACGCCGAACACCACAAATGCGGCGAACAGCGCACCAGCCAACACCATCAAGCCGAATTCCTTCTGACGCTCACTGCGTTCCGCTTCTCGCCACGGGAGTAGGTTTATTCGCGCCATCAGTCGAAACTCCTCAATGCCAAACCGCAGGCTATCATCAATGCCGGAGCATCAGCACTCAGCGCCTGGGGTTTTACCCTTGATGAAACCGACATATTGGCGAACGGGTTCGCCACCGATGCCGGGGTCCCCAACTTCTCCTCAATCAGATCATCGACACCAGGTATGGATGAGCTGCCCCCAGCCAGGATGATGTGATCGACACTATTGTAGGCACTGGAGGAGAAAAAGAACTGTAAGGAACGGCTGACCTGTTGCGCCATTGCCTCCTTGAAGGGCTCAAGGACTTCCGGCACATAGTTATCCGGCAGGCCCCCCTGCCGTTTAGCCATTCCAGCCTCTTCGATGGAGAGCCCGTAACGACGCTGAATCTCTTCCGTCAACTGCCGACCACCGAAATTCTGTTCTCGGGTATAGATGATCTTGTTGTTGTGCAGCACATTCAGAGTGGTAGTCGTGGCACCAATATCGGCGATGGCGATAGTCTGGTCTTCACCGTGTTCGGGCAGTTGGTCCATCAGCTGAGAACAGGCGTTCTCCATCGCATAGGCCTCTACATCCACGATCGAGGCGGATAGTCCAGCCAGCTCCAATGCCGCAACCCTGTCGTCAACGTTCTCGCTACGTGAGGCCGCCAACAGAACATCCACCAGCTCGGCATTTTTCTCGGATTGGCCGATGACCTCAAAATCGAGGTTGACCTCTTCCAGGGGATAGGGGATGTACTGGTCGGCTTCGAGTTGAATCTGGCTCTCCAGCTCCTGATCGGAGAGCTCTGCCGGCATTGAGATGACCTTGGTTATCACAGCAGAGCCGGAAACAGCCACTGCGGCATGTTTTGCCCTCGATCCGGAGCGCCTTACCGCGGACCGGATGGCATCACCGACAGCATCAACTTCAGCGATATTCTTTTCAACGACCGCATTCCCCGGTAATGGCTCAACACCATAGGCCTCGACCCGGTAACCCGCGCCATTACGCCCGGTAGCCTGCGACAACTCTAACAACTTGATGGCTGTGGAGCTGATATCTATGCCTATCAAAGGCGGTTTTTTTCTTCCGAATAGTGACATGCGGTTACCTAAACAATCCTTATGCCGCAGAACTTAACTAGGATTCTCTTTAAATAGAG
>JBEVVR010000018.1:0-77575 GCA_040507035.1 Candidatus Thiodiazotropha sp.
AGATCCTCAGCCAGTTTTATCTCCATTTTACACTGCTCGATCGTGGAGTAGCGGCGATCAGGCCGTCGTTCCTGGCGAATCCTCTGTAGCTGCTGGGGATCAATAGTCAGGCCATAGAGCTTATCTCGATAGGGGATTAGGGGTTTGGGCAGCAGATCATTATTCAGGTCATCATCGGTGAGGGGATAATTTGCCGCGAGCACACTGTGCTGCAGGCCGAGAAAGAGACAGGTGGGTGTCTTGCCGACACGGGATACGCCGATCAGGATCAGATCAGCGGTGGTATAGTTTTTGGTCACAGCCCCGTCATCGTTGTTCAGTGCGAAATTGACCGCATGGATACGCTGGTCATAGGCCCGGTTGTTGTCGGTGGTATGAAAACGGCCCAAGGCATGGGAAGAGGGTAGTTGCAACTCCTCCTCGAGACGGTTGGTGAAGGTCTCGAAAAAATCCATGACCGGAACGTCCAGCTGTTTGAAATAGTCGCGTATTTGCGGATCAACCAGGGTGGTGAAGACTATCGGTTTCTGTTCCGACTCGATAGTCGTCTGATTTATCCGCTCCGCAACCCGCCGTGCCTTTTCAATGCTGTCTATGAAAGGCCAATGGACGGTTTCGTAGCTAAAGCCTTCGAACTGGCTCAGCAGCGACCTGCCCATGGCCTCCACGGTGATACCGGTGTGATCGGCAAGAAAGAAGATGGTGCGTTTCAAGTCGCTACGCCCCAATCAGCTTCAATCAACTCTCCTGAGCGGCCAGCAGACGCCAGGTGTCGATCACGGTGTCCGGATTGAGCGACATGCTTTGGATGCCTTGTTGCACCAGCCACTCGGCCAAATCGGGGTAATCGGACGGACCTTGGCCGCAGATACCGACATACTTGCCGGCCTCGTTACAGGCCTGAATCGCCATCTCCAGCATCCGTTTCACTGCAGGATTTCTCTCATCAAAGCTCTTGGCGACGAGACCGGAATCCCGGTCCAGGCCCAGGGTCAATTGGGTCATATCGTTGGAACCGATGGAGAAGCCGTCGAAATATTGCAGAAACTCCTTGGCCAGTACGGCATTGGAAGGCAATTCGCACATCATGATCACTCTGAGGCCGTTTTCACCCCGCTTCAGACCGTTCTCTTGCAACAGTTGGACTACCTGGGCGGCCTCATCCAGGGTACGAACAAAGGGGATCATGATCTCGACATTGTCGAATCCCATCTCCTCACGCACCCTTTTCAGGGCCCTGCACTCGAGTTCGAAACAGGGTCTGAAATTCTCCGAGATGTAGCGTGATGCACCGCGAAAGCCGATCATCGGATTCTCTTCTTCGGGTTCATAGAGCCTGCCGCCGATGAGGTTCGCATATTCGTTTGATTTAAAATCGGAGGTGCGAACTATGACCGGTTTTCCGTTGAATGCGGCAGCGAGGGTAGAGATACCCTCTACCAATTTTTCGATATAAAATTCCACCGGACTGGGATAACCATCAATCTGACTCTGTACCTTTGCCTTGATATCGCTGGGGAGATTGTCGAACTCCATCAACGCCTTGGGATGGACACCTATGGTAGTGTTGATGATGAACTCCAAACGGGCCAGGCCGATGCCCGCGTTGGGGATGCGACTGAAGGCGAAGGCACGACTCGGGTTAGCCACATTCATCATGATCTTGGCGGGGGGTTCCGGCAGTGCGGTGACATCACCGCGACTGATGGAGAATTTCAACTGGCCCTCATAGATAAAGCCGTCATCACCCTCGGCGCAGGATACCGTGACCTCCTGACCCTCCACCAGGGTTTCGGTGGCATCATGGCAACCGACCACCGCCGGAATGCCCAATTCACGGGCGATAATTGCGGCATGGCAGGTGCGTCCACCCCGGTTGGTGACAATCGCAGAGGCGCGCTTCATCACCGGTTCCCAATCCGGATCGGTCATGTCGGTGATCAGGACATCGCCCGGCTCCACTTTGGCCATTTCGCTGGCGCTCTGAATCACCTTTGCCACGCCGACGCCGATACGCTGACCGATGGCGCGACCCTGGGCCAACACCTTACCCTTCTCTTCCATCTTGAAGCGCTCAACCGACGAGGCGTCGACCCGGCTCTCCACTGTCTCCGGGCGGGCCTGCAGGATATAGAGCTGACCGTCGCTGCCATCCAGACCCCACTCGATATCCATCGGTCGTTGATAGTGTTGTTCGATGGTTATCGCCATCTGCGCCAGGCTCTCCACCTGTTCGTTGCTGAGGGAGAACTGACGTCGTTCCGATTCTGTCACATCCACGGTGACCACCCGCTGTTCGGTGTTCTGACCGTAGACCATCTTGATTGCCTTGCTGCCGAGGTTGCGGCGCAGGATAGCCGGGCGTCCCGCTTCCACGTTCCCTTTGTGCACATAGAACTCATCCGGATTCACAGAACCCTGTACCACTGTCTCGCCCAGGCCATAGGAGCTGGTGATGAATACCGCATCCTTGAAACCGGACTCCGTATCCAGGGTAAACATGACTCCCGCAGCGCCGATGTCGGAGCGCACCATGCGCTGAATCCCTGCGGAGAGCGCCACATCCTCATGGGCAAAGCCCTGGTGCACCCGATAGGATATAGCCCGATCGTTGTAGAGAGAGGCAAAAACCTCCTTGATTGCGATCATGACGCTGTCCAAACCCTCGACGTTGAGAAAGGTCTCCTGTTGTCCGGCGAACGAGGCATCGGGTAGATCTTCAGCGGTTGCCGAGGAGCGTACCGCCACTGACGGCGGATTGTCCGCATCCCCGGTGAGCTGTCTATAGGCATCGATAATTGCGTTTTCCAGGGTTTCCGGAAAGCTGGATTCAACCACCCATTGGCGTATTGTCTTACCCGCCTCAGCCAGGGCGGTGACATCCTCCACATCGAGGGCCTTCAATAAGGGATCAATCCGTTCTGCTAGCTTGTTGTGCTGTAAAAACTCGCGAAAGGCATGGGCTGTGGTGGCAAATCCCCCCGGCACACTGACGCCCGCATCAGCAAGGCCACTGATCATTTCACCCAGGGATGCATTCTTTCCGCCGACCTGATCCACATCCTGCATCTTCAGATGTTCGAACCAGATGACCTGTTCGTTCACCGCTTGGCCTCGGTTTTTGGATTGATTGGATGGCTCATTCATTGTTTTAACCTCTGAGGTGGTCTCCTTGACGTTGGCAGCTGCTGCCACTACATAAACAACTCTTTCCACAACCCGTGCCTTCTTCCCTGGGGGGGCCGAACTCGGGGTGCAGCTTGGCGAAACGCCGCGCGATCGATTGTACGATCAACCAACCGAGCAGCAGTATGGGGATGATTATCATGGCGATTAGATAGTCTATCACTCTCTTAGCCTCCAAGTCCGGCAAACCCCATGAAGGAGAGCGACAGCAATCCACCAAGGATCAGGCTGACCGCGGCTCCCTGAGTGATGCTGGGCATGGTCGAGAGTTCCAGTTTTTCCCGCAGGCCGGCCATCAGCAGGATGGCCAGCATGAAGCCGGTGCCGGCACCCAGGGCGTAGACCAGTGATTGCAGGAAGTCATACTCTTTGAAGGTCTGGAACAGGGCCAGGCCGAGGATGGCGCAGTTGGTGGTGATCAGCGGCAGAAAGATGCCCAGGGAGCGGAACAGTCCCGGGGTGAACTTCTTTAGGGTCATCTCCACCAGTTGTACCGCGCTGGCAATGACAGCGATATAGGCGATCAAGCGCAGGAACTCGATCTCGAAGGTCACCAGAACAACATTGATAAGGTAGGCGCAGACTGAACTGACCAGCATCACGAACATGGTTGCAAGCCCCATGGGCAGCGCAGTGTTGAGTTTTCCGGAAACACCGAGAAATGGGCATAGACCGAGAAACAGCGCGAGCACGAAATTATTCGCCAGCACCGCGTTTAGGAATATGAAGCTGAGTGTTTCATTACCCATTGTTATTCGCCCTCCGGGCTGGGGAATTTTGATTTTTGAATTTTGAATTATGAATTGACGAGCGAGCTGCGCTCGCGTTGTGTTCTAAAATAGGCGTGCGCGAAGCGCACACCCCGAATTCAAAATTCAAAATTAAAGATTCAAAATTAATCATCTCGTTTCCGCCGCAGTTTCCAAATCCGCCCGCTCTTTCCTCTGCTTAATCCACTCAAACAACAGTAACCAGGCACCAAGAACGAGAAAGCCGCCGGGTGGCAGCAGCATCACCACCCAGGGTTCGAAACGGGGTCCGAAGAGATCCACTCCGAACAGGGTGCCGGCACCCAGGATCTCCCGTACCACACCCAGGCAGAGCAGGGCGAAGGTGAAGCCAATACCCATTCCAATGCCATTCACCACGGCCTTCAGCGGCCGGTTTCTCGAGGCGTAGGCCTCGGCACGTCCAAGGATCATACAGTTGACCACAATCAGCTGGATGAAGGCGCCCAAGGCGTTGTAGAGATCCAGGGAGATGGCCTGGATGGCGTAATCGACGATGGTGACAAAGGTGGCGATGATCACGATATAGGTGGCGATTCTGACCTGCTTCGGTATGTTGTGGCGGAGCAGGGATATCAGGGTGCCGGAGGCAAGCAGGACAAAGGTGGTGGCGAGTCCCATGGCCAGGGCATTGATCGCCGAGTTGGTCACCGCGAGCACGGGACACATTCCCAACAGCATGACGAATACCGGATTTTCCCGCCACAATCCTTCACTGAATGTATCCCAGGTGATGGTGGTGTTCTCTTTAGTCATCGGCGACCTCGTTCTGCTGCGGCAGTTCAGGTGGCTGTTTCAACTGTTGCAGATGGGGCAGGAGATCGGGCAGCAGCTGTTTGGCCGACTGATTGATCGCCTTGCCCACCGCTTTTGACGAGATGGTGGCCCCGGAGATGGCATCGATCTCCCAGGGATTCTGCTTGCTGCCGGCCTTGACGGTGACGATCTCATTGGCCAGGGTTGTGCCATCGGCGCTGAGGCGGGCATCCAGGGCCTCGAAGTTGGCGACGAAGTTGGCGTCGGTGATGATCTTGTCGCCCAGGCCGGGAGTTTCGGCGAGTTTCAGCACCTTCATACCGCGAATACACTCACAGCTGGGGTCATAGCCATAGAGTATGTGGATCATGTCCGCATACCCCTGGGCCGCTGCCTTTGCCGCAATCCCCTTCAACTCTCCCTGTTGATTGTATCCGGCGTAGATCAGAATACCCTCGGCTGGGTTTTCCTCGGTGACCGGGGTGAGGCCTTGGTCATTGATTACAAAATCCCTGCGTATGCCGGAATTGGGAATGACTTCGAACACCGCCGCCTCTATCGCCCGGCGTTGGTTCTCCGCGATGATCGGTTTGGTCAACTGATAGGTGAGTACCACCAGAAAGCCGGAGAGCATGGCGATTCCCATCAGGGTTCGAATCATCTTTGCTGCGGGTGTCGCCGGGGGCAGGGCTTGAGCTTCAGGGGTACTCATTTACCTGTCCTCTGCTCGCCGAAAACACGGGGTTGGGTTATCTGGTCGATCAGGGGTGTGGCCGCGTTGCCGAGCAGGATGGCATACATCACACCCTCGGTGAGGCCGCCGAAGAGGCGAATGATCACGGTTATGATGCCAATCATCAGTCCGTAGATGATGATGCCCAGGGGGGTGACCGGAGAGCCGACCATATCACTCGCCATAAACCAGGCCCCCAGCATAAGACCGCCGGAACAGAGGACGAACAGGGGATCGGGATAGCGTGCCGGATCGATGAGGAAAAAGATCCCCGCCGTGGCCGCGGCGCCCAGCATCACCATCAACGGAATTCGCCAGTCGAGCATTTTACGAGCGGCGAGGTAGATTCCGCAGATCAGGATCAGCAGAGCCGAGGTTTCGCCGGCGGATCCGGCGGTGGTGCCCAGCAGCATATCGAGGATATCGGTCTGTATCCCCTCGAACTTCTGCAACGCCAGTGGTGTGGCACCGCTGAAGGCGTCCACCTTGACCATCTCCACCCAATCGTTTAACGAAGGGGGCTGAAGGAACGGGGGGGTCAGCGTGGTGGGTACGAACTGGCTGAAGCGTGCCTCAAAAAAAGCGGGTGTCCAGGTGGTAATGGCAACCGGGAAGGCCGCTTGTACAAAAGCGCGGCCAATCAACGCCGGATTCATGGCATTCATCCCCAGGCCGCCGAACAAGGCCTTGCCGAGGGCAATCGCGATGAAACCGGCAACGGCGCCCATCCAGAGGGGAAAGCCCGGTGGCAGGGTCAATGCCAACAACAGGCCCGTTATGGTGGCCGACCAGTCGCCGAGACTGTTGGCTTCACCGCTGAGGCGATTGAAAAGGCGCTCGGTCAAGAGGCAGGTGAGGGTCACCACGATCAACAGGGCAAGGGCGCTGAGGCCGAACTGCCAGATGGTGAAGAGCGAAATCGGGATTAGGGCATAGACCACATTGCGCATGATCTTGACCACATCTCCCCCGGCATGGGCGTGGGGTGAGGTACGCAACTCTATGGTGGGTTTCTTACTCATGCGGCCTGCTCTCTGTTGATCGCCTTGGAGATCCTGAAGTATTGTACAAGGGGGATGTTGGAAGGGCAGACGTAGGAACAGCAGCCGCATTCGAAACAGTCATTCAGATGGTAGTCCTGCGCCATCTCTTCATATTTACGTTTTGCCGCCAACAGTCCAAGCATAGAGGGATTGAGATGCATCGGACAGGCCTTGACGCAGCGCGCACAGCGGATGCAGGGCCAGATTTTCTGGCTCTCATCCTCGATGGAGGGCTCGTTCAGCACCAAAAGCCCCGATGTGCCTTTGGTGATGGGGGTATCCATGGCGGAGACAGCGGGGCCCATCATCGGGCCGCCGAGAACGAACTCGGTGCGTGAACCTTCATAACCGGCCTGTTCAAGGATATGGCGGATCGGTGTTCCCAGCGGTACCAGATAGTTGCCCGGTTTGAGAATCCCGGGACCGGCTACGGTTATCACCCGCTCGATCAATCCCTGCCCCTGAGGCAGCAGTTGACCCAGAAATGCCAGGGTACCCACATTATTGACCACCACACCGACATCAGCCGGCAGACCGCCTGTAGGGACCTCCCGGTTGAGCAGTGACTTGATCAACATCTTTTCCGAGCCTTGAGGATATTTGGTTTCAACCACCTCCACGCGGATTGCGCTGCCCTTGGAGAGATTGTTGCGCAGCACCTCGACGGCATCCATCTTGTTGTCTTCGATACCGATGATGGCCTGGTTGGTGTTCGAGGCCTGCATGGCATAACGAATGCCCCGGAGCAGCGCCTTGGGGTATTCCAGCATCATACGATGGTCGCAGGTCAGATAGGGCTCACATTCGCAGCCGTTGACGATCAGGGTGTCGACCTGCTTGTCCTGGGGGATGGTCAGTTTCATGTGCGACGGGAAGGCCGCACCACCGAGCCCCACCATGCCACTATCCTGGATCGCCTGGAGAATCTCCTGCTGACTGAGTTCACTCATCTCCCGGGGTTGGCCCCACAACACCTCCTGGGTGGAGCCCTCATAGACATCGAGGACGATTGAGGTGGACTTGGGACCCTTGGGAGTTGGCATCAACTCGAGGTCACGGACCCGGCCGGTGGCCGGTGCATGCAGGGGTACCGAAAAGTTACCGTCCGCCTTGGCGATCGGTTCACCCCGTACCACCTCCTGGCCCTTCTTCACCAGCGGGATCGCCGGCTTGCCGATATGCTGATCCAGCGGCAGCACCAGTTGTGACGGGAAGGCAAGCCGCCGGATCGGCTTGTCCGCGGTATCCTTGTGATAGGGCGGATGGATGCCGTGGGTAAAGCTTTTCAGCCCAAACAACAGGTTGAGAAGTCCCATAATGCTCAGACTCGGTTATCGGGCGGGTCCGCGTTCGCAGACCCGCCAGTGTGAAATGAAGCGTGTTGTTGCAGCCATCATTGCTCTTGTCAGCGTGCTTATTGGTATTTTGCTGCGCGCTTGACCAGCTTTTCCAAGTCCTTCTCGGATGGATTCCAGGGTGTGCCGGGGTGGATGCATTCCGCGGTGCACTTCTCGGCGGCCTTGACGATGTCCTTATAGTGTCCTCCCTGAGGATCGACAATCACTGCCTTCTTCTCGTCGTTGTAGGCGAAGATGCCGGGATTGATCTCGATGCACTCGTCACAGGCCGTACACTCCGGTGTCTCGATCCAGACCGGTTCGTAATCGTCCATGGCAGCACTGTCCGTAGTTGCCGCAGCACCGTTGCCGGAGCCGTTTGCCGAGATCGATCCGGCCAGGGCGGCCGCGTTACCGGTGGCCGCCATGGAGAGCAGGGTGGAGCTGAGGCGGTTGGCCATGTCGATCTTGGCCTGATCCACCAGGGCATTGACATCGACCTTGTCGAGTTCACCGGCAATACCCTTGAGTTGACGCCAGAACTGGCGACGCTCCTCGCAGGAGTGGGCCATCTCTTCCGCGCAGATGATGCGCATCAGGCGGTTCTTGCTGTCGACACCCCAGATATAGGGGAACTTGCCCTCACGATCATCCTCATCGAGGTCGATGAATTCGTGCATCGGCACCATGTTGTCGTTCCAGGTCTCCGGTGGCGCCATGCGGAACTGTTTGCGGAAGCGTCCCTCGGTGACCGCAAAGTCGGCAAAGGTCATCGGCACCTCGAGCTTGCACGCCTCGCCCTTCTCATCCAGATAGTCGATGTTGTAGGTCGGCCAATCCTGCTCCATCGCCGGATTGCCTTCCAGATCGATGCAGGCTTCGATGGATTCACCGCCATCCGGATCGTACTTGACCAGCGGATAGGCCCTGGACTCCACCGCCAGCTTCGACTGCTGGGCCGCGACATCGTCGCCGATGCCGTGTTCCGGGGGACAGACAGCGTAGATATTGAACAGTGCCGGGCGGCGGCTGTTGAGGCCGTCGATATAGCCCTCAAGCAGATGGGTGGTATTGCTGATCGTGCTCTGCAGCACATAGGTCGTGCGGTGGGCTATACCGATCAGGGAGACCTCCTTGCGGATCTCCTTCTTGCCCTTCCAGGCCTTGCCGTAGGGGCTCATGTCGGCGACCTGGCCGATGTAGCCGGAGGTACAGGCCTGGCCACCGGTGTTGGAGTAGACCTGGGTGTCGACCACCATGACCTTGATCGGCATCCCCGAGGCCAGGGCCCTGGAGAGATTCTGAAAGCCGATATCGTACATCGCGCCGTCACCGCCGATGGAGACCACCGGTGGACAGAGCAGCCACTCATCGTCACTGAAATCCTTCCAGGAGAACTGCTTGAAGTAGTCGTCGTGTTCGCCCGGGTTGTATTTCCCGGCGAGTTCCAGCTCGGCCTTGCGGATCGCTTCAAAGCCCTTTGCCATCTTGCGCATATGCCCCTCGAAGAGTCCCATCGCTACCGATGGGCTGTCCTGGAAGAGGTGGCTGGCCCAGGGGAAGGGGTAGGGATTGAAGGGGTAGGTGGAACCCCAGACCGAGGTACATCCGGTTGCATTGACTATGCCCATGTCGGCACGGCCGTTTTTGGTGACCCCTTCGGTATAGTGCCACTTCAACTCCCGCAGCTGCTCCAGCAGCTGGGTTGCCCACTGCAGCCATTCGCGATCGATCACGGTCTTCTCGTGGCCGCTGTCGAGGTTTTCGCTGAGGTTGGAGAGGGTGAGATCGTCCTCCCGGTTGCCGGAGACAGCCTCCGCTATCGCACCCGCGTCGCTGAGATCGACACCGGCGGCGAGCTTGAGACGCACATGCTGTTCCAGTTGCGCCATCAGGTTGTCGATCTTCTCCAGGTGCGCCTTCACCCGCGGCTGCATCAGCGCGGTCACGGTGCTGGTGAAGAGATGGATTATGGTCTTCTCACCGCAACCCAGGCAGGCGCCGTCGCCGCAAGACATGGCGTTGTAGTTGGCCTTGTCCATCAACAGGGTGTGCAGGGCGCCGATCTTCTCGTCCAGATCGTCGATGCGGTTGAAGGAGGGGTGGCTGGTCGGCAGATCGAGCCAGATGTTCCAGTCATCCCGCATGCGCTCGATCGCCGCCTCATCCTGATGGGTGGCGACCAGGGCGTCGTCCTCGCAGATCTCGACACACTCCATGCAGCCTTTACAGGTGTAGGGATTGACGGTGATGGAGAAGAGACCGCCGCTGTTCTTGCTCTTCTTCTCCATGTTGGACCAGTAGGGTTTGGTGACGGAGAAGTCGAACTCGCCCAGGGTATCGAGGAACAGGCCGAACTCCTCTTCGAGGGCCGGACGGGACTCCTCTTCGATCTCCGCCGCGGCGATCGATTCCAGAACCGCCTGATCGAGGCACTCTCTGACGTTTGCGGCTTCGCCGCCCTCGTTGAGCAGCTCGCGCAGCCGTTTTTCCACATTCCGGCTCTCGCGTCGCAGATACTGGGTGGGACGTCCCCCGGTCTCGATACGGTCGATGGCGGTGTTGAAGACATCGCCGACGCTGTTGACCAGGCCCGGGATCGCGCTGTCCGGGCAGACCACATAGCAGTCGCCGCAAGCGGTACAGTTTTCAGAGACCCACTTGGGATAGTCGAAGCGGATCTGGGTCATGTCGCGAAATACACCGGTGGAGGCGGGCATCAGGGAGAGTGCCTGATAGGGATCGGAGAGATTCTCGTTGCTCTTGCCGGTGGCGTAGAAGCTGCCGGTCTGTTCCCAGAAACGGTGCACGTCGGAGATGCCGCCATCCGCCTGGGGAAGCTGTTTCAGCATCACCGGCATGCCGAGCTCTTTTTTCACCGCTACCTGGGTTGCGGATCCGACTACTTTCTCGGTGATCTCGTGGATCTCGTCGAAACCACGGCGCACCACGCGCAGGTTGTCTTCCACCACGCGGCGGCCCTTGCTGCCGAATTTATGCTCCAGCTGGTCCTCGATAGCGTTGAACAGCTTCTTCTCGTCGAGCCCGGCCATCTCCATCAGCGGCGAGCCGGCGAAGAAGGCGCCCTGGAAGGCGTTACCCTGCATACGCAGTTGCAGCTCGGCATCGGAGGCCTCCTCGCGGGCAATCTTGAAGCCGTCCACATAGAAGACATGGATCTCATTGTCGACGATCTGCTGCTGCATCCAGCGCGGGAATGTCTGCCACACCTCATCGGCGCTGCCGAGGTTGGACTGGATGATCAGGGTGCCGCCCTGCTTCAGGCCGGCCAGGGGATTGGAGTGGCCGAAGACGTTGGGATCGGGACTCAGTACCACGTCCACATAGTGGTATTCACAGTTCAGCGGGATCGGCGTCGGCGCCGCGGAGAGATAGTAGGTGGTGGGCTGCCCTTTCTTCTCGGAACCGTACTTGGGGTTGGCCTTGATCTCATAGCCGAGCAGATCATAGAGGGTCATCACCAGATTCTTACCGGTGGTGATGGCGCCCCAGCCACCCACGGAGTGCATACGCACGGTGATCGAGCCTTCAGGCATCAGATTGGGATTCTCGGATCCACGCAGGGCCATTTTGCCGACTTCAGGATAGGCCTCGAGCAGGCGCTGGATATGGATCTCCTGCTTCGGGGTATCAGCCTCGCGGATGAAATCGATGCTCAGGTAGAAGAACTTGCGATGTTCGCCATCGGGCAGCATATTCTCCACCGCGGCGATCAGCCCCTCGGGTTGCAGATCTCTCGAACCCAGTCCGTAGGCACCGGAGTAGAGTCTTGGGGCGTCACTGAAATTGCCGTAACTGCCGTAGTCGGGATAGGGCAGCGCCTGCTTGCCGGCGGCGGCCTGGCCGTTCTCGATGCACTTGGAGATCACCGCTCGCACCTCGCGCATCAGCGGCAGATCTTCAGCCAGCGGCTGGTCGGTGCGTTCCAGCACGCAGACACCCTTCTTGCCTTTCAGTACGGCGCCAAGGAGATCGCCGGGGAAGGGGCGGAACATGGTAATGTCGACCACACCGACTTTGAGCTTGCGGTTTTTCTCCAGGTAGTCGGCGACTCCATGGGCCTGCACGATCATCGAGCCCATACCGACGATCACATAGTCGGCCTTCTCGATGTTGTAGCCGCCGAGGCGTTGATAGCGGCGGCCGGTGAGCTGGTAATACTCCTCCATCACCTTGTCGGCGATCTCCGGGATATGCTGGAAGAAATAGGGACGCTGGGCGGCGACGGTCTGCATATAGGCGTCTTGGTTCTGCACCGAGCCGGAGAGCATTGGATTGTCCACATCCCACACCATGGGCACACGGCGCCGGGTCTCTCCGAAGAGGAGTTTTTGCGCTGGTGTCGGCGACTCGATCTCATCCTCAGGACGACCGAGGAACTCGGCGATCAGCTCCCGCTCAGGTACCATCAGGGGTTCGATGAGATGGGTGGTGAGGAAACCGTCCTGGGCCACTGCCGCCGGGGTTAGGGAGAGTTCCGCAATCTTGCGCCCGATCAGGTTGAGATCGGCAGCACCCTGGGCGTTATTGGCAAAGACCTGGAAAAATCCGGTGTCATCGATGCAGTGGAAATCATCATGGCCACAGTGAACGTTCAGCGAGGCCTTGGTGATGGCGCGACAGCCTATATTGAGCACATAGGGGAGACGTTTTCCCACCGCGGCATAGAGGGATTCGTGCATGAACGCGATGCCCTGGGCCGAGGAGAAGTTGGTTGCGCGCAGGCCGGTCATCGACATACCGGCGGTTACCGCCGCCGCGGCATGCTCGGACTCAGGTTCAATGAAGATCAGCGAACGCTCAGAGATATTGACATGCCCCTTGGCTGTCTCTTCCGCCCAGTACTCGCCCATCTGGGTCGAGGGTGTGATCGGATAGGCGCCCGCCGCATCCGAGGCTTCCCGCTCGCACATGATCACCGCACCATTGCCGTCCATAGCCATGCGAATACCGGGATACTTGAAGCTCTTCTCGTCTTTCTTACCAAACATTGAACACATCTCTAGTCTAGTTACTTGGATAGGGGTCTCTGAAGTCTGAGGAGCAACATTCGCCGAAGCCTCAGACTCGAAACAGCTGCCTCGATTTACAGAGGGAGCGCTTGTTTGCGCACGATGCGCTTGGCGTGGATGCCTTTGACCGCTCCCTTGTCATCATCCAGCCAAACAATGGCACCCGTTGGGCAGCGTTCTGTCGCCACCGGCGAGGCCATACTGTTTTTACTGTAGTCGACCACAGCCAGGTTGTTTTGAATCGAAATCAATCCTTCTGGCGAATCCTTGACACAACGTTCGCAGGCTGTACAGGCGACCTCACATTCATTCTCTGCATTGTCGCCATGTTCGAGGTTTTTACAGGCGATCCAGAGTCTGCGATCGACCGGTTGGATGGAGAAGAGGTCTTTGGGACATATATCCACGCAATCCTCGCAGGCAGTGCATTTTTCGCTGTCCACTAAAGGCAGCCCGTGGCGATCCATAGTGATGGCGTCAAAGTCGCAGACATCGGCGCAATCGGCCAAGCCGATGCAGCCCCAGGTGCAGCTCTTGGGTCCGCCGGAGACCACGGATGCGGCCCGACAGCTCTCGAGTCCCTCGTAGTGGGCGCGCATGCGAGCAACGTGGGAGCCCCCGGCACAGGCCAGTCGGGCAACTCGTTTCACCACGTCGCCGCTATCGACACCCAAGTAGTCCGCGATCTCGCTGATGGCATCCGCGCTACTCACCGTACATTGCGCCGGGGCGACCTCGCCGGATATCAGGGCTTCCGCGAAAGGGCGGCAGCCCGCATTACCGCAGGCTCCGCAGTTGGTCGCAGGGAGCATGTTCTCGATCTCGTCGATCCGCGGATCCTCGAAGACCCAGAGCTTTTTATTGGCAAAGGCAAGCATCGAGGAGAGCAACAGGCCTAATATCCCCATGAAAAGGATTGCCGAGGTGATATTGAGTGCGATGTCAAAATCCATAGCCTTTGCCAAACGTCATAAAAGGGTAAGCCGAAAGAAACCATACATAGTGTAGTGTTGGCTCAAGTATTGGTCCATTGAATGAATTCAATAGAAAGTATTAAGTTTCTAGGTTGGCAATTGGCATTGAAAAGCTTAATAGTGACTATTGAAAAGCAAATGTTTTTTTGCCCTGTCTCCTAAAAACAACTCTATATCCAGAAGCATGAATTTCAACCCTATTAGCTTGTCTGGATTTGTTTTTCAGTTGTAGATAAATATCGGCTGGAAAGCTGAAAACTGATGTTCGATACACAACGGCATCTGTTACGGGAGATAGCAGAATAAAACCAGGGAAGTGAGCATATGACATCCATGGAACCTTTTTCGGAAAAAGTCCGTGTCAAAGATAAGGAGTGCAGGGTTTCATGCCATATTTATGGCATGGAGTGCTATGGCGCTAGAGACTTTGTTAGGGAACAGCGGTTGAGGATTCCGTGAATATTTTTCCAACCAGCCATCGTCGGAGAGGGCGTTTCGAGCAGTTGGTAGAGCCCCATTTTTATCGGCTCTATCGTCTTGCCTACCGCTTAACCTCCAATCAGCATGATGCGGAGGACCTGGTGCAGGAACTTCTCACCAGACTCTATCCGAAAACAGCGCAACTGCAGCAGGTTGACGAGTTGAAAACCTGGCTTGCCCGCGCCTTGTATAACCTGTTCATCGACAAGCTGCGTGCACGGGGCAGTATGGTCGTAGGCCACACCGATGACGATCTGTCGCAACGGCTTGAAGAGCTGCCCGGTGAAACAGTGGGACCGGAACAGTGCCAGGAACGCTGGCAGGCACTGGATCAGCTCAATCAAGCACTGAATCAACTGCGTGAACCCCATCGAACCCTACTGATAATGCACGATGTAGAGGGTTACACCCTGACTGAGCTGCAACAGATTCTCGATCTACCCTTGGGTACGCTCAAGTCGCGGCTGCACAGAGCCAGGGGCGGACTGCGGCAGATCCTGGCGATGGAACCCTTTGCCGGTAATGGACGTGTTAGTTATTGAGAGGCACATCAATGAACTGTAACAACGTCAAATCACTGCTGGATGAATACATAGATAACGACCTGACCCTTCCGCAAAGGGCAGAAATCGATGCTCACCTGGCGAGCTGTGCTGCATGCGATGCAGAGCTGCAAACCAGGCGAGTTTTGCAGATGAAGCTGCGGGAGTTGCCGGTTGCGCCGCTTCGTCCAGGCTTCAAGAAGCAGGCGTTCAGGCAGGCAGCTCGGTCCCATGAGAAGACCAGCCATGGTTTTTTCCTCGGATTCGGCAGTGCGGTTGCCGCTGGTTTGTTGATCTGGTTCGGTTTGGCGTTTTGGCAGGTCCAGGTTCCACCTACTGTCGTGCAGATGCCCGCCGTGGTGTTGCAGGTCGAGCATCCCCAGGATCTGCGCCTGGTATTCAATGCCAACGAAGATCTGCAGCCGGTGGCATTCTCTCTTCAGCTGCCAGCAGGGGTCCTCTTGGAGGGCTATCCGCAACAACGGGAGATCAGTTGGAAGGATCGCCTGACGAAAGGTCGGAATGTACTGAATCTGGTACTGATCGCTTCACAACAGGTGAATGGAGAGGTGGTTGCAGTGATCTCCCACCAGGGAAAAGAGCGACGCTTCCATATCCCGCTCAAAGCCGAAGTGAATCGATCAGGGTACAGGTTGCCTCTCGTAAAACCACTTGATTACAGCTAGTTATAGGAGAGTAGTATGAATAGGTTTCAACAGTTGAGTGCTTTGGTTTTGGGAGCTCTGTTCTCAACCGCTTTGCTGGCAGCTCCTCTCGATGAGGTGACCATGGAGGTGGTGGATGAGGATACTGAAGAGGTCGGTGATGTGACCCGGGAGATCGAGGTGCCCCAGGCCATGTTGCAGGAGCGGTCGAGAAACCGTGAACGCCATGAGCATCAAAGGGACAAGGCCGACAACGCCTCCGATGATGCCATCAGGGATCGTGACCGGGATCGTAGCGAGCTGCGTGAAGAGCAGCAGGAACAGGCTCAGGAACATGCCCAGGAGAGTATGCAAGGTGCCCAGGAGATGGCTCAGGAACAGGTAAGAGAGCAAGTCAGGGAACAGGTCAGAGAGAGTGTTGAGACGGTTCAGCAGGATACCCAGGACCAGATACAGGAGGTTAAGCAACAGCAGCAGCATGGCAAAGAGTAGTCGTTAGGGTTGGCAGCGACACCGAGGCGCCGGCGCACTGCGGAGGCAGTGTGCCGGCTTAGTGTTATCAAACTTCAGGGATCAAGATGTTGCGTTACTATCTAACTCCTCTGCTCTATCTTCTATGCTTGCCGGTACTCCATGCAGATGAGGGATTGACAGCCTTTCAGGAGGCCATGCAGGCCTATAAAGCAGGGGACTACCCACAAGCGAGGGTGGGTTTCGAGAGGGCCGAATCCCTCGGTCTGACTAAACCCGCTCTCTACTACAATCTGGGTGTTGTCTACTTCCAGCTCGAACATTGGGAAAATGCATTTGCCGCATTCGAAAAGACGGCAAAGTACCCCAGGATGGCTCCTCTGGCCTATTACAATCTTGGCCTGGTAGAGCGCAAACAGAGTGATTTCGAGGCTGCCAGGGGGTGGTTTGAACGCACCCTCGATACCACCCAGGACGTTAAGCTGATCAGGCTTGCGGAACACGCCCTGGCAAGCCTCCCAGGGAAAAGATCGAGCTGGAACTCCTTTCTCAGTATCGGAATTGGCCACGATGACAATGTCACCCTGGAGAGTGATTCCCTGGTCGTTGCCAGTGAGGAGTCGGACAGTTTCTATGAGCTGTTCGGTTTTACGCAAGGCGTTATTTCCGGAAACCATGACGAGGGTTTGCTGTTCAGGGGCAGCCTGTTCGGCGATATTTATGCCGAGCTTAGCGACTACTCCCTGGTGCAGCTGAATCTGGGTCTCTACCAACGTTTTCCGTTGCAGGCCTGGAAGAGTGAGGGGGGAATCTATGCCACCTACTCGACCCTTGGCGGCGACCCATATCTGAGCAGTGGAAACCTGGTTTTCGATACCCGCCGTGGTATCGGGGAGAGTCTGACACTCAGGTTCAGATTGCGACTCAAATCGATCCACGCACTCGATTCACGGAGTGAAGGCCTCGAGGGGAGCGCATTTGATCTGCGTAGTGAGGGGATTTGGGCCATCGATAGCACCAGGGGACGGATCCGCAGCTACTATCAACTTGAATTGAACGATCGGGAAGATATCGAAACCTCAACCGATTTCACCAGTCTCTCCCCAACCAGACATACACTCTATCTCGATTATCGCCAGGCCTTTGCGACAGATTGGCAACTGAAGGCATCGGGCAGTTACCGCAGAAGCCGCTACGGTGATAAAAACGTCGATTCCGCCGGTGTGACCACCACCCGAACTGACAAGCGAAAGAGTCTTGCCTGCGAATTGAGTCGAAATCGGCTATGGAGAGATCTGCAGTTGGCACTCGAATATCGATATACGGATAACGATTCCAATATAGATAGCTACAGCTACAATCGAAATAGCTTTTTGATCAATCTGATGAAATCTTTTTAGAGATCTCTTTTCGTCATCCCGGCGAATGCCGGGATCCAGGTAAATCAAGCACATAGATTACTCGCTTCGCGCTATTGCCGGGTACTCGCCGGAATCGCGGATTATACAGGTGTTCCTTTGTTAATCCGGACGGGTTGGGTGAGTGTCGGTGGATTCAGAACGGCCACAGACTCCAGCCCCGCTCCAATTTCTCTTTACATGTCGCGATCTGCGCCCGATAGCGTTTGGCATTGTTTTCAACCTTACGCGCCACCTTCATCAGCCAGGGCTTGTTTCGATAACTGGCGCGCTTGTAGCCGCCATGGCCTTCGTGGTAGGCGAGATATTGTCGGTAAGCGTCCCACTTCGAAATGCCCAGCTTGCGATACGAGACACTGCCATACCAGCCGATGAAATCCACTGCATCCTCGTAATCGTCGCGGTCAGCCCAGCCGTTTCCGGTCTCCCGCTTGTACCAATCCCAGGTGCTGTCCTGGACCTGGGCATAACCATAGGCTGAGGATTTACGAAACCAGGGTATAAACCAGAATAGCTTCTTTCTGGGGGGCTTGGCATTGTGTTTGAAGCGGGACTCCTGGTGAATGATCGCCAGTTGCACGTGGATCGGCACCCCCCACTTCTCAAAGGCATCGTCCGATGCCTCGTACCAATCATCCTTCTCTTCGAAGATATCGCAGGCATCGGTCATGTTGCGGGGTGGCGAAGTGGAGCAGCCGAGGATAGCTGTCAGCCCGAGCAGGCAGAACAGCGCGCCTATTCTGGCAAACAGGTCTGGTAACCTTATTGTGTGGACTTGTCTAGTTGGATTTCGCATGGAATGGGGCATACCAATAGTCAAATCAATTGTTTATCTGGTCATAAATTATCGGGAAACATGCCAATGGCTGAAATCAGTATAATAGCGCCGGTTTTGACAAGAGGCCGTCGGGTTTGATTCAACAAGGTTCAAATCACCGCGAGTCAATGATTATAAATCTAGAGCAAGAAAATAGGAGCGATCAATGAAACTAATTCTGTTGGGTGCGCCTGGTGCAGGTAAGGGCACTGTGGCCAAGTTGTTGACAAAACTGGACGGTTCGGTGCAGATCTCCACCGGAGACATTCTGCGTGGAGCGGTACAGGCTGGCACTGAACTGGGTAAACAGGCCGAGGCCTATATGAAGGCAGGCGACCTGGTTCCCGATGAGCTGATCATGGGGATTATGGAGCAACGTCTTCAGGAGCCTGATTGCGAAAATGGTTTTCTTCTGGACGGTTTCCCTCGCACCATACCCCAGGCCGAAGCACTCAAAGTGTTGTTGCAAAAGATCGGTGTTGATCTCGATTTCGCAGTGGAGATCGACGTGCCACGGGAAGTCATCCTCGATCGTCTCACCACGCGTCGCACCTGTGTCGATTGTGGAGCGATATACAATGTCAAGAGCATGCCTACCAAGGTCGAGGGGATCTGTGACAAATGTGGAGGCAGTGTCGTACAGCGTGATGATGAGACCGAGGAGGCGATCTCCAATCGGCTTGACGTCTATAACGAAAAGACAGCGCCGCTTGTCGATTTCTACAACAACGAGGATATGCTGTTGAGTGTAACCGCCACCGAGAGTGATCTGGTGGTCAATGCCATCCAGGAGAGGCTCGGCAGCTGAGCCTGGTCTTGCATCCGTGCACAATCTAGGACACGTGAAAATAAACCCGCTCGAAGGAGCGGGTTTTACCTCATTTTGCACCTGAGCCGCGAATGCGCCTGCCTCACAATCCCTTGTTACGTCGTTCCGTGACCTGTTCTCCGGCGACTCCCCAGTTATCTGTGTCGATCTCCTCAATGACGACAAATGTGGTGGCCGGGTTTTTACCCAGGACATCTGCCAACAACTTGGTCGCGCCTGCAATGAGTTGCTGCTTTTGTAGCTTGCTGACACCTTCCTTAGTGATCTTGATATTGACATACGGCATGGGGGGCTCCTTGTGAAGGTCTGACGATGGTCTAGGGGCTGATTATAGAATCGATTCTTGACCAGAACCCTAAAATTGGCTCCAAGCATTTGCTATTTGTTTAAATTTGTTAGAATCTGGACGCTAAATACGGGTAGGTTGAAGTGACTATCGTGTTTTTCCTCTCCTGAATAGTCGCATTTCCGCAATCTATCCGCTCGAAGGATATAAAAAGACCAGTCATGATCAAACTTTTCGGTGTCTATATCTCCAAGGCAGTAGTTCTTCTTGCTGTGATTGAGATTCTGATCTTTTTTGCCTCAATGCTCGGTGCTATCTATCTTCGACAGGAGCTTGGTGCCAGTTCCCTCGATATCAGTGCCCCGACGTTGAAAAATCTGCCAACCACCTTTGCGGTGATCATGTTTTCCTCGTTGATGGCGCTGGGTCTGTATCAAAAAGGGTCGATGGCCTCCTCGTCAGGATTTCTGCTACGACTGATCTTGGGATTTCTCGTCGGTGCTGTGCTAATGGCATTTCTGTTCATTTCATTGCATTTGTTTCCCGTTTCGGAACGAGCCCTACTCACTCAAGGTCTGGTCATCTCTCTGCTCGGCATACTTGTCTCCAGGACCCTGTTTGTCAGGGTTACATCGGACAAGACCCTGAAGCGTCGGGTCTTGGTGCTGGGTGTCGGGATCAATGCGGATCGAATTGAGGAGTCGGTCAAGTCCAAGGATACCGTGGGTATAGTTGTCGTTGGCTATGTCAATCTGGGGGACAGAATCGAGTTGATCGATGAGGAGCGGCAGATCGTAAAGGATCAGACTCTGCTCGAAATCTCCAACCGCTTGGCAGTCGACGAAATCGTGGTGGCAGTGGACGACCGACGCAAGAAGCTGCCGAACCATGAGCTTCTGGAGTGTAAGATAAAAGGCATTCAGATCCTCGATCTGTTAACCTTTTTCGAGAAGGAACTCTCCATTATCAATATCGATCTGCTCTATCCCAGCTGGATGCTGTATACCGATGGTTACCGACAGAGGGCACTGAATCGTACCATTAAAAAAACCTTTGATATGTCGGTTGGAATAGTCATATTCCTCTTTGCCGCCCCGTTGATGGTATTGGTTGCAGTTGCCAGTTTGATCGAGTCGGGGGGGCGGGATCCGATCCTCTACAGCCAGGTAAGGGTCGGGAAAAACGGAAAGCTGTTCAAGGTTTATAAATTCAGAAGCATGCGTACCGATGCCGAGGCGGATGGGGTCGCAAGGTGGGCGAGTAAAAACGATGCTCGTATTACTAAGCTGGGTGGCTTTCTGAGAAAGACCCGACTCGACGAACTGCCCCAGATCTACAATATCCTGAACGGGGATATGAGCCTGGTCGGCCCCCGACCTGAGCGACCGGAGTTTGTGTTACAGCTCTCAAATGACATTCCCTACTATCTGCAACGTCACTGGGTAAAGCCTGGATTGACTGGTTGGGCGCAGCTGCTCTATCCCTACGGGGCATCTGAAGAGGACGCCAAGCGAAAGCTCGAATATGACCTCTACTACGTAAAGAACGCCAGCACCATGCTCGATTTTATCATCTTGCTGCAGACCATCGAGGTGGTTCTACTCGGCAAAGGCGCGCAGTAACGGATTAAGCATAAACCGCAAATGGACGCCAATCACCGCAAAATATCGCAAATTGCATATCCATATGATTGGCTGAGACAGATTCCAACAGTTAATCTACAGATGATCTGATTGGAAATCTCCGCGGGATGCTAGTAGGCATTGTACTAATTTGAAAGCCATCCGCAGTTTTCCATCACCATAGACCATTTGCGCTTATTTGCGGTGATTGGCGTCCATTTGCGGCATGAATTTTCTCAAGCTGTGTTGGCGATTTGCAGCGTTGCGGCTGGCGCTGTTTCAGGTCGTTCGAAGCGTAGTCTCTGAGAATAGGGAAAGACATCGGCTTGGATTCCCGCGGCAAGATTCTCCTGGGCCTGTCTCCAGTAGTTGTAATCGAAAAGCTCAGGATGCAGCTCGGTCAGCATCTTGCGGATTTTGTTGTCCGTGGTCAGGAATGTAATGAACTCCTCGGGAAAGACATCGTTGGGATTGATGCTATACCAGGGCTCGTCACGGTATAGATCAAGTGAGCTTCGAGGGGGCGGGATTTTGCGGAAATTGACTTCACTGAGGTAACAGACCTCATCATAGTCATAGAACACGACCTTGCCCTGACAGTTGACGCCGAAGTTTTTGAATAGCAGGTCTCCGGGAAAGATATTGACCCCCATCAGCTGCTTAATCGACAATCCCCAATCATCAAGAATTTCTCGTATCCGAGTCTCATCCGCGTCCTGGATATAGAGATTGAGCGGTACCATTCGGCGCTCGATATAGAGATGCCTTATTACCAGCATTTCACCGTCATATTCGAGCTGTGCAGCAACCGTCTCCTGGAGCTCTTTCAACAGGTTGGGTTCTATCCTATTCATGGGAAGAGCAACATCCATGAAGTCGAGGGTATCCGCCATGCGTCCTATTCGATCGTGTTTCTTGACCTGGAAATAGCGCTCCTTCACCAGCTTATGGGTGACCTCCTTCTGTGGCGGGAAGCGGTCGCGAATCACTTTGAAGACATAGGGAAAGGAGGGCAGGGTGAATACCTGCATCACCATGCCCGGGGTGCCGGCTGCGGTAATGAAGAGATCGTCACTGGCTTCAAGATGGTTGAGCAGGTCCCGGTAGAATTCATTCTTCGCCTGTTTGTGAAATCCGATGCTGTTGTAGAGCTCCGCCAGCGTTTTGTAGGGCATAATGCTTTGTAGAAACTCGACGGTAGCTGTCGGCACAGGGGTCTTGGCCATGAAATAGGCGCGCGCAAAGCTGAATACCGCCTCCACATGGTGACCTCTGATGAGCAGGGTGTCCACATAGAGGCCGCCATTTTCATTATTGATAAGGGGTAAAATGAATGGGCGGACTTTATCCCCATAGACCATGCGTCCAATAATGTAAGCGGCCTTGTTTCGGTAGAAGGGGGACTCCAGCAGATCGAAACGCAGGTCCGGTGGCAGTGTATCGAATCCGGCCTGGTCGAGTAGGGATTGAGCCACTCGATCACAGTCCCGTTTGATATCTTCATAGGGGAGTGAGAAATAGAAGGCGGAGAGCACATCCCAAATCGCCCCGGTCAGCCCCCCTTCGGCCACATGGAAGGACATATAGACCCGGTAACGCTCCGATAAAGCCTCACGATCGACCTGTGATTCAATGAAAATCTTGTCGTTGTCGTAGTACTTGCGTTCAAAGAGACGACAAAAGACCGAGTTGTAGAAGGTTTCAGCCAGTTCCGGTCGGCTATGGGTCTTCAAACTCTCGGCATAGCGCTGTTTGACCTGCTGCCACAAATTCTCATCCAGTTCATCGATATGGAAGTTACTGCGTAGCCTGGATATCGCTTCTTGTACACGTAAGTCATAGAAACTTAACCGTTTTGCCGATGCATTTCGCACTGCCTCCCAATCCGCAACTTCGAAGCGTTGGCGAGCGGCGCTGCTGATCTCCTCGAAAAAGGAGAAGTGCCGCTCGAAGCCGGTAAGGATCGATTGAGCGATCTGTCGCGGGTGGTTTTGCATCATTTTGGTGCGTATCTCTTATCTAAGCCGATAAACTTGAGCTGTTTACTAAGGTTTAGCTTATTTTATTGCAGTGCACTATTTTTTTTATCAAAGCTAACTATTGATATTTTTATGAAAAAAATCTTGACCTTTTCACTATGCTTTAACGCAGTGCACAAAAGAATCTCGTGCCTCAGATGAGAACAGGGATTCGATCAGCACCACCTCGCGCGCACCATGGGTGCGCGGTTGAATACAGTGAAGATGAGGAGAATAGAGAAAATGGCCACCACAACATCAAGTCTCTGGCAACACTCACAGGAGGTCAGAGTAACCGGCCCCATGGAGCCGGGGTACGAGACTATCCTCTCAACGGAGGCACTCCACTTCGTAGCCGAGCTTGAGCGCAACTTTGGTACCAGGCGGCAGGATCTGCTGAAAATGAGGACGCAAAGACAAGAGCGCCTCAACCATGGTGAATTGCCCGATTTTCTCGAGCGAACTTCCGGTATACGCCAATCGGAGTGGAAGGTGCGTCCAGCACCCCATGACCTTCAGGACCGACGGGTGGAGATTACCGGTCCGGTGGATCGCAAAATGCTGATCAACGCCCTGAATTCGGGTGCCAAGTGCTTCATGGCCGACCTGGAAGATGCCCATTCGCCTTCATGGCAAGCAACGATTGAGGGCCAGATCAATCTTCGGGACGCGGTAAACCGCACCCTCTCTTTCACCGGTCCGCAAGGCAAGGCCTATAAGCTCAATGATGAGTTGGCGACCCTGATCGTACGCCCCAGGGGTTGGCACCTGGAAGAGAAACATGTGTTGGTGGACGGGCGCAGACTCTCCGCCGCGCTGCTCGATTTCGGTCTCTATCTATTCCATAACGCAAAACAGCTGCTAAAGCTGGGTACCGGTCCTTATCTCTATCTACCGAAGATGGAGAGCCACCTGGAGGCACAGCTGTGGCGCGATATCTTCAGCTGGAGTGAAAAACGCTTGGATCTGGAGCACGGCACCATCCGGTGCACGGTACTGATCGAGACTATCACCGCCGTATTTGAGATGGATGAGATTCTCTATGAACTGCGCGACTCCATCTGCGGCCTCAATTGTGGTCGTTGGGACTATATCTTCAGTTTCATCAAGCGTTTTCATGCCCATCCCGAATACGTGCTACCCGATCGCAGTCAGGTAACCATGGCAGTTCCCTTTCTCAGTGCCTATTCCAAACTACTGATCAACACCTGCCATCGTCGTGGTGCCCACGCCATGGGTGGTATGGCGGCGCAGATTCCTATCCGCGATGACGTCAAGGCAGATGCAGAAGCCAAAGAGAAGGTGCGACAGGACAAACTACGGGAAGCTGAAAATGGGCATGATGGAACATGGGTTGCTCATCCCGGATTGGTCCCGATTGCTATGGAAGTCTTTGATAAATATATGCCTGGGCCCAATCAGCTCGATCATATGCACGACGATTTTGAGGTCACCAGCAGCGACCTCTTGGCGGTGCCTGAGGGAGAGATCACCGAAGCCGGTCTGCGCAACAATGTCAGTGCGGCACTGCGTTACATGGCTGCCTGGTTGGGTGGGCGCGGTGCGGTGCCGATCCATCACCTGATGGAGGATGCGGCAACGGCTGAGATTGCCCGCTCCCAGATCTGGCAATGGATCCGCTACCCCAAGGGTGTGCTCAACGATGGCCGCAAAGTCACCTATCAACTGTTCGACCAAACAGTCAGTGATGAACTGAAACTGGTTCGCGAAGAGGCCGGTGAACTGGCCTATGAGGGGGGGCACTACGAGCAGGCAGCTTCGTTGCTGAGACAAATTGTCGCTGCCGATGAATTTGAAGAGTTTCTGACGCTTCCAGCCTACGAACAACTCGATTGAGTTTTGGCGCCACTGTAAATCGAAACCTATATACCACTGGAGAATTTGATGACACGTAAAGAACAGATCGAAGCCTTGAAAAAGGATTGGGCAGAAAACCCCCGCTGGACCGACGTCAAGCGCGGATACAGTGCTGAAGATGTAGTGCGCCTTCGTGGTTCGGTACAGCCCGAGTATACCTATGCAAAGAATGGTGCGGAAAAGCTCTGGAAACTGGTCCGTGGCAATGCCAAAAAGGGGTATGTCAACAGCATGGGCGCGATCACCGGCGGTCAGGCTATGCAACAGGCAAAGGCGGGTATCGAAGCGATCTATCTATCCGGTTGGCAGGTGGCTGCGGATGGCAACACATCAGAGACCATGTACCCGGATCAGTCTCTCTATGCCTACGATTCGGTGCCCACCATGGTGAGGCGTATCAACAGTGCCTTCAAACGCGCCGATGAAATCCAGTGGTCACGAGATATCAGCCCAGAGGATGAGGGATACGTCGACTACTTCCTGCCCATCGTTGCCGATGCCGAGGCTGGCTTCGGTGGTGTGCTGAATGCCTTCGAGCTCATGAAGAACATGATTTCCGCCGGCGCGGCCGGTGTCCATTATGAAGATCAACTTGCTGCAGTGAAGAAGTGTGGCCACATGGGCGGCAAGGTATTGGTTCCGACTCAGGAAGCGGTACAGAAGCTGATCGCGGCGCGTCTGGCTGCGGATGTGATGGGTGTGCCTACCCTGGTACTGGCGCGTACCGATTCGGAAGCGGCCAACCTGTTGACCTCTGATGTCGATGCCAATGACCAGCCGTTCCTTACCGGTGAACGTACCGGTGAGGGTTTTTATCGGGTCAAGAACGGCTTGGAGCAGGCTATTTCACGTGGTTTGGCTTATGCCCCCTTCGCGGATCTGGTGTGGTGCGAAACAGGAACACCTGATCTCGGTTTTGCCCGTGAATTCGCCGAAGCGGTATTGGCGGAAAATCCCAATAAGCTACTTGCCTACAACTGCTCACCCTCATTCAACTGGAAAAAGAACCTGGACGACAAGACCATTGCCAAATTCCAGGATGAGCTCTCCGATATGGGTTACAAATATCAGTTCATCACCCTGGCCGGCATTCACAATATGTGGTTCAACATGTTCGATCTCGCCTACGATTATGCCCGCGGCGAGGGCATGAAGCACTATGTGGAAAAGGTTCAGCAACCCGAGTTTGCAGCACGTGATAAAGGTTATACCTTCGTCTCCCATCAGCAAGAGGTCGGTGCCGGTTATTTCGATGATGTCACCACTGTAATCCAAGGCGGTGCATCGTCGGTGACTGCATTGACCGGCTCTACGGAAGAGGAGCAATTCGATAGCGCTGCAGGCATGTAATCTCAGTTTACACACGCAGCTGATTTCGCATCAGTCTCATACCCCTCCGAGTCTGTGCTGCTGCGTGTGCATTATCATTTTCTGCCCTTCTGCCGCGCTCCCATGCGCGGCTTTTTTTTATTTGCTGGTCTGAGGGAGGTTTGTCAAGGAACGAATCCCTAAGTAGAGATAAAGGAGATAATTGTGAGTAACAGTGATAGTAGTTTAAAGACGGCGGATCTTTACGATACCCATGAAGAGCGACTGCAGGTCTGTAATCCGGGTTTTCGCCACTATGGTGGAAATCGGTTGTTCCACGGGACGATTGCAACCCTGAAGTGTTTCGAGGACAACTCGCGAGTGCGTGAACAACTCAATCAACCGGGAGAGGGAAGGGTTCTCGTGGTTGATGGCGGCGGTTCTCTGCGCTGCGCCCTGCTGGGTGACATACTGGCCAAGAAGGCGGTTGACAACGCTTGGGCTGGCGTGGTGGTGCATGGTTGTATTAGGGATGCCGCCGAGATCTCCGGTATGCCACTTGGAGTTATGGCACTGGCCACCAATCCCCGCAAGAGTATTAAGAAGGGAGCGGGTGAGGTGGATGTTGATATCAACTTCAGCGGTGTCCGGTTCAGGTCTGGGGAGTGGCTCTATGCCGATGCAGATGGCATTGTAGTCCTCCCGCACCCGGCGACATGATAGCGAACTTCGGGGTGGCAAAAGAATAATAGTGAAAAGCAGGTGAAATGGCTGTATAAACAGCAACTGGTCTATTCTAAACCTATGGTTTAACAATGCTGTTACTTATTGTCTACGTACTCATCGCACTAGGCTTCTCATTTCTCTGTTCCATAGCTGAAGCCGTTATTCTCAGTGTCACTCACCCTTACATATCCGTGCTGGAACAGGAAGGCAATCGGGCTGCTCCTGTGCTACGGGAGATGAAGCGGGACATCAATGATCCGTTGGCGGCAATTCTCACCTTGAATACCACAGCGCACACCATCGGTGCGGCCGGGGCAGGTGCACAGGCGGCGGTGGTATTTGGCAGCGGTTATGTCGGTGTTGCTTCTGGCGTGCTCACATTTATGATCCTGGTATTTTCAGAGATCATTCCGAAGACGCTGGGTGCCAACTATTGGCGACAACTTGCGCCGGCAACTGCTTATACACTGAAGTTTCTTATCTGGATACTCTATCCGTTTGTGGTGATGTCAGCGATGTTGACCCGCTTGCTTTCGAGGGGTAAAGCACACGGACAGTTCCGCAGGGACGAGTTTACTGCGATGGCGGAAGCAGGGATAGAAGAGGGCAAACTCGATCAGCACGAGTCGTTGATACTGAAAAACCTTTTTCTATTGAGTGAGACTCGGGTTACCGATGTGATGACTCCGCGGACGGTGGTTTTTTCTTTGGATGAGAAAGAACTGGTAAAAGACTATTTCGAGAAGCACAACAGCAGTCGGTTCTCACGCATACCGGTCTATAATGAGGATCGGGATCATGTTACCGGATTCGTATTGCGCAGTGATCTACTGCTTTCCCATGCACGTGGGAACTCGGAAAACAGCCTGGAAGTCTATCGTCGCGAAATGCCTGCCGTCCCGGAGTCCAGTTCACTACAGGCCGCATTCGAACTTTTTATGGAAAAGCGCAGTCATATCATCCTGGTCGTGGATGAATATGGCAGTATGTCTGGGATCCTCACCCTGGAGGATATCCTCGAGACAATTCTCGGTATCGAGATAGTTGACGAGGGTGATCACATCGACGACATGCGGAAACTGGCCAGGCGGCTGTGGAAGAAAAGAGCTAACAGGATGGGTTTGGCTGTCGACGATCAGGATGAGTGATGAATTTGTTTCAATACCACCACCCTACGATAATTGATTGGCTAAGGAATCAAGAGATCAATTGATAACAGGGTGAATAGTCCCCTTGCAGTTTCATCCTGTTCTGCTCAGCAAACGAGATCAGTAGGCTATCCATGGCAGTGACTATCTCGGCATCGCCGTGGATGATGAAAGGGCCATGCTTCTCTACGGCCTGAATGCCGTCTTCCTTGACGTTCCCGGCAACGATGCCGGAAAAGGCCCGGCGTAGATTCGCAGCCATCGTATAACCTTCCTGACCCCGGGATAGATTCAGTTCAGCCATCGCTTCATGCGTGGGCTGAAAGGGTTGTTGCAGCGCGTTCTCTATAAATAGCCGCCAGTTGTAGTAGAAGGCGTCATTGCCGTCGTAACGGTATGCCTTTACTTGTTCCATGGCGGCCGCCAGGCTGCTCGCGACGCTGGCGGGATCATCGATAATCACTGAATAGTAGTTTTGCGCGTCAGGCCCCAGCGTGGCGCTGACAAAGCGGTCGATCTCAGCAAAATAGTCGGCGGCTTCGGCGGGACCGGTCAATATCAAAGGAAACACATGCTCGCGGTTTTGTGGATGCATGAGAATGCCAAGCAGGTAGAGCAGTTCCTCCATGGTGCCGGCGCCACCGGGAAAGATCACGATACCGTGACCTACCCGGACGAAGGCTTCGAGGCGCTTCTCTATGTCGGGCATGATCACCAGTTCGTTGACGATGGGGTTGGGTGGTTCTGATGCGATGATTCCCGGCTCGGTGATACCGAGGTAGCGGCCGCTGCCGATGCGCTGTTTAGCGTGGCCAATAGTAGCGCCTTTCATCGGGCCTTTCATGGCGCCAGGTCCACAGCCGGTACAGACATTCAGCCCCCTCAAGCCCAGCTCATAACCGACCTCTTTGGTATAGTCGTATTCGCTTCGGCCAATGGAGTGTCCACCCCAACATACCACCAGATTCGGCTCCATACCGGTATGCAATACGCGGGCATTGCGCAGGATATGGAAGACCGCGGAGGTGATATGACTGGAATCGGTGAGGTCGTAGGCCGATGAGTTTTGAATCTCGTTGTAGACATAGATGATATCCCGCAATACGGCAAACAGATGCTCCTGTATGCCACGGATCATCTTGTTGTCGACAAAAGCGCTGCCGGGTGCATTTTCCAGGCGAAGTTTTATGCCTCGGTTGGTCTGCATCAGGTGGATACCGAAATCGCGATAGGTCTCGAAGATCTCGCGGGCATTGTCGGTTTCACTTCCACAGTTGAGCACCGCCAGGGCACAGCGGCGAAACAGGCCATAGAGACCGCGGGCGCTGGTATCGAGGAGGGCATTGACCTCCAATTGCGACAGCACTTCCAAACTGCCCTCAGGTCGGACAGATGCACTGAGTCTGGGTGGTATTGAGTTCAACGGACTAGGGTCATGCAGATAAGGGGATTTAGTATTTACTGAGAATACTATAGGGAAGCTGTGGCAAAGAAAAGATATCTCTGTAGAGGATTGTGCCTATGCAGGAAAACAGGGTGCAGCAACACTGCACCCTGGGATGATGACTACTCTCCTTCGTAAGACGCACCGGTATAGCCGCCGGAGCTGCTGCTTTGGCTTGAACTGTCACCGCCATCATCAGAGGAAGATGTCGTGGTGGTGGTTTTTTTCTTTATCTTGGTTTTTGTGACATTACCATCCTCATCTACCGTCCTTGTCTTGGTTTTCTCCTTCACCTTTACCTTGGTCTTGGTTTCACCGGCGACACGAAGTGGAACACTGGTTATGTGATCAGCAGCGGAATAGGCGTGGTAATGGTTTACTATTGACCTGTTATCAAATAAAGGTTGTTCGATAGAGGCCGATGTCTGCATGCTTATCATCAGCGCAAGCAGGCTGGAAGAATATATCAATCGTTTCATGGTCGTTTCCCTCGATATAGATAGTTTTAACGCAAATACTTGTTTAACAAAGACGACGTGATGTCATTGTCATTTGATACAAAACCATCTGTTGAACAGACAGTGATCCATACTGCGCTATTGATGCTAGCGGAGCCTTGAAGGGCGTAGGAATGAGAAATTCACACAACAGATGTGAATTATGCACGCTCGTGTATCGGGATCGTCGGGTATGAGCCGGGAGTATCTTGATCGAGGGGAAATGGGTGGTCATACACCCTCTAGCTTGTCATGGGTATGCCAAGCTAAAGGATGTAAGGGTGCTTGCTATGTCAGCTTAGCTGCCCAGCAGATCCGCGATGATCGCACGCTCTTCAAGCAACTCTTTCTGTGATGCCTTGAGACGTGAATTGCTGAACTCGTCAAGCTTCAGGCCCTGCACGATTTCATAATTGCCATCCTTGCAGGTGACAGGATAGGAGTAGACCAAGCCTTCTTCAATGCCGTAACTGCCATCAGAGGGAATGGCCATGCTCACCCAGTCGCCTGCAGGGGTGCCAAGGGCCCAATCGTGCATATGATCGACGATGGCATCGGCCGCGGATGCAGCGGAGGAGAGTCCGCGGGCCTCTATGATCTCGGCACCGCGACGCTGAACTCTGGGAATGAAGTGATCGATGGCCCAATCTTGCGATACCAGGTCGTAGACGGGCTTGCCGGCGATTTCACAGTTATCGATGTGGGGAAATTGGGTGCTCGAATGGTTGCCCCAGACCGTCACTCGCTTGATATCCGCAACCAGGGAGTTGGTCTTGCTCGCCAGTTGGCCGATGGCGCGGTTATGGTCCAGGCGGGTCATCGCGGTGAATTGGCGTTTATCCAAATCAGGGGCGTTGGAGGCGGCAATCAGGGCATTGGTGTTGGCTGGATTACCCACCACCAGGACCTTCACATCCCGCGAGGCATGGTCGTTGATCGCCTTGCCTTGAACAGAGAAGATCTTGGCGTTTTCTGTAATCAGGTCCTTGCGCTCCATACCCTTGCCGCGGGGCTTTGCTCCGATCAGAATAGCGTAATCGGTGTCACGAAAACCAATTGCCGGGTTATCCGTCATGACCACGTCATGCAACAGCGGGAAGGCACAATCTTCCAGCTCCATACCCACGCCCTTTACCGAAGACATCGATTGGGGGATCTCAAGCAGTTTGAGAATCACAGGTTGATCCGGACCGAACATGGCGCCGGATGCAATTCGAAATACCAGTGCGTAACCGATATTCCCAGCGGCACCGGTTATTGTGACTTTTACTGCGGATTTCATGCGGATAATCCTCTCTCTTTATAAGTTCGTTGGATGAACGGATAAGTATAGTTAGTTTTGCCGCTCCCTGGACAGTCTATTTACTTCAATAGAAAGTATTGGATCCCTCTCATTTTTTTTGCCGGGCTGGCGCACAAAGCCAGTTATAAAAATTCGTGTCTCAATTCTAGAAAGAGATGAGATTGTATATAAATAACATATAGTTAACTCTTGATCTCCAGAGCTGAAGCCATTCTCTACTGAACCTCTTTCGGGGTCTTTGCACGCACGGTCAGGGCATGTAGCTCGCCGCTGGCAATCTCTTCCTTAAACAGGGTTAGGATGGAGCGTTGTCTCTGCAGGCTTTTCATATTGTCGAATGCTGGGGTGGTGACATTTACCTCAAAGCTGCAGTTTTCTCCGGCGACGCTGATCTCTGCATCCGGGTAGAGCTCTTGTATTCTGTTGATCAGATCTTGTTCGTTCATTGGTTGAGTTTACCTTAGATGATGTGGGGGCGCAGGGGAGCTCATCATGGCACCCGAAAGCTGGGTATTTAATCGCAACTTTGTGTGGAAATGGTAACTCCGGCATTATACAGGTACATCTCTGGATTTGTGCCTATTCACCTGGGTGATCGTGCAAATTGCATTAATCTATGACGAAGATTGACAGCACTTAAAACTTGGGGCAAGTTGCCACTACCCCTTTGCAACAGGAAGGACCATGGATATACATAATAAACCCATTCAGGAACGTATTGAATGGTTGATAAACCATGCCGGGAATCACGCGGAGAACTACACTAAGCCGGGGAGCTGGCTTGCACGCAGGCGTTATCTATCGGAGCATCCCAGCGCGATTGCGGTACTCAAGTGTATGGATGGCCGGATCAACATACCCGTAGCCACCAACACTCCCAGGGGTATTATCCAGCCGTTTCGAAACCTGGGTGGCATCTTTGATCTCGGCTGGCCCCACCTCGGCGAGGTGTTGTCTGGCTATGTGCAGAACATGGTTTCGGATGGCAGGCGGGTGATGACCATAATCACCTATCACTTTTCCAAAGGCGATCCGCAACGCGGCTGTGCCGGATTCAACTACGATACCGAAGCGGCGAAGGCCCATACCTACGAGATAAAGCGTCAGATGGAAGAGGTCTTCGGTAATGATCATGATACGGTCTATCCCATCGTATGTGGTTTCGAGACAGACGAAGATGCATTGATCCTGCATGGATCCACGGGTGAGCAGCTTAATGCCGCAGATCTTAAGTTAAGTGACAAAGATACCCTACTACCACGGCTGGAGGCGCTCTATCCCGATATGTCAGCACAGATGCGCCAGGACCTGCTGCCCCTGGTGGCGGGTAATCTAGATCATGTTCATGAGGCACGGCAGTTGCAGCGGGAGTTGGATATCGTACACCGAGAATGGATGATCTGTATCGGTCGCGGCTTCGATTTTCTGCATATGCCGAACCTGGCATTGATTATTGGTCCCTACAGCCCGAATCTCAACGATCCCATCGACAAGGCCGCAGGGATTATCGAGAACAACATGAAGGCGGGGCGTATACCCGATGACGGTTTTCTGCTGCTGGCCTCGGTACCTTACCAGGATCTTGGTGTGGATAAGGCCAGGGCAATGGTGAAGTCCAGATTTCTAAGTGACTTCACCGCCGACAGGATACGCAGCATTCATCCTGAGTTGTCACAGAAGATGACGGTCAAGACTGCGGTGTTGAACTGGCAATCCCGACGCTTGGAGATGCTGAATGGGGGTTGAGAATAGAGTCCGCAAATGAACGCTAATAAACGCAAATAAGAAAACAACTATTGTACTAGTTTAGCCGTAGGGTGGGGCTCTGCCCCACCAATCACTTACTAGTTCCCATGCTCCGGCGTGGGAACTCATAACTCACCTTATTAATACCTCGTATGCATTCCCACGCCGGAGCGTGGGAACGTGGAAACCAGAATAATAGTTTTCTTATTTGCGTTTATTAGCGTTCATTTGCGGACTTTTAATCCATTAGCTACTGCAACCGCTCCAGCCATAGCCCCGCCGTCGATTCCATGAAATCGAGAACTAAGCCGGGAAACAGCCCAAAAACCAGTACCAGCAGGGAGAACAGAAGCATAGTGACCAGCTCTCTGGGGCGCAGGTCCTGACCGGCTTGCACCTGATCATCGGTGATCGGCCCAAAGAAGCTCTGACGGTAGCTGTTCAAGAGATAGCCTGTGCCGATGATCAGAGCAAAAAGAGCGGCCAAACCGGCGCCGGTGTGGGTCTCAAGGGCGCTGATCAGGATCAGCAGCTCAGCGGGAAATCCACTGGTTCCCGGGATACCCAACGAGGCGAGCCCCAGGAACATGAAGAATGCGGCGAGCAGAGGCATGGTCTGTGCAATGCCTCCGAGGTGGATGAGATCGGTGGAGCCGAGCCTATGGTGTAGATAGCCGGTCAGTAAAAAGAGTCCGCCGGCAATGATGACAAAATTGTAGAGTTGAAAAACAGCCCCCTGCAGGCCCTGTAGATTGAATGAGGCGATGCCCAGAACCACCAGCCCAACATGGCTCATGGAGGAGTAGGCGAGCATGCGTCTCAGATTGGTCTGGTTGAGTGCCGCCAAGGCACCATAGAGCACACCGATGATTCCCAGTCCGGCCAGCAGCCAGTGCAGCTCCTGTGCGGCAGTGGGGGCCAGGGGTATGGCAAAGCGGATGATGCCGTAGGCACCCAGTTTAATGCCTACGAGTAATGCGGCAATGGGTGCCGGACCTTCTAAGGCGACAATGGGCAGCCAGGTGTGCATCGGGAAGAGGGGGGTCTTGACGGCAAAACCCAGGAGCAGAAACAGAAACACAACCACTTCAAGACCGGGGGGCAATGGGGTGTCGAGCAGGGTCTGGTAGTTGAAAGAGAGTCCATCCGGCGGTATGGCGCCGGTGATTTCCGCATGATTGAAGGCCAGGACCGCAATTGCCAGCAACAGCGGAATGCCTCCCGCCAGCATGAACAGGGTATATTTGGTCGCCGCATAGCGGCGATGGGGGCCTATGCCCCAGAGACTGATAAGAAAATAGAGCGGTGCCAGGGTCAGCTCCCAAAACAGAAAAAAGGCCAGCACATCGATGCTCATGAATACGCCCAGGGTCGCTGTCGCAAACAGCAGCAACAGGCTGAAATAGATCCGTTGCATGCTTTGAATATGGGTCCAGGATGCAAGGGTCACGGCGATGAAGAGGAGTATGGTCAAAGGTATGAAGGGCGCTGACAATCCGTCGATGCCAAACCTGAAGTGGGCATCCAGCGCTGGTATCCAGGGATATTGCTCGACAAATTGAAAGCCTGAGTGTTCAGTCTGTATCAGGGCGATGAGGGCGATCGCGGGTAACAGGGCGCATAGCAGGGTAATCAGGGTCACCATGCGCGACCAGGAGACCGGGAAAAACCAGATCGCACCTGCACCCGCAAGGGGTAGCAGCAGCAGTGTCGACAACAGCGGTAGTTCGGTCATGGTTTCCAGTAGTCCCATCAGTTGCAGTCTCAATGGGGGGTATAGAGCGTGCTCAATTCGGCGAGCGGTTTATCTATCAATGTCAGCCAGGGCTCAATGAAGAAACCGGCGCTGAGTAGGACAGCGATCAGGGCACTGACTACGAACATTTCGGATTTGGTAATGGGTATCACCTGAAAAGGCTGACTTCCGTTGGGGCGCGGCGCCAGGAAAGCACGTTGAAAGGCCCACAAGAGAAAACCCGCAGTCACTACATTACCCAGCGCGGATGCAATGGTTACCAAGGCTCCGAACTTATGGATCGCTGACTCGAGAATTAGATGCACGGCGTCGAATCCCGGTGTCCCAGGCATGCCAATAATAGCTAGGCCACCAATCAGAAAAGTGATGCCGAGGAAGGGGAGGGAATCGAAAAGCGCGCCCAGGTTATGCAGCAGGGTTGTATGGGTGCGACGAAACAGCAGTCCGGTGGTGAATGCCAGGGCCGCCAGGGCCAGGCCAAAGGTTGCGGAGAGGATAACGCTGCCCATAAAGGCCCCATGTTCCAGACTGAAGATACCCAGGATCAGGATCCCGGTATGGGATATCACCGCATAAGCCAGGAGTCGGCGCAGATTGTTCTGCATCATGGCGAGAAATGCAGCGTAGAAGATACCGATCAGGGCAAACACCGCCACATAGTTATGCCACTCCTCCACCGCGGTTGGCAGCAGTGGCAGGATGAAACGCAGCAGGCCGTAGATGCCGATCTTGAGACCGAGCAGAAAGGTGGGCGCCACCGCCACATTTCCATGTTCCGCTACCATTGGCAGCCAGCCGTGGAGTGGGAACAGTGGAGTCCGAATCGCCAGACCGTAGAAGAGTAGGAAGAAGGCGACAGAACGGAAGGTCTCCGATACCGGGGTCTGCGCAAGGTGCAGCAGGTCGAAGCTCCAACTGCCATCATGGCCGTCGGCATAGTTCCAACCCAGCAGCGTGGTGCCAGCAATCAACAACAGGATGCTCACCGACATGAATTGATAGAAGCGCTTCAGTGCCAGCTCCTTATTCGGTGAGTTGCCCCATCGCCATAACAGATAGCCAATCAAACCGATCTGCAGTGCCGAGAGCAGCACGAACCACAGCAGGTTGAGGGTGACAAAGATCCCCATCAGGCAGGCCTGCACCGCGAAGATAACCCGATAGAAGCGGTTGAAGGGCTGCAATTCGCGGACTACGCCGTAGAGGGTTATCAATAGGGTCAGCAGCGAGGTCAGCAGGATGAAGATGACCGAGATTCCATCGACGCCGGCATGATAGGTGAGCTGTGGCAGTAGCTGGACCTTCTCGGTAAATTGAAATCCCGCCAAGCTGGTATCGTAATGGCGCCACAGATCGATACTCAGCAGCAGCTCCAAGAGCGCCGCAGCTATACCCGCGGGTAGCAGCCAGCGGTGGTGCCGAATAAACCAGAGCAGCACAACGCTGGCCAGGGGTAGCAGTTGCAGCAGGGTCAGGATCGGATAGCCGATCTGGGTGGTCCAGTGGAAGGTGTCGATGGTCATACGTCGGCCCTCACAGTATCACCACGAACGTGGCCACCACCAACACGATCAGGTAGCGTGGTTTGGAGAGCAGTTGTTCCGCCTGTTGCAACATCTCTCCTGCCCGCTGGAGATTCTTCAACAGACCCTCGCCGCCGCCACGCAACACCAGGTGAGATTCGAACCAGTAGAGTATATTGGCGAGCCAGGTCATGAATCTCCCGGCTACTCCTGTGCCTTGGCCTACTCTGCCCAATTGGTTGCTTGCGCTGCGTTTCTGCATCGCTTCCCATTGGGTAAGCGAGGAGACGCTGCGGGTATAGACCGGCAAACCGATGACCCGGGTCACCACCTGCTCATCGAAAAACTGTACATCCTTGGCCAGAGATACCGTGGGGCGCACCAGCAGCAGATCGGAAAGTGGATCGAGCCAGAAACGCTGCAGTGCGGCATTGTGCAGCCATGGCCAACCTTGCAACCACTGCGGAGGCGGCGCTGTGGCTTGATCTATCTGGTTGACCAGGGCGGGTGAGGCGAGGAACTGAAACAGACGCCAGATCGCATGCAGGCTCAGGTGCCAGGCGGCCAGGGTGAACCAGCCCATGCCACACCAGAAGAACATCAACCCAACCTGGGTCGTAGTAGCGAACATCAAGGAGCTTTTGATGTCCGACTGGGTCAATCCGGAGAGCCAGCCATACAACATGGTCATCAGGCCCAACACGGCAATGGTGATCATTATTGCGGGTGCCTGCTCCAGCAGGGGGCCGAGACGGATCAACAGAATCACCCCGGCATGTACCATCAGCGAGCTATAGAATAGAGCGGACGAAGGTGTCGGTCCTTCCAATGCCTGGGCGATCCAGGGGGTAAAGGGAAGCTGCGCCGATTTCACCAGGGCAGCGATCACAAAGCCGCCGGCGATAACACCAGCCGCGAGGGTCTCGATGCTATCGGCCTGGGCGTTGATCTGTGGCCATTCAACCCCGCCCAGCCAGAACAGGGAGAGCGCGATACCGATGATGAAACCTGTATCACCGACCCGGTTGGTGACGAAGACCCGAACCGCGTTTTTGGCCGCGACCGGCCGCTCGATCGCATAACCGACCAGCAGATAGGAACTGACGCCGACGATTTCCCAACCGACAAAGGCAAGTAGGGCATTGCCTGCGAGGACAATCAGTTCCATACCCCCGGCAAACAGGCAGAAGAGCATGAAGATGCGCTGGTAACCTGCCTCGCGATGCATATAGTTGACGGCAAACTTCATCGTCAGTAGGACGATGAGGGTCACTACCAGGAGCAACGAAAGACCGGTGGTATCGAGGCTGAAACTGATGGGCAGATGGATTTCGCCGCTGTCGAACCAGCTTCCCATGACAAGGTGTCCGACGACGCCATGGAGATAGGCCTCAACGGCCACAGCCAGCGTCAGCAAAAACGAACCGCCCGTGGCAAGTAACGCCACCAGGGATGTTTGACCTTCTCCTGTCTCACCGCGATTAAAACCCAGGATATAACCGACCGCGATCCATGTCGCAGCTATCCAAGGCAGCAGAGGAATGAGCCATGCGTAGTGACTAAGCATCTGCCGACTCCTCCGGGGTCCTGATCAATGCCGGACGCAGGGGGCCGTTCGATCCGCTATACCACTCGGCGGAGCGATTCACTGTTGGTATTGCCCGCTCGTCAGGCTGCCAGGGAACCCAACCCTGTGCCGGCTCGAAGAGGTGGAAATCACCACGCTGCGGATCCATGGCGACCAGTACCACCCAGCCATTGCCCACCAGCTCCTGGAGTGGCGGTTGGCGCTGATAGATCTCCGTGAGCATCCCGGTGGAGGCCTCCACTACCACCAGCAGACGCATCGCTTCATGTATCTCGATCATCTGCCTTGGCAGTCCGGTGCGCAGATCCGAGCTTGCTCCCTCCATCACCCCAAGAAAGCCGGTGACGTTGTGAGTGACTTTTGAGCCGCAACCGTAGCGCTCGTTATCCACGGTGGAGAAGTAGTATTCGAGATTGATCCCGGCTCCCACCGCGCCATTGATCAACAGATGGCGCTCAAGGACTTCGCCGCTTGGGTCCTGGGAGGCATCGTAGGAGATGAGAAATGCGCGGCGGTCGAAGAAGGCACCACGGCTGATGGCCCGTCGGCCAAAGAATGCACAGGCGTTTGTGGCATGGCCAAGTTCCGGCCTCACCTGGGAAAAATCGAGGGCGCGCCCCAGGACGTGGTTCAACGCCTGATGGGGGGAAGGTTGCCGGGGCGCTGAGGCAAAGCGCCGGCAGCGCTCCTGGGCATGCAGGTAGCAGGCCTGCTTACAGGCCGCGACCAGTTTCTGTTGCGCCCCGCGTAGGGCCTCGGGAACCAGATCGAGATCGAACCACTCGATGGTCTCGCCGCAGGTATCGTGGATGGCCCCGAGGAACCAGGTGTCTTGGGGGATCTCGATACCGCGCTCGGCGAGAATGGCTCTCACCTCACCACGGTTGGCCATAGCCGCAACGAGACGTGCATTGGGACCGCTGAAGCGGCCGGAGCATGCACCACAGTTGTATGCCGAGGTGTGGGGATTGTTTTGGTTGACCGAGCCGTGACCGACGATGGCGACCAGGGGGGCAAAGCCGTCGAGCAGTCCCATACCGCGCAGCATCGCCTGAACCCGATCCGCCTGCTCGCTATCGGTGAAGCCGGCGCGGGGGGATTCGATGGTCGCCTCCGCGCTATCGTTAGCTGCAGTGAAGGCGATTCGGGTGGTTACCGGTTTTTCAACCTGTCGTTGCAGCAGGGCCAGGAGGCGGCCAAAAGGTCTGGGTGCCACTATCTTGCCGATCAAAACCCCGAGGGTGATGGGTGCGGCGATGGCAGACATCAACCCGGGAAGGAGCAGGCCTCGACGGGTGTTCTGTAACAGTTGCTGATACCCATTTTTTAGCAGCTGGTGGCGCTGTTGGTGCTCCCTGCCATTCTTGAGATCCTTCTCGTCGGCTATCTCTCTTACCTCATGGACAGGGATAACCGGGGCAGGAATCACCGGCGCCTGTGGACCGGCACAACTATCGTCCAGGCCTTGCCAGTTGTGGGGTACATTAAAATGTGCTGCGGTGCCCAGGGTCTCCACCTCGGGGTAGATCTCCTCCAGATGCCGGCGGGTGCCCTCCTCACGATCGTCCATGCAGAAGACCACTTGAGCTGCGGGTCTTTGCTCTCGCACCCGCCATGAGCCTCGCCCGCGGTTTTGCGCCAACGCGGTGAGGATCTGGTCCCGATAGTGTTTTTCGTAGGCCCGCAGCCAGATATAGCCCATGCGATCCTCATCGAGGCTGTCGACAGTCTCGAAAATCGCCTCGATCTGTTGATACTCCAGGCAGCGCACCTGGGTACCGCACCAGCCGAGTTGCTGCATCAGCTGAAACAGGGGCCAGGCACCCTGGCAAAGGGTTGGTTGGGTATTGCTCCCATAACTGCCACTGCTTTGGCGCCAGGTCCAGATCAACTGGGCGAGATGCTGCCAGCGTGTCGATTCCTCAACTCCGTCGACATGGGCCGGTGCATGGACGGCTCTTTGAGCCCGGCTGGCCAGGTACTCCGGCAGCCGGCTGTTGTAGAGCGCCTCGCGGACGACGAACTCATCCGCATGGTGGCGGAAATACCAGCGCAACATATCGACACTGGCCTCGATATTGAAGAGTCGGGCGCAGAGATCATGGGTGTAGATACGTTCAAGCAGCAGACGCACCGCGAGATAGTCGAGCATATTGACCTGGGCGGTGAGGGATTCGTAACCTGAGTTGTTGTGGCGCCACAATACCATCCCGGACCAGCCGGGCAGCTCCAGTGCCAGCTGTTGCAGATAGCCCGTCCAGCTGTCCCGCTCTAGTCCCAAGCGTTGGAGTTCGCTGATGATGGTCTCCAACGGATCGCTCTGCAGCAGTTCCAGGTGTTGTCGCCAACCCTCGATATCCCGCAGTTGCCAGTCGATATCCTGATCGATGCGGTTGCTCCAATAGCGATAGAAGCCAGCAGAACGAGATTGGGATTGCCAGCTTGCCACGCCTTGATCGAGAAAATTCGAGAGATCCCTGATCAGTTGGGGGCGTATATCCTCCATCAGATCATGGCCGGTTAATCTCAGCAACAGCTCTCGCATGGTGATGTCGCGGCCCAGGCGCTCGAGTAGTTGTTCAAGGCCTTCGATAGCGCTCTGCTGCATCAATTGGGTGGTGGTATTGGGACCGCCGTCGTCACCACCCCGGTCATCGAGCATGTCGTGGAGCAGGCTTTCGGCCTGTTCCGGCGCCAGATCTAGCAGCTCTTCGGGATGTATGGCATCGTGCTGCAGATGCAGCACCTCGAGGCAGGCATCCCAGAGATCACCGACAGCATCCTGCTCGTTGATCAAGCCTGCCTCACGGGCCCCCTTTAAAAGCGTCTCGCGACTCGATTTAGGCAGATCCGCTCTGAGTCGTTCAAGGACACGGTTCTCCTCGATCTGCCAATTGAGCTGACAACCGGACACAGGCCGATAGCCCATGGTCATCACGGCGACGATCACGTCGAGACGGCTGAGGGAGGCTTGGGGCTTTTGCGCCAGCGGTTTTCCGGGTTCGAGGTCGCTCTCTTGCTCAATGCAGCTGACTAGGTCGCTATGGGATATTCGGCCCTGGTGGTAGTAGTCTCGATATGTTTGCAACGGCATGTAACCCCGGGCACCAGTGGTACGACGGGCGCTGGCAAGGGCTTCATGAAAGGGTAGGTGTTGAAAACCGTGCAGGGTATTGTGGTGGACAAAGTCGCGGATCGGTGCCTGGCTTGGCAGTATATGTTGCAGATGGTCGATCGTATCTCTGATCTGTTGCCTAATGTCACTGCTACTGTTGTCACTCGCGCTCATGGCTCCATCCCTAAAAGGTAAACAGGCTCGTGAGTTGCAGTGCGCTGGCGTTAACCAGATTGAGCACCGGGGTCGGCATGAATCCCAACAGCAGGGTGGCCGCCGCCAAAGTGCCAGCGGCCAGCAGTTCGGTGGGGCGAAGATCCTCCACATTCTGCATACCCGGACGCACGGGTCCGGTAAAGAGCTGGCTGATAGTGCGTACCGCGTAGGCGGCACTGAGGAGCACACCGATGGTCAATAGGGCGGCGATCCATCCCCAGCGTGCAAAGCCGCCGATCAGGGCATTGAGTTCGGCAATGAATCCAGCGGTCCCGGGTAGCGACACCGCGGCGACGAAGGCGAGGGTGGTGAAAAAGGCGAATCGGGGCATTACCCGTACCAGGGAGCTGTAGTCGGTGACCTCGCGGGTCTTGGTGCGTTCGTAGAGCAGACCGATCAAGAGGAACAGCGATCCCGCCACCAGGCCATGGGCGACCATCTGCATCAAGGCGCCATGGAGACCGGCCAGATTGAGTGCGGCGATGCCGAGCAGCACGACCCCCATATGGCTGACTGATGAGTAGGCGATCATCGCTTTCAGATCGCTATGTCGCCAGGCCAGCAGACCGCCGTAGATGAGGCTGACGAAGGCGAGGGTGGCAAGCAGGTCCTGCAGTGCGACCACCGCATCGGGCAGCATGCCGGCGGCTCGGATCAGGCCGTAGGAACCCATCTTCAACAGCACCCCCGAGAGCAGGATCGAGATCGGACTCGGTGCTTCCACATGGGCCAAAGGGAGCCAGCCATGGAGGGGAAAGATCGGCATCTTCACCCCGAAGCCGATGAGAAAGCCAAGAAAGATCAAGATCTGGGTATGTTGTGGCAGGGCGCGTCCGCTCTCGGACATCGCAGCCATGGAGAAGCTGTGGCCCGGCACCGAATCGAACAGCACCAGCAGACTGATCAGCATGAACACCGAACCTCCCATGGTGTAGAGAACGAAGTTCAATGCGGCGCCGTGCCGGTTCTTGCCCCCCCAGCGGTCGATGAGGAAGAACAGCGGAATCAGGGTCAGTTCCCAGAATACATAGAACAGGGACCAGTCCTGGGCCATGAAGACGCCGAGCATCGCCGATTCAAGCAACAGCACCAGCAGGTAGTAGCCCTTGACCCGCTCCTGGATAGCCGTCGAGGCAAGCAGGGCAACCAGGCTCAACAGAGTCGCCAACAGCACCATGGGATAGGAGAAGCCATCCAAACCCAGTTCAAAGGAGGTGCCGAGACGGGTGTTCCAGGCGGTGTGATGGAAAAACTGTAGACCGCCCTGACTGTAGTCAAAGCCGCCGATATAGACCCATGAGAGGGCGAATGTCACGGCCGAGGCGAAGAGGGCGGTGGTGCGAATCGCCCATTTCGCATCTCGGGGCAGGAAGGCGATGGCGAGTGCGCCGACAAAGGGGCTCAGTAAGAGATAGGTCAGATCAGGCATGAGACTCGACAACACTGCCGGCAGAGCATCTGCGCCGGACAACCTGCTGCATCACCACGAGAGCTATTCCTTGCTGGCGCCGATGGGTGAACGCAGCGGGCAGTTCTCCCTGTCGTAGCTGTCACCCAGCTGATTCCAGACAAAATTCAACGCCAAACCGATTCGGGAGTAGAAGATATCGTCACCCATCTTATCCTTGAGCCCGGTGCGGCGCAGCGTATCCATAAACTGTTTTTTCATACGCGCGATGACCAGGGTGATGCCCTGTGCCTGCAACCGCTCCCACAGATGGTGCAGTACCTCCTCTCCGGTGGCGTCGATCTGGTTGATGCCTTCACCATCCAAAATAATGTATTTCAGCTCCGGGTTGGTTGCGACCACACCGAGCATCTTGGTTTCGAAATACCCGGCACTGGCGAAATAGAGGGAACCGTCGAAACGCACCACGGAGATCACCGGGCTGGTGGGCAGGTGACGCACACGGATATCGCGCATGGTACCGTCTTTATAGCGGGAGAGCTGAGCGAAACGGGGTCGCATGGTGCGCCAGAGGAAGAGTACCAGTGAGAGCAGTACGCCGATGATGATGCCCTTGTCGAGATGAGGTGCATAGGCCAGGGTCAAGACAAAGGTGATCACCGAGACGATGGCATCATGGGGCTGTGCCTTCCAGGCATGGATGATGGGGTCGATCTTGATCAGATTGATCACTGCCATGATGATTACCGCCGCCAAGGTGGCCTGGGGCAGGTGATAGAGCAGTGGCGTAAGAAAGATCAAGGTAATCATCACCACCAGACCGGTGATGATCGAAGAGAACCCGGTTATGGCACCGGCGTTGATGTTCACCGCGGAGCGGGAGAAGGAGCCCGAGACCGGATAGCCGGAGAACATGCTGGCCACTACGTTGGAGAGCCCCTGTCCAATCAGTTCCTGGTTGGCATTGAGACGCTGACGGGTACGCGCGGCCATCGCCTTGGCGATGGATATCGCCTCCATGAATCCGATCAGGGAGATGGTGATTGCCGCGGGTATCAGAGACCAGACGGTGGTGAAGTCGAATACCGGCAGTGACAACGGGGGTAACCCCTTGGGGATGTCGCCGACAACCTTGCCACCCGCCTCATTGAAACCCGCCATATAGGCGATCAGGGTGGTGATCACAACGGCGATCAACACCCCCGGGAGGGCCGGCGCATAGCGTCGGACGCCCCACATGATAGCAAAGGCGAGAACTGCCATTCCCAAGGTCGATCCGTGGGTAGTGTCGATGGCGGCCAGGATGGTGTTCCATACGGTTTCATAGTGATGGGCTTCGCGCTCCACCGAAACCCCAAACACCTTGCCCAGTTGAGAGGTGGCGATGATCAGGGCGCCGGCATTGGTGAATCCCACCACCACCGGGTGGGAGAGGAAGTCGACCAGCACACCGAGCTTGAAGAGGCCGAGAAACATCTGGAACAGTCCGACCATCAGTGCCAGCAGTACGGCATAGGCGAGATAGGTGTCGGGTGAGGTGGCGATGGGCTCCAAGGCCGCCGCTGTCATCAACGACACCACCGCCACCGGACCGGTGGCCAGCTGCCGGGAGGAGCCGAAAAAGGCGGCAACCATGGGTGGCAGGAATGAGGCGTAGAGACCGTAGTAGACAGGCAGACCGGCGAGCTGGGCGTAGGCCATGGATTGAGGCACCAGCACCAGGGCTACGGTAATGCCGGCGATGATGTCGGCGCGTATCGTCTCCTTGTCTTTTAATTCTCCAATCCAGCTCAGAAAGGGGATGAACGCTCCTCTCCAGCCAGCCATAAGACTCTGTATATGATCCCACATGATCGTTTTTCACCTAATGGAGGTTAGGTGCTTACTGGTGTGCTCTCAACGACTTTTTTACGGCGAGTTTAGAACGCGGCACTGCTGCTGTTGAACGCCGCCGAGACCTCCTTTCGGCGGGTCTCCCTAATGCGTGGTCGAACTTCTTAGTAAGCTATATTTATTACCCGAATCCTCGATTCAGGCTCCACCCCAGACCGTTTGCCGGCCTATATTAAAGCACGCTAATACTAATGGATATCCGCTGAAATTGAAAGCGGAATCACGCTTTCATTCGATGGTGCAGCTCGGAAACAAGCTGCACGATGCGTTGCGGACAGATTTTTGCATTGCCGCATAAACGGGAATCTTCGACTCTTTTGAGTACCGATGTGAGCCTGCCGGTTTCGCTCTCGGAGAGGGCAACCTCCTCTCCCTTTGTATTGGTGAGATGTTGCAGAGTGAGGTGGTGTGAGTGGGGTTCTATACGGCAGAATATGGTTGCTGAAAGGTGCTCCTTTTGCGCTGCAATATCGATGGGAACCTGGATAGTGAAACCTCTGTTGTCACTCTCATCAGCGAGTAACTGACACATCTCACAGTGAATCTTATATTCACTGATACGCATCTTTGTTTACCTCCACCCTGTTGTTATTGGCAGTTAACTCTGCCTCGATAGTATTGTGGCGAGTGCTTATTTTTTTCGATTTTCGATCTGTCAAAGATGTCCGATTCCTAGAGGATCAGACATCTATAAAACAGATAAACGGATGCACTGGTGTATTGGTGTTTTTTAGTTCTGCTCAGCGCAAGCATGAAGTATAAACTGGAAACAGTGTTAATGCTCATTTAGCGTCCTGATGCATGCCCACGCAGGGGCATGGGAACGATGTAAGCTCTACCCTAGATTGATCGAAGAGTTTTGGTGGGGTCCTGCCCCACCATTGTCGATAGTTAGGGTGTTTCTTCCTTCCTATCCGGGACTGGATGACTCGGCTGGTTTCTCGATTAGCTCTTCATCAGTCTCATCATGGAGTTTCCCAAGGAGATTGAAGTCGCTGAGAATGCAGTAGACGGCGGGAACCAGAAACAGCGCCACCAGGGTGGCGGCGGTGAGGCCGAAGGCGATACTGGCGGCGAGGGGAATCAGGATCTGTGCCTGCAGGCTCTTCTCCAGCAGTAGCGGCAGCAGCCCCGCGATGGTACTGATGGAGGTAAGAAGAATCGGTCGAAAACGTGCCCGGGCCGCCTGCTTGGCCGCTGTCGCTACCGCTGTGCCCCGGTTGCAGCTGTCGCGGATGAAGACCACCAGCAGGATCGAGTCGTTGACCACCACCCCGAACAGGGAGGCCATACCGACGATGCTAGGCATGGTGAGGTCGAGTCCCAGGGCCATATGGCCAAAGATCACACCGATGAGTGCCGTCGGGATCACGATCATCACCGTTAAGGGAGCGAGATAGCCTTTGAACTGAAGGGCAAGCAACATGTAGACACCGATCAACCCAAGCAATACATTGCGCACGATCGATTGGCCTGTCTTCGCCGATTCCTTGCTCTCACCCTGGATATCGAAGCTGATATCCGGATAGCGCTCGAGGAGTTGAGGAATGAAACTTACCTTTGCCATTGCCAACAGTTCCTGGGCATTGGCCAGGCTGCGATCCACATCGCCCTGGATGGTGACCGTACGCTGCCGGTTGACCCGGTTGATGCGGGCCCAGCCCCTGACCTCCTCGATATCGGCCACCACCGAGAGGGGGATCAGCGAACCGCCCGGTCCGGTGATACTGAGGTTGTAGAGATCCTCCGCATCGGTGCGGTCATCCTCGGTGAGTCTGAGGTTGACTTCATAGGTCTCGGGTCCCACGGGAAATTCGTCGATCTTGATCCCTTGATAGGAGGCGCGCACCTGTTCCGCGACCTGTTGCGCATTGAGTCCCAGCACCCCGGCACCTGGCTTGAGGTGGAGTCGGTATTCCCGCTTCCCCGGGCGCAGGTCGTCGCTCAGGTCGTTCACGCCCAGATGGGAATTGAGCCAGGCCTGGAGCTCGTTGGAGGCCTGTTTAAGGCGCTCCAGGTCGTACCCCATGAGGCGCAGGTCGATGGGGCGTCCACCGGGCCCGAAGGTGGGTTCGGTGAACTTCACCGAGATGACATCGGTGAGTTCGCCAGTCTCCTCCCGCCAGCGGTTGATCACATCATCCAGCTTCGCATTTCTGATTTCGGCGCTGAGCAGATCGGCAACCACCCGGGCCACATGGGGGCCGGTCTCGTAGGCATCGGGATTCTGTCCGTAGATGACGGTGATATTCTCCACCAGTGCTTGCTGCTCGGGTTGATCCGGGATAAAGACCTGATTGGTGCGCTGCAGCGCCGCGGTGATCTCACTGACGATGCCTTCAGTCTGCGCCAGGGGTGTGCCCTGGGGCAGCAGCACCCGTGCCTCGATGACATCGCCGTCGAGGTCGGGAAAACCGACAAACTTCAGTTTGCCGCCCACGGGCATGGCGACGGAGAGGATCAGCAGCATCAGTACGATGCCGAGGGTCAGATAGCGATACTCCACGGCGCGGTCGAGCAGGGGGCCGAACCACTCCTCGCGGAAGCGATCGAAACCCGCCTCGAAGCGCTCTCTGAAGCGAGAGACCCGTTTGCGCTTCATGTGCGCCAGGGAGTGGCTCAAATGGTGGGGCAGGATGAGGAAGGCCTCGAACAGGCTGACGCTGATCACGATAATCAGCACCATCGGCATGATGCGCAGGATCTGGCCGATATCCCCGGTGATGAAGGCGAGGGAGCCGAATACCAGCAGGGTGGTGGCAAAGGATGACGCGATCCCGGGGAGTACCTGGTGAACCCCGGTGATCGCGGCGTGCAGGGGTCTGTCTCCCTTGGCCATGCGCGAGGCGATGTTCTCCGCGATAACGATGGCGTCGTCCATCAGCAGGCCGATGCCGATCAGCAGGCCGACCATGGAGATCATGTTGATGGTGACACCGATCAGCGGCAGCACGAAGAGGGCGCCGAGAAAGGAGACCGGCAATCCCATGGTTACCCAGAAACTGTAGCGGAAACTGAAGAAGAGCCAGAGCACGAGAAACACACCGACAAGCCCCTGGGCGCCATTGCGCAGCAGCATATCGAGCCGGTCCTGGACCACCGAGGCCCGGTCCTGGGTAAGGCTCAGGCTCAGACCTTGGGGTGCCCGTCGGTTTTCCCGCTCCACGAATGACTCCACCGTGGCGAGGATTTCGAGAATATCCTGGGAGCGGGTCTTGGCGATATTGAGAATCGCCGCGCGCTGGCCGTTGAAACTGATCTTCTCCTCGTCGAGATCGAAGCGATCGCTGATCTGGGCGATGTCGCCGAGGCGGATGGTGGCGCCGCTACTGCTGGAGATCACCACCAGATCGTAGAACTCGTCAACCCGCTTGCGCTGATCGTCGAAGCGCAACAGGATCTCTTCCCGCTCCCCCTCCAGGCGTCCCGCCGGGGTGCTGATGCTGTGCCCGCGGATGGCATTGGCGATATCCTGGGCGGAGAGTCCGTATTGGCGCAGACGCCAGGCGGGGATTTCGATCCGAATATGGTGATCGGAGAAACCGTCGATGGTGACCTCGGCGATCTTCTCCTGGGTCAGCAGCTTCGATTTCAGATGTTCCGCATAGGCCTTTAGCGCCACCGGGTCTTGCGGTCCGGTCACCGCGATGGAGATCACCGCATCGGTGCGCCCCAACTCTTCTATTACCGGCAACTCGGTATCCGCGGGGAAGTCATCGATGGCATCGATCTCGGCGTTGACATCATCGAGAAAACGGCTCATCTCCGCCCCCTCGAGCATCACCGCCGTGGCCACGCCCACGCCTTCGCGGGACTCGCAAGTCATTTCGTCCAGGTCGCTGATACCTTCAAGGGCGTCCTCCAGGCGGCGGCAGACAGCATCCTCCACCTCGTCCGCGGTGGCGCCCTTGTAGATGACCCGGACCTCCACCTTGTCGTTCTCGATCTCAGGCAGGGTCTCCCGCTGCAGACCGGGAAGGGCGGTGAGACCGAGGATCATGATCGATGCCATCAACAGATTGGCGGCATTGGGATGGCGGGCGAACCAGTCGATCATCATTCGCCCCTGGCGGTGTTGACGATCGCCTCAGCGATCTCGTCATCGGGTCGGGTCTGCAACTGCATGCCGTTGACTGCCGGCACCAGGTCGGAGACCACGATCTGCTGGCCGGCGCTGATGCCGGAAGCGATGACGCTGATCTCCCCCTGGCTGAACAGCAGGTCCACCGCTTGGCGTTGCAGGCGGCTCTCGCCATCAGCCAGGTAGACGACGCCATCCCTGACCGCGGAGCGGGGAACGACAATGCGGTCAGGCTGTGGTTTGCCGCGCATCAGGACCTGCACGAACATCCCCTTCGACAACGGTGGTCTGATGCCCGGCTCTATCTTTTCAAAGGGCTTGTCGACAGCGACCACGACACCCATGGTGCGTGTCTCTGGATCCACATTGTCACTGAAGCGGACGAACTCCGCCTCCCACTCAGCAATGGTGGTTCCCAGATCTAGCCTCACCCTGGGTTGCAGGGCGACGAAATCGGCCAGGTTGCCGTTGAGGATATCCGCCGAGATATCACGCCGCTCATGACCGATAAAGAGCCGACGCAGGGAGGCGAGGGGAAAGCGTGCGATCACCTCGACCCGGTCCACCGCATCCCCGGCAAGCAGGGTCTCGCCCTTGCTGGCATATTGGTCGACCTCGATGCTCATGTTGCTTACCCGCAGATTGAATGGGGCCAGGAGTCGGGTGTTTTCCAGGTCGCGCTCAGCTTGGGTCAGTTGTGCCTGCAGTACCTTACGCCGGGTAGGGATCAGTGCCAGGGTGTTCTCTACATTCTGTACCGCGTTGCGACTGCTGAGCAGATTACGTTCGGCATCATCCACGTTGCTCTGGGAAGCCGTGCCTTTTTTGGCCAGTTTGCTGATGCGCTGAAACTCCCGTTGCGCAATGCCTAGACTGCGCTCCTCGATAGCGAGTGATGCTTTGGCATTGGAGGCCTCCACTTCCAACTCAGCCAGTGCCGCCTCGGCCTGGGCCAGATTGAGCTGATAGTCTGCGGGATCGATCTGTAGCAGCAGGCTGCCCTCACTGATGATCTCGCCGTCCCGCAGGCGGGGATGGATCTCTACGATGCGCCCCGCCACCTGGGCCACTGCATTCCATACCCGGGCGGGTTGCACGGCGCCATAACCTTCTGCCATGGGGATCAGTTCAAGCTTTTGGGCTGCAACCGTGCGTACCAGTTTGGTCGGCTCGCCGGGTTCGACTTTCACCGGTGGTTGTCTGTTGCTGGCCATTAGCATCAGCACCAGGATGCCCACCGCTATGGGGGGAAGGATCAGCATTTTTCGCCAATGGGGGTGGTTTTGCAGCATAGTGAATCGTACCCAGGGTGGTCAGAATAGCGATGCCGTCTGTCAGTTGGATTAGGTCCTTTTAACTGACAGGTATCGGCTCAATGATCTCACTCTCGAACAGCGGATGTCCATCATGACACCACTTCCCTGAACTACTTCAGGGTGCGATCCGCAAGCTGCATCATATCCGGGAAGTGTGAAATCAGCATGCCAATCACCGTCAAAACCACGACCAGGGTGATTCCTCCGACCACATTGATGAGGATGTTTTTGGCAGAGCTGTGGTCGGCCAGGGCATGGGCGACATCGGGCATGTTGACAACTCCCTTGAGATTGTCGTTTCGGTAGACCAGCAGGCGGCGGCAGCGGTTGCGACGCATCAACTTGATGGCATGCGCGCAGCTACTGTCGGAAGAGACGGATATCAGGTTGCGGGTACAGACATCGCCCAGTTTTAGTGCATTCGCATCTTTGCCTGCACCAACAACTCGCGTCAGCAGGTCCCGTTCGGTGAAAAGACCGATTACCTTTTCGTTTTCCGTCACCACCAATGAACCGATCTCACGCTCAGTCATATAGGCTGCCGCTGTTTGAATATCGGTGGCGCTGTCGAGGGAAGCGACGGACTCCTTGATTAGATTGCCTAGGTTACACGCCATGTATGTGACCCTTTTTGTGATGTGTGACTGTTATCGACTACTCTTGGTAGCTGCCGAAACTGTTTTTGCAATTTCCGCGCCATCGATACAACAATCTGGCTCGGCAGGTCCAGTGTGGGTTGCGGTCCGGGGTGTGGGAAGGAGATAATTATTGTTAAGGTCAGTACCATTTATCAAAAGTCGTTTGGTGCGACAAGTCGCACTCTACAGGAAGACGTAGGGTGCGGTTCGCCGGAGAGCCGGCACTCCGTTTGCACTATCGATCAATGAACATCTTTATATTTTGTGAATTTATACTTGTTATCAAGTTCAGCCCTTTCCCTATCTGAAACAGAAAAGTAGTATTTTTTCCACCCGGGGCAAAAGTTGATATGCCAACGCCAAACCCTGCTCACTATGGATTTAGGGTTTTCGTCATATTTAGTTCTTAGTTTACAGTTTTTGCAATCATGTTCTGTCATGTCTGCTCTCCTGCAATACGCCCATGACAATCATAATTCAATTATTCAGATCCGTCTGAAGTTTTATTGAAATAGTCCAGTATTAGCTTCACTCTGGCCTTATGAACTTCCAGGTTTCGATCTGTATAAGGGTGAGCAAAATTCACACCATCAATAACTTTAGCGCCCCGTTGTTGCGCTTCGATCCTGAGTGGAGAGGTCATGTCAGGGTTGAGCACTTGATCCTTTTTACCGGTTATCACAAAGATTTTACTGGCGTCATGCGGAAGATTGTTAACCGGATCAATTCTATCGGGGCAGCCATAATCGGAAAACTTGCTCGGGCTTGAATCAATTACAGCAGCATCATATTTTACACCTGAGCCGATAGCGTTCATGATGACAGCACCTCCGAGAGAGATACCGTAAAGGAAGCGTTTATTGTATTTGGAATTTAGTGAACTGATTATCTCCTTGTAATCTTCTATAATTGCGTTGATTCTTCTTTTGCCATCCGAGTTGCCATAACCTCTGTAGTCAAAAATATATACATTGTATCCGCTTGATGAGAGATATTTCAAAGAGGCTACAATTTGATCAGCGATCATGGCATTTCCCAGTGCCAATAGTACGTATCCTTTGGCTCGGACTCTTTTTTGTTCCATATTGTGTGAGTTGTATTTATATCCCCGTAGCGTTTTGTTATCAGAGGTTGTAAATTGTGTCTGCTCGATGAGAGGAGAAACCAATGCTCTGTTTTTATCAGGCTTTGGTGCTGCTGAACTCCAAAGCCAAAACAGAAAGGGTTCCTGTATAGAGCCGCATATGCTGTTTTCTCTCTCATCTGCAGTAGCATGGCTAAACGCGAAGATTAGAGGGAAAATTAAAATAGCTGGAGACATCATCGTGCTGTATTTGGACTAATATGAGCAGTTACTTGCTGACTGCATCAGGAGTATAGTTTGCGCAATCATACCAACTTTACGAGATAAATTGGATGCGACCTATCCAGAAACGGTTTCTTGTTTTGATTGTGGTCTCAGCGCTGATCCTAATACCACTCAAGTGGTCAGTGGCAGAGATCCCAAGGGGTGGTGCCGATCCAACTATTAATGAGCCCTATCTTGATCCGGATTTCCATTATTGGCAGGAGATATTTGAGCGGCCAGGGCGGGAAATCTATGATCGTCGTCACGAGATCCTGCAGGCCTTGAATCTAAAACCGGGCATGTGGGTAGCCGATGTCGGGGCTGGTACCGGTCTGTTCACACGTCTTTTCGCGACCCGGGTAACAGAGAAAGGACGGGTTTTCGCGGTCGATATATCTGAGGAGTTTATCAGCAATATAGTGCAGATCGCTAAGGACTCGGGGCAGACGAATATTGAGGGGGTGGTCAATTCCCAAACCAGCCTGGGGTTGCAACCGAACAGTATTGATATCGCTTTCGTCTGCGATACCTATCACCATTTCGAAGATCCAAAGGCGATGCTGAGCTCGTTTAATCGCAGCCTTAAGCCCGGCGGCAGACTGATCATCATTGATTATCGAAAACTGCGTGGATTCAGCTCTTCCTGGATTATGGAGCATGTCAGGTTGGATAAAATGGGTGTAATAAAAGAAGTTCAACAAGCCGGCTTTCGCTTACTTGGGGAGGAAAGTTTTCTGCGCGCAAATTACTTTTTAAAGTTTATTAAAGACTCATCTAAGATTGCCCCCTATTCCTCCATTTCTGACTCTGGTTGACGCATTTCTATCGCTTGCGCAGACGCGAACTCGACAGCTTCCCCGATTGAGTCCAAGGGCCAGCGGCGGTCATCCTGAGTACGATACAGTTCGTCGTTGACATCAAAATAGAGGATCCGTTCACTGAGTCCACGTTTGTGGAGGAACCTCAATTCCTCGAACAACACCTGGCTGTAATTCGATTCGACGATGATGGCCTGGGCAAGTTCGATCGCTCCGGCGTATACGTAAAACCACATATTCATGTTACGAGCAGGAGACACTCCTTCTGCTGGCATCTCTTTTTCAGGTACCTCGAGGCACAGAGGCTGTGGCGGTGGATTGGGGCGACCCTCAGGCCAGAGTAGCAGTGCATAATATCCTGCCAGATCCAGGCTGGCGGTTAATCTTCCGATCCTTGGTATGAAGTTCTTCGCCTTCCAGGTAAGAATCTTGCGTGTTTCTTCAAGTTCGATCTCTTCCTGCTCTTTGATCTTGAGGAAGAAATTCTCATCAAACTGTTGGGACCATAGAACCAGGCAAAAAGGGTTTTCAAACTGTGCCCGGAGTGTTTTAGAATAGTGACATGCCTCATCAGTGCACCAGTTACCCTTTAGACCCACCCCCGAGTCTATCTCAAATATCTTCTTACCGGCATCCATGATTTCTTGCCGAAAAGCCACCCTTCGTGTCTGGTAGTCATTCAACCAATTTTCGTAGAGGTCATCATTCATGCTGACAGACTCCTTCTGTCGTCATGCTCTAGGTGTGTTTTATTTAGATTAACTTGTTGTGCAGAGATATCAATCGTGAATATTCACTATTCGGAATAGAAACCTATCACTCTGATCTATACTCGCCCGAAGAAAATGGAGATTGATTTGTGTGCCACTTTATACTCATCTTACTGTCTGTACTCTTGCCAATAAATTACTGTTTTACAGTTGATATGCCGGGTGGTCGTGATCACCCGCAATTACCACGAGTGGCCGGTCTGAGCAAAATCTGGTGATACACCACTGATGGAGATGTAAACTATGGCGTTGCCATCAGGGTTTTGGGAAATGCCAACAAAATTGATAAATAGAGCAATGTCGCGATGAGGATAACCGCAGTGAATCCTACATTGATGGCTATCAATGTCGCCAGTCCGGCGCTGATGACAGAAGCATAACCGTTTATTCCCCAGGCCCAGGGTATCAGCTGCGTAGCTTGGTGTTTTAGCGATGAGATAGCCAAAGGAAATGGCATCCCCATGAAGAATGCCAAAGGTGCGATAAGGAGTGAGGAGATCAATAACTTGTATACCATTGGAAGATGGCCCAATCGTTCAAATATAGGCTCCAAGATAAACAGATAACCAATACTCACCAGGATAATGACAACTACAGCAAACAAAACAATTTGATATTGTGAGCGTCGTTGTGACAGGCGCTCACTGACAAAACTGCCTAAACCCGCGAACAGCAGGAACCCTGCAAGGGAGATCGAGATGGCATAGATTGGATGATGCAGAAAGCCGATGAATTTCTGTATGGTGGCAATCTCTATAAAAAGGAATGCCACGCCGATCGCGAAGAAATAGAAAAAGACTCGCCAGCGGCTGATCCCATTGCTGGCCGTTGTTGTACGGCGAGAGATGATGCTTAAGGGTAGTAGTATCAACAGGGCGCTGAGCAGCGTGGTAATTACCAGGGTAATAACAAGAATGATATAACCCCACTCAATTAACGGCATGCCGCCCTGGCGTCGCAACTTCAGGGCTTCGTAAAAACTCTCCCACCTAAAGAAATGATGGAAGTAGGGTCGGTCATCAGAGGCGGGTTGAAGATCGAATTTATAACTATCCAGAAGCTTATCCTGCTCTCCGGAGACGATCTGATTACAGGCACGATAAAAATAGGGTTCACGCAGTCGGTTGTAACGGTTTACCTCTTCCTCTTTAAGGCGATAACTATAAGCCATGTCGAAGAGCCTGGCCTGGTTAAAGTTGTCAGCAAGATCCAATTCCTCAGTGGTAAAGGTCCCGTTCTTCACCAGCAGGGTAGCTGTCTGCCAGTTTCTGATCAGCAGTAAGCGTTTATTGATTTCATCCATCCCCAGGGACTCCATTGCCTGATATGCGGTGAGGATGAGTTTGAGGGTATCTCTGGGAGGAACCTTGATCCAGCGGGTGATAGCTAGGTAGCCCTCAGGCGCAAGGTGTGAGAGGTAGAGGGTTAGTGCCTCCCGGGTATAGAGATAACTTTCATTCAACGCATAGAGGCCTGAAGACGATGCACTGGCAGCATCGACAAGAGCGAGTTGTATGAGGTCGTATTTCTTCTCACTTTGGCCGAGAAAATCCCGCGCCTCTGCAATATGCAGTCTGGTATATGGGTTGTCATAGATTTCACCGGCGAACGACTTGTAGTCGTGTGTTAACAGATTAACCAGTTGGGGATTGAGTTCCAGGGCATCCACCGATTCAACCTGGTGGTAGCGCGCCAGCAGCAGGTCGGAACCGGTACCACTGCCGATCACCAGCAACTCAATTGGTTTACGCAGATGGTAGGGGAGTGCCGATGTTGTCTGGTCGAGGTATTTGATGCTATCGAGATCACCACTGAAACGGGTGATGGCGGAGAGGTTGTCCGCATCGGTGAAGAGCCCCAACTGTTGTGGAGGCTCCCTTGGATTGATCAGGCTTAGTCCGGGTGCATGACGTAGAGGCATTTCGTCACTGGCAACAAGTGTAAGGTAACCGAGAGGGCTGGAATATTGATCGATGATTCGCGTGCCCTTGATCTGCAATGTCTGCATCAGTCCCTTATAGGGGGAGAAGTTGAGGGTGATTCCGGGGGTGACGTTGATCAGCACTACTGCGATCAGCATCAGGGGTATATAGAGGCGGGACTTGTATGACAGATCAAGCTCCCATATTGCTATGGCCACCGCCGCAATGCCGGCAAGGGTGATCGCAACCAGGATCTCCTCCGGCATCAGCAGGAACATGATGAGCACAATACCCAGTGCCCCGAAGCCGGCGCCCAGCAGGTCCACAGCATAGATGGTGGAGACCTGTCTCTCGCTGAAGACCATGAAGGTCATGCAGATAGCACTGGCAGTGAAGACGAACGGCAGCGCAAGCAGCAGGCAGATGATCGCGAGATTGAGTGCCTGGCGAAAATCCCAGAATAGCTCCTCGCTGTTGAAACTGAGGGACTGGGCAATCAGGAATGTCCCCAAGGCGCTTAAGGCGAAGAGCAGGAGGGCGAGGGGATAGAGCCATTTATAGTGACGGGTGACTGTGGCTTGAGCGGTCGAGAGCAGGCTGCCGCTGATACCATAACCTAAAAGCGCCAGGGCGATGATCATGTAGGCAAAATGGTGCCACTGAATGATTGAGAACAGCCGCATCAGTAGAATCTCGTAACCAAGGGCAGATGCCGAGAGAATAGCGACTGATATATAGGGCGGACGAATCATGATAATTGTGAATTATGAATTTTGAATGTTGAATTAATGTGCGAGCTGCGCTCGCAGTTTATTTAAATAAGAAGTGCGCGCAGCGCACACATACAATTCAAAATTCAACATTCAAAATTATTAATCAATGTTCTCCAGTAAGCGGCACGAACCTAACTGGTAGAATCTGCCGAACAGTGATCTCGTTTTCCACATCTTTATCAACCAACAGCAACTGCTGGGTCATGAAACGGCTGCCCACCGGGATGATCATTTTTCCTCCCGGCTTCAATTGCTCTATCAGGGGAGGGGGTATGTGGCTGGCAGCGGCGGTGACGATGATGATGTCGAAGGGGGCATGCTCTTTCCAGCCATGATAGCCATCGGCGATGGTGACCTCTATATTGTCGTAGCCAAGGCGCTTTAGTCGTCCACTTGCCTGTTTCCCCAGGGGTTCCACGATTTCCATGGTATAGACCTTTTCAACCAGACGTGACAGCACCGCAGCCTGATAACCGGAACCTGTGCCAATTTCCAGTGCCCTATGCCCTGGTTCCGGAGCGATCAGGTCGGTCATGATGGCCACGATGTAAGGCTGAGAGATGGTCTGGCCGTGGCCGATCGGCAGCGGGCGGTTTTCATAGGCCCGGTCGCGGATATCCCTGGGCACAAACTCATGACGTGGTACGTCTGCCATCACCATCATGATTCGGGAATCGAGTTGCCTCTTCTCGAGATAGCTGCTGGTATCCCTGACATCCTGTTCGATTAGACTGACCATTCTTTGTCGGGCGGCAGAGTAGCCGTCATAACCCGCTTTGGCGACTGCATCGATACAGAAGAGAATCAGAGTGAGTAGTAGCAGGTAGAGAAATCGACTGATGGACATGTTCGCCTCCTCCTTTTCTATTTATAAATATAGTTCTTTGGGAGAGGAATGAGTCCGCAAATGAACGCTAATGAACGCAAATTTGGAGTTTGTTTTGCCCTGTGTGGAGCGGCTTATTGACACTACCTTATCGCTGGTCGAGTGATGATGGTAGGCGTTGTTGTGGTGGTGGTAATTGCTCTTTTGACCTTGACCAGGGTGGTTGATGTTGTTGTTCCTGCATGATTTTTTGCAGTCAGTGTGTAGGTTGTATTGCGCCTGGGTGAAATCTTCACGGATCCGCTCTCATCGACACGGCCGATACCGGGTTGGATTTCAACCTCGGTAGCGTCCCTGGTTCGCCAGCTAAGGGTAGTGGATTTGCCCAGCTCGATGCTATTTGCCGCAACCGAGAGTCTCGATTTTGGTGCGGTGGCAGTGGGTTGCGGTTGAGTGACTTGAATGGAGAGCTCGCGTTTCGCATTTCGATTATCAGAGCCGCTTGCGATCAAGGTGTATGTGGTGTCTTCTGTGGGTGATACAACCTTGGAACCGGAAGATGAAACTGCGCCAATATTGGGATGGATATGCACCTTTTTTGTATTGTTCGTGACCCACCTCAAGGTTGCATTTGACCCCTGTTCGATTCGGTTTGGATTGGCTTCAAAAATAACAATGCCTGATGCCGGCCCCGGGCGCTCTGAGAACCACATGAAAATGCCGATGAGGGCACTGATGACGGCAATTCCAAGCATCCCGAATAGGATGGCTTTGGCTTTGGGTTTGGATTTCGGACTTTCCACTACAGTCTTGGGGCGATTGGATACTATCGGTCTTGTTCCCGTTCGGTCCTTTTCTAGGCCCTCGATCAAGCGATCGCAATCGGTGCGAAAGTCAGGATCGGATCTTATCGGCATACCGTTTCGTTTGGAGAATTCGCGGATGCTCTCGGGTAGATCTTCCGCGCCGGGCATGGTTGCACGGCGAACCAACAAGGGTACAACAGGTATGTTGCGCTTCAATGCGGACTCTATTTCAATCCGAACATAGTCGCTGGGCAGATCGAGGCGGCGAATACCAGCTTCATCACTGACAGATAGCCAGTCGCGTCCGACAATAGCCAGCAGAACTTCACACTTGCCAACCTTGTCATCGATATATTTGGAAAAATCGACACCCAGGGGGATATCGTCCACATCCATGAATACGGCCGTTTCGCCGAAATGCTCGGCAAGCCGGTCATGGATACGGCCAGTGACATCCGCACTGTCTTCGCGTCGGTAGGATATGAAGATGTTAGCGATGAGACACCTCCTTTGGGCGCCGTCCTCTGCTGCTTTTTTTGTTGGTATCTGTCAGCCCAACACTTTTATCTTCGACGGTGATTGGTATGCTCAATACAAAGTCTATATGAGATTGTGAGATTTTTTAGTGTGAATTTTCCACAATTTATGTTGTTTTCCCTTGGTTAAATGGTGCGGCAAGCCGTACCCTACATTTCGCCTATTGGTAGGGTGTGGCTTGTCGCAGCAGAGCACTTGGCCAAACGAGGCTGGCATGAACTTAAGCCGCCCCATTTCAGTTGTAGATAGGGAGACGTGAGAACTTAATGATATATATTGCCGCGACCTGACCCTTACCTACAGCGACTATGGGATTTCGCTACCACTGATAGACGCTTATGTGGTGATACTCATTGCCATCAGCCAGGTGGTCTTACCCTGAACAGCATGGCGTAAAGAGTGGGTACAATCAGCAGGGTAAGCAGGGTGGCAAAGCCGAGTCCCGCCATGATGGTCAGCGACATGTTGACGAAAAAGACATCCTGCAGCAGCGGAATCAGTCCCAGGATGGTGGTGGCCGCGGCGAGCACCACCGGACGCAGACGACTGACGGTTGAGTCGAGGATTGCGTTGTAGGCATCTTTCCCCCCCGCGCTCTGCTGATCGATCTCGTCGATGAGGACGATGGCGTTCTTGATCAAAAGGCCGATCAATGAGAGCGCTCCAAGCAGGGACATAAAATCGAAGGCGCCGTCAAACACCAGCAGCCCGGCGGTGATTCCGATCGCGGCCAGGGGCACTGTCAACCAGATCAACAGTGGTTGACGCACCTTACCAAACAGCAGGATCGTTACCAGGATCATGAGTAGAAAGCCGACCGGTAACGAGCTCATCAATCCCCCTTGGGCATTGGCCGAATCCTCGTATTCACCCCCCCATGAGAAACTGTAACCCGGCGGCAGGGGTATCGCCTCGATCTTTGGCTTCAATTGGTTAAACAGGGGCGTGGCCAGCTCCTCAACAGAGTTGCAGGAGGCGATGATTGTCTGGTTACGGTCACGGGAGCGTATGAGGGTGTTCTCGAACAGGGTTTCATAACCGCTGATCACCTGGGCGGCTGCCACCGACTGGTTCAGAGCCGGACTCCAGATTGTGACGTTCTGCAGGTTTCCGGGATCCTTGCGCTCCACCTCGGGGGCGCGCATCAGTATCGGCAGGATCCGTATGCCGTCGCGGTAACGTCCCACCGGGGTACCGTCATAGGCGTACTGCAGTGCGGTTGCCAGATGCTCCCGGGTGATGCCCAGCTGCCTGCCCACCTGTTCATTGAAGATCGGTCGAATCAATTTCACCGCTTGGCGCCAGTCGTCTCGTACGTCCTTCGATCTGGGATCGGCATGCATGAGTGCCTGGGCCTGAAGCGACAGCCCCCGCAATACGGCAGGATCAGGCCCATGAAAACGCGCTTCGATCTTACTGTCCCTGCCGGGGCCGATACGCATCGATTTGATTATCGGATCGGTCCAGGGGAGCTGCTCTCGCATATAGACCTCGACCTTGTTCCAGATCTCCGGGATACGCTCCAGAGTGTCGGTCTTGACGATGATCTGGGCATAGGCGGGTGATGTCTCCCGCGGATCGTAAACCAGGGTATAGCGCTGATGGGGTCCGCCGATGGCGGTGCTGGTCTGCATCACACCCTCCTGCTCGCGGATAAAGGCATCCACGCTCAGGGTGTCTTCCCGGGTCTTCCTGATATCGGTCCCCTCGATCTCCCAGATATCGACAAAAAAGAGGGGTGTGTTGGAGGCCGGGAAGAAGGCCTGTTTGACACTGCCAAAGCCGAATACCGCCAGGATGAAGAGAGAGACAACTATCGTCACAGTGATCCAGCGCAGACGAATGGCGCGATCCACAATGCCGCGAAAGAGGGTGAAGATTGCGCCACCGTAGGGGTCCTTGGCTTTGTCGCCCCCCGACTGTCCCGGTTTCAGCAATAGGGCACAAAGCAGGGGGGTGGTGGAGATGGCGGTTATCCAGGAGAGCAAAAGGGAGTAGAGGATCACCCAGAACAGGGAATTGGTGAATTCGCCGGTGCTGTCCGGTGAGAGGCCGATGGCGGAGAAAGCCAGGATGCCGATCACGGTACCGCCCAGCAGGGCCCAGATGGTCTTGCCTACCGTCTCCCGTGCCGCATCCGCCGCCCGCATGCCGCCCTGGATACGCACCAGCATACCCTCGGCCACCACGATGGCGTTGTCCACCAGCATGCCCAGGGCAATCACCAGTGCACCCAGAGAGATGCGCTGCAGCTCAATCCCTTCCAGATGCATGATGAAGAGGGTGCCGGCGACGGTGATCAGCAATACAGCACCGATGATAAAGCCTACCCGCAACCCCATGAACAGCAGCAGTACCACAATCACGATAGCCACTGCCTGGCCAACACTGACGATGAAACCGCCGACCGATTTTTCCACCTCGGCGGGTTGGTTGTAGATCTCGACCAGATCCATGCCTAATGGAATCGTGGGGATGAGTTCCATTACCCGCTGCCGCAGGGTCTCACCCACTGCGACCACATTCTCCCCGGCCTGCATGGAGATGCCCAGGGTCAATGCCGGCTTGCCGTCGACATAGTACATCTGGCTGGGGACTTCCTCGTAGGCACGGCTGATCTCGGCGATATCCTTGAGGTAGACCAGTTTCTTCTCCTCGGAACCGATCAACACGTCGCCGATCGCCTTCACCGATTGGAACTCCCCGCTGGGTTCGATGCGCAGATACTCGTTGCCCGCACTGGCATTACCCGCGGTGACCACCACATTCTGTGATTCCAGGATCTGTGATATCTGGTTCGGTGATATTCCCAGTTCGCCCAATTGGGCACGGGAGATATCCACATACACCACCTCCTTTTGCGCCCCGCCAATGGAGATCTTGCGAACGCCGGGCACCAGTACCAACTGACGTTTAAGGGCATCGGCAAAATCCCACAGATCGCGCCAGCTGTAGCCTTCCCCGGTGAGCGCCAGATAGACGCCGAAGACATCGCCAAAGTCATCGATCACGATCGGACTCTGCGCCCCGGGGGGTAGCTTGCCCTTCATATCGGCGATTTTGCGTCGCAACTCATCATAGATATTGGGAAAGTCGTCGGCACGGTACTTGTCTTTGAATTCGATCTGAATATCGGATACCCCCGGCCTGGATACCGACATCTTGATCTGTTTCACCTGCTCCATGCGTTGGATGGCATCCTCCACATGGTAGGTGACCTCATCCTGAACCTGCTTCGCGGATGCGCCGGGATAGTAGGTGATGATCTTCGCCATCTTGATGGTGAAGGCGGGGTCTTCCAACTTGCCGATGCGCTCGAATGCCCATAGACCGCCGCTCAGCATGATGATCACCAACAACCAGGAGATCACCGGTGTGCGCACCGAGTATTCGCCGATATTCATCCCGCGTCCCTCATTGCGGTTGTGAGCTGATCAGGTTTCACTTATTTTCCAGGTCCTGAATGCGGGGCTCCGCCTGTTCCCGCTCAGGCAGCAGCCTGACTTCCATATCCTCAAGCAAGAAGGGGGTGCCGGCGGTGACGATGCGCTCACCCGGTTTGAGGCCTTGCAGAATCTCAATCCGGCTTCCCAGGAGTCGGCCGATTTTCACCTTGCGGGATTTGACCGTCATGCTCTGTTCGTCGATCACCCAGGCCCTGGGCTCTAGATTGCTATCGCCGACAACCGCCGTTGCCGGGACCAGGTGACGCTGGCTTTTGTTGAGAAAACCACTCAAGTCGACAGTCGCGGTGGCGGTCATGCCCGGCAATATGGTGACATCGTCAACCTGGGGCATGGTATAGGTCACCTGAAAGGTCTGGGTTTTGGCATCGGCCTTGGTGCTGACCTCACGAAAGGTGAGGGGATAGGATTTACCCGGCAGATCGGAGAAGCTGACCCTGACCGGGATCTGATTGCGTCTGGTTTCCGGTGACTCCCTGTCCGGCTGGAGTTCACGAAGCTGGCTCTCCGGCACATCGAATTTAACTTCTAACTCAGAGATATTCTGCAGATCCAGGATCACCTGCTTGGCTTGTACCTCCTCGAAATTTTCGATATGGCGCCTGGCGATGATCCCTTTGAACGGGGCGCTCAGCTTGGTGTAATTGAGATCCTGCTGGGCGGATTCCAAGGCGGATGTTGCGCTTTTGAACTCTGCTTCAATGCGATCGTAATCCATTTTCGAAATATGCCCCTTTTTCACCAGCTCCCGGGCGCGGGCATAGTCCTTTTCTGATTTGTCGAAATTTGCCTTGCGGTTGTTATAGGCAATCTTGTAATCGGTGATGTCCAGGGAGGCGATCGGTTGACCCTTCTCCACATGATCACCCTCTTTCACCGAGAGCTGGGTAACCTTGCCTGCGACCCTGAAGGAGAGTTCCGCCTTTCTGCCGGCATCGATTCGAGCGGGGAATGAACGGATATCGGAAGAGCCGGCCTGCTCGACGACAAAGCTCTTTACCGGGCGTACCACGCTCTTGGTGTCGGCTGGCGGTGGCTTGTCGCAGCCGAGAAGCAGGGTGGCGATCAGAATCGTGCCGAGAGAACGAAATCCACAACCAAGCATGTCGATATCCCCCATGCTGTTGTCGAAGGAGTTGTTGTTTTTTACTGCTAGGCAGATGATTATAACTGCTTTCTCAGTTCGAAAGACAACAGAATGTAAGGGGGGAAGGAGCCTAAGATCGGTATCAAACAACCAGGCCCTCGAAGGTCACTGCATGTCGTTGATGCGTTGTCTCAGCATGGGATGGCCCAGTGCATAGAGGCTGTCGAAGAGCTGACTGTAGTGCGCCAGATCGACCTCGATCTTGTGATCAGAGTAGTTGAGATGATTGAACTCGTGAGAGATGTCGTCGGCCCGCAGCGGGATCTCAAGTGCCATCAATCTGTCGAGCAATTTCTCGATGGTCAGTCCGGCGGGTCTGTGGTAGCCCGCATTGCGTAACAGATCATCGATTGCCTGTAGATGGTTGGCAACCGCCTCATCGGTGGATACGACTTTTGCAGAGAGCAGGCGGCGCCTGATCTGGTAGGCATACCACCTTGGAGCGACCTGTGGCCAAAGCATCCAGGCGCATAATAGGATGGCACCGATGCCGGTGAGCCAGGGCCAGGTATTGATAAAGAAGAGTTTTAGATAACCACCCACCCAGGTGATGATGATATAGCCCGCCTGCCAGAGTGCGGTCATGATCATCTCCAGGCTGAACTCACTGTCCCCCATCGCATCCTGCAGCCGCAATTGGCGCTCCACATAGTCGTTGATCTGATCGGCGGAGAGGGTTTCATTATCGACAGCAGGGCCGTCGTAGTAAGCAGTTGGCTCCAGCTCGAGCCAGCCGATCTCATCTACATAGGCCTCTACCCAGGCATGTCCGTCCAAGGCGTAGATATCGTAATAACCGGTCAGGGGATTCTGGTTGGTGGCGGAGAATCCGGTAACCAGGCGCGAAGGGATGCCCTGGGTGCGCAACATAATGGCAAGGGCGCTGGCAAAATATTCACAATGCCCTTTTTTGGTCTCAAACAAAAACCGGCTTAAAGGCGTGTGTTGTTGTGATGTGAAGATAGAGTCGAAATCGTAGTCGTAGTTGTTGCGCAGAAACTGTTCCAACGCGATTGCCTTGGCAAACTGGTTGTCGTAGGGTTCAGCCACTCCTTTTGACAATTCGATGATGCGTGGATCGAGATCCTTTGGCAACTGGGTGAAGTTGGGTAATTCCACATAGTCAGTTTCTGCAAATGTTCTTCCTTTATGATAGGTACGCAGCGATTCCGCTGCATAGGCGGTACCGCTTTTCAATGTTCCCGGTGAGTGCAGTTGACCGAAGGCATCCACCCCCATCACGGTGGCGGGAAAGTTGACCTTCACCGGTACCGCGGCTGCGGGGATGTAGTCACCCAGATCGCGCTCAATGAAGACCTCGTAGCGTTCTGTCTTGTGCTTTGCTGATCTTAAGGTCGCAGGCTGTAGTTCAATCTCTCCGCGGGAGAGCTTAAGTTTGTTCAACTGTAGTGCTGAGCTGTACCAACGCAGACCATCAAAACGATCGAAGATGCGTGCACGCAGATAGAGGGGGCGATCGGCGCGTACATGGGCCACGATCGCATTGCTGAAGCGGTCGCCATCACGGTCCGGATTATCTATATCCATTTCGTAGTCGAATCCGCGATACCGGAAAGGCGACTCGCTGGATGATCTCTCCGCGGATCGATCGGGAGTGCGGTTCGAACCCTCACTGTCAAAGTTGTCGGCCAGCTCCTGGAGCAGTGATTTGGCAGGATCCTCATCTGCGCCATTGCCTTGATCCTGTTTCGCCTCCTGCTCCCATTCCTGGCTTTCATAGAAGTGATCCGAGCCTGGAATCGCACCAAGGTTACCAGCGGGAAAGCGGGGTACGATGAGATAGATCACTATGGCGACGCCGATCAACCAGGCGGCGGCGCGCAGCTGATCGAGGGGGCTCCATTTGGAGCGGTTGTTGCTCAGTGGCTCGATATAGGCATAGCCCAGGGTGATGCTGATGGTTACCGCATAGGCGAGAAAAAAGAACAGATAGACGCCTGACTTCGATTCCACCGCGCCGGCGATCAGGGCGGTGAAACCGACCGCGAGCCCCATGTAGAGGCGACGGTAGTCATGGGTTTGAAACAGCAGCGCAAGGTGGGCGAATCCTATGAATACCAACAGCGCCGGCAGGATGCCATAGAGGATGATCATGGGTAGAAAGAAGACTATGCCCATTGCCGCGATCTGCTCCGAGGTCTTCAGATAGGGGTTGTTCTCCTCATCGACACGTGCCACGAGGACCAGGATGAAGTGGGTCAGTGGCATCATCAGGATGGAACCCAGGAGCGCCCCCAGAAATCCCAGGTAGGCGAACAACACGGCACCGGCCGCGACAGCAGAGACCATGCTGTACCAGTAGACGACCTTGAGCGATGCGAGCTTCATTGAAACAGCTCCTGCAACGAAGTCAGGGCGTTGACCGGGTAGATGAGTCGATTGCCCTGTCGAAGCTGACCACTGGTTTGATCGCTGCGCATGGGAAAGAGAAAACTCTCCGCATCCATCTCTATATCCACATGGGTCAGATAGGGGGCGAGGGCAGGCAGCACCCCATCATCCTTGAGACGGAAACCCGTTATCAGATTGGCTTGGGGGAATTTGACTACCGCCTGCTCGATCAACTCGGCACTGCTTTGAGAACCATTGCTCTCCAGGGTTGCAAGAAAGGCATAGACGTCGTAAAGATCCGCCGAGTAGGCCGGAATGACCCGGTCGTGCCAGGCGCCGTTATCGGTCACCAGAATAGACTGCATACCTTGGCGGCTGACATAGTGGATCATGGATGCGGCGATGGAGATGGCGTATTCGAAGGTGGTTCGTGCCCCCTCGCCATGATTGAAGAGCGCGCGGCAGTCGAGGGCGACTAAGAGCACGGGACGGTCGCTGCGTTCATACTCCTTTACCACCAGCTCTTGGCGACGGGCCGAGGCCCGCCAGTGGATATAACGCAGGCTGTCGCCCTGGACATACTCCCGCACCGCCGCGAACTGATCCTGGCCGCCCAATTGTGGTATCGGCAGATCGCCATCACTGTTGGCATCCGCGGTTATGGGTAGGGGGATCTCTTGCAGATCGTATACCTGTGGCAGTACCAGGACCTCCAGGGGATCGGTTGAAATCTGTCGACTGTGATTCACCACACCGAATGGATAGGCGGATCTGAGGGTGATCTGTTGCAACAGAAATCGACCACGCAGTTCACAATGAAACATTGCGTGGGTCTCTATCGCCCCGTCGCAGCGCGAGACAAACAGCGTCTGCTGCGCATCCGCAAAGGGCAGTTGATCGACGAGTTGCAGATGGTAACGTCGGCCCTGGGAGGTGATTCGATAGGCCAGTCCTCCATCGCTCCCCGCAGTGAGATCGCCAAGGGGAGAGCGCTCCACACGAATCCCGCGGAGTTGCAATCTGGGCATCAGATGGGAGATCAACAGCAGCGAGAGAGCGAGTGCCGAGAGACCATAGAGTAGGGCCAGGCCCCGATTCCAGGCGGCAATAAAACAGGCCAGAGAAAGCAGCCAGATCACCAGGTGCAGATTGAACCAGCGCTGCAACCAGGCCACGAACTCGGGGGGCAGCCGGTTGGAGAATAGGACCTCTTCCTTCATCCTCGTCTAATCAGCCAATTCGAAAACTGATTCTCTTTTCTGCTGCTTCTGCTCTGTGCCCGGCATAGCGGGAACGGGTGTGGCGTCGAGTATCTCTTGCAGCAGTTTCTCGTCACTGTCGCTGTTGCTGCGCAAAAGCATACGATGGGCGAGTACCGGCACCACCAGTTCTTGTACCCTTTGAGGGGTGACGAAACTCTCATCATTTAACAGTGCACTCGCTTGCGCTGCCTTCATCAGGGATATAGAGCCTCGGGGACTGGCGCCCAGGCGGATCCTCTTATGCTTGCGCGTGGCATCGACAAGTGCCGCGATGTAGTTGACGACCTTCTGCTCAATCTCGATCTTGGTCACGGCATGTTGCAGCTTGAGCAGTATTTTATCGTCGATCTTTGCACTGATCCGTTCGAGGGGATCATCTTGCCGGTTCATCTGCATGATGCGGGTTTCGTCATTCAGCTTGGGATAGCCCAGGGAGACACGCATGAAGAAACGATCCAACTGCGCCTCGGGCAGTGGGAAGGTACCGCTGAATTCGATGGGGTTCTGGGTCGCGATGACCATGAAGGTGGCCGGCAGCTTGCGGGTCTTGCGATCAACGGTAACCGTGCGCTCCGCCATCGCCTCCAAAAGGGCGGATTGGGTACGCGGCGAGGTACGGTTGATCTCATCGGCGAGCAGAATATTGGTAAAGACCGGGCCGGGGAGGAAGCGGAATGCCTGGGCCTTCTGATCAAACATGTTGATACCGGTGATATCGGCGGGTAGCAGATCCGGGGTGCATTGAATTCGTTTGAAGGTCAAGTCCAGGCTCTTTGCCACGGTCTTGGCCAGGGTTGTCTTGCCCAATCCGGGCAGATCCTCCAGCAACAGATGGCCGCGGCAGAGCAGGCTGATGATCACCAGGCGCAGGGTCTCCGGTTTGCCGATAATGGCCTTCTGCCACTCTGTCAGCAGGGAATTGAGGAGTTTTCCCGGCCTATTATGATTGGATTCTGTCATTCATGCTCCCTGTAATCATGCTGAGGAGACCCAATCGTAGAGATCATTCGTATAAATATTCTACAGAATTAGGCATTTGTTAACCTCTTGTAGCGTGCATTATGACGACATCTTGAGTCATTGATTATGATGAAAGGGCCGTCTTCGCTGTGTATATCAACACGCCTGCCCATTTGTCATTTTACGTTATCGATCCTCGCGGTTGGGCGTCATTCACCTTGGATAGACACAACGCAAGCGTTGGGCCGGTAAGATAGAGGGTTTCAGTGGCGGATCCTGCGCTAGCACTACATTCGACTGATCTCGCCTAAATAGTGGATCACCTCAGCACGACCCTTCAACTCGCTGAGTCTGTCAAATCGTTGGGAGATTGTGGAAAACGCTTCCAGGGCTTGTTTGTCAGCAATGTCCTGGGCCGCCTTTGCATCGATATCCAGGAATTGTTGAAAAAGCCGGGCCGGTAAGGTATTGCGGGCACGCTTCATGCCTCCCTCCTCGAGGTAGACCAGGGTCGCAGTGCGATCTGCCTTTGACAGCCGCTCCCAGTCTCGCGCTATGCCGGTATAGAGTTCTACGGCGATAACAAACAGGATAGGGAGTCTGCGCCCGGTATTGCCGGCATACTGGGTTGCCAGGAAGGCCTTGGCCTCTGCAAACTGCCTTGCGTCGAGTCGCGTGGGCAAGCCGAGTTTACCGCTCTTTGACATATAAAGCAGGGCGACCAAGGCTTCCAGATCGCGCTTGGTCATGAGTCTCTGTTCCTTGTAGTCGACGAATGCAACAGGGTCGGGCTCAGCCAGAAGTTTAAGAATAATTCCGCCTTGATTGCGTGGATTGAAGACTGCGTTTTTCAAGTAGATATGGCGCAGCAGTAACTCTTTTGGTGTGTCTGGAGATTGTATTAAAACGCTACGACTGGCAATGTGCGACTGTAACGCCTTCTCGCATGCAGAGTTGCAGTGATCCGGATTACCAAAATGTGCCTGATAGTCCAATACAGTAGCTTCGAGTTCCCGCTCGGTAAGGGAGCGTCCGAGATAGTCCTTGAAAAATCCGGCAATCTCCGTGCGCACATCCAGTGTCTGCGCAGCTGCCGGTTGCACCAAGAAATCAGTAGCAAGGTGTAAAATAAGTATACAGGTCCATGCGGTTAGATTAAGAGATGTAATTCGTAACATGATGGCAATACTCCGAGATGTTTTTTCAAACATAATGCAGTATGTGTCAGCCGGTACTCAGTGAACTCAAAGCGGACGCTTCTTAATCCACTAATCGCTTTACCTCTGGGTTTTTCATACGAGCTCACGACCAACGAATAAAATCCTTATGAAACAAGAGAAATCGTCCCTGTCATAGGTTGTACTTTCTGCTTTCGTTAAAGTTCATATAGCGGGTTGGATTAGGCACCATTCTTGAGTCAGCGCGAATAGGTTTTGTAAGCATAATTAAAAAACCGTCTCTATTCCGTGCAACATATGTTATGTCATATGATGAGGTATTCCTGGTGTAGCCACTCTCGCTATCCTTTCCATGATTTGTGTAAGTTATTCGTTTTGTATTATTCTTCCGTTTCTCTAAGCATTCAATGAAATCAGGAGTATAGGAGCTTCAACTCCAGTTGTGTCCTGCTACGGGGTAAAAATCCTACTCGGTCCATGCTGTTTCGCATGGCTGCGCTGTGTCCCTTTACTATTTTACACATGCAAGCCGTCTCTCATGAGCAGTTTTCCCGGTTTTTTGATTGGATGCCGTCATATAACCTCTCTCTAATCGTGCTGAGGGGGCTCAATCGGAACGGTCAATAGCATTAATATTCTACAGAATTAGGTATTTATTAACCTCTTGCAGTGCTCTTTATGCGTACATCTTAAGTACAAAACATGACTAAAAAGGCGATGGGCCTATAAATCTCCATCAAAACACAGCTACAATTGAACCTTTTGAAAAAATCGAACGACCTATATACAGGAAACATCCATGGCATATGAGAAGATAGAGATCCCTTCCAGCGGGGAAAAGATCAGCGTTGACACCAAAGGGACGCTGAACGTTCCGAACAATCCCATAATTCCCTACATAGAAGGCGATGGCATTGGCGTGGATATCAGCCCAGTGATGCTGAAAGTGATCGACGCGGCGGTGGAGAAGGCCTACGCCGGGGAGAGGAAGATTGCCTGGATGGAGATCTTCGCCGGCGAGAAGGCAACCCATGTCTACGATAGCGATACCTGGCTGCCCCAGGAGACCCTGGATGCGGTCAAGGAGTTCGTGGTCTCCATCAAAGGTCCGCTGACGACACCGGTGGGTGGCGGCATTCGCTCCCTCAACGTGGCATTGCGCCAGCAGCTCGATCTCTATGTCTGTCTCAGGCCGGTACGCTATTTCGAGGGTACGCCGAGTCCCCTGAAAGAGCCGCAAAAGACCGATATGGTGATCTTCAGGGAGAACTCAGAGGATATCTACGCCGGAATCGAATGGGAGTCGGGCAGTGATGAGGCAAAGCGGGTCATCGACTTTCTGCAGCATGAGATGGGGGTCAGCAAGATCCGTTTTCCGGGCAGCTCCGGCATCGGTGTCAAACCCGTCTCCAGCGAAGGCACCAAGCGTCTGGTACGGAAGGCGATCCAGTATGCCATCGACAATGACCGGGATTCGGTGACTCTGGTGCACAAGGGCAACATCATGAAGTTCACCGAGGGTGCCTTCAAGAACTGGGGTTATGAGCTGGCGATGGAGGAGTTTGCTGCGGTTGAATTGGATGGCGGGCCCTGGTGTAGCTTTAACAATCCCAAGAGCGGTAAGGAGATCGTGGTCAAGGATGTGATCGCCGACGCCTTTCTGCAGCAGATCCTGTTACGTCCCGCCGAGTACAGTGTGATTGCGACCCTGAACCTCAATGGTGACTACATCTCCGACGCCCTGGCGGCCCAGGTGGGCGGTATCGGCATAGCCCCGGGGGCCAATCTCTCCGATACCGTGGCCATGTTCGAGGCCACCCATGGCACCGCGCCGAAGTATGCCGGACAAGACAAGGTGAATCCCGGTTCGCTGATTCTCTCAGCGGAGATGATGCTGCGTCACATGGGTTGGTTCGAGGCCGCGGATCTGATCATCAAGAGCCTGGGCGATACCATCTCCGCGAAGACCGTGACCTACGACTTCGCGAGGCTGATGGATAATCCCCAGGAGTTGAGCTGCTCCGCCTTCGGCGATGCCATGATCGAGAACATGTGACGGGTCAGTTACCTCTCACATGGGTGAAGAATTTTCCAATCACATCATTCAGGCTTGGGGATCGATTGGGATCCCTTAGGCTGCTCTGCATGGCACCTCGTGTTGTGGGTAGATAGAGCAGATCGCTCAAAATAGCATCGAAAAAATCCTGCCCCGCCTCGTTTACCGCCAGTTGCTCGAGAAAGCGCTGGCGTAACGAGGTATTTTCCAGGGATTCCCAGGCGCGTCCCGAAATGGCGGCAAGTATGTCGCTTCGTGTAGAGAGAGGATGATCGAGGAGCTTAAGAATCAGACCATCGCGAATCTCAGCTGATCGACTCCTCGCCAGCCCGCGCACCACGGCACTCAAGACTTGGGGTTCGGGCTCCGGCAGCTGCAGTGACGCGAGGGCTCGTTGTGCCAGCGCCTTGGCGATGGAATCGGGGATGATTTCACTCTCGAGACCGTGACAGAGTACCTCGAGGGGTGCGGCGGGGAGCGAGGGAATGGCTTTGGCAATGCGCGGAGTGTTGCCCTCTTGATCGAGGCGTGCGGCAAGGTCGGCAATTCCCTGATAACCGATAAACGACCACTGTTCCCAACCCAGTTCGCCGTCGAAGTAGGCCCTGGCGTGGTCGTAGAAGCGGGAGGCCGACTGATTCAAGGCCCGAGTCAGGCGTGCATGAAACAGCGCCAACCGCTCCTGCTTGGGCTGGAAGGCATAGGGGTTGTTCTCCAGTGCCGTCTGCACGCCCTCTGCATGGGGCTTGCCACCAAGACTCTCCACCAGGAGGTGCATCAACTCATCCCGTGCCGCCAGCAGCAGCTTGCCCTGCTCATCCAGGGGAAAGCGTAAAAACCAGATCATGGGATCGATCTGCCGCTGTTTCGGATCGGTCAGGGTGAGGGCGAACCAGGCCTGCTGCTGCAGCGGAAAAGGGTAGGCGGTATCGGTCTGTTCAAAGGCGATGAGGGCCTCTCTCGGGATGGGGACGATCCGCCTTCCCATGTCGAAGATGGCGACGGAGAGCCCGCCGGACTCGAGGAACTCGGTCAGTGTTGTGATTGTGTTCATTCAATGGATCTAATTAAAAGCCTGGAGAAAATCATCATTAGTCCGCAAATGAACGCAAATGAACGCAAATGTCTACAGGTTTGTATTCAATTACACTATTGAGTTAGTGAGATGTCACCATTGATTCTCTTGCGTATCAGAAGGACTAGGAAAGCGCATGGATAGGATTGTGTCATAAAAAGTAAGCCTATGTATTTAGAGAAAATATTCTTAATTTGCGTTTATTAGCGTTCATTTGCGGACTTTCTTATCTTGGTCTGGTTGCTGCTAAATCCAGTCGATCAGATGATGCTCCCAATCGTCCGCCTCGGACTCCCTGACCACCTTGCCGCGGATGGAGTGGCCCGCTTTCTCAACACTCTTGTAGTCTCCTGAAATCAATGGATGCCATTCAGGCAGGGGTTTACCCTCCGCAAGCAGACGATAGGCGCAGGTCTGTGGTAGCCAGTAGGGGTCGGCCAGGTCTTGTGGCTTGAGGGTGATGCAATTGGGTACCCGTTTCGAGCGTTCCCGGTAGTGTTTGCAACGACAGAGATCGAGATCCAGAAGATCACAGACTATATTGGTATAGAAGATCTCCCTGGTATCTTCATCCTCAACCTTTTGCAGACAGCATTTTGCGCAGCCATCGCAGAGAGACTCCCACATATCTGGGGACATGGACTCGAGGGGGGTAGTGATCCAAAATGGGGCTTCGTTGGGGTTCATCAATTGAATAATATCATCATTGGCAAATCAGTAGCGCGGTGAAATCAACCTCAATTCAGGGCTATGATGGATCTCTGTTCTTGCTCCAGATCGGCTCCTCCTAGACCATGGATGAAAGCAACTGTCAATAGCTTTTATACACAGTGGAACACTCTGTCAGGCTAGATTGGCAAGTTAAAGGGAACTCCTTATGTCGCACATTTACTAGAGCTGTTAAATTACTGAATAATAAAGTATTATATGAATTGTATAGAAATTACACAATCTAAAAAGAGGTTAACAAGATCAAGGGTTCTAGCTCAGTTCCTTCAGCTTACTAACAAAGTTATCCACAGGAACTGTGGACATAATTTGGGTGTGGCTTTTACACACTTGGCGAAATATTCTTCTGTTAAAGCTGTCAACTTCCGATTTTAACCAACCAGACCAGGAAACGCGGATCATGAGCATCTCAAATCAACCCTATCAGGCCGTCATTAGCTTCCCTTTTGCTACAATCGGCATCGCCATGTTCGATGATAGGGTAGAGAAGATCGATTACCTGGCTGGGGTGCAGCGGGAGTATCAGGAAAAGACCCCTGGTCTGACTCGGGTAATCGATGCCATTCAAGCCTATCTGCGGGATCCGCGAAGGGCCTTTGACCTGCAACTCCAGCTTGACGGAACGCCGTTTCAACGGCGTGTATGGAATAGGTTACAGCAGATACCCTGCGGCAGAACCATGACCTATGGCGAACTCGCAGAGAAGATAGGTAGCGGTGCCAGGGCAGTGGGAAATGCCTGCCGTAGAAATCCGTGCCCTTTGATAGTGCCTTGCCACCGGGTAGTTGCAACCACCGGTCTCGGTGGATTCGCCGGTGAGCGGGGCGGAGAGAAGCTCGAGATCAAGCGCTGGCTGTTGCACCATGAGGGTGTGTTGTGAAGGATGGCGGTGAGGATAGTTCACTCATCGAGACCTTTTCAGATGCCTTGTGGATGGAGCGAGGTTTAAGTCGCAACACACTCTCTGCCTACCAATCCGACTTGGCCAAGCTGGCGGATTGGCTGCACGGCAAGCGGGGATACGGCCTGTTGCAGGCCAAGCGCGCCGACCTGCAATCCTATCTGGCCGACCTGGTGAAGCAGGGCCGCAAGCCCCGTTCCACAGCGCGTCTGCTCTCCTGCATTCGTCAGTTCTATCAACACAGTTTGCGCGAAGGCTGGCTCAACAGCGATCCGAGCCTGCGCATCGCTTCACCCAAGTTGGGCAGGCCCTTGCCCAAGTCGCTTTCGGAGGGCGAAGTCGAGGCACTGTTGAAAGCGCCGGATCTCGATGATGCCGAGGGTGTGCGGGATCGAACCATGCTCGAGGTGCTCTACGCGTCCGGATTGCGGGTTTCGGAACTGGTGGATCTGCGCCCGGAGCAGGTGAATCTGACCCAAGGTGTGATGCGTATCGTCGGCAAGGGCGGTAAGGAGCGCCTGGTGCCTATGGGCGATGAGGCCCAAGGGTGGGTCGAGCGTTTCTACCGCGGTGGACGGCTGGAAATTCTCGGGAGCAGGGTCTGTTCCCATCTCTTTCCCACCCGGCGCGGGCAAGGCATGACCCGACAGGCCTTTTGGTACAGGATTAAAAAGTATGCGGCGATTGCCGGGATTAAGCAGACGATATCGCCCCATACCCTGCGTCACGCCTTTGCAACCCATCTGCTGAACCATGGCGCCGATCTGCGTGTGGTGCAGTTGCTGTTGGGACACAGCGATCTCTCCACCACCCAGATCTACACCCATGTGGCCCGGGAACGGTTGAAACAGCTGCATGCGACCCACCATCCCCGGGGCTGAGTGGTAAAATTACCCAGTACTAGGGCATGTGAGCAGGATCAGGTTATGGTAGAGTCTCACCCCCAGTGATTCATTGATCAGGAGCCAATATGCCGTCTTTCGATATCGTCTCTGAAGTCGATCTGCAAGAGGTGAGAAATGCAGTCGACCAGGCCAACCGGGAGATCGGGACAAGATTTGACTTCAAAGGTGTTGATGCCGCCTTCGAGCAGAATGAGAACGAGATCCAACTACGCGCCGAGCAGGAGTTTCAACTCAACCAGATGATGGATATTCTGCGCCAAAAACTGGTCAAACGGAAAGTCGATATAGCAGCGATGGATATCAAGGATCCTGAAACCAGTCTAAATGCAGCAAAGCAGCAAGTGATCATCAAGCAAGGCATCGAAAGCGATGTGGCAAAAAAGATGGTCAAGCAGATCAAGAGCAGCAAACTCAAGGTGCAAGCTCAGATTCAGGGTGATCAGGTCCGGGTGACAGGGAAAAAACGAGACGATCTGCAGCAGGTCATCACGCTTATTCGGGATAGCGATTACGGTCTTCCCCTTCAATATCAGAATTTTCGGGACTAATCATTGATGAACACAGATAAACCAGGTGCCCTCAGATGGGTCTTCGCGCTACTGCCATTGTCAGCACTCTTACTGATCGCTCCGGTAGTGGCAGAACCAACCCGGCAAAACGCCGAGATTCAGAATGTGCGTGAGGGTGTCAAAAAGATACTCAAAAAGGGATCGATTACCAGTGTTGTCCCGGCAAAGGTGAACGGACTCTATGAAGTTATGATCGGTCCGCAACTCTATTACGTATCGTCTGACGGCAAGTATCTGCTGAGCGGGAATCTCTACGATATCGATACTCGGGAAGACTTGACCACCCCCAAGGTATCCAAAGCCAAGGCAGAGGCGATCGAGGCGTTGGGAGAAGAGAAAATGGTGGTCTTTGCACCAGAAAAGACAGCGCATACCGTTACCATATTCACCGACATCGATTGCGGATATTGTCAAAAGCTCCATAGAGAAATAGAGGAGTACACCGATCTGGGTATAAAGGTACGCTATCTGATGTATCCCAGGGCGGGTGTTGGTAGTGAATCCTTTGACAAAGCTGTGACCGTGCTCTGTTCCGACGATCGTAATGACGCCATGACCCGTTCCAAAGCGGGCGAAAAGCTCGATAAAAAGGAGTGCGCCAGTCCCGTCGAGGAGCATTGGGCCCTTGGCAAAACCCTGGGTGTGAACGGTACACCGGCGATTTTTCTTCAGAGTGGGGACATGCTGCCTGGATATATACCGGCTCAACGCATGAGTGCTATTTTAGAGAAACTGGAGTCAGAACAGTCGGCGAAGCGGTAATCCTGAATACCGCAATTTTCCGCTTCGATAGGGGATATCCATTCAGTGGATAAGTCATCTGTAAAGCCTGAACTACTCTTTTATTGGGAGTCAGCTTGAAATTAGACGTAGCAATGCGTACCGACAGAGGCGTGGTACGGGAGCAAAATGAAGACGCCATTGGTGGTGATCCTGAAGCGGGTTTATTGATACTTGCGGATGGCATGGGAGGCGCCAACGCCGGAGAAGTTGCCAGCAGCCTTGCCGTTGAAATGATGATGGGTCATTTGACTGGCGGTGATAGTGACAAACCGTTAGGGAGAGAGGATCTGCTGAATGCCATCCAAGGCGTAAATCAGGCGATTATGGAACTCTCGCAACAGGTACCCGAATATAATGGAATGGGGACCACCTTGGTTGTCGGATTCTTCTCTGCGCAGAGCCTGCTCCACGCCCATGTCGGCGATTCCAGACTCTATCGCCTGCGTAGCGGGGCCTTCAGGCAGATCACCAAAGACCATACCATGATTCAGGAGATGGTTGATTTTGGGGATTTTGCTAACATGGAAGAGGCACTTATGGCCGGGGTGCCCACCAACATACTCTCCAGGGCAATCGGCTCGGAAGAGGTGCTGGATATCGACCTGTCGGAGACAGAAATCGAAATCGGTGATATCTATCTCTTCTGCTCCGACGGTCTCACTGGTATGGTGACGGATGACGAAATCCAAAGTATCCTTGAGAACCTAAATCTGGATCTGATGCAGCAGGCCGATGAATTGGTCGATTTTGCCTGTAGAATGGGGGGTATGGATAACATCTCCGTGATTTTAGTTCGTGTAACCGCGAGCGACAGTTAAGTTAATTTTGGTATTCGGGTAACAAGCTCTATGGAAAAACTCGTTGTAATGGGAGGCGAAGAGTCACCACAAGAGTTTCCGCTGGTCGATAAGCATATGGTGATCGGGCGCGACGAGACTTGCGGAATCTGTCTCAAGGATCGTTCAGTCAGCCGCCACCATGCCACCATGCGCAAGGTGTTCAATGGATACTCCATCGAGGATGAGAAGAGCACCAACGGTACCCGGGTGAATGGTAACCTGGTAACCAAGCGTTTTTTGAAACATGGTGATCTGATCGAAGTCGGTAAATACCATCTACGATTCATCTCGCAACAGGCACCGCAAGATGAGGATGATCCCGACCGTACGGTTGTGATGCGACCGCAAGACCGGGAGATCCCGCAAGCTGCGGCTTCCGATCATGCCTCGACACCACCGGTGAGGGCAACATCGGCCGCCTTCCAAGAGGATGCGGTAGCGGTGCGGACCGCCGGAGCTGATGTGGACACGGATAGCGGATCACCCGCGGCGCATCAACCCAGGGTCCGTTTCCTCAGCGGCGATAATATGGGTGAGGAGAAGGTTATCGACCGGGCATTCTTCAGTGTCGGCAACCCCGGTGGCGATCTGGTGTTGATAAACCAGCGCCAAAGCGGTTTTTTTCTGCTCAAGGTGGGGGGAGATCAACCACCCAGGATCAACGGCGAGCCGATCAAGGCCGGGGGCGTGGAGTTGCAAAACGGCGACCGCATCGATCTGGGTCAACTCTCCCTGGAATTCGTTAGCTGATCAATCCTTCAAACGAAAGCCGATATTGATGGTGACCTGCCAATGGGCTACCTGGCCGTTTTCAATATGGCCTCGAGTCTCTACCACCTCGAACCAGTTCATGTGATCGATGGTCTCGCCGGCACGGGCAATGGCATTGCGTATGGCATCGTCGGTGCTGGTTTGGGACGAGCCTACCAGTTGGATCTTTTTGTAAACGTGATCGGACATAAAAAACCTCCGG
>JBEVVR010000018.1:77675-80588 GCA_040507035.1 Candidatus Thiodiazotropha sp.
GGCATTGCGTATGGCATCGTCGGTGCTGGTTTGGGACGAGCCTACCAGTTGGATCTTTTTGTAAACGTGATCGGACATAAAAAACCTCCGGTTTTTTGAATTTTGAATTATTAATTTTGAATTGTGGTGTGTGCTGCGCACACAACCTGTTTTGTATGAATCACTGCTGTCCCATTAACTCCCACTCCCTATTGAATGTATTTAATGGGACAGCAGTGGGTATGAATGTAAAAAAACCCGTGAGCACAGCGAGCACGTCAATTCAAAATTCACAATTCACAATTCAAAATTATTCTTCAACTTTTTCTTTTAATCGATAGAGCGCTTCCAGCGCTTCTCTAGGGCTTAGCTCATCCGGCTCGATCTCCTGCAGCAGCTGTTCCACCTCCGATGCCTCGGGGCAGGGCGGCTCGGCATCGAACAGGGGGAGTTGGCTCTGCTGCTGCTCGGCATGGCGTTGGGCACTCGCCTCCAGTTCCCGCAGACGCTGCCGAGCCCGTACTATCACCTCCTTTGGCACCCCGGCCAGGGTGGCCACCTGGAGGCCGTAGCTCTGGTTGGCCGGGCCCTCCCGTACCGCATGCAGGAAGACGATGGAGTCGCCGTGTTCCACCGCATCCAGATGCAGGTTGCCGATCCCGGGATACTCCTCCGGTAGGGTGGTGAGTTCGAAGTAGTGGGTGGCGAAGAGGGTGTAGGCCTTGAGGCAGGTGGCTAGCTCCACCGCACAGGACCAGGCCAGGGAGAGGCCGTCGAAGGTGGAGGTGCCGCGGCCGATCTCGTCCATCAGCACCAGGCTCTGGGCCGTGGCGTTGTGCAGGATATTGGCGGTCTCCTCCATCTCCACCATGAAGGTGGAGCGCCCCCCGGCGAGGTCGTCTGAGGCGCCGATGCGGGAGAAGATGCGGTCGATGGGACCGATCCGCGCTGTGGCGGCGGGGACGAAGCTGCCGCTGTAGGCAAGCAAAACAATAATGGCGATCTGGCGCATGAAGGTCGACTTGCCGCCCATGTTGGGGCCGGTGATGATCAGCATCCGCTGGCTGTCGTCGAGGCTGACCGAGTTGGCGACGAAGGGTTCGCTGCTCACCTGTTCCACCACCGGGTGGCGGCCGTCGGTAATCTCAACACCGGGTTCGTCCACAAGCTGCGGGCAGACCAGGTTGAGTGCTTGTGCCCGCTCCCCCAGGTTGCAGAGCACATCGAGCTGGGCCAGCCCCTCGGCGCACTGTTGCAGGGGGGCCAGGCTTTCGCAGAGCTGTTCCAGCAGCTGCTCGTAGAGATACTTCTCCCGGGCCAGGGCACGTTCCCGGGCGCTCAGCACCTGATCCTCGAACTTCTTCAGCTCCGGGGTGATGAAGCGTTCCGCCCCCTTCAGGGTCTGGCGGCGGATATAGTCATCCGGGGCCTTGTCGGACTGGCCACGGCTGATCTCGATATAGTAGCCGTGGACCCGGTTGTAGCTCACCTTGAGGGTGGCGATGCCGGTGCGCTCCCGCTCCCGGCTCTCCAGGTCGAGGAGAAACTGGTCGGCGTTCTGGGAGAGGGCGCGCAGCTCATCGAGCTCGCTGTCATAACCCTCGGCGATAACCCCGCCGTCTCGGATCAGCATTGGCGGTTGCTCGATGATGGCACCTTGCAGCAGCTGGTGGAGGGTTGGGTGTTCACCAATCTGTTGTGACAGGACGGGTGACAAGGGGCTGTCGAGCTGCGCCAACAGGGGTTGCAGTTGGGGCAGAGCACCCAGGGCCTCCCGCAGCCTGGCGAGATCCCTGGGGCGGGCGCTCTTCAGGGCCACCCGGGCAAGGATGCGTTCGATGTCGCCGATTCCCTGAAGGATCTCCTGTAGTTCGCTATAGAGGTGCGATGCCAGCAGGGCCTCGATCGTTGTATGACGTTGCGCAACTGCCTCTCTATCCCGCAATGGTTGACTGATCCAGCGCCGTAGCATGCGGCTTCCCATGGCAGTGACGGTGCGATCCAGGATCCCCGCCAGGGTATGCTGGGGCTGGTTGGAGAGGGAGTGGACCAGCTCCAGGTTGCGCCGGGTCGCCGCATCGATGATCACGTTCTGCTCCCGATGCTCCACCCGCAGGCCGCGAATATGGGGCAGGGTGCCGAACTGGGTCTCCTCCACATACTGCAGCAGGCAGCCAGCAGCGGCCACCGCAAGGGGGGTATCCTGGCAACCGAATCCCCCCAGGTCCCGGGTGCCGAACTGCTTGCTCAGCAGCCGCTCTGCGGAGTCGAGATCGAAGTGCCAGGCCGGTCGTCGGGTCACGCCTTTGAGCAGAGCGAGGGTTTCCGGGAGATTTGAGTCCTCGTCGAGTAGAATCTCCGCCGGGCTGAGGCGTTCCAACTCGCCGCTCAGGGCCTCGAGGCCGTTAAGCTGCTGGATGGTGAATCGGCCGCTGGCCAGATCGAGGGCCGCCAGGCCATAGCCGTTGTCGGTTTCGTTGATCGCCGCCAGCAGGTTCTCCCGCCGCTCTTCCAGCAACGCCTCATCGGTGAGGGTGCCCGGGGTGACGATGCGCACCACCTTGCGCTCCACCGGCCCCTTGCTGGCGGCCGGGTCGCCGATCTGCTCGCAGATCGCCACCGACTCCCCCTGTTTCACCAGGCGTGCCAGGTAGCCCTCTGCCGCGTGATAGGGTACCCCCGCCATGGGAATCGGCTTGCCCGCCGACTGGCCGCGCTTGGTGAGGGTGATATCGAGCAGCCGCGCCGCTTTCTCCGCGTCGCCATAGAAGAGCTCGTAGAAATCCCCCATGCGGTAGAAGACCAGCATATCGGGGTGCTCTCCCTTGATGCGCAGATACTGCTGCATCATCGGCGTGTGCTGCTGGGCTTTGGCGGCTTTGCTCATCAGGCAGGCGGGTGACTATTCGAAGGTGTAGTGCTTCTCGACGTCTT
>JBEVVR010000021.1:0-80539 GCA_040507035.1 Candidatus Thiodiazotropha sp.
GTCGATTCGAGTCGAGGGAGGAGGTTGGTTCGTCTGCAATCAACAGTTCCGGCGAGCCCATCAGGGCGCGGGCGGCTGCCACCCGCTGTTGCTGGCCGACACTGAGTGTCGCCACGGCCCGACGATGGAGATCAGGATGGTCCATGTCGAGATGTTGCAGCAGCCGTTTCGCTTCAGACTCCAGGCTGTTACCGCGTGACAACGCATTGGCCCGGCGGCGTGCCGAGAAGCGGCACGGCAAGATGACATTGTCGACCACCGAGAGATAGGGGATGAGGTTGAACATCTGGAAGATGTAGCCGATATGGTCAGCCCGAAAGTGGTCCCGCTGGACACTGCTGAGTTGATCCAACAGCTGGTCCATGACACGCACTATTCCCGCGTTGGCCGTGGTCACACCCGAGAGCAGGCTCAACAAGGTGCTCTTGCCACTGCCGCTCGGCCCCTTGATGAAGAGGCATTCACCTGGGCTTACCTGCAGGGAATCTATAGATAAGACAGTTGCTGCCCGCGGCTGCCAGCGAAATGCCAGATTGCTAACCTCAATAATCAATAATCGCTCCTAGTGCATGAGCTGGATCCGTTGCCCACGGGTGTTTGTATCGGATTCAAAAACCAGTCACTGTCTCAAAAGTTAACAACATGATCCTTGATGGTAAGTTCTATTGCGCCTTGCTTGTTTTCGATGACGTATTGAACGTTGAGCTTTTCCGTAGCCGGAAAGGCTTCGAACAGTTCGACAGTCAGCCGTGTTAGCTTGGCGGGTTGATCACACTCGAAATGATAGACGGCCTCTATGTCCGAGTGGGTATCGTGATCATCCGCATGCTTACCGTCATGGTTGTGATCTTCTTCCTTGAGCAATGCAGAAGTGACCATCGCTTTTTCCATTCGGCAGCCGGCTTCTTTGTTGAAACGGAACAGTTGATCGCCATTTTTCAACGCGGCCACGGCCTTGTCCAGAGCCCGATGGTCGGCCTCGGACGATGGGGCGTGTTCAAAGCCGACCATATTCGCAGCCGGACTATCGAGTTCGAGGTGCACCTCCTCGCCCTCGAGGGCCAGGTTGAGGGCGGCGATGCCGTGCACGTGAGCCTCCTGCTGACGATGTTCGTGCTCATGCTTGTCATCCGCAACTGCCCCGGGCGTAATAAGCGCCAGAGGCGTCAGCAGCGAGCAAGCCAAAGTGATCTGTTGCAGACGCATAACGGGGTATCTCCTTGTTCAGTCAAACCGTGAAAAGAATTTGCTGGGTGTGCGGCTCAGGTTGTATCGTCTTGCTTTGCCACGCACTGGGCACAGGTTCCCAGTAATTCGACGACTGGACGCTTGGTACGGAAACCGACCGCCTTGCCGGCCGCTTTCAGGCTCTTGGCCACACTGGAGTCTTCGACCTCTGCTACCTCACCGCAGTCATCACAAATCAGGAACTGGCTGGCGTGGGGATGATCCGGATGGGTACAGCCCACATAGGCATGCAGGCTCTCGAGTTTGTGCACCAAACCCTGCTCGAGCAGAAAGTCCAAAGCGCGGTAGACTGTCGGTGGCACAGGATTCTTCACCACGCCGCGCATCCGCTCCAATAACTCGTACGCACTAAGTGGTTTGTCCGATATGCACAGCAGCTCGAGAACGGTCTTGCGTTGTTCGGTCAGCCGCACGCCGCGCTCACGGCACAGCTCCTCAGCTTGTTTCAATATTTGGGGAAGGACTTTGTTATTCACCAGATTCTCCTTGCCTCGCACCTTGCACGGCGGCCTGTTGTGCACGACGGCGACCTAAGAATTGCATCAGTATCGCGGATAAGACATAGACCCCGCCCGCAAGCAGGATGATGGTTGGACCGGCCGGCAGATCGGGGCCGTATGAAAGTGCCAGGCCGGTTACGCTGAGCAGCGACCCCAGTACGGTTGCAATCAGCATCATGCGACCCAGTGAATGCACATAGTGGCCTGCCACTGCAGCAGGCAGGGTCAGCAGCGCCAACACCAGAATCAGGCCCACAACCTGGATCAACAACACCACCGTGACCGCGACCAAAACCAGCAGCAGCAGATAGAAGAAACCAACCGGCACACCGCGCAAGCGGGCGAACTCCTCATCGAACACCACGGCAAGGAACTGGCGGTGATAGATCGCGACAATCGTCAGCAGGAGCAGGTCCAAGCCGATCATGAACCACAGGCTCTCCCGTGGTACCAGCAGGATATTGCCGAACAGGTAGCTCATCAGATCGGCCTGATAACCGGGTGACTTGGCAATGAAGATGACACCGATCGCCATGCCGATCGCCCACAATGCGCTGATCAGGGTGTCCTCTTGGGCGCGCCAATGTAATCGTACCCAGCCGATCAGCAGTGCAGCCGCCACCGCGGCAGGCAAGGCGCCGTGCAGCGGCTCAAAACCAAAATAGACAGCCGCGCCCATGCCGCCGAGTACCGAATGGGCGATACCGCCGGCGAGAAAAGCGATGCGCTTGACCACCACATAGGTGCCCATCACCCCGCAGCCGATGCTGGCCAGCAGTGCCGTGGCAACAGCGGTCTGCAGGAAGCCGTGTTGGGTGAGTGCGGTGAAAAATTCGCTCATCTGTCAATGGCCGTGGGCGATCATTCGCACGTCCTTCCCGTAGAGTTCCTGGATCACTTCGCTGTCTACCGCTTCGGTGCGGTGGCAGATCAAGGTCCTGTTGACACAGGCAACCCGGCTCACGTATCGGGAAATGAAGGCCACGTCGTGGGAGACCACCAGAATGGTCATACGCCCGTTGATCGCCTTGAGCAGATCGAAGATCTCACCTTCGAGACGCTGATCGATGTTGGCGGTGGGTTCGTCGAGGATCAGGATACGCGGCTCACCCACCAACGCCCGGGCCAACAACACACGCTGCAGTTGGCCGCCTGATAGACTGCCGATCTGGCGTTTGGCGATGGCGCCCGCCTCGACCTCGTCCAGGGCCTGTCTGACTGCTGCCCGATCCGCATTGGACGCCCGACCTGGCCACAGGTTCGCCCTATTGCCCAGCCGTCCCAACAGCACAACCTGTTCCACGGTAATCGGGAAATCACGGGGGAAACTCGGGTATTGGGGTACATAGCCAAGCAACCTGCTGGCTGCGCTCGGCGTTCGACCGAGCACCTCAAGCCTGCCGGATTGGGGCTGCAGCAGGCCGAGAATCAGTTTCAGCAGTGTGCTCTTGCCACCGGCATTGGGCCCTACAATGCCGAGAAATTCACCCTCTGCAACCTGCAAATCGATGCCGGACAGGGTCGCTACCCTGCCGTAGGAAAAGTTCAGTGCCTGTATATCGATGAGCGGGTTCAATGCTGCAGTGCCTGTGAGAACTGCTGACCGACCCGACGCAGATTGTCGGCATAGTCGGCAGCCAATGGATCAACCGGGACCACCACGCCGCCAATGGCTTGCGCCACCTGGCGTGCCTGGCGCTTATCGAACTGAGGCTGCACGAAGACCACCTTTATCTTCTCCTGCTTCGCCTGCTCGATCAGGGCGGCCAGGGTGCGCGCCCCGGGGCTCTTGCCCTCATGCTCAATCGGTACCTGGACGAGTCTGTAGTGGTCGGCAAAATAGCCCCAGGCCGGGTGAAACACCATAAACTTACGATTCACCAGTGGATCGAGCAGTCTATTCAATTCCGCATCCAGTGCATCCAACTCAGCCAATAGGGCATCATGGTTGCGGGTGAAGTCCGCCGCATGGTCAGGGGCCAGCTGAATCAGCGTGTCGTGAATCTTGCCGGCCATATGTTTCACCAATGGCGGGCTGGTCCACACATGAGGATCTTGTGCATGATCATCTTCGTCCTCATGAGAGTCGTGCTCTTCGTTTTCGTCATGTCCATGCGCCTCCATTTCGCGCAACGAGATCCCTTCGCGGGCGTCGAGCACCTGCATCTGTGGATTGGCGGACCGGACCCTCTCCATCCAGGCCTTTTCGAAGGGCAGACCGCTGCGCACATACAACGCCGTACCAGCCAGCGCGCTGATCTGTTGCGGCGTGGGATCGTAGGTATGAGGATCGAATCCTGGGCGCACCATCGCCCTGGCGTCTACATGCTCCCCGCCGATTCTTTGCACGAATGTTTGGATCGGCACCACGCTGGCGAATACACGTAGCGGCTCGGCAGTGCCTAGGCTCGGTACGAGTAATAACAGCAGCAACAGGGATTTCTGTATCAACTTTTCTCCTCATCTCATCGCTATTTGCACCGGCTTGCAGGAGTGTTGGCTTGTGCTGCACGAGTCGTTATTTGTAATAATATAACATAATAGTTATGTCGGGCAACACAAGACAATCCGTCTCATTTTGAAAAGCTGACAGTCGGGCTGATTCCCGGTGTTGAAACCACTATGTCATGGTTTGTCGCAGACTGATTCATAGCGAGGCCGTACCCTGGAATTGGGGATTGAATGTTATATCATAACGCAATAATATAACGTCACAATATATGCGCAAAGCCTCGCTTTATTTAGCACCACGCATTTCGGGGCTGATTCCAACGCCAAGTGCCGGAGACTGATGATGAAAAGATCGTTACTGGGTGCCGCGGTTGCGGCGATGACTGTTGTGCCTACCGCGGCCATCGCTGCCGACAGTGCGGAGATGACCGAAGTCAGACGCCTGATCGAGCAGATGAAAAACGAGTATGAACAGAAGATCGATGCGCTTGAGCAACGCCTTGAAGCCGCGGAGCAGAAAGCCGAGACAACGGGCGACAAGGCGAAGCAACCCGGCACAGCATCTCAAACGGCACAGGGCCGAAGCGCTCAGGGTGCGGTCACTTCTGCCTCAGCCTTCAATCCGCAGATCTCGGTGATCCTCGACGGCAATTACTACCACGACGATGTGGATGGCGAAGGCACCGAACTGCTTGGCGAGGCTGATGGCATCAGCCACGCACATGGTGCTGATCACGGCCACGAAGAAGATGGTCACTCCCACAGTGGTGCCGAACAGGGATTCAACTTTCGCAGCGCCGAGCTTGCCTTCTCGGCGAGCGTCGATAGCTATTTCGATGCGACCGCCCTGCTGGCGATCGAATCGGGTGGCGATGTGGAACTCGAAGAGGCCTGGTTGCAGACCCGTTCGCTGCCGAACGGGTTTAAGGTCAAGGTGGGTAAATTCCTCTCCGATATCGGCTATATGAACAATCAGCATCCCCACTACTGGGATTTCACCGATCAAAACCTCGCCTATCTCAACCTGCTCGGCGACCACGGCTTGCGCGATACCGGTGTACAGGTGACCTGGCTGCCGGATTGGGATCACTACACCCTGTTCGGTGTTGAAGTCCTTCAGGGAGAGCAGGAGAAACTCGGGGCATTGGCCGAGATCGATGAGCACATGGAAGAGGAACTCGATGAAGCCGGGTTTAGTGTTGATGATCTGGGGCTGGACGATGAAGAGGATGGCCCAAGGCTATACACGGCTTTCCTCAAGTATGCGCCGGACCTGGGGTATGACCACGCACTGCAGCTGGGGATCTGGGGTGGCTGGGCCGATCAGCACCAGGAGATCCACGGCGATGCGGAAGACGGCGATCTGCACAGCCTTCAGGGTGATGCCATGGTGTGGGGCATTGACGCGGTCTACAAGTACAGCGCCGGGGGTGCCTACGGTCACGGTGACATCAAGCTGCAGGGCGAGTACCTCTCGTCACGCAAGGACCTCGATGTAGAGTTTCATCAGGCCAATCCGGCAGCCATCGGTGCTGAACGCAAATTCACCGAGGACGGTCTCTACATCCAGGGACTCTATGGCTTCGCGCCGCGCTGGAAGGTGGGGCTTCGCTACGATGTGGTGGGTCTGACCAACAAGCTGGAGAGTGGTGGCAGCGAACTGCGTGATTGGGACGACTCCAACCGTTGGACTGCTGCGTTGACCTGGACCCCAACCGAGTTTTCGCAGATGCGTCTACAATATGCCAAGGCGGATATCACCATCGACGACGAATCCGAAGATGTCGGCTACCTCTACCTGCAGTACCTGGTGAGCATGGGGTCACACGGGGCGCACAAGTTCTAACGGGGTGAAGTGATGAAGAGGATCGGACTACTTTTTACCCTAGCGTTCGTCTGCTGGTTCCCCGCCTCGGTTTTGGCGGCATTGGATGTGGTGGCAAGCAGCAGCAGCATGGGAGCCCTGGTGAGGGAGATCGCGGGGGAAGAGGTGAAGCTGAGGATTCTTGCGCCGCCCGACCGGGATCTGCACCATCTGCAAGCCCGCCCCAGCATGATACGTGCGCTCCGGGGTGCCGATCTTGTGGTTGCAATCGGTGCCGAAATCGAGGTCGGTTGGTTGCCGCTGGCGATCAACCAGTCCACCAACCCCAGGATACAGCCCGGGAATGCGGGATACTTTGAAGCCGCCGCCCAGGTGAGCCTGCTCGATGCGGGCGGTGCGGCTGATCGCGCCCTGGGGGATGTCCATCCCACGGGAAACCCGCATGTCAACATGGATCCCGTGCGCATGGCCCAGGTGGCGACGGCCCTGGCGGAGCGTCTGGCCAGCCTCGACAGTGAGCATGCCGCGCTCTATCGTGAGCGTGCCCAGGCCTTCGCGCAAAAGGTCGACGAACGGGTGGAGATCTGGCAGCAACGACTCAACAATCCACCCGGCGCTGTCACTTTTCACAAGGACATCATCTATCTGCTCGAGCGCTTCAATGTGCCTTTCTGGGGGACGCTCGAGCCGGTGCCCGGGATCCCGCCCAGCGCATCGCATATTCGCACCTTGATCAACGAGCTGAAAGGCAAGAACGGCATGGTGTTGACCACCACCTACCATCCCGAACAGGCGGCCGTATCGGTGGCCAAAGCCTTGAGTTGGGGACAGGTGCGGCTACCCCTCGAACCGCCCCTCGATGCCGATGGCAATGGCTACCTGGAGCATATGCAGCGCTGGGTCGACGCAATAGCGGCCGGCGGTTGAGATCGCAACCCCTGCTTGTTGCCAATGGGCTGGTGGCCGGCTATGCAGAGCCGGTTATCGGCCCTCTGTCTTTTTCCGTCGGGCCCGGCGAGGTGGTAGGCCTGTGGGGGGCCAACGGTAGCGGCAAGTCGACCCTGTTGCGCGCCATCGCAAACAGGGCGCGGGTCTTCGAAGGGGATCTCGAGCAGAGGCCCGAGCTGACCCTGGCGTGGCAAATGCAACAGCCGGTGCGGCTCGACGAAATGCCCCTCAATGGCCACGATTATCTGCGCTTCGCCCAGGCCGATCGGGAGGCGCCATCACCGCGCATGGTTCCCTGGCTGGATCAGCGCATCGATATCTTGAGTGGCGGTCAATTCCAGTTGTTGGCGGTGTGGGCGATTCTCGGAGGCTGGGCCGATCTGGTACTGCTCGACGAACCCACCAATAATCTCGACCCGCAAGGCCAGACAATCCTCGCGGAGATCCTTAAATCCGAGCAGGGAACACGAGCCGTGTTGTTGGTGAGTCATGAACAGAGCTTTCTTCAACAAGCCTGTGACCGGGTGATCAACATAGAGGGTAGTGTGATCCGATAATGGCCGAATACACCCTGTTCACCGTGCCCTTTCTCAGTGGCTTGCTGGTGGCATCTCTACTTTCCGCCGTCGGCGTGTTGCTGCGCTTGCGCAACGAATGGCTCGCTGCCCTCGGATTCGCTCACCTGGCCGGTGCCAGCGCTCTGGTTGGGCTGGCCATCCATCTGCCCGCGGTGCTCGGGGCGACGTTAGGCGCAGTCCTGGGGGCGGCGATCAAGACCCTCGGGCGTTTTCGCGGCAATACAGTTTATGCACTTATGATCCTTGCCGGTTGGTCGATCACCCTGTTGGTTGCCGCAAACACCAGGCTTGGCAGCGTTATGGGTCACGCCATGGTTGAGGGCCAACTCTACTTTGCGGACTATTCGCATTTTACCGCCGCGGTGATGCTGGCGATCGCTACCCTGGCCGGACTCTATTGGCTGATGCCGATCCTAGTCCGCAACCGTTTCTTTCCCGGTCACGATGCCGCAAATCGATTGCCGGCATGGCGTTGGCATCTCGCCTTCGATCTGCTCGCGGCATTAGCCATGGCGGTCGCAACCGCTACTGTCGGTCTGATGGCTGCCTTCGCGCTGGTATTCATTCCGCCATGGCTGGCATTCCGTTCGGCGAGAAACTGGAAACAGGTACTTGTGATCAGCGTGAGTTTTGGCACCGCCGGTTACATGGTGGCTTTCTTCTTGGCCCTATGGCTGGATCAGCCTTTTGGCCCGGTTCTTGTTGCTCTACTGCTGGTTGTTGCAGGGGTTCTGCAGAGGCTAAAACCGGAACAACCCATGCTCAGCTAGCATACATCCGGACTCGCTGATTATATCGATTGTGAAAAAAATAAATGAGCTAAAAATTAACACCGCTAGTTGCGAATAAGGCTATTTCCAGCTTGGCCCAGCGAGTCGTACGCTTATGTTGTCAGTGTGCAATATGGCTTGTACTGATTAGTGGTTTATATTCATTATCCCTGTTTTCTCGAAGCAGGCGAGTGATCATATCGGCCCCCATGGGCGGATAAAAATGATAACCTTGAAATTCATGACACCCAACATTGAGTAAATAGTTTAACTCCTCCTCTGTTTCCACCCCTTCAGCAATCACATCGATAGCGAGTCCCTTGGCGATGGTAACGATGGCTTCAACCAGTTTTTGGCGCTCAAGGATCTTGTCGACATTGGTGATAAATGCGCGGTCGATCTTCAGCCTGTCCAGTGGTAACTGCTGCAGGTAGGCTAGAGAAGAGTAACCAGTGCCAAAATCATCGATGCTGAAGCGGATACCATGTTTGCGTAAGGCCAGTAACTTATCTCGAACATCGGTGGTATCGGTGACGAGAGTCTGTTCTGTTATCTCCAGTTCCAGTTTGTTGGCGGCGATTCCAGAGCGTTGAATATGTTCGAGTATATATTCGACAAAGTCACCATTAATGAATTGGGTGGGAGAGACATTGATGGCTATGTGTCCAAGGGTTTGAAGCAGGTTGTCATCAGACCATAATTTTATCTGTCTGCAAACCTGGTTCAGGACATAGTTATTGATCTGCAAAATCAAGCCGCTCTGTTCGGCGATAGGGATAAAATCAATGGGCTTGACGATGCCTAAAGCCTCATCATTCCAACGTAACAGTGCCTCGATACCGATTATTCGTCTATGTTGTTCAACTTTTGGTTGATAGACCAGGGTGAAAGCGTCATGGGCTAAGGCTTCCAACATGCGGTTATGGATCAGCAGCCAATCCTTGGTTGCCTGTTCCATCTCTGTTCTGAAAAAACGGGTGGTGAACCGGCCGTCGTTTTTGGCGTTGGCAACAGCTGTATCGGCCTGTGCGAGTATTGTGGAGGCATCCTCATGGTCAAACGGAAACAGGGTGATGCCTATGCTCACCGTCATACGGACGGTGTCGCGATCCAAGTAATAGGGCTGTTGCAGGATCAACATGATCTCATCAGCGGTGATTTGCGCATTATGAGCTATCTGTTCCGAGTCTGCGGCTTGGTTGGCGAGTAACATGGTGAATTCGTCGCTGCCGATATGGGCAACCGTGTCGCCTTCCTGGGTTATGTATTTCAGGCGTTGCGCCGTTTCAGTGAGGATTCTATCGCCGCTAGTGTGGCCCAAGGCGTCATTGATCTGCTTGAAACGGTCGATGTCGATATAGAGTAAGGCAGAGACCTGGTTGTTATTTCTTGCCGCCGCCAGCTGTTGCTTAAGACGGTCCAGGAAGAGACGCTTGTTGGGAAGGTTTGTCAGTGGATCGTAAAATGCCAGGTACTCTATGCGCTGCTCAGCCTGTTTACGGGCAGTGATATCAAAAAATGAGAGCACACCTCCCTGATTCATGCCGTTTTTGATAATCGGGTTGCAGATGTACTCCACCGGGATGGGATCACAATTCTTACGTATAAAGGTATCGTTTTCGTGAAGATGGGATTTACCCTGGGTCAGGCACTCCTGTAAAGGACATGCCTTTGCCCTATGTTGACTGTGATTCTTCTCACAACGGTGTATCAGACTGTGAAGCGGGCGACCAAGCATTTCATTTTGCGGGTACCCTGTGAGTGTCTCGGCACGTGAATTGGCGAAAGTCAGCCGCCCATGGGCATCTATACCCAGTATTCCTTCACCAACCGATTCAAGTATCAGGCGTTGATTCGCTTCGGTCTGTTGTAAACGTTCAAAGGCGGAGAGTTCTCGTAATCTAAAGTATGAAATGAGAGCGGCAAAAACAAAAATCGCAGGAAAGCCCAGCAGGGTTACACCCCATGCGGCTTTTGTATAGGGTGCCTTCAATGCCAGTAGTTGTTGTTTGCTGACAAGGGAAACAATGACTAACCGGCGATTAAACATCTGGCTGCCTTGGGTTAACTCATCCGTTGCTAGCCAATGAAAGTTGAATATTCCCTGATCTGTTTTCAACTGACCATTCCGGTTTCGTTGCATGGCTTGCCATGCATTGGCGTAGGTATTGGTAAATATGCCTTTGTTTTGATCTTGTTTCGGGTACATGAAGAGCCATTCGCGGTCTCTGGTCATGCCATGAAGAAAGTAGCCTTTTTGATTTAGCAGCAGGTTCTTGCTCTCTGCCATCACACTATAGGTGTCAATCTCGCGCATCAGGTTTTCAGCGAGATAGTTGAGCACCAGTAATCCGACCTTGCTGTTGTTAGCATCGACGACAGAAACTGCGATGCGTTGCATCGGTTTGATTGGTAGTTCTATTTTGTTGTTTTCAATGTTGAGATCGAGGGGAGAAAGATATATCTGACCTATTGGCAGTGCCATAGCATCCTTGAAGTAGTAGCGGTTAGCCTTGTTTTGCAGCGCTTCCCTAGGAACGGCATTTGCCCCATCCAGGGTCAGATTTACCCTCAGTGTTTCCTGCCCATGAAGATCCAGCAGGCGGATCTGATCATAAATACGCTTTTGTGCGGAAAATCCAATCCACTGTTCGGCTAACAAGCGAGCGTCGGTTCCGCTTGGGTTTGACAATGCTCGTGGTAACAGCGGGTTGCTTGCCAGCATGCGGGCATCGCCGATTAGGTTGCGTAAGTTTTGTTGTAGTTTTAGGGAGAGAACCTGGTTGACATATTGGTTCATCTTGATGGCATTTTGTTCGACCTCGGCCACCTGTTGACTGTAGTAACCCAGGGTGGCTATGCCAAAGACGGTTATTAGCGGTAATGCAATAAACAGGGTTTTGCGGAGAAACGGTAACATCGAAAAGCCGATGAATCCGGGTGGATTATTGGCTATGGTGAGGTTGGCGGAATGTCCTTGTATTATCATGATTATCAATCCATTGACTTTACTTACAAGCATAGTCGCTCAAATCATAATAACTACATCTATATGCAACTATCTTCTGCCTCCATGCCCGTGTTTGTACCGTCTCTCAGGTTTTGCTGTCGTCGCTGTTGCCGAGGTTAGGTGCTGTTCCGCTCAAGGCTTTGTTTTCGGATTGTTTCATCTTTTGAAACAGGTAGTTACCAAGCAATTGATCGATTCCGAGAACATGTTCCTGTAACCAGTGGTTAAGAAAAATCAATACCTCGGCGCTGGAGACTTTCCTGCCTTCCCGCAAGCGTTCACTCACCGCCACCACCTTGCTGGAAAAGTCCCTGTGTTGGGCGATGTGAGTCTGCGCCTCGTCCGGGTGGGCGGCCGCATAGTTGTAGCGCTGCATCAATGCCTCTTCGGTTTCAAAATGCATGATGGCATAACCGAGTAGATCATTGACAACCTGTTTCAGGGAAGTTACATCATCTTTTGCCAGCAGGTGTTGATTTGCCTGCTGCAGGGTGTCGAAAAGATATTGATGATGCTTATCGATGGTGGTGATCCCGGTGGCCATCGACACGTCCCATTTGAGTGGGTGAATGTCCTCTAATCTTGGCATACTCGTATCTCGTTTGCTAAATAATCGGCATACCACTTCTGGAACGCATGCACCGGCATGGGACGCCCCAGCCCGTACCCCTGTACAATGTTGCAGCCCAGGTCAACCAGGTATTCGGCCTGTTGGCTGTTCTCCACTCCCTCGGCGACAACATGCAGCCCAAATGCCTTGCCAAGGCTTATCACACCAACCACGATTGCCTCGTCATCCGGATCCTCTAACATGTCCCTGACAAAGGATTGATCGATCTTCAACTCTTCGATGCTCAGCCGGCGTAGGTAGACCAGCGAGGAGTAACCGGTGCCGAAGTCGTCAAGCGAAAAGCCTATACCCATCGTCAGGCACTCGTTGATCACCTCCTCGATGGGTTCAAGTTCCTCCAGTTCGGAGGTTTCAATAATCTCTATCATCAGGCGATGGCTTGGCATCTGCGGCCAGTAGGATGCAACGGCTCTGCGGAGATCGGCGATGAAATTTCTTGACTTCAGGTGGCGTGGAAAGATGTTGATGCTGATCGGGAGCTCTATCCCCTGATCGTCCCAGGACTTCGCCTGGCGTATCGCCTCTTCTATGACCAAACGTCCAACCCGAATAGCCAGGCTATCGTTTTCTATCAGGGTGAGAAATTCATTGGGAAGAATCAGGCCGAGGACCGGGTCGTTCCAGCGTAACAAGGCCTCGAGTCCGACCACTTCGCCCTTGGTGAAGTCCACCTTTGGTTGGTAGTAGAGTTCAAACTCCCCTTTCTCGAGGCCGCGTTCCAGCATCGTCATCAGCTCGGTGCGGGCTGATATCTGCCGCTCCAGGCGGGCGTCGAAGATCTGGTAGCGGTTCTTGCCGAGTTGCTTCGCTGTATACATGGCATGGTCGGCATGACGCAACAGGCTGTCGGCGTCCACATTGTCATCCGGGTAGAGGGTGACACCGATGCTGGCCGACACCGATACCTGCTCACCCTCGAGAAGCATGGGTTGTGAGACCTTGTCGAGGATACGCTCCAGCGCCCTTGCGCAGTCGTCGTCACTCTCTATCTCGTTCCACAGCAGCACGAACTCATCCCCTCCCAGGCGGGCGACAGTGTCCTCGCCGCGGGACATCGACAGCAGACGATTGGCGATTTCGATCAGCATGCGATCGCCACCCTCGTGACCAAACTGATCGTTGATCGGTTTAAAGCCGTCCAGGTCGAGGTAACAGACCGCGAGGTGCGTATTATGCCGACGGGAGTAGCTGATGGCCTGCTCAAGGCGGTCTCCGAGCAGGCGTCGGTTGGGAACCGAGGTGAGCGTGTCGTAGTGGGCGATACGGTCGAGGTCGGCCTCGTGCTGCTTGAGCATGCTGATATCGGAGAAAGCACCCACGTAGTGTTGCAGTTGTCCCTGTTGATCGCGTACCGCGACGATGGAGAGAAGCTCCGGAAAGACCTCTCCCGATTTGCGCCGGTTCCAAAGCTCTCCCTGCCACTCACCCTTGGTGTTGAGCGATTGCCACATCTGTTGATAAAAAACGGGATTCTGTTGACCGGCACTGAGAAATCCCGGGTTCTGTCCCAGGGCCTCTTCCCGGCTGTAGCCGGTGAGGCGGCTGAAGGCCGGATTGATATCGATGATGCGGTTCTGCGCATCGCTGATCAGTATGCCCTCCTGGCTTGTGGAGAAGACACTGGCCGCCAGGCGCAGACGCTCTTCATCCTGTTTGCGTTGGGTGATGTCGAAGAGGGAGACAAAGACCTTGCTCAGGCTCTCTTCATAGCCCGGGCATACCGAGAAAGAGACACTGACCTCGCGACGTTGCCCTTTTAGGGTCTGCACGGCGCCATCGAGTACAAGCTCGGTTTTACCCGCTGCGATGGCGATAAGCTCCTTGCGGAAGGTATCGTAAGATTCCGGGATGAAGGTATGCGGCAGGCCTTGGTAGAGTGCCTCCTTACTCTCTGCCTCGTGGAGTTCCAGGGTGGCGCTGTTTACACTGAGGATGCGAACCATGGATGCAAGCTGTTTAACGATTTCCGGGTGTTGCAGAAGATAGTGCTCAAGATCGTCACCATGACTTTTGATCAATCCATTGAGTTTGGACTTGACGGCAGAGAAGTCCTCCTCCCAGATGGATACCGGAGAGTTTTCATAGACCAGGCGGAAACGCTGCTCGCTCTCCCGCAGGTTGCGCATCACCAACAGATCGTTCAGGCCGTCAGAGAGGCGGTGGCCGATCTCCTCGAACAGGCGTAGCTCTTGGTCGCTCCAGACCCGGTCGTAGGAACATTGATGAATGCCCAACTGCCAGGGATTGTCCACTCGAGGGTAGAGCGCCATGGCCATGAAGGAGCGAGTGCTGAAGTCCTTTTGCAGAAATTCCGCCACCGGGTATTCTGTGCCTGGGCCCACGCGCACGGGGTGTTCGTTTTCAAGAACCAGTTTCGCTTCCCAGGCGACCATTTCGTTCATGGGCATATCAATGCCTAGTTCGAGCACACCCGGATACTCCGGTTTACAGCGTTCCATCGGTATCGACCAGTAGGCAGAATCCGGGTCGCATGGGTAGAGCAGGTAGACCCGGTCGCAACTAAATATATCGAGCACCTCGTCCAGGGCTCTGTTCATGATCTGTTCGATATTGCCCTCTTCCTGCAATACCCGGTTGATGCGGTCGAGGCTCTCGAGGAAGTGGAGGTGTTGTTGTCGCTCAAGCTCAGCTTGTTTCAGCTCTGAAATGTCAACCAGAGAGACCAATACCTGGCCCAGGCTCTGTTCATAGCCGGTACAGACCGATACAAAGGTATCTATGTGATGCCTTCTTCCGGTGAGGGTCTTGATCTCCGATTCGATGCGAAAGCGTGTTTTCCCCTGCATCAGGCAGACCAGCACCTGCCGATAGGCCGCCATGGTTTCCGGAATGAAGATCTGTGGCAGTCCTTTGAGTAGCGCCTGTTTGTCCTCGGCCTCGTGAAGGGCCAGTGCGGCCTGGTTGACATCGACCATGCGCACCATGCTCGCGCACTCCGCCACCACGTCAGGATGGTTGCTCAAATATCCGGCAAGATCATCGCCATACTCGGAACTGAGTGCTTCCAAGTGTGTCTTGACAGCGGAGTAGTCCTCCTCCTGAATCGATACAGGTGAGCTCTCGAAGACGAGACGAAAACGCTCCTCGCTCTGGCGTAGATCGCGGGCAATCAGCAGATTGTTGAGACCATCCGAGAGGCGATGAGCGATCTCCTCCAACAGACGTGCCTCCTGATCGGTCCAGATCCGCGCATGGGAGCACTGGTGGATGCCGAATTGCCAGGGGCGATCCACCTTGGGTTGGATTGAAACCGCCAATAGCGAGCGAACACCCAGGTTCTTTGTGATATCGTCGGGAATGGGGCGATCGGTATGCGGGCCCAGTTGGATGGGTGTATCTGTCTCTAACAGGGCGCGCATAGTCTCCTCTATATGAGGATGATAGGGTAGGTTTTTCCTGGGTGGCAGAGGTGAGGGGTAGTCCGGTTTCCAAACCTCCATGGGCATACGCCACTCAGATGCGGCGTCGGGATCGCAGGGGTACTGTAGGTAGGCGCGGTCGCAATCAAAAATAGCCAGCACCTCATCCAGGGTGTGCTGCAAAATCTCTTCAACATCTCCTTCGGCCTGAAGCACCTGATTGATGCGGTCGAGGCTCTCGAGGAAGTGGAGGTGTTGTTGGCGCTCAAGCTCAGCCTGTTTCAGCTCGGTAATATCGATGAGGGAGACCAGGACGTTTGACAGGCTCTCTTCTTGGCCGGGTGAGACGGAGAGAAAAGCTTCGATTGCGTATCTGCGCCCATGCAGGGTCTGCAGTACCGACTCCTTGCGTATGTTGGTTTCACCCCCTATCAGCGAGACCAGAATGTGGCGAAAGTCGTCAAAGGTTTCCGGTACGAAGATCCGTGGCAAGACCTGTTGCATATCCTGTTTACTGTCAGCCTCGTGCAGCACCATGGCGGCATGATTGATATGGATACAGCGCACCAGCGAAGCGCACTCCTCGAGCACCTTCGGGTGTTGGGCAAGATAGCCCGCAAGATCGTCACCATACTCGGTGCGCAGTGACTCAAGGTAAGTCTTGACCGCGGAGTAGTCCTCCTCCTGTATGGGGACGGGGGAGTGCTCAAAGACTTGACGGAAGCGCGCTTCGCTTTCTCGCAGGTTGCGGCTGATCAACAGGTCGTTCAGACTGTCTGTCAGGCGATTGCTGATCTCCTCAAAGAGGCGCACCTCCTGATCGCTCCAGACGCGATCGTGAGTGCACTGGTGAATGCCCAATTGCCATGGGCTGTCGACTCTGGGGCGGAGGATGCCGGACATCATTGAGCGAATGCTGTACTGCTTGCCGAGAGTTTCCGGAAGGGAATACTCGCCCCCGGGTCCCATACGTACGGTATGCTCAGCATCGAGCAGGGTGCGCAGTATCCAGGAGACATGCTCATCCATCGGCTGCGGACCCTGACCCCCGGCCCCCGGGAATTCCGGTTTCGTACACTCTATGGGTATGGTCCAAGTCGAGGCATTCGGATCGCAGGGGTAGAGAAGAAAGGCGCGGTCGCAAGCAAAGATATCCAGTAGCTCGTCCAACGCCTTTTGCATAATCTGTTCGATATCGCCTTTGAGCTGCAGCGTTCGGTTGATGCGGTCAAGGCTTTCGAGGAAATGGGTGTGCGCTTGTCGTTCCAGTTCTGCCAGTTTCTGTTTGGTGATATCGTTGGAGATAACCAGTACAGACTGGATCTTGCCGTCAGGATCGAATTCCGGTGCGAATCGGGAACTGGCCCAGTGGACCTCGTCTGCCCGGGTTCGGTAGGCAGTCTCATCTGAAACCTCCCTCCCGCTCTTGATGGCCTCTCTCAGATTGGCCATGTAGCGTTCAGGATCGAGCAGTGGCGAAGAGAATTTACTGGTCTGGCCAACTATTTTGTCCCGCGGTACTGTGAACTGATTTTCGAGGGCAGGATTGATATAGACACGGCGTAGATTCAGGTCGTAACGGGCAATGTGATCGGGGGAGTTTTCAACCAGGGTACGGAAGAGTTGTTCACTGGCGACCAGTTGTTGTTCGGCCTGTTTGCGCTCGGTGATATCGGAAAAGCTGACGATGACCCGGGTGATGTTCTGCGCCTCGTCATAGATCGGAAGCGCGCTCACCAGGGCCCACACCGGCCCTTCCCTGTCGGGGCGATGAATGCCGACGATGATGTTATGCAGTGCACTATCGGCGGCGAGCACCTGATTGACCGGGTAATCCTCCACTGGCATCACGCTGCCGTCCTCGTGGAGGAAGTGCCAGTCGGGATCTATAGCACTCTTACCCAGCAGCTGTGCTTCACTCAGGCCGAGCAGATCCTGGGCCATGGTGTTTGTCGTGAGAATATGCGTGTCGGCGGCGTGTACCACGATGGCCGCCTGGACTGTTTGCACCAGATCGCGGTACTGGGTCTCGCTATCAATGAGTTCCTGGTAGAGGTTGGCGTTCTCCAGAGAGATGGCCGCTTGAGCCGCGAGCACATCGAGTATCGCTGTCCGTTGGTGGGTGAAGACGCCTGGGGTTTGGCTGTTTTCCAGATACAACACACCGCTTAGCTTGTCCTGCCTGAGCAGGGGAATAGCGCATATGGATTTGGCGTCCGTGTCCCGGAAATAGGCATCAGCGGAATATTCGCCAGGCTGTGCAGTATCATCGATCAGGATAGTTCGGTGTGTGTTGATGGCCCTGTTGACAACGGTTTCGGCGCACTCGGTTTGAGAGATCGGAGTATGGATCTGCTGGACCTGAATAGCGCTATCTGTGGCAGTGGCTTCCACCTCCAGCTCAAAGCCCCTATCCCGCTTGAGCAGCAGCAAACCCCGGTCGGCACCTGCGCTCTCCAGGGTGATCGTCATCAGAGCCTTGATCAGGGCGGTCAGTTCAACCTCCCCTGACAGCTGCTGCGACGCCTTGATGAGCGCCGTGGCATCGAGGTGATGATTCAGTGAGCTGGAGCCTAGAGCCTCCCTTGATTGCAGCCAGCCGTGTTGACGTTCGAGTTGCCGCACTTTGGCGCTTGCGCCCCAACGCTGATAGCAATCCCGCGCCTCGCCTAAATAGACACGGGCAACGGTTTCTAGACCACGCTGTGTATAAAACCGGGCAGCCGCTTCGCTGGCGATGGCTTGCCAGTGAATAAAGCTACTCGCTCTCGCTGTCTCGCATGCCCGTTCGAATAGCTGTTCGGCCGCTAGGGTATCTCCTTTCAGCACGGCGATTTCTGCCGCCACTAACGCATGTTTACAAGCAAAATTGGCGGGAGCGTTTTCGGCCCAGAAGGCGAGTTTTTGTTCATCTTCAGACAAGGTCTGCAGGGATTGTTGACGTTGTTTATCGCCAAGCCCATCACAACCGCCAGCCAAAATCATCCCATCCAGGAAGTGGAACATCGCCTGCATCGGCTGTGACAATACCGATGATTGAACCTGTCTGGCTCTATCTGCGTGGGACAGTGCAGCAGCGTCGTCGCCCATCAGGTAGGCGGCCAGCATTTTCATGTTGTGGTAGTAGGCGAGTCCACAGGTAAAAGCGCCCCGGTCGATAGCCTCGGTAGAGGAGGCTTCATCGATAGTTTCATCGCTGAAGGAGATCTCTCCGTCAGTCTCTCCCATCAGACATTTCACAAACTGCTGTTGCAGAACGATGGACTGATGTATCGGTTCGTTGATACTTTGCAGCGCAAAATCGGCATACTTTCGGGAAAGTTCGAGTACCTCTCCCAGCCTATCTCCGCGCTCGATCGCCTGCCAGACAATGGAGTAACCTATGTAGTTGGCGAAGGCAAGATTACCGCCGTCAATGCAAGCGGCAAACCCCCGTTCCAGGATCGGGAAATCAGAGCTCAAGGGATTCAACCAGAAATTAACATGGTTGCCGTGCAGGTAGAGCACAGAACCAAGAATCCCGGGTTCAGCAAAGCGCTCGCTGAGACTGATCGCCGCCAGGGAAGACTCATAGGCGGCAACCAGATCGCCCAGTGACGAGGCTTGCAGGACTGCATATGCGCTAAAGGCGTGGCAGGCCTCTTTGGTCACCCCATGCTGAAATATTCTATTCAGGTTCATGTAGGCGAACAGGGGATAAAGTTCGGGTCGGCTACCGATATAGGCCGGACCGGCGATCCCGGTGAGCAGCTCGATCAAGATTCTGGCCTGTAGATCGGTGGCTTCGGGAGCCTGCGGCATATCGCGAATCGAATGTGTTTGTAGATTCTCCTGCAGGGTTTTGGCTTCGCTTGCAATTGCCTGACTGACAGCAGCGGCGTCATCCGGTACGCTCAGGCCCAATAGCCGAAGCGCCTCGATCCCGGCGACCAGGGCGTCGTCGAACCTGCCGGTGATCGGGTAGCAGTGCATTCTCAGCATATGGGCACGTGCCATATCGAGTTTGTTGCCGGCCCGGGCCAGCAGCTTCTCGATGACGAACTCTGCACGTGCATAATCTCCGTACAGAAATTCGGCCACTGCCCAGTCGCTGTAAAGAGCGAACTGAAACTCATATCGGTCGTACCATGCGTCTTCGGAGAGGATACCGGCGGCGGTCGAGAAAAGCTCCCGTGCCGTTGCATAGGCGATAGAGGCGCTGGCTTTTCTGCCGGCTGCGGCATTGAGCTCTGCTAGTTGCATGATCTCAGCCGGGTCTGTTATCAACTCGGCCCCCCGATTGAGGTGGTTGACCACATCGAAAAGCATATCCTCATGTTTGCCGCCGGAAGATTTGCAAGCCAGTTGCCGGCCAATAGCTAAATGGATATGAGACCGTTGCTGATCAGGTATCAGTGCATAGGCGGCCTCCTGTACCCGGTCGTGTAAGAAGCGATAACTCGTTTTGTCACGCACAACCAGGCCAGCCTGCACCGCACTCCATAAAGCAGTATCCAGAGCGGCTTTAGATTGATCAGAGACTTCGGCCAGGATATCAATCTCTGTAACTGTTCCCAGACAGGCTAACTGCTTGAGAGCCTGTTGTGTCTCATCAGGCAGGCCGCTTAACTTCTCCAGCATCAGATCGACCACATTGTCGGAGTAGCCCTTGTTGCGGATTGCGTTTAGGTTCCAGGTCCATTCTCTTGCCTGCGAATCAAATGCAAGCAGGTTTTCTTCCGCCAGGGAGGTTAAAAACTGGTTTACAAAGAAGGGGTTTCCACCCGTCTTCTCCTGCACCAGGTTGGCGAGTGGAAGAACCCGCTCTTCATCGGCATGTAAAGTGTCGACGATGAGTTGGCAGGTTTCGTTGATGCGAAGTGGTTTGAGGACGATTTCAGAGAGCCGGACTCCTCTGTTGCGTAACACCTCGATGGTTCGTCTCAAGGGGTGGGTTTGTCCGACCTCGTTGTCACGGTATGCGCCCAGTAACAGCAGATGTTTGAGCCCGGGCTGAGTCAACAGGTGTTCGAGCAGCCGCAGGCTGGCGCTATCGAACCACTGCAGGTCATCCAGAAACAGCAATAGGGGATGTTCAGAGCGGGCAAAGACCTCAAGCAGGCGCCGGATCACATTGTTGAAGCGGTTCTCAGCATCCTGGGGGGGTACCTCTGCAACGACCGGTTGCTCACCTATGAGAGTGACCAGGTCGGGTACAAGGTCGGTGACAAGCCGGCCATTGGGCTCCACTGCTAGTTTAATCTCTTGCCGCCATTGGGCGATCTCCCGCTCCCCTCTGCCCAGAATATGTCTAACAAGGGTTTGCAGCGCATGGGAAAGGGTTGTGTAGGGTGTGTCGCGCTTGTACTGATCGAACTTTCCTTCGGCATAGAGGGTGTTGGGTAAAACCAGGGTGCGTTGCATTTCGCTGATCAACGCCGACTTGCCGATGCCGGCGTAGCCGGAGACCAGCAGCATTTCCACATCACCATTGTTGACTACCCGATCAACGGTGTTGAGCAGTCTTTTCACTTCATGGGTTCGACCGTAGAGCTTTTCCGGTATTACCAATTGATGGGGGATATCCTGCCCGCCCAGTTCGAAAGCCTCGATGGATTCCCTTTCGAGCCACTCCTCCTGACAATGTTGCAGATCTAGCTTCAGCCCTTCGGCGGTTTGGTAGCGCTCTTCCGCGGCCTTTGCCAGCAGCTTCATGACAATCTTCGAGAGCATGGCAGGGATTGTCGACAACTGTTGCTGGGGGGATTTAGGCTTGATGGCGATATGGCAGTGCACCCACTGCATGGGATCGTCGGCGGCGAAAGGCAGCTGGCCGGTGAGCATCCGGTAAAAAACAACCCCCAGGGCGTAGAGGTCGCTACGGGTATCTATGGAACGGTTCATGCGACCGGTCTGTTCCGGTGCCATGTAGGCAAGGGTGCCGGCTATCTCCTGGGGATGCGCGAGTGTCTGGCGTTCCCGGGGGAGCCTTGAGGCAATCCCGAATCCGCTTAGTTTGACCTTGCCCTCGGCGGTGACAAAGATGTTCGCCGGTGCAATATCCTTATGCACCAGCCCCCCGCGATGGATCTCCGCCAATGCGGAGGTGATGCCCACGGCAAGGGTCAGGAAGCGCCCAATTTCCAAGGGTGCTTGCAACAATTCTGAAAGCGGCAGACAGGCACAGTCCTCCAGTATCAGTGCGGTCAGGCTTGTGCCCCGTTCTATTTTGCCCGGTCTTACCACATATTCCGGATTCAGGCCGGATGTAATTTCGAATTCGTGTTCGAGCTGATGAATCAGTTTTTCTGATGGGTGAGAGGAAACAGGGGCCTTGATCAGAACGGCCTGCTTGTCGTGCATCTGTGCACGAAAGATACGAAACACATCTGTCTCGCCGATATGAGATAGGTCCTTGTATCCCAGGTCTGCGAGTTCAGCGTGCGTAAGATGGAGTGAACCGTGCATCTATCGCTTCTCAACCTGGTCATTGAGTGATCATTGTTTGTATGCAGGGTGGTAAGCCAACCATTGCCCGACATTGCGTGGTATCAGCCAAACACGGCGAATACCCCTTCTATATATATAGACCCATGGGCCTGGATAGGAAGGACCTATAGTTCTTGAGATTGGGTGATGTCCCCTCTTTCGTTGCCAGCGCCCATAATGGCCTTGCTTTTATTGAGTATATTCTTTTAATGTTAACCAGGTTGAACGCTTTGGCAAACACAGGTTTTGTGGGTTTATGAAGAACGAATATCCTATCCATCCCGGTTAGTCAGGTTGATGATGGCGGTATCTTCTCAGGCGGGTGTTTTACAGGCCAAGAGAAGTAATACATAGAATTTCATTATCCAAAGATTAATAAACCTAATGAGCGAGGCACTCCTTGTCAACTTAGCAAATTGCTGGCTTAGGGTCGAGTCGATCGCATTTCTTGAATAGCCCTATTAGTGATCGAGTCCGCATCTGTCTTAAGCCGTTGTTAAAGAAATTTTGCTTAACTTGGTAACTGTGAGAATTCGCTGTGTTGATCACTGGTTCAGTGTTTTCCAAGCGTATGGATGGCCGTTAATTTTTTGCAAGCGTGAGATAGAGTTAAATACGCTGGTTTTAGTATGGAGTGATTTGAGAATGAGTGATAACGATCCAACTTATCGACGCTATGCGGATGGCGATAGCGAGCACTACGATTGGGACCGCGATGTGGTCAATCAGGGTGAGTCCTACCTCTGCCCCACCTATGTCCAGCGCACGCCTCCCTGTCAGAATGCCTGTCCCTCGGGGCACGATATTCGTGGCTGGCTGTCGATAGTGCGTGGTTTGGATAAGCCCCTTGGAGATAAGCCGTGGCAGGCCTACGCCTTTGAGCGCATGACACTGGCCAATCCCTTTCCCGCGATCATGGGTAGGGTATGTCCCGCTCCCTGTCAGGAGGGCTGCAATCGTGGCTCCCTGGACGGATTTGTCGGGATCAACTCCATCGAGCAATATATCGGTGATTGGGCGCGGGAGAACAACCTGAGCTTCGCCAAACCCGAAACTGATTCGGGCAAGCGGGTGGCGATCATTGGCGGTGGTCCTGCCGGTCTGGCCGCTGCCTTGTTTCTGCGTCGTCTCGGTCACCGTTCCACCATCTTCGAGGCCCATAGCGCCCTGGGTGGGCAGATGGTATTTGGGATTCCCGGTTATCGTATTCCCCGTGACGTGCTCGAACATGAAATAGAGCGGATTCTGAATGTGGGTGGTATCGAGGTAGAACTCGACACCCGCGTCGGGCGTGAGGTAAAGGTAGAGTCCCTGGAGCAGGAGTATGATGCTATCTTCTGGAGCGTCGGTACCGTGGTAGGTAAGCCGCTGCGTGTCGAGGGCGGAGAGGCGCCGAACTGTGTCGACGGTATGACCTTCCTCAAGGCCTTCAACGACGGCTCCCTTAAATATCTCGACGGCCGTGTCCTGGTGATCGGTGGTGGCGATACCGCCATGGATGTGGCCGCGGTCGCAAAACGTATTGGCGAGGTGGCCGATCTCAATCCCAGCGAGCGTCCGGATGCTGTATTTGACGGTTCCGGCAGTCAACAGCATGAGCAAACCGCCAAACGCAGCGATGCCGACTGCTGGTTGGTCTATCGTCGTCCCATCGCCAAGGCCCCCTGTACCAAGCACGAACTGGAGGCCTGCATCGCTGAGGGTGTGGAGATCCACGACAGCCTGGCACCACTCGAGGTGATGTTGGATGAGCGGGGCCGCGCCCGTGCTCTCAAGGTGCAGCCGGTGGACTGGTCCAGTGGCAAGATGGAGGAGAACGGTGAGCCCTTTGAGATCGAGTGTACATTGATCGTTGCCGCCACCGGCCAGACCGGTGACTACGATGGCATAGACGGTGTCGCCAACGAGTGGAACCAGATCGATGCCGAGCGCAGCATGCAGGTCAAGGGCAAGCGGGGTCACTTTGTGGCTGGTGACGCGGTGAATCCCCATCTCTTGACCACCGCCATTGGCCATGCATCCATTGCGGTAGAGGGGATCAACAAATACCTGGGTGGCCGGGAATTCGATGAACGTCCCAAGGTTGAGGGGCACCACTTCGATCTGTTGCAAGAGCTGGGTAACAAAGATCTTTCGCCGCAAGAGTACAGCCATGGATCGACCTGGGGTACCAGCGATGCCAACTGGTCGGTGCATAATTATGAGAACCGCGCCGAGGCGGACGTGATCAAATCCAATGCCCTCTACACTGGCCACTTCGAATACCAGCCGCTACACGCCCGTGATGAGAAAGACGTGAATGTCTCCAATGTGTTGGGCAGCATGAGCGAACGTTTTAATGGCCTCAGTGAGGAGACGGCGGTCACCGAGGCGAAACGCTGCATGAGCTGTGGCTTCTGTTTCGAATGCGACAACTGCGTCATCTACTGCCCCCAGGATGCGGTGACTCGGGTCAACAAGGAGGAGCGGGTTATGGGCCGCTATGTGGAGACCGACTACGCCAAGTGCGTGGGGTGCCATATCTGTAAGGAGGTCTGTCCCACCGGGTATATCGAGATGGGGTTGGGGCAGTACTGAACAGAGCTCCTGGTGCCGGGTCAGAGAGAAAAGGCACTTACTTAAGAGGATTTGATACCTAGAATTCGTTGCAACTAACAAGCTGTATTGGTGGGGCAGGGCCCCACCAAATGCTGCCTGAGTAAGTACCATTCGTTGGAGAGTGGTTGCCTTTCACGCTTCGGGATCATCGATATCGTCATTGATTAACGCCATAATCTTGCCTAACTGGAGATTCCCGGCCACCGAGGCCAGCGTCTGCGCCACCGAGGGAGCATGGGGGCGTATCTCCTCTATGGCCTGGTTGACTGCACCGATGTCGAGCCGGACCAGCGCCTGTTTCAGGTTGTTGCGCAGCTCGCCGGGGAGGTCGGCCAAGGCGGCTGTATCCAACTGCACCTCGGTGGTGGAAGCCGTCTCCTTAGTCGGCTCTTCCTCATAGATGAAGCGAACCTTCAAATGGCGCTTAAGGGCATCAACGAGATCGGTTTTCGTATAGGGCTTACGGATGAAGTCATCGCACCCGGCCGCGAGGATCTCCCTGCGCTCCTCCTCCAGCGCATGGGCGGTGATGGCAACAATGCAGGGTTGCGCACCCGCGTCGCTGGCCTTGATCCTTCGGGTCGCCTCCAGTCCGTCCATGACGGGCATGCGGATGTCCATGAAGATCAGCTGGGGATGCCACTGCTCGAACAGGGCAACCGCCTCCTCTCCATTGGATGCCTCGCGCAACTCAAAGCCGAGGGGTTCGAGCAGTTTGTGCAGAAGTAGACGGTTGTCCGGCTGGTCTTCGGCGTTGAGAATGCGATAGGTCGGTTGTCCCGGCTCCAACCCAACGACACCTGGGTGTTTTTCTTCAGCCAGCTCTTTTGCGTCGGACTTATGGGGCTCTAGCATGGGGAGTTCGACACGGAAGCGTGTTCCCTTGCCCAGTCTGCTCTGCACCGAAATTTTGCCCTCCATCAGATGTACGAACTGGCGCACGATGGTCAGTCCCAGGCCGGTGCCGCCATCCTTACCCCCGGTGGAGAGTTGCACAAAGGGTTTGAACAGGTTCTTCTGATCCGCTTCACTGATACCCGGACCGGTGTCCTCGACCTCTATTAACAGGTGGTGTACCGTTTCCAGGGTGCCCAGACGCACGGTAACCTCGCCTTTTTCGGTGAACTTCACCGCGTTGCTCACCAGGTTTACCAGAATCTGCCGCATGCGTGCCTCGTCGCCGCTGACGTAGTGTGGAAAATCCAAGGTCTGATCCAGAATGAGTTGCAGACCCTTCTGTTGCGCCCGTAGTCGCATCATCTCCACTACCTCGTGTACCAGTTCGTGCAGGTCGAAGGTGGCGATTACCAGTTGCAACTTGCCGGCCTCGATCTTGGCAATCTCCAGCACATCGTTGATCAGTTTGAGCAGGTGCTTGCCGCTGTTGTTGATGATCTGCAGGTTGTCCCGCTGGCTGGAATTCAAGGCCGAATCGTTGTGCAACAGCTGAGAAAAGCCGAGGATGGCGTTGAGCGGGGTGCGTAACTCGTGGCTCATGTTGGCGAGAAAGGTGCTTTTAGCCTTGTTCGCCTCTTCTGCGGCGTCCCGTGCAAGCAGCAACTCCTCTGTCCGTTGCTGCACTGTATTTTCCAATTGATCCTTGTATTGCTGCATCTCTTGTTCAGCTAGTTTGCGTTCAGTGATATCGATATTGGTGCCAATCATGCGCAGTGGTTTGCCTGCGTCGTTCATGATTGTCTTTGAGTCCGCCTTGATATAGCGGATGGATCCATCCGGTCTGATGATACGGAATTCAGGTGCGTATTCGTGTTCACCGCGTAAGGCGGCCTGAATCTCTCCTTCCGCGTAACTCTTGTCATCGGGGTGAAGGGTGCGCGCCCAAGCGTCATAGGCGCCGCCAAAGTCTTGCTTTCGAATACCGTAGAGTTTGTACATCGAATCGTCCATTTGCAGTTCGTTGTTGACCACATCCCAGTCCCAAATGCCAACTCCAGCTGCGCTGGTGGCGAGTTTTAACCGTTCCGATGTCAGACGAAGTTCATCCATGGTCCGTTTGCGTTCGGTCATCCGCCACATACTCTCCATCATCAATGTGAGTTGCTGTACATCGGTTTCGTTATATGCTGTCTCCTTGTTGCCGACGCCAGCCACCAGTACCAGATTACCGCTGACGATGACAGGCAGGTTGATATGACGGCTGAGGCGGAAATGGCCTTCGGGTGTGTCATTGGACCACTGACTGTTAGGCTTGTGGTCGTTAGTGATGATGGGACGGCGCTGTCGAATGGCCTTACCCCAGAGGCTATATGTTGTCAGTGGAAAATGCAGCGGAGCCCGTGAAGCAGTGGATTTTAGCTTGGCCCTGTTGGACCATAAGCGAACGCTGATGGAGGTCTCATCTTCATTTACAAATCCCAAGTAGCCTATCTTGCTAGCGCTGAGGCGAATGGCTTCTTCAAGGGTATACGCCATTATTTCCTTAATGCTCGCATCAGACATCTGGGTGATTCTAAGCAGGGCGACAGTACCTTCCATACGTTCTTTCAGGCCTTCATAGAGGTTGGCATTTTCAATGGAGATCGCGGCCTGAGAGGATAAAATATTGAGTATTTCTATGCGATCCGCGGTAAAGGCCCCGGTACTAAGGTTGTTTTCCAGATAGATGATGCCGATAAGACGCCCTTGATTGACAATGGGGCTACACAAAACTGACTTTATGTTGTTGTGTTGAATATAGCGGTCAGTAGTGTAGCTTCCTTCATGGCTTGCATCGTTGAGTATTACACTCTTCCCTGTTCTTTCGACATAGGTCACTATACCTACACATAGGTCGTCGACATCATCCAGTTTCAGAGAATCCACCTTGGATATTGTTTGCGGATTGACGGATGCTATGATCTCGACACTAAGACCTCCCTCGATGTTTAAGATAAATAAACCCCGTTGAGCCCCCGCATTTTCAATAATGATGGCCATTAGTTTTTCCAGCAGTTGCGACAAAACAACTTCACTGGACAGTGCCTGAGTGGATTTGATTATGGATTCGTAGTCGAGGGCGAGCTTTGCTGCCGAAATGGCGGGGGAAGTGTTTGAGATTTCAGATGCAATCGATATATGTTCCTCAATCCGTTTTGTACAAAAGTCGGGATATTTTTCCTCCAAGTGGGCGGCCTTTGCCAGGGCGCCCCATTTGTAGTAGTAATGTTGTGCTTCAGTGAAATACAATTTGGCGATTTTATTTTTCTGCATGGAGAGATAGAATTTTGCAGCCAGTTCATTACCCAGGGCAACATTGTTTATATATCCATTCTCCATGGCCGATTCTATGGATTTGTCATAGAGGCTCATGGCTTGTGTGATTTTGCCATCAATGCGTGCTTGTTCGGCCTCTATCAGGAGGTGCTTGTGCGCAAAATTCTCTGGGCATTGCTTGGCCCAAAGAGAAAAATATCCAAAGTTTTCTTTTATCGTCTCCAATACACACCGTTTCTTTTTTTGATCACATGACTCAACTATGGCGTATGCAGAAAGGGTGTGATAGAACAGATACATGGTCTCTTCAAAAAGTGTAGCGATGAACTGCAACCACTCTTTTCGATCGGCTCCTACATCATAAGCATCTTCGTAGTGTTCGAACAAAAAACAGATTTGTGATTTATAAGAGACGTAATAACCCAGACCGTGTCCAAATGAAGCTTGCTGCCATTTTTCAAGGTACTGGTCTTCAGTAAATTCGGCGCAATTGAAATTTGTTTTAAACTGTTTCGTGTCAGTAAGGTTGTTTAGAAATTCCCTGAAAAATTCTACTTCGTTAGCGAATATAGAACTGGTTTTTTTCAAAAATGCAAGACTCTTTTCGTTTTCCTCTCTGGCCTTGTCGATCTGATCGCCGATATCAAGGATTGTTTTAGGGATCATGACTCTTGCATATCCGGAATACGTATACTCGCCATTATCAACACCGGCCTTAAATGCCTGGTCTAAAAATTTGAGTACCTCCTTGTTGTGAAACGTCCAGTGTATGGTGAAGATCGAAGAGATAAAGGTTGTCAGTGATTTGATTTGTTGATTGTTATAACGCTCATTCAAGGCCAGGCTCAACTGTCCAGACTCATATCCCAGGTTGTAGTCCTGTAAAACCAAGGCTGTTATAACTGGAAACCAACAGAATCCGACTGCGGAGAAATTATTGTATCCATATTCTATGGATATGTTGACAATATCAAAAATCACATAAGGAAACATTGGTGGTAGCGAAATGTAGGTGGCATCGCTCAAGTTTGAAAGAATTCTAATCAAATAACTCTTGTCTCTGTCCCGGATATCAGGTAAATCGTATAGGTCAGATAATTTTCTGTTTTCCATCAAGCGGTGAAATCTCTTGACCGCTTCCTCCATTGCGGCTTGACTCTTTTCCGGTGTGCTGATGTCAGGTAGTGAATACGCGAATAATTGCAGACATTTCAAACCCAGATCAAAGCTTTTTTTATAATCACCAAGCTGAGCGAACTGAACAATTATAATCAAATAGATATCAGCTTTGTCATATCTGTCTGCTGCTTTGTCAAGCAGGGAGTTTATCTCTTTTTCAGATTGCTCAATATTACCGCTTAAAAACAATGCCTGTGCTCTATGTTTATACAATTCAAGGGCGAGGGCGTAGTGGTTTTCCCAGGTATTTACAGGTAATAGAAAGGTTCCGTGATTGAGATAATCTGTAGATTGATGATAGGCGGTGGAATTTTTTGCTTTGATGCCTGCCCTCAAATTCAATTTTGCCAGTTCAATCTTATCTCTTTCCATCTTAATAAGTTCGATTCCCTGATTCAGGTGGCCGACGATGTCAAATAGATTGTTTTCAATATCCACATCTTTAGTGTTCAGCAAGATATGTTTTCCAATCAGATAATGAATTGAGCTTCTTTTCTCTTTCGGAATCAGTGAATACGCGGCCTGCTGGATACGGTCATGATGAAATTTGTAGGTTATCTGTTCATTGATTGATGATTCAATTTGTTCGTTTGACATGTCTCCGACTATCATCTTGTAAGCGTCATTGGTCGGGTATATCAATCCGTCGCGGATAGGAGCATCAAGTTCACTTGCGATAGTTGCTTGTTGAGCGTTTGTTACTATTGAAAGGGTTTTTAAATCAAAATGGTTGCCGATGCTGGCAGCAAATTTTAGTGTCTCTTGGACATTCTTTGGGTACTTTCTTATGCTGTTTGCCAATAACTCAACAACATTTTCAGTAATATCCTGCTTTTGTATTTCTTCTATATCCCATTGCCACTGTTGGTCTTGTAGATTGAATTTGACTAGTTTCTCAGCGTAAAGCATTTTTAGAAACTGAATGGTAAAAAAAGGATTGCCGTTTGTTTTACGGTTCAACAATTCAACCAAAGGCTCGGCGTTTCCTGGTTGGCAATGAAATGTATCAGCGGTTAATTGCAGCAGGTCATTCTTTGATAATGGGCCAAGAACAATTTTCCTGGTCTCTGTGCCGGCTTTTTCAATTTCTTCAATAGTCAGTCTCAAGGGATGCGAGGCGCCGACCTCGTTATCCCGATATGCGCCTAATAGCAGAAAATGATCCAACTCACTACTTGTGAGTAATAATTTCAGTAGATTCAGCGAGGCCAGATCACCCCACTGTAGGTCATCCAGAAAGATCACAAGGGGATGATCCTTTTTTGCAAATACATTGATAAATCTCGAAAATAGCTGGTTAAATCTGTTTTGAGATTCGGTTGGTGGCAGTGTAGGAACGGTCGGCTGTCTATCTATAATGAGTTCCAGTTCGGGAATGACGTCGACGATTATCTGGCCGTAAGGATCAAGGGCCTCCAATAGCTGAAATTTCCAACTGTTGAGTTCGGGCGAGCTCTCAGTGAGAATTTGGTTTATCAGATTCTGAAATGCTTCTATGATCGCGCTATAAGGTACGTCGCGATTTAACTGATCAAATTTACCTGATATAAAATAGCCTCGCTCCTGTACCAGTGGTTTATGTATTTCATTGACAAGCGCGGATTTGCCAATCCCTGGATGGCCGCAAACCGTCATCACTATCTTGTCCTTGGTACCGCGACTCACCGCGGTAAATTCTTTCATTAATTGTTCAATCTCGTTCTTCCTTCCGTAAAGCTTTTCCGGAATCTGAAATCTCATCAGAAGATCACTTTTTCCAATCTCAAAGGATTGAATACGCCCAGTTTCAGTAAGTTGAGTTAAGGCCGTTTCCAGGTCGGATTTCAAACCATATGCACTTTGATAGCGATCCTCAGCGGCCTTTGAGAGTAGTTTGTCTACAATTTTTGAGAGCACTTCCGGAACTGTCGGATTTACCTTGCTCAAAGGCTCCGGTTGTTGAGCGATATGACAATGAACAAGTTCCATGGGATCGGAACTCTGGAAGGGAGGCCTGCCGTCCAGCAGGGTATAGATAACAACGCCCAGGGAGTAGAGGTCGCTTCTGTAATCGATCATGCGGTTCATGCGACCTGTTTGCTCTGGAGATATATACTCAAGCGCTCCTTCAATCTTGTCAGGATGTCTGATTTTTTGTGTCTCATGGGGGAGCTTTGTTGAAGTTGCAAAATCGATAAGGTTGACTGCCTTGGTCTCAGGGTTGATAACTATGTTTGTGGGGTCGATGTTCTTATGGATGATGTCCTGGCCGTGCAGTGATCCGAGAATTTCAGCAAGGGAGATCGACAGCTCAAGGGATTCGCTGAGCTTCATGGGAGACTGTGCAAGAATGCGGTCAAGGGATTTTCCCCCGATGTCCTCCATCACCATCATAAGTCCGCCATCTTCTTCTTCCAATCCAATGGCCTTGACAACCCCGGGGATATTCAATTTGGAGGTGATTTCATATTCGCGCCTGAACCGGGAAGCAACTTCCGCTGTGTTTGCCTCCGGCTTGAGTCTTTTGAGGATAACCTGTTCCTTGTGTTCGGCTTGGTGACCGCGGCAGACCTCTGTTAGCTTGTTATCGGACAGCGTCTCTGTGATTTCTATATTTCTTGTTATTCCACCCATTGGATTTCTCCAGTTGCATCGCTCTGATTGATAAGCAAGTAACCAGGTTCAGTGCTGTCATATTCAGGAACTGAGGCTGAAGACACAGGGAATCCGCGCATAGTGACCGATGACGTCACCAGCAGGAGGTACATAAAAGTGTGACTATGTTTCATCATTCACCTCAAACCGATCTGAGACATGGCAAGCGCTAGGAATCCATCCCGCAGGCAGGTAGCCAGGTGAATCGAGTCTATTGGTCGTGTTTGGCGTTGAAGTCGTGCATACAGTTGCCGGAATCTTGCCGCAACTTGGTTGCGCTCAAGGATTTGATCCTCGTGATCTCTTCAGGTCGCCTCGATAACAGTTTTTTTAGTTGAGCAGATTCGTTACATCATGGATGTTCCTGCTCCATTTCGGGCGATAGATTCAATAACGGCTAACGGATAACTGCGACCTTATTTAAGCATAGCCCAGGCTGAGTGGTGTGGCCATTGTGCCGAACCGTACGAAGGCACTGGTATCCCTGACTATGATGATGACTTGCAAGGACTCCGCCGTTTCGGTTTTTCGATGCCCAGGCGTTTCATCCGTGAAGCCAGGGTGGTGGGTTTCAAGCCCAACAGTTCAGCAGCGCCACCTTCGCCAAAGACCTTGCCTCCTGCCTGCTCCAGGGCTTGAACAATCATCATTCGATCCCGCGCGACACGCTCGCTTTCGGTGAGCAACAACCCCGTATCGTCAGCCGGAGGTTTCACAACAGAGGCGGTGGTCGTAGCATCAGGCGCCGGTAGATCGAGGCGCAGACGGCCTGAGTGGGTGACGATGACAGCCCGTTCGATGATGTTCTCGAGTTCACGCACATTGCCTGGCCAGTGGTAGTCGATCAGTCGTCGTATGTCGCTCTGACTGAGATGGATGCCCCGCTTGTTGAACTTGCGGCACATGGTCTGCAGGAAGTGGCTGGCCAACAGTGGGATATCCTCCGGGCGTTCGCGCAACGGAGGCAAATGTATGGGGAATACCTGGAGGCGGAAGTAGAGGTCCTCGCGAAAGCTCTTCGCCACCACCTCCTGCGCAAGATCCTTGTTGGTGGCGGCGATGATGCGCACGTCCACATCCCGGGTCTTCTCCTCGCCGATGCGTTCGTACTGGCCCTCTTGCAGCACGCGAAGTAACTTACCCTGCAGCTCCAGGGGGATTTCACCCACCTCATCGAGAAACAGGGTACCGCCATTGGCCAGTTCGAAGCGGCCCGCCCGGTCCCGGGTGGCGCCGGTAAAGGCGCCGCGCACATGGCCGAAGAATTCGCTTTCGAAGAGGTCCCTGGGGATGGCGGCGCAGTTGACCCGGATCAGTGGCCGCTCGCTGCGTTCGCTGCTCAGATGCATCGCCCTGGCGATGAGCTCCTTGCCGGTACCCGACTCGCCGGTGATCAGGGTGGTGGAGCTGGTCGGCGCCACCTGTTGGATCTTCTGGATCACCTGGCGGATGGCGGCGCTGCTGCCGATGATCTCACGGTAGTTGTGTTCTGTACGGATCTCCTCCTGCAGGTAGGCGTTCTCCTCCTCCAACCGGTGCTGCAGGGATTTCACCTGCTCCAGGGCCTGGCGCAGGTTGTCCTCGGCCTCCTTGCGGTCGCTGATGTCGCGAAAGATGATCACCGCGCCGATCAGCATGCCGTGCTCCACAATGGGGGTGCTGGTGTACTCCACCGGAAATACGGAACCGTCCTTGCGCCAGAACACCTCGTCGTCCACATGGTGCACGGCGCCATCGTTGAAGGCGGCGTAGATGGGACATTTTTTCACCGGGTAGTGGCTGCCGTCGGGATGCCTGTCGTGGACCATCTCGTGCATGTTCTGACCCACCAGCTCCTCGGTGGTGTAGCCCAGCAGGCGCTCCGCGGCGGCGTTGACGAAGGTGGTGATGCCATCCGCGTTGACCCCGTAGATGCCGTCCCCCGCCGCCTGCAGCAGCAGCTGGTTGCCCCGTTCGATCTCCTGGAACAGTTGTTCGAACTTGCGCCACTCGGAAAGGCCGCGGCGCACATAGTCGTTGGCCTCGGCCTGTTTGCGCAGCCCCTCCACGGTGTCCCGGTCCTGAAGGGTGATGCTGAGCAGCACCCGGCCCGCCTGCGTGACGGCGCGGGCGTTGCACTCCACCGGTATCACCTTACCGCTGCGAGTGCGGCAGCTGAGCTCATTGGTCCAGCAGTAGCCCTGCGCCATGACTGTCTGGGTGAAGACGATCAGCGCGCTCAATCCGCCATTGAAGATCCAGCTGGGTTTGCTCTGCAGCAGGGTCTCCATGGGAAAATCCAGCAACTCAACCGCTGCATTGTTGGCATTGACCATACGGTTCTCGACCGGATCGAAGACAAGAATTGCCGTCGGGTGCTGATCGAAGAAGGTGTGAAACATCGGCTCTGCAACAGCTTTGGAGAGGTTGCTATCCATAAAGCTGCGCGGGTTGGGTTCTGCTTCCGATAGATTCATGTGAATGGCCTCGATAGGGAATGGGTAATTACGAAAATTCGTATTGTGCGACTACGCGTCTTCGTAATTTACGCATTGTCGTAGTTTTGAATCTCACCGCCTCCCCTGGCGTATATCCCGTATAAACAGCAACTTAGGATCGATGTCAATGTTTGGCACGGTAGCTGCAATTTAGTTTTCAGGTCGGGCCATGTTGCAGACTTGTTCCGTAACAGCTCCCGTCCCAGATATGCACAAATATTGTGCGGTTTTGGTAGAGGTTGTGCGTCCCTGCACCAGTATCGTCCCTGTGTTGCGTTCAACTACGGGTTTGCATACCCGCACATCAATCTGAGCAGGAAACGTGCCACGCAGGTGGCTGACCGCATCGCCGACTTTTGAAACGAAATAGTTACAAGGGGTTAAACATGGCAAACAAGAGTCTCGGCAATCCGTTCGATGCGGATACCGATCTTCAGCACGGTCCCGCGTGCAACTGCCCTATCTGCGTTTTTCAGAAGGAGCAGCTCCAGAGTAATTACGAATGCAGCGAAACCGAGCTGACCGAACGTCTCGAGCGTGCGGTCTTCGAGGGCACCACGACACCGGAGATGAGTGAGCTGGTGGGTGCGGAACAGGCTGATTTCGTCAACGATGCGCCTCAGGCGGCAGCGGAGGATCCGAACCCGCTCGAGAGCTCAGAAGATATCATGGACCGGGTCATCGAGAGTGCGGTGGTGCGTGGCATCTTCGGCCACGACGACATGGGCCGCAGGGACTTCATGCGCCTGGTGGGTGGCGGTACCTTTGCCGCCATGCTCGGTACCATGCTGCCCATGGATGATCTGAAGGCGGCGATCAAGGAGAACCTGGGCAAGCCGGAGAAATCCAAGCTCAAGGTGGGCTTTGTGCCGATCACCTGCGCCACGCCCATCATCATGGCCCATCCCATGGGTTTCTATGCCAAGTACGGCCTCGATGTGGATGTGATCAAGACCGCCGGCTGGGCGGTGGCAAGGGACAAGTCCCTGGCCAAGGAGTACGACGCCAGCCACATGCTGACCCCGATGCCCCTGGCCATCACCATGGGTTCAGGCTCTACCGCGGTGCCCTTCCGCATGCCCGCGGTGGAGAACATCAACGGCCAGGCCATCGTGCTCCATGTCAAGCACAAGGACAAGCGCGATCCCAAGGATTGGAAGGGCTTCAAGTTCGGTGTCCCCTTCGACTACTCCATGCACAACTTCCTGTTGCGCTACTACGTGGCGGAACACGGTGTCGATCCCGACAAGGATATCCAGATCCGCGTGGTACCGCCGCCGGAGATGGTGGCCAACCTGCGTGCAGGCAACCTGGACGGTTATCTCTCGCCGGACCCCTTCAACCAGCGCGCGGTGTGGGAGAAGGTGGGCTTCATTCACACCCTGACCAAGGATATCTGGCCGGGCCATCCCTGCTGCGCCTTCGCCTGTTCCGAGGAGTTCGCCACTACCCTGCCGAACACCTACGCAGCGCTGTTGAAGTCGATCGTCGACGCCACCGCCTACTCCTCCAAGCACGAGAACCGCAAGGAGATCTCCAAGGCCATCGCGCCGAAGAACTATCTCAACCAGCCGGTGCCGGTGATCGAGCAGGTGCTGACCGGCAAGTATGCCGACGGCCTGGGCAAGGTGCACAACGTTCCCGATCGGATCGACTTCGACCCCTTCCCCTGGCACTCCATGGCGGTATGGATCCTGACCCAGATGAAGCGCTGGGGCTACGTCAAGGGCGATGTGGACTACAAGAAGATCGCCGAGGAGGTCTACCTGGCTTCCGACGCGGGACAGATGATGAAGGAGCTGGGGTATCCGGTACCGGATCACACCTATGAGTCCTACAGCATCATGGGCAAGGATTTCGATCCTGCCAAGCCCGAAGAGTATGTGCAGAGCTTCGCCATCAAGCGTTAGCTCATCAACCGGGGTCGGGTGGTAAACACCCGGCCCCTCAACAGAGAGAGACGGAAACCGACGTTATGCTGCAGTCCCTCAACATGCGAGCCACTGTCCTGGCAATCACCTTCCTCGCCGTGATCCTCGGCATCTGGGAGATGGCCAACCAGGCGCCGACGGCGAAGGAGGCGTTGACCGAGTATGAGATCCTCATGGGCGGCGCCGATCAGGAGGCCCGGGTGCCACCCCCCTCCAAGGTCATCGGCCTGGCCGTTGACGAGCTCTCCGATCCCTTCTACGACAAGGGCCCCAACGACAAGGGTATAGGCATCCAACTCGGCTACTCGGTCTACCGGGTGCTCGCCGGTTACTTCATGGCAGCGGTGATCGCCATCCCCATCGGTTTTCTCATCGGCATGTCGCCGCTGATGCAGAAGGCAATGAATCCCTTCATCCAGGTGTTGCGGCCGATATCGCCCCTGGCCTGGATGCCCCTGGCCCTGTTTATCATCAAGGATTCCGAGGCCAGTTCCATTTTCGTGATTTTCATCTGTTCCATCTGGCCGATGTTGATCAACACCGCATTCGGCGTGGCCAATGTGCGCAAGGATTGGCTCAACGTGGCCCGGACCCATGAGCTTTCACCCCTGCGTACCGCCTTTACCGTGATCCTGCCGGCGGCGGCGCCCACCATTCTCACCGGGATGCGCATCTCCATCGGTATCGCCTGGCTGGTGATCGTCGCCGCCGAGATGCTGGTGGGCGGCACGGGTATCGGTTACTACGTCTGGAACGAGTGGAACAACCTCGATCTCACCAGCGTAATCTTCTCCATCCTGATGATCGGTATCGTGGGCATGCTGCTCGACATGGCGTTGTCCGGTGCCACCCGATTGGTCACCTACAAGGAATAGCGAATCCATGACAGCAGCACACTATTTCGTCGAGGCGGAAAACCTGACCAAACGTTTCAAGACCAAGGATGGGGACCTGACGGTATTTGAGAATGCCAATTTCGGCATCCACAAGGGGGAGTTCGTCTGCATCATCGGCCACTCCGGCTGCGGCAAGTCCACCATCATGAATATTCTTGCCGGCCTTGACGGGGCAACCGAAGGCGCCCTCTTCATGGATATGAAAGAGGTGGCGGGACCGGCCCTGGAGCGGGGCGTGGTGTTTCAGAACTACAGCCTGCTGCCCTGGCTCACATCTATCAAGAATGTGATGTTCGGGGTACGTGCACGCTGGCCCCAGTGGAGCCGGGACAAGGTGCGCGAGCACGCCTATAAATATCTGCAGATGGTGGGGCTTGGGGATGGTTCGGAGGAGCGCAAGCCATTCGAACTCTCCGGCGGTATGCGCCAGCGGGTCTCTATCGCCCGGGCTTTCGCCATCGAGCCTAAATTGTTGTTGCTGGATGAGCCCTTCGGCGCCCTCGATGCGTTGACCCGGGGCAACATCCAGGACGAGCTGCTGAAGATCTGGAACGAGACCCACCAGACGGTCTTCATGATCACCCATGACGTGGATGAGGCGATCCTGCTGGCCGACCGCATCCTGTTGATGACCAACGGTCCCTATGCGCGCATCGCCGAGTCGGTGAAGGTGGACATCCCCCGGCCCAGGGACCGCACCAGCATCATCCATGATCCCGGCTACTACCCGATCCGCAACCACCTGGTCGATTTCCTGGTGAAGCGCTCCAAGGAGCTGGCCGGTGGTCCCGATGATGAGCAGCAGATCAAGATGGAATCCGGAAAGCCGGATGGCTATGTGCGGGTCTTTCCAGAAGAGGTCAATCCGGCACGGGATGCCATCGCGATGCCAGCGACACCGGCAGCGCAGGCAGCGAATCAGTAAACAACGAAGAGAGATTGGGTATGACGGCTTGTCTTCAGGAAACCTGCAGCGAACACAACAGCGGCGATGAGCGCGTGGAAGACGACGGGCGCGTGCCGGTGACGGTGTTGACCGGGTTTCTCGGCTCTGGCAAGACCACCCTGTTGAACCGTATCCTCACCGAGCAGCACGGCAAGCGCATCGCGGTGATCGAAAACGAGTACGGCGAGATCGGCATCGACCACGAGCTGGTGGTGCAGTCGGACGAAGAGATCTTCGAGATGAACAACGGCTGTATCTGCTGCACGGTGCGCGGCGATTTGATCCGTATCCTCGGCCGCCTGATGCGCCGTAAACACAAGTTCGACCATATCCTCATCGAAACCACCGGCATGGCCGACCCAGGCCCGGTGGCCCAGACCTTCTTCATGGACGAGGAGATGAAGGAGAAGCTGCGCCTCGATGCCATCGTTACCCTGGTGGATGCAAAGCATGTGGTGCAGCATCTGGATGGGTCGGACGAATGCGAGGCCCAATTGGCATTTGCCGATGTGGTCATCATTAACAAGACCGACCTGGTGAGCGCTGATGAGCTGGCTGATCTCTCTGCCACGATAAAGGGTCGTAACCGACTGGCGCGAATTCATCAAACCCAACATGGCAATATCGACCTGAATAGTGTCCTCGGCATCCGTGCCTTCGATCTGGAAACCAAAGTGGCGGAGATTCCCGACTTCCTGCAGGAGGAGCTCCCCTTCGAGTGGTGCGGTGAGTTTGAGCTGGAGGCGGGGAGCTACGAGTTGGCTTTCCAGCCCGGCCCCGATCCCACTATCGATATCGTCCTGGGGGCGATCGATGAAGCGCAGAGTTTCGAGGTCTGGAAAGAGAACAGCATCCTGCTCTACTCCGAAGCAGCGGCGCCACTGGCCGATACCGGACTGACACCGGCGAAGGCGCTCTACCGCCTGCCTGTGGATGCGGTATCGGGGGACCGTTATCGAATCGTCATCCCGAGAGCCGGCCGCTATCTGCTATTCACGCAGCATCTGCCGGAAGAGTTCGACATGACCCTCTCCATGAATGGTGTGACGGTCTCGGCTATAAGACAACAGGAGTACGCCAGCCCCCACAGCCATGACGAGACGGTGGGTTCGGTTGGACTTCACCTGCCCGGGGATCTGGATCAGCAGAAGTTCGAGAGCTGGGTGGTCTCGTTGCTGCGTCAAAAGGGCCCGGACATCTTTCGCTTTAAAGGGATCCTGGCGCTAGCGGGTAAGAGCGAGCGTTTCCTCTTTCAGGGGGTGCATATGCTATTCGACGGAAATTTCGGTCGCCCATGGGGTGGCGAGGTCAGACACAATCAACTGGTATTCATCGGTCGCAATCTGGATCGCATGGAACTGGAGAGGGGATTGGCGCAATGCAGGGCCTGAGCGTGGCGACTGCGGCGGCGAATGGTGCTGAGCTGGCCTGGGCAACGGTCCTGGGCGAGAGCATAGCCGATGTTGCCTGGTCGCCATCCGGGGAGCTGTTGCTTGCCGGCACCGCGGACGGGGAACTCTGCGCCTTGCGGCTGGATGCGGAGTGGAAATTCCGGGTCCAGGCCCACCAGCAGGGGATTACCCGGGTCTCTCCCAGTCCCGCCGGTGACACCATCGCCACCACCGGAGAAGACGGCGGCCTGCTGTTGTGGCAGGCGGAAACCGGCGAGCCCTTGGAGACCCTGGGACAAGACCAGAGCTGGGCGGAACATCTGGCCTGGTCCCCCGACGGCAAGCTACTGGCGGGCGTCGCCGGCTCTCGGATCTATCTGCGCGACGCGGATGGCAATACCAGTGAATGGGATGGCCACCCGGGGAATGTAGCGGCCCTGGCCTGGGCGCCCAAGGGTCGCCGCCTGGCCAGTGCCACCAACAAGGGTGTCTACCTGTGGAATCCGGGCAGCTGGCAGCCGACCCGGGTATTGAGCTTTCCCGGCGCCGCCGTCTCCCTGGTCTGGAGCCATGACGGTCACGCCCTGGCGGCGGGCACCCAGGACGGCTTTCTCCACATCCGCCTGCAGCAACCGGGCGCCACCCCCCGGCAACTCAGCATGAGCGGCTATCCCGGAAAGGTGTCATCGCTGAGCTGGCATCCACGACAGTTGCGTATCGCCAGTTGTGGCGGTAGCGACCTGGTGTTGTGGGAGCTGGATGCAAACAAGGGTGATCGACGCGCCACCCCGCTGCGGCGACACAACCATACGGTGACCACCCTGGCCTATGACCCAAAGGGTGAGATGCTGGCCAGCGCGGATCGTAACGGCAGGCTCTGTATCTGGAGCACGGACCATCTGGTGGCATTTGAGATGGAGTTGGGCAGCGAGATTACGACACTGGCCTGGCAGCCCGGTGGTCATGGATTGGCCGTGGGCAGTGTGGACGGCATGGTGCGACTTTTTAACCTGGGGGATAAGCGTTAAACCCCCTCTTCCCTATTCATATTTAAGCAAGTCAGAGGCAAAGCCATGAAAAAGATAGAGATGACAGAAGCCATAATGGAAGCCAAGCTCAAGTCGGGAATGGGCTGGGAGGCCATCGCGGAGGTGGTCGGGCTCGACCCGGTGTTCGTGACATCCGCCTGCCTGGGTATGAACACCCTGGAGGCAGCTTATGCCGAGAAGCTCTGCACCGCCCTTGGACTCTCGGATGAGGTCTCTGCCACCCTGCAGCAGTTTCCCACCAAGATATGGGAGCAGACAGTGCCAACCGATCCGGTCATCTACCGCTGGTACGAGATCGTCGGCGTCTATGGCGAAACCATTAAAGAGATCATCAATGAGAAGTTCGGCGACGGCATCATGTCGGCCATCGACTTCTCGATGAAAATCGACAAGGAAGAGAATCCGGCAGGGGACCGGGTGTTGGTAACCATGAGTGGTAAGTTCCTACCCTATAAAACCTGGTAAGGAATCGATCCCAAGGTTGGGCCGAAAAATCCCGACAAGGATTTGAAAACGTCGCAGGCGAAAACCCCGGCGACAGCTGTAAGACAAGACTTAGAGGATACAGATATGCACATCGAACCAGGCGTCGTGGTCGGCGCAAAAATGGCACTTGGCTATGCAACTGCAGCGGGGGTTTTCCTCTATGCGGCAAAGCACTCCCTGAAGACGATTAAAAAGGACGGACTCGCAGCACTTGGCGTTCGTGCGCTGTTGGCGACCCTCCTGGTGTTCGGTTTTTTCCAGGTTTTACCTCACTATCCGGTGGGCGTCTCCGAGGTGCATTTCATTCTCGGCTCCACCCTGTTCCTGATGTTCGGCGCCGCACCGGCGGCGATCGGTCTCGCCATGGGCCTGTTGGCTCAAGGAATCCTATTTGCGCCTGCTGACCTGCCCCAATATGCGATGAATGTCACCAGCCTGCTGGTGCCCCTGTTCGTTATTGACCACCTGGCGCGTCGTATCATTCCCGCGGACACCGCTTATAAAGACGTGACCTACACCCAGGCGCTCAAATTGTCCACGGCCTTCCAGGCCGGTGTGGTGGCCTGGGTGGGTTTCTGGGCCACCTACGGACAGGGTTTCGGCGCCGAGAGCCTGACCTCGATTGCCACCTTCAGCGCCGCCTACATGCTGGTGATTGTGGTAGAGCCGCTGGTTGATCTGGCTGTTCTTGCTGCAGCTAAATCTCTGCATAAACTTCAGGGCAGTGTCCTCTTCCACTCGCGTCTCTATCAGGCCTAAGCGGGTAGTACAGAGACTGCACCGGTGAAGAGCCCATCTCCGCCGGTGCAGGATCGTACAACAGAATAGCCAATCCCGCTCACTTTGCCGCTTCCCTTGCATCTCCCCGCCCCGATTCCTCCTCTTTTCGGGCATTTACAACGATAATCGCCAATCTCAATACAGCGGGATAGTTTAAACCGGGGTGTCAACTTTGATCCTGTAGGCTGCAATGATCACCAACTTGGGGTATTGTTGAACGCCTGAGTAGCAGTAGATCTACAACTTTCATAATGGATTAAAGGTAATGGAGTCACCTGCAAGGGAATCAGTGCTTACAACCGGCACATACTACTATCAGCAATATGCTGATGCCGACCCCGATGCCGGGGATCATCGACTGGCAGTGATACTCCCCTGTTACAATGAGGAAGCTGCGATCGCAAGGGTGGTCAGTGATTTTCGTCTCGCCCTGCCGACGGCTATCATCTACGTCTTCGATAACAACTCCACGGACAGCACGGCTGAAAGGGCCGAGCAGGCGGGAGCGCGGGTGCGCCGGGTCAACCTGCGGGGTAAGGGCAATGTGGTGAGGCGCATGTTCGCCGATGTGGATGCCGATATCTACGTCATGGCAGACGGTGATGCCACCTATCATGCGCCGAGTGCGCCGCTGATGATCCAAAAACTGATCTCGGACAACCTGGATATGGTGGTTGGCATTCGCAATCATAACGAGAGCCAAGCCTATCGCAGAGGCCATCGTGTCGGCAATCGACTGCTTACCCGCACCATGACGGGTATATTCGGCAGTGGTTTTAGCGATATGCTCTCAGGCTATCGGGTCTTCTCCCGGCGCTTCGTTAAATCCTTTCCCGCGATGTCAAAGGGTTTCGAGATTGAGACTGAACTCACCATTCATGCGCTCGAGTTACGTATGCCCAGCGGTGAGATGAGCACACCCTACGGCATCAGGCCCAATGAGTCGGAGAGTAAGCTGCATACCTATGCCGACGGTCTGCGCATACTCAGAACCATTATCAAACTGTTTGCTGTGGAGCGCCCGCTGCGATTCTACAGCCTTGCAGCACTTTTCTTTATATTGTCAGCAGTCGCCCTTGCGCTGCCTTTAGTGGTCACTTATGCAGACACCGGGTTGGTGCCGAGATTTCCTACCGCTATTCTGAGTACCGGGTTGACGATCACGGGGGTAATCTGTTTCATCACCGGAATCATCCTGGAAACGGTCACCATAGGCAGGCGGGAGATAAAACAGTTGCACTATCTCACCATACCTGCAGTTTCCAAGCCAAAGCCGAATGAAACCTAGACGATGAAACAGATAGGTATGTTTGCCCTGGCCGGAAGCGTAGGATATCTGGTCGATGTCGTCGTACTCCTGCTGGCCAACCTGGTAGTGGGGCCTCATCTGGGGCGACTCATCTCCTTCAGTGTTGCGGTTGTCGCAACCTGGCTGATAAATAGAAAACACACCTTTATCAATTACAGGGAACAATCTTTAATCACAGAGTTTGCCCGCTATTTCACCACCGCCCTGGGCGGGGGTGTTGTCAATCTACTGATCTACTCCTCGCTGGTAAATCTTCTCGAGCTGACGACTTTGTGGCTGCCGTTGGCGGTTGCCATCGGAGCCCTGGTTGGCATGTTGATCAACTTTATGCTGGCAAAGCATTTTGTCTTTAGCTATCCAAAATAGCGCCTCCATGCAAAGTCTGAGTGATGTCCATACTGCGGGCGCGGTAGCCATTAAATTAATCGCTACCCTTGTCGTTGTCTGTGCGTTTCTGTTTGTTCTCTACGCCAGCTACCCGGGCTATATGAATCCGGACTCAATGAATCAGCTCACGCAGATCATTACCGGCGAGTTCAACGATTGGCATGCGCCCTTCTCCACCCTGGTATGGTCGATGATCAATGAACTGATACCCGGACCCTTTGGTTTTGTCATCCTGGTCAATATCCTCATATGGGGTAGCATTCTGGTGCTGAGCTTTGCCTTCTATCGGCATATCGGTGTGTTGTCGATTGCAATTTTGAGCGTGCCTTTACTGCCGGGGGCGTTCAATATGTTGGGAAATGTGCACAAGGATGTGTTGTTGGTCGGATGGTTGCTGGTGGCGACTGTTTGCGCTTATCTGGCATATCGTGAAGGCGTGGGCCAGAGTAAAAAGATGGTCTTTCTGATCCTTTCCAATTTGCTGGTCGTGGCTGCGTTTCTGACCAGGATGAACAGTATATTCGCCATCATACCCTTGCTGTTCTATATCAATCATGGTTTTGGATGGCGACGCAATATCCTGGTTATTGCTGTTTTGTTTGTATTGATGCCGATGCTCCATGGCTCGCTCCTGGCAATGACTCAGGCTGAGAGGATGCATGCCGGCGATAGTATAAAAACCTATCAGTTGCTCGGCCTCTCATATATGCAAGGAAAAAACCTGTTTCCGGGTGAGTGGAGTGATGAGCAGACAAGGAAAATAGTCGAATCCTGCTATACACCGGTGCAGTGGGATACCGCATCGCTTTGGGGAAAGTGCGGATTTATACAAACAGGACTTGAACGCCAAAAACTTTGGGGTTCTGACAGCTTGACCAAGGCATGGTTAAGTGGAGTGGTTGATAATCCCCTTGCACTGTTTACCCTTATGTCTGCCAGTTTTCACAAGAGCATCAATGATCCCAACTCCCGTTCCATGTTCTTCAAGGCGGGACCGAGCGAGCTGTTTCATTGGGAAGTCGAAACGGATCCCCCCAGGTTGGCGACCGCACTGGTGCAACGCTATGTCACCTCACCGCTTAATGATCGACTCGGCAGGCCGCTGCTGTTCGCGGTTATCGCTATCATCGCTCTGGCGGTGCTGTTTTTCAAACGATCGGACCTCAACAGTGACAGTGTCTTTGCCATGGCGTTGCTATGCTCCGGCCTGCTTAACATCCTGAGTTACTTCATAGTCACGGTTTCCGCCGAGTATCGCTATTTTTACTGGTCGGGTTATGCAATTTACCTCGGTTTTTTGATTACTCTTTATTCCATATTGATTGATAGCCCGAACAGGCGTTTGCAATCCCCCGGTGGTTGGACGCAAAAGGCTCTAATCGGGTTGCTTGGTATCAGTGTCGGCCTGGTGGCGGGGTCCACTCCTTTGCCGCCGATCGAGCGTCATTTGAGCTTGACGCCCATGGATGAAAAGGAGATCACACTTAAGGGATTGCACCCTGCCTCGAAGCCGCGCTGGATGGGAATCAGTATGGATGGCGAATTCACACCCCATGGTTGGCAAGCGGATGGTGAGGGTCGGTTGAATGGAAACAGACGCAATGGCGTACTGAATGTCAGTGTACCGACCCATGGTTTGGCGCTGGAGCTGGTACTTGTCACGGGCAAAGATAAGGGCAGGGTGTTGATAGAGTCAGAGGGGTTCAGAGAGGTTGTGGATCTCTCGACAAGCGCTGACAAGGATAGGGTGGTGACTCTCCGGCCTACCCCGACCCAGCGGATAAACAGCAACCGTTCGCTATGGTCTGCGCCGTTGAAGGCGCTCTTCTATGGTCTTGCAGCGATTCTGTTTCTGGTCTGGATGGATTCCCGGTACAGGTCAAAAATTGCACGATAACCCGACATTCTCAGCCATCGAATCTATGGGTTGTGGATACGTGGGGTCTTAGTGGTTCAGGTTGTAGCTGAGTGTTCGCTGCCTATAAAGCTGTAAATGGTGGGGCAGGGCCCCACCATATTGTGCTGGAGACTCAAACAGGGTTTGCTTAACTCAGTCGCGAATCACGATCTCCACCCGGCGGTTTTTCAGGCGTCCCGCGCTGGTGCTGTTGTCCGTAATGGGTTGACTCTCGCCAAGTCCCATGGTGTCGATTCGCGCACCGTCGACCCCGGCCTGCATCAAGGCGTTCTTGACCGAGATCGCGCGCCGTTCCGAGAGGTCCTGGTTATAGGCGTCGCTGCCTACATTGTCAGTATGGCCCTCGATCAGGAGCGTTTTATCCGGATATTCGGCGAGGAAGGAGGCAACCTTGTCGATGGTGCTCTTGGCCCCAGGCAACAGCTCGGTCTTGCCGGTTGAGAAGAGTACATCGCCCAGGGTCAGGACAATGCCGCGCTCGGTCTTCATTGCCTGCAGTTCAGCGAGTTCCTGACGCAGCGCCTCCGCCTTGGCCAGGGCGTTCTCCCGCTCCATCAGGGCCGCCTCCTTCTCCCGCAGCGCCTCGGACTTTGCCTGTTGTTCGAGTTGAATCTCAATCTCCCGGGCGCGCAGTCGCTCCTTGTCCTTGACCTCGCTCAGCTCGGTGAGCTTGGCATTGGCGGCCTTGCGGGCGGCCACAGATTCCGCGATCGAGACGCGGGTGGATCCGACATAGGCCAGGGAGCTCATGTCTTCCTCGTTTTCGGCTTGCGCGGCGCGGCTCAGCGCCTGATTGGCGCGTTCCAGTTCATCGGGTGCATAACGCAGCAGCTGTTCATTCTGCTTTGCCTCGGCAAAGGCCTGTTCGGCGTCGAGCAGGGCCTGATTTTTTTGCAGCGTGCCGCAGGCGGTGAAGAGTAGTGCCAAAGATGTGGCGGTGATCGAAGTGATCATAATTCGAGACATGTTTGATCTCCCCTAAATCTATGGGTCTGTATCGTGGTTTACCTGCTCCTGGCACGCATGATCTCTTCACGCAACACCTGAATGCTATTTTCCAGCTCCTTGACGGCCATTTCCGCCTCGGTCTTTGCCGCTATGGCCTGGGCCAGCTCCGCATCGGCCTGGGCCTCTTCAGCAAGGCGCTTTGCCTCCCCATACTCCTCCTTGGCGATGGCGGTTTCCGCGCGCTTCAATTTCTGTTTCGCGCGATCTATGGCTACCGGGGCATGCTTTATGGTCTCTTGATTGTTTGCTGTCACCAGGGAGGTTTTGGCAGCGGCCATCTCTGCGACCGGCTCGGGGGTGGAGCTGCAGCCGATAAGCAGGGAAAATGTGAGTGCGCTGAAGAGGGGTATTGCGCATGAGCGCCCTTTGCTGAGGATGAGATCGATCATCATGACAAGGTTCCTTTATCGGTATAGGTGTCGGTCCAATAGCTATTTCAGCTTGAATAAGGCTGATTATTAGAGCGAAAGCCTGCTGCGTCAACCTGTTCAGACTGAGGTATAGAAAAAGTTGTTGATTCTGTGCCTCGGCACCGCTGCAACGGCTTACTGCAGATCCTTGATCAATGCTTCCTGGATCTTGGGATCGAGGCCCTCCACCGTGTAGTTATAGTTTTGGTGGTCTATGCCGGCGGAGAGGGCTGCACCGCTCTTTAAGGCATCGATCATGGGTTGGTTTAGCTCAAAACGGAGGAAATGTACCGCTGATGTCTTTTCCTCAGTGCTACGCTCCAGGTCTTCATTGGCGATGGGTCTGACCTTGTCAAAACCGGCGACCTGTAACCAGATAGACTCTTCAACACCGATCAGATTTGCAAGGGCCTGCTTTCGTGCATCCACATCGTTATACTCCATCATGAAGGTTGCCTTCCAGTTCGAGCCGTCGGGGATCAATGGATTGTAGACATCAAGTTCATCCTGAATGCCCTGCTGTTCGAATATCCGTTCGATGCGAAGCATCTCCTGTATCTGGTACTGCATGGTCAGCTCGTCTTCGAAATAGAGAGCGGCATTCGGACCGATGGCAAGGCGGCGATTCTTCTTGTGGTCGATCACCTTCGACCTGAACTCTTGACGAATTCTCGCATACTCCTCAAGGCTGTAGAGGTCGCTCTGTGAAAGATGGGTCATTATTCTCTCTCCTGGTAAATTACAAGTTGTCACTTCCATGTGTAGCGGCTCGAAATCTTTGTCTGGTCGCTGTTTTTAAATGTCTGTTATTATCATTTGCAGCTGATGGGTCAGAGGCCATAAGCGATACGGAGCATGCTGATCGGATGCTCAGGTGGCTTGCCGTCACCCAGGCCGTTTTCGATGTGGTGTCCCGCCATCGGGCAGTCACTGCCGTAGTGGTCGGCCTCCGCCTGTTTCACCCGATTGACCACCGGTTTGCCGATCTTCATTGAATGGGCGTGGAACTCGCTCTTCACCGCATAGGTGCCATCATGCCCCGAACACCGTTCGATAGCGGTGACCTCGGTATTTGGGATCAGGCTCAGGAGCTCCTTGGTCTTCGCGCCCACATTCTGCACCCGCTGGTGACAGGCCGCATGGTAGGCAACCTTGCCAAGCCCCTGTTTGAAATCGGTCTTCAGAAGGCCGTTCTTGTGGCGGATCATGAGGTATTCAAAGATATCGAATATCGCTTCTGACACCTTCTTCACCTGTGGGTCTTCCGGGAACATTAAAGGTAGTTCCTGTTTGAACATCAAAGCGCATGAGGGTACGGGAGCCACGATATCCCAGCCGGCATCGACCAGTTCCGCCAACGCAGGGATGTTGGCCTCCTTCGCTGCCTCCACAGCCTCGAGATTTCCCAGTTCGAGCTTGGGCATGCCACAACACTGCTCCTTTTGGGCAATGGTGACCGGTATGTCGTTGTGTTCGAAGACCGCAACCAGGTCTTCACCAACATGAGGTTCGTTATAGTTACCGTAACAGGTGCTGAAGAGTGCCACCTTACCCTTGGTGTCGCCGGCGGGGGTGCCTTCGGCGCTGCTGTTGATCCGTTCGGCAAGCCGTTTGCGCAACGGCTTGCCATGAAATTCAGGTAGCTTGGCCTCGGGATGAACGCCAAGGGTGTGGTCGAGTATTTCGCGGAAGTTCTTTGCCTGATTAAAGCGATTGACCACCCCGGCAACCACCGGGATGCCGGCCAGTTTCCCCAGGTTGTCGGTGCTGGTGAGCACCCGGTCACGTAGCTTGACGTCACCCTTTTTGTATTTGATCGCCTTGGCGCGCAGCATCAGATGGGGAAAGTCGATATTCCACTCGTGGGGCGGCACGTAGGGACATTTGGTCATGTAGCAGAGATCGCAGAGGTAACAGTGATCGACCACCTGCCAGTAGTCCTGTTTATCGACCCCGTCGACCTCCATGGTCTCCGATTCATCCACCAGATCGAAAAGGGTAGGAAAGCTCTGACAGAGACTGACGCAGCGTCGACAGCCGTGGCACAGGTCATAGACCCGCTCGAGTTCCGCCATCAGCTTCTCTTCGTTGTAGTAATCGGGGCTTTTCCAGTCTATTGGATGCCTTGTCGGGGCCTCCAGATTACCCTCTTTCTGATTGCTGGGTGCTGCTGCCATTGCCACTACTCCTAATCTGTGTCATGGGGCGGCCCGAGGGCCGCCCATGGGTCATCCTGAGCCATGGGCTCAGCTTGCTGCTTGAATGCTAGTCCATCTCATCCAGCGCTTTCTGATAGCGGTTTGCGTGGGAACGTTCCGCCTTGGCCAGGGTCTCAAACCAGTCAGCCACTTCATCGAACCCTTCGTCACGGGCGGTCTTGGCCATACCCGGATACATATCGGTGTACTCATGTGTCTCACCGGCTACCGCGGCCTTGAGGTTGTCTCCGGTTGCGCCGATGGGCAGGCCGGTGGCGGGATCGCCACACTGCTCCAGATACTCCAGATGGCCGTGGGCATGGCCTGTCTCGCCCTCTGCGGTGGAGCGGAACAGGGCAGCTACGTCATTATAGCCCTCCACATCTGCCTTGCCGGCAAAGTAGAGATAACGGCGGTTTGCTTGAGATTCTCCGGCGAATGCGTCTTTCAGATTTTGCTCAGTCTTACTACCTTTGAGTTCCATGTCTGGTTCTCCAAAATTTGATGGTTGTTGTGGATAGAAACGTCGAGCACTGGTGCCCTTCGTAGGTGTTTAGAATAGTTATTAATCGATCTCTGAGCGAACGGTCTTTTCAATTGTACTGATAGGTAGTTCCTATTACTAACGGTACCTCAATCGATGTTGGTGAATGGTTTGGGTCTGTATTAGATGCTATTTAAAGAGGCCTGTATTGTTTATCGTGCCTCTACTGAAATTCTACCAAGCTCTCGAGTGGCAGACACGTTTTTTCGCAGGACATGGAAATTTTGAGTTTCTCTATTTATACTCTGCAGATGGATTCGAAAAACGATAACCCAACGACTCAGCAAGAGAGGATTGATTCGCTTCTCAGCAGTTGCGGTATCAATCTTACAAAACAGCGGCGTGTTATTGCCGACACCCTGTTTGCAAAAAATCAACATGTTACCGCCGACCAGTTGTTTGATGCGGTGAAAGGGAGCGGTGCCAGGGTCTCCAAGGCCACTGTCTATAATACCCTTGGTCTATTCGTCAAAAAGGGACTGGTGCGTGAGATCTTCATCGACGCCAGCCGAACATTCTACGATTCCAATGCGAGTCATCACCACCATTTTTACAATGTCGATACCGGTGACCTGATCGATGTCAAGGATCGCTTGGCGCCTCACTTTGTCAGTCACGAGCTGCCGGCTGGCACTGCGATGGATGTGGTCGATCTGGTTATTCGAGTGAGAAACTGCAACCCCTAAGCACCCGCTGGCGTTTGACCGACACCCGGTCGGCAGCCGCCACCTGAATCTCCAAAACTCCCCTGCCCCTTGTCCTAATTGATCTGGATCATTGTTTTAGAATTAGTCTAAATCTACTATTACCCGGCATATGGCAGGGTTTTTATCGCAGGCCGTCATAAGAGCCATTACCGGTCCACCAAGCGTTGCAAAAACCAGATCGATTACCCTGTCACTGGATGACCTTCCCCTTGTTGGTTAATGCCGGGGGAGGACTATTCAGGCAGAGGATGGTGTCAACAGAACTTCAACTATTGAGTCAAGGAACATGATACGCAAACAACTGATTACTATCTCAATCTTGCTGGGTATTTCATCTGTAGCACTCGCAATGGATGAGCCGATCAAACCGATTAAACCGGTTCAGAATATCAACCTGGGCCAGGTTGAATTGGGCAAAAAGCTCTATTTCGATCCGCGTCTCTCCAAATCTGGATTCATCTCCTGCAACTCCTGCCACAACCTCAGTATGGGGGGCACGGACAATCTTAAGACCTCGATCGGCCACAATTGGCAGCAGGGCCCCATCAATGCGCCGACCGTTCTCAACTCCAGCCTCAATGTGGCGCAATTCTGGGATGGCAGGGCGGCCGATCTGAAAGCGCAAGCGGGGGGGCCCATCGCCAATCCCGGTGAAATGGCCTTTACCCATACCCTGGCAATCGATGTGCTGACCTCGATTCCCGAATATGTCATGGAGTTCAAACAGGTCTATGGTACCGACAAGATCACCATCGACGAGGTTACCCAGGCCATTGCCGAGTTTGAGAAGACCCTGGTGACGCCTAACTCACGCTTTGACCAGTGGCTGTTGGGCGATGCCCAAGCCCTGAGCGAGGATGAGTTAGCCGGTTACAAGCTGTTTAAAGAGAGTGGATGTGTCTCATGTCACAATGGCGAGGCCGTTGGAGGTAACTCCTTTCAGAAGATGGGCCTGGTTGAACCCTACAAGGCTAAGAGCCCGGCCGAGGGTCTGAGCGCGGTTACCGGTAAGGATGCGGATCGCTTCAAGTTCAAGGTGCCAACCCTGCGCAACGTGGAGATGACCTATCCCTACTTCCACGACGGTGAGGCGGAGACCTTGACCGAGGCGGTGGATGTGATGGGGCGGTTACAGTTGGGTAAGAAATTCTCTGACAGTGAGAATGCCCAGATCGTTGCCTTCTTGAAGAGCCTGACCGGCGATCAACCTGCTTTCTTGATGCCGATCTTGCCGCCATCGACCGATAACACCCCTGAACCCAAACCCTTTGACTGATTGATCCTAGGAGGTCCTGATCATGCCGGCCAAGGCATTGATCAGGTCCTCCTGAGTAGCGTCACGGCATAGTTTGCCGCACCCATGAGTGCAGTTTTGTCATTCAGGATCACCTTTACCGGCATTGCCTCCATGATTTTTCGCATCGGTCCCTTGGCGAGGAAGGCCTGGATAAAGATATCCTCACGAAGCATCGGTAAGATCTTGGGCGCGATGCCACCACCCAGGTAAACGCCACCCGTGGCCATGATCTTCAAGGCGTGATTACCCGCTTCCCGGGCATAGAGCCGGGTAAAGATCTCCAGGGCCTCCCTGCACAAGGGATCGGTCGTCCTTATTGCGGCTTCGGAGATCGCCGGTGCTCTGCCTATTCTCTCCATCTCATCACCGAGCCAGGGTGGGGTTGGTGTGTTTTGGGCTTGTAGAAGATGGTCATAGATGGCTTCGATACCGGGGCCGGAAACCAGGTCTTCCCAGCTCACCTGTTCATGGCTTTTCTGCAGCGACTGTAGCAGCTTGATTTCGAGAGGGGTTATCGGGCTGAAATCGCTATGTCCTCCTTCAGAGGGAAAGGGGTGGTGTCTCTCCCCGTCCCAATAGAGGCCCGCCTCACCAAGACCGGTACCAGCGGCGATGATGGAACGATTACCCACTGGGTTTTCAGCGCCTGGAGCAAGGGTGACAAAATCACTTTCGTCCAGGGACTCTATACCCCATGCATTTGCCTCCAGGTCGTTGATCAGATAGGTCTGTTTGAAACTGAATTGATCATTTATCTCTGTTGCAGAGACCCGCCAGGGTAGATTGGTGGCTTCACAGACCTGATCGATGACAGGTCCGGCGATACCGAAGCAGGCAGCTTCGATCTCTGTAGCCCGGTTTTGGGCCATGAAGCGTTGAAGTACAGCCTCGAATGAAGGGTGGGATTGGCTGGAATAGGTCGTTTGCAGAAGTAGGTCTAGAGTTGACCCGGGCGCTGTCTGATAGAGCGCGAGTCGTGTGTTTGTACCACCGATATCAGCCGCCAAAATATGCATCCAGTTCCTCATTATTTATTCTTCAAGGCTTAGAGTATCTCCTGGTCTGCTTCAATACCATAGCTATATCGAGATAAATATTTCACTTCGACTGAGACGTTTTGTGATGAATCGGCCATTGTTCTAGGGTCTGTTAACACTAATCCAATACGCCCCGAAGGAAGTGTCCCTGGGGTGCGCCTTGATTGGTGCTGTTTCTGACGCAACAGGGCGCAATGGATTAGTGTTAACAAGCCCTAGTTAACTTCGTTTAAACTGTTACCAGTGGAGACCCGGTTGGACCGGTTGATTTGAGACCGGCGCACCAAGTGACAGTGTTATATGTGGGAATAAGGATGAGACAGACTCAATGCTGCCTGCTCTTGCAGATGTTGATTCTGCATGCGGTGCTGACGGCGGCTACTGCTTCCGATGACATGGTCGCTGATATGCCGCTAGTGAGGGAACGGCCGAAAATTGGTCTTGTGCTTAGTGGTGGAGGAGCGCGAGGCGCTGCCCACGTGGGTGTTCTCAAGCTGCTCGAAGAGCTGCGTATACCGATAGACTACATAGCGGGTACCAGTATGGGCGCCATCGTCGGCGGTCTCTACGCTTCGGGCATGTCCGCCGAGGCATTGGAAGCGGTTATTGGTGAAGCAGACTGGGAGAGATTGCTCAGCGATCGCCCCCCACGCGGTCAGCGATCGTTTCGCCGTAAGAGCGACGACGTAGGTTTTCTGGTCGACTTTGATCTGGGTGTCGATGAGTCGGGACTGCTCATTCCTGGAGGCCTCGTTCAAGGTCAAAATCTAGAGATCGAGTTGAAGCGCCGGACACTTCCGGTAATCACTGTGGATGACTTCGACAAGCTCCCCATCCCGTTTCGTGCCATCGCCACGGATATCGTCAGCGGTAAGGAGATAGTGCTTGATAGCGGTGACCTTGCAACGGCAATGCGCGCCAGCATGTCGGCGCCAGGTATCTTCAAGCCGGTTCGAATCGAGGATCGACTGTTGGTGGATGGCGGCATAGTCAACAATGTACCGACAGAAGTGGTTCGTGAAATGGGTGCCGATATCCTGATTGTTGTCGATGTGGGTTTCCCGTTGTTGCCTGAGTCACAGCTCAGTTCAGCCCTGGGAATCACTAAACAGATGATGACCATTCTTATCAATGCGCGGGCGAAGGATCAAATCGCCCAGCTGACACAGGGAGATATCCTCATCTCCCCCGATCTCGGTGAAATGGGATCGGAGGAGTTTCAACGTATGCAGGAGGCGCAACATTTGGGCAAACTGAAGGCGATGGAGTTCACCGAGACCCTGGCCCGGCTTTCGGTGTCGGAACAATCCTATTTGGCCTACAGAAAAAGTATCGAGGGAATGCGGCAAGGTCTTCCAAGGGTCGACAATGTGCTTGTTGAAAATGAATCAAGACTCTCCCCCAAGGTTATCGCTGAGCGCTTGACTGAACAAAAAGGCGACCTGCTCAATGTGGATCAACTGGAGTCCGACATCGCCGATATCTACGGTCTGGATACCTTCGAAACGGTTAGCTATGAGATAACGGAAACAACCGGGGAAACCACCTTGGCCGTACGCGCCAGGGAAAAGAGTTGGGGGCCTAACTACCTGCGTTTCGGCATCAACCTGGAAGACGACTTCGAAGGTGAGAGCAACTACAACTTTGGCGCACGCTTCACGCGCACGGAAATCAATGAAAAAGGCGGTGAGTTTCGCGCCGATTTGCAGATAGGGGAATCACCGCGACTCTTCATGGAGCTCTATCAACCCCTCGACTATGCGTCACGTTGGTTCATCAATCCTAAATTCGTCTATCAGAGAGAGAACTCAACCCTGTTCCAGGATGGATTGCGAATCGCCCAATTCCTTTCAACCTCAACCACTTTCTCATTCGAGGGAGGTCGTCAGCTGGGTAACTGGGGGGAGATCCGGATTGGTTTGAGTCGCGCACGGGTTGATGATGCATTGCGGGTGGGTCAGCCCGATTTGCACAGTGGATCGACGGATATTTATGGCCTATCCGCAGGGTTTTCCTATGACACCATCGATAGAGTGGCGATACCCAGGTCGGGTATGAACCTTTCCCTCGGTTGGTCGAGCATTCGAGAGAACCTGGGTGCGGATATCGCCTTTGAGGTCGCGGGACTGTTTTTTATAAAACCCATGACCTGGGGGGATCACACGCTTCTGCACTGGTGGGATTTCGGAGGCACCACAAGAGATGAAACAGCCGGGGTGAAACCACTCTCTCTTGGTGGCCTCTTTAACTTGTCGGGATATGCCGCGGGTGAGCTATTGGGAAAACACTCCGCGATAGGCCGCCTGCTCTATTATCATCGGCTTGGCACCCAGGCGATGCCGGTGCTCAGTACTCCGGTCTATCTTGGAGGTTCCATTGAGGTAGGTAACGTATGGCAATCCAGGGATGAGATTTCTGCGGATAATACACTGTTTGCCGGCAGTGTCTTCTTTGTCTTCGATACCTTGTTGGGCCCCGTGTATCTGGCCTATGCACGGGCGGAAGAGGATCACCAGTCGGCCTATCTGTTTCTTGGCCAGACATTCTAATTACTATTTCATTGAATGATGCACTTCCCACTACCTTGTCGGTTGTGGGGATATTCCATGGATAGTGCAGTTTGTTCTCCCTTATCATGACTGGTTATCCGCGTATGGGCCTTCCCACTCATAGGCATCAGTAGAGGAGTTGAAACCATGTACATTGTCGCCAATCGTGTCCCGGTCGCCGAAGGTTATCAGCAGATGTTCGAACAGCGTTTTCGCAACCGTGCGGGCCAAATCGAGAAGCAGCCGGGATTCGTACGCATGCAGGTACTCAAGCCGGACAAGCCCGGGCTGCCCTATATCGTCCTCACGAGCTGGCAGGACAAGGCCTCCTTCGAGGGCTGGGTGGGCAGCGATGATTTCAAAACTGCCCATGCCAATCCGATGCCGAAGGAGGCCTTCGACGGTGAGGGTGCCATCGAGATGCACCAGGTGATCATCAGTACTGAGAGTGGGGATTGAACCCAGGGCTGGCTCACAGGCCGGGCCGAAGGACCCCCTCGACCCGGCAACCGTGGTCGGGAAAATCGACCAAGCATGGTGGCTTTTCCCGGCCTTGGGTGAGTAAACTATCGATTATGGATGTTTCGCCCATACTAGACCCACTCAACGATGCGCAACGCGAGGCGGTGACCGCTCCTGTAGGCAGTTTGCTTGTACTGGCGGGTGCCGGCAGCGGTAAGACCCGAGTGCTGGTGCATCGGATCGCCTGGCTGCTGGCTGCCGAATCCGTATCGCCCTGGTCGATTCTGGCGGTCACCTTCACCAACAAGGCGGCAAGGGAGATGCGCTATCGCATCGAAAACCTGCTTGGGCAGCCTTTGGGCGGCATGTGGGTCGGCACCTTCCATGGTCTGGCCCATCGCCTGTTGCGGGCACACTGGAAAGAGGCGGGTCTACCGCAGAGCTTTCAGATCCTCGATTCCGACGACCAGTTTCGTCTCATCAAACGCTTGTTGAAGAACCTCGATCTCGATGAGGCCCGCTGGCCACCGCGGCAGATTCAATGGTTCATCAATGGGCGCAAGGATGAGGGCCTGCGTGCCGACCATCTGGACGACGGCGGCGATCCCTATCAACAGCAGATGATACGTCTCTACCGCGAATATCAGGATACCTGCGATCGCGGGGGACAGGTCGATTTTGCCGAACTGCTGTTGCGCGCCCATGAGCTGTGGCGTGAGCGAGCGGATATTCTACAGCACTATCAACAGCGCTTTCAGCATATTCTGGTGGATGAGTTTCAGGATACCAATTCGATCCAGTACGCCTGGTTGAGAATGCTGGCGGGTTCGCGCAACAACCTCTTCGTCGTCGGTGATGACGATCAGTCGATCTACGGCTGGCGGGGTGCCCGGGTGGAGAATATTCAAAGTTTTCAGGCCCACTATGAACGCGCCACCCTGGTGCGACTGGAGCAGAACTACCGTTCCACCGGCAATATCCTGAATGCCGCCAACGCCCTGATCAACAACAATCCTTCGCGCCTTGGCAAACAGCTCTGGACCCAGGACGGCGATGGTGAACCGATAAAGCTCTATGCCGCCTTCAACGAGATCGACGAGGCCCGTTTTGTGGTGGAGAGGATCCGCCAGTTTATCGATGAGGGCAACAGCCAGTCGGAGGCGGCCATACTCTACCGCACCACCGCCCAGTCCCGTCTCTTTGAGGAGGCGCTGATTCAGGCCGCCATCCCCTATCGTGTCTATGGAGGACTGCGGTTTTTCGAGCGTGCGGAGATCAAGGATGCCCTGGCCTATCTCAGGCTGCTCAGCAATCAGCAGGATGACGGGGCCTTTGAACGCGCGGTGAACATGCCACCCCGGGGCATCGGGCCCAAGACCATGGATGCGGTGCGTGCCCATGCCAGGGATTTCGACTGCCCGCTGTGGCAGGCGGCTTCAGAGTTACTGCAAGGGGAGGCGATGCCGAAGCGGGCGGCAACCGCGTTGCGGGGTTTTCTCGACTTGATCGACGAGCTTAGGGTGAACTGTGCCAATCTATCACTCCCGGAACAGGTCGAGCAGATGCTTGCGGCCAGCGGACTACCCGACCACTTCGGTAAAAGCCGTGACGCTAAGGGGGTCGACCGCAAGGAGAACCTGGAGGAGCTGGTCAATGCCACCCGTCAGTTCGGTTATGAGGTGGAGGTGGATGAGGAGAGTGAGATGGATGAACTCTCCGCCTTTCTCTCCCACGCTGCCCTGGAGGCGGGCGAGGCCCAAGGGGATCCCTCGGAATCCTGTGTTCAGTTGATGACGCTACACTCGGCAAAGGGGCTCGAGTTTCCCCTGGTATTCCTGGTCGGCATGGAAGAGGGGCTGTTTCCCCACAGCATGTCCGCGGACGACCCGGCCCGTTTGGAGGAGGAGCGACGGCTCTGCTATGTGGGGGTGACCCGTGCCATGCAGGTGCTCTATCTCTGTCACGCGGAGAGCCGTCGGCTCCATGGCAGCGACAGCTACCCCCTCCCCTCCCGCTTCATCAGGGAGATGCCGGCAGAATTGATGTCCGAAGTGCGGGCAGGTCCGAGCATGGGCCAACCCCTGTATGGCAGTCCGCCCTACCTTGAGGTTGGAGAGCAGAGCGGATTCAGTCTGGGACAGCGGGTGCGGCATGCGAAGTTCGGTGAAGGCGTGGTGTTGAACGCCGAGGGACAGGGACGCAGTGCCCGGGTGCAGGTCAATTTCGAGGAAGCGGGCAGCAAGTGGCTGGTAGTGGCCTATGCTAACCTGATGCCCTGTTGAACAAAAATATTGCAGGCTGGTGGGCTGAGCTAGTTATTTTTATTAGTAGCTCCCGGGATCGTCGGGACAGGGTTGATTATTTCAGCATCCGTTCTGAAACAACAGAGAATTACCTGACCTTCGGCGCCTGGCAGTTGTCTTTCTCCGACGCCCCGACGGTACATCCCTGCACCGACGGGGCTAACGCGGCATCCATGCCGCTACTGCGAAAGACAACCGCCAGGCGCCTATAACCAGAATTGTAGTTTTTGTACGAAACTTGGGCGTGTTAACAGGCCCTAGGACCAATAACATCAACGGAACAGGAGAGAGGCATGAAACGTCGTGATTTTATGAAGCATGCGGGCGGTGGGACTCTGGCTCTGGGCGCCGGTATGGCGGGGCTTAAGGTCGCCGAGGCGAAAGATCAAATCAAGTGGAAGATGGTCACTACCTGGCCGAAAAACTTTCCTGGTCTGGGTACCGGGGCCAATAAACTGGCCGAGGTGATCAACGAGATGAGTGGCGGTCGCATGCACGTCAAGGTCTATGGTGCGAAAGAGTTGGTACCGGCCTTTGAGGTGTTTGATGCTGTTTCAAGGGGCACTGCTGAAATCGGACATGGTGCCGCCTACTACTGGAAGGGCAAGAGTGAAACCGCCCAGTTCTTCTCCACGGTGCCCTTCGGCATGACCGCGCAGGAGATGAATGGTTGGCTCTACTTCGGTGGCGGCCTCGAGCTATGGCAGGAACTCTATAAACCCTTCGGTCTGATTCCCGCCCCCGGTGGCAATACCGGAATGCAGATGGGTGGTTGGTTCAACAAGGAGATCAACAGCGTCGGCGACCTCAAGGGTTTGAAGATGCGGATCCCCGGTCTCGGTGGTGAAGTGCTGAAACGGGCGGGTGGGACGCCGGTCAACCTTCCTGGTGGAGAACTCTTCACCTCGCTGCAGTCGGGGGCTATCGATGCCACGGAGTGGGTCAATCCCTATAACGATTTGGCCTTTGGCCTGTTCAAGGCGGCCAAGTACTACTACTACCCGGGTTTTCACGAGCCGGGTACCACCCTCGAGGCGATTATCAACCAAAAGGCTTATGACGCCTTGCCAAAGGATCTGCAGGCGATCGTTATCAATGCCTGTAAGATTGCCAATCAGGAGATGTTGGCCGAGTATACGGCACGCAATCCCGCGGCACTGCAGACCTTGGTGGAAAAGCATAAGGTCGATATCCGCGTCTACCCCAATGACGTATTGGAGACGCTGCGTAAATACTCCACCGAGGTGGTCGAGGAGTTGGCCGCCAAAGACGCCTTTGCGAAGAAGGTCTACGACTCCTACATGAGCTTCCTCAAGGGCTCTCGCGAGTGGGGGGCGATCTCCGATTTCGCTTACCTGCAGGCTCGCGACAAGGCATAGTGGCAATAACTTTTATCAATTCACACACCACCTCCAGCACGACGACACCTATGCAGTGTGTCGTCGGCTGGAGGTAGGGCCATGGCGGACGAATAGGTTGTGATCTCTAGCCTGCCGGATGCCTCATCAGCAGTAAAAAGCGGCCTGTTGCAACAACCCCCCCTCTCGCTCTATATCCATATACCCTGGTGCGTACGCAAGTGTCCCTACTGCGACTTCAACTCCCATCCACAAACAACGATCCTCGATGAGGTGGCCTATGTGGATGCCCTATTGCAGGACTTGCGCATCGAGCGGGAGTGGGTGACTGAGCGGACGATTGAGTCCATTTTTATCGGTGGCGGAACGCCTAACCTCTTCTCGGCAGAGAGCATCGGGCGCCTACTCGCCGGCGTCGCTGATTCGATTGCATGCAGCGATGATATTGAGATCACCATGGAGGCAAATCCTGGAGCCTTGGAGGCGCAACGTCTGTCGGGTTATCGGGGCGCGGGAGTCAATCGACTCTCTCTGGGGGTGCAGAGTCTCAATCCCGACTCGCTTCAGGCCCTGGGGCGAATCCATGGAAGCGAAGAAGTCATCGATACGGTGGAAAGTGCAAAGGCATCGGGTTTCGAGCGCATCAACCTGGATATGATGTTTGGACTGTCACAGCAGACTCCGGCTTTGGCAGAGGCGGATCTTGCAGTGGCTATCGATTTGAATCCAGATCACATCTCCTATTATCAACTTACTCTGGAACCGAATACCCCTTTCTATCAATCGCCCCCCGAGCTACCGAATGAGGAGAGGCTTTGGCAGATCCAGTTGCAAGGAATGGAGATGTTGCAACAGGCGGGATTTAATCAGTATGAGATATCTGCATTCGCGCGCGCTGGAGAGCGCTGCAGACACAACCTCAACTATTGGCGTTTCGGTGACTACCTGGGCATAGGTGCCGGCGCCCATGGCAAGGTAACGACCCGGGATGGTGTGATATGGCGGCGTTGGAAAAAGCGCCATCCGAATGACTATCTCCAGGCGACGAGCGGGGCTTCATCCTATCTCCAGGGGGAGCGGCAACTAACGGCGCAGGACCTTCCTATTGAGTTCATGATGAATGCTCTGCGTCTGCGTGCAGGGGTTGAGGTCGAGCTGTATGGCGCAACCACAGGACAGGGGCTCGACAGGCTACGCGAGCCATTGTCGATAGCGGTTGAAAAGGGACTTCTCTATCCCGTTAACGATCGACTCCAAGCGACACCTTTAGGATACAGATTCCTAAATGATCTACTATCCCTATTCCAGGCCTAGTACATTACTTAAATTGCCCTTTACATATTGAGTGTAAGGTATTAATTTATAAGTTATCTTATAGGCCGGCTGTGCCTTTGTTCAGGAGTAGTAACAACCCCTCGTCAGATCTGGATGCGCGAGCTGTTAGGCAGGGAGCGAACCGGAAACCAGAATCATCGGCTGATCACGATTGTTGAACGGGCCGGGATTGGTGGTTTTTTTAGATTCCAGTCCATATAAAAAATATCTGTGGGGGAATGGCACGCTTTAGTGCTGATACAAGAGATGCAACTGAAGAGCAAATTCGTTGCGGCTTTAGCCGCACTGTTCCTATGCCTCTTCGTTGCGGACATCTATCTTGAATATGACCAGCTCATGGATGGCTTGACAACCACTGCGGAGTCACAGCAAGCGTCTGCACTGAACCTTTTCACTGTTGTTACCTCGAACTCCCCACTTCATGTCGAGCTCAGGCTGAAGATGTTGCCGGTGATAGAAGAGCGCGCCATTTTCTTTACCGCGGGCTTCCTTTTCAGTTTTCTTCTTGTCTCATGGCTACTGAATAGAATGCTGCTAATGCCGGTTTCACGTCTCAAGCAGGTAGCGTCAGAGCTTGCCCGAGGTAACTATCTTGCGGCTGAAAACTTGCCGGAACATGACGAATTGACCCATGTCTCCCTAGCCTTCAAGCGTATGGCAGGCGAGATCTCAAAACGCGAACAGGCGGTAAATCAGCAGAAAGGGCTCTATGCAGCGCTTTCGCAAACCAGCAAGACGATACTGCGCAATCGCTCTCCGCAAGTGCTGTTTGAAAGGGTCTGCGATATTGCGGTGACATTTGGTGGCTTCAATGCGGCGTGGATCGGTGAGGTCAACAATATGGGCAAAACTGTCATGCCCATAGCTTGTGCCGGAATCAACCTGGAGAGTCTCAAGGCCTGTACATTTGACTTGGATCTTACCGATCCCCAGGCAGATAGTCCCTTGGCAATCTCCGTCTACGGTAAGTGCCCATCGGTGATCGACGAGATAGATGCCGACCCCGGGAAGACCGCCTGGCATCGTTTGGCACGGCTCAGTGGTAGCCGTTCAGCCGCTGTTTTTCCCATCATCAATCATCAACAGGTTGTTGCCACGCTCACTGTCTATGCCCAGGGGAGCAACTACTTTACCCTCACGGTTCACGATCTGTTGCATGAAATGGTGGACGACCTCGCCTTTGCCATCGAGAACTATGAGCGCAACCAGGCACATCAGTTGGCGCACAAGTCCCTTGAAAAATCGTCAGCCCAGCTTGAGGCAGTGAACAAAAAGATGTCTCTGATACTGGAGTCGGCAGGTGAAGGCATCTTCGGTATCGATGAACAGGGGGCATGCACCTTCATCAATCAGGCAGCCGCGGAAATGCTGGGCTATACCCAGGACGAGTTGTTGAATCGGGAGATACATAAAAGCATACGCATGTTCGACGAGGCCGGTAAATCCTTCAATAGTTCGGTATTGCGGCAGGGTGAGTCGGTTCGGGTCAAGGATGAGTCTTTTCTACGCAAGAACGAGACCTTGTTTCCTGTCGAGTATTCAACCTATCCCATCATGGAAGATGGCCGTTTCATGGGTTCAGTGACCGTGTTCAGAGATGTCACGGCTACCCGGTCGATGATGCGGGAGATGCGCTTTCTAGCCACTCACGACTCCTTGACCCATCTGTTGAATCGTCATGCATTCGATCAACGGCTGCGTCAGGCCTTTGCCAAATCCAAGGATAAGGGAGTGAAGCATGTGTTGCTCTATATGGATCTGGATCAGTTCAAGCTGGTCAACGATACCTGCGGTCATGTTGCAGGGGATATGATGCTGCGGCAGCTTTCCCATCGCTTGCAGCGTACCATTGGAGGCAATGACGTACTGGCTCGTCTCGGTGGCGACGAGTTTGGTCTGTTGTTGGAGAACTGTCAGCTTGAACGGGCACAGCAGCTGGCAAGCAAGCTCTGCAGTGTGGTCAAGGATTTTCGTTTCACCTGGGAGGGCAGGTCCTTCTCTACCGGTGTCAGTATCGGTATCGTCGCAATCGAAGCCAATACCGACAGCCCGCATAGTGCCTTGAGTTCAGCCGATGCCGCCTGTTACGTAGCCAAGGACATGGGCAGAAACAGGATTCATGTCTATCAGCCCTATGACGAGGAGATCAAGCGCCAGCAGGGCGAGATGCGCTGGGTAGGTCGCATCGAGAATGCCATGGATCAGCAGCGATTCTCTCTGTTGCAGCAGCCGATCATGTCGTTGCGCAGTTCGGCCATAGGTGATGAGCACATCGAAGTGCTGTTACGTATGAAAGATGAACAGGGTAAACAGATCATGCCAGGTGCCTTCATCCCGGCGGCGGAGCGGTATAACATCATGGCCAGTCTCGATCGCTGGGTTATCAGCCACGCCTTCGGGTGGTTGTCGGAGAATCCGCAGCGCCTGGAGGAGCTGGGGCTGTGCGCGATCAATCTCTCAGGCCAGTCCCTGGGTGACGGCACACTGCACGAACATATTCTCGAGCAGCTGCGTAAATATAATCTACCTGCCGAGAAGATCTCTTTTGAGATAACGGAGACTGCTGTTGTCAGTCGCTTAGATCAGGCGGCGCGTTTTATCAGTCTGCTCAAACGCCGGGGTTTCCGTTTTGCGTTGGATGATTTCGGTACCGGCATGTCCTCCTTTTCCTATCTCAAACGCCTGCCAGTGGATTATCTGAAGATCGATGGCAGTTTTGTCTCCAATATGGTCAATGATTCGGTGGACAGGGCGATGGTGGAGTCGATCAATGAGATTGGCCATTTGATGGGCCTGCAGACCATTGCCGAGTATGTTGAGAACGATCAGACCCTGGAGCAGCTGATCGATATCGGTGTCGACTACGCACAGGGATATGGTGTCATGCGTCCCATGCCTTTGGGTACGGCGGGACGCGGTCCGCTGAATGCGGCATGAACCGATCTATCTAATCAATCGAGTCGGCACTGGCTCATGAAGGCCTCGAGGCCGATCTCTTGCGCATAGCTCTTCAGTACCTTGGGCCTTGGGCCTTTCTCCTTGACCTCGATGACATGGTCGGGATTGTCCGGCAGATTGCCGTATTTGCCGGCGGGTATTTTTATGGCGGCGGCTTTGGCCGTAGGTCCGCCTCTGCGGCCACGTCTCTTTTTAGTCGATTTCTTCGATTTAGTCTTTCTCTGAGTGGACTGCCCCTCAATCTTCAGCATGATACGACTGATCTTTTTGAAGTTGTGGCGTACATAGGTCTCTAAGTTAATACCCTTATCCTTCAGTATTTTATCGATCTGACCGCTGGCATCGGCCAAAGCCTTCTTTTGCATTTCAGCCTTTTTTTGCTCGTTTTCCAAGCGTGCTATCTTTGCTCTAAGGCTCTCGATCTCTTTCTCTATGTTTGCCATACAACTAAGCCCTTCTCAGTTTTACTGATGTTTGTGATTCAAAAGCCACTTTATAACACTATGATTTTAAGGCGCCTTTATGGCCAATAGCAAATGCGGATGCGAAACATGAAACAGGACTATGTTGCTATCCCATGTGCCCAACATGAGGCTTACCAGTATGCGGTCATGAAAGGCACTATGTTGCAACTGATTTGGCATGACGAGGAGGGTCAGGCGTGTCGGGTGCAGGCGTTGCCGATCGATGTTTTGACTCGGGATCAGGCAGAGTTTTTAGTTGTTAAACAGCAAAATGGTGCGATTCGATCGATAAGGCTCGATCGTATTATTGCGGCGAATAGGGCTGCAGGTGGGGGCGACCTGTTGAGCTGAACTCATCCTTGTCAAAATATTGTCGTTTACATGGATATAGTGCCAACTAACTGAATATAAAGTGATATATAGCCTTTACAATCGATCCATATACGCATTTTAGGAATTTGCATCGGGGACATGTTGGATATGCTGTGATAACTTTCTAGTAAAGGAGCCATGAGAACCGACTGATGACGCAGCTCAGTAACCGAAATCTAGATTTCGACCATCTTCTGCAATTGGCAGAGACGGATCCGATGCTTTTTGAGGATATGCGTCAGGCGGCGATTGATGACTTTATCTCCAATCTTCCCGAGGAGAGGCAGCAACGGATGCGCCGCTTGCAGTGGCGTATTGACCAGGAACGGAGAAACCGCTCCCCTCTCAGCGCCTGTGTCAAGATTTCCAGCATGATGTGGGAACACATGGTCGGCCCCCAGGGTCTGTTAGGCTATCTGCAGGGTGATATCAAGTACAGGCGGGTGGAGGCTAAGTCCAAGGCGGATATCCTGGATTTTCCTCTTCGGCCCAGCCGTTAATAGATGGGCTTGCCTTAGCTGCCGTCTTGGCATATTATTCCGCTCTTTCCCTGCCCCGGTGGGCAGAAATTAAACGATATCCTTCTCACAAGAGAGTCCATCATGAAACCGGATATTCATCCTCGTTATGAGGAGATCAAAGTTGTATGCAGTTGCGGTAATGAGATCATCACCCGATCCACACTGGGTCAGGAAGAGCTCCATGTAGAGGTTTGCTCATCCTGCCACCCTTTCTATACGGGTAAGCAGAAGATTGTAGATACCGCCGGTCGTGTGGATAAATTCCGCAAGAAATACAATCGCTAACCTTTCAGGCCCACGCCGTGTAGGAACATGGCGTTACTGATAGGGATAGTCGATCAGATACAAAAGGCCCCGCTTCGCGGGGCCTTTTTGCTCTTCATATCACTCTCATCGCTCAATGTTCACGCTGCAAGCTGCTCACCCTGTGATAGCCGGCCACTCGAGGTCGCCCATGTCCACGATGGCGATACCCTGAGACTCAAGGATGGACGCAAGCTCCGTCTGATCGGTGTGAATACGCCAGAACTCGGGAATGGAGTCGACCCTGAGCCTGGCGCCCTGGCGGCCAAACAGCTGCTCGAAACCCTGGTTAACCGGGGTGGCGGTAGAGTCAGGGTCTGTCTCGATGCCGATGCTGAGGACAGGTATGGGCGCACCTTGGCCCATATCTACGGCCCTCGGGGTGAGAGCATAACCCACCAACTGTTGAAGCTCGGTGCCGGCCACCATGTGGTGATTCCTCCTAACCTGCGAAACCTCCGCTGTTACCAGGAGGCGGAACGTGAGGCAAGAGAGGGTGCCAGTGGTATCTGGCGTCTTCCAATAAGAGACACATCTCAGCTGCGCGGTGATGAGTCTGGGTTTCACATACTCACTGGCCGGGTGGTGCGGATCGGTCGCAGTCGCAGCGGTCTATGGTTGAATCTGGAGGGTGGCCTGGCGTTGCGAATAACCTGGGATGACTGGAACAGATTCCACATAGAAGAAGCGGATCTTCTGCTCGATGCGAGAATCGAGGTCAGGGGATGGATCTATCATCGCAAGGGTAGCCAGAGGATGCGGGTGAGACATCCCGCATCGATCCGCTGGTTGGAGTAGCGTTGAGGCCGCTGTTGTGGTGTATCATTGCCTGAGCCTAAATGGTATCCACAACCCAAAGCGGCAGCTGAGGGTGATCGACAGCAGGTGTCTCAATGACCAAACATATCGGAATATTGACCTCAGGGGGTGACAGCCCGGGCCTCAATGCGGCAATTCGTGGTGTCGGCAAGGCTGCCGCGAACTACTACGATATGCAGGTGATCGGCATTCGCGACGGTTTTCGCGGCTTGGTGGAAAACCGCTTCCTGCAGTTGGACAGTGCCGCCCTGTCGGGGATTCTCACCCGTGGCGGAACCATTCTCGGCACCAGCCGTGAAAAGCCCCATCGCATGAACTTCAACGGCAAACGCCAGGACATGACCGATGTCATCGTGCAGAACTACCAGGCACACCACCTCGATGCAATAGTCTGCATCGGCGGCGGCGGCACCCAGAAAAATGCCCTGCAGCTGATGGAGAAGGGATTGAATGTCATTACCCTGCCGAAGACCATCGATAATGACGTGGCACATACAGACACCACATTCGGTTTCGATACCGCCCTGGGCATCGCCACTGACGCCGTTGACCGTCTCCACAGCACGGCGCACAGCCACCATCGCATCATTGTGGTGGAGATCATGGGCCATCGCGCCGGTTGGTTGGCTCTCGGTTCAGGCTTGGCAGGTGGCGCGGATGTCATCTTATTACCCGAAATCGCCTACGATATCGAGATTGTGGCTGAGGCGATCAGAAGACGGGCGGCCGGCGGCAAGCACTTCAGTATCGTCGCCGTGGCAGAGGGTGCCTTACCCCAGGGGGATGCCGAACAGTATCGGGCGCTGCTGGAAGCGAAGATCAGTGCAAGCAACAAAAAGGAACGCAAGAGCGCGAAAGCGGAACTCGCAGCATTTGAGACGGCCCATGCCAATCACACCGTTACCCTCTCCCGGCAGCTCGAAGAGTTGACGGGCCTTGAGTCGAGAGTGACCATCCTTGGCTATCTGCAGCGTGGTGGCACCCCCTCTGCCGTAGACAGGCTGCTCGCCACCCGTTTGGGGACCGCTTGCACAGATCTGATTTCGAAAGGGGTCTTCGGTGTGATGGTGGCTGCAAAAGGGGACTTGGCGGTACCCGTGCCCCTCACCGAGGTGGCCGGAAACAAGAAACTGGTACCCGCCGACCACCCCTGGGTGGTCAGTGCGAAACGCATAGGAACCAGCTTTGGGGATGATTGAGCTGGTGTTCTATATACAGCTCTAGAAAAACGGCAGGAAATTCCGCATTCCGTTCATGACCGGACTTACCGTATGTGACATGGCGCCAACGTCGTTGGTCATTACCCCAACATTGCGGTTCAGATGATTCATGTTGCCGTTCATTCCTTTCACCTGGCTGGTGATGGCCTTCATGTTCTTATTGGTCTGGACCATTTGTTGGTTCATCTCCACGACGCCCCCGGACATGGTGTGGGTGTCTTGACCGATGGATGCGATGTGGTGTCTGATCTGATTCATATCGGCGGACATGCTGGTCATGGAGCGTTCCATGATATGGACCACATAAAACAGATAGATCAGAGCGACAATGGCGATCAGTGTGCCCGGCAGGGAGAAGAGCTTGATGCGCTGTATTCTATAGGTCTGCTCTTTTTCAATGGCTTCGAGTCGCTCTAGGAGTAGCTTCTCCCGCTCTTCCGTCTCCGTATGACTCTGTTCAAAGGCGTGGCTTAGGCGGTCGCTGAACTCCTCGATGATCTTTTCCTGGTGATCCTCGCGATCGCGGCTGTCCCTGTGGATCTTGTCGAAGACCGACTGCAATCCCTGCAGCAACCCGGGTAGCACTCGATTATCGCTGCCCTGCTTTGCAGTTCTCGCCACCTGTTTCTCGCCCGTATTATTGACACCCGTGGCCGGCTGTTTTTTTACCGTCTGCTTTTTAACTGTCTTTTTTTTAGCAGCCGCTTTTTTTCGGGTTGTAGGCTGCTTTTTTACCGTCAGTTTCTTGCGTGTGGTGCTAGCCGTGCTTTTGCTGCGAGCGGCCTTCTTTTTTGGGGGTTGACTTGCCATCGGACTTCACCGGTTTGGGAGCAGGAAATTTAGTTTATAATAATTAACTAATTTGAACCCTGATTCAAGTCACGCTTTGTTAAGTGAGATCCTCTACTCGGCCAGTAGGCTGTCAATGACCTCGATAACCTCGGGACTGTCCCAGTTGATGGCCCTGTTCGCGGTATAGCGAATCCGGCCTTGGGTGTCGAGAATAAAAGAGCTGGGGAAGCTAAATACCTGCCACTCAAGGGAAACCAGACCGTCACTGTCGATAAGGACAGGAAAATCCACCGCTATCTGCTTGAGAAACTCCCCTATCTCTTCGGCGGATTCGCGATAATCGACCGAAACTATCTCGATCTTCTGATCTCGATAGTGGGCCAGGAGACGATTGAGTGATGGTATCTCCTCGACACAGGGCGGGCACCAGGTTGCCCAGAAATTTACCAGCACCACGCTGTTTTTGAGTGACTCAAGATCCAGTTGCTTGCCTTGACTGTCTGCGAGCCGCAGCGGTGGCGCTGCAACCGCCTCTGCAAGGCGGATAAGGGTATGGAGTTCCCCCGTGGGTATCTCTTTGCCGCTGGCGTTGATGTTCGAGGCCGGTTTGGGGTGGCTACCCAAGAGCTTGGCAAACCGGGCTATCTGCTTGGGGAGGCTGGCAACCGTTTCACGTTTCAGATCCCCGGCGTCTTCATCCCCCATGATGAACCAATCTCTTACCCCGGGGACCAGATACACATAAGTCGGCGAGCCGGCCCGCCACAGGGTGGTTACAACCGGATTCAGGCGCCAGCGTTGGCTGCCGAGTTCCGGCTGCAAAATAACCAGCGGCAGGTTGGTTGCCCGCAGTATCGGATCGAGAACCGGCGCCTCCCCCGCAACCGGCGCCGGTCCGAATAGATTCGGATAGAAGAGTATCGCACCCAGCAGGCGTGACTGGGGTTGACTGGCCTGCCAGCGATTGACACCGCGCAGGAGGGGTAACGGCATGCGGTCATAGCTGGCGAGTAGGATCTGCTTGTCGCTGTGGGCATGAGCGGCGCTGAGTATCGCGGCGACGCCTTCACCATCGAGGGTGCGCACGGTTTCACTGGAGCGTGGGAGGAAATAGGCCTGCAGCAGGTCGACCCGCCATATCTCTATCCCGGAATCGGTCAGCTGCTTAAGCAGACTGTCGAACAGGGCGCGGGGTTCTTCGTGATCGACCAGCCAGATCATCACCAGATCACCGGGGGCTTTGCGGATGTCGATGGGAATATCATTACCCTGACTGTCGGTAACGGTGAATTCCCCGGCATGGAGCATTGAACCGAACAATAGCTGTAGAAACAAAAATATCAGGAGTCGCATCGGGGTGATGTTACCTTGGAATTGTGTTAAGTGTAGCGTGGAAAAATAACTGGCAGGCTGGTTTGCTGGCTGGCGATCCCAAAGCCTGTCGATCACTGATGATGAGGAGTTGAGAGATGAACAGACCAATTGTGGCGTTGCTGTTGTGTTGCTTTCCCCTGGGCCTGATGGGCGCCGTGGTGGGAGAGGAGGTTGTCTACAATCAGGGTGACACCCGGATGAAGGGCTATCTGGCCTATGACGATGCCCTCGGGAAACAGCGTCCCGGTATCCTGGTGGTCCACGAATGGTGGGGGCACAATGAGTATGCCCGCAACCGCGCCAAGCAGTTGGCGGCCATGGGCTACACCGCCCTGGCTGTGGACATGTATGGTGACGGCAAGCAAGCGAATCACCCCGGGGATGCCGGGAAGTTCGCCGGCGAAGTAAAGAAAAACATGGAGACGGCCACTGCTCGCTTCCAGGCGGCCATGGAGCTTTTGCAGGCGCATAAAACCGTGGCCAAAAAAGATATCTCGGCGATCGGTTACTGTTTCGGCGGCGGCATGGTCCTGGAGATGGCGAGGCGTGGTTTGGAACTCGATCTTGTGGGTAGTTTCCATGGCAGTCTATCGACCGACAATCCGGCCGTTAAGGGGGCGGTCAAGGCCGAGGTTTTGGTCTTCAATGGCGCAGACGACCCGTTTGTGAAGGCTGAGCATATCGATGCTTTCAAATCGGAAATGGATCAGGCCGGGGTGAAATACAGTTTTACCAACTACCCTGGGGCAAAGCACTCATTCACCAATCCGGGTGCCGACGAGTTCGGCAAGGCTTTTGAGCTCCCGCTGCAGTACGATGAGGCGGCTGACAAGCAGTCCTGGGCTGCCCTGGAAAAGGCGTTGCAGACCCATTATGGGAAGTGAGTCGACGGGTTCATTGGTTTTCGCATCTGAGTAGTCGGCAGATGCTTTCCGCCCGGTTGTTGGCGTGACTCTCCATGACCACGGCAAAACGAATCTTTTCCGTGTCTATGGCTTCGCCGCGATCCAGATCGTCCAGGATATCCTCAGGCAGGTGTTTTAGCCAGGCCGGGACAAAGCGATCGCGTCCGCCATGAATTTCACAACGCTCCATATGGGCTAGCTGGTGCAGCAGTTTGATCGACAGAGTGGGGGCCTGGGGAGTCGTCCAGGCATCGACCTGGTCAGCGCTGGCGCAGAAGATCTGCCGACAGTCGGTAAAGCAGCCGCTTGCCAGGGCCTTGCTGTGGGCCAGCTCGATGGTATTGAGGTCGATTGCGGAGAAAAAGAGCCCGAGTCTTTCCCGGGATGCCTTGGGTAGAGGCTTGGAACTCCCCACCTGCCGTTTTTCGATCTCGGCTATAAGCCGGTCGAACTGTTTCAACAGCTGGGGGTTGTTGTTGCTATAGAGGTTCTCGGCTGGCCTGCTGTGACGGGGGCGTTCGTGACGCCTGTCGCGGCAGGCTGAAAATCTGGGCCCACTGCTGTCGGTGAAGTGCTCAATGACCTCAAATCCCCTGGGGCACTGGTTGCGCGAGACAAAACAGGGTAAGCGGTTGGTTTGCCGATAGTCGTTGCAGAGTGTGACCGCCTGCTGACGGTTACTGCGCTGTTTGGGATATACCTCCGCCTGGCTGATAAGCGGAGTGAGCAGGGTAATGCAGAGAGTGGTGATAAGCCATGGGTGCATGATTCGAATTCCAGGTCAGCAAGCGGTGTGGGCTCCATCCTTTAACGCATGGACTGGACAATGGATTTTATCTATCAGCATAGACCTCAGAGATGCCGATTGCATCTTCTCAGCGTTCGTCATTAAGCAGCTTTCTCATTTCGGAAAATCTTGCGGCTTCATCCTGGTCAACCTTGGGATAGTTGGGTTCCATACTCTCCAGGGTCTTGCGGATGATACGGGCGACCTGCCAGCGCATATAGGGTTTGTCGTCGGCGGGAATGGCATACCAGGGTGCCCAGGGTCTGGAGCTCTCTTCGAGGAGCTGATGATAGGCCTGCATATAGTCCTGCCAGTGGCGTCGCTCCTCCACGTCCTTGACAGAGAACTTCCAGTTTTTTCTCGCCTCGTCCAAGCGTGATAGAAAACGCCTGCGCTGCTCCTCTTTGCTCACATTGAGCCAGAATTTGAGGATCACCGTTCCGTTATCCGATAGATGCTTTTCATACTGACGTATCGATTCAAAGCGTTGTTTCCACAACTTGTCGAGATTATTTGGGATGTCGATGCGCTGTGCCTGCAGATACTCGGGATGAACCCTGACCACAAGCGTCTCCTCATAGTAGCTACGATTGAATATACCGATACGTCCGCGCTCTGGCAGTGCTCGGGTGGTGCGCCATAAAAAGTCGTGGTCGAGCTCCTCCTTGGAGGGCTGTTTGAATGAAAACACCTGGCAGCCACTGGGATCTATCCCGGTCATGACGGCACGTATGGTGCTGTCTTTGCCGGCGGCATCCATGGCTTGGAACAGGATCAGCAATGAGCGTCTGTCCTCCGCATAGAGCCTGCGTTGGAGTTCGTCGAGCTGATCGACCTCCTTTGCCAGGGCCTTCTTATGGGTTTTTTTGTCAACGGCATCCTTGGGTGGTTTGGTGGAGAAGCGGTCCATCTTCACGCTGCCGTCGAAGGCTACCAGATAGGGGCTTTTTACAGGTTTCATCACGGTAGTATATCAGTTGATCAGTTGCGCCATCCGGCGGCCCATCTCCGCAGGTGATCTCACCACCTGTGCACCGGCGCTCTCCAGGGCTTCAAACTTGGCTTCAGCGGTACCCTTACCGCCACTGATGATGGCGCCCGCATGTCCCATACGCTTGCCCGGTGGAGCGGTGACGCCGGCTATGTAGGCGACCACTGGCTTAGTGACATGGTGCTTGATGTGCTCGGCCGCTTCCTCTTCGGCGGAACCCCCGATTTCGCCAACCATGATGATACCTTCGGTCTGATCGTCATCGGCAAACAATTTCAGGCAATCGATAAAGCTGGTGCCGTTGATCGGGTCACCGCCAAGTCCGACGCAGGTGCTCTGACCAAGCCCGGCCAGGGTAGTTTGATGAACGGCCTCGTAGGTGAGCGTACCGGAGCGTGACATGACACCGACTCTGCCCGGCTGGTGGATTGAGCCTGGCATGATGCCGATTTTACAGGCCCCGGGGGTGATGATGCCGGGGCAGTTGGGGCCGATGAGCCGGGTATCGTAGGATTTTAGCGCCTCCTTGACTTTGAGCATGTCGAGTATGGGAATGCCCTCTGTAATACAGGCGATAACACGGATTCCGGCATCCGCCGCTTCGATGATCGCATCAGCTGCAAAGGGGGGCGGTACATAGATCATGCTGGCATCGGCGCCGGTAGCGGTCACGGCATCATGGACCGTGTCGAAGACAGGTCTGTCGAGGTGTTTCTGTCCCCCTTTGCCGGGCGTTACCCCGCCAACCAGCTGGGTGCCGTATTCGATGGCCTGTTGTGAATGAAAGGTGCCCTGTTTGCCGGTAAAGCCCTGGCAGATTACCCGGGTCTCTTTGTCGACGAGTATGCTCATTGGTATTTATCCTTGTTATCGGGTTCAGGCGGCGGCTGCGACGGCTTTCTTCGCGGCTTCGGCAAAGTCGTTTGCGGTGAGGAAATCGAGACCGCTGGTTTCGAGCATATCGAGTCCCTGTTGGGCATTGGTACCCTCGAGGCGGACAACCACCGGTATCGAGACGCCGATGCTACGGGCTGCGGTGATGATGCCTTCGGCAATCAGGTCACAGCGGACAATACCGCCGAAAATATTGACCAGGACTGTCTTTACCTTGTCGTCGGAGAGGATGAGCTTGAAGGCTTCGGTAACCCGTTCTGCGGTTGTTCCGCCGCCGACATCGAGAAAATTGGCGGGTTCACCACCGTGCAGTTTGACCATGTCCATGGTTGCCATCGCCAGACCGGCGCCATTCACCATGCAACCGATGTTGCCGTCCAGGGTGATGTAGTTGAGGTCGTGTTGAGCGGCGGCGGCCTCCTTTTCGTCCTCCTGGGTGACATCGCGCAGCGCCAGTAACTCCTGGTGGCGATAGAGGGCGTTGCTGTCGAGATTGATCTTTGCATCCAAGGCGAGTAGATCGCCGGATGAGGTGACGATCAGTGGATTGATCTCTATCAGGCTTACATCGTTCTCGGTATAGAGGGCATAGAGGGCCATCATGATCTTCGCGAACTGTTTGATCTGATCCCCGGCAAGGCCGAGACCGAATGCGAGTTTTCTGCACTGAAACGGGAGCATGCCGCTTGAAGGGTTGACAAGGGTGGTGAGTATCTTCTGCGGCGTTTCTGCTGCCACCTCTTCGATGTTCATGCCACCGGCGGCTGAAGCCATGAAGGTTATGCGCGAACGGGATCTGTCCAGCAGCGCGCCCAGATAGAGCTCTCGGGAGATATCACTCCCCTCCTCCACCAGCACGGTGTTCACCGGCAGTCCCTGGGGGCCGGTCTGTTTGGTGACCAGGGTCATCCCAAGGATATCACCTGCGGCCTGTTCAACCTCATCCAGGGTTTTTGCGAGCTTCACGCCTCCCGCTTTACCACGCCCGCCGCTATGTGCTTGAGCCTTGACCACCCAGAGATTGCCGCCAACACCCTGCGCGGCGGTCCGGGCATCGCTTGGGCTCGATGCGGGATGGCCCTGAGGTACCGGAATTCCATAGTTGGCAAACAGGGTTTTTGCTTGATATTCGTGTAGATTCATGGAGAAGCCTCTGTTGCTCTTTCTTTTGGGTGATTATGTTTTGCTTATGGGCGTATAAATTCAATTATGAATGCTGGGGAGATCTTTTTATAGTGCTTTGCACAAAATTGCGATTTTGTTAGAGGTAAATTACTGTCGGGCGCCATTTTTTGTCTGTGTAAACTGTTACACAATTTAATGATTTGTCAATCATGTATCTCATAAGTATTGCATTTTCAAATGCACGGTAAAATTGCAGGTACTTGCTTTTTAATTGCATAAATAAACGCGATATGTACCTAATTGTCGTTATTGTGCTTAAGATTGTCATAATGTTTTTTTGCTGAGATTGCCATTGTTTGTTAGGGTACGTCTCCCTATGCCCGACCTCTGGATGATTGTTAGGGGAGAGACTGAAAGATCGTTTCACTATCGAATGCCGGTGGTCATGGGCTGCATTTTCCAACCAGTTGAGGGATAGCTGGCAAGAGTGTTTTTTGCTTCCTCGAGGAGACGACTATGCTGCTAAATTCACGATCAACCAGGTCGATGTTGCATTCGGTTGATTTCGAATATGCGCCTCAGCGTTTTACCGTCTACACAGCCCGTGATCTGGATCGTATTAGCCAGCTTGATCAGCTCTCCGATGAGTTGCGTCATGAGATGAAGGTTGTCTCATCCGTGCTCCCATTTCGTGTCAATGATTACGTCTTGCGTGAGCTTATCGATTGGGAGCGGGTGCCAGATGATCCTATTTTTCAGTTGACCTTTCCCCAGCGTGGCATGCTTTCGAATGTGCACTTCAATCGCATGGAGATGGCAATGCGTTCGGGTATGGATAGGGCTGGTTTGCGGGCCTTGGCCAACGAGATTCGAAATGAACTCAATCCCCACCCAGCCGGGCAATTGGATCAGAACATACCTCGTGATGAGCATGCCGAGCCTATTGACGGGCTGCAGCATAAATATAGTGAGACAGTGCTGTTTTTCCCGAGTCAGGGTCAGACCTGTCACAGTTACTGCACCTTCTGTTTCAGGTGGGCTCAGTTTGTCGGCAATAAAGCATTGCGCATGGCGACAACCGAGGCCGACAAGCTCTATGATTATCTGCGCCACCACCCGGAAGTGACCGATCTGCTGGTGACCGGCGGTGATCCGATGGTGATGAAGACCAGGCAGTTGAAGAGCTATCTGGAACCCCTGCTCCACCCCGAATTCAGCCACATTCAGACTATCCGTATCGGCAGCAAGGCGCTGACCTTCTGGCCGCAGCGTTTTATTTCGGATGAGGATGCCGATGAGCTGATGGAGCTGTTACACCATCTGGTATTGGCAGGTAAGCACGTTGCTGTCATGGCGCACTACAATCACTGGCGCGAACTCGATACCGACATCGCCCGTGCGGCTATTCGACGAATTCGTGACACTGGGGCCGAAATCCGTAGTCAGGGCCCCCTGTTGGCGAAAATCAACGACAACGCGGATGACTGGGCGAGACTGTGGAATGAACAGGTTAAATTGGGAATCATCCCCTACTATATGTTTGTCGAGCGTGATACCGGGGCCCGCCGCTACTTTGAGGTCCCCCTGCATAGGGCGTGGCAGATCTATCGCGATGCGATGAAACAGGTCTCCGGATTGGGTCGTACCGCCCGTGGGCCCAGTATGAGTGCCGGACCTGGCAAGGTTGAGGTGCAGGGTGTAACCGAGATCAATGGTGAGAAGGTTTTTGTACTGCGCTTCATTCAGGCTAGGGATAAAGATTTGGTGCAGAAGCCCTTTTTTGCCCGATATGATGAAAAAGCCACCTGGTTTGATCAATTAAGGCCGGTTCATGGCCAGGAATTGCCTTTTGTTGAGTCCCTGGTTTAAAAAAGCATAATAGGCAATCAATGCCCCGGCGAGTGTGTGATTGGCTGTTTGTGGGGATCGATTGGGGGCACCGAATTATAAAAAACAATAGTTATCATTTACAAAATCTTGTTGAAGAAGCGCGTCGATTTGGGGCTATAATTTTGGTCCCTATAAAAATTAGTTATATTCTCAGATCTGTTTTAATACCCGGATCAAACGCAAGTCTTGAAGTAACTCATGGAGCCCAACATGGCGGATAATCAAAAGACCTATACATTGACCAATGACGAGACCGGGGTGTCGATAAAGCTACCTGTTCGCGAATCGATACAGGGTCCGCCCGCAATCGATGTCTCGGCACTCTACAAGGAAGCCGGGGTCTTCACCTATGATCCGGGATTCATGTCTACGGCAAGCTGCCAGAGCAAGATTACCTTCATACAGGGCGAGATTGGCATTCTGGAGTACCGGGGCTACCCCATCGAGCAGCTGGCGGCCAATGGTGACTATCTCGAGACTGCCTACCTGCTGTTGAACGGCGAGTTGCCGAATACAGAACAGTTGGAGGATTTCAATCAACTGATCGGCCGTCACACCATGTTGAATGAGACCCTGACCCATTTCTTCGACGGTTTTCACTATGACGCCCATCCGATGGCGATCATGGTGGGTGTTGTCGGATCGCTATCGGCTTTCTATCATGACTCATTGGATATCAATGATTCTGAGCTACGCCGCGTTGCGGCTCACAGATTGATCGCGAAGATGCCGACTATCGCCGCTGCCAGTTACAAGCACAATATCGGCGAGCCGTTCATGTATCCGCGTAACGAGCTCTCCTACTGTGCAAACCTGCTGCACATGATGTTCGCAACCCCATGTGAAGAGTATCAAGTGGATCCGGTGGCGGAGAAGGCACTTAACCTGCTGTTCATCCTGCATGCGGACCATGAGCAGAATGCCAGTACCTCCACTGTACGCCTTGCCGGTAGTTCCCTGGCCAATCCCTTTGCCTGCATCGCTGCCGGTATCGCATCCCTCTGGGGGCCAGCCCATGGCGGCGCCAATGAGGCGGTGCTGGATATGCTCAACGAGATCGGGGATGTTTCGCAAATCGAGAAATACATCGCCAAGGCCAAGGACAAGGATGACGGCTTCCGTCTGATGGGTTTCGGGCACCGGGTCTACAAAAAGTATGATCCCCGGGCCGGGATCATTCGCGAGGTTTGTCACGAGGTATTGGAAAAGCTGGCTGATTCGAACAATCCGATGTTTGAGTTGGCGCAGCGTCTGGAAGAGATCGCACTCAATGACGAGTATTTTATCGAGCGTAAGCTCTATCCGAATGTCGATTTCTACTCCGGTATCATCTATCGCGCACTGGGTATACCCAACAATATGTTCACCGTGATGTTCGCCATTGCGCGTACCGTCGGTTGGGTGGCCCACTGGTTGGAGATGATGGATGATCCCAGACAGAAGATCGGGCGTCCGCGGCAGATCTACAAGGGATACGCCAGACGCGACTATGTGCCTCTAAGCGAGCGTTAACGCCGCTGGGTGCAAAAACCGCCCTGGCAGGGCGTACCCCAAGGGCACTTCCTTCGGGGCGTAATGGCTTAGTGGTATCAGGCCCTAGTCGGGCGATTCGATGAGCAGCTGCAGCTGCTTGATGGTCGCCCCCTGGATCGGTTGACTATCCAGCGGATCCAATGGGTGGTTATGTGGATTGTGCGCGGGTAGCACGCTTAGTTCAAAACCAACCCCATCGGCACTGAAAAGAAAGCATGGTATTAACTCTCTTGAGCCATCGCTGAACTGCATCTGGTGTTGCTTTTCCTGCCAGGGTATGTGCAGATCGCTCAATGTAAATAGCAGCTCTTCCGGGGTATCAGCATACAGGTGCAGCTTTACCGTGCTGTTGCTGTCGGCGGTGCCATCGAATACCGCCCCTACCAGTTTGGGTTGAAACCCTTCCAAGGCAAGCATCGCGCTGAGGGCGCTTTTACGCAGAGCCTGTAGGGTGTTGGCCTGTCCCTCACCCCGCAACAGTCGCTGCTGCTCCCGCAAGGCGTTTTCTACCTCCTCCCTGGTTGGCAGCTGCTGGCGTTTTGTGATGCCATATTTTGCTCCAGCCTTTTGGCAGGCGTAAGCGATATTGTCACTGCGCAGTTCGGTCAGAATGCGGGCTGCGTCATAGGCGATGCGTCGTTGCAGTTCACGTTTGCCTGTTCGCATGATGGTTTAAAAGGGATCTTCAATGGGTGTTAAGATGGTTTGCGAGGTGGTGCCTTGAGCTCCACCGGAACGGTTATCTCGGGGTAATGAAGGAGCATTGTGCACTTCGAAGACCTCGAAAATGGCATTCGAACTGCCAACGCCCACGGGTTGTCCTGTATCTACGTCGATGCGCATTGTGACCATCTCAGACGGCATATCGGGTACGACCTCTTTGATGCCGTTTAGTGCCACGCGCATGTAGTCTATCCAGGCGGGTAGCGCGGCACGGCCGCCGACCTCCCCGCGCCCCAAGGGTTCGACATCGTCGAACCCGATCCATGTGGAGGTAACAAGGTAGTGGTTGAAACCGTTGAACCAGGCATCTTTCTGATCATTGGTGGTACCCGTCTTACCGGCAATATCGCCCCTGCCGAGTGCGCGGGCCTTGCGCGCCGTACCTTGCTGAATGACATCACGTAGCATTGAGTGAATCAGATAGTGATTCTGCTCGGTTATGGCGCGTTTTGCGCAGCGAGGAATAACCACTAGCTCAGCCTCTTCTTCTGTTGCCGCATCGAGTTCCACAGCAGGCGTTTCAGGGTCGCCCTGCTCTGCAAGTTGTTGCATTGCTTTGTCGCAGATCTGTATGGGATTCGCCTGATAGATGGTTTCACCCTGATCATCCTGGATCGACTCTATGATGTGTGGTGGTACGTAAAAGCCGCCGTTCGCCAATACGCTGTAGCCGCCAGCCATCGCAAGCGGGGTTACCGAGCCGCTGCCCAAGGCCAGCGAAAGATCGTGGGGCAGATCGTTTTTATCAAAGCCAAATCGACTGGCATAGTTGATGGCGAATTTTATTCCTATTTTGCGCAGTAAGCGGATCGAAACCAGGTTGCGGGAGTGGGTTAATGCATAGCGGAGTCGTGTGGGGCCAAAAAATTTGCCGCTATAGTTTTCCGGGCGCCATACCGCCTCCAAGGCGTCGTCCTCAAATACAACCGGGGCATCGTTTATCAGTGTTGCAGGGGTAAAGCCAGCCTCCAGGGCGGCTGAGTAGATAAAGGGTTTGAAGCCAGATCCTGGTTGACGTTTGGCTTGTGTCACTCTGTTGAATTTACTCAGGTAGAAGTCATAGCCACCGACCAGAGCCTTTATTGATCCATTGTTGGGTGAGACGGAGATTAGCGCGCCTGAAGCTGCAGGAATCTGTGCCAGACGCCAAAAAGGCTCTCCCTCTTCCGGGATTTCCCAATAGAGGTAGATCAGGTCACCTGTGGTGAGAATCTCTTGGGCCTGTTTCGGTGCTTCCCCCTTGATGTCAGAGCTGATGTAAGGGCTGGCCCATGACAGGGCTGGCCATTCGAGACTCAACTTTTCTCCCTGGGCAGTGAATACCTCCGCATTTTGCTCCCCAACGGCGGTTACTATGGCTTTTTTCATACCGGTTACGTCCGGGATCTCATCGAGCAGCTTTATGAATTCAGCTTCATCCTCTACTTCAGTGATATCATGGTTTGCGGCAACACCACGAAAGCCATGCCGCTTGTCATAGGCCTGTATCGCCTTACGCAGGGCTTGATTGGCGGCTTCCTGTAGGTGGCTGTCAATCGATGTGGTGATACTATAACCACTGGTATATGCGTCCTGGCCAAAGCGACTGACTGCTTCAGCGCGAGCCATTTCCGCGACGTAAGGGGCCTCCACCTCGCTTGGTGCGGTGTGGAGTTTTGCGGTTATCGGCGCGGCTACTGCTGTGTCGTACTGGAAATGGCTGATATAGTTGAGTTCGCGCATGCGGCCTAAAACGTAGTTTCTGCGCACCAATGCCCGCTGTGGATCGGAGATTGGATTATAGCGGGATGGGGCCTTGGGGAGCCCGGCTATCATGGCGATTTCAGAAAGCTCAAGTTTTTCTACGGGTCTGCCGTAATAGACTAAGGCAGCTGCGCCGACACCGTAAGAACGGTGGCCGAGGTAGATCTTGTTGAGGTAGAGTTCGAGTATCTCCTCTTTGGAGAGCATGCGCTCTATCTTCAGCGCGAGAAATATCTCATTGAGCTTTCTGGTGTAGGTTTTTTTGCTGCTGAGGAAGAAGTTCCTTGCAACTTGCATGGTGATGGTGCTTCCACCCTGTCTTCGCTCTCCTGTGAGCAGGAGCTGGATGGCGGCACGCATGATACCTTGATAGTCTACGCCGGGATGCTCGAAAAAGCGGTCGTCCTCGGCGGCGAGGAAGGCATTGATCATAGTTGGCGGGATTTGCTCGAAATCGAGTGGTTCTCGACGTTTCTCGCCAAATTCAGCGATCAGCAGTTGATCGTTACTATAGATGCGTAGGGGGACCTGTAGACGCACATCCTTGAGAGTTTCGATGGATGGCAACTTGGGTTCAAGGTAGAGATAGGCGCCAAAAAGAGCTACAGCACCTATCACTGAGAGGCCGAATAAGAAGTAAACGAGGTATCTTAAGGGTCTGTAAAACGACTTCATGCGCTAGTTCACAGAATTAGTTTATCAGGGCAGACCAGAATGGTCCGTATGAAGGTCGATAGTCTAGCAAATAAAATGTGAGCATTATTAGCTCTTTTGTGAAAAAATGTCTTCACAAAAAAATCATTTGCTGCTATATAGTTACTTACTCTATTTAAAGAGAATCCTAGTTAAGTTCTGCGGCATAAGGATTGTTTAGGTAACCGCATGTCACTATTCGGAAGAAAAAAACCGCCTTT
>JBEVVR010000026.1:0-76549 GCA_040507035.1 Candidatus Thiodiazotropha sp.
CCAAAGGCCTGGCCGATGGACTGGTGACCCAGGCAGACGCCAAGGATCGGGATGCGTCCACCGTAACTGCGGATGGTCTCCACGGATATTCCAGCCTCGTTTGGTGTACAGGGACCGGGAGAGATGACGATCTGGTCGGGGGCGATGGCGTCGATATCCGCCACCGAGATCTCATCGTTGCGCACCACCTTGACCTCGACACCGAGTTCGCCGAGATACTGCACCAGGTTGTAGGTGAAGGAGTCATAATTATCGATCATCAGCAACATGATTATGCCTCCCCATCACAAGCGTGTCGGTCCAATCCGGCCTCGGCCATGGCCACGGCTCGAAACACCGCGCGCCCCTTGTTCATGGTCTCTTTCCACTCCAGTTCAGGTATGGAGTCGGCAACGACACCGGCCCCTGCCTGGATATGCAGGGTCTTATCCTTGATCACCGCGGTCCTGATGGCGATGGCGGTGTCCATGTTGCCGTTCCATGAGAGATAACCCACGGCGCCGGAGTAGACCCCCCGCTTTACCGGCTCCAGCTCATCGATGATCTCCATGGCGCGGATCTTCGGCGCCCCGCTCACCGTACCCGCGGGGAAGGTGGCACGCAGCACATCGATGGCGCTCATACCATCGCGCAGTTCACCGATGACGTTGGAGACGATATGCATGACATGGGAGTAGCGCTCGACGATCATCTTGTCGGTCAACTGTACGCTGCCGATCTTTGCCACCCGGCCGCTGTCGTTACGCCCGAGATCGATCAGCATCAGGTGTTCCGCGAGTTCCTTGGGGTCGGCCAGTAGTTCCGCCTCCAGTGCCCTGTCCTCCTCTTCCGTATGTCCCCGCCGGCGGGTGCCCGCAATGGGACGGACCGTGACCTCCCCATCCTCCAAGCGGGTCAATATCTCCGGCGAGGAACCGACGATATGAAAATCGTCGAGATCGAGAAAATACATATAGGGGGAGGGATTGAGCCCACGCAAGGCGCGATAGAGATCGAGGGGCGGCGCCTGGAAGGGGATGGAGAGGCGCTGCGAGACCACCACTTGCATGCAGTCACCCTCGAGGATGTACTCCTTGATCCGTTCCACCGCCTGTTTGTAGCCCTGCTCGGTAAATCCGGAGACGAAATCGGACTCGTTGATGGTACGTTCCGCAGTGCAACTGTCCCGGGGTATGGGTTGTCTCATGGCACGAATCAGCTCACGGATACGTGACTCCGCCGAGTCAAGGGTTCCCCCCTGGGTCGGATCCACATGGACGATCAGATACATCTGTCCCGAAAGGTTGTCGAAGACCACCACTTCGTCGGATACCATCAACAGGATATCCGGCGTGCCCAGCAGATCGGGATTGGGACAAGTGGCCAGTTTGGGTTCGATATAGCGGATGATATCGTAGCCGAAATAGCCAACCAGGCCACCGTTAAAGCGGGGCAGCCCCTCCACCTCGGCGGCCTTGAAACGCTGTTGAAAACCCTCTATCCAAGCGAGGGGATCCTCAACCTGGTGGGATTCGGTAACCTCACCGTCGGTCACCACCTCGACCTTCAGACCCTCGACCCTGACATGGGTACGAGATGGCAGCCCGATGATGGAGTAACGCCCCCACTTCTCCCCACCATGCACCGACTCGAAGAGATAGGAGAAGGGGCCATGGGCCAGCTTCATGTAAACACTAAGGGGGGTTTCGAGATCCGCCAGGACCTCACACACGACCGGAATGCGATTGTAGCCCTGCTGCACCAGGGCGGCGAACTGATGGGGGGTCATTTTCCTCTCCACACAATAGACCAGACAACGGGATTTAATGGCTTGGTTGGTGAATCACCAACGCCATCGCGCGCCGTACATCAAGGTCGTGTTGTGTGAAAGCAGGTTCATTGCGTTATTCAATCCGTAAATAGATGGTGCTAACCATAATCAAAACTTGTACCAGGCTCAAGCGGCATTTTCCAGCAGGGTGCGGATCTCTACCAAAGAATCGATCACCGCATCCGGATTATAGAGGCGGATGTCCTCGCCATGATTGTAGCCATAACTCATGCAGACAATCTGAAATCCGGCGGCACGGGCCGCCTTCACATCACTCTGGGAATCACCCACCATCAGTGAAGCGGATGGCGTAACTGACAACTGCTCCGCCGCATGCAACAACGGCATTGGATCGGGCTTTTTCTTCGGCAGGGTGTCGCCGGCGACGATGATCTCAAAGTCGTCATGGACCCCCAGGTCCCGCAGTAGTGGCAGGGTAAATTGGGAGGCCTTGTTGGTGACGCAGCCCAGACGGTAACCCTGGCTCTTCAGGTATTCCAGACCCTCGCGGATACCGGGGTAGAGCAGGGAGCGCTTGCTGGTGTTATCCGCGTAGAGATCGAGAAAGATGGGATAGGCCTGAGCAAAATCGGCCTCATCCGGCTCCCCGTCCAGTTGGCCGATGAGGGCACGGCGCACCAGACGCTCCACCCCGTTGCCGACCCAGTCGCGCACCTTGGCTTCGCCGTAGACAGGCCGCCCCAGCTTTTTCATCATCTCATCCACGCAGTAGGCGAGATCGGGCACACTGTCGACCAGGGTGCCGTCCACGTCGATGAGGATCATTTCGGGTCTTTTAATCATGGTTGCACATTCTCAAACGGAAAAAGTCCGCAAATGAACGCAAATACTAAGAATGACTGATCGTGCAAGCGTAGGGTGCGGCTTGCCGCACCCTACATGTTGAAAAACATTTGCGTTTATTTGCGTTCATTCGCGGACTCATAAACCAAATCAAACTTTGGCCAGCTCCGCCTTCATCTTGCCGACGATGGTGTCGTAGCGATTGGCGTCACCCGTCTCGGGGAAACCGAAAATCCCCGATCCCGCGACGAAGGTATCGGCGCCGGCGGCCTTGATCTCGGCAATGTTGTCCACCTTAACCCCACCGTCGATCTCGAGACGGATATCCAGCCCCGAGTCATCAATCAGCTTGCGGCACTGGCGCAGTTTATCCATGGTGGCGGGAATGAAGCTCTGACCACCGAATCCCGGATTCACCGACATCAACAAAATCATGTCGACCTTATCGAGCACATAGTCGAGATGAGACAGGGGGGTGGCCGGATTGAACACCAGACCCGATTTACAACCCTCGTTGCGAATCAGCTGCAGGCTGCGATCGACATGCTCCGAGGCCTCCGGATGGAAGGTGATATAGGTGGCCCCGGCCTTGGCGAAATCAGGAATAATACGGTCCACCGGCTTGACCATCATGTGGACATCGATTTCGGCGGTAACCCCATGTTTGCGCAGCGCATCGCAGACCAGCGGTCCAATGGTCAGATTCGGTACGTAATGGTTGTCCATGACGTCAAAGTGTACGATCTCCGCACCTGAGGCTAAGACATTGTCGACCTCTTCACCCAGCTTTGCGAAGTCCGCTGACAATATTGACGGTGCGATCTTATCGGATTGACGGGCCATTATTCTCATCTCCTACAGTTCTACAGCCTGTGGCCTGGGGCAAATCCAGTCTCTCACCACAGTTAGCTAAAAAAGGGAGGCCACTTTACCCCAAAGTGCCGCTATTTTCAGCTATCCCATTTCCAGGGCTTTTAAACGGTTGTCCAACCGAGACCGAATAGCGGCCTCACCCGTCTTGGGAGTAGACTAGGGCCTAGAATCATCAACCAGTAGAGTGATATGCGAAGACTCAAGAGAGAAGTTCTGATCCGCTGCCTATTGCTGTTGCTGATAGTCTCCATGGCGAATTCGCTCCAGGCCGCCAATCTGAGCCGTGAACAACGGATTTCCGAGGGACTGGAAGCCAGGTTGTCCGCGGGCAGTGCGGTCTGGCTTGAAGCCGAATCAGTACGTTTTCTCGCCATTCACCAGGCTTCCTCATCGAGCGTTCGCTACGGCGGCGCCATTCTGTTGCACGATAGCAACAGCCATGCCGACTGGCACGAAGTGATCAATCCTCTGCGGCGACACCTGACTAAGCGGGGCTGGGAAACCCTGTCTCTTCAACTACCCCTCGGCAATCCGCCAAAGCCCTCAAACGGCGACTCGCTGCTCTCCTTGAGCAGGCCGCGTATCCAGGCTGCCGTCAGTTTCCTGAAACAGCGGCAGGTGGAAGAGACAGTCCTCATCGGGCACGGCCTGGGTGGCGCTATGGCAATGGACTTCATCGTCCAGCAGGGTGAGCAGATCAAAGGCCTGGTGACCATTGGTGTCAGCCCCATTAGCGAGCGAGGCGCAGAGCCTCTGGGCCAAATTCTCCAGGGTAGGCAAACATCGATACTCGATCTCTACGGCAGCCTGGATCTTCCGCAGGTGATCGCTGGCGCCAGGGAGCGGCACGCGGTTGCAGCGGGGAGCGAAGGGGATCGTTACCGCCAGGAGCGGGTATCGGGGGCTGACCATTTCTTTAGCGGGATGCAGGATGAGTTGAACAACCGGGTTGCCGCCTGGTTACGCCAGGCAGCCCGTCAATGGCAGACGACTCAGCCCCCATCAACGCCTTGATCCGTCAGATACAGTGCCGGTTCTCCCCTGTTATCCATCATGCCATGCCTCTGGCCTCTTTCACCCGTTCATAGGCCTTCTTGATCTCATCCGTCTTCTGTGCCGCCATTTTCATCATCTCCTCGGGAAGCCCTTTGGAGACCAGTTTGTCGGGGTGGTGTTGACTCATCAGTCGTCGATAGGCTCGTTTCACCTCTTTGTCCGAAACATTCGGGGTGACATTGAGAATAGCGTAAGCGTCTTCAAGACTCGGCCCCTGGCTCCTCGGTGCTGCGCGACCACCAGCTCCCCCTACGCCGCCCTGGGCGTGGAATTGAGCGCGAATCATGCGCTCCAAGCGCCTAAAGGTAAACTCAGAGACGTTGAGCAGTGAGCAGATATGCAGTAGTAGTGACTCTTCCTCGCTGTGCAGTTGGCCATCTGCATAGGCCGCCTGGATCTGAATCTCGAGAAACATCTGAATCAGGGTCTGTCGACGATGGCACTCCTGGCGAAACTGTTCCACCACATCGTCGAGGGGAAAGTCATCCGCCTTACCCTCGTTGAAGAGGTGAATGGCGGTGTTGCGCATCTCACTCGAAAGTGACATCTGCGCCATCAGGGCCTCGGCCAGTTTTATCTCATCCGGAGAAACGCGGCCGTCAGCCTTGGCCAGATGGCCCATTACGGAAAATGTTGCGGTGAAAAAGGCGGTCTGAACCCGCTCCCGGTCACCTGGCCCCCAACTGATCTGGTCATTCGGCAGGCCCTGCAAACCCTTGTCGAAACGATGCCCGAGAGCGGCCCCCAATAGCGCGCCCAAGGGACCACCCAGCATGAAGCCGAAGGCACCGCCTACCAGTTTACCCCACCAACCCAAAGGCCTACCTCTTATTCCTAACAGTTGAACCACCGGGGACCTGTCGCCCCGGGTAGCCTGCAACTATACATCAACGGACCCCTATTTTCCGTGGATATATTGCTCATCGCTGAAGGAGTAGACCCAGGCGGGAAAGAAAGCCACCATCAGGGTAATTGCCCAACCGTTGACCAGGGCCTCGGGAAAGAACATCAAAGGGAAGAAGGGCATCACCGTAACTTGCAACTCGGCGAGGGTGTAGGCGCCACTGAGAACCAACAGCATCATCGCCAGGTAACCGCTGATATATCCCACAAGCCAGGCGGTGAAAAAGCCGTTGCCCAGGACATAGACAAAAAACTGCCTGGGTAGCCAGCTGCGCACCAACACCAATGCGACCTGCGACAGGGTGATAGGCACCAACGCCACGGTAAGGAAGCTGACCACATACCCCTGCCAACCAAAGCCGATATTCAGACAGACAGCAAATAGCGCGAGGCTGGAGATTATGATCGCCAACGACCAGCCGAACATCAGGGTAATCACCGTCACCCCAAGCAGGTGGAATGATATCCCTGGCTGCACCTGACCACGAATATGCCAAAGCACAATCAAGGCGACGATGGCGCCTAAAAATACATGCAGTTGCCCTTTTCTGGCGAGCCGGCGCCAGGGCGCCATGCGCAGTGCCATGAGAAGCGCCACGCCAAAGATGCCCACAAACCACCACAGCAGGGTTGTGGAAAAAAGTTCACCATCCAATTCCATCTCGACTCAATCCTTTTCACCAGGTGGATTTCAGTTATGCTGATAGCAGTGCAAGGACTGAAACCGCTAAATAGGGTGGCTGGTCCGCCATTCCAAACCATAAAACAAGAGAAAATCCCGTGATATATCGCCCACTTGCCCACACAGATCTAAAACTAAGTGCCCTCTGCCTGGGAACCATGACCTACGGCGAACAGAACAGTGAAGCTGAGGCCCATGCCCAACTCGACCGGGCTGTGGATGCGGGTATTAATTTTATCGACACGGCAGAGATGTATCCGGTTCCACCCATGGCCCAAACACAGGGACTTACTGAACACCACATCGGCACCTGGCTCGCCAATCGCGGCCAACGCGATCGCTTAATCATCGCCACCAAGGTCGCCGGTCCGGCGAACTGGCTGCCCTATCTTCGTGACGGCAACCTGCATCACGATAGAGCCAATATAGAGTCGGCAGTGGACCAGAGTCTGCAACGACTACAGACAGATTACATTGATATCTATCAGCTCCATTGGCCAGATCGTCAAACCAACTATTTCGGTAAACTAGGCTATCAAGCGGCCAAAGAAGAGCAGGCAACACCGATTCTAGAGACACTGCAGGTATTGAATGACCTGCAAAAGAGGGGAAAGATACGCCATCTGGGTGTCTCCAACGAAACCCCATGGGGGATCTCTCAATACCTGCATCTGGCCGAGAAACATGATCTACCGAGGATTGTCAGCATCCAGAATCCCTATAATCTACTGAATCGCACATTTGAAGTAGGCTTGGCGGAAATCTCCCATCGTGAACAGTGTGGACTGCTAGCCTACTCGCCGCTGGCATTTGGCATGCTTTCCGGCAAGTATCTCGATGACCAACGACCCGAGGCAGCCCGACTGACGCTATTCAGTCGTTTCGACCGTTACTCAAATCCACAATCCCTATGGGCAACACAAGAGTATGTGGCATTGGCGCAGCGGCACGGTTTAAAACCCGCACAGATGGCGTTGGCATTCGTCACCAGTCGCCCCTTCGTAACCAGCAACATCATCGGCGCCACAACCCTGGCGCAACTCGATGAAAACATTGAAAGCCTTGCTATCACGCTCTCTCCCGAGGTGTTACAGGAGATCGAGGCAATTCATCAACAACAACCGAATCCCGCGCCATGAGCAATCGGCGAGGACGACAAAAAAATAGCGCCTGAAGATGGCATTAAGACTCTTTCGGAGCCATAATCGAGTGGTACCCGGGGTAAACCTATCTAACGGAGACACACATCAATGAATTCACCAAGAATCCACATTGGCGATTGGTTCAAGACTGTCAATGGCGATAATCTTGAAGTTGTGGCCTTCGATCCCGATGAGGGTATGGTGGAAGTTCAGTTCTACGACGGCACTGTGGAAGAGTATGACCTGGAAGATTGGGAGGCCCTTGAGGTCAAACCCATCGCACCACCGGAGGATTGGTCAGGTTCCTATGACCTCACCAAGGACGACTATGGTGTCGACCTGGACCACCCTGCGGGTGAGAACAGGCCCAACCCCCTCGACCATCTTGAGGATAGCGATTAATCACGCAATCCACCGATCCTGCCCCCCAGCCAGCAACAGCCAGCCTTTTACCCCTACTTTCTCGGCGTTGAATGGCCCGGCTCCACACCCCATACTGATCCAAAGGGTTCCAGATCACGTAAGTCTTTGTATGGATGTAAAATCCCAGAACAGAGCCCAGACCGGGCCCGAGGCGTTAAAGTTAGGCGGTATCGCGCCGTTAAAATGAGTAACAGGAGCCCTCTAAGACGAGGCGCAGGAGGTACAAAATGACCAGAGTCTATGACATGAGCACGGGGCAGATTATAGAAAATTGCCTGGCAAATGAGATTGGACCCGCTATTGCGCCTAATGCATCCTTGCCAGAACTACAGTTACAACTGGTAACCCCAGATCAGAGTACAGAGAGAGAGATTCCGCCCGAGTTGGTCATGGCGGACTTAAGCGCCTTCCTCGACAAAATGGGCTAAAGGGCAGCTCTCTCGATGTACTAACCAAAACCGGGCCTCTCGGGCCCGGTTTTTCTATCCCCTGCAAACACTTAGCTACCGCTCATTGCTGCAGGATGGCCACCAGCTGCCCCTCCTCGATCTGCACCTCGATCGGTTGCAATGCGTCTCCGGCGCAGGGACCCCGCAAACAGTAACCATCCTCGATTCTGAACAATGCGCCATGGGTCGCACACTGAATATAGCTACCACTTGGATCGAGAAACTGATGCGGCTGCCACTCAAGATTAATGCCAGTATGGGGACAGCTGTTCCTGTAAGCCATCACCGATTCACCGCGACGGACAATGAAGAGCGACACGGCACCGTCCATGGCATCGATAACGAATCCGCGACTATCAGGATCGTCCAAGGATGAGATAGTGCAGAGCGAATAACGTTCAGCCAAACCCAAGCCCCCTGTGCCCACACTTCTCACCTGCCAATTGAACAGCGCGCCTCAATGCCAATTCCGGCTCATTGCCCGCGATAAGCGCATCGATGAGCCCGGCGTTAAAGACATCACCCGCACCCAAGGTGTCGACGACCTCGGGAGGTTCGAATGCAGGCTGATGACAGATACGCCCATCCGCTTTTTGTAACCAGGCTCCGGAATCCCCCCAGGCAACAAATAGCAGGGCGCTAGGGGAAAACGGACGCAGCGCTGCGAACAGCTGTTGCGCATCGCTATAGCCATGGGCCGATGCATAGGACTTGGAGATCATCACGAATTCGGCCAGCCCAATCAGCCGTTCGATCTCTTTTCTCGGCTTCTCTATTTCGACGGAGAGCTTGGTTGCAGGGATAGTGGCTCTGACATGCCTCAGTATTGCCTCGCAAACCGGCACCTGCCTACCCTCAACATGGATCCAATCATAGCCATCCAGGTCGATAGCCTGGAATGCCCCATAGCTATACTCTGGGAGGTCGCGGTAGTGAACGATGGTGCGCGAAGCGGTGGCCCGACTTGAAATAATGTAGGAGGTTGGTGTTGCCCCGCCTGGGTGAATGGTCGCCCACTCGGTATCGACACCATTACGCCGCAGGTCGTCGAGAATGAAGCGACTCGCGTCATCGTCACCCAGCATTCCCGCCCAGCTGCATAGATGGCCCAACTGGCTCAATACCACCAGGGTGTTGGCAGCATTGCCACCTCGACTCTGATGATGGGAAATCGCTCGTAACTCGTCATCCTCATTGGGATAGGCAGCAACGCCATTGACAATATCGAGGGTTGCACCACCAACCGCAAGCACCCGTTTCATCTCTTACCTGCAAAGTGTGAAGCCGCAATCCGCACTCGGATTCGGTGCATTCACGATACCACGAAGAGGGTCTAGCCGGTTACGGATAAACCTATTTTCTGCGGAACAAGCGGCCTAGTGAGCCGCGTTTGGGATCGGAATCTGTCGAGTTACCGTCAACTGACGGTTTGGCACCGGGCTCTTCGGTCATCACGGAGTCATCCGCAAGTTGGCTGTTTGCATAGTGCGAAGGCTGATCCAAACCGCCGGCCTTGCGTAACAGTAACTCCAGTTTGCGTTTCAGCTGATCCACCTCTTTATCACGATCCTCAATGGCGTCCTCCAGTGAACGACATTGGCTTTGCGACATCTTAAGCAGGTGATCTTTTTCATTCAGGGATTGTTGCAGGGAGACCATCTCCTGGCGACTCGCCTGCAGGGCGGCCACTTCATCCACATCGCGGCTCTCAGCTGAGCCCAAGCGGGACTTCGCCGCCTGAAGTTCACTGCGCATATGTTCCAAATCAGCTGCAGCCTGACGCCGTACCATATCCAGCTCGGTACGCAGGGCAGTCACCTGCTCGTCTTTGCCGAAGGCTTGCACGTCCTGTATCTGCTCCACATAGGTCTCTATGACACTGCGCAGTTCGCCGACTTCACGCCGCATCTTCGAAGCCTCCGCCTTGGCACCGTCGCGTTCCTGCTCGTAGTGTTCTGCCTTGAGGCGCAGTTCCTCCATCTGACCCAGCAGATCATCCGCCAGGCTGGAGTCGGTAACCTGCTCGCGCATGCCGCTCATCTCGGAGTGGAGATGGTCGTTTTCATTCACCATATCGGTGTATTGGTTGCGCATCTCCGTCAATTGTTTGTTCAGGCCATCCCGTTCCTTGGTGAGGTTCTCTAGATCCTCACCCAACATCTCGATCGCTGTCTCCTGAACATCGCGCTCGCGCCGCAGAACATCAGCCTGGCGCGCCATTTTCTCGGATTTCTCGCGTTTTTTCTTCTCCGACTCCAGTGCCACACGTAGCGCATGCACCTCATTTTCAACATCGTCGCTGAGCTGACTCTCCATCTCCATTTGGACTTCGCGCAGACCTTCGACTTCTCGTTTCAGCGATTTTATGTTCTCTTCAGCCTTTCTCAGCGCTTCTTTGCTCGCTTTAAGCTCGCTCTTGTCGACCATCCGTTCCGAGCCCTCTACTGAAGCAGCCACGGCGATGTGTAGTTCATCCATTTCACTCTGCAGCTGTGTGATGGTCTGGTTCAGCTCAGCTTCACGCTGCTCTTTGGCACTGTGCTGCTGCTGGACTTCCGCCTTCGCCTTTTCGAGCTCCTGTTGCCGCTCAGCCATTTGCTGCTGCATATCCTCGAGCTGTCGCTGCTGCTCTTCAAGCTTCTGGTTTAGCGACTGTTCTTGCTGCTGATGCTGCTGACTCTCCCCATCTATTGTCTGCAGCCGTTTTTGCATCTGTTCCAACTCGCTGTTTCCATCACTCAGCTTCTGCTCAAGAGCAGCCTTAGCTTGCAACAACTCGTTGTGGGCCGACTCCAGTTGGGCCAGGTTGTCTGCAACAGACTCGGCGGCCTGCTTTTCTGCAGCCAACTCCTGTTTAACTCTTTCCACATTAGCCTGCTCATCGGCCAGGGCTCTATCCGCACTCTCCCGATACTGCTGCAGTTCGGCCTGAATATCATTAAGTTGTTGTTCTAAACCGGCCTTCTCGGAGACAAGCTCTTCCCTGCCGGCTTCTAGCTCGGAACGGGACTGCTCTGACGACTGCAACGAATCTCTGCTCTCATTTAATCCCTGCTCTAGCTGCTCAAGCTGCTGCCGCTTACCCTCGATCTCCTGTTCAGCGCTCTCCAGGCGTTGTTGCAGTTCGCTAGTCTCCTGCTGTTGGGACTGTAGCGACTCTTCCTGGGACTTCAGTTGCTGTTCCAAGGTCTGCTGCAACTGCTTCTGTTGTTGCAACTCCTGGTTGGAGAGCTCTACTGCCTGCTCAGCCGTCTCCAGGGAGTGTTTGAGATACTGTGCCGTCTGGTGCTCCTGCTCCAGCAATGCCTCGAACTCGACCCGTTTTTCACTCTGCCCCTTGGCTTTAGCTTCAACCTGTTGCAACTGCTCTTTGAGCGCGACTACTACCTCCTCGGTAGTGGATGCCTGCTCCTCACTCTCTGCTTGCGTGGCCTCGAGCTTCTGCTGCAGATCAGCGATCTCACTGGAGTAGAGTGCCGCTTGCTCCTGCAACTCCTGTTGCAACTTATGCTCGCTCTCCTCGGTCTGCTGGTGTGTCTGCTCAAGGGACTCGAGTTTTTGTAGCAGCTCGGCTTTCTCATCCGCAGCGCGGGCCTGCTGATCTGCCAACTCCTGTTGCAAAGCCTCTGCCTTGGACTCGGCTCTTCCAAGATCCTGTTCGCGAACTGTAAGTAATTCTTCGTTCTGCTGTTTTTCCTGCCTAAGCTGATCCAGCATGCTGCGGGCTTGTTCCAGATCACCACGCAGAGAGTCCATCGCACTGGTATACTGGGCATCCGCATCGCTTCCTGCCTGACGGACCGCATCCAGCTCCTTCTCCAGCCCTGCCCGGCGATCTTCTACCGCCTGTAGCTCCTGTTGCAAGGAGTTGGTCTCTGCATGCTTCTCATCCAATCGTTGTTGCAGCTCATCACGTTCGCCCTGGAGCGTGCCTTGGGTTGTCTCGGCGGCTTGCGTTTGTTGACTGAGCTGCTCTTGGGTCTGCTGCAGACGCTGTTCGGTCTCCTGTAGCTGAACCTGCAGTTCGTTGACCGCCGCTTGATGGTCGCCCTGCTGTTGTTCAAGGGCCGATTGGGCCTGGGACCTCTCCTGTTGGGTGTCTTGCAAACGCTGTTCGGTCTCCCGCAGCTGATTCTGCAGCTCGGCGACAGCCTGTTGCTGTTCGTTCTGTTGTTGCTCAAGGGCCGACTGGGCCTGTGCCAGTTCTTGTTGTCCGGCATCCAGGCTCTGTTCCAACTCCGTGGCCTTTGCGGCCATATCCTGCTGTGTCTGTTGCAGACGCTGCTCGCTCTCCTGCAACTGATTCTGCAACTCGGCGACGGCCTGCTGGTGCTCGCTCTGTTGTTGCTCAAGCGCCGATTGAGCTTGTGACAGATCATACTGGGTGGACTCCAGACTCTTCTCGAGCTCCGCAGTCTCTGCACTCATATTCTGATGTGTCTGTTGCAGTGAAGCTGTGAGCCGGTCACGCTCTTCAGTGATCGACTTCAACTCCTCGGCCTGCCGTTGACGCTGCCCCTCAGCCTCCTCGTAACGCTGTTGCAACTGATCCCGCTCATTGCCCAGGTCTTGCAGTGCCTCCTTTGATTGCTGCTGCATCTGCTCGGCTTCGGTGCGAGCAGCAGCCTCTGCATCACGCTCCTTGAGGATACTCTCCCGCTCTTCGGCCGCCTGGTTGCGGAAGCCATCTGCATCCTGCTGCAGTTGTGAGATCTCGCCCTGTAGCGATTCAACCTCGCTGCGTAGCTGTTGCTCCAGCTCCACGCCTTGCTGCTGACCCTGCTTGATGTTTTCAAGTTGAAACTGCAGTTCGGTTATCTCCGCCTTGAGGCGGCCCTCGTTCTCTTCATGGAGGGATTGAGACTGTTGCAGTTGCTGCTGGAGATCAGCGCTCACCTGGGAGATCTTATCCTGGCTCTGCTGGGCCCCTTCCAGTTTCTCGCGAGCGTTTTCAAGGGCCTGCTCCAATTCATCTACGCGATCACTCAGCATCTGACGCTCGGCTTCCAGGCCTTCACCTTCAGCAAGCCTGGATTCCGCAACCGCCAATGATTCGCGAAGGGAGTCAACCTCCTGCTCCAGCACCTGGGCGTTTTTCGCACCCTCCTCGCCCGTCTCCATTCGGCTCTTCGCCACTGCCAGGGCCTGACGCAACAATTTTATTTCAGTTTGTCGCTGTTCCAGTTCCTGTTGGGAATTCTGCTTGGCCTCCTCCAACTCCTTTTGCAGACGATCAACTACCGACTGTGGGACACCGGTATCCGCGCTCGCGCTACCCTCTTCCTGATCACGATTGAAGTCGATGACATTGTTGGATGGAGTTCCCTCCCCCTGCTGGCTAAAGCCAGCCGCCTCGGATATCTGCTCCCAACCACTTTCGACGACGAAGACCTCTGCGCCCCGCTCGGTCAGAAGATAGGCAGCTGTCGCTGATTGCCCGACCTCCTCGCCATACACGATATAGGCACGATCGAGGGTCAAACTGGAGGCCTGAAAGCGGAGCGAAAAGAAGGGTAGGTTGATCGCCCCGGGAAGGTGCCCCTCCTCATACTCTTCGGGGGTTCGCACATCCAGCCAGAGGGCACCCTTTTCAACCATCTCCATGGCATCTTGGTAGCCGATTGATCTGGAAAGGGGCTGTTTGACGAGTTCGATAAAATCGTTCTTGCTGAGGCGCACCAAAACACCGTCTGTGGTCATTATCACGGAGCTGCCACGGGGTTTGTTTGAGATCAGGGCCTCCTCGCCAAACCCCTTGCCAGCACGTAATTTTGCCAGTTCAACCGGGGCGTGACCCGCCTCGGGGGTACGAGAGACCCTGCACTCCCCCTTGCTGATCAGATAGAAATAGTCTCCCTCCTCTCCCTGATTAATGATGACATCACCAGTACTGACCTTCACCTCCTCCATTCGCATCATGACCCGTTGCAGGTTCGCCGGAGGAATCTGTTGAAAAATTGGAGACTGCAGCAACAATGTCATCCAGTCGTCGCTGCTCGGCTGTTCGATATCCTTCACTTCATAGCTGGCACTATGACTACGCGCCAGCATATCGCTGAGCAAACGGCTGTCGATACGTACGAAACTGACCCTGGTTCTGGCCTGAGCCGAGTGTTTTCGCGGCAGTTGGTGGGCAAGGGCAAAACGCGCTGTGGGGGTGCCACTACTGATCAAATCCATCTCTTTCTGGCCCGAGAGCAGCGCCACTGTCCCGGAAAGCAGATAGACATTCTGATGGTCTGTATCCCCCTCGCGAAAGAGGTATTCACCCTTTTTGGCCTTCTCTATCACAATCTGGCTCAAAAGCTGTCCCAGCTGCTCCTCCGAGAGGGTATTCAGCGGTACCAGATTTTTTAGAAGGACGTCGTCATTTTTACTATCGGGCACGGCCATTCTTTTTGCTCAGGAATTTTGATCCTTAATAACGGGGTCACATCGCTCATCTAGTTAACGGCACGTTTTTTTAAAACTGAACGGGTATATTACCCTTAACACAGAGGGCGACTCTGGACCCTGTTTGCACCAGGTCAGAGGGCAAAACCATAGCGAGATCAAGGTTATAATGCAACGACCTAGATCAATTATATCTAACATCCCATTGGTGAAATGTGAAACCGGTTAAAGGCATTATCGCAGCTGGACATTATGAAACGGTTAAAGCCGGGTGCGAAATATTACGCGAGGGCGGAAATGCCTTCGATGCGGTGGTAGCCTCGATGCTGGCCGCCTGTGTTGCGGAACCCATACTTGCCTCCCCCGGCGGAGGGGGATTTCTGACGGCGAAACCCGCCCAATCGGAACCCCTTGTCTATGATTTCTTTGCCCAGACCCCGAAGCGAAGGCTGGAGAGTGGAGAGGTCGGTTTCTATCCCATTGAGGCCGACTTCGGAACAGCCAGCCAGACCTTTCACATCGGTATGGGCTCGATCGCCACCCCGGGATTTGTCAAAGGCCTCTTCACCATACACCGCAACCACTGCCGCATGCCGTTGCGGACACTGTTTCAACCGGCTATAGAATTGGCAAGCGATGGGATCGAGATCAATCCGTTTCAGCACCTTATATCAACAATTATCGCACCGATTCTGCGCGCCACGCCCGAGGCCTTTGAAATCAACGCCTCACCACAAAACCCAGAATCCCTCATCAACCAGGGTGAACACCATCGCCAACCCGCTTTATCAGCATTTCTGGACGCCCTCGAACATGAAGGCGAGATGCTTTTTTACCAAGGCGAAGTGGCAAAACAGTTGGTCGATGATTGCAGAGACAGCGGCGGTCACCTGCAAATGGGTGACCTGCTCGACTATCGGGTTGAGGTCCGCAGTCCACTCCCATATCGATACCGTAATGCCCAGCTGTTCACCAATCCCCTGCCCTCACTCGGCGGTACCTTGATCGCTTTTTCACTCGGTCTGCTCGCTGCCCAGGGCATCGATCGCCATCTGGGCAGAGAGGACCACCTGCGCCGACTTGCGCACGCCATGCGATTGACACAACGGGTACGCAACGAACACCATCTGACCATGGACAGAATACTGACTGAAGAAGTGGCCGAACAATTTAGAGCACGCCTTGACAAGGGTGGGATCTCGACACGCGGTACAACCCAAATCAGTATTGCCGACACGGATGGTAATCTCGCCAGCATGACCCTCTCAAACGGTGAGGGCTGTGGCTATGTGATCCCCGATACCGGCATCATGATGAACAACATGCTGGGCGAGGAAGACCTGAATCCGAGAGGTTTCCATCAGTGGCCGCCCGACCATCGTCTCGCCTCAATGATGGCCCCAACCCTGATATTGACCGATGACGGCGACTCCATCGTATTGGGCTCCGGAGGTTCGAATCGGATTCGTAGCGCAATCCTGCAAGTGATCGTCAACCAGCTCGATTATGCCATGCCTCTAGAACAAGCCGTCTCCTATCCTCGTATCCATTTTGAAAACGAGCTGCTGAGCTTGGAGCCAGGCATTGATGAATCGATCGCCCAAGCTTTGAAAAATGAGTTTCCAAATCAACAACATTGGCAAGACAAGAACCTATTCTTCGGCGGCACCCACTGTGTCATGCTTGACAAAAACGGCAACCCGAGCGGCATCGGTGATGAGCGTCGTGGTGGCGCCAGTCAATCCGTGTAGACTGCCCATACACGCGTGCGCAGAAGCAAACGACAGCATGAGTAAATGTGTCCCGACCGTAATTTATCTTGGATTGACAGGTTCTAGCCGTCCCCCAGTAATTCCCGTTTCAGTGATTGGCTGATCGGTGAATCACCCAGCCAGACCATGAGTAGCGCTTGATAGAAATCGCCACCAGGTATCACTCCCTTGTCTGCCTCCTTGATGGTGACACGGGTTCCCTCGCCGGGAAGATAGTCCAGTGTAACAAGGTCGCCTGCCTTCAACGTCTCAAACATTGCATTGAATTGTTGCAGCCGTCCACGCACGGCCTCCAGGCTTTCGGCACTGAGATTGGCGCTGAATCCATCATTCCAACCCTGGACAATTTTATCCTTCCCGATTTCTGAATGGAGGATATGCATCTGCACCCGAGCGGGTCTATCGGGATTGATCACTGTGACGACATCAGCAGTCGTCTCGGGCAGATAGAGTGAGGCCAGGTAGACCTTGACGAAAAACTTCTTGCGGATTCCGGCCCCATTCAGTAGTAATTCAACATTGTCCGTTTCACGGATGACCTGCTCTGCAAGGGTTACCCCTGCTATTTCCCTGGCTTGGCTTGTCAGTGTGCCAACCAGAAACAAGCAGATTGCAACTATTGTTTTCACCATATCGTTCATCCTTTCTCAATTATCGATTCAAGCTGCCGTTAGATTTGCAACTCCAATACACCAGACTCATGAGAGGCAACCCACGACGTTAATGAAAAGTTTATCAGTATGTGTTGCGTAGTATCGAGGAATAATCTATTAAACTTAGGAGAAATTAACCGAAACATGAAAAAAACAACAAAATATATAGATTTTCATCTTTAACTCTCTACAATCTGTGTTATTTTTACACACGCACAACTATTCATTAGAAGGAGCAAACCATATGGCCCTCAGAAAGACTGCAAAAAAGAAAGCAGCAAAGAAAAAGGCAACTGCAAAGAAGGTGGCCGCAGCACCACGTCTGAAAGCAATTGCAACAAAACAGACCAAGACCCAGATCATCAGTGCTATCGCAGAAGAGACAGATCTGTCGAAAAAGGAAGTTTCATCGGTTTTTGCTTCATTGGATTCGCTAATCTCGCGCCACATGGCACGCAGAGGCTCCGGTGAGATAACCATACCGGATACCGGCATCAAGGTACGCCGGGTTGTCAAACCTCGGACCAAGGCTCGCATGGGCCGCAATCCTGCTACCGGCGAAGCCATCAAGATCCCGGCAAAACCGGCCAAGACCGTGGTGAAGGTCACTGCGCTCAAGGCACTGAAGGACAAAATCGGCTAACCGGGTCGAACTGCTGCCACTGCAATCCGTAGTGGCAGCACCACCCATTGCACACCGTCTCAAGGGCATCGAGAAACGGCCTTAGCCCTTGCCTAAGGTTGCGCCGATATGATCAACTCCCCACCCTGCTGCCTCAGTGACAAGTGCTTGAGGAAGCTCATACCAAGCAGTACTTCGTAGCCAGGCATATTTGGAAGTATGGTAGCCTTTACATCACGCATCTCGATCGGCCCCAGCTGCAATTGATCAATTGTCGTCAGCCAACTGCGCACCACACCATTTGCAGTCCTGCTCTGTGACGGCGCACCCCGACGCAGCCCCGCCCTATCGGCAACCTCGGAAGAGACTGCGACGTAGGTGGCACCGGTATCGAGCAGAAACGTCACCGCTACTCCGTTGATCCTGCCAGGGGCAAGATAGTGACCGGCAGGATTCCTCTGCAACACAACCGCCTGCTTGCCGCCTTCAAAGGTTGCGACCTTCAGCTCCCGGTTCGGATTATTGCGCCTCTCCAGCCACTGCGAAAAGAGTAGGGTTAACAGCATCAGCAGCAGTAGCCAAGCACCAAGAATCATCCAGCGCCCGAACCTCTGCCGCTCACTCATTTGACGAACTCTAGCAGCCGAATCGGTTACCTACGGTAGTTCCTATTGCCTTGGGCCTGCCTTTGATTGGCGAAGTGTTGTCGATAGTAGGCCAGGGCGCTGCTGCCATTCGCCGATACATCGAATACCTTCCAACCGGTTTCACTGCGGTAGAAACGAAAGTCTATCGCTGCCGGATAACCACCGGCCCTAAGAATGCCGACGCGCATCTTCACCTCGTTGTCACCAATCCTACGTGGCCTAAAGAAACGCACATCCTGGTTGTCATAGCTTGCGAGTCTCTTCGCCAGTGTACCCAGCAACATCTCCTTGATGGTTTGTGCCAGCTCGATACGTTGTCGCCCATTCATTTGCCGGCCCATGGGACCAGCCGCCCAAGTCGCCATATAGGCAAAATCGAAATAGGGCGCCACTTCACTATCCAGAAAAGCCGAGATCTGTTGCGGTTGTGGGTTTTCGTTTGTCCGCAGATATCGCAACAGTTTCGTCATACCTTCACGTAACAGGGTATCGGGCCCTGCCTCCTGGTATGTCGGCACCTGCAGCTGCGATGGTGGGTAGTTGTAACCGGGTGCTGCCTGTAGTGTCGATGCGGCAAACAGGCATATGCTGGTTAGGGTAATCAAAATTCTGCTCATAGATCCTCCGATGTGTTGATTGGAACGTCTCTGCGCCCTCCCTGTGAGAGTGCCTAGGGCTGATTGCAAAATCAAGCAGATCTCGAGACTGCATTCACCACGATTTGGTCCAGGTGGCAGATTCCGCCCGCCCGTACCCCGCAACAAGGGGGCCAGCGTCCCAGGTAGTCTCACCCTGCTCTGCCAGAAAGCACCCAGCCAGGCCACTTAGATCAGCGGACGTCTCAGGTGCCAAGCCTTGTGCTCCATAAACCGGCTCTTGCCGCATTCGGCAGGCGGCCTCAAAAAACCGTTATCTCATCATATATCTGCCCATATTAGGGCTCTTTTGCGAAATAGTATTGTTACGATTTCAAGGTTTGAGTTTCAAGGATTCGTTGTAGTAGCCGAGGAAGCTATCTGGAACAGGCCGTATTCACAGTCTATTAAACCATAACCCTGTCAGGGGCTTAAGCTATCGAAGCTGCAGCTCGAGAGTGTTAAACAGTCGGCAAAATCGAAGTTTATGGACTCTCAATCCTGTTTAGTCAGCAAGTCCGGCAACAATAAACAACGATACTGAATTATACTTAAGGTTTGTTACAGTCAATAACTTACACCATCGAAGTAGAGAATTTTGCTGCTGACAATTGCTGAATGGAACCTTTTTTCGAGCTCATGAGACCCAACATTTTATTAGCAATTGTCAAATCTACGGGACATTTCAGGGAACGTTGATGCCAGGACAACTACGGGCTCTTGTAATAGAAGACTCCGAATATGATCATGATCTGTTGTGCAAGACCCTCCGTCGTGGCGGTTTGGAACTATCTACCCAACGTATTGATTCTTTAGATTCCCTTAAGGCCGCCCTGCAATCCGGCAGTTGGGATATCATTCTGTCGGCTACGGACATCACTGCCTGTTCCCCTGAAATGAGCCTCAAACTGCTGCAAAAGCAGCAGCTTGATATCCCTTTCATTCTTATATCGGACCATATCGGCGAAGAGAAGGCCGTCGCGCTGCTGAAAGCAGGCGCCAACGATTTCATCAATTTCAAAAACCTGGCCAGGCTGGTACCCGCAATAGAACGCGAACTCAAAGAGGCCGCGGTACGCCGCGAAGCGGAAGAGACGAAACAGGCACTACATCGCAGCGAGAATCGCTACCGGCAACTGGTTGATGATTCACCCACCCCGATCTTGCTGCTGCAACACGAAAAGGTCGTGTTTCTCAACAAGGCAGCGAAACAGACACTTGCCGTTTCTGAACAGAAACCGCTGATTAACAAACCGATCAGTGAGCTGCTGCACATCGCATCTCCGGAACTGACGAAAGCGCCACTAAAATTACTGCGCAACCACAACAGCCGGCCTTACGAGGCTGTATTTTCACGTGCGGACGGGGTCATCATTCAAGTCGAAGTCTTTGTCAGCCCTGCCGAACATGAAGGTGAACCCGCCACCCAGCTTGTATTCACCGACGTTACCCAACGCAAGGATTCAGATGCCAAACTGCAACAGGCGGTACAGATCATAGAACACACCATGGAAGGGGTGTTGATAACCGATAAACAGGGGATGATCGACTCGGTCAATCCGGCGTTTAGCGAAATCACCGGCTATTCCGAGGAGGAGATCATCTCCAAGCACCCACGGATGCTAATCTCCAGTAAGCACTCTCCCGATTTTTTCGATGAGCTGTGGAACGAGGTCAAGGAGATAGGCTCATGGCGGGGTGAGATCTGGAATCAGCGCAAAAACGGCGAGATCTACCCGGCCTGGATGACCATCAGCTGCGTCAAGGATGAGCATGGCTCAATCGTGCACTATGTCGCGGTCTTCTCCGATATCACCAGTATCAAGCAGACTCAATCACAACTCGAGCATCTCGCCCACCACGACTCCCTGACCAACCTGCCCAACCGCCTGCTCTTCGAGGACCGACTCGAGCACGCGATAGCCCAGGCGAAACGTCAAAAACGCCAGCTCGCGGTGCTGTTCCTCGACCTTGACCGTTTCAAGAACATCAATGACAGTCTCGGCCATGCAATGGGGGACGAGCTGCTGAAAGAGGTTGCCACTCGCCTGCAGAATATATTGCGAGACGATGATACCGCTGCACGTCTGGGGGGCGACGAATTCACAGTACTGGTGGAAAACGTCGAAGATCCAAGCCAGGCGGCGGTGGTTGCGGCGAAGATTCAGGAGAAGTTCAAGACCCCTTTCAAGATCGCTGGACGGGAACTCCATGTCACCACCAGCATCGGTATCAGTATCTACCCCGATGACGGCAAGGATGTCGCGGATCTCACCAAGAATGCAGATGCCGCCATGTACCAAGCCAAGGAACAGGGACGCAACAGCTACCGCTACTATACCTCGGAGCTCACCCGCACCGCCTTCGAGCGCCTGCTGCTTGAAACAGAGCTGCGCAGTGCATTGCAACAGAATCAGCTGTTGCTCTATTACCAGCCACAGATATCGCTGCACAATGGGGAGATGACCGGTGCGGAAGCGGTCCTGCGTTGGCACCATCCACGACTCGGAATCATCCCGCCAGCGCGTTTCATCCCCCTTGCCGAGGAGTCCGGCCTGATCCATGAGATAGGTAACTGGGTATTGCAGGAGGCCTGTGATCAGACACACTACCTGCATCGGCAGGGGCTCTTTCAGGGTCGCATGGCGATCAACCTCTCGGTCAGACAGATCATGCAGACCGACCTGATCCTGCGCTTCGAACAGATCATTGCTGAATCCGGCTGTCCCCCGGACATGCTGCAACTGGAGGTCACCGAAGGCATATTCATGGGACAAATGAAACACTCGGTTCCGGTTCTCGACGTCTTCAAAAAACTCGGGGTATCGATTGCCATCGACGATTTCGGCACCGGTTACTCCTCCCTCTCCTACCTGAAGCAGCTACCCATCGACAAGCTCAAGATCGACAGGTCCTTCATCCGCGACATGCCCCACGACAGCGACGCCGTGGCCATCACTCAGGCTATCGTCTCCCTGGGCAAGAATCTGGGATTGAGGATCACCGCGGAGGGCATAGAGACCATGGCACAACAGTCCCTACTGCAGAAAATGGGTTGTCAGGAGGGTCAGGGATATCTCTATAGCCCACCGGTCCCGGCGGAGACCTTCGAGGAGATGCTGCTCGAGGGCAGAAGAACCTTTCACCACCACTTTTCCAACTACGGTCGATAAGCGGGCCAAAAGCAGCTACCACCATTTCATCGCCGATCACCCCCCAGGTAACAATCTGCCTGACCAATCCACTTCAAGCCTACCACTTTCATCTGCAAGACAAGATAAAGGAACGTACCGCTGAACTCGTAGCAGCCATATGAGCCCATGACACGGACATGGCGGAGACATTGGATGCGCTGGCCAAGGATCTGCAATACGGCCGTATTCTGCAATTAATCGAGGCCCGTTAGAGTCAAGCAAACACCAAGGTCAGATCTGGGAAAAGAAATGACACAGATCAATCGATCAACAGCATATCGAGACTTCATGAAACCATTTAAAGCCTATACTTAAAGATATGGTGCAGATACACCTTGCAGCTGGGAAATATGGTGTGGTTCCCAGGGCCGTGGCAATGGATCGGGAGGCGTCCCGAACCGATGCGACTGCGCATTAAGAATGAAAGTACTGGGCCCGGTATCCCACCGTTAGACCAGGATTAGATCTAATTTCCCTCCTCAGTTAAAGGAAGAACGACCTCCCGTGGAGTACGGGTTGTTGGCAGCATGAGATTGTCGCTGACACTGTTCCGCAGGCTGGTAGTTTTTGTCATGAACGTCCTTTGGTTCATCCTTTCAAGGCATGTGGAACAGTGAACGCACTGGGTGGCCGAGTAGCTACTCTACGCGGCGGCTTGGCCTTGGATCCATATAAAAACAACAACAGGAGATCTAATGATGAATCATTCAAAGACTAGAGCTGGGAATAGAAGACTGTGGACTATTGTCGGAATTGTCATCGCAAGCTGCATACTTTATCAACCTATCGACGGATTTGCCGATGATATTTCCGAACTCCGCCAAGCCATTGAACGGATGGAACAAAAGCTTGAAAGATTGGAGGCCGAAAAAGAACAGGAAAAATTAGCGGAGGAGAAGAAACAAAAAGAGGATGATTTTAAAAGTTTCGAGTTCCACGGATACTCCCGTGCCGGTTTTGGCTGGAACAAGGATGGTGGCACCGGAAACCAGTATCGATGGAACTACGATGCCAGTGGTCTGGATGAACACTATTGGCGGTTGGGTAACGAACCCCATGACGCCTACACCGCGCTATCTTTCATCAAGAACATCGAAACCGATGATCAGTCCTTCGTAAAGTTTGACGCTACGATAATCATCGCACCCAGAGCTGAAGACAATTTTGAGCGAACTGAGGTGGTTGTGCGCCAACTCTATTCTGAGATGGGGAATTTCAGTTGGGCGCCGGGTGTTACCTTCTGGGCTGGGCAAAAATGGTATCGCCAACCCGGTGACCAGCACATCACGGATTGGCAGTTCCTCGACATCGCTGGCTATGGAGGCGGTATAGGTGATATCCCAATAGGAGAATCCGCCAAATTCAGTATAGCCGCCCTGGGCTTTATCGATGAAAACGAGTATGAAACGGTATCTGGGGATACAACCGAGATAACCGACAATGGTGAACCGGCCAGCTATGTTGTGGATTTCCGCGTAGAGGAAATTCCCTTCGGCATGGGTAATATACTGATACAGTTTGCCCCTACCTGGACATCAGGTGGTGAGTTTTCTGAACCCATATTGGCCGACGATGGCAGCTCGATCAGCAAACTCGATTCAGAGTCTGGCTGGATGAGTGCCGTCTATCTCAACTTTGACGATTTTTTCGGCATCCTGGAAGGTGGAAGCGGGCGAATTATCGGCCGCTACGGTAAAGGCTACGGCTCTACCCTGTTCAACAACCGTTATATGCAACCCAATCCCTTTGCGACCTCTATCGACTGGGGAAACAGCAGCCGATGGAGTCTCATGCTGGATGGTGTCATGGAATTCAGCCCCAGATTCCAAATCATGCCTGTGGTCGCCTATCAATATTTCGACAACGGCCTGAAGCGGAATAACTCGGTGACAAAGATACTCTACGGTGGCCGCGCCAAATACAGCATAAACAAGAATATCGCCTTACAGCTGGAGGCAGGGGCGGTTTACCTGGATAGCGAACCCACAATAACCGCTGACGGCCATTTGCAGGATACCTTGTATAAGGTCACCTTCGCACCCACCATTCAGCCCAAACTGGGATTTTGGGCGCGACCCGAGATTCGATTCTATGTCACTTATGCCTGGTGGGACGATACCGAGAGTAACGCCTTTCTCGACGATCCGGCTGGCATCGAAGCGGACGACACCAGCGGTTTAAACTATGGCATGCAGATGGAGATTTGGTTTTAGCCTGGGTTTCAATGATGACTCAACAATCTACCCGTTGACGCTGAAAGGAGATAAACCATGTTAACCCAAGTACAAGACACCTTACTTGGTTCAATGTTCGTTCTGCTTATGGGTACCTACCTCTTCTTTGCCTGCTGTGTCTCCACAGGGTTCGCGGCATCCCCTACCTCGGAAACAACAAGCACACCGCTATCAGATCAAAGCAGCCAACGAAAAGTCATCAGCGTCTGGACACACATGTTACCTGGCAGCATAGAGGGCGATGTGTTTGCAAAATCGGTCAGTGAATTCGAACTGCTGCAGGATGAATATACAATAGAGGTCGTGCCGATCTCCCCTGAAACCTATGCCGACCGGATCATCGGCAGCGCCCAGTCTGGCAGCCTACCCTGCGTTTTGGAATTTGACGGCCCCTACCTCTACAACTTTGTCTGGTCGGGCTACCTGCAACCCATTGACCGTTTTGTTTCGGCAGAGCTAAAAGCAGATTTGTTGCCTTCGGTTATCGCCCAGGCGACTTACAACGACCAGCTCTATTGTGTGGGTCAGTTCGATACCGGCATGATGATCTACGGCAATCGCCGTTATCTGCAGGCGGCGGGCATCCGCATAGCGACCTTTGAAGAACCCTGGAACCTGGCCGAATTTGAAGAGGCGCTGGAAAAACTGACCGCCCTTCCCGAGGTGGAGCATGCGATCGATATGAAAGTCAATTACGGCCGCGGCGAGTTCTATAGCTATGGCTTTGCTCCCATCCTGCAATCCTTCGGCGGCGGCCTAATTGATCGCTCCGACTACCAGCAAGCCAGCGGGGTATTGGATGGGCCCAAATCGATTCAGGCAATGCAGCGTTTTCAAAGTTGGTTCGAAAAGGGTTGGGCCGGTAAATCCGAAACAACGGATGACGCCTTTTACCGCACCAAAAAAGCAGCCCTCGCCTGGGTGGGTGCCTGGATGTACAAACCCCACGCCAACGGTTTGGGGGAAGACCTGGTTGTAATGCCCCTGCCTGATTTTGGCACCGGTCCCAAAGCCACCATGGGTAACTGGGCCTGGAGCATTACCAGCAACTGTCAGGACCCAACCGGCGCCTGGACTTTCATCGAGTTTCTGCTCTCCCCGAAAGAGATGTTACGCATGACCAACGAGAGTGGTGGCGCGCCATCCCGCAGGTCGGTGCTGGCCCAGTCAAAGCTCTATAGCGAGACAGGTCCTTTACATCTGATTTGGCGGCAACTAGACAGCAAGCGGATTGTGCCCCGCCCGATTACCCCGGCCTATGCCACCATCTCCAGGGTATTTGCCGAAGCCGTGGGCAACATCATCAGCGGGGAGGATGTAAAAGCGGAGCTAAGCCGGGCGGCACGGGAGATTGATCAGGATATCAAGGCCCATCAGGGCTATCCGATCAACTGAAACGGCGCAAGTCACCACTGGCCCTCGATGAAACCGGGGTGAACATCGGGCATTTTGATGATGAAAGGAGACAAACCATGCCAACCCGAACTCAAGACCATTGTATTGAGATGATACTGGGTCTGCTTATGGGCCTGTGCCTGCTTTCCCCCTGCTGGGCCCCCGCCGGGTTCGCCGCACCGGCAAATAGCACGCCGGATTCAGATCAAAACGAGCAACGAAAAACCATAAGCGTCTGGACTCACATGTTACCTGGTAGCGTGGAAGGTGATGTGTTTACAAACAGCGTTAGCGCGTTCGAGCAGGCGCAGGATGAGTATAGAATAGAAGTCGTGCCGATTGCCCCTGAAACCTATGCTGACCGGGTCATTGGCAGCGCCCAGTCCGGCACGCTACCCTGCGTCTTGGAATTCGATGGACCATATCTCTACAACTTTGCCTGGTCAGGCTACCTGCAGCCGATTGATCGCTTCGTCTCCGCAGAGCTCAAAGCCGATTTTCTGCCCACGATTATCACTCAGGGCACCTTCAACGGGCAACTCTATAGCCTGGGGCAGTTTGACTCCGGGTTGGCGATCTATGGCAATCGTCACTACCTCGAGGCTGCCGGGGTTCGGATTCCCAGCTTTGATCAACCCTGGAATCTGACCGAGTTTGAACTGGCACTGGAAAAACTGACCGCTCTGCCAGAGGTAGAATATGCTCTAGATATGAAAATCAACTACGGCCGGGGCGAATACTATACAGCTACTTATTCCCTCATTATTCTTTCATTTGGTGGTGACCTGATTGACCGCAACAGTTATCAACAAGCCAGCGGCGTTTTGGACGGTGCGCGGTCGGTTGAGGCCATGCAGCATTTCCAGAGCTGGTTTGAAAATGGCTGGGTTGGCAAATCCACCACCACGGATGACGACTTTTACGGTACCAAAAAAGCGGCCCTCTCCTGGGTGGGGCACTGGATGTACCTCCCCCATGCGGAGGCTTTGGGGGAGGACTTGATTGTGCTACCGATGCCCGATTTTGGGCATGGATCTAAAACCACCCCGGGCTCCTGGAGCTGGAGCATAACCAGCAACTGCCAGAATCCTGACGGTGCCTGGGCTTTTATCGAGCACCTCCTTCTGCCACAAGAAATTCAGCGCATGACGAATGCCAACGGCGCAGTACCAGCCCGTCAGTCTGTCCTCCTGCAATCCAAGTTATACGGTGAGAGAGGACCTTTACGTCTCTATGTGCAACAACTTGAAAGCGAACGGGCCGTCCCCCGCCCAATCACCCCTGCATACGCCACCATCTCAAGGGTATTTGCCGAAGCCGCTGACAACATCATCAATGGAGCGGATGTAAAAACGGAACTAAGCAGGGCTGCACAGCTAATTGATCAGGATATCAAGGCCCATCAAGGCTATCCGATTCACTAACAGCTGGGCGAGTCAGCGGTGGGCTGTGGTGAACAGAAGGCCTTGCGGCCATGACAAGGAGTTGAAACATGTTTAACCCATATCAAGATGATTTCATAGATATGATGTTGGCTCTGTTTATGGGCCTTTGTCTCTTTTTGGTTTGCTTGCCCCCCGTCGGGTTCGCCGCAACGCCTCAGTCATCAGCAACCGGCATGCCTGTTTCAGAGCAAGCCGGACAACGAAAAATCATCCGCGTCTGGACCCATATGTTACCTGACAGCGTGGAAGGGGATGTGTTCGTAAAGACCGTGAGTGCTTTCGAACAGGCGCAGGATGACTATACAATAGAAGATGTCGTGCCGTTTGCGCCTGAAACCTATGCCGACCGAATCATCGGCAGCGCTCAGTCCGGTAGTTTACCCTGTGTCTTGGAATTCGATCTTGGACATGTCTACAACTTTGCCTGGTCAGGCTACTTAGAACCGATTGACCGCTTTGTCTCCGCTGAGCTCAAAGCCGATTTTTTGCCCTCGATCATCGCCCAGGGAACCTTCAACGGACAACTCTATAGCCTGGGGCAGTTTGACTCAGGTATGGTGGTCTACGGCAATCGCCATTATCTGCAAACGGCAGACATCCGTATACCAACCTTTGAAAAACCCTGGAACCTGGCTGAATTTTAAGAGGCGCTGGAGAAACTCACCGCCCTGCCAGAAGTAACTCATGCGATTGATATGAAAATCAACTATGGTCGAGGTGAGTTTTTTACCTATGGTTTTGCTCCCATCCTGCAATCCTTCGGTGGTGACCTGATCGATCGCAGCACTTACCTGCAAGCCAGTGGTGTATTGGACGGCCCAAAGTCCGTTGCGGCCATGCAACGCTTTCAAAGCTGGTTTGAAAAGGGTTGGGCCGACAAATCTGCCACCACGGATGACGACTTTTATGGGACTAAAAAAGCGGCACTCGCCTGGGTAGGCCATTGGATGTACAAACCCCATGCCAAGGGTCTGGGTAGCGAACGAGCCGTTCCCAGTCCCAACACACCGGCGTATACTGTAATATCCAAGGCCTTTGCCGAAGCCGTGGACAATATAATCAACGGGGCGGATGTCAAGACAGAGCTAAGCCGGGCGGCAAGGACAATTGATCAGGATATCAAGGCTCATCAGGGTTATCCGATTCAGTAAAGCTGAGCAAGTCACCAACAGGCTGTGATGAGAGTATTGGGAATCAAATCTAAATTACTCCTTAGCTTTATCACGGTTCTAGTCATAATTACCGGACTAAATGTAGGGTTAGCAACCTATCTGACCAATCAACAGGGTGAGCGAGAGGCCTTTGCCAGCCTGATCCGGCAATCCGTCTTGCTGCAAAATGAGCTTAAAGAGACGATTGATGATCTTAAAGCAATAGCAGAAAAAAATGTTGCCGGAAGCCACAACTTGAGCGACCTGGCCACCTTGTATGCCAAGACAGAGCATTTAATCACCTATCCTGATCAGGCTTCGAAGTATGAGCGTGGCCTACTATTCAACAAGATCATTTCACTGAACCGGCTCAAGGTCATCCTGCAGACAGCCGATTTCTCCACTGCCGCGGTATATCTGGACAATAAGTTGAGTCATTACCTGACAACTACCGAGGCCGGCATGAACACAATTCGTGTCGATGACAGGCCGCTGTTCAAGACAGGCCAGGATCAAGCCGGGGAGTTGCGCTTCGACAATTGGCCAAACTGGGACGAGGGCGACCCTGCTGTGTTAATCACTGACGAAATCACTCCGGTGAACCGCCCCACCATCAACTTTGACTTCACATCAAATGAGATGATGGTTTTACAAATCGTCATCCCGGTGCAGGCGATTACGCGAACGGTCATGAGAGAGAATATCACCTTAGGCTCTCCGGAAGGACTTCTGGTTGACGATCTGGCAATTGCCACGCCAGAAACCTTGAGTCAGAGCACACCCAAGCAAAACCAACCGGCTATCATCGGGGCCTTTGTGTTCAGGAAGGTCTTTGATCGGGAGTTCTTGCAAGAAATTGCCAAAAAGACTGGTTTGCTCCCGGCCCTCTATTCGCCAGATGGTGTTCACCAAATTCAACTGATCGACATGAAGATAGACGCTGCTGAGCTAGCCCAATGGGCACTAGAGAGTCAGGAGATAGTTGACCGACAGATCCATCAGCACACCATTGAGGTAGATCGGGATTCATATTATCAGACCCTATCGCTGTGGCGATTTGATGAACAACCCCGGCTGATTATCGGCTTTTCTCAGTCAACCGCCAGCACTTTACAAAAAGTACGTGAAACGGTAACCGGACTGATAACCATAGCAGGACTGGTACTGCTGGTCGGCACTACTTTGGGCTATCTTCTTTTCGACCGTCTGGTGAAACCGATACGAACGCTTACCGCAGCGGTCTCGAATATTGGGCTGAACATTCAACGGGAAAAACAGGGCCAGGCAGCAAAACCTATCTCTTCAGATAAGTTGGTCGGAATTGACCTCCACACCAATGATGAAGTGGGACAACTGGCCACCGCCTTTAACACGATGAGTCGTGAACTCCGCCTATCCTTTGAAACCCTTGAGCAGCGAGTGGTGGAACGAACCGAGGAACTACAGCGCGCCAAGGATCAAGCGGAAGCCGCGAATAAGGCAAAAAGCGTCTTCCTGGCCAACATGAGTCACGAATTGCGAACTCCTCTGAACGCGGTACTCGGCTTTTCCCAGGTGATGAGGAATTCTCCGGATGTCACACCCAGCCAGACAGAGAACCTAAACATCATTACCCGTAGCGGTGAACACCTGCTAAACCTGATCAACAACGTACTCGATATCTCCAAGATCGAATCCGGACGGGTGGAGCTGGAAGAGTCCCACGTCTATCTATACAGATTACTGGAAGAGATAAAATCGCTGATGTACGTGCGCGCGCATGGGAAAGATCTGGTTCTCACCCTGGAGCAATCCCCGGATCTGCCCGGACACATAAATGCCGACGCCAGCAAGTTACGACAGGTACTGATCAACCTGGTGGGAAACGCCATCAAATACACCCCAAGCGGCGCTGTCGCCATGCGGGCCATGGTCACGGAAAAGCAAAACTCGATACCAATGCGTTTACGCTTCGAGATCGAGGATACCGGCCCCGGTATGAAAGAGGAGGACCGGGAAAGAATATTCTCTCCCTTTGAACAATTGGATAACCGCGAAACCTTCGAAACCGGTACCGGATTAGGGCTTTCCATCGCAAAACAGTATGTGGAGCTAATGGGCGGCATGATCGGTGTCGACAGTGAATGGGGCAAGGGTTCAATCTTTTATTTTGAAATTCCGGTGGAGGTTGTCACCGCTGTAGCCAGCACGGTTGAACCACAGCACGGCAGGGTCCTTGGGTTGGCAGAAGGAGAGCGTACTCGTCGCCTGCTCATCGTTGAGGATCAGCCGGAGAACCGTCTGTTGCTTCACAAGTTGCTTGCCCCCCTTGGCTTTGAGCTGCAAGAAGCCGTCAATGGACAGCAGGCAGTCGATCTTTCCAAGCAGTGGCATCCACACCTGATTTTCATGGACATACGTATGCCACTCATGGACGGTTTGGAGGCAACCCGCCGGATCAAGGCAATGGATATTGGTATACAAACAAAAATTGTCGCCCTTACCGCCCATGCATTGGAAGAGGAGCGGCGCGATATCCTCGCCGCGGGTTGTGATGATTTCATCCGCAAGCCATATAAAGATAACGAGATATTCGATACCCTGACAAAACACCTCAATGTCCGTTTTGACTATGAAGGAGAGGCGAGTGCCGTGGTCGACGCTAAAATACCGCTGACAGCGGCAGCAGTGGCCGAGCTACCCGACAAGTTGCGTAATGACTTGAAACAAGCGCTTTTGCGACTTGATACCGATGAGATCAACAAGGCGATAGTTGCCATACGGGCCCATGACACGGATACAGCGAACGCATTGGATGCGGTGGCCAAGGATCTGCAATACGGTCGTATTCTACATTTGATCGAGGCCTCTTAGGGTAATTTAAGAACTGTGAGAAGACATGAGCAATGAACACTTTATAACGGTAGCAGTTATTTCGGCAAGACAATGACTGAACAACCAACCACCTCACAGCCAAACACAATACTTATTGTGGATGACAACACGGCTAACCTTCACTTACTGACGAGCATTCTGAAAAGTCAAGGCTATGTGGTGTATCCCGCCTCGGACGGTAATCTCGCTTTACGGTTTCTACGCTCTACCTTGCCTGATCTTATCCTGCTGGACATCAAGATGCCCGACATGGATGGTTTCGAGGTTTGTCATCTACTACAAAATAATGAAAAAACACGTAATATCCCCATTATTTTCATAAGTGTTCTTGAAGCGGAACAGGATAAAGTCAAGGCGTTTCAGGCAGGGGGTGTGGATTACATTGCCAAGCCGTTCCACCCCGAAGAGGTGTTAGCACGAGTGCAAAACCAGCTACGCCTACGAGAGTTGACAGAAAAGCTGGAAAATAAAGTCAGTAAGCGCACCGAAGAACTGATGCTGGCGAATCAATACATGCACCAGGAAATAACCGAGCGCAGGCGGGTAGAGGAAGCATTACGAAACAGCGAAGCTCTATTGAATGCCACTCAACGCCTGAGCAAGGTGGGCGGTTGGGAGTACAACGTAAAGACAGATAAATTTTTCTGGACTGAAGAACTCTACTCTATCCATGAATTAGATGTTCATACTCCCATAGACAATATACAGCAAAGCCTGGATTGTTATGACCCGAAAGATCGGCAGATAATACAGGCAGCCTTTCAAAAGGCACATGAAAAAGGCGAACCCTACGATCTTGAGTTTCCCTTCACCACTAAAAAAGGGAATCGTCTATGGATCCGCACTGCCGCACTACCCGTTTATAAAGATAACCGGCTCGTCAGCGTTGTTGGAAGCATGATGGACATCACTGATCGAAAGCTGGCCGAGGAAGAGTTAAACCGCTACCGGGACAACCTTAAGGAAGAGGTCCAGCAACGCACCACAGAACTTGTCACGGCAAAACAAAACGCTGATAAGGCCAATCGAGCCAAAAGTGACTTTCTCGCCAACATGAGTCATGAATTACGTACTCCGCTTAATGCCATACTCGGCTTTTCCAGCCTGATGAAAAACGATCTGTCATTGACAGATGACCAAAAGCAAAATCTCGATATCATCAATCGCAGCGGCGAACACCTGCTACGTCTGATCAACGATATACTGGACATGGCAAAGATAGAAGCCGGCCAGGTACAACTGGAAAATCAGCCGTTCGACCTGGGTGCCGTAGTACGTGATGTCACCGACATGATGCGTATGCGTGCCGAAGAAAAGGGTCTGCAGCTTCAGGTCGACCAGTCATCGCACTTCCCACGCTACATTGTTGGTGACGAGGCCCGTCTGCGTCAGATACTCATCAATCTTGTGGGTAATGCCATCAAATACACTCAACAGGGAGAAGTTACCTTACGCCTCGGCACCAAAAACAACGAATCTGCACATCTGATGATCGAAGTTACTGATACCGGTACTGGTATCTCGCCAGACGATCAAAAGCATATTTTCGACCCGTTCATCCAACTGGAAGAGCGGAGTGGGGGTACGGGTACCGGTCTCGGGTTAACAATCACGCGCCAATTCGTTCACATGATGGGTGGTATCATCAATCTGAAAAGCACTCCAGGAAAAGGCTCGGTATTCAAGATTGAGCTACCGCTTGTCGAAGCAAAGGATAGCGATATCGACAATATAGAATCAATGGAAAAGAGCAATGTTAAGGGGTTGGCCCCTGAACAGCCTGATTATCGCATTCTAATCGTTGAAGACCAACACGAAAATCAGTTATTGCTTGCCAAGCTGATGGAATCTGTGGGCTTTCACGTCAAAGTAGCCGAAAACGGCGCTAGGGGCGTTGAACTGTTCCAGAGCTGGCACCCCCATTTCATCTGGATGGATCGTCGCATGCCGGTGATGGATGGCATGGAAGCGATGCTGCGCATCCGTGAGCTGCCTGAAGGAAAGCAAGTGAAAATCGTTGCGGTAACAGCCTCCGCGTTTATCGACCAACGCGAGGAAATGCTAGCAGCCGGCATGGACGATTATGTGCGTAAGCCCTTCAGAGTTGCCGAAATCTACGATTGTCTGTCAAAACACCTTGGAGTGAAATATCTTTATGAGGACAATCTAGAATCACAACAGCAGGATATGACATTAACCCCAGAGATGCTGAACGTGTTACCCGAGGATTTACTCAGTGACCTCAAGGAGGCGTTGCAAAGCCTCGAACCTGCACGAATTGAGGCAGTCATTCAGCGTATAGCAAAACAGGATCAAACATTAGAGAAGATTTTGAGTTATCTCGCCAACAACTTCAACTATCCGGCAATCCTTAAGGTTTTGCAAAAGAGCCACTTGGCTAAATAACTTTTTAATTCACCTTGCGAAACCAAGATAGTCAGTCAATTTAACAAGTCAGAATGCTTTCTCCTCAGCGAACATTTCCGGCTTGTCTCTGACCCTGTTCGTGCAATCCGCCAAGTAAGAATAGCGCTCTTCAATAGTTCACAGGTAGCAGCCTTGGTCTTTTATTCACAAAGTGTTTGTGAATAGCGTCGAATATTCCGTAACTGTTGTACTGTCTTGGATGGAATCCTGTATTTGTTCTTTACTCCTCATCCATTGAGCACAACAGGCTGGCCATGAAGAAATCTTCAACAAACCCTCCTTTTTTCGTCTGTATCTCACCATCCAAGAGACAGACTCAAATGGCGGCAAACTTGCTATTTCGTTCTTCCATGTGACACAATGCGTCACGCACAACTTCGATCGCTGAACCATAAAGTCCGCTAGCAATTCTGTTCTAAATTAAAAACTTTCATTGGTTTCACAGCTCAAACTGGTCGCTGCCATAAATACCCCAACTGTTCATATTCAATAAATATGAATATAATACTTAAACATGGTTCTCCCAATAATTAAATTGTACACATACATTGTAACAACATGAGAGGCTGTACCTTTACTTACATGAGGTAACAGAAGAAAGGATTTACAGCAGGCACCAGGATCTTGATAGTAATATTGCCATGGACAGACAGACCGGCACCAGACCTAGAATAGAGATAGCACGGCAGCCAAGCCTACAGCATATCATCAAGCGTTTCCCAAAAATGGTGATGCCCGCTGTCAATATCTACCTACACAAAACAGATACAAACCTTGAGTGGGTAATCGTCGTCGCTCAAGCGGCAGACGCACAGCAAGGACTGATTGTCGCTTGTATCATGCAGCAGCAGGTAATGAGAATTGTCTCTTGGTATGTTGTGCCTGAATGCACTGATCATGGTCTTGGTCAGATGTTGCTCGCAGCACTGGAGAGCTGGTGCAGGAAACAAGAGATCAAAAGCCTGACCCTTGACTTGAGGGACCAAACCACTTTCTATGAGAGAGCATCTCACATCTTACAGAAACAGGGATGGAGCAAGCAACGACCTCTGGTCCACCGTTTCAAAGTTGCTGCGAGCACATTGTCTAATTTAAACTGGAATAGCTTTCAACGAAGACCACGCGAAATAGAAATACTCCCATGGAATTCACTTTCACACCGTCAATTCGAAGACCTAATGAGAAGGTACCAGGGTAACAATCAATTTCCTGCAGACATTATGCCCTTTGTTAATGAGCAGAGAATTGAAAATGCCGTCAGCCTGGGTCTATGCCGGGGCAATAGGGTCGTTGGCTGGATTATCGCCCACCAAGTGCGACCAAGCCTGATTGAATATTCAACTCTATATATCGACCCTGGGCAGCGCCAAACCGGGGCAACTATCTTGCTCTTGGGCGAAAGCTTTCAACGACTCGCTGACACCGACGTAGATTATGTTATTTTCCAGATAAAAGTCGACAATGATCTTATGCTTAGATTTGCACGAAAACGCTTTCAGCCAATCCTGAACCAAGCAACGCTGTTTCGATGCGAAAAACCTCTTAACACTGACCACATGGATTGAATTCTATATAAAACCATTAATTGGATTTAACAAATGGACATGATTGATACTATTTCAAGAGGTCATCCGGTACCCGGCAAACAGAGACCGCTTTTACTACACATCAGAAGGGCCTGTTATACATTTGGCTTTTTAGGCGCGCTATCCAATCCCATGGTAAATGCTGCCAATCCTATTGACCGCCCCAGCTCACACGCTTTCTCCATTCCAAATGAAATTGTACATAGAATTAAGGCTGGGCCGGTGATCACAACACAGGATGGCTTAGACTATCTCCAATTTATTACGTCAACCGATACAGCAGACACTTATCAGAGCATCATCGCAGGCCCAATTGACAAATTACTGGATAAAACGATTCCCTGGAATGATATCGTTTACTCCAATCACACCTTCAGGCTTGTTTCTCAAACCTACCCGCTAGGCACACTTGTCGATCTCAACAATGACGGTATCAGCACACTTATTGCAGGCTTGTCTGAATACGATATCAACCAATCACTAACACTCATCTCTTATGATGTTTTTGACGGAGCGGTTACTCTAAATGGTCTACAGAGTGATCCGGTATTCATCGACTTCGATGATGATGATGACTTGGATATGTTCATAACAGATTTCAAATATGGTAATAGGGACTATTATGAAAACGTGGGAACGCCGGAAGGTCACTCCTTTATTTACCGTGGCGAAAACATCAATGCCTATCTTGACCAATACGCAGAAACTCTACCACCCAGTTTTTTTGACTATTTCAACTCCCAATCTTTTTTTCAATTTCCTTACCCATTTGGATACCCATTAATTTTTGATTTTGATGAAGACGGTGATCTCGACCTTTTGATGTTTGATGACGATGCTGGCTCACTGAGTTATTTTGAACAGGATAGATCAGCAGGAAAAACAAAATATTCAGAACCTTTCAGCACAAAACCGACTGGCTTTTTCAAAGCTTCCTGGGTTACCGATTTTGACACGGACGGTGACATGGACCTACTGGTCATTACGTCATCCGACGAATTTCTTTTTTTCGAAAGAATTAGAAACAAACCTGTCCAGTATTCAGATCCGGTTGAGATCACCAATTTCCCACAATGGTCAGGTAGTTTTTTTGGAGCACCTAACTCCGCTTCCATATCTAGAAGTAAAGAGATTTTTAACGATATTGACAATGATGGTTTTCAGGAAATGTTGGTGGTTCAAACTACTGACTACGAAAGTTTCAAACTGATTTTATTGAAAAAACGTGCAGACAACTCTTTCGAGCAACGGTTGATTTACCAGGGAAATGAAATTTATAACCATCCTACTTACAGCCTGCAATTCATTGACGGTACGGGTGATGGGAAAGCAGACATCGCCTTACAAATAATATCCGACGACAATACTGAATCACATCCCATACTTCTTTTTGAACAACTAGGCGCTTCACAATTTTCTGCTCCTCAGTCTTTAAGCCCAACAGCATTGGGATTGAATCAGTCTTGGAGTGAAGAATTAGCCGTTGATTTTGATCAGGATGGTGACATGGATACAGTCTATAACCATAGTGTCACCTGGAATTTGGATTCTAATCCTAGCTCCATAACCAACTTCTCGACGCGATCACATGTCGGAGAAGGCCCCAATATTCTCATTGGTGGCTTCATCATCGAAGGCGATTCACCCCAGACGGTCATCTTGCGCGGTTTGGGTCCCAGTCTGACCGACAAAGGTGTGCGGGCACCTCTAGGTGATCCTGTACTCTATCTCTTTTCTGGCAGCACTTTGATCGCACACAACGATGACTGGCAATCAACAGAAGGCGCAAACAAAATCGAAACTGCAGGTGTCGGCTTGGAACACCCCAATGAGGCTGCACTTCGTGTGCGACTTAACCCAGGCGCTTATACCGCCCATCTCAAAGGAAGTCCGGGTGATACCGGCATCGGTATTATAGCGATCGACAGCGATAACCAAATGCCGACCAACTCGTTACAGGTCAATATATCAAGCCGCGCCCAGGTTGCTGAAGGTGAAAACATAGCTATTGGCGGTTTCATCATCGAAGGCGACACACCGGTAAAAGTTCTGATACGCGGCCTGGGCCCTCATCTACAGGAGCATGGCCTGGATAATCCACTTGCGGACCCTGATATTACGTTATTCTCCGGTCAAAGCATAATCGCCAGTAACAATGACTGGATGAGCAGTAAAAATGCCTCAGAGATTGCAGCATTGGAAATTGCTCCTACACACGAGAGTGAAGCAGCGATTCTCACCGAGCTGGAACCAGGCGCATATACAGTTCACTTACGCGGCAGGTCAGGTGAAACTGGGGTGGGAATTATAGCAGTAGACCGGTTATGACAACCGATAAACAATGCCACCTGGGGACGATTAAATTAATATATTAATTAGCAGCTGTTTATGGCAAATGATCCTGACAATCATATCTGAAAGCATTCAACCTGATCCTGCCTTCCAACCTTTAAAGGCCGTAGATTTTGTAAATTCCCGATACTTGACATCGGATTCGAACGCATCGTCGTAAAAAGTGTATTCAAACAAGTTAGCCAATACATTAAGCACCAACACCGCATCATCATAGTAACCATCCGCTACCAACTGATCGAAAACATACCAATAGGTATCAAGATAGTTTGGATTGTTATTCATTACCTGCAGACACTTGGCATAAAATTTTTGTTTATTTCCCTGCTTATTATCAAGCTCTGCCAGCAGCAAATCCAATAACGGATCCTCGCCAATGCGCTTCTTAAACCTGTCTAAAGACGATTTTGCGCTGTCATACTCATGAGTTAACAAGTAATAATCAATCAATAAGAAATCATATCTCCCGGTGCCACCAAAGCGTTTTTTTATATTACTCAATACTTTGTAATACCGCGGATCATCCATATCTGTTATATAGTTCAATAAAGCCAAGGCATAGAGTGGCTTGTTTTTAAAACGCAATGGCAGCTTATCGTAAGCAACAAGCATCTGATTGGGATCACCGCTACGAATAGCAGCTAAATACTCAAAATATCGTTTCTGCTGCTTTACTACTGTGGTTACTTGGTAAGGCATAGCCATTATATGCGCATCCGCCATTTCATAGATATCATGAAACAGCTCGCTAAACATATCTGTCATTCGAACTTCACGCACCAGATCATTCCAGTCAACAATGCGTAACCGGCCATCCACATTTCTCAATTCGAATTCAACGTAACTTACGCCACCTCCAAGCAGGCTGGAGCGGACCAAACATGTATATCGATCATTGACAACACCACTGCGAACAACATCCCATCTCACTTTATCGCTTCTGAGAATTATTTTACTGCGAATCAAGCCATCCAGGCGTTGTTTGAATTTTTGGAATTCTTGGTTCGAGAAGCTATCTTCATCAAAGGTATCAAGAATACGCGACAAAATTATATCAGAGTCGACTTTCTCATAAAGGGATTGATGATCACTTTCACCAAGATCATATGCAATTACATTGCATATCGTTTCTAAATCTGATGTGCTATTTTGCTCTGACGCTTGGCTGACAGACTGACTATCAGGCTCAGTATTCACTGTTTGATTACTAGCACACCCAACCAGTAATCCTGCTGTAACAGCAATCACTAATAATTTTTTTAGAACCTGGGTACTACTCATAGTCAATACCAGATATAACTTTCAGACGTGCTTTCAATTTCTGAAGGTCACTATAACCAGGAACCGACTCAGGATTAACAACAGTCAGGGTGTATTCCCAATCCTTGCGTATTTCTTTCAACGACAGCAAATACTTGTCCAAGTCAGTCAACGCAACATCTTTCTGCTTTAAAACCAATGATGAAGTATGGGTATAGACATCGTCTTCAAACTGATCCTGGTATACATAGCGCAGAGCCGGGTGCTCTATAGTAATTGGCTTTTCTTCCAAATTCAGGGTTACATCCTTTGGGTAGTGAAGCTGAAAAATTGATGTGATCTGGCGAGGAGAACCCAAACGATAGGGTGTTGTACGTTGTTGCACTTTCGGCGTTTTAAGCACCTGAATGTAAGATAGATTATAAACTTTGTTATAAATCAGGCTGTCCTTTTTATTCCAGAAGTCGTCGATTTGATAGACCTCATGAATCGTGAATCGGTTTCCCGTGGTGTCGTCCTCGTAAGAGGGTAATTCAACTGCTTTGATCCCATCATAGAACCGGCCATAATATTCAAGAAAATTACGATTTATTGCATCAAGAGATAGGTTTTGAAACTGGTAACGCTGCACTTCTGCTGCATTTCGATGGTATTCTGATTTTACTTTTAGAATAACGGGCTCATTAAAATTCGTTGCAATAATCTCTTCAATAATGTCTACTCTCGATGCGAGAGGCGGTTCCGGGTACATCTGCTGCAGACTTGCATCCCGATGCCCTACAACCAAAGCAAAACCGTAATCAGAATAACCCAAATCAGCCAATCCACCTGCCTGATACATCCTGGTACCATCTAGCCAGTACCTCTTACCTCTAAACTCTACAAGCGTAATAACATGATCAAAGGCACCAGGACTCGGCAGACCACGGGTAATTCCATAACGTGAATTTGTCGAAACCAGTGCCGGCCAGGCTTGTATACCTTGCAGTTTAAGCAGAGTTGCCAACAGCAGTGATTTATCCTTGCAATCGCCATAACGTTTATTCAATACTTCAGTTGGGGCTCTAGGTCGATGCGAATTTTCACCGAGCTCCAGTCCCAAATAACGAATTTCATTCTGTACAAAAAACAGTGCCTGAGTTATGTAATCTTCCCAACTATTACTCTGCCGCCGCAGTTTTCTTGATAGTGCAACCACTTCTTCACTATCAAAACCGACACCAGCGTATAACTCCGCTGCCCATTCATTGACAGCTTTCCAATTCGTGTATTCGCTATAATCAATCCAGGAGAATGGAGAATATTCAGGCGATGTTTCGCCATCATCAATCACCTTAGGCACATCATTACGCAACAGCGTATATTCAGTTAAACCCTGAAACCGATGCTGCTCTGGTTCAAGCTCAACACCCACACTTTGAAATTTGAATTTTTTAGAGTCAGTTAAAATACGCAAACCAAGCTTGTCGACGGGGGCACTGAAATCCAAACGACTGGCACCAAAATATTTAGCTCCAAAAATTGGGTTTCTACCCTCGATGGTATAACTGTAGTCGATGATATCCCCCACTCGAATATCTTCTGGTATCAAGACTGCGGTAACAACACCGTCGTGAATATCTAGTGAAAGTTGTTCCTCCTGCTGCACCATGCGAACATAAACAGAGCTCGCCAGCTCTCTGGCTACGCCATTCCTAATTATTTTCAGACTGTGGAGATGAAGGGTTTGATAAGCCGGGTTAAAACTGATTTCCAGCTGGGAATTCGATGACAAACCAGCCCTATTAAGCAGGCGCATTGCGAATCGATAGAAATATTGAGAGGGTCTCTTGCCGACTTTTGAAAGCAACCTGTGTTGCTGATCAACAAGCAAGTACTGCACGGCCTGGGCATTCATTGCAGAGCCACTTGTATCGTATGGCCGCTCAACTACCCAGTTGGGCGTAGAATCCACCACATACCCGTTGCTATTTACCCCTGCCTGAACAACAGGCCCTGCTAAGAAAAATATAACGGCGCATTTCCACGCGACCAACATCTTCGACTTCAGCACAGATCAATCCTGGTTTATCCGTAAGGACCCTATTAAGCTCACAAAAGCGCAGCAAACTACGCTACAGATCTCACCCGCAAGTGCTTGCCGAGTGGAGTTATATGCGCTTAATTAATCCTTAGTATTCCATACAGCCAATCAGTACGGCTTTTACAAATCGCCTAAACTGACAAGGCACAAGATCGCTATTCAGATTACTCTAACGGCCAAGCCAGTTAATTATTAAGTGGTTTTTTCCATCAAAAAATATTCAACAGGGAATACACAGGCGGAAACCCGGGATAATGACTAATTTATATTTCATTTACAACATTAAATAGTCTTTTACATCCTACTGCCAATCGATGAAAAGCGGTCAATTCTCCCTCTTTAAAAGAAGGCGAGCCCGAGAAGAAGCTGCTGCACTATAGCAAGAAATCAAAACGCCATAATCACTAAAATACCATGAACAGACAATAAGACTGCAAGGTTGAATCGAAGATGACTAACGTATAGCATTAAACGCTTAACCACAAACAACAGACGATTCGCTGAAGGAATGGGCGACCTACAAGACCTCGAACTCATCATTACCTCCGGTGTCTCCATCATCTTTATCGAGAGCGATGATGAAAAGCAGGTAGAGACCCTCCTCGAACGCCTCGCCAATCAACTGGGGCGCCAGTTGTTACGCTGGACCGTAGCCAGCGGGCTGACCAATCTGCATACCAACCAGACCAGCCACTTGGCGATAAGGGAGCCCGCCAAGGTTCTCGCCGAACTTGCCGGTCGCACCGCGCCCGCCATCTATATGCTGATGGATGTACACCACTGGCTGGACGACCCCCTGACCCTGCGTCAACTCAAGGAGATCGCTCTGGGCAATCCATCACAGACCCTGGTTCTGGTCAGCCACAACGCTGAGATTCCTGACGAACTACGCTCGCTCTCTGCCAGATTCGAGCTCTCGTTGCCCGATCGCGATGCCTTGAAAAACCTGCTCCAGGCAGAGATCCGCGAATGGGGACGCAACAACAATCGCAACGTCAAGGCAAAGCGGGAAGTGATCGACCCCATGCTGAGCAGCCTCTCCGGCCTCAGCCTGAGAGACGCCAGACAACTGATACGCAACGCCATCTACGACGACGGTATGCTCACCGAGACCGATCTGGACGACCTGGCAAAGACCAAATATCGCCTGCTCGACAACACCGGGGTACTCTCCCTGGAACTCGACAGCGCAAAGTTCAGTCAGGTGGCCGGTCTCAGCAAACTGAAACGTTGGCTCGAGCAACGCCGTGAGATCTTTATCGCCGATCAGGCACCCAGCGGGCTCGATCTTCCCAAGGGGATGCTCCTCCTCGGCGTACAGGGCGGCGGCAAGAGCCTGGCCGCGAAATCGGTTGCCGGCAGTTGGCATCTGCCCCTGCTGCGCCTCGACTTCGCCACCCTCTATAACAAATATTACGGCGAAACCGAACGCAATCTGCGCGACTCCCTGAAGACCGCGGAATCGATGGCGCCCTGCGTGCTCTGGATCGACGAAATCGAGAAAGGGCTTGCTATTGACCAAGATGGGGGTCCCTCGAAACGCATCCTCGGCACCCTGCTCACCTGGATGGCAGAGCGTCAATCCCGGGTCTTTCTGGTGGCTACCGCCAATGATATCGAGATGCTTCCCCCCGAACTGCTGCGGAAAGGGCGATTCGACGAGATCTTCTTCGTCGACCTGCCGGACGCCGGGATACGCGAGGCGATCTTCACTATTCACCTGAGCAAACGCGAACTGGACCCGGCCACCTTCGACATACAACAATTACAACAAGCCAGCGAGGGTTTCTCCGGCGCCGAGATAGAGCAGGCGATCGTCTCAGCCCTCTACACCGCCCATGCATCCAGGCAGTCCCTCGATACCGCGCATATCCTGAGCGAGATCGAGCAGACCAGGCCGCTTTCGGTGTTGATGGCTGAAAAGATCGCCCATTTACGCAGCTGGGCCTCGAGCCGAACCGTCGTAGCATGATAAAGACAAAACCATCACGTAGGAGAGGGGGTAAGTGACAAGGGTGAAATCCAGTTCAGGGAGTGTTATAGAGACTGACCCTCACCCGCTGATTCTGCGCGGCGATCCGGTTCCACTCCTTGACTGTCTTCACTTCGTAGATTGACGGATAGGGGATTACAGGATCATTGTAGCCACTGCTGAACAGGAGTATCTCCAGTTCGCCACCGCTTCGCGCCAATTCCACGTTCATGTAATTTGCAAAGGCGACGGTTTGGTCGTTCTGCCAATCGTTGCTACCTCGATTATCAGCGGCAAACAGACAGTCGCCGATATCCAAGCCCTCTTTGGCCAGGACAAGTTCGTCACCCGAGTTCTTCTGCAGACAGAAGTTGCCGTGGGAGGCACGCAACTCGATGGTACCACGGAATCCCGCCTCCTTCAGTTGATCTACCAACTCGGACAACCACAGCGCCCGCTGGTCATTGAACGGTCTCTGCCCATACGCAAACTCGGTGCCCTGATTCGCCGCCCACTCAATCAGATTGATTGGCAGTTGGGCTCCCAGATTGGCCTCGTCGCCATACCTAACCTCATCGATCTTCTGTGATAACAGTTCTAACTTCTCACCCTGGGCGCCGATGACCTGCAGCAACTCCTCATTGCCACCATCAATACCTCTAGCTGAACCCTGAGATGCCGGTGAAAGCACCAGAAAATAGTAGCTGAAGGTAAAGCCCAGAAACAGTATCAGCAGACTCAACACACCTAGCAGGGTCGCCCTTCTGGCCTGGGATCGCGAGGCCTCCTGCATCGCCTCGAGTTCATACAACTCGCTCTGAGTCTCGGCAAAGTGTTTCTCGAGTTTCTCCTGCAGACGATTCTCGCTCTGATACTGCTCCTTGCGGATGAAACGCTTCAATGAGTCATCGCCAGCAGATAGGGTACCCTGAAAATCATCCAAAGGCAGACTGATCGGTCCAACCGGGGCAGACTTGCGGCGCTCGCGCTCATGTATGGAGTGAATATTGCTCTGGCTGCGAATATTGCCTACCCCATCCAGCTCGCTATCCTCGAAACCGTGCACCAGCGAATCCTGGTCCGGCATCAGGTGCAGCGACTGCAACACATCCTCAAGATCCTGTGCCTCCAGCTGCTTCGGCAATACCCCGACGGCACCGAGCGCCCGCGCCTGGCTCACTTCCAAACCGCCCTCCTTCGAGGTGTACATCATGACGGGAATAACGGCGGTGTGAGGATTTGACTTGATCACCTTCAATGCCTGGAAGCCATCCATGCCAGGCATCTCGAAATCCATGAAGATGGCATCCGGTGCATTTTCATAGAGGTAGTCGATTGCCGCGGCCGCCGACTCCAGCGCCACCACAGAGACACCATAATTGGAGAGCTTGCTCGACAGGACCTGCCGAGCTGTCTTTGAATCATCGACTATGAGCGCGCGTTTATTCACTGATCCTTAGGCCGCACTGAAGTGCCGCTTTCCCCTATTGATTCTGTGTATGCAATCACGGCAATCTAAATGATAATCCTTGCATGGAGCCCCAGACAATGCATTGGGCACCCACCTAAGCCTACTATATCTGAGATATTGGAAGAGAGGAAATACCCATATGGCAGCACTGAACGAAGAAAAGTGTGAGGCCTGTCGCGCTGACGCGCCAAAAGTCAGTGATGATGAGCTTGCCGAGCTGATACGCAAAATACCCGACTGGAATATCGAGGTGCGTGACGGCATCATGCAGCTGGAGAAGATCTATCCATTCAATAACTTCGTCGACAGCCTGGCGTTCACCAACAGGATCGGTGCTTTGGCCGAGGAAGAGGGGCACCACCCCGCCCTGCTGACAGAGTGGGGAAAGACCACCGTGACCTGGTGGTCACACAAGATTAAAGGGCTCCACCGCAACGATTTCATCATGGCGGCGAAGACCGACCGGCTTTACGCTGGATCAGAGTAGAAAAGTCCGCAAATGAACGCGAATAAACGCAAATATTGATCATCAATGTGGGGGGCGGCTTGCCGCACCAAAAACCACAACCATCGTATTAAACCGGCAGAACGGAGGTGGCTGGTGTAGCTCTTTCGCAGCAGCGGCAGGGATGCCGCGATAGCCCCGTCAGCACACGGATGTGCTGTTGGGGCGGCGGAGAAAGAGCTACACCAGCCACCGTGACTCTTTCCAGTAAGCCACAACCATCAAAGTGCCAATGTGATTGATCGGTGCGGCAAGCCGCACCCTACACGCTTTAAATTATCGGGACATCGCATCCTTCATCTGCTGTACCTGCCTCTGTTGGTGGAGCTCCGCTTCAGCCTCTCTACGCAGCGCCAGGATCTCCTTGCGCTCTTCGATGCGTTGCTCCGCGGCATTCTCCTTCAGCGCAATGGTGATCTCACCAAACAGCACCTGATTCAGCAGGCGAACGCCGAACCGCAGCAGGGCGAGATCATCTTCTTCCATGGTTTGGTAAAACGTCTCATCCAGATCGTATGCGGCCCTGAAGGAGTCGCTGAAGACAAAACGACGCAGCCGATCGGTATCATAGGAGCACATAAAGAAGAACTGCAGGCTGGTATCGGAGGGGCGGCCGATGCTCGGACCCGCCGATCTCTTCTTCAGTATCAGCTGTAGCCATTCCCGATTGACCTGATCATAGATCTCGACTGCCTGCTGCTTGCGGTAGTCATCCACGCTGATCTCACGCTGCTCTTCATGCCCCTTGCAGTAATCCTCCTGGATCAGGAAATAACGCGCCTCGTCATCCTTGGCACCCGCCTCATGCATTGCCATGTGACCGATCGGGTAGTAGCGGCAGGCCGTGGGACGATCCTTATAGACGCTGCACCCTTCCTCGTTGACAAACAGGCAGGCACCATCGTTGTCGGTGCGCAGCTTCACCCCTGGCAAACCATCCCTGTCCATTTCAAACGGTAGGGTATGGTTCTTCAGAAAGTCGGTGACACTGATGCGCAGATGATCTTTCAAGCGAAGGATGTCATATGGGGTCAGCTGTATATCAGCATGCTTACAGCAGGCATTGAAGCAGGAAACACCCTGGTGGCAGTTGAACTTTACCCTGGCGCCAGACTCAAGCAGAGCGGGAATGAAACTGCTTTTAAAGGGGATATCGAATTTTTCATTCATGGCACGTCTCCGCCAGGTCTATCAAGTACTACTTGAACAGCTTGGACTTGTCGACCAGATCCACATGGGCACGTTTGAAACACTTGTAGGTCTTGGTGTCTTTGTCGTAGACGGAGTTGACGAAGCACTTCCAGTTCTCTTCATCTATGAAGTTTTTATCCATGCGGTAGTAGTAACCGGGATAACGAGTCTCCTGACGGAACTGAATGTGTTTCATGTGGGCTTCAGCAGTCAGGATACGATGATAGTTCTCCCAGGCACGTAGCAGCTCGTGGAGGTCTTTTGCACGCATCTTGAGCGCATCTTCCTTAAGCATCTCCAGCTTCTGCTCCGCCAGGTTCAGCATATGCTCGTTGGTGGTGTAGTAGGTAGAAACACCGGCAACATACTCATCCATGAGCTTCTGCAGACGGAACTGCAGCATGCGCGGAGTGATGTAATTGGGATTCACATCGATCGCGGTGCTGTAGTCCTTGTGCTCAAGGTAGTTACGGACCGGCCGGTAGATCTCTTCGAGCAGGGAATCAACATCGGTGTCCAGCTCAGGGCTGAAGTCCTTGTTGTCGATGACGTACTTAACCATCGCTTTGGCGGCCAGACGGCCTTCGGCATGGGAACCGGAAGAGAACTTATGACCGGAAGCGCCGACGCCGTCACCGGCGGTGAACAGACCGAAGAGTGTGGTCATACCACGGTAGCCCCAGTTCCAGCCCCTGGGCAGATGCTCGGGCACACCATCCATCGCCTCATCGGTAGGCGCACCCACATCCTCCGGCCCGGAGGTCCAGATGCCGCAGCAGCCGGAGTGGGAACCCAGCAGATAGGGTTCGGTGGGCATCAGCTCTGAGTTCTTCTTCTCGGGTTCGATGTTCTCACCGGCCCAGATCCCGCACTGACTGATGCACATATCCAGAAAATCTTCCCAAGCCTCGGCTTCCAGATGTTTGACCTCACGGGGAGAGAGGCTCTCACGCAGGTTGGCGAGTGCAGTGACGGTGTCTATCCAGATGGGTCCTCTACCTTCACGCAACTCTTTCAACAACAGGTGGTTACGCAAGCAGGATGCGGGAACGGCCGCCTGACCGTAAGGGGGATAGTCGGCCAGCAGCTCCTTGTTGCGTTCGATGTAGCTCTCACCAAGGGCGTTGGTCGCTTTGGCCTTGAAAAGTAAAAACCAGGCACCGACAGGACCATAACCGTCTTTGAAACGGGTCGGTACGAAGCGATTCTCCATCATGGTCAGCTCGGCACCGGCTTCGGCAGCCATGGCGTAGGTGGAACCCGCGTTCCAGACCGGGTACCAGGCACGGCCCTGCCCCTCACCCACGGAACGGGGACGGAATATGTTGACACAACCACCAGCGGCCAACAGGATCGCCTTTGCCTTGTAGATATAGAACTTGTGCTCACGCAGGGAGAAGCCGACGGCTCCGGCAATACGCTTGGGGTCGTTCTTGTCGTTGACCAGCCTGACGATGAAGACATGCTCCCGAATGTTGTCCATGCCCAGTGCCTTCTTCGCCGCCTCGGCGACAATCCACTTGTAGGACTCACCATTGATCATGATCTGCCATTTACCGGAACGTACCGGCTTGCCGCCGTCTTTGAGGGAAGGCATACCTTTTGAACCGTCGTGACGCTCACCCTGTTCATCGGTCTTCCAGATCGGCAACCCCCACTCTTCGAACAGATGAACGGATTCGTCAACGTGACGGCCCAGATCATAGGTCAGGTCGTCGCGGGTGATACCCATCAGGTCGTTGGAGACCATGCGGGCATAATCGGCGGGATCCTGCTCCGAACCGATGTAGGTATTGATAGCGGAGAGACCCTGAGCCCCAGCACCGGACCGATCTATCGCGGCCTTGTCGACCAGCTTTACGGTGATGTCGCCACCGGCAGCCCGCACCCAGGGAACGATCTCATAGGCAGCACCGCAACAGGCCATACCACCACCGATGAGGAGGATGTCCACCTCTTCCTGGACCACTTCCGGATTTCCGAACTCAGCCATGCTAAATACCTCAAATGCGATTAGTTTCTAAATCAGGCTGAATCCGGTCACTTACGGATCAACTCGCTGGCATCACCGGCACGGAAACCCTTCTGCTCATTGTGATTGAAAAAACCGGCCTCGCCGATCTTTGAGATATCGGCAGCAGGCTTACCGGCGTAGGGATCGATGGAACCCTCGGGGGTGGTGCGAATCGGGAACTTGAAGCGCTTCATGGTGCCGTTGCGGAACTTGATGGTCCACAGGATGGAATCGCTACCCCGTAGAGGCTGCACAGATCCCCCCAGTGGTACGATATCGGCGTAGCCACGCACCTCGATGGCCTGTTGAGGGCAGATCTTGACGCAGGAGTAGCACTCCCAGCACTGCTCAGGCTCCTGGTTGAACGACTTCAAGGCATGACCGGTCTCAGAGCCGTCTTCATCCAGCTTCATCAGGTCGTGAGGACAGATATACACGCAAGCTGTGGTGTGCTGCCCCTTGCAGCCATCGCACTTCTCAGTACGCACAAATGTAGGCATGATGTTTATCTCCCAGATTTCACTGCAGTCTATCTGTCGCCGCGGGATGCCAGGATATTTGAAGGGTCATTTTATCCCTTGCCTATTCCTAGCCCCCTGAATAGAGGGGACTATCCTAAGGGAGATATGCATTATCTGCCAATCCTTCTGTTTTTCAGGCTGGATAGGGCACCCACAACCCACACCAAGGCTTGCACAACGGTCCTATTTCGCTAAAGTGACGCTTTTCGAATTCTGCTCATGAGTATAAAACAAGCCCCGGATGCCCTACTCCTGCTGGCTAGCGGTTGTGCCCACTGTCCCGCGGTACTGCAAGGCCTGAGCGACCTGCTGAAGCAGGGAAAAATCGGCCGCCTCGAGGCAGTGAATGTGGCCGAACACCCGGAAGTGGCCCGGCGTCTGGGTACCCGAAGTGTGCCCTGGACGAGAATCGGGCGTTTTGAGCTGGAAGGGGTCCTCACCCCCGGCGAGCTTGAACATTGGTGTGAACTCGCAGGCGGGGATGCAGGTACCGGCAGCTATTTCAGTCATCTCCTGGAGACCCAGCGCGCAGACCGGGTGGTCGCCTGGTTGCAGCAAGACCCAGAGACGATCCACGACCTGTTGAGCCTGCTCGAACAACCTGAGACCCCGATGGCGGTACGTATCGGCATCGGTGTGGTCGCCGAAGAGTTGCAGGGATCACCTCTATGGCAATCGGCACTCAAGGACCTGCTCCAGCTGGCACAATCCACGGATCCCGCGCTGCGGGCCGATGCCGCGCACTATCTGGGTCTGACCCATTGCAACGCCGCAGCTAAAGCCCTGCGGGGTATGGCCGACGATAACCACCCCGATGTCAGAGAGATCGCCACCGAATCACTTGAGCTATTGCAACGGGAGAACACCGATGGATAAGCGAGCGCAGATTCTGGCGGTGCATGCCGCCTTCATTAATCAGGTCGTGCTCAGCGGTAGCGACCCGGACCGCAAAGGGGAGTTTGATCAGCTCATGGCGATGGCAAAAGAGCATGGCTGGGATGCCCTTGTCACGGTTATGCAAAAGATCTTTACTCAAGGCCGCCGAGACATCGAATTGTTGAACAACCTGGACGAGGAGGATCAGGTAATCATCGAGGCGATTCTACGCGGGCTGCAGGATCCCTCCAGCCTACCGGATCCCAATCAGAAACCCGATCCCGCCATGGCCGCACCCGGGCTTGCCTCGATGATCCATGCCGCCGGCAGCGGCAATGCCCAGGCACTACAGATCATTGCCGAGATGGCTGATCAGATGAGCAAAGTCGGCGGCCCCATGACCCGGCTGGCTGCGGTGATACGCCCCCTGATCGACGGCGAGCGGGATCCCGAACTGCTGTGCAAACGTATGGACAGCAAGACCGAGTCGATGGTCATGGGTATTCTCGATGAACTCAGACGCCTTGAGGAGGGGGAAGAGTAATGGCACGGATTTTCCTGATTCTCGCCGCCATCAGCGGTATGCTGCTGGTGATTCTCGGGGCCTTTGGCGCCCACGCCCTGGAGACGCGACTGCCACCCGGCCACATGATCTGGTGGCAGAAAGCGGTCAACTACCAGGGCCTCCATACCCTGGCCCTGTTTGGCTGCGGACTTCTCGCTCTGCACCATCCGAGCCGTAGCCTGAATATCGCCGGATGGCTCTTTTTCAGCGGTATCCTGCTCTTCTCCGGCAGCCTCTACATCATGACAATCAGCGACCTACGCGGCCTGGGGATGGTGACACCCTTTGGCGGCACTGCCTTTATCGCCGGTTGGCTCGCCCTGGCAATCGCCGCATGGCGCCTGCCACGCTGATGTCGTTAACAGACTTTGCCAACCGGCTGCGCAAGAACCAACGCCATTGGAAGAGATGGGCGCGGCGGCGCGACATCGGTTGTTATCGCCTCTATGACCGGGAGATCCCTGAATTTCCCCTGGCTGTCGACTGGTATCAGGGCGAGGTCCATGCCCAGCTCTTTGCCCGCAAGGGCCGGGAGACCCTGGCGGCATCAGAGGAGGAGGCAATTGGCGAGGCGATCTGCGAGGCACTGGAGATACCCGCTTCGGCACTCGCCTTCAAGACCCGGCAGCGACAGCGTGGACTGGCTCAATATGAAAAGACCGGTAAACCGGGCAGGAGAAGCCTGGTCAGTGAAGGCGGGCTGACCTTCGAGGTCGATCTCCACAGCTATCTCGACACCGGACTCTTTCTCGACCATCGCGAGACCCGCACCCTGATCCGCCAGCGCGCCAAGGGTAAACGCATGCTCAATCTGTTTGCCTATACCGGCAGCTTTTCCGTCCATGCCGCGGCGGGGGGCGCCCTGGCCACCACCAGCGTGGACCTCTCCAACACCTATCTGAACTGGACTCGGCGCAACCTGGATCTCAACGGCTTCAGCGGGGATCAGCACCAATTGATGCGCTCCGATGTGGCTGAGTTTCTGCAACGGGCAAGGCGTGAAAGGAGGGTATACGGCCTCATCGTCCTCGATCCGCCCAGCTTTTCCAACTCCAAGAAGATGCTGGAGACCCTCGATCTGCAGCGTGATCACCAACAGCTGATCGAGGCCTGCCTGGATCTGCTGACACCCAATGGCGAACTCTACTTTTCCACCAACAAACGCCGCTTCAAGCTCGATCCCGGACTGGCCTCTCGACCCGGTTGCGAAGAGATCACCCATCAGACCCTGGCCGACGACTTCAAGCGCCACCCGGCTCACCGATGCTGGATATTGCGTCAGACCTAACCATCTCCGGAGGACCCCTTGGGCTCTTTGTCGGCAGCTTTCTCGCCTCCACACTGCTGCCGGGGGGCTCCGAGGCATTGTTGCTATGGGAGCTGCAGCAGACCCCGGATCGGGCTGGACTGTTATGGTGTGTGGCCACCCTTGGCAACACCCTTGGCGGGCTTAGCAGTTGGTTAATCGGCTGCTGGCTGGCACGCCGCTTTCCTAACAGAGGCCTGAGTAAAGAACGCCAACGACAAGCACTTCAGCGTGTGGCCCGATACGGTTCGCCCGTACTGCTCCTCTCCTGGCTGCCCTTGATCGGTGATCCCCTCTGCCTCGCCGCCGGCTGGAGCGGTGTCAGGCTGCTCCCGGCCACCCTCTACATCGGCATAGGTAAGGCGCTGCGCTACGGCTTGCTGGTGGGGGCCTTTGGGAGTCTTGCATAGCAGCTCAGTTTCAGATGCGTTTTAAACTATAAAAAGTCTTGAGTTTTCGCAGTCAGCCTTTGATACCCGACTACTTTCGCCAAAATGCCGGGGTCAGCAGCACCAGCAGGGTGAAGATCTCCAGGCGACCCAGAAGCATGGCGAAACAGAGGATCCACTTCGCAGGATCGTTTAGATTGGCGTAGTTTGCACCCACATCCGCCAGCCCCGGCCCCAGGTTATTGATACTGGCCGCCACCGCCGAGAACGAGGTCATCAGATCGAGTCCGGTGGAGGCAAGAGCCAGGTACATGACACCGAAGCTGGCCACGTAGAGGGCGAAGAATCCCCATACCGCTTCAACCACCCGCCAGGGTATGGTCTTGGTGCCGATGCGGATCGGGATCTCGGCATTGGGGTGGATCAGGCGGTTGATCTCACGTACCCCCTGTTTGATGAGGAGGAGAAATCGAATCACCTTGATCCCTCCGCCGGTGGAACCCGCGCAACCGCCGATAAAACTCGCGAAGAGCAGCAGGATGGTGATGAATCCAGGCCAGAGTGAATAGTCGGCGGTGGTAAAACCGGTTGTGGTTCCAATCGATACGGCCTGAAACAGGCCGCGGATAATCGCCTCGCTCCAGTTACCGTAGACCCCCATGAAGTAGAGTGCAGCGGAAACAATGCAGATCACCACCGTTAGGGTAACGACATAACCGCGGAACTCCGGATCCTCGAAGTAGGTGCGCAGAGATCGCCGCCGCAGGGCGAGGAAGTGGAGGGCGAAGTTGGCCCCGGAGAGCAGCATGAAGATCACCGCGATCATCTCGATCAGGGTACTGTCATAAAAGCCGATGCTCTCATCATGGGTGGAGAAACCGCCGATCGCCACCGTGGAGAAGGCGTGTCCCATGGCGTCGAAGGGTTTCATACCGGCCAACCAATAGGCAAGCATGCAGCTGAGGGTCAGGCCCAGATAGATATACCAAAGCGCCTTGGCGGTCTCGGTTATCCGCGGGGTCAACTTATTGTCTTTCACCGGCCCGGGGGTCTCGGCGCGATAGAGCTGCATGCCACCGATCCCCAGCATCGGCAGTACAGCCACCGCCAAGACAATGATTCCCATACCACCCAACCACTGCAGTTGCTGACGGTAGTAGAGAATCGAGACCGGTAGCTCATCGATGCCGACGATCACTGTGGCACCGGTGGTGGTGAGTCCGGAGATCGACTCGAACACCGCATCGGTGACATTCATATGGTGGCTTTCCGCAAACAGAAAAGGCAAGGCGCCGGTGAGACCCAGCACGCCCCAGAACATCACCACCACCAGGAATCCATCGCGTACCCGCAGATCCTGCCTACGATTGCGCACCGGCGCCCAGAACGCCAAGCCGAGCCCCAGGGTGAGGACGAAGGCATCGGTAAAGCCTACCAGGGCGCCGTCACCGGTCCACATGGAAATCCCGAGGGGAGGCAGCATGGTGAGACTGAACACCATCAGTAGCACACCCAGGATTCGTTGAACCACAAACAGATGCATAATCGATATTCCTGCTTTACAGGAAGGTCACGCCGACCTGGAAGAGCTTTTCCACTTCGCGGATCTTGCGCTTGTCCACCAGGAACAGAATGACATGGTCGCCACTCTCGATCATGGTGTCGTGATGGGCGATCAGCACCTCTTCTCCCCTCACCACCGCACCGATGGTGGTGCCTGCCGGAAGCTTGATCTCCTCCACCGCGCGCCCCACCACCTTTGAGGAGCTTCTGTCACCGTGGGCCACTGCCTCGATCGCCTCCGCGGCACCGCGTCGCAGTGAGTGTACCTGCACCACGTCACCCCGGCGCACATGGGTCAGCAGTGTTCCGATGGTGGCCTGCTGGGGAGAGATGGCGATATCGATGATTTCACTCTGCACCAGATCCACGTAGGAAGGACGGTTGATCAATGCCATCACCCGGGCGGCGCCGAGGCGTTTAGCCAGCATCGCGGAGAGGATATTGTCCTCGTCGTCGTTGGTCACCGCACAGAACACATCGGTGTTTTCGATATTCTCCTCCAGCAGCAGGTTCTCATCCGCGGCATCGCCGTTGAGCACGATGCTCATCTCCAGGCGTTCCGCGATCTCTCTCGCCCGCACCTTGTCGGTCTCGATGAGCTTGACCCGGTACTTCTGCTCCAGATCGGCGGCGAGACGCCTGCCAATGTTGCCCCCCCCGGCAACCACGATGCGCTTGTAGGGTTTTTCCATCTTGCGCAGCTCACTCATCACCGAACGGATATTTTCCGCCGCGGCGATGAAGAAGACCTCGTCTTCCGCCTCGATTACGGTGTCGCCCATGGGGATGATCACCTCACCTTCGCGATAGATCGCTGCGACCCGGGCATCCACATTGGGCATGTGATCATAGAGCGCACTCAGCGCATTGCCCACCAGGGGACCGCCATGGTAGGCCTTTACCGCCACCAGGCGTACCCGGCCATCCGCGAAGTCGAGTACCTGCAAGGCGCCGGGATACTCGATCAGCTTGAGAATGTAGTCGGTCACCAATCGCTCGGGACTGATCAGCACATCCACCGGCACCGCGCTCTGCTCGAACAGCTGGGTATAGTCGAGATAGCCCTGGGCCCGTACCCTGGCGATCTTGGTCGGAGTATGGAACACCGTGTAGGCGACCTGACAGGCCACCATGTTGGTCTCGTCGCTGTTGGTCACGGCAAGGATCATATCCGCATCCTCCGCACCTGCTTTGCGTAGCACGTCCGGATGTCCCGCATGACCACGGACGGTGCCGAGATCGAGCCGGTTCTGCAGTTCAGTCAGTAGCTGCTCATCCTGGTCGACCACGGTGATGTCATTGGCCTCGCTCACCAGCGCATTGGCGACCGAGCGACCCACCTGACCGGCACCGAGAATAATTATTTTCATTGTTTCATCGGGTGTAGTTGTTACGACTTTACGCCACAGAGATCAGCATCGATCTGCCCAGGTTGAAGGCCAAAACGTTATTACCTCAATCCCGGGCATGAATATCAAGATCAAATCAAACTCTGTGTAGACCTCATCTCAAGGTTATTGACGACCATTGTATCTGTTTGAAATATAGCATTCATCGAAACGAAATAGATATGACACTGTTTGGAAATAGCGGCTACCTAGAATGCTGGCGGCTTACAAGTAATACGCCTGATAAAAGGGGAGCATATTCCATGTTGAAAAAGAAATCATTTCGTCTATTAGCCCTGCCGGCTTCGATAGCGGCGGCTATTTTGTGTTCATCAATGCTGCTTACCGGATGCGACGGTGACGATGGCGATGATGGCGTCGACGGTGTCGACGGTCAAGATGGTGTCGACGGTGTCACCAATTACATCCCCTTAGGCCTGAAGCGTCTTGCGACAGCCCCCCTGGGTGCTGAATTCACCGGCCTGTACCTGAACAGCGACAACACCCTGTTCCTCAATGTCCAGCATCCCAGCAGCAGCAACACCACCACAGACGCCGCCGGTAAGATCTTCGACAAAGGTACCGTGGGTGTCATTGTCGGCCAGGACTTCTCGGCACTGCCCGAGAACTTCGGTGCCCTCGACCTGCCGGTCACCACGGCTGAGAAAGAGGTGGTTATGACCGCGGTCGGTTCCTACCAGGTACTGACCCAGCAGGGCGACGCACTGGATGATGGCACCTCGATGGGTGATATCATCGCCCTCGACGGCACCACCCTGATCAAGAGTTCCAACGATCCTGACTTCAACGGTGTCATCTCTGACGGCGACACCGGCTTCTATGTCTACAGCAACTGGGAGGACCGTCCCGGCAGCATGAGCCGTATCCATGTCAGCGGCCTCACAGACGCCGGCTACGGCACCATCGTGCAGGAAGGCATGATCGACTTCTCCAGCGTCGGCGGCACCTGGGTCAACTGCTTCGGCACCGTCAGCCCCTGGGAGACCCCGCTCTCCTCGGAAGAGCTCTACTTCGACGATACCGCCGATTGGTTCGACCCGGAATACGAGTACTTCAGCAATCCTCAGGCGCTGGCCACCTATTTCGGCTATCCCACCGATGGTAGCGGCGACTGGCCGAATCCCTATCGCTACGGCTACATCGTCGAGCTCGGCAATGCCGCCGATGCCGCCGTGGCCAATGTCACGGTCAACAAGCTGGAGACCATGGGCCGCTACTCTCACGAGAACTCGGTTGTCATGCCTGACCAACGCACTGTCTTCCTCAGTGACGACGGCACCGGCGTTGTCTTCTTCAAGTTCGTCGCCGATGTTGCGGGTGACATGAGTGCTGGCACCCTCTATGCCGCGCAAATCACTCAAGCCGCCGGTGTTGACGATCCCGCGGAGGCGGCGCTGGGAATCGAGTGGATCGAGCTTGCGAGTATGAGCGAGGCTGACATCGAAGCAGCAATCGATTCCTTCGACGGCACCTTCGCCGACGCCAACTACATCACCGACGAGCAGGCCTGTGACTGGGCCGAGTCCAAGACCGGTACCGATCTGAGCTGTGACGAAGACACCACTGTCGATGCCAATCCCTTCAGCGATGATCGCGTAGCCTACCTGGAGACCCGTAAAGCGGCAGTCGCCCTGGGTGCTACCGGTGAATTCCGCAAGATGGAGGGTGTGAACATCAACTACGGCCTGGCCTCAGCCTGGTGGAACGATGGTGCTGCTGACGGCGACCAGGCCTACATGTACATGGCCATGTCCAGCTTCGATGCCACCATGAGCGACGACGAAGGCGCCATTCAACTCAACGGCGACAACGGTAAGTGTGGTGTTGTCTACCGCATGCAACTGATGCGTAATGCCAACGGTGAGGTTGATGTCAAGACCATGGTGCCGGCCATAGTTGGCGGTCCCTACTACGCTGACCGTTCAGTCAATGAATGCAGTATCAACAACATCTCCAACCCCGACAACCTTCTGATCCTGGACGATGGTCGTGTACTCATCGGTGAGGACACCGGCAACCACGAGAACAATGTGGTCTGGGTGTTCGATGATCCTGCGATCTAAAACCTTACCGGTCAATTAAATCAGGGAAATGGGGGTGGCCTATGCCACCCCCTTTTGTGTTTCAGGAGGTACTTAATGAAACATACAATTCTCACCTTGACACTATCAGCACTCTCCATCGTCCTCTCTGCATGCGGTGGCTCCAGTGGCGACTCTGACACTCAGAATCAGGCCCTGGTATTCCCGACAAATTATGAAAAATCCCCCGCCGGCGCACTGCGGCCCGAGGAGAGCGGCCTGGTCTACAACCTGGAAGCAATTGTCCCCCCCCAGTGCTACACCAAACACGAGGCAACCCACAACCCCTGCATGATATGCCATCAGACCTATACTTTTGGCAGTCGCCCCAACTACATGGATGACAAGGCGCTACAGGCGGAGTACTCATTCTCGGAGATCGGGGTAACCAACCATTGGCAGAACCTCTTCGAGGACCGCTCCGAGGCGGTATCCCAGATCAGCGACCAGGAGGTCATCGACTATATCTATACCGACAACTACTCGACCCTGATCGAACAGCTGCAGAGCGAGTCCTGGGATGGTCCCGTACCGAAGATTGAAAACCTCCATCTCGGCGCCAGCGCCTTTGACGACCAGGGCTTTGCCCTCGACGGCAGCCTTTGGGTGGCCTTCAACTACAAACCCTTGCCCAGCACCTTCTGGCCGACCAACGGTTCCACCGATGATGTCATGCTGCGGCTTCCCGCGGCGTTTCGCGAACAGAGCTGTAACGGCAGCGGCTACTCCCGGGATACCTATATCGCCAATCTGGCGATCGTGGAAGCGGCGATCCAGGATCTGGAAAGGGTTAGCCTCCCTGAAGTGGACGAAAACAGCTTCTGTACAGACTTGAATGGCGATGGGCAGCTCGGGGTCATCAACGAGATCATCCGCCCCGATACCTACGTCGGCAACGCTGCGGATGTCAGCGTCACCCCGATGCTCTACCCGCAAGGCACCGAATTCCTGCATACGGTACGCTATATCGGACTCGACGAGGATATGTCGATCAACATCCCGGCACGGATGAAAGAGGTTCGCTATATGGTCAAACAGACCTTCTTTACACCCGCGCAACTGCTCTCGATGTATGGCAACGAGAAGCAGGAGAAGATCGATGACATCCTGCCGAACTTCATATCCCGCGGCGACAGCGGCCTGGACAACGGCTTCGGCTGGCTGGTGCTGGGCTTTATCGAAGCCGCCGATGGCCATCTGCGTAAACAGAGCGAAGAGGAGACCACCTTCTGCATGGGTTGTCACACCACCATCGGCAGCACCATCGACCAGACCTTTGCCTTCCCCCGCAAGGTGAGCGGTGCGGCGGGCTGGGGTTATGTCAATCTCAAGGGCATGGTGGATGCCCCCAATGTGGGCGAGACAGAGGGTGAGATTCTCACCTACCTAAAGCTTGTTGGCGGCGGCAACGAGTTTCGCGAAAACGATGAGATCATCGAGAAGTGGTTCAATGAGGATGGCAGTGTCAACGAAGAGAAAGTCCTCGCCGCGGACGTCTATGAACTGCTCGCCCCAAGCGCTGAGCGTGCGCTGACCCTGAACAAGGCCTACATGGCAATCGTGCGTGATCAGGATTTTATCCACGGCCGCGACGCCAATGTCACCCCGGCAGTCAACATCTACAATGCCGTGGATCCGGAGACCGCCCCGGTACTGCCGGCTGAGCGTCAATACGACTGGGACATTCGCCTGGCCTGGTGACCTGAACCAAAACAGCTGACAGCAAAGGCTTTCTAGCGTGTAGGGTGCGGCCAGATGGTTTTACTGTGCGGCAAGCCGCACCCTGCACGCTATCACTATGAAACCGGCAGAACGGAGGTGGCTGGCCTGGCTCTTTCGCAGCAGCGGCAGGCGACCTACAGGGATGTAGGGAGGTAGAGCAACGCCAGCCACCGTAACTCTTTCCTGTTCATACCAAGAACATGGGAATGAGAAAAACAGCATTTGCGTTCATTCGCGTTCATTTGCGGACTTCTTGATTTACCGCTTGTCCTTGAACTCGATCTCCAGGGACTTCAGCTTGCGATAGAGGTGAGTGCGCTCCATACCGACTTCTTTCGCCATGCGCGAGATATTGCCCTCATGCTGGCGCAACTGATACTCCAGGTAGACCTTCTCGAACTCCTCCCTGGCCTGGCGCAGGGGTTGATCGAAGGTGACCAGGGATTCCAGCCCACCCAGTGAGCTCCCCACATCGGGTGCTCCCAGCGCCGCATCCACCTCCTCCTGGGAGATCTCGTTGCCCGCACCCAGGATCAGCAGGCGCTGCACCAGGTTTTTAAGCTCACGCACATTGCCGTGCCAGGGATGGTTGCGCAGGGTGTTCTGCGCCCCCACAGTGAAGTGGCGGTAGGGCAGCTTCTCGTGAGTCACATACCAGTCGATATAGAAGTTGAGTAGTTCCGGGACATCCTCCGCATGCTCGCGCAGTGGCGGCACATGCAGCGGCACCACGTTGAGATGGTAGAAGAGATCCTCACGGAAGGTCTCCTCCTGTACCGCCTCCTCCAGATTGTGTTGGGTGGCGGCAATAATGCGTACATCGATGCTTACCGGCTCGGTACCGCCGACACGCAGAAAGCTGCCGGTGTCCAGTGCGCCCACCAACTGCGACTGGGCCTCCAGGTCCATGTCCGCGACCTCATCGAGGAACAGGGTGCCGCCGGCGGCCTGTTCCAGCCTGCCGTAGTGAATACGGCCATCACTTTCGCTGCCGAAGAGCTCTTGCGCCGCATGGCCTTTGACAATGGAACTGACGTTGACCTCGACGAATGGGCGGTCCCGTCTCACGCTTTGTGAGTGGAGGTAGCGCGCCAGGGTTTCACGGCCGCTTCCCGGCTCACCGGTGACCAGCACCCAGGTATCGTGCTGGGCGATACGCTTTACCTGCTCGCGCAGGCGTTGCATCACCGGGCTTCTACCCGTCGGCTCGTGCACCGCGTGGACATGACGCTTGAGCCCGACATTCTCCTGTTTCAACTGTTCCGCCTCCAAGGCGCGGTTGACTGTCAGCAGCAGCTTGGCCAGGGAGAGGGGTTTTTCCAGGAAATCGTAGGCACCCAGGCGGGTGGCCTCGACGGCGGTCTCCACGGTGCCATGCCCCGACATCATGATCACCGGACAGGGCAGGCCCTCGTTCTCACCCCACTCTTTCAACAGGGTTATGCCATCTACGTCAGGCATCCAGATATCGAGCAGGATCAATTCAGGTCGGCGGTCCCGCAGTGCCTGACGTGCAGATTTCCCATCCTCCGCCATCGCCACCTCGTAGGATTCATCCTGCAGAATCTCTTTTACCAGGTTGCGGATATCCGGCTCGTCATCCACAACCAGGATGTAGGCGCGACTCATACTTCACTCTCCTCTGTTGTAGTTTCCCGAGCCAGGTCCAGCAGCATCGGCAGTTGCATTACCATACAGGCACCTTTATCACAGTTCTCCGCCCAAATGATACCGCCATGTTCCTCAACAATCTTCTTTACAATGGCCAGCCCCAGACCGGTACCCTTCGGTTTGCTCGTGACATAGGGTTCGAAAAGCTGCTGAATCATCGCCTCGGCAAAACCGGGGCCATTGTCCTGTACCCGTAGCTCATAGAAGGGATGATCATCCCTGCTCATGACCTTGGAGACCAGAGATATCTTGCCTCCCTTGGCACCCTCCAACGCCTCCACCGCATTCTTCACCAGGTTGTGCACCACTTGTCGAATGCGCAGGGGATCGGCCTCTATCCTGGCATTGTTGGCCGAGAGATCGATCTCGAACTTCACCCCACGGGTGGCCCGATAGAGGTCCACAATCTCACCGATCAGGTTATCGGGCTTGATCGCCTTGAGCTCCATCTGCGGCGGACGGGCATACTCGGAGAAGTCGTTGACCATACTCTTCATCGCCTCCACCTGCTGCACGATGGTGTGGGTTGCACGATCCATCACCTCCGCATCCTTCTTCGGCATATCCTTGAGATATTTATGACGCAGGCGCTCGGCGGAAAGCTGGATAGGGGTGAGCGGATTCTTGATCTCGTGGGCCAGGCGCCGCGCAACCTCGCCCCAGGCCGCATCACGCTGTGCACGGATCAGCGCTGTCACATCATCGAACAAAACGATATGACCCACCCGACCATTGGGCTGGGCAAAGGGCGTGCTCCTGCAGATCAGCACCTTGCGCCCTTCACCGCCATAGAGGGTCAATTCGCCTCGCCACTCCACATCGGTCTGGCGCAGTGGCGCCTCCAGCCCCTCGACAAACTGTCTGAGAATGGGCGATTCCAGGGCCAGGGCCTGTACCGGCAGATCGATCAGGCGGTCGAAATTGATACCGAGAATCTTCTCCGCGGCCGGATTCGCGGTGCGCATCTTGCGCTGCGCGTCGAAGGTCAGGACGCCGGAAGAGAGGCGGGCCAGCACGGTTTCCAGATAGGCACGCTGACCCTCCACCTCGCGCTGACTCTCCGCTGCCAGATCCCTCGCCTGACGGATGCGACGGGTCATGGTGTTGAACGATGCCACCAGAAAGGCGAGCTCATCCGCCCTGCGCGGCACCGGCAGACGACGATCGTAGTCACCCTCCGCCACCGCTTTGGTACCTGCCGCGATATTCGCGATCGGCGCTACCATGCGTCGGGCGGAGAAGAAGGCGGCCCACACCGCGGAGAGCATGGCGAACATCAGTACCAGAAACAGGGTCAGGGAGAAGTTGCGTTTCAGGGATTGGCGCAGGAACGAGAGCTCGTTGTAGCGGTTATAGGCCACTTCCAGCTTCTCCGACAGGGCACTGACCCGCTCCGACGCGGGGTAGAGTCCCTGAATGATGTAGGGACGACCCAGGGGATCGGCCATGGCGACTCGGATCATCAGCTCATCCTTCTCTCTCGCCAGGCCCACATAGCTGTTGCCCTCGCGTAGACGCTGCATGATGTAGTCATCCGGTTTCGCCGGCACCAGCTCATCCGCCACCGCATTGGAGTAGGCGATGATCTGACCGGCGGGATCGCTGAGGGAGAGCTCCAGGGCCCCCGATTGCTGGCGCAGTTTGGCGATGGTCAGGGACAGAGCCGATTCGGAGGTATCCTCGATGGTGAGCAGTTGCTGCTCGGTATACTTCAGCCAGACCCGTTGGTTCAGCGACAGCGAGGCCTGGGCCAGATCCCGCGCATCCTGCATCGCCTGGTCGATCTGTACATCGAACCAGCTGTCGATACCCCCCTGGAGAAAACTGAAGGAGTAGTAGTAGACCACCCCAACCGGAAGCAGGGCGATCAGGGTGAAGATCAAGACCATGCGCAGGGTCAGCCTGGATCCGGCACTGTGCCTGAGATATTGGCGGATCAGGCGAATCGAGTTGTAGGTAATCAACACAAACAGGACGAACATGCCCGCGAGGTTGAAGATCAGCAGGGGGACGAAATAGCGGCTCAACTCGGCGGAGTTCTGCACCGCGCTGCTCATCAGGTGCAGACTCACCAGCAGCAGGATCAGCAACAGGCCGACCGAGAGTCCCCCAATACGTAATCGGCTCAGGGTTGAAGGGGCCATTGGGACCATCCTGTTGTCAGTTTCCAACCCCTACCCAGATAGGCCAGGGGCTGCAGGGGCAGGGGCAGGGATTCGATATCCAGGTCGGCACGCAGACGCAGCTGGTAGGCCTCACCTGGCGTCAGCTTGGCCAGTTTGACCAGGGGAAGATCGGTGATCTCGCCCAATGCATGCAGTGCCGCCTCCTGGGTGACAAAGTTCTGCTCATCCCCTGTCTGTTTGTCCACCACCCGATAGAGCTCGGTCAGGGCGTGGTAGCGAATCTGAAAGCTCAGGGTCTCCGCGAGCGGGCTCGGTTCCCAGAATCCGCGCCATACCTTCTCCACGAAAAGCTGGACCTTCAGGGTCAGAGGCACGCCGTTGCTCAGCGCCTCGTGGGCCTGCTCGCTCAACTGATACTCGATTCGGGCATGCAACCGGAATTCACTATCGGTCTGTTTAATCTGCACATCCCTTATGTTAAAGGCAGCCGCCTTTGCCACAGACAGTATCAACAGAACAGACAACAGCCAGCTCGATGTTCTCTTCATGGGGCTCTTTTTATCAGGCGCGCATAGTAAAAACCGTCCATATTTCCCTCTCCGGGAGCGATCTGGCGTCCCACCGATCTACTCTCCCCCCAGTCCACATGCAACCCATCCTCTAGGGCATCTCCCTGCCGATCAAGAAACCGCAAAAGCTGCAGCTCGTTCTCCCGGGGCAGAATCGAACAGGTTACATAGAGCATCCTGCCGCCGGGCTTCAACAACCGCCACACCGCATCCAGAATGGCGGCCTGTAGCTGGGTCAGACTCTCGATATCCTCCTCCCTGCGCAGATATTTGATATCCGGATGGCGGCGAATAACACCGGTCGCCGAACAGGGGACATCGAGCAGAACTCGATCATAGCACCGCTCTGCCCAGGATCCAGCGGGATTTGCGGCATCCCCCAGCTCCAGGCTCGCCTGAAGCCCGAGGCGGGTGAGATTCTCTTCGACCCGTTGCAGGCGCTCGGGATCACTGTCCAGCGCGGTCAAGGCAATCCCTGGTTCCGACTCCAACATGTGGCAGCTTTTTCCGCCGGGGGCGGCGCAGGCATCCAACACCTGCTGGCCCGGCTGAAGATCCATCAATCCAGCCGCCAGTTGGGCGGCGCCATCCTGTACAGAGACACCTCCCTGAGCGAAGCCGGGCAAGCTCTCCACATCCATCGCCTGGAGCAGATTGATGCCACTATCGACAGAGAGGATAGGCTCGGCCTCGATACCTGTTTCTTGCAGCAGCTTGAGGTAATCCTGGGGTGAATGGATCTGTCGATTGACCCGCAGGCTCATGGGTGGGTGGCTGTTGAGCGCCTCCACACGCTGCTGCCATGCATCGGGCCATTGGGACTTCAATGCGCGTAGCAACCAGCCTGGCATGGCATGGAGGGCCTCGGGTTGCTGCTCCAGGCCCGCCATCAAGCCCTCGCGCTGACGCAGGAAATTTCGCAGTACGCCGTTTATCAACCCAACCGCCCAGCGCTTGCCGAGTTTGTTTGCCGCCCCCGCGGTCTCGTGGACGGCGGCATGATCCCCCACCCTGAGGTAGAGAAGCTGGTAGAGCCCGACCAGGATCAGGGCCTCGATATCCCGATCCCTCGCCTTCAACGGCTTCGACAGCAGCCGCTGTTGCAGGTAGTGCAGTCGCAGGTAACTGCGCATCACCCCGAAGCAGATCGCCTGCACCAATCCACGATCGCGTCTATCTTCAAGCTTGAGTAAATAGTTGGACAACAGATCGGAGAGGGAGCGGCCCGCCAACACCTGCTGCAGCACCAGCGCGGCAATCAAGCGCGGATCATCCGAGTTCAATTTCCTGGCACCGGCGGGCATTATCCCAACACCACACCATCCATCGAGTGGGCATTGAGAAAATCGGCAGCGGACAGGGTCCTTTTCCCCGGCATCTGCAGTTGGAGTATACGTAACACGCCACCGCCAGTGGCGACATCGATCCCGGACTTACCGCTGCGCACTACCTCCCCCGGTTTCGCCACGCAGGACTCGGCCAAGGGTTGGGACTGCCAGACTCGCATCACCTTCTCGTCGTAGTGACACTGGGCCACAGGCCATGGATTGAAGGCCCGCACCTTGCGGTCGATAGCTTCAGCCGACTCGCTCCAGTCGATCAATCCCTCCTGTTTATCCAGCTTTTTTGCATAATTGGCCTGCCCTTCATCCTGGGGTTCGGCCTTCAGCCTACCCTCCGCCAGCGCGGGGAGAGACTCCAGTAACGCCTGCGCTCCCAGCCTAGCCAGCCGATCATGCAGGCTGCCGCCGGTATCATCGTCGTTGATGGGTGTCTTCAGGACATGCAACATGGGACCTGTATCGAGACCGGCCTCCATGCGCATGATCGTGACCCCACTCTCCTTGTCACCCGCCAACAAGGCACGCTGAATCGGCGCTGCACCGCGCCAGCGCGGTAGCAGAGAAGCGTGGATGTTGATGCATCCCAACCTGGGGATATCCAACACCGCCTGGGGCAGCAACAGCCCATAGGCCACCACCACCATCAGATCCGCATTCATATCCGCCAGTGCACGCTGTGCAGTTTCGTCCTTCAAGGATTGCGGCTGCCTAACCTCGAGGTCATGCGCCAAGGCCAGCTCTTTGACAGCACTCAACTGCACCTTTCGGCCACGGCCGGCGGGTCGATCAGGCTGAGTATAGACCGCGACCACCTGGTGTTGCGTAGTCAATAGTGCCGTAAGGGCTGTGGCGGCGAACTCCGGTGTGCCGGCGAAAATAATTCTTAAAACGTCAGCCATTTAGTCACATCCGATCACTGCCTGGCTGGATAGTGAGCGTTGATATTGGGAACCGCGTCGCAGACAAACACGGTGTGACGAATGAAGATTGATTGAAGAGGAAAAACTCCATGGGGCGCTCAGATGACTTGCTGAGCCTTTGAACCGGGTGTTTCTTGCTGTCGACTATCCTTTTCCAGCTTCTTGCGGATACGCTGACGCTTCAGGCTGGATAGATAGTCGACAAACAGTTTACCTTCCAGGTGATCCAATTCATGCTGAATACAGACAGCCAGCAAACCTTCGGCCTCCATTTCAAAAGGCTCTCCCGCTCGATCAAGCGCCCGAATCCGAATCTGATTAGCCCGTTTCACCAACTCATAGATACCGGGAACCGAGAGACAACCCTCTTCCATCTGCTCCTCACCGTCCTTTTCAATGATCTCCGGATTCACCAGACAAAGGGGTTCATTTTTCTCTTCGGAGAGGTCGATAACGACCACGCGCTTGGCCACATTGACCTGGGTCGCCGCGAGTCCGATTCCCGGCGCCTGATACATGGTCTCAAGCATATCGTCAATCAGCCGACGTATAGAGTCGTCAACCTGAACCACCGGTTTGGCCTTGTTGCGAAGTCGTGGATCAGGAAAGTGGAGTATGTCAAGAATCGCCATCTGTTTTTCCAAAATCTATAGTACAAATGCAAGAAATTGCGCTAACATTATGATCATACTGGAAACTAGTGTAGTGTCACAGACTGTTTACATAGCAAAATCGTCATCGATTATAGAACACAACACATGGGAGAATCTCTACAGTAGATCGCTAGAATTTCCGCTTCGCACCCAAGGGAATAGTTATGTCATATCTTAACAACAAACTCATCGGAGTCATCAGCGGCCTGCTGTTCTCCTTTTGTGTAATTGCGGCCGAGCATGTCGCACTCAACCCCTCGCACCCGGAACGCTACACCGTGGTGAAGGGCGATACCCTGTGGGACATCTCATCGATGTTTCTGCGCGATCCCTGGCTGTGGCCAGAGGTCTGGTATGTCAATCCGCAGATCGAAAACCCCCATCTAATCTTTCCCGGTGATGTGATCGAGCTCACATATCGCGACGGTCGTCCAATGCTGCAACTGAGTCAAAAAGACAGGCTCTCTCCCAGGGTAAGGGCTACGCCTTTGGATCAGGCCATTCCGACCATTCCGATTGATGCCATCGCTCCTTTCCTCACTCGCCCCTATGTGGTCGACGAGGATGAGCTGGAGAAAGCGCCTTACATTGTCCATTTTCTGGACGACCATATCGTCGGCGGTGCGGGTATCAGCTATTACGCACGCAGCATCATGGAGGATCGGCCGATTCAATATACGGTCGTTAGACCTGAAAAGCCCTATAAAGATCCTGATAGCGGCGAGATTCTCGGCTATGAGGCCCTCTATGTCGGTAGTTCGGAGCTGAAAAGAACCGGTGACCCCGCCAAACTGCTGATCACCTCATCAGAGATGGAAGCACTCATCGGGGATCGACTGATCAAGACCATGGAAGAGGAGCCGCTGATCGATTTTCAACCCAGGGTACCGGATACCCCCATCGAGGGCCGTATCATCTCTGTGCTTAACGGTGTAACCCAGATCGGCCAGTACCATGTGGTGGTGCTCAACAAGGGTAGCAATGTGGGCCTGGAGGCGGGTCATGTATTGCGCATCATGCAGGGTGGTGAAAATGTTCGCGATATCGTCAAGGGCCGTGGTGAAATGGTCACACTGCCTCTGGAAGAGGCCGGCCACCTGATGGTATTCCGCACCTTTGAAAAGGTCAGTTTCGCCCTGGTAATGGACGCCACCAAACCTCTCCATGTACTGGACTGGGTACGCACACCGGGAAGCTAATATTGTCTGAACATGCCGAATAGCATGGATCGCGAATCCGGCACCCCAACTTCCGACACCGAGGCCTGGCTGCTGGTCGGCCTCGCCGCCGGTGTCGGCAGCCGCTATTTTCAACGCCTGCTCGACCACTACGGCGATCCCCAGACCATCCTCGGCGCCAGCCATAAGGAACTCAGTCAGATCGGCATGCCGCAAGCGGCGATCGAGGCCCTGTTACAACAGGACCGCAGCAGGATTGAATCCTCTCTGGAGTGGCTGGCGCAGCCCGATCATCAACTGCTGACCCTGGGTGACGAGGCCTATCCCGCCCTATTGAGACAGATTGATGCCCCACCTCCCCTGCTCTATCTAATAGGGGACAAAGGCCTGCTTCAACAGCCACAGCTGGCCCTCGTCGGCAGCCGCAATCCCACCAATAACGGTCTCGAGAATGCCCGGGAGTTCGCCCACTTTCTGGCGTCCGCCGGTTTCTGCATCACCAGTGGCCTGGCCCAGGGTATCGATGGTGCCGCCCACGAGGGCGCACTCAAGGGGGGCTCGACCATCGCGGTGATGGGCACAGGTGCGGACCGGATCTATCCCGCCAGCCACAAGGCACTTGCCCACACGATTGCCAAGCAGGCGCTGCTGATCACCGAGTTTCCCCCGGGCACCCCGGCAAAGGCGGAGAATTTCCCCCGCCGCAACAGAATTATCAGCGGCCTCTGCCTCGGCACCCTGGTGGTTGAAGCGACACTGCAGAGCGGCTCCCTCATCACCGCCCGGCTCTCGACGGAACAGGGCCGCGAAGTCTTTGCCATTCCCGGCTCTATCCACAATCCCCAGGCCCGTGGCTGCCATGCGCTGATCAGGCAGGGCGCCAAATTGGTCGAATCGGCGCAGGATATCATCGAGGAGTTGGGTTCCCTTTTCGCAACCCTTGAAACCGGGAGCAACCCGGAGACCACCCAGCAGGGCAGATTGGACTTTGAGGCAGATGCCGATTATCAGCTATTGGATCAGGCCCTTGGCTATGATCCGGTCTCTGTTGACGAATTAATTGCCCGTACAGGTTTGACCCCGGAGGCAGTTTCGTCCATGCTGCTGTTGCTCGAGCTCGAAGGTCGTGTATCATCGGCTCCCGGTGGCTACTACTGCCGCATTGACAGATTCAAATCCCGTCCCAGCGGGAGAGAGAGCATATGAACGAAAACGTGGTCGATATTCTGATCTACCTCTATGAAAACTACATGGATGGCGAACATGCCCCCCCCTCGGATCAACATGAACTGCGTGATGAGTTGATTCAAGCAGGCTTTCCCTCTACAGAGATCAACAAGGCCTTCGATTGGTTGGACGAGCTTGCCAATAGCGATCAATCTCAGCATGGTGATAGCGATCCATCACACTCGCTGCGCATCTTCACCGAGGAGGAGACGGCAAGGTTGGATGTGGACTCCCGCGGCCTGTTGCTGTTTCTTGAGCAGAACGATATCCTCACCACAAATGCTCGCGAGCTTGTGATCGAACGAGCCCTTGCCCTGGACACCGCCATCATTTCTGAAGAGGAGTTAAAATGGATTATTCTCCTGGTATTGATGAATCAGCCTGGACAGGAAGCGGCCTTCGCACGTATGGAAGACATGGTCTATAACGACGTCCCTGTTTTCCTACACTAGGCAACACTGACAACAAAAAAACCTTGATTTCTTTTTCGCGGGAGGGTTCACTGTCCCGCATTTTTCCCCTGGAACGACCCAACATCGATGAATCTGGTTATTGTTGAATCGCCCGCAAAGGCAAAGACAATCAAGAAATATCTCGGCGGCAATTTCGAGGTAATGGCCTCCTATGGCCATGTCAGAGACCTAATCCCCAAAGAGGGTGCGGTTGATCCCGACCAGGGATTCGCCATGAAGTACCAGGTGATCGAACGCAACGACCGTCATGTCCAGGCAATAACCAAGGCCCTGAAGAAATCGGAAGCACTCTATCTCGCAACCGATCCCGATCGCGAGGGTGAGGCCATCTCCTGGCATCTCTCGGAACTGCTGCGGGAACGGGGCAAATTAAAGGATAAACAGGTATACCGTGTGGTCTTCAACGAGATCACAAAAAAAGCGGTCAACGATGCCATAGCCAATCCCCGGGATCTCTCCCATGACCTGGTCGATGCCCAGCAGGCACGCAGGGCCCTGGACTATCTGGTGGGTTTCAATCTCTCACCCCTGCTGTGGAAAAAGGTGCGCAGAGGCCTCTCCGCGGGCCGGGTTCAGAGTCCCGCACTACGCATGATCGTGGAACGGGAACAGGAGATCGAGGCCTTCAAGGCAGAAGAGTTCTGGACCATAGAGGCCGACACGGAGAAGCAAAAACAGCGCTTCTCGGCGAGACTCACCCACTACCAGGGCAAGAAGCTCGAAAAATTCAGCATCACCGACGAGACGAGCGCCAAGACGGCGGAAAAAGCCCTGCTGGAGGCCGGAAAAGAGGGCCTGCAGGTAGTCAAGGTCGAAAAGAAGCAGCGCAAGCGCAATCCGGCACCGCCCTTCACCACCTCTACCCTGCAACAGGAGGCGGCACGCAAGCTGGGCTTTACCACACAGCGCACCATGCGCACCGCGCAGCAGCTCTACGAAGGTGTCGACGTGGGCCAGGGCACCGTCGGCCTGATCACCTATATGCGAACCGACTCGGTTCACCTGGCGGACGAGGCCCTGGATGAGATCCGCGATCTCATCAGCAAACGCTACGGCGCCGACCAACTCCCCCCCACGGTGCGTCACTTCAAGACCAAATCGAAGAATGCCCAGGAGGCCCACGAGGCGATCCGACCCACCTCGGTGATGCGTATCCCCGATGAAATCAAGGAGAAGATGACCAAGGACCAGGCGAGGCTGTATGAGCTGATCTGGAAAAGATCGGTGGCCTGCCAGATGATCCACGCCACCATTCATACCGTTGCCGTCGATCTCGCCTGTGGTGAGGGCAATCTGTTCCGCGCCAACGGCTCGGTGATCGCCAAACCCGGCTTCATCGCGGTCTACCAGGAGGGACTCGACGACGGCGCCAAGAGCGACAGCGACGAGAAGCTGCTGCCGGCGTTGAGCGAGGGTGAAACCCTGCCGCTGAAGGCGATCCGTCCGGAACAACACTTCACCGAGCCACCGCCCCGCTACAGCGAGGCGAGCCTGGTGAAGGCCCTGGAGGAGTACGGTATCGGCCGCCCCTCGACCTATGCCTCCATCATCTCCACCCTGCAGGACCGGGAGTATGTGGTGCTGGAGAAGAAGCGCTTCCAGCCCACCGACGTGGGCCGGGTGGTGAACAAGTTCCTCACCGAATATTTCACCCGCTATGTGGACTACGACTTCACCGCCAACCTGGAGGATGAACTCGACGCCGTCTCCCGGGGCGAGGAGGATTGGAAACCCCTGCTGAGCAAATTCTGGGGGCCGTTCAAGGACCGGATCGACCACACCCAGGAGAATGTGAAGCGCAGCGACGTCACCCATGAGGCACTGGATGAGGCCTGTCCCCAGTGCGGCAAGCCGCTCTCCATCCGGCTCGGCCGCCACGGCCGTTTCATTGGCTGCACCAACTATCCCGAGTGCGACTACACCAGGGATCTGAATGCCGATGCAAGCGAGAAGGAAGAGCCAGAGGTGGTTGAAGGCCGCAGCTGTCCCGAATGCGGTTCCGAACTGGTGATCAAGCGCGGCCGCTATGGCAAGTTCATCGGCTGTTCGAGCTACCCGACCTGCAAATATATCGAGCCTCTGGAAAAACCGGAGGACACCGGCGTCAGCTGCCCAAAATGTCACAAGGGCACCCTGCTGAAACGAAAATCCCGCCGCGGCAAGATCTTCTACTCCTGCTCCACCTACCCGGATTGCGACTACGCCATCTGGAACGAGCCGGTGGCCGAACCCTGCCCCAACTGTGGCTGGCCGGTGCTGACCATCAAGACCACCAAACGCAAGGGCACCGAGAAGGTCTGCCCGCAGAAGGATTGCTCATTCAGCGAACCTGTTGTCGATAGCTGATTTATTTATTCAGTCCGCAAATGAACGCAAATATCGTTGGTCGATTCTTGCATATACCTGCATGTAATTGTCATGGTGGGTAGTTCTGTAAAGCTCGGTATGGGTTCCCCGCGGGAACATGGGAACAAAAAATCGTACAAAAACCGGCAGAACAGAGGTGGCTGGTGTAGCTCTTTCGTAGCAGCGGCAGGGATGCCGCGGTAGCCCCTCCAGCACAAGGACGTGCTGTAGGGGCGGCGTAGAAAGAGCTACTCCAGCCGCCGTGACTCTATCTAATCCAACATAGCATATTTGATTAGTCATCTCAGTTTCGCATGACAGCTAATACCCCACCTTGCTGCCTTATCATTTTATTGTGCCGATGAATGGTAATTACTTAAGAAGTTGATTTTATTTACCACCTAATCCCACATCAGCCATTGCTATGAAGCAATACGTCAGTTTGTTGCACTATTAAACAGTTACGGTGACTGGTATGCCTCTTTCTCCGCCGCACCAACAGCACATCCCTGTGCTGACGGGGCTACCGCGGCATCCCTGCCGCTGCTGCGAAAGAGGCATACCAGTCACCTCCGTGCTGCAAGTTGTTTTCAGTTCCCTCGTTTCCGTGTGGGAACTCATACCTGACTACAACAGTTTAACTTCCAAAGTTTTTCCACTCGGGAGCACGGAAAGAAACAAAAAAAATTGCGTTCATTCGCGTTCATTCGCGGACTCAATATCTTCAACCAGCCTCTGGTGAATCCCACCAATAATCCCCACCGCCTCCTGCATATGCTCGAAGGTATGACTCCCCCCCTCGAAACAGCGGATGTCACCGATCCCCCGATAGATCCCCTCGGCAATCTGGTAGTCGATCAGCTCATCCCCCTTGTCGAGCAATAAAGTGGTGGGTACACCTTCACCACTCGGCTCCAGAGCAAACTCCCGGGTGGCGGCCACCATCTCCGGTGATAGGTAGTAGCGATGCTCCTGGGCCTGGTTGTATTGCCAGCCCACCACCTGCAGCAGCAGTTCCCAGGGCCGCAGAGCGGGATTGATCATCACCAGGTGGTCAAGCCCCAACTGTTGCGCCAGCCAGGCGCCATAGAATCCTCCCATGGAACTGCCCACCATGAGGCGGGGCTGATCGACATTGCGCTCATCTTGCAGCAGGGGCTGCAGGCTATGCGTGAGTGTCGCCACTGCCTTCGCCGCACTATGGGCAGGATAGGTGGGGGCGACGATCTGCAATTCGGGAAGCGACTCTCTCAATACCGCCGCCTTGCCGGAACTGCCGGCGCTGTTGAGGCCATGGAGATAGATAATCATGATATATTCGAATCAGATACAGGGATTACAGCCCAATTGGTGGATCGACAGGGACATGAGACCACTTAGTCATATTAAAAAGATACCCCATTATATTCGTGAACACGGCTTCGCAAACCTTATCGTCTACCTGATAACAACCTTGCTATTCACAGGCTTTAGTTGGTTACTGTTGCCATTGAAGAAAAAGACCCGCAGCGATGCCTTCTATCAGGTCTTCAATCGCTTCATCTCCTCTGTCAACGAGATACCCCGGGCTGCACTGCTTGAGATCGGGTCGAGAGATGTCACCGGGGTAGTTTGGCGTGATGCCTTTCAATCCACGGTTGCCTATACCGGCCTGGACATTCATGAGGGCGACAACGTAGATCTGGTGGGTGACGCCCACACCCTCTCATCCAAACTCCCTGCGGAGCACTTCGATGCCGTCTTTTCGGTATCGGTGTTTGAGTATCTGGCGATGCCCTGGAAGGCGATATTGGAGATCAACAGGGTTATGAAGCCCGGTGGTCTGCTCTACATATCCACCCATCCGACCATTCCACCCCATGAGCTGCCCTGGGACTTTTGGCGTTACTCCAAGGAGACCTTCAAGACCTTGCTCAATGAGAGCACCGGTTTCGAGATCCTGGAAGCGGAGGAGGGAGCCCCTGGGAGAATCATCTCCCTCTCCCGGGATCGCACCACAGCCAGGGTGCATCTGGTTCCGATCAATCAGAGCATAGCTGTCCTGGCGCGAAAAACCGGCTTGCCCGATCCGGGACTCGCCTGGGATATCCCTGTTTCAAGCCTTCTTCAGACAGAGTATCCGAAACGCGAACGCGCATAATCGAACACGCCTCCTGAAAAGGGATAAAGATCACCCGAACGCCCATTTACCTTGATTTATCTGCGCTTTCTCTGTAGTTTCCCTGCCTGCTGAAGGTACCCGTCAAGTGTGACGGGAGAGCCCCACGGCGGCATAGCCGCGCAACGGGGTAAACGGGAAGCAGGTGAGATGCCTGCACTGCCCCCGCAACGGTAAGCAGATCGAGACACCGCAATATGCCACTGTGATCAAACCATGACCATGGGAAGGCGCCGGTGTCGGGTGACCCCACCAGTCTGTGAGTCCGGATACCGGCCTTCGCACCCCTATCCAACTCGACGACGCGGGTGTGCGTCCCATGGAGACTCAATGAAACGTTTTGCATTACCACTGCTGGTATCCACCACTACTTTCCTATCGCCTTCGATCCCCGTCCTGGCCGACGAAACCAACCTCACCACCATCCTGGTCAGCGCCTCGCGCAGTCACCAGTCGAATCCCCTGACCAGCTCGGTTATCAGTGCCATAATCCGGGAGGAGATCGAGCAGCGCGGCGTCCACAACCTATCGCAACTGCTGAGTGGCCATAGCGGCATTCAGATCAGCAGCCTCTATGGGGATGGCAGTAATAGCATTATCGACATGCGCGGCTTCGGTCCCGCGGCCCAATCCAACACCCTGGTGCTGGTGGATGGCCGGCGCCTCAACAACGCCGGCGACACCGCCGCCCCCGACCTCAACAGCATCGACCTGCGCCGGGTGGAGCGCATCGAGATCGTCCAGGGCAGTGCCGGTGTCCTCTACGGTAACCAGGCGGTGGGTGGCCTGGTGAATATCATCACCCGGCAACCCGAAGCCTTCACCGCCAAGGTCTCGGTGATCGCCGGCAGCAACCAGGACCGTGAAGGCTATGCCGATATCGGCGACCGCCTGGACAACGGCCTGGCCTACCACTTCTCCGCGAAACGCCGGGATAGCGATAACTACCGGGACAACAACGAGACCGAGCGCAAGGACTACAACCTGCGGCTCGACTACGACTACGAGAGCGGCGCGGTCTTCTTCGAGCAACAGCGAACCGAGGCCTACCAGGAGCTTCCGGGGGCTCTGTTCGCGGATGAGATGGCGGCTGATCGGCAACAGTCGGTTGCCGCTTACACCGGCGACTTCAGCGATACCGACACCAACGTCAGCCGCATTGGTCTGATGCAGAGCCTGGGCGACGCCTGGACCTTTGAAGGGGAGCTCAGCTACCGGGATAACGACCGGGAGTTCCAGACCAGCTTCCGCACCTTTCCCGGTTCGATCTCGACCCAGGAGCGCAAGGTCAAGGGCCTCAATCCCCGCTTCATCGGCCTCATTCCCATCGCCGACATGGCGCTTCAGCTGACCGCCGGTGCCGATCTCGAACGCACCGACTACGAGCTGGCCACCAGCTTCGGCGCCACCATCCTCGATCAATCGGTGGATGCGCTCTATGCCCAGGCCACCCTCCCCGTCAGCGAGCGGCTCACCCTCAGCGGCGGCCTGCGTCACTCCGCCATCGACAACCATATCGAGAGCTTTCTCGGCATCGACGATCTGGACGACAGCCTGACCGTGAAGTCCCTCGGCGCCAGCTTCAGTGCCAATGACTCCCTGCGCCTGTTCCTGCGCATCGACGAGAATTTCCGCTACGCCACCGTGGAGGAGCATACCAACCCCGTCTTCGGCAACCCGGTGGGGCTGCAGAACCAGACCGGCATCACCTATGAGGCAGGCGCCGAGTGGAAAAGGGATGGCTTCAGCACCCGGCTGTCGATCTTCCGTCTCGACCTGGAGAACGAGATCAGCTTCGACGCCAGCGGCTTCAGCAATATCAACCTGGACGATACCACCCGTGAAGGGGTCACCCTGGAGGGCTCCTGGCAGGCCACCCCCCATCTCTCCCTGGGCGGCTCTCTCAGCTACACCGATCCCCGCATCAGTGACGGTCCCTACGACGGCAACCGCATCCCCCTGGTGGCGGCGCGCAGCGGTAAGCTCTCCGGCGACTGGCGCATCTCATCCCGGTGGAATCTCTTTGCCGAGGCGGTATTCAGCAGCAAGCGGGTGCTGGGGGGGGATTTCAACAACAGCTTTGAACAGCTCCCCGGCTACGGCCTGCTCAATCTCGGTTCACAATTCAGCAGCGGACCCTGGCATATCGGCCTGCGCATCGATAATCTCTTCGACAAGGAGTACGCGGGCTCGGGCTCGGTGGGGATGGACAGCAGCTTCGCCAGCCGGGCTGCCTTCTTCCCGGCAGCGGAGAGAAACCTGTGGCTGACCCTCAACTACCACTTTGGATAGTCCATGCGGATTAAAGCAATCGCCATCGTCCTGACCCTTTTCGCAGGCATGGCGGTTGCCGCCGGGCCACCCCAGCGGGTGGTCTCGGTGAACCTCTGCAGCGATCAGCTGCTGCTGATGCTGGCCGATCCGGAACAGGTGGCGTCGGTCAGCTATCTCTCACAGGATCCCGACAGCTCCTTCGTCGCGGACCAGGCCAGCCGCTATCCGCTCAACCACGCCAGGGCGGAAGAGATCATCCGCCTGCAACCCGACCTGGTGCTGGTCACACCCCACGACAATCCGCGCCTGCGCACGACCCTCAAGCAGCTGGGTTATCCGCTGCATCAACTCACTCTCGGTAATCAGGTCGAGGATATCTATCAGGAGATTCGCCAACTCGCCGCCCGGCTCGGGCAGGTCTCCCGTGCTGAGTCACTAATCAAAGCGATGCAACAACGCTTGCAGTCAGGAGAAGCCAATAACACTCACCCACCCGGCGCCCTCTTCCTGCAACCCCGTGGCTACACCAGCGGCGCAGATACCCTGCAGGATCAAGCCCTGAGATTGGCCGGCTGGAACAATCTGGCCTCTCAACACGGCGTCAAGGGCTATAGCCCGGTACCACTGGAGAAGATCCTCCACTGGCAACCGGAAACTCTCTTCACCTCCACCTTCAGCGAATCGGGGGACTCCCTGGCGCAGCGCCAACTGCGTCACCCCGCCCTGAAACGCCTGCTGGCGCAAAAGCCCATGGTGGAGATACCCTTCAAGTACTGGATCTGCCCCGGCCCCATGCTGGCCGATGCGGTGGCCCTGTTACGCGAGGCAAGGGAGGGGGATCGATGATCGGTGTAATGCAACAACAGCGCCTGATCCTCTCCCTCGCGGCCGCCATCCTCATCACCGCCCTTATCTCCCTCAGCATCGGCAGCCAACCCCTGCCCCTGTTGCAGGCATTACAAGAGAGCCTTGGCGACAAATCCGGCGTCTACAGCCTGATCCTCACCGAGTTGCGCATCCCGAGGACCCTGGTCGCCCTGCTGGCCGGCGCCACACTCGGCCTCTGCGGTGCGGTGATGCAGGCCCTGCTGCGCAATCCCCTGGCAAGCCCCGGCCTGGTGGGCAGCGCCAGCGGCGCCGCCCTGGGGGCGGTGATCACCC
>JBEVVR010000056.1:0-76544 GCA_040507035.1 Candidatus Thiodiazotropha sp.
GCTGTCCTCCAGCCTACTCACCCAATAGCTGAGGCCCGGTGCTATGCTCTGGCCGAACAGTATCGCAACTCCGAACAACAGTACCGCTTTGGCGATGATGACAAACATGCTGCCGATGCCAACCGATTCCGTGTCGCCGCTTGTGGCGGCCAGTGATGAGACGAAAGCGAGAATTACAAGTCCCAGCACATCGTCGATCACGGCAGCGGATCGTACCATGATGGACTCGCGGGAATTCTTCTGCCCAAGATCCTCAAAAGTACGCGTGGTGATTGCGATGGAAGTGGCGGAGAGTGCGGCGCCGAAGAACAGGTAGACTACGTCGGACTGGCCTGGCATGAGTATCGCCAGTGTTATGTAACCAAGTATCATTGGTGCAACCACACCGACGATCGCGACCGCCAACGAGCGAAGCCCGACGCTCATGATGTCTTCAATGTTCGATTCGAGGCCGATCTTGAACAGCAGCAGCACCACCGCGTATTCGGCAATGATGCGGATGAATTCGGTGGTCTTGATCGGCTCTAACCAGTCGAGGCCAGTTATCAGGGCGAAGTTTCCTGCAACGATACCGGCCGTTATGCACCCCAGGACTGCTGGAATGTTGATCAGCTTGAAGGTGCTGGCGAATGCCCTGGCAAGCACCATTGCCACCGCAAACCAGATGAAGGATTGCAGGATGACTTCGTGGGCGCCACCTTGATGTTCGGCACCATGCTCTCCCTGATTAAGCCATAGGAGTACGACAACAGACACCGTGAGCAGCAGTATCTGGAACGAGCGTTTAGAGATGGGCATGCTATGCTCCTTTCCAGTTACAGAGTTTTATTATTACCTTAGCATGACAAACCGTCATAGACTATGGGTTACGATGGCTCGAACGACAACGGCCTGATTACAATGACATAAGTCTGGGGTTATATGGCTTACTTGTGTTTGCGGGGGCAATTCCAGGCTTCAATATGCGAACCAAAGTCCTGTGGTAAACAAGACAGCCAATTACATTTGCTCTTCCTTCTGGTGGACAAAAAGCGCTTTGCCATTGCAACCATGGTGGAACAATGGTCTCCCCATTCATCTCGTTTACGTTGTTTCGGTTAGCGGGCATTCATATCTTGTCGTCATCACAAGGACTACTGCGGCGCAATGCCACCCGGGTTAACACCGGTCCGAGCAGTTCGAAGACTACCGTGGCGGCAATCACCAACGAAAGAATCATCTGTGCGTGCTGCGGAAATCGGTGTGCGGTGAGCAGCGCCATGCCAATGGCGACACCGGCCTGAGGCAGTAGGGCAATACCCATCCAACGCCTGACCTGGCGATCGGCTTTTGCCACACGCGCACCTAACCAGGCCCCGGCAACCTTGCCCAAAGCGCGTGCCAGCACGTAGATCAGGCCCAGCAGGCCGAGACTGGCGACGACAGCCAGCAAAAGTCGCGAAAAACGCGTATTAATGCCGGACTCGATCACTGTGTCGGTAGTTGCCGCAGGGGCTGTGACGGCGGCGATACAGCCGAGCAGAATGGCGATGTCCACTGGCATGCCGGCCAGGTAAAGCAGCGGCGCGACCAGTGCGCTGGTGGTCACTGCTGCACAAAGAGATACCCATAAGAGGGTAGGACCCAGACCGCGTAGTGCCGGTAGGCTCAGCTGGCTTCCAAGCAGGAATCCGATCATCAGCAAAGCCAGGTTGGTAATAACCTCATAGCGCTGTGAAAGTGTCAGGGGTATCAGGTTAAGGGCCTGCTCTCCCAGCAATATACCTGTCGCCAGCAACAAGGTGACCCGCGGCATAAAAGTATGCCGCCCTCAGTATTCGCTCGCCAGGCCAAGCAATAGAATCATACCGAGGGCAAGCAGGACTTCAGTGGTCGGATGCATAAGGTCGCCCGGATCGGGTGATACCCACTATTAAGATTAGTCATAAAAAGACAAGGCGGCTGCTGGGTTTGGCAAGTCGGCAACACTATTTATTGGCTTGCCATATCTCTTTGGTGTTGGCCACAGGGACGTGGCCTTATCTATAAAAGCTGACGAGAGAAAGAGGTGAGTTAAATGAATATCCGACCGTTGAACTTGATGAATGATACTCAGGCAAAGGAGTGGAGAAACAAGCTCGTTTGGGCTCTACCCCTGTTGTTTCTGATTAAAGGATTGTTGTGGTTGGCTGTCGCGGTCATTTCGGCCATCTATGTGCTCAAATGAGGTTGACCTGGTTTGTCTGATCGCTTTGCCTATTTGTGATACAACGGTATACAAATAGAGTGCCACCACAGCAAAGCCTGTTGTAATATCATATTTTGTTATTATCCAATTATCAGGATGAATATGACGTTGTGCGATTGCCGTTGACAACAACAGTGCTATAACAAAAAGCATTGCAAACAAGATTGTCGTGAAGATTATCTTGAAAAACAGTTTTAGAATTCTGTTCATTTTAGTTGTAGATAAGTGGAGTTTATTACATAGGGATTTGTTATGAGAAGTTTCAATCTATTTCTTCAATGCCTAATATTAGCAGGCACTGGGCTTTCAGGCTGTAACTCTACAGCGGTGGTGGCCGTTCAGGGCCAAAGTGAGGAACGCACCTTTATCCATGATGGCATAGAGAGAACCTACTCTATCTACATACCCAAGACTCCCAACAAGTCTCGTTCTTTACCGCTGCTAATTGCCCTCCACGGCGGCAGAGGGTCTGCCAAGGATTGGCCGAGATACACCAACTATGGTTTCGAGCACCTCGCGGACCGGGAACATTTCATCCTTGTCTATCCAAATGGTGTGGAGGGTCAATGGAACGACGGCCGTGGGATTGAGCATCTCCACGCCCAGCGTGAAAATATTGACGATGCCGGTTTTCTGGCGCGACTGATTGACGAGTTGACGCTGAGTCTTGCGGTGGACAAGGGCCGGGTCTATGTGGTCGGCGCTTCCAATGGCGGCATGATGGCACACAAACTTGCCGCCGAATATGCGGACAGAGTGACCGCGATCGCCAGTGTGATCGCTTCAATTCCGGCCAACCTGGAAGGCAAGCTGAAACCGGCCGAACCTGTTTCCGTGCTGATGATGAACGGCACTGAAGATCCATTGGTGCTTTGGGAGGGCGGGCCGATCAAGTTTGGTAGAAATATGAACGGCTATGTTATATCGACTGAACAAGCCTTCGATTTCTGGGTAGATCACAACAAGTGTGCTGGTCCGTCAGAATCAATCGACCTACTCGATAAGGATCCGGATGACGAGACCAGAGTCACAGGTCTCCGTTATGTAAATTGTGCATCCGGGTCAGAGGTCGTTCTCTACAAGGTTATCGGCGGTGGGCATACCTGGCCGGCTCATGAAGAGACCCGTGGTCGTCTCGGTAAGTTGCTCGTAGACAGGACGATCGGCAGGCGAAGCAGGGAGATTGATGCTTGTGAAGTCATTTGGCAGTTCTTCAAGGGACATGTGAAGAGGTAATAGAGAGGTTTTCTCACGCTTTCTGCGCCTATTGTGGTTGCTGTCATTGTCGTAACATTACGGAATTAGCGAAATTATACAAAGACTAACCAAAACCCTCTGAAATAGTCCTGTCTGACATATCTAGATTTATTAATTTTTGTCGACTTACAGCAGCCAGCCTGTTACTGGGATTTGGGCCTCGCCTGTCTCTAACTGAAGTATGACAAGCTATACTTTGAATTAGCATGTTGATGTGGGATAGGCGGGACGATTGCTGCCTGTTCGATGTTAACTCATAACTCTGATCGGCGTGGACTGGATATCTGCGTGAATTTCCGCCGGTGCCAATAGCAAGACCTGATCTAGAAGGCACCGAGATATGCGTAGTGGTGCTTAGCGAGAGTCTTTGTCGAATGGTACGGAAAACCCTCCAATTTGTGTGTTATAAGGATGCTCGCAAGACGTTGTCTCGCACGACGTGAAAGGTGCAATCCTATGAAGTTTGTCAAGCCTGTTGACCTCAGAGAGCTGCCAATTAAAGCGCATCCAGGTCGGAGATCGATACAGGGTGCGTTCGATGAGTGATAGGCGTTTTGACAAGATACTGGTTGTCGATGATAGCACCGACAATCTTCAGCTGTTGATGAAGCAATTGACCGAGCAGGGCTATACCGTCTACCCCGCTTCCGAAGGTAATCTGGCGCTGGAGTTTGTCCAATCCATCCTCCCTGATCTCATTTTGCTGGATGTCAGAATGCCGGGAATGGATGGCTATGAAGTCTGCCGGCGGCTCCAGGGCGATGACAGAACACGTCCCATTCCCATTATTTTCCTCAGTGCATTGGAGGATGAACGTGACAAGGTGAAAGGCTTTCAGGCCGGTGGCGTGGACTACATCACCAAGCCCTTTCAGCTGGAAGAGATGCTGGCACGAATCCGAACCCATCTGCGCATCAGAGAACTCACAGAGGGATTGGAACAGGAGGTGAATGCTCAGACCGAAGAGTTGACTGTCACCAATCAACGGCTTCAGCAGGAGATCGCAGAACACAATCAGGCAGAGGAGGAGATAAAGCTCAATGCCGAACGCATGGAGACTATGCTGCAGTTGAGTCAGATGGTAAACGCCACCCAGGAGGAGGTTTTCGACTTCGCGTTTGACGCCGCCGTGAGGCTGACCAGAAGCAAATTGGGTTATCTGGCATTGATGAACGAGGATGAAACCGTAATGACCATGCAGCTCTGGTCAAAGGAGGCTATGGAAGAGTGCCGGGTACCAGGCATGCCGCAATTGTATCCGGTGGAAAACACCGGCCTGTGGGGCGAAGCCGTGCGCCAGCGACGCCCCATTATCACCAACGATTACAATGCCCCCAATCCCTGGAAGAAGGGTACGCCGGAAGGCCATGTCAAACTGGTACGTCACATGAATCTACCGGTAATTGTCGATGACAGGATCGTCTTGGTGGCCGGCGTCGGTAATAAGGAGCAGGACTACAGCGAAACCGATGTAAAACAATTGAGCCTGGTGATGGAAGGCATGTGGCGGCTGATCGAGCGTATCCGTGCTGAGAAGGACCTTGCACGCTACCATAACCAGCTGGAGGAGACCGTCAAGCAGCGCACCGAAGAGCTGATACAGTCACGAGACGCCGCCGAGAACGCCAATAAGGCGAAGAGTGTGTTCCTGGCCAATATGAGCCATGAATTGCGTACCCCGCTAAACGCCATCCTTGGCTTCTCCAGCATTGTGCGCAAGGATCCCCAGCTACCTGAAAAACAGCGGCAGAATCTCGATATCATCAATCGCAGCGGCGAACACTTGCTGACATTGATCAACGACGTGCTGGAGATGGCCAAGATCGAAGCGGGTGGTGTCTCTCTCAGCAATGTTGCCTTCGATCTTGGGGACATGGTGCTCGATGTCACCGACATGATGCAAATGCGCGCCAAGGAGAAAGGCTTGCAACTCAGTATCGATCAATCATCCAAGTTCCCCCGCTACATCGTCGGCGACGAACATCGCCTGCGTCAGGTGCTGATCAACCTGATTGGCAATGCCATAAAATATACCGAACGGGGCAGGGTGGACGTTCGCTTGGGGACCAAACAAAATGATCGTTACGATCTGTTGATCGAAGTTGAGGATTCCGGACCCGGTATCGCTCCCCAGGACCAGCCGCTCATCTTTAAGCCCTTCGTACAGCTTGGTAAAAATGGAGTCAGCAAGGGCACAGGGCTGGGGCTGACGATTACGCGCCAGTATGTGCAGATGATGGGCGGTAATATCCACCTCGAGAGCACGCTGGGTAAAGGTTCCCTGTTCAGGATCGATCTCCCATTGACCGAAGCCACGGAAAAAGAAATTTACAAGACCAAACAGGTTCGAACAGGAAACGTGGTAGGGCTTGCTCCCGGACAGGAACAAAAACGCATCCTGATCGTCGAGGACCAGGCGGATAACCAGGCGCTGCTGAGCTACCTGATGGAGAGCGTCGGACTACAGATCATGGTCGCTGAAAACGGCAAAAAAGGCGTTGAACTGTTTCAGAGTTGGCAGCCTCACCTGATTTTGATGGACCGGTTGATGCCGGTAATGGACGGAGAGGAAGCGACACTGCGTATCCGCCAACTGCCACAGGGGCAGGCGGTCAAGATCGTCGCGGTGACGGCTTCCGCTTTCAAGGAACAGCGTAAACAGATGCTCGAGGCCGGTATGGACGATGTGGTCGGCAAACCTTATCGTGCTGATGAAATATACGCATGCTTGTCGAAACAGCTGGATCTAAAATTTCAATACGAGGAGCTGGAAGAGTTTCGGGATCAGGCAGAGACGCTGACAGCAGAAATGCTCTCAATAGTGCCGGAAGCGTTGCGCAACGAGTTACACAATGCGTTGGTAAGCCTGGAGAGTGATCGCATTGACCAGGCAATCAGGCAGGTGGGGGAACATGACCAGGTATTGCAGAGAACTTTGATTAGTCTAGTTGAGAGGTACAATTACCCGGCCATCCTGCAGGCGCTGAAGAGAGAGTAATTGAGTAAATAAGGTTGCAATTACCATAATCGAGGGTGAGCGAAATGTCCGTGTAGCATGGCATTTCATGGTGACCCATCCACGAACCCCTTCGAAGTAACCATCTCCCCATCCCGATCGATAATCACCGCATCCACATCCGGCAAACGATTGATCAATGCCATCCCCTTTTTAACGCCAAGCACAAAGACACTGGTGGAGAGGGCGTCGGTGCGGGTGGCGTTGGTACCGATAATGGTGACGCTCTGCAGGGTGTCTGCGGAACGGCCGGTCTTGGGGCTGATGATGTGGTGGTAGCGTACGCCGTCCCGCTCGAAGAAGCGTTCATAGTCGCCGGAGGTGGAGATGGCGCTATCGGCAAGGGGAAGCATGGCGGCCATGCGCTTCTCATCCCTGGGGGCCTGGACGCCGATGTGCCAGGGGCGGCCACGGTGGTCGCCGAGGAGGCGGCTGTCTCCACCGGCGCTGATCAGTGCGTGTTCTATGCCTCGTTGCCGCAGCAGTTCTATGCCCTGGTCGACGGCATAACCCTTGGCGATTCCACCGAGGTCGATACGCACGCCTCTCTTTTCGAAATAGACAGTGCCTTTATCCTTGTTGAGTCGAATATTGTGGTAGTCGATCAGGGGCAGGGTGCGATCGATGAGGGAATCGGTGGGTTTGACTCCCTTGCGGTAGTCGTAGCGGTGGCCGATCGAAGCAAAGGTGATATCGAAGGCACCTTGGGTGAGTTCGGAGTATTCAAGGGAGGTCTCGATGAGGCGCAAGAACTCCTTCGAGATGACCAACGGTTCGAGGGAAGCCATGCGGTTGACCAGGGAGAGCTCACTGCTGTCGATATAAGGGCTCAGTTTTCTGTCCAGGCGGCGAAACTCATCCATCACTGCCTCTACAGCGGCTTCACCTTGATCCTTCTCAGCATGCCATAACTGGACACTGACCCTGGTGCCCATGATCGCCTCCTCACCACTGACCCAGGCCGCATGCAGCGTCTGGAACCAGGCAAGGCAGGAGAGCGCCATCAGCGGTAATAAAACTCTATAGGCGGTTTGCAGCATGCTTTATGCAACTCATCGAACTTGAAAACAGTGATCTTGCCATCTAACTCATGTCCCTATCTATCATCGAGGGCCACACTGCTTAAAATTTCGCGTCTATTTGCGTCCATTTGCGGTTTGTTCTTACAAGGCATATCCGCCTGCAAAGCGTAGTGCTATTGCAGGCGGAGTGTCGATACATCAGGAGGGCAGGAAGTCGATGGGATAGGAGACCACCGCGGTATCCACATCCTTGGCGGGAAACTTGAATAGCTTGATGCGGGATACCAGCTTGCGTTCCAGGGTCTTGTCATTCAACTCGGATGAGAGAATGACACACTTGGTCACCTTGCCCCCGGGGGTGATGGTCAACTCCAGCACCACCTTGCCGCGCAGCGACGGATCCTTTCTCAGGGCGCGGTTGTAGAGGGCGTAGACGGCGCCCTTGTTCTGGTCGAAGACCAACTGGATCTCTTCCCGGGTGCGGTATCCCTTGTAGTCCTTGCCCTTGCCGCCGCCACCGCGGGCCGCCGCTTTGGCATCATCGGTGATGGCTGCGCTCTCCACCTCGGTGGTATCCCGGCCCCTGAGACCTGTACCTCCCGTACCTCGGCTCAGGGCCGCGGTATTGATACCACCGCTGCCGCTGGTAACCCCGGAGGAGATGATCGAGCGTTGCGTGCGATAGGTCTTTTTCCCGGTGGTGGAGAGTCTCTGTACCCCCCGGACATTGGTCACGACCTGCTCGTCACGCAGGTCAGCCAACTGGTCGGAGAAGGCGAGCAGACCGGCGCTTGCCGCCTTCTTGCGGGCATCCGCCTTGGTAGGCTTCTTTTTCGCCACCTGCTTTTCAGGTTTCTTCTGCGGCTCGGGTTTCTTTTTCGCTTCCGGTTTTTTCTTCTCTGGCTTCTTCTTCGGTTCCGGGACCTTCTTCTTGACGATCTTCTTCGGTTTCGGGGGCTCTTTCTTCTGCTCCAGGATCAGTTTCGCCAGGCGGGGCGGCAGGGTCTCTTTCTTGAACCGCTCCTTCTCCGGCAACTCGATCATCGGAATGATGGCGCCCAGCAGCAGTGCGATGATGAGTACCACCAGGGCGATGACCTGGAAGCGCCTCTCATCGGCGGATGCGGTGTACCAGGGCAGATAGGTGGAGTGGCGATAGGAGGCGCTCACAACGGCTGTCCTCCATTGGCTTTCTCATTCTTTCTCAATACCGCCAGGGAGACATGGGGGTAATCAGACTCGGCACAGGTCGCCATCACCCGCTTCAGCAGGGTGTAGGGTATGCTCTTCTCACCCATGATGGTGATCTTGCCTTTGAAGGGTTCCTCGGGATTGCTTACCTTGGATTTGGAGCGCTCGGCATGGCGCTGCAGTTCACTCTTGAGGGCAGGCAGCGTGGTCCCCCTGGGCAGGGGCAGGGAAAGATCCATAACCCGATAGCCCTGCACCAGGATTTCACTGTGATTGACCATCACCACCAGGGTCTCATTGGGTTTCAAGGTTGCCACTGATTCCGGGAGGCTCAATGCCTTGGCATTGGGCAGTACCTGAACCTCACCGGAGTTGATCAGCAGGAAGAAGACCAGGATGGTGAAGATATCCATCAGCGAAACCAGATTGAGCACCGCATGTCCCTTGTTGCGCCGATGGTGACGATCCATGCGCTTGGCGCGGCGTGACATCTTCATGATGCGTTACCTTTGTCCCGTTGCTGCGACCCCGCCGGGGGTGCGTCGCCGATGGCGATATCGGGGAAGAGTTCATACTGAACCAGGCTGCCCGATTCCATGTTCTCTGTCATGCGCACCGCATCCATCACCTGTACCATGGTTTCGTACTTGGTGCTGGGCTCGGAGAGAATGAATATGTTGCGCTTGTCCTGAAAGCGTACCTTGATCTGTACCAGCAGCTCGTTCAATCCCTTCAGGTCGTAGCCTTCCGGGGTGTTCTTCAGGCGTTTGATCAGACCGCCTTGCCGATCAGCCACCACGAGGCTGTTGGGGCGGATGATCACTTCCAGCTGCAGTTCCTTGATCGCCTTCAGGGCGCCTTCACTGGCCGGGGGGAGGTAGAGCTCAATGATGGAGAACCGGGAAAAGGCGGCCGTGATCAACAGAAAGGGAATCAGGATCACCATCAGGTTGAGGAAGGGCGTGATATTCAGCTCTTCCCCATGGCGATGGCGCCTCAGCCGTTCTCTCATGCCTTGCTCCGGGTGCTGAATGCCTGTTCGCTGAAGATGTTGAGGAATTTCACCGACGCCATCTCCAGGCTATCGACGATGGCGGTGGTCTTACTCTGCAGCAGGGCATAGACCAGTAGCAGGGGAATCGCCGCCATCAGTCCGAAGGCGGTGGTATTCATCGCCACCGAGATACTGGCCGAGAGCAGGTCCGCCTTCTCCGCGGGATCGGCGTTGGAGACCGCGGTAAAGGCCTGAATCAGACCGATGATGGTACCCAACAGGCCGAGCAGGGTGGCGATGTTGGCCAGGGTGCTGAGATAGTGGGTGCGTTTCTCCATACGTGGAATCGCCTCCATCAAACCCTCTTCCATGGCCACCTCCACATCGTCCCGGCGTCGTGCGGTGCGCGCCCGGGCCAGGCCGTAGGTGAGCATGGTACCGATGGCGGTCTTCGATTTATTGGCCGTTGCCATGGCCGACTTGAAATCGCCGTCGTTGAGATGGGGCAGCACCCGCTTCCAGGTGCGCTTGTTGCTCCCGGTCTGGATGGTCAGATAGACCCAACGTTCGATGGCTATCGCCACGCCCCCTGCAAAGATAAGCAGGATCGGGTACATAAATAGACCGCCTTCCTGAAAAAATCGGATGATAGGATCAATGAGCTCCATAGGATTCTCCGTTGTCTAAACGCCTGAATGTCGGTTTACTTTTCTGTATGCACCTATCTGCCGATGGGCCTCATACAAACTGTCTGGGAAATCGGATTGTTTTCAGTCATACGGCACCAAGTCCAAGATTCTTTACGGTTTTTCGCTAAAAGTCTGGTACCAATCTATCTGTCTGCGAAATACATCACGGTCCAGTGGCGCAAAGAGTTCGTCTCTGCGACCTGTTTCCGGGGGCATCATATTGGTCTGCCGTTTCGCCGATCGCCAGGGTACCACGTAGAGGATATTGGGTGACTCCTTGTTGCCGAATATCGCGGTACCCTCGAGATCGAGACGTTGCTCCCCATAGAGCGGCAGGGAGAGCAGCGCCAGGATTACTGTGGCTGCCATCAGGGTGTCTCTGTTCGGTCGCTTCATCATGGTTGCTTACCGTTACTTTTTTGACTTGATACGTCGTTCAAGGTCGAGGATCCAGCCGCCGATCTCCTTGTCCTCGGAAGCGCCCAAGGTCTGACAGCGTCGATAGTGTTGCAGCGCCAGTTGTGGCTTGGTCAGATAGAGATCGTAGAGTATGCCCAGGTTGCGGTGGGCCATCAGGTAGTTGGGTTCGATCTGCAGTGCCGAGCGATAGGCCTGTTCCGCCTCCTGGAATTTTCCCTGCATCCGTAGTGCCACCCCCAACTGGTTGTGGGCGGGCAGACTGTCGGGCTTGAGCTGCAGGGCGGTAGTGAACGACGCTTCCGCCTGCTCCGCTTCACCTTCGTTGAGCTGGATGATTCCCAGATTGATATAGGCCCCAGCCAGGCCGGGATTCTTATCGATCAAGGCGAGCAGGCTCTGTTTTGCTTTGACGATATCGTCTTTCTGCATCAAGGCCACGGCCGCATCGAAGCGCCTCTGCTCCGAAGAGTTGGCGTTGCTGGGTTTTGGTTGTTTCACCGCGGCAGCGGTATTTTCTGTTGTCTCTGAGGCCTCGGACTGCCTGCTGGGTGTGCCGCTGCATCCGCAAAGAGTCAGAGTAGCGATGAGCAGGGCGCAGACACTCCAGAGAGCCAGGCCATCTCGAGTAGTGGGACTAGTTAATCGCATCGATCCACGCCTCCCGCTGCTCTTGTTTGGCATAACGTCCGGGCAGCAACTTCGCCAGGGCATCGAAACTCTTCCTCACCCACTCGTCATAGATTCCGCTGGAGACGCGCTCGACATTGGTTTCATAGAGGCCGATCGCCTTCTCCTCGAAGGGATAGGCCTGCTCTTCCAGGAGGATTTCATACTGTTCCAGCTCCTCCGCGTTCAATCCCTTGGGTCGTTCCGATTTCATCAGCGCGGTACCGAACTGCTGATACATCCTGGCGATCTGGTAGGTGGCGGTGGTGGTCACCTCGGCAATGCCATATTTGATTGCCTTGTTGTAGGCGTTGATCGCTGTCTGCATCTGCTCTTTTTTACGTTTTAAATTCTTTTCCAATGGCGCCTTCAGCTTGATGCTGTGGAAACCCCGCAGGTTCCCATCGGCCAGGCGCAGGGTTGCCTTTGCCGCCAGATAGCGGGTGCGATCACTGCGCTGTTTTCCGGCGCCGGCATCGACGCTGATAAGCTGTTTGAGCCACCAGTCCCGCTTTCCTGCCTCACCTTGCTTGTCATAGAGTTCGACCAGCCTCTGCCTCGCCTCCATGGATTGTTCCAGGGGGGCGGGAAAGTTCTTCACATAGTTTTTGTAGGCGTCGATCGCCTCTCTCTTCTTGCCCGCCTTTTCATAGAGTTCCGCCGAGCGCCAGCCGGCCTCGCGACGCAGCTCCGGGGAGGAGGCCTGGGTAGAGAGGGTGGCGAGTTCCGCCGCCGCTTTCAGCGGCTGCTTGGTCTCCATGTAGGCGACGGCCAGTTTGCTGTTGACCTCGGGTATCAGCTTGTCCTGCGGATATTTTGCCTTGTAGGACTCGAGAATCTTCACCGAACTCGCCCAGTCCCCCGCGGCAATCAGACTGGCGGCGGCATCGTACTCAGCGGTGGCGATGATGGAGGCCTTGGGGGCCTGCTTGGCAATGCGCATGAACGCCTGGGCCGCGCCTTTATGGTCGCCCTGGGAACGCAGTGTCGAACCTTGCTGATAGATACTGGCGGCCAGTCTCTCCTCCAGGGGCTCTCTCTCCTTGGCCTTGCCGGGTATCAGCGCCAGCGCCTGAACATAGGCCTTTTCCGCAGCCTGGTAGTCCTTCTGTTCAAAGGCGGCGTGGGCGGCGACTGTCCAGGCGGTCCGGCGCAGCTTCTTCTCCGCCGGCGGTTTCAGGTTGGCCACCTGCAGTGCCGCACCACGGGCACGTCCAATCTCCTTGAGCTCCAGCAGCTGATCCGCTGCTTGGGTCAATACGGCGGCTCTGCGTTTATCCTTGGGGAAGATGTCGCAGAACTTCAGGGCGCTCTCCACGCCCTGACGTTTCCATGTCAGCTGTTCCTCTTTGCTGAGTTTTTTTAGTTGTTCCGCATAGGCGAGGAGGGCGGCATAGCCTGCCTCGGCCTGTTTCTCATGGGCCGGGAATTTGTAGGCGCTATCTTCATAGGCAGTAACCGCATCGGGATAGTTCTTCAGCTCGAACAGCAGTTCGCCAAGCAGGAAACTGATGCTGCCAGCGGTGGGGTCGTCGGAAAAGGTGTCCAGGTACTGACGATACCAGCGTGCGGCCTCGGCGCCCTGCTGGCGGTGTTGTGCGACCAGTTTTTTATCCTTGCTCTTTTTGTACTGCTGCGCCAGGGCATGGTGGTATTCGGCAAGCTCCTTGAGGTAGTTGCGCAGCTGCTGACTCAGCCATGCCTGGTTTTTCGAATCCTGTTTCTTCCAGGGAGTGCCACCCACGGCATAGTGTTGCACAAACGACTTTTTACTCTCTATGGCCAGTTTCGGAAAGCCGTTCTCGGTATAGATTTCGACCACTTTCACCGACAGTCTGGGTGACTGAGGATGGTCGGGGGAGAGATCGACGAAGGCGAGATAGGCGTCTGCCGCATCCTGGATACGCTCCTGCTTCAAGTAGAGATCGCCCAGTCCCTGGTAGATCATATATTCGTAATTACGATGGCCCTTGTTGTCGAAATAGCGGCTGATGCGTTTGGCACCGCCGAGTTCGGAAAAGGTGAGACTGATTACCCTGATCGTCTCCTGCATCAGTTTCTGATCGGCGGGGGAGAGCTTGGCGGTATCGATCTGCGGGGTATCGCCCAGGTTACGATCGAGTAGTTGGGTAAATGAGTCGAGTCCCTTTTCGATGTTGCGTTGTTTGAACAACGACCAGCCATGTTTGAATAGCGCCCGGTCGTAGTAGGGGGAGTCGTCCTGCTGTTGCAGAATGGCAGCGTAGGCAGATTCGGCACGGCTGAACTGCTGCATGACAAAGAAGTGCTCGGCGCGACGGAACTGAGCCTCCTGCCAGTGGGGGCTGTCGGGATGCTGGGTGATCAGCGCGCGCAGTGTCAGCATCATGGCGTTGATATCGCCCTTCAGCTCATAGGCCCTCGCCAGTTGGTAGAGCACCAGGTCCCGCGATGCGTAGTTCGGGTCCTTGGCCAACAGGGATTCGTAGAGATCGATCGATTTGGATAACTCTGCTTCGGTGGGTACCGGCTCATCCGTGGCGTCCAAGAGTTTGGTTTCACTGCGCTCCAGTTCCAGATCTGCAAGGCGACGGGTGGCTTCGCTGTTGAGGCGCTGATCGGGATTGAGTTCGAGGATGGCGCGGTAGTTTTCGATCACCTCGTTGCGATCGCTGGGTGATAGCTTCTGCTTTTCGATCTTTACCGGCTTCTTCTCGATATCTGCAAGGGTCGGGTCGTCCGATTTCGATTTGCCGGTGATACCGGCACACCCCGAGAGCAGGATGCCGAGAAGTGAAATGGCAAGTGACAGCCTCATTCCTGCTCCTCCGCTCTCGCAGTGCTGATATCCAGCAGGTTGGCAACGCCGAACCTCGCCTGGATCAGATAGTTATTGATCAGGCTGCGTCGTTGCTCAAGTCTTCCAAGGGCCATCTCCCGTAACAGGTCGGACTCTTCGCTGCGTAAAATTTTGACCTGATTATGGAGGCTGGGCAGTGCCTTCTCGAGTTGTTCGATACGACCGCTGAAGGCGTTGAAGCGATCCTTGGCATCAGTTTGGGCTTTAGCCAATTCGCGCTCTTTCTGATGCGCCAGCTCGATGTTTTGTTCCAACTCAACCATCTGTTTCTTCAGCGACCAGATTCTGGCCGGATGCTCGGTGGTGATGCGCCAGGTGAGAATGCCCTCCATCAGACGCGCCATCTCCTGTTGCGGCCCCAGTTGGCCTCCAGCACCGTGCTCTTTGATGATCTGCTTGATGCGGTTGATGCGTTCAATCCAGCCCTTCTCCTGTTCCGTGGCGAGGGCAAAGGGGGGTTCTTCGGTCTTGTCTACCTGGGTGTAGAGAGTGTGCAACTTCTCTTTCTGGGCGATGACCTGTTTCAGGTTTTCTCCCTTCAGGTGTTCTTCGACCCGGGGAAGTTTCTGTTCGTAGGCGGTCTTCTGGTTGCTGAGCATGGTGCGATAGGAGCTCATTTTCTCTCGCCACTGCTGCAGATTATTCTCGATGTGGCCGAGATCCCAATAGTCCTGAAGTCGTTCTTGAAAGGCGTTGCCGGAGAGTAGATAGGTCAATAGGGAGCGCATCGCCGATTTGAGTTCGTCGTTGGCGCCGCTGTCCCCCAACAGATTGTCGGGAAACTCCTCTAGCCTGACCTGCTCCAGCAGCTGGTCCAATTGGGTGAGTGCGGCGTCATAGGTGGCGATGGCATCACGGTAGCTCTGTAGCGACTGCTGCTCGGCTTCTAGCTGGGAGAGGACATAGGGTATCGCGAGTTTTGCCTCCAGTACCGCGGGATCGCTGGCATTGCGTTCGGCCAGCAGCTGCCAGGGCGCCAGCGCCTGCTCCTGCTGACCCAGCTGCAACGAGGCCCAGCCCATCCCCAACAGCGCATGGTTGCTTGCGGGGCTGCTCAGGCGGACGCGCTTCAGCGCCAGTTTGGCATCCTCGGAACGGTTCAGCTCCAACAGCAGGTAACCCAGGGCGAGATTGGCACGATCACGGATCGACTTTGCTTCTCTGTCGTCATTCTCCTCAGATCCACTGCCGATTGCCTGCAACAGGGCCAATCCCTGCTCCTGCTGATCGCTGCGCAGGTAGGCGATGGCCTGGTTGAAGCTGCCATAGAGCGACCAGGCACTCTGTTGTGAAATCTGGCTGAGATCGGTAAGCGCGGCAGTTTCGTTTTTCTGCAACAGTTCGATGAGGCCGCTCAGGTTGTAACGCTCATCCTTGGCGTCAGGCTTGAGTCCTTCACCGATCTGGTTCAATGCCCCTTTTGCCGCCCTTGAGCTGCCCCGACGATGACGGGATTTACCCAACTGCAGCCAGGCGCGATCCATAACAGCGGGGGATTCACTCTGCTGCAGGATCCGGTTGAACAGCATTTCTGCCGTATCCGGCATGCCATAGGCGAGATAGAGCCCACCCAATAGCAGCTCGGGTTCGTCCGCATAGGCCTGCATCAGCCCCTTTTTTCTGGCGGCAAGGAGCCGGACGATGGCGGGAAAATAGTTCTGCTGATAGAGGTGAAAAAGAACATCACCATAATGCAGGTCACGCAACTCCTCCGGCTCGCCGCTGTAGATGTCTGCTGTTGCGCAGAGTGGTGTGGCGAGGGTGAGCGTGAGTAAGAGGCGGGAGGTCAGGCCGGATAGCACCCGTATCACTCCCACTCCCGGATTTCAAAATCCGGCTGCTGCAAGGCGACGCTGTCGACAATCTTCAGCTCAAGGTATTTCGGACCTATGCCTTTTTTGAAGCTGACCGTGGCACCCCGTTTGTAATCTCTTCCCTTCGGCCCAACCCCGGTGAAGAAGGCCACCAGTTCATGTTCTCCGGCCTTGATGTTTCCAAGATACAGGCGCTGTACACCGCCCCGCTGAAGTGCCTTGACCTCACGCGCAGTGTAGAGATGGTTGGTGAGTTCCTTGTTGTCGATATGCAGCTGCACGGAGTCGAGTTTAAAGTAGTTTCCTATATCCAGGGAGAGGAAGATCGATACCTGGGTATTGCCGGGGAACAGTAGCTCCTCTTCAAGAACGAAGAGTTCGCGATTGAGTTCGATAACGGCCTTTTTCAGATCCTCGACCTGTTTGTCGAGGCCCTTACCCTTTTCGTTCAGCGGTTCCGCAGAGAGGGAAAAACCGAGGCAGCACAGCAGTAGAATTGCGTTTCGGATTATGGTCTTCAAGATATTGATTCCCAGCACATTTTAAGCAACGTCATGAAACAATAAATCTATATGAATTAATGCGTTGCGTTTGCGATCATAGTCACAGGTTGAAATGTAAAGTTGGTAATTTGAGCCCAAAATCATGATAGGTTATGTGAATTAAAATCGCTACCCGCTAGGCTGATTAATGATAGTGCCCAAAACTGACATTGACCAGTGGCACGATTAAGGATTCAACTAACTGATTCATAGGTCTATTTTGCTTTTAATTAAAGGTTAATATAGAAAAATGACAATAGATACCGGCCGCCGACATGGGAAGTACGATCTTGATAGCCATTCTGCGTAATTTTCTATACCTCGCCTTACTGGGGTATCTCTCTTCATTATCAGCCCAGGCCCAGGAGATGGATGTGGATCCATTCCATGTACGCAATATGAATCCCTTTGCGCTGATCTATGGCATGCCGGCGGCCTCATCCCCCCGTCTTCTGGGTGATGGGGAATCCTATCTGCAGCTAACCGCCGATGTTGCCAACAACTCCATCGAGAGTGATGCGGATGGTGAGCGTATCAGGCTGGATGGTGAGAGCTACAGGTTGGCGTTGATCTGGCGAAGAGGACTGGCTTCAGCTTGGCAAATCGGTATCGAGCTGCCTCTGCTCGCCCACCGTGATGGGGTGATGGATGGTCTGATCGAGAATTGGCACGACATTTTTAGTCTCTCCAATTCGGATCGGGAAGAGTGGCCACGAAACAGATTGGTCTATCGCTACGAAAGCAGCGAAGGTGATCAGGTCCTGGTCAACACTGAGCTCAGCGGGGTTGGTGATATTGTGGTCTCGCTCTCCCACGCCCTGGCGAAGGATGGGAATAGCAACAGACGCATTGCCTTGCATTCTAGCCTTAAGCTGCCCACTGGCGATGCGCATGAACTGCTCGGCAGCGGAGCCGTGGATCTGGCTTTCTGGGTGAGTGCCTCTGAGCAACGGCTGTTCTGGCAATGGCCGCTGAATCTATATGGGCAGGCGGGTATTCTGCTCAAGGGTGAGGGTGATCTGTTGGCTGATCTGCAACAGGAGGTGGTGCTGTTTGGAACCCTGGGGCTGGGTTGGCGACCCGAAACCTGGATAGATCTCAAGGCGCAGGTGGATGCCCATAGCTCCCACTATGACAGCGAATTGGACCAACTCGGTGGTGCTGCCATTATGCTGACCGTCGGGGGTTCCATTCATCTGCATGGGGATTCCCGCCGTATCGATATCTCAATCGGTGAGAATCTCACCACCGACTCGGTGCCCGATTTCATGATCAACCTGGCCTATGTGTATCGCTTCTCAACACGGCAGGCCAATCCATAGAAAGATGCAAATGTCTAGGTTGATCCCCTGGCTGACCTCAAAGCAAGATAGAGCAAAACAGATCCCGCCAGAATGAACGGAATACTCAACATTTGACCGGTGTTGAGCCAGAAATCGGTACTATAGGCAGCCTGTTTCTGCTTTACAAACTCGATGGCGAATCTGCTGCTGAATACGCTAACCAGGAACAGGGCAAAGAGAAAGCCGGGTCTCTTCGAGCTGTTACCCTTTCGGTAGAGGTGCAACAAGAGCAGGAAGATGGTGGCATAAGCGACGGCCTCGTAGAGCTGGGCCGGGTGTCGTGGCAGATTGTCGATGCGTTTGAAAACAATGGCCCAGGGCAGAGAGGTTACCTCGCCATAGATCTCTGAGTTGAAGAGGTTGCCCAAGCGTATGAAGACAGCGGCGAGGGCGGTGGGGATGGCGATTCTGTCCAGCAACCAGAGATAGGATTCCCCGAACTGGCGTTTATAGAGATAGAGGGCCAGCATGACCCCCACGCCGCCGCCATGGCTCGCCAGTCCGCCCTCCCAGATGGCAAGAATCTTCAGTGGATGACTCAGGTAGTAGGCAGGATCGTAGAACAGACAGTGTCCCAGCCTGGCGCCGATGATGGTGCCGATCACCAGGTAGAATGAGAGACGCTCCAGGCTCTGAGTGTCGCGCCCCTCGCGCTGATAGATCCAGTGGATCAGTTGGTAACCCAGCAGGTAGGCGCTGGCAAACAGGGCGCCATACCAGCGGATGTCGAGCCCGGCAAAGGAGATCAGTATGGGGTCCGCACTCCAGGTTAAGTAGTCTTGGGCCAGTTGCTGCATCTGCTTATTAGGTCTCAAGGATCCCGTGAATTAGCGAAGTTCGCGATTCTAAGCAATCGGGGAGGAGATTGGCAGGGGTAATCAAAATATTGCTCCTCGTTCCCATGCTCCCGCGTGGTAACGCATACATAACTCGCGCCAGGTCTGACACTTTTTCGTTAGTACTCCTGAACAGATGAATGCATTCCCACGCAGGAGCGTGGGAATGAGTAAATAAGAAGATATCAAGAACTATACGATCGGATTGAACGCAATCAGGCTATCCAGCATGGCCGAGTTGCCGAGGCTTGTACCGAATAGACTGTTGAACTGTCCCTGCTCTCCATGCAGCGCCAGGTAGTTGAGTGCTGTGGTCAGCACCAGCTGATTGACGTTGTTGGCTGCGGGACTGGAGCCGTTGTCCACTGCACCGTCAGCGGAGAAATGGCCGATCTGCTGACTTAACAGTTGTGCGTCGGCGCTGCCCCCCACCAGTGTCGGTTGGGCCGTGGGACTGTAGACCAGGAAGAAGGAGGCGGCGGTGGATTGGTTGTCGCCGGTCCATACCCCTTTGCCGCGTCCATCCGCGGAGTTGTCGATGGTGCCGTTGCTGGAGACCGAGCCGTCGCTGAAGACATAGAGCATCAGTGGCATGCCGATGCGCGCCGCATACTCGATGCAGGCGCCCATACAGCGTCCGGCGCGCAGATCGCGGATCTCACCCACGGCGCGGTCGCCGGTGTGGTAGTCGTAGCCGCCCATGGTGATGGTGCCGGCGCCGGCATAACCGTTGATGACCAGTTTCATCACCGATGCGGTCTTGCGAAACTCCCCATCGCTGTCGAACTCCTCCTGGGTGAAGATCGGCCCGATGATATCGGGATCGGCGGTGACATCGAGGGCGGCCGGGTCACCGTAGCGGTCAACCAGGTCGGCGCTCTTGACATAGCCGCAGCGTAACAGCTCTTTGACCACGTCGTCGCTGCTGATGCCGGTGTCCACGCTGGCCAGTTTCAAGTCGGAGATGCGCTGTATCGCCTCCATCACGGCCACCGCATCGGATTGATCGAACATGCCCACCAGTTTGCCGGTGTCGACCAGGCCGGTGGTATCACTGGGACGGTCGACCTTGGTGGGGCGTACCGCCGGGTCGATCTGATCCGCAGGGGCCACTGAATTGCCGCCCGAATCGGATGTGCGGGATCCGATCAGGGTCAGCAGTTCCCCATCCGCACCGCAACGGTTGATGGCGTACATGGGATTGTGGGGATTGTTGCCGGTATCGTTTTCCGATCGGGCCGGGATTATGGCGCCATTGATGTTGGCACGGTTGCCCACCGCGACCTTCTCCAGGATGCCGCGCAAAAAGGCGCTGTCTGTATGAAAAGCAAGACCGAGTTCGGTATTGATGAAGTCGCTCAGGCCGGTATCGGGATTGGTGATCGAGGGCACCATGTCGCCAGGCAGGCCGAGGCGGTTGTAGCCCGCGGTGGTGAGAAAATCGTATTGGCCCCCAGGCCCACCCACCAATACATTGGAGCCGGCGATGTTGGCGCCACCCGCCAGATCGAAACAGATAAAGGGGATCTTACCACCACCCAGAGTGTCGATGCCGCAGACGTTCTTCAGCGCCTCTAGGTCAGAAGAGAGGGCGGCCCTCGCCTCTCCCGGATTGGCGAACAGGCCGAACAGCGAAGGGGCGGTAACAGCGCCCAATCCGGCCATCAGGCCCTGACGGATAAAATCACGACGGCTTACGGGACGCGGATGATCCGGGTAGAGCAGGGGGGCATCGGGAGAGAGGTTGTTCACTTTTTTGCGCATGATATCTTTACCGTTGTTCGCTCAATCTCTGTAAAGGCTCGTTCATCTGTCAGCTAGCCGTCCGTTATTGCAGTAACACCACAGCACTGCCGAGCAGTGAGGCACAGGCCGCTTTGGCCGCCTTTTCGGTTCTGTCCGCGGGGCAGGTGCCACTGCACCTGGCGAGGCCGACGCTTCCTGTCAAGAGATTCATCAATTCAGCCTCCACCAGTGTCGGTGAGGGCTGGGTGGACAACTGTTCGCCCATGAAACGACTCATCAAGGGTGACACCAGATCGCTTTGCCAGGTGGCGTCTTGGATGCTGTTTGCGTTTGCGCTGAAGTCGAATCCGGGAAACATCGAGGCGCGCAACACGGTGTCGTCGACCAGTGCACTGCAATACTCGATCGCCAGTTGCGAGACCGCCACCTGGTGAGACGAGAGGAAGCCGTTGACATCTTCGGAAGAGGGCAGCTGCTGCCTGATCGTGGAATAGGTGGTCTGTACCCCTTCCAGGGTTGGGCTGACACCGGTCAGAGAGGCCATGGTGGCGTTGATCTCGTCAAAGGTGCGCAGGCCGACCAGGGATACGGGTTCTCCATCGGCAGGCTCGGCCGGTGGCAGTACTACCGGTTCGGTATAGACGTTGGTGTGCGATCCCAGGCGCTCGAAGGTGAGGAAGAACTGATCATTATCAGCACCTTTCTCCGAGGGAATGGTGGTCGCCATGGTCGACAACAACTGTCCGTTGGCGGTGTATTCGCTGTCGTTGGCGCTGGTCACCAGGCGGGCATAGGCCTGACCCACTGCCGCTTCCTTGCCGTTGATGCCGATACGCATACCCTCGATGGGTATGGATCCGGGTAGCACGTTTTCGTCAAGACTGATGAACTTGGGTTGACGGAAGAGATAGCTGTAGTTGTCGTACTGGCTGACCTCGAACATCACATAGCTCTGGGGCAGATCGACCAGATCGGTGACGTTGAATAGCAGGAAGTATTTCTCACCAACCCCTGCTTCGAAGTTCTGTTGGATCTGCTCCTCTGACAGGGCCCGATTATGGATCGCCAGCAGGCGTATCTTGCCCGCCCAGGGACGGTCGTTTGAGGCCTCGTTACCCAGCACCAGGGCGTAGCTGTCGTCCCAGTCGTTCAGATTGCCCGGCGCGGTTTCGTCAAGATCGTCGGTGAAGACCCCGTCCACATAGAGACGCCGCCCATTCTCGGGATCGAAGGTGGCCACCACATGCTGTTCGGTAGCTGCCACATCCTCGTCATCATCGGCGGTGGAGTGTGCGGGCTCACCGTTGCCATCGGTGGTGCTGGAGCGATGCAGATAGTTGTAGTTGTAGAGGGTTTGACCGAGGGTGAAGTTGCGCACATCGGTACCGGCGGAGTAGCTGATAATCCGTGCCGGTCCCTCCTGGGTGACATTTGCCGGGACCACCCAGGCCTCGATGGTGTATTCACCGGTAGCCTGTATTAGCTGCGCAATCTTGCGGCTGTCGCTGGTGCTGCCTTGCGCCTTGCCGTCGCTAAAGTCGAGGCCCCAGCCTTCGACCCAGGTGACGCCGCCGCTGATGGTGAGGTTGTTCGCCGGATCGACGCCGCTGGTGTCGTAGGCGATGTTGCCGCTTCCGGTCTTGAATTCATAGAGCGCGACGACGTCGTTCTCCTGGCGGCTGCCGCCGCTGGCCACGGTCCCTTCCGGCAGGCTGAGTGCCATACTCACCACCAGCTCAGGATCGATGGGGGTGGGGGAGATGTTGCTGGCCATCTGATCGATGGCGCCCTCCATCTCCTGGGCATTGGCGCTGCAATCATCCCAGCAGTTGTGGAGTTCGATCAAACGCTGCACCAGGCGGGAGTTTGAGGGCGTATCGAGATCGATGGAGGTCTTCACCGCGGCATAGGCCACAGCGCTGTCGGCGGTGGCGAAGAAGGGCGATTGCGGTGCGGCAGCGTCTTCCACGTGACACTCGGCACAGTAGTCGGTCAACAGCGGATGCACATAGCTGGCGAAGAGGCTGGGGTCATCGGGGAAGGCCTTGCTCTCGCCCACCACCTTGGTTGGAGGCGGTTCCAGTTCGATCTGTCTGCCGCCGCTGAGGCCGTCACCCAGCCATGATTCTATGTAACTGGTGATGATGGTGGCGCAGGCGGTGTCGCTGGCCTCCCAGCAGTTATGTCCGTTGGCCACCTTGGTGACCAGGGAGGATTGGTCGGGCTCCTCTCTGTTGACATGGGGGGTGGCCGCTTCGTAGGCCTGGTTGACGTCATCCTCGCGCACGAACAGGGGCGCCTGGCCTCCTGTGTTGTGACATGAACCACAGCGGTTCTCTGCACGCAGGGGTTCCCAGACACTGACCCGGTAGCCCTGGATATCAGAGGTGCGCGCCGCAGGGCCGCTGTAGGTACTGGTGGTCACTGTGGTGGCTTGCAGGGATTCGGTAGAGACCCCGTCCTGGCAGCCCTGTATGCCGGCGACAGTGAGCAGGGAGAGGGCGATGATTAGCGACTTATTGTGCATATTCACGATCTCAATCCCCCGCGCAGTAGACTGCGGTTTCGGCGAACACGCGTTTCATGTTGTAGTCGGTCTTGAAGCTTTCGGTGATCTCCGAAATGCGGCTTCGGTCGGCACTGTCAACCGGGGCACGCAGGCAGACAGCCTGAAAGGCCTTGGTGACCTGGCACTCGGCAAAGGCGTGGCTGTTGGCCAGCTCCTCTCCCATCGACTTTGCGCCTATACCCGTTCCCGGCAGATTGGGGTCCCAACCCAGAATCGAATTGGGTCCCTCGCGCCAGTAGTTGTCCCAGCTGGCGTCGGTGGTGATATAGCCATCCTTGAAGACGCTGCTGTTGATCAGATATTTGGGCTGTACCATGCCGGGGGTGTAGACCAGCTGACCTGCCTCCATATCGTCTTCGGGATATTCATAGTTGTAGTGGGCGTAGGCCTGCGCCAGCGGTGCCATGCCGGCATGGCAGCCGAGACAGTTGTTGAACCATACTCGGCTGTCCCCCCCGGGGCTGCGGGAGGCGTCCTGGCGAATCCGGTCCGCGGCACGGGTCGGGTCCTTGATCTCCTCGAGCACCTTGCAGAGGTGATTGAGCAGGGTGAAACTGAACATGGCCCGGTTGGTGCCGTCGATGAAGAAGGCCCGGGCGGCGGCGCGGGTGGTGATGACGCCGGCAGTTCCCTCGGAGGGCAGACCCGTTACGTTGGATTGGGCGACCTGTTGCAGCTCCTCCTTGAGGTTGAGGCTTTGATTTTCCATCGCCTCGTAGTGAGCGTTGTTGCTGTTCGAATAGGCAGGTGTGTTGGTGCCCACATAGAGGATGTCTGCAGAGAGCAACTGGTTGAAAGGTACCTCATCACGCACCATGCCGATCACGGTGGCGCTGTAGTCGTTCAACGCAGCGAAGGGGGTCATCTCCTCGTTGGTCCAGGGTGTGGCCCAGTTTTTCAGGGTGACATTGTAGAAATCGGGATGTTCGGTGGCGATCATCGCCGCCGCTAATGGATCGTTATTGTCTTCGATTTCACTGACCATCTGGGCCAGGGTCTCCGCGCTTGGCGGTACCCCGGCAATCCTGTCGTGAATGCGCTTCGCCTGCTCACGGGGGCCGGCGATTGTGCTCAGCGCAAATAAAGTTAACAGGATGGCCAATAACAGCTGTTGCGGTTTGTTGGGAATTGAAAGACTATTTTCGAGCTGATCCTTTAGTGACATGGTGAATGTGCCCCCCCGACCCATCCCTAATGGTGTCGATCCCGGGATTTCACCCGGGGTGTTTATGAACTGTCTCTTCACCTTCTATATCCCTGGTGATTTTTGTCAATCCGAAGTGGTAAATCCGTGACTTCTGTTTTTTCAGGGTGTGAACTTGCGCACTGATTAGCGACTTCGATGAGGTAGACTCTCAAGTCCATGATTTTATTAGTCGATAGCAGGGTTCAGTGTTCATTCTGAATAGCGTTCGACAGCATCTCGCTGTTTAGCCATCGCTGCTTGGCAGGCGTGGGTCAAACGCAAATGGCGCGATCAGATGTCTACGATCGGAATTCCAGGAGGATTCAAGTTACTGATGAAACCGGCCACTTCCAGCATCACACTCCCAGGTCTCTGCATAGGCATGGTTCTTCTTGTCGGCCTACAGGGTTGTGGCGGCGGAAGCAGCCAGGATCCGGATCCAGTGGTCGTGGATTTCCCTGTCGCCTATGTGAAGCGACCGATTACCGAGACCACCAATACCGACATTCGCGTCAGCCAGGCGAGCGAGGCGGGTGGCGATCTCTATATCAAGGATTTTGCCGCTGGCGGGGCCGAAGAGGTCAACCTCACGGGTTCGATTACCGGGGGAGAGGGCGACGTTCGCGATATCAGTGTCTCCTTCGACGGTAGCAAGCTACTCTTCTCGCTCAGGCTGCCGTTGATCGAAGATGCCGAGCCGGAAGATCAACCAACATGGAACATCTGGGAGTACGATATCCCCAGCGAAAGCCTGAAACGGGTCATCGTTTCCGATATCACCGCCGAAGATGGCCATGATCGTTTCCCCTACTATCTGCCTGATGGACGTATCGTCTTCTCATCCACCAGACAGCGGCTTGCCAAGGCGCGTCTGCTCGATGAGGGCAAGCCACAATATCTGGCCATGGAGCGATCCGTGGATGAAGCGGCCATGGTGTTGCATGTGATGAACGGCGATGGCACCGGGCTCACCCAGATATCATTCAATCGCAGTCATGACTTCTCCCCAAGCGTGCTTGCCAATGGTCAGATTGTCTTCAGTCGTTGGGACAATGCGGACGGCAACAATGCCATTCATCTCTATCGCATGAATCCCGATGGCACCGAAATGGAGCTTTTGTACGGCCTCAACAGCCACGATACAGGGACGGCGGGCAGCACGATCCAATTCCTGCGTCCCATCGAGATGCCCGATGGCCGGATCCTGGCGCTGCAGCTGCCATTCGACGGTACCAATGAGGGTGGTGATCTGATCACCATCGATACCGAAACCTATGTCGACAACGATCAGCCTACCTGGGATAACATGGGGCTCACAGGACCGGCGCAGAGTCAGGCGACCAGGCTTCAGGTCACCACCGATGGAAGTCTGTCACGGGACGGACAGCTGCGCAGTGCCTACCCGCTGTTCGACGGCACGGAAAGGATGGTGATCAGCTGGAACCCCTGCCGGGCACTGGAAGATGAAGCCATCGTACCTTGCACCGAAGAGCGACTTGCCAATCCCGAGACCGTACCGGCGCCGCCGCTCTATGCGCTCTATATCTACAATGGCACAGAGGGTACCCAGCAGCCTATCGTCAAGCCCCAGGAGGGTGTCATCTATACCGATGCGGTTGTCGCGGTGGCGCGCACCGTGCCGACCATCCGCCACGACAAGACCGCGGGAATCGATCTCGATCCGACCCTGGTCTCCGACAAGGCCGGCCTGCTGCATATTCGCAGCATCTACGATCTGGATGGGGTCGATATCGCCGAACCCGATATCGCCACCCTTGCCGATCCCTCGCAGACCCGGGCCGATCAACGCGCGGCGCGTTTTCTGCGCCTGATCAAACAGGTCACGATCCCCGATGATGATGTACTGGAATTTGAAGGCAGTGCCTTTGGCGCCACGTCCCAGTTCGGGATGCGTGAGATCATCGGTTATACACCCATCGATCCCGACGGCTCGGTGCAGGTCAAGGTGCCCGCCAATGTTCCTGTCAGTTTCAGTATCCTGGATGCCAACGGCAGGCGCATCGTGGAGCCCCACGGTTTTTGGCTGCAGTTCAGACCGGGTGAGGTGGTTAGCTGCGGCGGCTGCCATGAAGCCAGCAACCCGTTGACCCACGGGCGCCTGAGTGCCGCACCCCCCAGTGTCAACAGCGGCAGCACAGGCAGCGGCCTGCCATTCCCCAACGCCAATCCCGACTACTGGAGCGATTTCGGCGAGACCATGGCGCAGACACGCAACCGTATCGATTGCACGGCCAGTGCCTGCGATCCCAGCATGGATCTATTGTTCACCGATGTCTGGACCGATCCGGCAATGCGTGAACCCGATGCCCCCATCAGCTATCGCTATGCGGACCTGGATACCCCGGCACCGCTGAGTGACGCGGTTTGTGCCACAGACTGGAATGCCCTCTGCCGCGCTATCATCCATTATGAGCAACACATTCATCCCTTATGGGCCTTGCCAAGGCCGATCTTCGATGCCATGGATAACCAGATCGATGACCACACCTGCACCCTGTGTCATGATACGGATGATGAAGGGGAGACCGTGGTGCCCGACGGTCAGCTCAATCTGACCGATGGCGCCTCCGAGGATGAGCCCGATCACTTCGCCGCCTACCGGGAGCTGCTGTTTACCGACTTTGAGCAGGAGGTGGTGGACGGTGTCCTGGTTGATCGACTGGTGCCGCAAACAGACGCAAATGGCAACCAGCTCTTTGAGACAGATGAGAACGGAGATCTGGTGCTGGATGCAGAAGGCAATCCGATCCCGCTTCCCGATCTACCGGTGCCGGTGGCACCCTCAATGCAGGCAGGTTCAGCCAGTGGCGGTACCTTCATCAGCCTGTTCGATGCAGGTGGCACCCATGCGGGTTACCTGAGTGACGCGGAGATGAAACTGATAGCCGAATGGCTTGACATAGGGGCACAGTATTACAATGACCCCTTCATGGCACCAGTGGATGATTGAGTTTGAGACTTCTTAGGTTAAAGCGGTACCTGTGGACGAGCTGGTTATTGATCTGGCTGATCCCGGCAATCAGTGAAGCGGAAGAGGACTATCAACGGGTCCAGGTGACGGCTCCCTACATCGAGATGCATACCGGGCCGGGTAGCTCTTACCCCATCATCTATGTGGTCGAGCGTTCGGAGTGGGTCGAGATCCGCAAGCGCCGCACCGACTGGTTTCAGGTCTACACTCGGCGTGGACGTTCGGGTTGGGTCAGTCTAGAACAGATGCGCCAGACCCAGACCGAGGATGGTGAGCGTTTGCATCTGCCATCCTATAGCCAGGATGATTTCAGGAACAGACGTTGGGAGTTCGGCTTTTTCGGCGGTGAAATGGAGGGCGCCACCCTGCTTGGTGTCTACAGTGGCTTCTCGTTCAATGAAAACCTCTCTACCGAGCTCAGTCTTTCCCAGGCCTTGGGTGATTTCTCCAGCGAATATCAGTTTGATGTCAACCTGCTCTCCCAACCCTTTCCCGAGTGGACTTATAGTCCCTTCTTTACCTTGGGAGGGGGCATGATACGCACAGAACCCAAGTCGACCTTGGTTGAGGCAGAGGATCGTACCGACACCACCGCCCATGTAGGCGCCGGCTTGCGTGTCTATCTGACCCGGCGCTTTTTTCTGCGCGCGGAGTTTCGTCACTACACCGCATTTACCAGTCGCGAAGACAACGAGGAATTTGACCAGTGGAAAATCGGACTCGGTTTCTTTTTCTGAGCACAGCATCGCTTGTGACGGCGCTGACGATGTCGCCATGCATGGCTGAAGAGCCCATCGCCGAGGAACCGATCGGAGAGGGGCTGCGTGACGAGCTGTTGATCGAACCTGAGATAGCGCGCAGGGAGATCGTGGAACCAGAGATCGATACCGAGGATTTTGAAATCGGTTTCTTTGTCGGGCTGTTGAATATCGAGGACTTTGGCACCAGCGGTGTCTACGGAGCCCGTTTGGCCTATCATCTCACCGACTCGATCTTCATCGAGGCGGCTGTCGGCACCGCCGAGGCCAAGGAGACCAGTTTCGAGGAGTTGGGTGGCGATATCCAGCTGCTCACCGATGATGAACGGGATTTTACCTACTACAACCTATCCGTGGGATACAACCTGCTGCCGGGGGAGGTGTTCCTGGGCAACAAATATGCTTTCAACAGTCACTTTTATGTGATCGGTGGAGCCGGCAGCACACGCTTTGCCGGCGATGACGAGTTCACGGTCAACCTTGGCGCGGGATATCGTCTGTTGATCACCGATTGGTTGTCCCTGCATCTCGATGTCAGGGACCATATGTTCGAGTCGGACCTGCTGGGAGAGACGAAGACGATCCACAACTTCGAGCTCAGCGGTGGCCTGACCTACTTCTTTTGAGGGAATAACGATGTTGAGTAAACGCCAAGTCCTAAACCGATTGCAGCCGCTGATCCTGGCTGCTGTCTGCGTGGTGCTTGCCTGCGGGGATGCGCTTGCGGCCAAAACCACCCCCATGGCACCCGATTTCACACTGAAAAGCAGTGAGGGTGTGAACCTGAAGCTGAGCGAGCTGAGGGGGCAGGTGGTGATGGTCAACTTCTGGGCGTCCTGGTGCGGACCCTGCCGCCAGGAGATGCCGTTGCTGCAACAGCTCTTTGAACGCTACCAATCCCTTGGCTTTACCCTGCTGGGGGTCAACGTGGATGAGGACAGGGCCGCTGCCGATAAGATGTTGAAGGATCTCCCGGTGAGTTTCCCGATCCTCTACGACGACACCAGCCGGGTGAGCAAGGAGTACCAGGTCAAGGCGATGCCGAGTACCTTCATGGTCGACCGGGATGGCCGCATACGCTATCTCCACAAGGGTTATAAGCCGGGCTATGAAGAGGATTACCAGCAGCAGATCCGCGAACTGTTGCGTGAGTGATTTTCGAGCAGATGAAGACCATGCGACAAACAGCCTGGAAGTTCCTGTTCTCACTCTGCGTGCTTGGCGCGGCAGGGTGCAGTATCGAACCCTGGGTTCAGCCCTATGAGCGGGCCCATCTGGCCGATCCGATCATGAGTTTTGAACGTGATCCCATTGCCGGTTCCTACCGGCACCATGTCTATCAGACCCGGGAGGCGGCCCGTGGCGCCGAGGGCGGCGGTGGAGGGGGTTGTGGCTGTAACTAGAGATTCCATGCCTTCGCGACCGATCTCTCAGCAGCTTGTGCTTGGTCTCGCTCTGCTTTTGTTGTTGAGCTACAGCTTGGGGCTGCATGCCACGGTGCTTCCGGATGATCGGGCGGATGTGATGTATCACCGTTACGATGGCGGTGGAGTGGAAGTGGACGGTCCATCGATCCTGGTGCGCAAGTCCTTCGGCGGCAACATTTCCCTGAACGCCAACTATTATGTCGATTCCATATCCAGCGCCTCGGTGGATGTGGTCAGCACGGCGTCGCCCTATACCGAGGAGCGTACCGAAACCAGTTTGGCAATGGACTACCTCCACAACAAGACGCTGATGAGCCTGGCGGTTACCAGGAGTGACGAGAGTGACTACCAGGCCGAAACCGGCAGCTTCTCCGTCAGTCACGATATGTTTGGCGACCTCACCACCGTTTCCCTGGGTTATGCGGTGGGCAACGACGATATCAGCCGTAACGGTGACAGCGAATTCGGGGAGTCCATCAAGCGCCAGAACTACCGTATCGGTGTCAGCCAGATATTGACCAAGGAGAGTATCCTCGATATCGATTTTGAGACCATCACAGACGAGGGCTTTCTGAGTAATCCCTATCGTTCCTACCGCTTCCTCGATCCGCTGAGCGCGAACGGTTACGGATTTCTACCCGAGCGCTATCCGCAGACTCGAACCAGTAACGCCTTTGCCATGCGCCTGAAATACTATCTCCCTTATCGCGCCGCCATCAGTGGCGAATACCGCTATTTCAACGACACCTGGGGGATTGACGCGCATAATCTTGAATTCGGCTACACCCACCCGTTACCGGAGGATTGGGTGGTGGATCTCCGCTACCGCTACTACACTCAAACCGCGGCCGACTTCTATAGCGATCTCTTCTCGCGTCAGAACGAACAGAACTTCCTGGCACGAGACAAGGAGCTGAGCACCTTTCAGAGCCACACTCTCGGTCTCATGGTCAGCTACGCGTTCAAACCGGCGGGATGGCAGTTCATCGATAACGGCAGTCTCAATCTCTCAGTTGATTTGATCCGTTTCAATTATGACGATTTCCGCGACATCTCCGACGGAGGTGTTGCCGGCGAGGAGCCCTTCTACTCGTTTACCGCCAATGTGATCAAGGCCTTCGTTTCGGTCTGGTATTGAGCACTCTTTACCCGGGATTGCCCTAAACAAACTCGATTGGTGGGGCAGGGCCCCACCTTACACCTTAGTTTCGATCAGGTCGGGTAGAGCCCTGCCCCACCGTTGTGGTTAATTAGGGTGGAACTATTCAAAAAGTCCACATAGGCCTGCTTCTTTCTGCCTTCTGTGTCATAATCGGCCGCTGATTTTTCAGCGCAGGACAGAATCTGCCTGACGGACACAGTTTTGACCCGATCAAGAGGTTTGTAGAAATGAATTTTTTTATATCTGATGCGTTTGCACAGGCGCCGGCCGGCGGGGAGACGAGTGCCATTACCGGGTTGCTGCCCCTGGTGATATTCGGTGCCGTGCTCTACTTCCTGATGATTCGTCCCCAGGTAAAGCGCCAGAAGGAGCATAAAAAGATGGTAGAGGCCCTGGCCAAGGGCGATGAGGTGGTGACTGTCGGTGGCATGGCGGGGAAGATCACCGATCTCGGGGAGAACTTTCTGCTCCTCGAAGTATCTGACAGTACCGCGGTGAAGATTCGCAGACAGGCTGTCGATTCGGTGCTACCCAAGGGTTCTTTGAAAGAGCTTTAGTTGCCAGCCCATAGAGCAGTTTCCAACTCAGTCCATAACTTTTGAAAGTAAGATGAACCAATACCCACTTTGGAAAAACCTGATGGTTTTGATAGTGGTCCTGCTGGGCGGGCTCTTTGCCTTGCCTAATGTTTTCGACCAGGACCCATCCATGGAGATCTCCGCGCAGCGCGAAGCCGTTATCGACCAGAGCACCGAGTCCCGGGTGCAACAGGCGCTGGATAAGGTGGGCATCACGGTCAAGGGGATGACCCAGAAAGAGAACGGCAAACTGCTGGTGCGCTTTGCCAGTTCCGAGGATCAACTCAAGTCGATCGACCTGGTAGCCGCGGAGCTGGGTGAGAACTACACACCGGCCTTGACCCTCTCCCCAGATCTTCCCGACTGGCTGGTTGGTCTGGGTGCGCAACCGATGTATCTGGGACTCGATCTCAGAGGCGGTATTCATGTGCTCATCGATGTGGACATGGATGCGGCGATTGAGCAGGCGGCCGAACGTTACAGTGGTGACATACGCACCCTGCTACGGGAGAAAAAGCTGCGCTATACCCGTATCAGCCGGGAAAAAGACCAGGTTGTGGTCAAATTCAACAACACAGAGAAGCGTGACCAGGCATCGGATCTGATCGGTAACGAGTTCCGCTCCCTTAATTTGGCCAGCGTCGATGAGCCAGATGCGTTTCTGCTGCGTGTCTCCCTCTCTCCGGCGGAGCAGCAGGAGGTACAGCGCTTCGCTCTGCAGCAAAACATCACCACCCTGCGTAATCGGGTCAACGCCCTCGGCATCGCCGAACCGCTGATTCAGCAACAGGGTAACCGGCGAATCGTGGTGCAACTGCCCGGTGCCCAGGACCCGGCAAAGGTGAAGGAGCTACTGGGTGCCACCGCGACCCTGGAGTACCGCCTGGCGGATACCGAGCACAGTGTGGAGGATGCGGTTAACGGCCGTGTTCCTCCCGGGGCCAGCCTCTACTACGAGCGGGATGGCCAGGCTGTATTGCTGAAAAAACGGGTGATTGTCACCGGAAACCAGATCGTCGACGCCTCCTCGGGTCTCGATCAGCAGACCGGTCAGCCGGCGGTCTTTGTCAGTCTGGATGGGGTCGGCGCCAAGCGCATGCGACGCACGACCAATGAGAACGTGGGCAAGCCGATGGCGGTGGTCTTTATCGAGAACCGCAGCACCACGCGGATGGTAGACGGCAAGCCGGTAAAGGTTAAAAAGCGGGTAGAGGAGGTGATCTCCATCGCTACGATCAGAGAGGCGTTCGGTAGACGCTTTCAGACCACCGGGCTCGACACCACGGAGGAGGCAAGGGACCTGGCGCTGTTGTTGCGGGCCGGTGCCCTGGCCGCGCCGATCGAGATCGTAGAAGAGCGTACCATCGGTCCCAGCCTGGGACAGGACAGTATCGACCAGGGCTTTAAGTCGGTGGTCATCGGCCTGGTCCTGGTGATGATCTTCATGGCCGTCTACTACCGGGTATTCGGGCTGGTGGCGGATATGGCGCTGGTGATGAATCTGGTGTTGATCGTGGCGATCCTCTCCATGTTGCAGGCCACCCTGACCCTGCCGGGTATCGCCGGTATCGTCTTGACCGTGGGTATGGCGGTGGATGCGAATGTGCTCATATTCCAGAGAATCCGCGAAGAGATAGCCAACGGTAACTCACCCCAGGCGAGTATCCAGGCCGGCTATGAGAAGGCCTTCTCCACCATCATAGATGCCAATATCACCACCCTGATTGCCGCCGTGGTGCTCTTCAGTTTCGGTACCGGACCGATCAAGGGCTTTGCGGTGACCCTGGCAATCGGTATCTGTACCTCCATGTTCACCGCAATCATCGGTACCCGCGCTGTGATCAATCTGATTTACGGTCGCAAACGTATCAAAGCATTGGCGATATAGAGGAGTCTTGTCATGCAGATCTTGAAAGATGTACATCTCGACCTCATGGGCAAGCGTAACATCGCGCTGATTTTCTCCGCCGTATTGCTGCTGATTGCATTGGGCTCGATCATCGTCCGTGGACTCAATTTGGGTGTAGACTTCACCGGCGGTACCCTGGTCGAAGTAGGTTATCCTCAGGCGGTGGAACTCCCTGTGGTCCGTGAAGCGCTGGCCAAAGATGGTTTTGGCGATGCGGTGATACAGCACTTTGGCACCTCGAAAGATGTGTTGATCAGGCTGGCACCCCGTGAGGACATAGAGAGTGCGGTACTCAGCGACCGCGCCTTCAGTGCGATGCAGGGCATAGATCCCCAGGTGGATCTGCGCCGGGTGGAGTTCGTCGGTCCCCAGGTGGGTGATGAGCTGACCGAGGATGGTGGGCTGGCGATGCTCTATGCCTTGATCGGTATCTTGATCTACGTTGGTCTGCGTTTCGAATATCGCTTCGCTGTCGGTTCCGTGATCGCCCTGATACATGATGTGCTGATTACCATCGGCTTTTTCTCCCTGTTCCAGGTGGAGTTCGATCTGCCGGTGTTGGCCGCGGTGTTGGCGGTGATCGGTTACTCCCTCAATGACACCATCGTGGTCTACGATCGGATTCGGGAGAACTTCAGGAAGATCCGCAAGGGTGACGCGGTGCAGATCATCAACACCTCGGTCAATCAAACCCTCTCCCGTACCCTGATTACCTCCGGCACCACACTGTTGGTGTTGATCGCCCTATTCCTTTTCGGGGGTGAGATCATTCACGGTTTCGCCCTGGCGTTGATCGTGGGTGTGGTGATCGGAACCTACTCCTCCATCTACGTGGCGAGTAGCTCGGTGATCTTTATGGGCGTCAGTCGTGCCGATCTGATGCCGGTGCAAAAAGAGGATGGTACGGTAGACGAGACGCCCTGAGTGATCGAGGCACTACCGGTGTTGTAAGCGGTTATTCCAGTTTCGATCGCAGGGCATTTTTCAGCGTCCCAGAAGAGAGCGTGGGTTCGTTATCAGAAGTTGTCGCTGCTACCTCTGTCTGCATCTCCAATGAAAACTCCTGCAGCCCGTTCAAGACATCACGCATGATCAGTTCCAGCGCGTGATCGCTCAGTTTTCTTTTTTTTTCTGGGTCATCGGTCATCGTTAGTATCTCATATAAATAGCTAGTCAAATCAGCATGTTGCTTTTAAGTCAACAGTGCCTGTTTGAGTGCTTACAATCCAACTAACGGTTGTTACTGGTCAATCTTGAGGGGCGACTGGTCGGTTTGGATGAATCTGTGAACAGGATTCGCCAGGATGGGAATTAAGCGGTCAGTTTACTGTCCAGGTGGGGCAGGATGCGTTTCAGCATGGCGTTGTGGACCTTGATGTTTCCGGCAATGACATTGCCGGTTTCGAGGTAACGTTCGCCGCCACCGATGTCGGTGACCATGCCACCCGCCTCCCTCACCAGGAGAGCACCGGCAGCAAAGTCCCACTCTTTCAGGCCGAGCTCCCAGAAACCATCGGTACGTCCGGCGGCGACATAGGCGAAATCGAGGGCGGCAGAACCGGGACGCCGTACACCAGCGCTATCCTTGATCAGCTCCTTGAGCATACCCATGTAGTTGTCGGTGAATCTGAAGTCCCGGTAGGGCAGGCCGGTACCCAGCAAGGCACCCTCCAGTCCTTTGCGGTTGGAGACCCGGATCTTTCTGTCATTCAGCAGCGCGCCTTCGCCGCGGCTGGCGGTATACATCTCTTCACTCACCGGGTCGTAGACAACACCGACCTCCAGGCGACCCTTGATCTTGAGTGCGATCGAGACCGCAAACTGGGGCAGGCCGTGGAGAAAATTGGTGGTACCGTCCAGGGGATCGATGATCCACAGGTGGTCGTCGCTACCCTGTTTGCCGCTCTCTTCCGCGAGGATCGCATGGTGGGGGAACTTTTCACGCAACAGATTGATGATCACCGCTTCCGCATTGCGGTCGACTTCGGAGACAAAATCGTTGTTGCCTTTATCGCTGACGGTCAACCTGTCGAGGCGATTGAAGTTACGGGTGATGACCCGCCCGGCTTCACGGGCGGCACGTACGGCAATGGTGAGCATCGGATTCATGGGCGGCGAGGATACAGCAACTGGGGGAATGGTTAAACTACTTAATGTATCCAACTAACCGGCAAGCACCATTTCCATGTAGCGGATAAAATCGTAGATAATGCTCAATGAGTGTCCGTGAGAAACAGCGAGTATCCGTAAGAAACTTCGAGTTCTTTTCTAATCCGGTGCCTGAGGGTTGTCTTTCTCCGACGCCCCAACAGTACATCCCTGTACTGACGGGGCTATCGCGGCATCCCTGCCGCTTCTACGAAAGACAACCCTCAGGCACCTATCCGCGTTAACTTGGTTTTAAGATAGACGCCAACTGAGTGCGGATGCATACAATCAACAGCAGTAGGAATTCAATTCGCCCATGTTGAAAAATGTAAGAATCGTTTTAGTGGATACCAGCCACCCCGGCAATATTGGGGCAGCAGCCCGGGCCATGAAGAACATGGCGCTGCGCCAGTTGCATCTGGTCACACCGCAGCAGTTTCCCCATCAGGAGGCGACATCCCGCGCCTCCGGTGCCGATGATGTGCTGAATGACGCCCGGGTGTCCGAGTCCCTTGATGAGGCACTGACCGGCTGCCGGCTGGTGGTCGGTACCAGTGCCCGTAGCCGCAGTGTGGAGTGGCCTGTGGTCTCACCCAGGGAGGCCGCGGCGAAACTGGTGGAGGAGGCACAGCAGGGGGAGGTGGCATTGGTCTTTGGTCGTGAGCGTTCGGGTCTCAGCAACAGCGAGTTGGATCGCTGCACCTTTCTCGTCAACATCCCGACCAACGAGGCCTACAGCTCACTCAACCTGGGTGCAGCGGTCCAGGTCCTGGCCTATGAGGTCTATATGGCCCACCGTGGGGCGGCTGACCGGATTGCGCAGAGCCACAGAGATCTGGCCACGGCAGAGATGCTGCAGGGTTTTCACGAACACCTGGCCCAGGCCCTGGACGATATCGGCTTTACCGATCCGCGCCAGTCAAAGAAGCTGCTGCGACGGCTACGCAGCCTGTTCCAGCGGGCGCGGCCGGACAAGGACGAAATCAACATCATGCGCGGCATACTCAGCGCCATGCAGGGGCGAAAGTCGATGCGACGCTGAATGAGAATTAGACTTTTCGACACCCTTTCCTGAGTCTGAAATAATACCCTAGTATTTTATGCGGGATTGTGGATAATCTGCTACCCTCATGCCAACATTAAGTATGTGGCCCCAGAGTTTATTCACACAGATGTAGGTAGGCAGTTGGAAACTTCAGGTGAAGAGAAAATCTCTCGTTGGAAAGAGGATATCCAGAGCGTTTTCGAGCGGGATCCCGCGGCGCGAAACAGCTTTGAGATTGTCACCACCTACCCCGGTGTCCATGCCGTGGTCTTCCATCGCATGGCCCATGCCTTATGGGGCATGGGGCTGAAATGGCTCGCCCGGGTGATCTCCAATATCGCCAGGTTGCTGACCGGGATTGAGATCCATCCGGGCGCGGTGATCGGCAGGCGTTTCTTCATCGATCACGGGATGGGGGTGGTGATCGGAGAGACCGCGGTGATCGGTGATGATTGCACCCTCTATCATGGCGTCACCCTGGGTGGCACCAGCTGGGAGAAGGGAAAGCGCCATCCCACTCTGGAAAACAACGTGGTTGTTGGTGCAGGGGCCAAGGTGTTGGGTCCCATCGTGATCGGCGAAGGGGTCAGGATAGGTTCCAACTCGGTGGTGGTGAAGGATGTACCGGCAGGTTCCACTGTGGTCGGTGTTCCCGGCAAGCTGATTACCGCGAAGCAGCCGGAGCAGGCGGAGCATCGGGAGAAGATCGCCAAGAAGATCGGTTTTGACGCCTATGGGGCGACCAAGGATGCAGCGGACCCGGTGGCACATGCCATCAACTGCATGCTTGACCATATCCATGTCATGGATAAGAGGATGGAGTCGATGTGTGAAGCCATGAAGCGCCTGGGTATTGAGGAGAGTGACGCTAACCTTCCGGCACTGGACTCCTGCGAGATCATATCCACGGCTGAGGAGCTGCAAAAACTGGATGAAGAGGATCCCAAGGAAGATAAAACCACCAAATAAACCGGGTGGGATAATCTTGACTAATTTGCTTGGGAATGTATATTAGCGTTTGGATATATTCACGGAGCTCAAGAAGTGAAGCTAACCACAAAAGGCCGATACGCAGTAACCGCAATGCTGGATTTGTCCCTCCACTACGGGGAGGGCCCGATAACCCTTGCCGATATTGCACAACGCCAGGGGATATCGCTCTCCTATCTGGAGCAACTATTCTCCCGCCTGCGCAAGAAGTCGTTGGTTGCCAGCGTCAGGGGCCCGGGAGGTGGTTACAGCCTGGGCAGGGCAGCGGATGAGATCTTTGTGGGTGAGGTAATTTCGGCGGTTGATGAAAATATCGATACCACACGCTGTAGCGGTGCTCACAACTGCCAAAATAACGAACGCTGTCTAACCCACGACTTATGGTCCGATCTGAGTAATCAGATCTACGGCTATCTCAACAAGATAAGTCTGCAGGACCTGATGGATAGACAGGCGGTACGCGAGGTCGCGGATAGGCAGGACCACCCCAATCAGGAGCACCCGGGGCTGGATGTTTCATTGGCGGATGGCTCAGGCGACATGGCTGGCGCTTGATGTAATCGATGTCGGAGTATGCGATGAAGTTACCCATCTACATGGACTACTCAGCCACCACGCCGGTGGATCCGCGGGTCGCGGAAATCATGTGCAGTTACCTCACCCCGGATGGCAATTTCGGCAATGCAGCCTCCCGATCACACGCCTTTGGCTGGACTGCGGATGAAGCCGTCACCAGGGCTCGGCAACAAGTGGCCGAACTGGTTAATGCGGATCCCAAGGAAATTGTCTGGACCTCCGGTGCTACTGAATCGAATAACCTGGCGATTAAGGGCGTGGCGGAATTCTATGCCAAGAAGGGACGCCATATCGTCACTGTTAAAACCGAACACAAGGCGGTACTCGACACCTGTCGGCAATTGGAGCGCCACGGCTATGAGATAACCTATCTCGATCCCGAAGCCAACGGGCTGGTCGATCTCAATAAACTCCAATCCGCGCTGCGTGACGACACCATCCTCGTCTCGATGATGCATGTGAACAACGAAATTGGTGTGATTCAGGATATCCAGGCGATCGGAGAAATAACCCGGGAGCGCAAGATTCTGTTTCACGTGGATGCGGCGCAGAGCGCTGGCAAGGTGCCGATCGACCTGCTGGCCATGAAGGTCGATCTGATGTCCTTCTCGGCCCACAAGATCTACGGACCCAAGGGTATTGGCGCGCTCTATGTCAGGCGTAAACCCCGAGTACGCCTGGAGGCGCAGATGCATGGCGGTGGCCACGAACGTGGCATGCGCTCGGGTACCCTGGCGACCCACCAGATTGTCGGCATGGGCGAGGCGTTCAGGCTCGCCGGCGAAGAGATGGCGGCGGAGAACGAGCGTGTCCTGGGTCTGCGCAACCGGCTTTGGGAAGGCATCAGTAACATGGAAGAGGTCTATCTCAACGGTGACAAGGATCAACGGGTCGCCGGCAATCTGAATGTCAGCTTTGCCTTTGTCGAAGGCGAATCTCTGATTATGGCACTGAAGGATCTTGCGGTATCGTCAGGCTCGGCTTGCACCTCCGCAAGTCTGGAACCAAGTTATGTTTTACGCGCCCTGGGGCGTGAGGATGAGCTGGCACACAGCTCGATTCGTTTTACCCTGGGACGGTTTTCCACCATCGAAGAGGTGGATTATGCAATCGAGAAGATTCAAACCGAAGTGGAGCGGTTGCGTGAGCTTTCACCGTTGTGGGAGATGTTCAAAGAGGGCATCGACCTGAAATCTATTCAATGGGCTGCGCACTAGTACGCATGCTCCGTCATTCAGAGGTTGTAGATCATGGCATATAGTGACAAGGTTCTGGACCATTACGAAAACCCCCGCAACGTGGGTAGCTTCGATAAGGAGGATGCCAGTGTCGGTACCGGCATGGTGGGAGCGCCCGCCTGCGGTGATGTGATGCGCCTGCAGATCAAGGTCAATGACGAGGGGGTCATCGAGGACGCCCGCTTCAAGACCTATGGATGCGGCTCGGCAATAGCCTCCAGCAGTCTGCTTACCGAATGGGTGAAGGGCAAAACTCTGCAACAGGCCCAGGAGATCAAGAATTCTGACATCGCCGACGAACTGGCTTTACCGCCGGTGAAGGTGCACTGCTCGGTGTTGGCCGAGGATGCCATCAAGGCGGCGATCAAGGACTTCTCCGATAAAAATGACAAATGACCGCCGCTATAATGGTGTGATCTGGTAGAGTAGTAGATATGGGTATAACGGTTACACAGGCGGCAGCTGACAGAGTACAGGCCTTTCTTGCCAACCGGGGCAAGGGACTGGGTATTCGACTCAGTGTGCGTACATCCGGCTGTTCCGGTATGGCCTACGAAATGGAGTTTGTCGATGAGCTCGGGGAGGACGATCAGGTCTTCGAGGACCACGGGGTACAGGTGATCATCGATGCGAAGAGCCTTGTCTATCTGGATGGTACCGAGGTCGACTATGCCCGCGAGGGCCTTAACGAAGGTTTTAAGTTCAACAATCCCAATGCCAAGAGCGAGTGCGGATGTGGCGAGAGTTTCAACGTCTGAGACGCTATCACTAAAGGATGAAGAACGGCTGCCTTAGGGCAGCCGATTTTTTTTCGATATGCTGGATTTTTCGAAAAACTATTTTGATCTGTTTGGTATGCCGGTAGCTTATATCGTCGATACCAATGCGCTTTCTGAACGCTATCGTGAGTTGCAGAGGATTGTGCATCCCGACCGTTACGCCAATGCCACAGAACAGGAGCGGCGGCTGTCGGTGCAGAGTGCGGCACTGATCAACGAGGCCTTTGAAACCCTCAAGGATCCGATCGCCCGTGCCAACTATCTGCTCTCAATGCACGGCATCGAGATGGATGCGTTGAACGAATCGACCCAGGATGCGGCCTTTCTGATGCAGCAGATGGAGTTACGCGAAGAGTTGGAAGAGACCCGTGGCCAGGCCGACCCCTATAGCGCGATTCTCGATCTGCGTGGACGCATAAACAAGCAGATCAACAGCCTGGTGGCGCAGATGGCAGTCTGTTTTGAGACCCCGACAGAAGAGCAATTGCAGGCCGCGCGAGAGATTCTGCGTAAAATGCGCTTTCTGCGAAAATTACACAGCGAGGCAGAGAGTGTTGAAGCTGAACTGGAAGATGAGTTGAATTGAGGTATCCCAAGGAATCGAGATAGATGGCACTGCTACAGATTTCAGAACCGGGCCAGGCCCAGGCGCCCCACCAGCATCGTCTTGCGGCGGGTATAGATCTGGGCACCACCAACTCCCTGGTGGCGAGCGTGCGCAGCGGCCGTGCCGAAACCCTGGCGGATGCCGAGGGTCGTCATCTGCTGCCCTCCGTGGTGAGGTACCTTGAGGATTCGATTGAGGTGGGCCATGAGGCGAAGCGGGCGGAAACGGATGACCCGCTGAATACCATCTCCTCGGCGAAGCGGCTGATCGGGCGGGGCGTCGACGATATCAAGACACTGGGCAACAGGCTCCCTTACCGCTTTGTCCAGGAAGATACGACCGTACCCCGTATCCAGACGACAGCGGGGGAGGTGAGCCCGGTTGAGGTCTCTGCCGAGATACTCAAGGTGCTGGGCCAGCGGGCCGAGGCTTCCCTCGGTGGTGAGTTGAGCGGTGTGGTGATCACGGTGCCCGCCTACTTCGACGAAGCCCAGCGACAAGCCACCAAGGATGCGGCGAAACTGGCGGGCATGCATGTCTTGCGCCTGCTCAATGAACCGACGGCGGCAGCGGTGGCCTATGGTCTGGACAAGGGCGCCGAGGGCGTCCATGCCATCTATGATCTGGGGGGTGGCACCTTCGATATCTCCATACTCAGACTCCACAAGGGAGTCTTCGAAGTGATGGCCACCGGTGGGGACTCTGCCCTGGGCGGCGACGATTTCGATCGGGTCGTGGCCGAGTGGATCATGCAACAGGCAGGGATTGAGGATGATGCCGACCATGCCCAACTGAAACGCCTGATGGTGGCGGCTTGCGCAGCAAAAGAGGCACTCAGCAACGCGCAGCAGACCCAGGTCAGCGTCGCCCTGGATGGGGGCGATATCTGGCAGGGCCAACTCGACAGGGCCAGCTTCAACGAGCTGATCGATCCTTTGATCAAGAAGACCCTGATCGCCTGTCGTCGGGCGTTACGGGATGCCGGGATAGGCGCCGACGAGGTGCAAGAGGTGGTCATGGTCGGCGGATCGACCCGGGTTCCCAGGGTCCGTGAGCGAGTGGGCGAACTGTTTGCTACCGAACCGCTGGTTGAGATCGACCCCGACCGGGTAGTGGCAGTGGGCGCCGCGATACAGGCCGATATCCTTGCCGGCAACAAGCCAGACGATGAGATGTTGCTGCTCGATGTGATTCCCCTCTCCCTGGGCATAGAGACCATGGGTGGCTTGAGTGAAAAGCTGATCAGCCGCAATACCACCATACCGGTGGCGCGGGCACAGGAGTTCACCACCTTCAAGGACGGCCAGACTGCGATGGCGATCCATGTGCTGCAGGGGGAACGGGAGCTGGTCAGCGATTGCCGTTCCCTGGCCCGTTTCGAGCTGCGGGGTATCCCGCCAATGGTGGCCGGGGCCGCGCGGATTCGGGTGACCTTCGCTGTGGATGCGGATGGCCTGCTGAGTGTCAGCGCGGTGGAGCAGAGCAGCGGTGTGCAGGCCAGTATCGAGGTCAAGCCCTCCTACGGATTGACCGACAATGAGATAGAGACCATGCTACGGGACTCCATCGTCCATGCCGGCGAGGACAAACAGCTACGAAGCCTGCGTGAACAGCAGGTGGAAGCGGATCGGGTGATCGAGGCACTGCAGGCGGCCCTTGCAGAAGATGGTGATCGTCTGCTCGATCCCACTGAACGCCAGCAAGTGGAGAGGGCCCTCGATGCATTGAGATCGGTTGCCAGGGCCGATGATCAGAAGACCATCAAGGCGGCCATTGAGCAGCTTGAAGCCAGCTGCGGATTCTATGTCGAAAGGCGTATGAATCAGAGCATTCAACAGGCCATGTCAGGGCATAAAGTCGACGAGTTCGAGTAGGTGGCAGTATGACGCGTATTATTTTTCTACCCCATGAAGAGATCTGTCCCGAAGGCGCGGTTATCGATGCCGAGCCCGGCACCTCCATCTGCGACGCCGCGTTGCAGCACGGCATAGAGATCGAGCACGCTTGTGAGAAATCCTGCGCCTGCACCACCTGTCACGTGATCGTTCGCGAAGGCTTCGACACCCTTGATGAAGCAGACGAGACGGAGGAGGATATGCTCGACAAGGCCTGGGGCCTGGAGCCGGAATCCCGTCTCAGTTGTCAGGCCCTGGTAGGCGATGAAGACCTGGTAATAGAGATCCCCAAATACACCATCAATATGGTGGCAGAGAATCACTGAGGAGATTGCCATGGGATTGAAGTGGACCGATAGCCTGGACATCGCCATCGAACTCGATGAGAAGCACCCCGATGTGGATCCCCGTTACCTGAACTTCGTCGACCTGCGTGATTGGGTGGTCGCCCTGGACGATTTCGATGACGATCCCCACCACTCCGGAGAGAAGATCCTGGAGGCGATTCAGGCGGCCTGGATTGAGGAGCGTGAGTGAATGAGCTTTGAGATGATCTGATGAGTACAATTCTGATATTGACCGTGGTTGCATTTGTTGTAGGAATCATCTGGGGCTATAAAAAGCCTGCAGGTTACTGCAGGATGAGCACTGTTCAGCAGCAAGGCTTCAGTAACCGCCTAGGCAGCGGAATCATTAATGGCGTTGTGCTTGGAGGTATCGCTTTCGTGGTGGCGAAAGTTATTCTCGGTTAGGGCACACCCATCTATCCGATTGTCACCATGCATCAGGAATTGTGACCTGGCAAAAATTCCAACCTACAGACTGCCCTGATGAAGCGCGACGATCGAGCGCACAAGACAGAGCCCAAACCCAATTAAATCTAATCGTGAGAGAAGATCCTGGAGGCCATTCGGGCAGCCTGGATTGAGGAGTGCGACTAGTAATAGCTATAACCATTCGTGCAGTTGTGAGGTAACCTTGCCTCAAATAAAATATAGTTGTGGCCTTCGGCAGACGCCTTTGCTCTCTTTATCAGGTCCTGTGCTGGCTCGTCATCCAACTCCCGCAAAACAGTCGGATACAACTTTTCATAGTAAAACCATTCCGGTTCGACGATAACCTGAAATTGAATCGTACTTCCACAAACCCCATCTATATGCCAGGGAACCTGTAGCGTTAAATGGCCGCCCGGTTGCAGCCTTGTATCGCTGATCTCAATCCAGCGTCCATTCTCAATTTTCATCTCGCGCATTATGGTTTGTTCATGACTCCCCCCGGGGATGGGCCGGCCATCCGCGTCGAGAAGAGCGCCGGTAACTCTCACTCGCGGTACGATGTAGGTTGGAAAACGATGACCAATGGCTGTTGAACGGATAACGATAACCCCCGCCTCCTCCATGCTGCTGGTATTGATTGTCAGGCCGCGCCGAACCATATCCGAATCATGGATACCGTGAAACAGATGCGCCTTGTCGGGCATATGGCAAGTTTGGCAACTCGTACCGCGGTCAGGGTAGGGACTGTCGAGCCATTCGCGATAGGTGTCCTGCAAAGGTTTACCATTGATCGCATAGGTTGTGTCGAATTGATGGCAAGTGGCGCAGAACTGACTGTCCCGTAACAGGGGGTTGATGCGAACTTGATCATGGATACGTTTTTTTCCGGGTTCAGTGGAAGAGATAGAGGCCGCATGCAATATGCCATCACGAAGATGACATACAGCACAAAAGATACCATGTTTCGCCAACAGATCCGGTGATTGATGGTGGATGATTCTATCGAGGCCGATCTGAAACAAGGGTTCCTGTTGATCGATCATTGGTGCATGACACGCGAGACAACGGCTGGCTTCCGACTCGGTATAGTCTGCTATTTGTCCTATCAGACCCGGTGAGAAGGCATGGGCATGGCGACTGTGGGACCAATCCGCGTATTTATCAGCATGACAGGCGGCACATGCTTCGGGTGTTGGTGGTGGTGGATCTTGCAATGGGATGGGTATGTCCAAGTAGCTCACCGATGCCAATGTCCCACCGGCTTGTGCATGAATGGAAGCAGGCAAAAGCAGAATCCACAGTAATAAGTGATGGCGCCGTGCGATCATCGGAAGTTCTCATCGCAGATGTCTATTCGAACCTGATCATCGCTCCTTTCTTAGCCTCCCATTGCCGATGTCGATTCAGCATTCACCGCTTCAATCGATTCATGCACAGGCGACCGGAATACGAGCTGGTCAGTATTTTTTCGCACCAGATCGAGCAGGGATATATTCAGGAATCGCCAGCCGGAGCGAAATGAGTAGAGCAGGATGAAGATCATCAGCACGCTGTAACTCCATGCCCAAGCGGTTTCATCCCAGCCGAAAGTAAAGGCCAGATACTCAGGAATGGTGATGAAATCGGTCAGCGGTTCGCCGAACACCAGCGCATCGACCTTTTCCTGGAACAGGGTATAGGGGAGGTAACCAATATAGAAGCCCGGCAGGGCAGCGAGGGCTGTCGCATAACCCAGTCCCAGTCGAGCATAGGTTCTCACTTCACAGCCGATCATGAACACGGCACCTATGGCGAGCAATGGACCGCCAAGGATGTGACCCCAGTAAAGACCCGCGTCTCCGGCATCTCCCACTGCATTGGGCATATTGCCAAAGCCGCTGGTCCAGGCGACCATCAGAAACAGATTGAAAACGACGATAGCCACCATGAATCCTTGCAGCGGCAGCAGACCGCGAAACATCATGAAGGTTGAGTGAGGGACGCCGCGCTTGGTGTAGAAATCCGCTTTAGAGAACACCGCTTCAGGGGCCATCACCGAGCACTCGGTGCCAAAGCCGCATTTGGCGATACCGAATCCGAGCAGCAGACCGGCCAGCATCAACCAGGCGATGCTCCAACCCAGTTCGCCAACGCTGCCAGAGATCTCGTAAGTGAAGATCGCATAGTAGAGCGGTAGGGCAAAGAAACCGATCAGAAACAGGTTGAGTAGAATCCGTAGCGGATCGAATAGCGGCTTGTACCCGGGTACATAGCCGGGATTGGGATTGCTGCAGTCATCACAGGTGGCCCTTGCTACCTCATAGGTGTCCTGATGCCGAAAATGGCCGCCGACTCCAATCTTCATAGCGAACATGAAGGCGAGAAAGGCAAACGGGATACCGGCGAGCAGTACCACCCAACTGGCGATACTCATGGCAGGAATGCCACCCAGAAAGTGATGGGTCGTACAGCCACCGGCGATTCGGGTACCAAAGGAAAACAGCAGGCCACCGCTGAAGGAGAGCAACAGCATACGCCATTGATAACGCACCCAGGCACGGGACTCTTTTTCAGCAGTCGCCACCAGGCGCGCACCGAGCACGGCGCCGATAATCACCCAGTGTATGCCCGGTTCGTAGACCCGGCCAACCCAGTCAATACCGAACAGGAACTCTTCGCTTACCGCGAACATCTGGGCAAAGCCGGTGGTGACCACAATGAACATCTCATAGTCGGTACCGACATAGAAGATGATCTCGGCCAAACCGACAAACAAACCGCCCAGCCAGAAGGGCCACTGCCGGGTCCAGAACCATTTAGCGTTTTGCGTCATCTGCCACCTGCCGAGGGAGTAGCTGTAGTTTCTCTCGAGCTGTTTTAGTCACGTTGCATTGTTATAACCGGCATCTTATTTAACGACCACTCCTGCATTGAACCATCGTACAGGCTGACATTGGGATTGCCGAGCAGCTCACTTAATACAAACCAGCCGAGGCTTGCCATGATGCCTGAATTGCAATAGACAACAGAGGGGGCATCCGGCTTGGTTCCCAACAGCGCCAGTATTTGTTGCAGGGTATCGATATCGAACAGTAACGCAGCCGGGCCGACATCATTGCTAAGCAGGGTCATTGGGAGGTTGCTGGCGCGCGGAATATGGCCGTACCATTGAGGGTCGACAGCGGTGAGCTTGCTTGCCACGCCAAAATACCCGGCCGGTTGACGTACATCCAACAGCTGCCCGGCGCCACTTTCGCTAAGCGCTTTGATATCGGCAAGGGTTGCTACCATTTCCGAGCGTTCCGGCTTGGCCAAAAAGTCGCCGCGCCTGCTCTTGCTGCGGCCGAATTTCACCTTACGACCGGACTGCATCCAGGCCGCGGTGCCGCCGTTGAGGAGCGCCACGGCGTCATGGCCGAAGTACTTGAGGGTAAACAGAAGGCGCGCCGCCATGGCGCTCTCTATGGCCTTTTCTCCCTTGTAAGTGATAACGATGTTGCTATCTTTATTGACCCCGGATTTTTGCATCAGACGTTCGAAGTCGGCACTTTCGGGAAGCCAACCGTCAGTCTTTTTGTCGGCAACCGAGCGCTGTGTGGTCAACAAGCTCCAGCGGACCAGTACCGCGCCAGGAATATGGCCGGCTACCGGCTCCACCTCCTTACCCTTGATGCCGGCTCCACAAGGATTGACAGGTGAACCGCCCTTGGAGCGCTTATGAAAGCTGTTTACATCCGCACGCACATCCAACAGGGTGACCTTGTCGAGGTTGTTTTCCAACCAATCCACATCGACCAGCGGTCCCGGGAGCAGTTCCGCCCGGGCGGTGCCTGCGAAAATAAAAAGACAGAAAACAACGGCTATGCCGTAATACCGTATCTTGATGTCGGGAGAAAGCCATTGAATCATGATAAGTGGTGTCCTATTGTTTTATCCCTGTAGTCGATTGCACTCAGCGATTTCATGACCGGTAGATTCACCAATGATGTGTTTAATATGATGAGAACCCAGTTATTCCAATGGTGAGACCACTGGCAGTGGCTGTTTCTTGAAACTGACAACGGCATCCAGGAAATAGGCCTTCATGTCATTGCGTTTCATATTGACGAAATCATATGCCTCGCTGGCGCGAACACCATTGGTGCAGAAAAAGATGGTGGGTTTGTCGTTCGGCAGCTCTGTAACCTGTGCCAGCATGGTTTCAATCGGTATGATCCGGGCGTTGGCGAAAGTGCCATCCAGGTCCACTTCCGATTGGTCTCTTACATCGATCAGGTAAAACTCGTCGGCGTGGTTCTCGAGCACATTCATGAATGAGTCGATGGTGATGACACCCTCTTCGCTTTCACGAATCGTCAGTTTTTTTGTCTCACCTTTTTTCCAGTCGGGATAACCTGCCTGGTAGAGTTTGGTATTGGTATAGCCGAGGGCCTTGGCCTTGGCAGCCCCCTTGGCGCTGAGCGGGCATTTGTAACCGCCACAGTAGAGGATCAGTTCCATACTCTTGTCCTCAGGCAGTCGGTCCTTGGTTATATCAAAGCGGGAGGTGGGAATGTTAATCGAGCCCGGCACATGGCCTTTCTTATACTTGCGCGGTGGGCGTGAGTCGATGACAACAGCGTCATCCCTCTTCAGGGCCTTCTTTACATACTTCGCTGATACGCCCGCTAGTCCGCCATTGGCTATCCAGTCAGGATAACCGGCGGCATAGACCTGGATATTGGTGTAACCGAGAGCCTCCGCCTTGTATGCCGATTTGTGGCTCAATGGGCATTTGATACCGCCGCAATAGAAAATCAGCAAGCTGGATTTGTCCTTGGGTAGACGTTCGGACTGACTATCGAAAAGAGCTGCCGATATATTTACTGACACGGGAATATGGCCTTGATCGAATTTGCGTGCGCCCCGGGAATCGATAACCATGACGTCGTCGCGGCGTGGAATTCCACCATACTCCGCAACAAATTCATAATCGACGGTTTTTGGGTAGGCCTTGAAACTCTCTGTCTCAGCTAAAGAGTAAGGTGTGGTGAGTGTAAAGATTATAGCTAGCAAACTGATGCTGAAAGGTTTCATCCGTTCCCCCTTTGTTGAATCAGTATCGAGGGATGAGAATTTACAATCATCCGTCGATGTTATTTGAAAATTATCAGAACAGGGCTTTCCCTTCGTATATACAAATTATCAGGTTTCGTTGCCGGTATGAGCAACGACAGTAACTGAGTAAATGCACAATAAGATGAAAGAGAAATCGATTAATTAACTATATGCTTAGGTTGTTTAATTGATCGCAAGATTGACTCTCCAGTAAAAGGTTATTTAACCATTCCAAGGAGTATCAGGAAGCTTCAGACGACAATAACCTAGATCGATTTCAACGCCAATCACTAAATGATTACACTAATCTCTGTCAATTGTTTTTTCATTACAGTGTTTAGTAATTCCAACTAAAGATGACAGATAGACCGGATCAAGTCGCTATCCTTAGCTGATATAGTCGCGTTAAAACAGGATTCCTCCTGAATGATGTCGAAGGGAATTTCATTTTTCATAGGGCAAGGCGAGGGTGAAACAGACACCATCGGTTTCATTCTTTGCCCAGGCGCTGCCTTCATGGAATTCGGCGATTAAGCGCACAAGGTAGAGTCCAAGACCCAGATGTATCTGAGAGTCACTATTCGTTCTTTTGGATTCCATTGCATAAAACAGTTTGGAAATGTCATTCTCGGCTATCTTCGGACCCTGATTCTTAACCTTAAAGTAAACGGTTTCTTTTTCGTCACTCTCCACTTCTAAGACTATGGCACTTCCAGGTAGATGAAAATCTATGGCATTTGCAACCAGTTTGTCGATTGCCTGGCTGATAAGGTCGGGGGATAGATAGATCCAGATGGGACCGGGGTTGGAAAGTCTGCAGACAAACTCATGCTGCGGGTAGGTGATGGCGTAACCATCGCGCAGGGTGCTACAGAATACGGTGATATCCAGTTTCTCCTTTTCACTGTTTTGCAGGGATTGTTCAAGACGGCTGGCTTCGCCTATTCGGGTGAGAATTGTATTGAGCCTTTTGGTACCGTCCAGTGCCCGATCGATGTAGGGTGATTCAGCGCTCTGGTCTGTCTCTTCCCTAACTATCTCCAAGGAGCTTTTGACCATGGCCAGCGGGGTGCGAAACTCGTGGCTGAGTCTCGATGCCATGGACTCAAGATAACCGGTATAGGCGGTTGAGCGCTTCAAAACAGCGCTGAAACTCCGGTCCAGCTCACCGAGTTCATCCTTGTCCTTCGCCGCCTGGACCTCTTCAATGATTCTTCCATCCTTACTCACCGCGCGGTTGTATTTATGGCTGAGCCGGGTGATGCGACGTGTCAGATTCGTCGCGAACAGCAGCAGGGTGCCTCCGGTGACGACAAACAAAATCAGGCTGATCAGAAGCAGCCGTTCAAGTGCGCTCTGTTGCAACAGCAAGATCTCCTGGGTGCTCTGTTCCACTAACACGGAACCCAGAATCTTGTTATCAATGGTGATCGGATGGGCAGCGGAGAGTACCAAGCGTTTCGATCCGGCTATCTTATAGCGATAGACGGCGCCTTCACCGGAGAGCGCTCGACGGATCTCCGGGCCGTCAAGCCGTCCTACTCCCTTCCTGGCATCAATCTCTTTTTCCTCGGCTGCAAGTGAGACCAGTTTGATCAGACGGCTCAATAGGGTATTGCTCTCTATCCTGGTCTGTTCGACCTTACCGTAGCGACCTATCACCTGGCGCATCCTGTTGAGCACGGTGTAGCGATGGGATGTTTCATCGAGCCCCTGTAACAGACTGTCGACTTGCATTGTCGGCATTACCAGGCGCGCCAGATTTTTGTTGCTGTCCCATCCCGATGTGGAGGCAACCCCGACCGGATTTCCCCCCGCCGTATCTATGTCGACAGCTGCGATAGAGAGATGGCCAGAGGAGAGTGGGCGCGGTATGCGCAGTTCCACCCGATATCCCCGTTCAGTCTCTTGCCATTCTCCGCTGATCGCGGTTTGGTTACGATTTGATTTGTACTCGATTACGTTTACCCAACCCGGCGCGGGGGTGCCAATTCGATATTTTCTACTCTTTCCCGATGGACCGGGTAGGGCAAGAAGCAAGTGATCACCGCGACTCAATGCCCGTTCCGATTGCGGATAGATCAGTAATTGGTCGCTGATCTCGACCATGATGTAGATGGAGTCGCCATGAAACCCGGCCAACCAATCCAGAGTAACCGCATTTGCATCTGTCGCATTGGCCCTGAACTGGCGGGATTGCGACTTCAAATCAAGCCACTCCTCATCATAACCATCGATCGTTGGCGGGGTGTGGAGTGGGTGGACATAGAGGGAGTGGGTGGGTGTCTCTCCGGTTGCAACACTATCTTTAAGCCAATCACTATTTTTTGTGGCAAGCATATTGGCTACAACTTCAGCACGGTTGAGGAGCAGTGTCTCCTGTGCATGACGCAGTGAACTCTCCATTTCAGAAAGGTATTGATAGCCTGCCCATGGAATCAGTACCAGGCTCAGTGATACAAGCAGAAGTTTAAACCGCAGGGTTTGGGTGAAGTGCAAACGGGTCTCTTCAGGCATCTGTATATTGTACCTGTGACAGCCAAGGAATTGGGTTAGGAGTTCCAGCGATATCCCGCACCGTAGACCGATTCGATTTGGTTGAATTCACTATCGACCTGTTGGAACTTGCGGCGTATGCGTTTGATGTGGGTGGTGATACTGGCTTTGTCCACGTATATCTGTGCTTCCTCCATCAACTGGTCCCGACTTCGAACATGGCCGGGGTGGCGTGCCAGTGCGTGCAGCATCCAAAATTCGGTTACAGTGAGGCTGATGGGGGTCTGTTTCCATTGAATGGTAAGGCGTTCACGGTCCAGTTGCAGGTTGCCCCGGGTCATCAGGGATTCGCTTGGTTGTTCCTGCTGCATGGCATCCACACGGCGGAACAACGCTGCTATCCTTGCTACCAGATGTGGCAGGCTAATCTCCTTGGTGAGATAGTCATCGGCACCAAGTCGTAAACCGGCAACGCTATCGAAGTCACTGTCCCGAGCGGTAAGGAATATTATTGGCAGGGTCTTTGAGCGATTGCGCAGGTCACGGCATAGTTCGAAACCGCCATCGATATCGTCAGCCAGACCGATGTCGAGGATAACCAGGTCGGGTAGTCTCTTGCTGAAGGCTGCCAAAGCCTGCTCGCGGTTGGCATAACCGGTTGCCGAGTAGCCCTGTCGTTCCAGATAGTCTAGATAGTTGTTACGTATCACCGCTTCATCTTCGATGATGGCGATCTGTTTTTTTGCCACGCTGATCAATCTTCCTCTGGATACTGTCTTTGGATAATTGCTTATGAGGTTTCCTAGGGCCTGTTAACACTAATCCAACACGCCCTAGCTTAGCACAGCGAGGAATCAGGAGAATAATCTATGCATCGCATCAGCCAGGCGAAAAGGATTAAAGTGATATTGTGGAGTCCAAAGTTGAAACGATGGGTATATCTGGTGAGGGCCTGCCAATATAGTAACCCTGTGCGTAGGCAACGCCGATCTCCTTGAGCAGTTCAAGGGTGGCCTCATCTTCGACAAATTCGGCTACTGTCACCTTGCCCAGTGCGTTTGCCATCTGGGTCAAGGCCTTGACGAAGATCTGGTCCTTGGTATTGGAGGTCAGGTTTTTTATAAACGAACCGTCGATCTTGACGATGTCCAGTGGCAGCTCTCTGAGGTAATAGAAGGAGGAGAATGCAACACCGAAGTCATCCAGGGCGAAATGGCAGCCCAGGGCTTGCAGTTCGTTCATCAAGTAGACCGCTGCATTCACATCCGCCAGAGCCGCGGTCTCTGTGAGTTCGAATACCAAGCGTTCGGGGTTGATGCCGCTGGAGTTGAGCAGTCGTGTTAGTTGTGAAAGCAAGCCGGGATCCTCCACCACCCGACCCGATAGATTGATGGAGAGTGTTATATTCTGCTCTTCCTGGCTGATGCTGGCGAGCTGATGTATCGCGGTGGTCATTACATAGCGATTGATCTGGTGGATCAGACCCGTGCGTTCAGCGACGGGGATGAACTTGCCCGGCATCGCGAGTGAACCGTCGTTCTCGATCATCCTGATCAACACCTCGTAATGGGTGATTTCAGCTGTGGCCAATTCCATGATGGGTTGGTAGTGGAGAACAAAACGGTTCTCAGCCAGGGCGTGTTCGATTTTGTCTTTCCAGGTGACCCGGTCACTCATCTCTTCGCGGGCCTGCTCTCTGCTGGAGAAGATATGCCATTGATCCCTGCCGCTCTCTTTAGCCTGATACATAGCGAGATCGGCATTCGAGATCAGCTCTTCTGTGGTGGCACCATGCTTGGGAAAGGTGACGATACCGATGCTGGCCGAAATGTGATGACTATGACCCTTCAGCGGGATTGTTATCTTTTTAAGCTCGGACAGGAGCTTGTCTGCGAATTGGGTGGCGCCGGATATGCCGGTTTCCGGGATCACAAGGGCGAATTCATCGCCACCCATTCGTGCCAGGAGATCGGTGGATCGGGTGATATCCCGCAACTTTCTGGCAACAATCTGGAGTAAGGCGTCGCCTGCCTGATGGCCGCTGGCATCATTGATGTATTTAAATTGATCCAGATCGAAAAAGAGTAGTGCGGTATCGTGGTGATAGCGCTCTGCGAGGGTAATGATTTTATCGAACTCAGTCTGAAAACCGCGTCGGTTGTAGAGTTCGGTCAGCGGATCGTGTTTGGCGAGCCATGCAAGGCGTTCTTCTGCAACCTCCTTGTCTGTAATGTCGAGTCCTACCGAGAGTATTACCGTTTCATCGGAATCATGTTTAGCCGCCAATGGGGAGTGAACCCACGAAATGGTCTTTTTCTGTCCATCCGATGAAAGCGCACTGGCATCATGCTGATATGAATTGAGCATGTGATCGCGCAGTCGCAACATGACATGCTTCATCTCTTTGATGTCATCCACATTCATGAATAGATCGCAGAAATGACGGGTGCCGGCTTCATACTGCTTGATACCGATGAACGCTCCACCTTCCGGATTGATGGTGAGGATGGCGCCGTTGCAATCTTGGGTCAGGATGATTACCTGGGCACTGTCCATGATGGTATTGAGAAAGTCACGCTCAACGGCCAGCTCTTTACTGTTCTTGATAAGGTTTTCGGTATTGGTCTTGATCTCGTTGTGCAGGTGTTCCAGGGTATGAGTCAATTGGATCGCCGAGTTGCTGGCAATATCGATTTCATCCTGATACCAATCCCGATGTTTGAGGGAGAGTTTGTTTCGCACCTCGTGAAACGCATTTTTAGCCAGCAAAGGCAGGCTGTCTGAGATCATCAGCAGCCGTTTCATCGGTTGCCAAAGGAACAACGCCAACAGGAGTTCGGATACCGCGAAACCGATTATGCCGATGATTATAGATTGGGTGGTAGCCTGCTTGATCTGATTGACAATCGTGGTGATGTTGCTGGCGATTACAAAATCAGCGGCTATCACAGAGGTGTCGCTGCCGGCGGGAATCAGGCTGAGCCTGTAGTGCTCTCCATCCCTGATAGCGGTGTACTTGCTCTCCAATAGCTTATTCAGATCGATTTTGCTGGATACGGACTGCAGTAGCGGTAGCAGCTGGCTCACATTACTAGATCCGGCAACGTAGCGTTGCCAATCTGCCAGATAGCGTTTTCTTCCGCTTAACTTGTTCGCTTCTTTGGGGCGGTTGATGATCGCGACATCGGTCTTCGCGAGATCCTTGAACGCGATAATTACATCCGCAAGCGATCTACCGAGGAGTATTACCCCTGCATGTTTGCCTTTATCCAGAAGTGGTACGGCAACATATTGGGTGCAGCGAATATCACAGTAAAGCTTGGTCAAAGGCACTTCCAAGCGATTGACCGCATCGATAAGTTCCGCAAAGGAGTCATCTAGGGACCCGGTCTGCCATTTGAATTGCAACTGGTTGTCTTGGTTGTAAAAGGCGGCCTCCTCCAGGCCCCAATCAATCTCGAGTGTCGCCTCACTGTGTTGGAAAAATCTTTGCAGTTTTTCCGCCAAGTTCAAATCATCCGATGCTGTTGCCACTTCAGACAAGGTCGGAATCATTAGCGCAATCTGTTCCAGACGAAAAAAACTGGCGTCGAGCAGGGACTTCACCTGTCTGCTGTGCTGCTGCAGTATCCGTCCCTGATAGGTATCGAAAAGCTTGCGTTGTTGCAGGTAGCCCATACCCGCCAATCCCGCATTGATAATGAATAGAACAAGACTGAACAGCAGCACAACCTTCCATTTCAGGCTAAGAAAGAAGCGTTTTTTGGTCTGCGTGTTGGTCTGATCCTGTTCCGGCTTGGGGGCTGAATTCATGATCAATGCTCAGAAACTGTAGGAGACGAGGAGGGAAAAGAGGTTCCACTCGCGCCGGGTTTCGCCCGGATCATTTTCCAGGTTGGAAAGGAATATGGTGCCATCGATCTGGCTGAATTCCGCTCGCAACATCAGCTGTTCGGTCGGTTCCCAGAGGACTCCAACTGTCCACAGTTCACTGAAGAATGCATGCGGGGGCGGGCCGAGCTTGGCGCTGGTCTGGGTGCCGTCCTTGTCGTCTTCGTCATAGTGACTCTCCTCGTAACGGGCAAAAAATTCCCAATCCTCGTGCAGTCTATAGTTCCCTTGAAGGTAAAAGCCGTCCACGGTGGTATCGGCAATATCCAGTAGATCGCTGAATCCAGCGTAATCTATCGGTTGATCCATATACTCCAGGGTGAAGCTCCATGGACCCTTGTTATATTGTGCCGATAATACACGATAATCGATCTCAATTTCTCCTGGTGGCAGTAGGCTTGTCTCCGCATCAATGGTGAGAGAGGCGCCGCTCAAGGCGAGTCTGAAACGGCCTCCATCCCACTCATAGAGCAGTCTGCCGCCCAGGGTGATGCCATCCTGTTCCATTTTGGGACCAAAGGCAGGGTCGAGATAGGAGTTCTCGACGTTTTCATCGATAGGGGTCTTGCCGCCAATTAAGCGCAATTCAAATAAGTGATTTTGGTGTTGGTGCTCGACATGGAGTTGCCCGCCGTCGCTGGAGAGCACCATATTGCGAACCCTATCCCAATAGATGGCCTGGGGCATGAAGATACCCGGACGGGTCGCGGCTACATCCCGGGTGTCGTTGTAGAAACCAAAGCTATTTTTACTGCGGCCTACTATCAAGCCAATACGATCGTCTTGATCACTGTGCAGGGTGTAGTCTAACTGGGCAAAATCCAAGTCTGGAGATCCATCGTACATCTCACCCGCTTTGCGGGAGAGGAGCTGCGCAGAGGCCATCATCCGCGGTGTAAATCGATAGGAGGCGTTAATCCCCAGTTCGTGAAACTCGAAGCTGCCATCATCGCTGTCGCCGAAAAAGTGATTATCGGTTGTCTTGACATAGGCCTGGGTAAGAAACCCATGCATTTGGAACATGCCGTTGAATGCATCAGCTTCAGCAACCGCCACTCCCCCGAATGGCAGATAGAGTAGGACCAGAAATGGGAGACTTCGCCAGCTATTCAATGCTGATCCTCCGTACATGCTCATTGCTAATTCCTTCAGATAGATAACCGATTGCACCGGGTGTGTTTGCGACCTGCTTGCGCATTTCATACTCGGAATTAACCCGTATGGGCGCCTGACCCATTCCGGAGTAGATCTGGCGATTCCAGGCCCGGCGCAGTTGATGGGGAAAGAGTCCGAGCAGTTGTTTGCTGAACTCCTTGTGGAGACTGCTCTTGTCACCCATGACGAAGACATGGATAGGTTTTCCATCCGGCCATTGGGTGGTGCGCATGCTGAAGATCGAGCGCAGGGTATGACGAGAGAGTGTCTCTTGGGAGACATCAACATTGATGACGAGATCGACTGACAGTGCCGTTTCGCAGAAACACAGCAGAATACTGAGGATAAGTGCGAGGTAGGCAGATTTCATTCTTATGGCTGGGGGTTCCTTGTGGTTACCTACCGCTTGACGGCATCCATAAGTAGTAACTTTAGCCGAAATCGAGTCCATTTTTAAGGAATGGGCAGTGAGTAGCCATGCACTATCGCCCAAGTGACAGAATGTGGCCATATTTTGCCTCCACCCCGCCCCATTTTGGCGCCAATAATGCCATTTCCATGGACTGAAATTAATCTCGGTAACAACAGATTCCGGCGCTGTACAGGAGTCACATGATTCGCCAGGGAAGGCACGCTGGATCAAGACTGAGAGGTAATTTCAGATGAAAAAGATATTCGTAGCATTGGCAGTCTCCACGCTCCTGTTTACATCGGCATCGCAGGCTGATCAGGGAGAGCAAAGTCTAGAGCAAGGGGTATTCAAGGGTTCCATGATCGGTATTCTGGTCGGCGGTCTCCTGGCTGGACCTCCAGGGATTGTGGTGGGGATGAGCGGCGGTGCGATGCTCGGCGAACTGGAGACACGAAAGCGACAGCAGGGAGAGCTGGATGCACAATTGTCAACGCTTGAGCTGCAGCAGCAGAGAGAGCAGGTAGCTGCGGCGGAGCATCAGGCGCTCTACCAGCAGCAACGCGCCAAGGAGTCATCCCGGTTGGCGGCCCTGCGGGAGGGTTACACCTTCTGTCTCGGGTTTCGCAGTGACAGTGCCGTTATCGAACCGAGGATCGGCGAGCAGCTTAAAGCCCTTGCCCTGTTATTGCAGGCGTTTCCGGAGTTGAAACTGGAGATCCGTGCTGGCGCCGACGTACGGGGCAGTGATGCCCACAACAATCTGCTCAGCAAACGGCGGGCGGAGGCGGTGGCCGCCGTGTTGCTCGAATCGGGTTTGGCGGAGTCCCGCATGGATCTCCACTACATCGGCAAGAGGGAGGCGAGATATCCCATCCAGGATTTGGAGGGACTGGCCTATGACCGGATGGTTCGGCTCTCTCTAGTGAAAGGAGAGGCGTCGTGAAGTTCTACCGACAGCCCCTGAGCGAGGAGTTTGTCTACAGCTCCCCGGAGCGACTCACTCGTGACAGCTATCGTTGGGTCTGTAACGAACCCGCAGAATCAAACCAGCGGCGGCAAATCAGCAGGGAGGTGTGTCGTGGGACAAAAAAGCGCCACTAGTCCGTCGCAGTCAGCGGATTTGGATCTAAGCTTCAGCAATAGGCGTTTTGTTCGGGATCTGATTCTGACTCTGGCGGCAGCGTTATTTACCGGCCTTTCAGGTAGCATCTTATTGATTTTGCTTATGTTTGGCTGGGGTAAAGTTGAGGCTAACAGCCTCCCCGAGGAGGCTGTGACGCTGCAGCTGCGAGCATTGGATGGCCAGTTGTTGCAGCAGGCACCCCTGCTGCAAAGCGATCTACAGATCGACATCAATGGGATGATAGCCAGGGTTCGTGTCGAACACCGTTTTCTTAATCCCAGCCAATCCTGGATGGAGGGAAGCTATCAGTTCCCCCTCCCTGAATCCTCCGCTGTGGAAAGGCTCAGGATGCAGATAGGTGAGCGTCTCATCGAGGGGAGGATCGAAGAGAAAAGGGTAGCGCAACAGATATACCGTGCGGCCAAGACCCAGGGAAAAAAGGCCAGCCTGCTGAGGCAGCAGCGCGGGAATATCTTTTCGGTCTCCCTGAGCAACATCGCGCCGGGTGAAGAGATTCGTGTCGCCATCGAGTTTCAGCAGCAGGTTCACTATGGCAATGATCGATTTGAGCTGCGGATGCCCCTGGTGATCGCGCCGCGCTATATACCGGGGAAACCGCTTCCCATTGAAAGGTCAAAATCAGACTCATTGGCTGGATGGGCGGCGAATACCGATCAAGTCATGGATGCGAGTCAGATTACACCCCCCGTCATGGATCCCCGCCACGGCAAGATCAATCCGCTTTCGATGCGGATCAGGCTGAATGCCGGCATGCCGCTGATGCGTGTCGACAGTCACTACCACCAGATGCTGGAAACCGTGGATGAGCAGGGTGTCGTTCATCTCCATTTGGTCGATGGTGCGGTTCCGGCGGAGCGGGATTTTCTCTTGAGTTGGCAACCGGAGCCAGGTAGTGCGCCGAGGAGTGCACACTTCACCGACCATTGGCAGGGTGATGAGTATGCGCTGCTGATGATCATGCCGCCCGTTGGAAACCGGGTTGAGGCATCGCCGATGCGGGATCTGATATTTGTGATCGATCATTCCGGCTCGATGCATGGGCCGTCGATGGATCAGGCAAAGGCGGCCCTGAGGATGGCAATAGAGCGTCTGACAAAGCGCGATCGTTTCAATCTCATCGCCTTTAACAATCGCAGCCGTTCACTCTTCGCTTCACCACAGCCGGCCAACGGTGACAATCTGGATCGGGCGTTTCGATTCATCGACAGACTCGAGGCAGAAGGGGGTACGGAGATGCTTCCCGCCCTAGAGAAGGCGTTACGGGAGCGGGATGAATCAGGGCGTCTGCGCCAAGTGGTGTTTCTCACCGATGGCAGCGTCGGTAATGAAAAGGCGCTGTTCGAGCTGATTCGGCGAAAGTTGGGGGAGAGCCGGCTCTTCACCATCGGCATCGGTTCAGCACCGAACTCTCTCTTCATGCGGCGTGCGGCAGAGTATGGGCGGGGTAGTTTTAGCTATATCGGCGATCTGAGTGAAGTGGCGCAGCGCATGCAGACCCTGTTGCAGAAGCTGGAGCATCCTGCCATGACAGATATCGATATCAGTTGGCAGGGTCCCGGCGATATCGAGATTGAGCCGCAGCGTCTGCCTGATCTCTACCTGGGTGAACCCTTGATGATCTCCCTCAAGGGGGGGCGGTTGAGGGGGAGCTTGGTGATCGAGGGCAATAGGGGCGGTGGCACCTGGCGTGAGGTCGTTGATCTGATCCCAAGCGGGGAGGAGAGTGGGCTGCACGCGCTCTGGGCGAGGCGGCGAATAGCAGGCCTGCTGGCCATGCATGCCGATGAGCTGGCGGCGGATGCCAAGCGGCAGGCGGTGGTCGAGCTGGCGCTGAAGCATCAGCTTATCTCCCCCTATACCAGCCTGGTTGCGGTGGAACGGCGTAACAGCCGACCCGATAACGAGGCGTTGAAAGGGGGCATGATGCCGGTCAATCTCCCGGCGGGGTGGCATGCCGGCTCGGTCTTCGAAGGATTACCGCAAACCGCTTCACGAGCCCCGTTGGCGCTGTTGCTGGGTGGGCTGCTGTTGCTGGTCTGGTTTGCGCTTTCCCGGCTGAGACGGCCTCAGAGGCCCGCTACGGGCATACTCAAATGCTAGCCTGGGGTGGTATCTCAAGACGCTTGCCCAGACTCTCCTGGGTGGTCCTGCTCGCGGCCTGCTGTCTCCTCGCCGATGGGGCCTGGATCCATGCCAAGGCCTGGTTGGCGGAGGGATTGATTGCGGCCGCATGGGGGGGCACCGGATCCCGGGATCAGAGGATCCGGCCCTGGCCCTGGGCAGATACCTGGCCGGTGGCACGTTTGCAGGTGCCGAGGTTGGGGATTCAGCGTCATATTCTCGCGGGTGTCAGTGGCAGGACCCTGGCCTTCGCGCCTGGCTGGGCGATGCAGACAGTAGCGCCGGGCGGTTCGGGAAGCAGTCTCATCGCCGGGCACCGAGATACCCATTTCCGCTTTCTCAAGGATCTGCAGTACGGTGACAGGTTGCTGCTGGATACCCCGAATGAGAATCGGCTCATCTATCGGGTTAGCGCAAGCGCCATTGTGGATCGGCGACAGAGCCGGTTGCAGAACCTTGAGGAGGGGGAGGGCCGTGGGCTGATCCTGGTGACCTGCTATCCGTTCGGGGCGCTGCTGCCGGGGGGCGACTTGCGCTATGTGGTATGGGCAGAGGCTGAATCGGGGGAGTCATTCGGGTTAGAATCCCTATCGAGCCACACAATAACTACAGGTCTGAATGAAGCCGATCCGCATATTCCGTCACCTGGTTTGTCAACATCCCGGCTATCTGGGTGAATTTCTGCAGTCGCGATCCATACCCTGGGAGATGGTCTGTATCGATGAGGATCATCCCATCCCGCAGCGTACGGATGATGTCTCGGCCCTGGTCTTCATGGGGGCGGGCGTCAGTGTCAACGACCAGTTGCCATGGATAGATGGGGAGTTGCAGCTGATCCGCAAGGCATTTGACCTCGATCTACCGGTGATGGGTGTCTGTTTCGGTGCTCAATTGATGAGCAAGGCGCTGGGGGGCGAAATTACCCGGGGAGAGGGTATGGAAATTGGTTGGCATCCGGTGCAGATGTCGGTTGAAAGTGAACATGGAGGCTGGATGCAGGGTATCCCCAATCCCTTCACCGCCTTTCATTGGCATGCGGATACCTACACTTTACCGGCAGGCAGCCGACATCTGATGCGAAGCGACTGTTTTCAACAACAGGGATTTGTCATGGGCGACCATATCGGTATGCAGTTTCATCTCGAGATGACCCGGGAGATGGTGGAGAACTGGATTGAGCGCTACGGCAGTGATCTGTTGCTCGATTCGAGTTGCAGTCAATCGGCCAAGGTTATCTTAAACTCGATCGATCAGCAGATTGAGGCCTTGCACAAAATCTCGGATCTCATCTACGGCAGATGGGTGCAACGGGTGCTGGCCAGGCAGGGCGGAGTATGAAACGGCTGCTGTTGATACTTGGGATGATTGTGAACACTGCCTGGGCAGCGCAGGATGCCGAGCTTGAATCAGTGCTCAGTCATCTCGGCCCCAGTGTTGAACAGCGATTGCAGGCCCGCTTCGAGCGTGCTGCGGTCGATTACCCACCGCAGCGAATACAACTCATTGCACTGAAAGAGAATCGACGCCTCGAGCTCTGGGCTTACCAGAAGGATAAATGGCATTTTGTTCACGACTATGCCGTTTTTGCCGCCAGTGGCGGAGTAGGGCCGAAATTGCGCGAAGGGGATAAACAGGTCCCCGAGGGTTTCTACCGCATCGTGGAACTCAATCCCAACAGCCACTTCCATCTTTCGATGAAACTCAACTATCCCAACGCTTTCGATTGGCTGAATGCGACCAGGGAGGGGCGAACCAACCCCGGTTCAAATATCTTCATTCACGGCAGTGCCTGGTCCGCGGGTTGCCTGGCGATTGGCAATCGCTATATCGAGGAACTCTTCTATCTGGTGGCAATGGTGGGCTTGGATCAGTCAGCGGTTCTGATCGCACCCTATGACTTGCGTCACAAGGAGATTGCCCCGACCCGGAATGGACCGCCCTGGTTGGGTGAGTTGTACGCCTATTTGAAATTGCGTCTTGAGCAGTTTCCACTGACGGAAAAGATCATCAAGTGCGCCTATGATTGCCGCCAGGGCGCCACTGCCGGACATGCCGCGCTACCCTGAATTGTTGCCAGTGCAGAATGAAGCAATCGGATTGGTGGGATTGAGACAGCTCTACTTTAAGTTCGCCAGATAGGTCGCTACAGCATCCATATCCTGATCAGTGAGGCGAATCGCTACGCCGGACATCCACACATTGGTGCGCTTACCGGTGCGGTCACGGAACTCTTTCAGCATCTTCACAACATAGTCGTGGCGCTGGCCGGCGAGTCTGGCATAGCCTTCCTGGCCGCGTCCGTTTTCCCCATGACATTTGACACAGGATTCCTGGTAGATCTTTTTGCCTTTAGGAAGCAGTTCGGCATTACCCCCACCTGAGGGCTTCATCTCCATGTCGGAGTAGTAGAGCGCAATCTTGATCTTGTCTTCAAAGCTGAAGGTCTTGGCCAGATTGCTCATCAGATAGTCATTGCGTCTACCGTCGCCGAAGCGCTGAAATTGATCGACGATATAGACAGGATTCTGTCCCGCCAGATTGGGGGCCAAGGGTTGGGTCGCTATACCATCTTCTCCGTGACATGTTGAGCAGAGAATGGTTCGCTCTCGTCCCTCTTTGACCATCTTGTTGCGTAATTTTTTGCTTTTCGAAAGCTCTGCAATACGCTTTTCGAGACTCTTGCGTAGTTTGAGATCCTCATCCATGTCACTTGCCATGACATTCTGACCCATTAGCATAAAAGCAGTCGCTATGAGCGCTATTGTCAGCAGCCAATTCTTAAATGGAACTCTGGATCGCATCTGGTTTTAACTCCCTGCTAAGATGTGCACTTCAAACCAACATAGCGGCCACAAATTTTGAGACTTGATTCACGTATTGACTTTTTAGGAATCTAACGCATAAGTCTGGGCTTTAGTCAAGAGGCAAGCTACAACAAAGTGTCCGTCGATAGATGAATCACTTTTTACAATCAATCCTGGTTGGTAGAGCTTGGTTGGAAGATTTAACAGCGGCAGAGTATGGCAAAAAAAGGTGTAAAACGGCGCAAGTCCAAGGGTAATCGCGGTGCAACCCGGCACTGGAAACGGTGGCTTTTTCTGGGTTTTGTCACCCTGTTTCTGGCTGCGATTCTCTATACCCTCTACCTCGATCAGCTTCTACAAAGCCAATTTCAGGGGCGACGCTGGGATATCCCGGCAAAGGTCTATAGCCGAACCCTGGATCTATACCCCGGTGGGGCTGTGAACAAAATTCACCTCCAGCAGACCCTTGAAGGTCTCGGCTATCGCCGGGTAAAACACCCGGACAATCCAGGAGAGTACTCCAGCTATAGGGAGCGCTACCTGATCCGCACCCGTGGCTTCCGTTTTCCCGATATCGATCGGCCCAGTGACTATCTTGAGGTGACCCTTAATGGTCACGAGATCATTTCGTTAAAGCGTGCGGGAAGCGGGGATCCGGTCGGACACTATCGAATCGAACCGAGGCTCATCGGCAGTCTCGCATCGGCCCACGGTGAGGACAGAATACTGCTCAGTCGTGAGCAACTACCGGAGTTGCTGGTATCGGGATTGATTGCGGTGGAGGATCGCAATTTCTATAGCCATATGGGTATAGACCTTATGGCGATTGGGCGTGCACTTTGGGCCAATGTGGCAGCCAAGCGGGTGGTGCAGGGCGGCAGTACACTGACCCAGCAGCTGGTAAAAAACTACTTTCTCAGTGCGGAGCGTACCCTCTGGCGCAAACTAAACGAGATCGTGATGGCGCTGATTCTGGATCTGCGCTACGACAAGGATGAGATCCTCGAAGCCTATGCCAACGAGATCTATCTGGGGCAGCAGGGGGGTAAGGCGATCCATGGATTCGCCCTCGCCAGTCGCTTCTATTTCAATCGGCCCCTGCACGAGCTTGACCTGCCACGCATGGCACTGCTGGTGACCCTGGTCAGAGGACCCTCCGCCTATGATCCGAGGCGCAATCCCCAGCAGGCGAAAAAGCGGCGTGGCCTGATCCTGCAATTGATGGCGGCGCAGGGTGTGATCACTCAGCAACAGGCACAACAGGCCGAACAACAGCCTTTGGGTGTGGAGCAGGGTGACCTACAGAGCTCGGGCAGTCCGGCTTTTATGGACCTGATCAAGCGTCAGCTGCGCAGAGACTACAAGGAAGAAGACCTAAGTGCAGGTGGGTTAAGAATATTTTCGACTTTGGATCCCTGGTTTCAGCAGCAGGCCGAAGCGGCACTGTCGCGACAACTCAAGGAGTTGGAGGGCCAGTACGCTATCGATTCCGGGAGCCTGCAGGGCGCATTGACCCTGGCGGATACAGAGACAGGAGAGGTACTTGCCGTAGTGGGTGACAGAAATCCCCGCTACGCCGGGTTCAACCGTGCCCTGGATGCGGTACGACCGGTGGGGTCCTTGATCAAACCCGCGGTCTATCTCAGCGCTTTGACCCAACCCGGTGACTACCATCTGCTGACGCCTCTGGAAGACAGGCCGATCCAGATCAAGGGCATGAATGGGGATATCTGGACCCCGAGAAACTATGACAATCAGAGTCATGAGGATGTGACCCTGGAGCAGGCGCTCACGGAATCGTTCAATCAGGCTACCGTGCGTCTCGGTCTCACCATTGGGCTCGACGAGGTTATCGACAATCTCCACAGACTGGGCATCCGTCGTCCTCTGCAATCCTACCCGTCTCTGCTGTTGGGTGCGGTCTCCCTCTCCCCCATGGAGATGACCCAGATGTACCAGACCCTGGCCAATGGCGGCTTTGGCGCCACCCTGAAATCGATTCGCGATGTGACTGATGCGAAGGGTAACCCCCTGTCCCGCTATCCACTCTCCATCGAGTCAAGGGTCGATAGCCGGGCGGTCTATCTACTCCGCCATGCCCTTGTCGAAGTGACCCGCAGCGGTACCGGCAAGGCGCTGCAATGGTTGCTGCCGGGTGGGGTCGAGGTGGCGGGAAAGACCGGGACGACAGATAAGCTGCGCGACAGCTGGTTTGCCGGTTTCGACCAGAAGCGTGTCGCGGTGGTTTGGGTGGGACGTGATGACAACGGTCCCACCGGACTCACCGGATCCTCGGGGGCAATGCGGGTTTGGGCCAGGTTGATGAATGCGATCGGGATTTCGCCGCTGCAGGCGAATCGGCCGCTGGGTGTGGAATTGCTGGCGATCGACCCTAAAACAAAGCTGCTTGGGGAGGGTTGTCCGCAAGCTCAGGAATATCCTTTCATCAGTGGCAGTGGGCCTCAATCCAGGGCGCCCTGTGCCCGTTCAGGTTCACTGGTTGAAGATGGCGTGCTCTGGTTCCAGCGACTGTTTAATTAGATCCAGCAACAATTTCTAGCTGCCAGTGAGGTGCAGATTACCTCGATTGCCATCTCAATCAGGGGTAATTCCTTGTTAACGTAAGGGTTTAATCGCCAGATCTCCTTCTGCAATGTTCACAGATTACCACTATTTTTGTTTCAAGCTCTCTCACTTCGCGCCGATAATCCGATAATCGGAAATTGATTAAAAGATATACAATATAGCCAGGAGTGGCTTTTGCAACGGATTATCAATGAATAACCGCAGAAGGCATCAGAGGCTGGAGATCGATCTGCCGGCAGGTCTTGCCATTCGGGAACAGAGCTTCGATGAGTGCAAGATCTGTAATTTTTCCCAAGGCGGGGTCTATCTCTCCTGTGGTGACGACAGACTGAATAAGCTTTTGCCGGGGGGGTACATCGCCGAACCCGATCGCCAAGAGGCGGTGCTGACTGTTGCAGACATGAGCATCCGCATCGCTGTTGTCTTTCTGAATAACCAGGGTCTGGGTGGAAGCGTCGTCGATCACGAGGAGGGCGAGGCCCTATACAGCTATCTTCAATCCCAACGCCAACAGCAGAACAACGATCAAGCCGCACTCGATAAAACAGCGATACCCCCTCTGCTTGATGAGATCCGAAGTCGTTTGCTTGATTACCTCAATCCCTTATTGGCCTCTTTTTTCGCCCAGACTAAAGTGGCTTTGCTGGAGTACGTCAACGAACCCAAGTTTGCCCAAGAGGAATCGGGACTGATTCTGTTGATGACGGCACTGGAAAGGGAAGAAGCCGAGATTTCCGCTGCTTACCTCGGTCAAGTCGAAAAGGGATTTAATGACTTGGGTTGTTTGGCGGGTATCCATGCCGCCTCACCAACGGGAGCCGATCAAGAACTGGAGCTGGTTGAAAAGGTTGAGATCGACCATTGGGTGGTAATCAATGATATTGCCAGACAGATCGAGACAGAACTGGCTCGAAACCTCTACCATATAGAGACCTCACTCACCTATCTTACCGCGCATACGATCAAGGATGAGAACAATCCACTCTCACCGATCAGCCTGCTCAATGCCTTAAAACATGCAGTGGATAGGTTTGAATTGGAAATTAACGGTTTTCACCTGCTGCTAAATGTATTTCAGCAGACAGTACTCACGGGGCTGGATGAGTTCTATGAAAAGCTATTGGAGTTGTTCAAAAAGAGAGGCATAGACTTTACCTCAGACTATCAGAGCAAGATTAATACAAATCATCCAGTCAAAGAGATTTCCCATCCAAATGTGGGCAAGGTTCTGCAACATCTATCGAAGCTGTTCGATGTCCAGCGTCACCCAGATCAGGCCACTTCGGAATCAGAAGTTGGCGGCATAGGCAAGACCGAGATCATTGAATCGCTGAACAACCTGCCCTTGAGATTCGGTTCCTCGGTACTCAAGCAGCTTGAGCATGAGCTGCTCAGTCAATCTGCCGCAAGCCAAAAGATAGACCCCATGGTCAGCGCAGCGATCAGTACGGGAGAGGAACTCGTATCAGCGTTGCGTGATGATCCTCTGGTGCCTGGCGAACTGAAAGATCTATTGAGCCGACTGGAGATCCAAATCATCCAAGAGGTGGTGAATGATCCCTCGTTGTTGGAGAACAGTAAACATCCTGTTAGGCGTCTGCTCAATACCGTCGAGTCGTTGATCCCCTATTTCACGGTTGGTACACAGATCGCTCATGTTCGTGAGATGGCGAGAATCTCCCAGCTCCTGGATGCCATTGACAGCAATAAATTGAGCAGTGTCACCGATGTTACCCAGGCCCTCGAGGCATTGAAACATACGCAGCTGGAAAAATTCTATCGCAACCGCCAGATCGCTATCGACCACTGTGAAAAGGATGAACAGCTGATTGCCGCGGAGCAAACGGTTCTCTCCTACCTGCGAAAGCAGTTGCTGGGAAAATCGATAACCAGTGCCATAGCACGCCTGTTTCAATTCGGATGGGTAAATCTGTTGGTGCAGACCTATGCGGTTGGTGGTGAAGAGAGTACTTCCTGGAAGGCCTATTCCCGGGTTATTCAAATTCTTGAAAAACTCTTTCTCAATCGAGCAAGCGGGCGCGAAATGAGCAATAACCAGATTCGCGATCTGGTCTCGCTTATCAGAAAGGGATTCCGGGATTATCCTGTCTACCCGGAGGCTAGCCGGAGTTTTGCGATTGAACTACAGACCGCGCTTGCCAAGGGAGAGGAGGCGGCACTTCCTTTCATTGAACAGCGCATAGAGGTTGATGATGATTGGCTTGTTAACTTCTTCAGCGATAGGATCAATAGTGCGGTAAAAGCCAAAGATAGTCAGCTAGATGAAGCATCGATAGAGGCAGTCAAAGCCTTAGCGATCGATACCTGGATGGTAGCGGATTCAGGTAAGCGAATGCTCTATCTGGCCTGGAAGAACAGCGATTCAAGCCGTTTTCTGTTTGTTGACGGAAATGGATTGAAAGCACTCGATATTTCCGATTTTGAGCTTGCGAAGCTGGTGGCGAGCGGCGACTACAATGTCATGCAGGACCGGGTTCAGCCCATAGTGGACAGGGCTATCGATCGCATCCTGTTAACCAGCTATAACCAGATCAAGGATGAGTCATCCATCGATGAATTGACCGGCTTGTTCACGCGCCGTAGTTTTGAACGAAATCTACATGAAATATTGGCAGAAACGGATAGTGAACCTAGTCATCATGTACTGACGCTGCTTGACCTGGATAAATTCAATGTGGTCAACGATCTGTGCGGTTTGGATGGAGGCGACAGCTTGTTGCAGACGGTCTCCTCGATACTCACAAGCTATCTCAGCAAAGACGGCATGGCAGCGCGCATCGGAGATGATGAGTTCGCCTTATTGATAAAAGACGCAGACCTTGACAGGGGATTCCAGACCGCGGAATCACTGCGTCGTGCGATCGAGGAGTATCGCTTTAGCTGGGACGATCGACTGATACCGGTCTCGGCAAGTCTCGGTGTGGTACAGATCGATGTTCGGGAGCAAGCCAGCACCAGCGAACTGCTACAGGCTGCAAAATCAGCCTGCTTTATGGCCAAGGAGAATGGCAGAAACTGCACTCGGATCTTTTCAGCCTCGGATTCCGCATTTCAGAAGCACATGCAGACTATCCAGACGATTCCGACCATTCAGGAAGCCTTGGCGAACAATCGCATGGTACTGTTTGCACAGCCTATCGTACCGCTTAAACAGGACGCAGAGTTGCACCCCCACTACGAAATACTTCTGCGTATACTCGATGACAAAGGTGAGCCCCAGCCTCCTCAACGCTTTATTAAAATCGCAGAGCAGTACGACCTGATGCGTTCCGTTGACCATTGGGTGATCGATCATTTCTTCGAAGCGATTACACCTTATGCTGAAAAACTGCATAGTGAGGTCAGTTTCTCTCTCAATCTTTCGACCAAATCCGTGGTGGAAAGTGAATTTAAAAAATACCTCAAGGAGTGCATCAGTAAATCGTCCATACCCGCTTCACAGCTCGGCTTTGAGATCACTGAAACCGCGCTTGCCAGAGACATCGAGGATACGGTGGCATTCATGAAAGAGGTCAGATCCATGGGCTGCTCCTGCTATCTGGACGATTTTGGGTCGGGCTTTGCCTCCTTCTCTTATCTCAAGGATTTTCCTGTCAATTACGTGAAGATCGATGGCATTTTCGTGCGCGAGATGATTCAGAATACGGCTGATCTGGCAATGGTCATTTCAATCATGGAACTCGCCCATTTCATGGACAAAATGGTGATCGCAGAACATGTGAGTGACGCCTCTATCGGTAAGGCCTTGCATGAAATGGGGGTCGATTTCGCTCAGGGCTATCATTTTGGACGTCCCAGGCCCTTTGCCGAGGTTCTGCAAGAGATCGTTGAAGAGCCGCAAATAATCTCCAATGCCTGATATCTCAAGATGGTTCCAATGGCGCTGAAGCCACACCAGCGCAACGTCGATAACCGCTAAAAAAGCAATCAGCGTTTATTGACGGGTATCAGATAGGCTACAATCCAGGCAGAATTCAATTCCCGCAGAGTGAAGGAGCTGAGGCTTGACCGTTTATGCCGCCGACAAACTGATTGCCCAAGCCCGGGTACTGGCAGCGGAGTACCGTCGTACCATGGGCAAACCGCTGCCTGGCATCAGTAATGAAATTGCCGAATACGATGCGGTCAAGTTGCTCCAGCTGGAAGCCAAACCCCAGGCCGAGGGTGGCTACAATGCAATCGATCCTGCCCGGGGTGACAAACAGATTCAGATTAAATCCAGGACTATTTTCGATGAAAGTAAATCGGGCCAAAGGATAGGCCAACTAAAACTCGATAAGGATTGGGACAGCGTGGTGCTGGTACTCATGGATGAGGATTATCAACCCTATGAGATCTATGAAGCGGAACGAGACGATATTGTCGAGTATGTGGGCAAGAGCAGCAGTAACCGGGCAAAACGAGGTGCCATGTCGGTGGCTCGATTCAAGGTCATCGGTCGTCTTGCCTGGACCCGTGAAGATGGCCTCGAACCCGAGATCTGGGATAACCAGGCAGATTAGGGTCGACAGGCCCTAAGAGATCGATGACAGACATAGCTGAGATATTCGGCCCCGAGGGCTGGCTGGCCAAGCGTATCGAGGGCTTTTCCTACCGTCCTCAGCAGCAGGAGATGGCAGAGGCCGTGAGCCGGGTTATGGATCAGAGTGGGGTGCTGATCTGTGAGGCGGGTACCGGTACCGGCAAGACCTTTGCCTATCTGGTTCCGGCATTGATGTCCGGGCTCAAGGTCATCATCTCGACCGGTACCAAAAACCTCCAGGACCAACTCTTCCATCGCGATCTGCCGATGGTACGGCAGAGCCTCTCGAGCCCGGTGTCGACCGCATTGCTTAAGGGACGAGCCAACTATCTCTGCCTCCACCGTATGGAGAATACCCTACTCGAAGAGGTGCAACTCACCCGGGAGCAGTTCAACCAGTTACAGATGATCCGTGAATGGTCCTCGACCACCAGAAGCGGAGATATCTCTGAGATGAAACAGATTTCCGAAGATGCGCTCATCTGGCCCTATGTCACGTCAACCACAGACAATTGCCTGGGACAGGAGTGTTCTTGCTATAGCACTTGTCACTTGATGGAAGCCCGAAAGCGTGCCCAAGAGGCGGATCTGGTGGTAATCAATCACCATCTGCTGTGTGCGGACATGGCGTTAAAAGAGGAGGGATTTGGTGAGCTCCTACCGGGGGCCGACTGCTTTATCCTTGATGAGGCGCATCAGTTGCCAGAGATTGCAGGGAATTTCTTCGGCGACAGTGTTAGCGGGCGCCAACTGGTTGAACTCGCCCGTGACACAATAGCGGAGTACCATCGTGAAGCAAAAGATGTTGCCGAGATTCCCGAGCGTGCAGAGCGACTGCAGCAGGTTACCCGGGACCTGCGTCTTGCCTTCGGTCTCGAGCCGCGACGGGGAGCTTGGTCCGAGGTTTCCGGCAATCCTTCCGTGCTTGCCCATCTCGACAGCTTGCTGCAAGCCATAGAAGGATTATCGCAGGCCCTGGGAAGTGTGGAGGGTCGGGGAAAAGGGCTCGACAGCTGCAATGAACGTTGTGAGACCGTTTTACAGCGACTGCGTCTATTGAAAGAGAACAGTGATGAGGCGTCGATTCGCTGGTTTGAAACACACCGTCAGAGTTTTCGCTTGAATCGTACCCCATTGGAGATTGCCGATATATTTCAGAGCGTGATCAACGATCATCCTGCCTGCTGGGTGTTCACCTCCGCTACCCTGGCGGTGGGCGGCAGTTTTGAGCATTTCTCCCAGCAACTTGGATTGAGCGATGCGGAAACCCATTGCTGGGACAGCCCCTTCGACTATCCACAGCAGGCAGTCTGGTATCTGCCAAAGGGTTTGCCGGATCCCAGCAGCCCAGATTTCAACCGTGCCGTATCCGATCTTTCCCTGCCCATATTGCAGGCAAGCGGTGGTCGTGCGTTTCTGCTCTATACCAGCCATAGGGCGCTACAGGAGGCGGCTGACTACTTGAAAGAGAAGTTGAGCTATCCCATGCTGGTTCAGGGCAGCGCGCCACGCAATGAACTGCTGGAGCAGTTTCGTACCCTCGGTAACGCGGTATTGCTCGGTACCTCAAGTTTCTGGGAAGGCGTCGATGTACGTGGGGAGGCTCTCTCCTGTGTGATTATCGATAAGCTGCCCTTTGCTTCACCGGGAGATCCGGTACTTCAGGCGCGTATCGATGCAATGCGCAGACGTGGCGGCAATCCCTTTATGGCGTATCAGCTGCCGCAGGCAGCGATTGCCTTGAAACAGGGAGCGGGCCGATTGATTCGTGACGAGAAGGATCGGGGTGTGTTGGCTGTCTGTGATCCCAGGTTACTGAGTAAACCCTATGGCAAGATCTTTATTCGCAGCATGCCGGCAATGACAAAAACCCAGGATTTAAACGTGTTGGAGCGTTTCTTCACTCTGCATGAAGGGATAAAAAAAGCGGGACCGACGCGTCGGGGGCACTCGTAGGTCCCGCGAGGATGAAGCCAAATGTGGCTTGTCATCAAAACTGTCGTTATTTTTTAGTTGCTCAAAGCGGGTCCGTATAGTTTGTCGATCACCGGGATATGATGGTCGAGCCAATTTTTTATATATTTCATGGTGGCATCTTCTATATCCATCTCACCTGTATGAAACTTGTCCTGAATATCGGTGCATGTGCGCACTAGAAGATCATGCTCCTGTTTGTGATGTTCAAGGCCGCTGTAACCGCGCTCTTGCATCAAGCGCTCCTCGGTTTCGAAATGCTTAACGACAAAATCGACCAAGCCATCAAGACGCTTACCGATCATACTGCGGTCTCTGCTGAGAACGGCATCATTGAGGGCATTGACGAGGTCGAAAAGTTCTTTGTGCTGGGTGTCGCAGAGATCGACATTGGTGCCGTATCTTTCATCTGCCCATTCCATTAGTGACATGCTTGAACTCCTTTTCATTTGTGATAATCACTATCATTTCTGATCTATGATGATGTGGACTGGTATCTTCAGTGAGACGTGCTGGTCAATCTGCCAACCTAAGCAAGCAACTGCAGCCGCTTAGCTGGGATTGGGGAGTTCGCCAACGAACGAACCCAAGGCATATTTCTTGCCTCTATTCAATTCGATGACGTCTAAACCTTGAAACAGGGTATTGGGGTTGCCCACCAGATTCGCTCCTCCATGTGCGCGATGAACATTGCGTATATCGCCAGACTCCCTTCAGCACTGATACGGAAAAATCCGTAACTGGCGTATGAAGTAGATTCTTATACAAATACCTCAATTTGTAAAGTGTTTTTCGTGGTTTCGGTCAAACGCCGATATCGATATAGGATCGTGCCAGTTTTTGCAGGGCAATCACATAGGCGGCAGTCCGATAATCTTCAAGCTCGGGTTTTCGATTGCGGATATCGATAATCTCTTGTAGGGCAAGACGCATGCTATCGTCGAGACCCGAACGTACCAGGTCCAATTCGTCAGCCCCTCTTGCCAGGCTGGTTTTGATCCACTCAGGGACCTGTTTGCCCGTGGTCTCTTCCAATGCCGCAACCACATGTCTGCCACGGGATTCATCCAGACGACGCTCGATGCGCCCAAAACGCATATGGCTGAGGTTGCGGATCCACTCGAAATAGGAGACGACCACACCCCCGGCGTTGACATAGGCATCGGGGAGGATGGTGATGCCACGGCTGCGGAGAATACGGTCGGCCTCAAAAGTGATAGGACCATTTGCTGCCTCGGCAATCAGCTTGGCTTGAATATTTGGTGCATTGTCTTCGTTGATTGCGCCCTCGATGGCGGCGGGTATCAGGATGTCGCACTCCTGCTGCAGCAGCTTTTCGCCTGCGGCGATATAGTCGCCACCGGCAAATCCCTTTACCCCTCCATGGGAGCAGCGGTGGTAGTGGGCCTCCTCGATATGGATGCCGTCGGGGTTGAAGATGGCACCATCGCGCACGATGATGCCGACTATCTTAGCGCCGTCCTCTTCGGATAGGAACTTGGCGGCATGATAGCCCACATTACCCAAGCCCTGAATGATGATGCGTTTACCCTCCAAGCCACCATCCAGGCCAGTGGCATTCAACTCCTCCTTGTGTCTGAAGAACTCCTGTAGGGCAAATTGAACCCCGCGCCCAGTTGCTTCGGTGCGACCGTTCACACCTCCATGGGCAACCGGTTTTCCGGTGACGCAGGCGAGGGCGTTGATCTCTTCCGGATAGAGGTGTTTGTAGGTGTCTGCGATCCAGGCCATTTCGCGCTGTCCGGTACCCATATCGGGTGCAGGCACATTGGTCGCGGGATTGAGAAATCCAGGGGCAGCCAGTTCCCGGGCGAAACGGCGTGTGATCAGTTTCAATTCGTCCCGTGTGTAGTTATTCGGATTGATACAGAGCCCACCTTTCGAGCCGCCGAACGGAACATCGACAATGGCACATTTATAGGTCATCAGGGCGGCCAGGGCCTCGACCTCCTGTTGGTCGACGTTTTCCGCGTAGCGCAGGCCCCCCTTCGCCGGTAGACGGTGGATACTGTGCACCGCACGCCAACCGGTAAAAATCTCCAGCTTGCCCCTGATCTCTACCGGGAAGGTAACCTGGAGCACTGAAGTAGAGGCCTTGATAGCGTTGGCGATGCCTGGATCCAACTCCATAAGTGCCAGGGCACGATCGACCATATGGTCAACGCTTTGTCTGAATCTCAGGCCTGATGTTACTTCCGTCATGATCTATGGCTCACTGGTTCTAACTGGATGGCGAATATCTGTTCCATGTTACCCATCGCAGGCTATCACTGCTGCACCGTTCTGCCACCGTCGACGGCGATAATCTGGCCGGTAACATAGGGGGCGTCTCGATAGAGAAACAACAGAGTGCGGGCGATATCCTCTGGTGTGCCGGCGCGTTTCAAGGCGGTGCGCTGGAGAATCTCCTCTCGTTCCCCGTCGGTCAAACCCTGTTCTGGCCAGAGAATGGCTCCCGGGGCCACGCCATTGACACGAACTTCGGGGCCCAGCTCCCTTGCCAGGGATTGTACCAGCATGGCGTTTCCCGCTTTGGCGACAGAGTAGATAGGGTGTTCCTTGAGGGGGCGCTCGGCATGGATATCGACCAGGTTAATGATACAGCCTTGACGGCGATAGAGCAGAGGCGCTGCCGCCTGGGAGAGAAAAAAGGGTGCTTTCAGATTGCTGCCCAGTAGGTCTTCCCACTGCTCTTCTGTGGCGCTCCCAAGGGGCGTCGGATAGAAACTTGAAGCGTTGTTCACCAGCAGGTCGAGACCCTGACACAAGGCCTCTGTCTGGTCGATCAGGTAGTTGTAACTCTCTTTCTGCTGCAGGTCTGCCTGCAGCAGCCATACCGAATGGGGACGTTCTGTTTCCAATTCGCGCTGAAGCTGTTCGGCGGCCGTTTTCGAATGGCGATAGTGGAGCAGTATGTTCATCCCTTCACGGTGTAACTGGCGGGCGATAGCTGCGCCTATCCTGTGTGCCGCGCCTGTTATCAGTGCACATTTTCCAGATAAGTCGACCTGGTTTTGCGTCATCTAGGAACTCCATGTTTGAATGTCACATCTACTCTAACGGATTAGGGTCTGTTACCACTAATCCAATTGGCCCTGTGGCGTTTGAAAAGCGCCAATCAAGGCCCTAAGCAAGGTTTCAAAACATATGCCCGACTGTCTCAGCGACAAACCCGTTACCAATGGCAGAACACTGCCAATGCCGGATGCCACCTCCCAGGCCGTCAGTGAACGGCTGTTGCGTCATATAAGGCGCACAATTGAGAAGGCGAATGGAGCCATTGCATTCGATCGTTTTATGGAGATGGCCCTCTATGCGCCGGGGCTGGGATACTACGTGGCCGGAAGCCGTAAATTCGGTGAGCAGGGTGATTTCATCACCTCTCCAGAGGTATCGCCGCTTTTCGCCCAGTGTCTTGCTCGGCAAATTGAGCCGATATTGCAGCAGGTTGAGGCTGGCGGGATCTTGGAGTTCGGTGCCGGGTCGGGGCTCTTGGCATCCGATCTATTGGCAGAACTGGAGAAGCTCGGCAGGCTCCCTGGATGTTACTTGATCATGGAGGTCAGTCCCGAACTCAAAACGCGACAGCTGGAAACCCTTGAGAGGCGTGTCCCTCATCTACTCCATCGGGTGCAGTGGTTGGAAACGATGCCGCAGAGTTTTAGCGGTGCTGTGATCGCCAACGAGCTGCTGGATGCAATGCCGGTGAGTCGCTTTCGTATCACTGGGAACGGGGTCGAGGAGAGTTTTGTGGTCTGTGACGGAGAGGCACTGAGGGAGCAATTCGATCGCCCGAAAACCCCCGATCTAGCGCGTGCGGTCGAGGCGATCATGCTGGCCCATGGGAAACTGCCCACGGGGTATATTTCCGAAATCAATCTTCGACAATCGGCCTGGATAGGTGCCTTGGCAAGGGTGATGGATCGTGGTGCTGCACTTTTGATCGACTATGGCTATAGCGGTGCGGAGTACTATCATCCGCAACGTCGCCAAGGCACCCTGATGTGCCACTATCGCCATCGTGCCCATGACGATCCCTTCCGCTGGATAGGTCTCCAGGATATTACCAGTCAGGTCGATTTCACGGCCCTAGCCCGTGCCGCGGTGGAGGCCGGTTTCAAGTTGGGTGGCTATACCACTCAGGCCCATTTTCTCCTCGCCAACGGTCTGGATAGCCTATTGGCTGAATCAGATCCGAACGATCTACCCAGGCATATGTCCCTGGTCCAGGGCGTGAAGCGCCTGACTCTGCCGTCGGAGATGGGGGAGCGATTTAAAGTACTGGGACTGCTGAAGGATCTGGATAGCAATCTTCAGGGCTTCAGCCTGCGGGATTTCTGCGAACGCCTATAGGCGGGGATGGTTGGAATAGCCCTTCAGCCGCTAAGCCAATAGTTGCTGGGACGCTATCGATTGGCACTCATTCAAGGGCCTGAAAAGATGCGATCAGGGATGATTGCAGCAGCTCCAGGTATTCATCCTGAGAGTTATATCCCACAATCGGATCGGTCAAAGGTTCTCCGTCTGCGTCGACAATGATAAGCGTGGGAACAGCAAATATTTTATAGCGGTTCTTGAACTGTCGACTGCGTATGGGATCACCGTTGAAATCGATGATTTTGCCGTTTGAGTAGATATTAAATTCCCGAATAAGCGGCTGCCTGCTCTCATGCTGTTTAGCCAGGGGTTCAATGACCTCCTCCTTGAGTCGCCTGCAGTAGTCGCAGGTGTCGGTATTGAAGACGACCAGAATGGGAGAGTGGGTCTCGCGAGCGATGTGGGAGAGATCGGCCCAGTCATCAGTGGTCAATGTGGAGTCGGCGTAAGCGCTGCTAAGGAAGAGTAAAACTGCTGCGAATAGGTACTGCTTAATCATCGAATTCATACTGCTGGTCGAATGATGAGCAGCAGTATATATAAAATTTCTAATATATCAATAAGATTTTCTCGTTCTGGCGTAATTTATACAATGTTCAATTACTCTATGTGAGGCGATTCTCGCTTCAAATTCAGCCTCTTCTGGCTACTCATATTCTAGCCTGTCCGAATCGGTTATAGGGTCTGTTTTGATCCCTTTGGTGGTA
>JBEVVR010000065.1:0-73012 GCA_040507035.1 Candidatus Thiodiazotropha sp.
CGTTCCCATGCGCCTACGTGGGAATGGGATATCCCATCAAACCTCTCTCACTACGATTCTGTCCACCGTATGCATTCCCACGCTGGAGCGTGGGATCGAGGTCATTTAGGTGGCATAGAAGCGTCCGGCGCTCTTCTTTCGTAGCAGCGGCATGGACGCCGCGGTAGCCCCGTCGGCACAGGGATGTGCAGTCGGGGCGGCGGAGAAAGAAGAGCGCCGGACGCTGGTTGCAAGCGGAACTGGTTCACTACGGCTCTACCTGCCGTATGCATTCCCACGCTGGAGCGTGGGATCGAGGTCATTAACATGTGTGAGAGGGAAAACAGTAGCATTGGACTGCATTGGGCGTTTACCATAGATAATCACTCAACAGAAATCAGACTAGGGATTGAAACCGGTGAAAGCGCTTATTGGAAAACTGCTCCAGGGCAGCAGGCAACTGATCAACCGCATCGCCCGCCTCTACCACCCCCAGACATTCCGCGAGAAGGGCTGGATCTGGGGCAGCGGCCTTGGTGTGATCACCCTTGCTGTTGTGCTCTTTTTCCTGGGTCTCTATTGGAGCAGCGTACCCGAACCCTTCGATGTGCGGGACAACACCCGCAGCATGCTCAAGGAGATGAACCTGGAACCGGTCACCGGCTCCTACACCACCGCCAGCCTGATCAGCGTCATGGAGACCCTGTTGTATAAACCTGGGGGTTATCTGAGCAACGACATCACACCGCCGAGTGTCTTTCTCGACAACATCCCCAACTGGGAGTTCGGTGCCCTGACCCAGACCCGGGACCTGGCGCGCTCGCTGCGTAACGACATGAGCCGCTCCCAATCCCAATCCCTGGAGAACGAGGACCTGGCCATCGCCGAACCCCAGTTCAACTACAGCAACGACTCCTGGATCTTTCCCTCCACTGAGGGAGAGTATGAAAAAGGTTTGAAGGCACTTAAACGCTATCTCGGCGGCCTCTCCCAACAGGGTCAGTCCAGCACCCAGTTCTTCGCCCGCGCGGACAATCTGCGTGACTGGCTGGCGGTAGTCGAAAAGCGCCTCGGCAGCCTCTCCCAACGCCTCAGCGCCAGTGTCGGACAGGAGCGCATCAACACCGACCTGGCCGGCGATCCCGCCGCCGCGCAATCCACCACCACATCAGACAATGTCAGGGTACAGACCCCCTGGCTGGAGATCGACGATGTCTTCTACGAGGCCCGCGGCGCCACCTGGGCACTGATCCATTTCCTGCACGCGGTGGAGATCGACTTCCAGGAGATCCTGAGAAAAAAGAACGCCCTGGTAAGCCTGCGCCAGATCATCCGCGAACTGGAAGCCACCCAGGGTTCGATCAGCAGCCCGATGGTATTGAATGGCAGCGGCTTTGGTATCTTCGCCAACTACTCGCTGGTGATGGCCTCCTACATCTCGCGGGCCAATGCGGCGGTTATTGATTTGAGGAGTTTGTTGAGTCAGGGGTAGGGGAAGCTATCTATTAAGCAAGTTGTAAAAAGAGACTAATTAGACGTAGGAACTCTTGGTCGATCTGACAATTCGAAACCTGTGATCCTACCTCGTCTGACAAATTGCTCAGATTAAGTAAGTTGGACTGCTTCTGAAAAGTGGAATTATATGATAGGGGGTTAGGTGGGCAGAAAACGGCCAATCGCGGACGTTTGCGCATTTCGCTACTTTTACCGATACGGTTAGAATATTGTGGACTGATTAGGGAATAACTTCATGCAAACAGGACATCTTCACATGGGTTGACTTCTAAGCACTTCAAATGAGTATCATTACACAAGCGGCATAACACGATAATAAACGCCGGCAATGTAATCACCTGTTATGGTATCAGGAGTGATTAGCCTGCCGATCCAAAGGACTTAATTTTGAAAAAATCTATTCTGTATTTAATATTAATCCTATGCAGCAATTCAATATTTCCAAATGGAGTTGCTAAGGAGACCTTAGCTGTTTCGGCCGTAAAAGTAGAGTCGATAACGTCGAATGGGAAATATTTAAGTAAGTTTATATCTCTTTTTGATGCATATTGCTATCAGCACAAATCTAACGAAGAAGTTGAGAAAATTATAAAGAGAGAAGGTACATTTGCGCCTCATCAGGAATATAAGAATACCTTTTTGCATTCATATATGGAGGTTGACTATGCTCTGACGCTTGAAGAACGAGGAGAGTGTACAGTTGATGTAAGTTTGGTTTACAAAGATGATGTTCTATTTACAGAAAAAGAAATAATAAAAGCAATCGAAAATTTAACAGGTTTCTTTATTGAAAGAGAAGATATAGAAAGATCTGGTATAAAAAATACTACAAATGTCCTTGTTCGAAAAACAACCTTGAGGAATAAAACTGACTCAGACTTTATCGTGCTGTCGTACCCACTAGACAACCCTGATAAGTACTATATGTATGTGAGTTACTATTTTAGCTCTTTAATCAAGAAATAAAACATAACAAACAAAATGCACACGGAATGCGGCTACGTTGCCACTTCGCACATCCGGTGATTTTGAGTGTTAAAAATGGCCGCCTTGCAAAGTACTCCATTGGAGTATATTCTTGATAAATGTTAACTATTGCTGAAACAGCGCCATTCCAACGTAAAATCAGTGGGTTACTGTCAGCTGAAGAACTTTCGGATCTAATTGCCTATCTCTCTGAGCACCCTAATTCTGGTGTTCTTATCCAAGGGACAGGTGGTATTCGAAAACTACGTTGGGCCCGTCAGGGTGGTGGTAAAAGTGGAGGCATTAGAGTCATTTACTACTTTCACAATGAAAGTATGCCACTGTATCTCTTGGCAGCCTTTGGTAAAAACGAGAAAGCTAATCTTTCTACCGAAGAAAAGCAGCTATTAGCAAAAGCGGTTAAAGAACTGGTGGTGTTCTGGAGGCATAGAAATGAGCAAAGCATTCACTGAAATATCTGAAGGCCTCAAGGATGCGGCTGCCCATGCAAAGGGTGAGAAATCTGAGGTTTTGGAGCACAAACCCGAAGCACTTAATGTAAGAGCCATTCGTGAAAAAACAGGTATGAGCCAACAACGGTTTTGTGCCACTTTTGGTATTTCACTTGGCACTTTGAGACACTGGGAGCAAGGACTCCGTAGCCCTAGAGGGGCCGCACGAGTTCTCTTAAAAGTTGTAGAAAATAATCCTCAAGCAGTAATCAAGGCTGTGAGTGAGTAAACCATAATCAGATAAGGGCGGGTTTCTAAGATCAAGCCTGAACTACTACAACTTATTTCTTATCCTGTTCAAGGGTTTTGCTGTCGGAATCTTCAAACTTTTTACCCAATTTCTTTTTCTTTTTGGCCTCGACCCGCTCACGCACAAGCTTGGCAATATAAATATCCTCCTCCGCCTGTCCCTTAAGCCATAACTTGTTAAGCGAGTCAGCCATTCGTTAACGCACCGGGATCATGCCATAGGACCTGAGGATGGAGACGAACTCCCGCAACGCCTCCACCCCGCTCGCCTCCGCCTGGACGCACCATTGGCTCAGCGCCTCAAGGCGTTTTTCATGGCTGGAGGTCTGCTGCTCCCAGATTGCCTGCAACTTGAGTTTGAAATCATAGACCTTGTTCAATGCCGCATTGGTGTCGAGGACCTCCTGCAGCCGCATCTGGTCGCTGTCACTCATTCGTTAATAACAGCTAATTTAAGGCTATATTGCGGCTAGTTCATTTATTGATTTACGGCTTATTATCGGCTAATTTAAGGCTATGAGCTGGATGCCTAAATACACGATTAGCAACAAACTTCTCTCGACCATCCGTGAGATAGGTGAGTCATTGGGGGAGCTTAAATCGCTTCACCTGAGTGATCAGGATTTGGCCAAGCTGGAGATTGAGGCGCGGGAATTGTCCTCTTATGCTTCGACCAGCATTGAGGGGAACCCCCTGCCTCTTACCGATGTGAAGCGCCTTCTCAAGACCCAGAAAGAGAATGTACGTGACACCGAGCGAGAGGTGATTAATTACAACATAGCCCTTCAATCCCTCTATGCCGATGTGCGTTCCGGCACATTCAAGCTGAATATAAAGACGCTAGAGAAAATTCAGGGACAGGTTGTTGATAGGCTAATGGACAACCCCGCACATTGTGGCGCTTTGCGCAAAGCCCCCGTCATTATTCGCAATCCCCGGAAAATTGATGAGGTGGTCTTTATCCCGCCCGATAGCAAAGACGTCAAGAAGCTCACCAGCGATTTGTTCAGATTTATTGAAAGCAATATCGGCAAAATCGACCCGATCATTCTGGCAGGGATTTTTCACCGCCAATGCGTAATTATCCACCCGTTCATTGATGGCAATGGCAGAACAACAAGGCTGCTTACGACCGCCATTTTAGGAAAGGCCGGGTTGGATTTGTTCGAAATTTTCAGCTTTGAGAATTACTATAACCGGAATATCACCCGCTACTTTAAGGCTGTTGGTCTTGAGGGCGACTATTACGACCTGAAAGAGGATATCGACTTTTCGGCGTGGCTGGAATATTTTGCCGATGGCATTTTGGATGAGCTTCGCCGCGTGCGTAAAGTTTTGCCGGAGCAGGCAAGGTCAAAGCCGCGCCTGGAACCTCATCACAAGCAAATACTGGCCTATATAGAAAAGCATGGCAGTATTACACAACGCGAATACGGCAATATATCATCTCGCAGTCTAGCTTCCAGGAAGCTGGATTTTGATAAGCTGGTTAAACTAAACCTTATACAGGCGAAAGGCACGGGACGTGGAACGTATTATGTGCTTTCCTCGTAAAAGTCCGCTTGTGGCCGATTGCTGAATCTTGCGCCACACATAAATATCAGCTCAAGCGAACCATTTACTTATTGCTTATCCTGGCCAGGTTTTTTGTTAACAGAATCTTCAACCTTGCCACGTAACTTCTTTTTCTTCTTAGCCTTGTTCTGTTCACGTTCCAACTTGGCGATATAGATATCCTCTTCCGCCTGTCCCTTGAGCCATAACTTGTTGAGCGAGTCAGCCATTCGTTAGCGCACCGGGGTCATGCCGTATGATCTGAGGATTGAGACGAACTCCCGCAATGCCTCCACCCCGCTCGCCTCCGCCTGGGCAGACCATTGGCTCAAAGCCTCGAGGCGTTTTTCATGGCTGGAGGTCTGCTGCTCCCAGATCGCCTGCAGCTTGAGCTTGAATTCATAGACCTTGTTCAATGCCGCATTGGTGTCGAGGATCTCTTGCAGTCGCATCTGGTCGCTGTCACTCAACAACATAGTGTCCCGTCGTACCAATCGCCGGGCACTGCGGTAGAGTCGCCTGATTGGGCGCTCGGCATGCCTGATCTCATCGCGGAACACCGGCTTCAGCACCTTGCGGCTGTAGTCGCTGAAGAGTTGCAGCCGATTGACCGTGAGCGCCTTGATTGCATCCATATCGAGTTGGGGACGCTCGTCGACAAAGGCGCGTCTGGGGGCCACCTTGAGTACCCGGGCAAGACCCAGGAGGGAGAAGAGCCTGATATAGAACCAGCCTATATCGAATTCCCACCAGCGGTTTGAAAGCTTGGCCGAACTGGCGAAGGCGTGGTGGTTGTTGTGCAGCTCCTCGCCGCCGATAAAGATGCCCCAGGGAACGATATTGGTGGCCGCATTGGGGATTTCGAAATTGCGGTAACCCCAATAGTGTCCGATGCCGTTGATCACCCCCGCCGCCCAGAAGGGTATCCAGATCATCTGGATCGCCCATACAGTGATCCCCGCCGGGCCGAGCAGGATAAACTCAAGGGGCAATAACAGCGCAATGCCTGAATAGTTGTGGCGCTGATAGATATGGCGCTCCAACCAATCATCCGGGGTCCCCTTGCCATAGCGCTCCAGGGTATCCGAATTCTTCGCCTCTTCCTGATAGAGCTCAGCGCCCTGCCACAACACCTTGCTCAGCCCCCTTGTCTGCGGGCTGTGGGGATCGCTCTCGGTTTCGCACTTCGCATGGTGCTTGCGGTGGATGGCCACCCATTCCCGGGTCACCATGCCGGTGGTCAGCCACAGCCAGAAGCGGAAGAAGTGGCTCAGAATGGGGTGCAGTTCGAGGGCCCGGTGGGCCTGGTGGCGGTGCAGAAAAACGGTCACCGAGACGATGGTGATATGGGTGAGAACCAGAGTAAGAAGGATAAGCCCGGGTAGGGACAAATCGAGTAAACCATTGAATATCATGAATAACCTGCTGGCTTTTGTGATGCCTTGACGAACAGGGCAAGGTCATCGTTGGTGGAGGATGCCCCAATTTATAATCAGATCATCGCCGGATCCTGCCTGCAGCGAGATTATCATCAAAGTATATACGGGATTTCTCTCTTTACATCTCCCTGGTCTGACCATGGAATTGCCGTTGACCCGGCATGGCCCTATGCACTACTTCAGACGCCCAGTCTCATGTGAGTGAGAGAAGCGCCGAGACCAGCCTATTCGAATCATAGAACGGGGCGCTCTGCTCAGTGACAAGGGTTGTATCAATGACTTGGATACCAAGCTCCTGCAGCAGCTCGGCAGATAGTTCTGAGGCATACTGGCCGTTGTTGGTATCAAGAAGGATAAAGTCCAACAGGTTTGTGTTGCCATGGGTTGTCGGGTTCCGCCCCAGGTAGTGCATCAACTGGCGCAGGGTGTCATCCAGACTCATCCCCAGCTGCTCCGGATCCTTGCCCAGATTCGGCACATAGACCTTGGGACAGCCGCTCTCCGCTATTGCCGCCCCGACCCCATTCGGCAACAGGTTGGCCACCAGGCTGGAATAGAAACTGCCGGGGGGATAGACGATCAGATCCGCTTTCTGGATCAGTTTGTGGTTCTTCTTCCGCAGCTTGGACGCCACAGGGGTGTAGTTGTCTCTCTGCTGCGAGAGGCACAGGCGCTTCACCGGGCTCTCCAGAGGAGGGACCTCTTTCCCCGTCAGCAGATGCTGACCGACGATGCGGCTGCCATCCTCCAGCTCCGCGGAGAGGTGGTAGTTGTCATTCACCACCGCACGCACCATTCCCTGCACCCCGACCAGTTTTTCGAAGAGAAAGATGATCGGATCGAGATGCTCATGGTTGTTGAGATAGCCGCCGGTCAGCACCAGGTTGCCGATGCTTGCGCCGCGAAGGTCGAATTTCTCCGGCATGGCGTCGTAGAAATAGCCCAACTGGTTGAGGATGATACGCCGGATCGGATTGGTTACCGGCTCCACCAGGGGGTGCTTGCCATTGATCATCGATCCCAGCTGCTGCAACAGCTCACCCTCGCTCTCCTGATTGGGGAAACGGTAGGTCAATAGTTCAAACACCTCCGGGTGGCCGGTGACCGTCTCATCCGCCAAGGCAATCAACCGGCTGCGCAGATCGCCGATGGAGGGCATGTCGAACGCCTGGCGCAGCTTGGCTGAGCTGCCGCCGGAGTCGAAGGGGGTAACCAGATGGATCGAGTTGTGGGTATAGTTTTTCAGTACCCGGCTCACCTCGTTGAGGGCGCTGCCGCCACTGAAGAAGAGCACCCTGGGACCAAGCTCGGGACTCTTGTGGTAGCGACTGATACGGAGAGGATCGGGGATACGTACAGCCCGTGTCACAGAGATGTTTTTCATAAAGCGTTTAGCAGCCCAGCTGCCTTGTGTAGCGCATATAACTTTCTATAAAAACATGAGCTGAAAACGGAATACAAAGAAACACCCCCAGATGAACTGAGTATAGTATGAAATGGGTAGCATATCAGCTTATCAAGGGCCTGATCAGGGGCACCATTCGAGTCTTGAATATAGTCACCGCCGAGCCACAATGGGGTTGGATATTGTGCCCTAGGGTGCTACAGGTTGCATGACATATCGGTGTTCCACTGAAGCAGGACTCGCACCTGTCGTCACTTTATCCGACTTTTGAAAGGAGCCTTTTTTCAGCGGCAGGGCGTGTTGCCCGGCATGCAGAAGAAAAATGGCTTCTTCAATAGATGAATCCATGCTCTTGGGAGCCTTTCTTCCTATGCAATCGCTATCTCCCGCTGCACATTTTATTTTGGGGTTTAAGTGGGAAGAGACTTTAACAACCGGACGAATCACTGGCCAAGCCAGTCTAAGTATATGATCTCCTTCAAGACCGCCACTCAGTTTTTTGCCCTTGAGTGAATCGATTTCGCTACATTTGTCACAGCTTATGGAATCGATTACAAGATGGTCGCTGTCTATGAAATGTTTATAGACTATTCTCGAGTCGGTTATAACGCCTGAGCGAAAGATCCAGCGTTTCTTTTTTTTCTCCAATACCACCCGTGCCGCAAGCTGGTAGTCAAACGTTACGCCATGTTCCCAGTCGATGAGCATGTGACGATTATCTTCGGTTCTTACGCCTCTCGCAGAGGGGAATGTGATCTTTCTTTGCCCTGTGAGCTTGATGTCCCAGGTCTGGGTCTCAGGCTCTATTTTGAGGTTATAGGTAACCTTGCCCTTGCAGGGCATTGGTGCAGGGTCGTTTACCTCTCGCACCAGGGTAGCATCAGGTTCCAACGGGATCTTGCTGGGGCTTGCTGTGGTGGGATTGAAACTCGAGCTGTTGTTCATTCCTTTCCCCTGGTAATACCATTGTCCAAAGGTCAGGAGCAAGGTATCGTCTTTAACAGTACCCCGGTAGACAGCTTTTCCACCCAGCGCATAACCCCCTGAGATGGTTCCTGTCATTTGGTAGTGGCCGATACTATCGATCGGACCATCTTGTTGTGGAATCTGAATGGGGAGTGTTGTCGTGCTGAGTTGATGATCACCACCGGTGGGAAACTGGCAGATCATATCGCCATGCAGAGTCAATGTCGCCTTCGTCGGTCTGTCTGCCTTGGCGGCTGCCGGCAACAAAAGAAACACAAGGCAGGCTAGCAAGGTTAGGAAAATGGGGGGGTTGATATAAAGCCTGTTATCCGTACTGCGCATCCCGCACCTCCTTAAGGCACAAGGAGAATAACCCCACCCCCCGTACATATCAAGGCAGAAAACTGGGGGCAGGATACGAATGCTGTGAAAATAGGTCAGATTTATGCTTCATTTGGGCAACAGCGGGACCAACCTGGGGATGAAATCCAGCGGTTCAAAGGGTGGTATGAAACGGATAACATAACAGGGGCTTTCTAATCTGGCATAATCGATGGGTCAATAACACCATAGTTCTATGAATAGTTCGAGCAACTCAGTCAATAGCGACAACAGCGACCGGGAAAAGAGTATCGCCATGGTGGTCTATGCCCTGCAAGCCTTGTCGTTTCTGTTTATTGTTACTTTTCTTGTTGCGGTGATTATCAACTATGTCAAACGGGACGATGTCCGGGGGAGCTGGCTGGAGTCGCATTTCAGATGGCAGATCCGTACTTTCTGGTTCAGTCTGCTATGGATGGTGTTCGGATTCCTCTCCCTGGTTATCCTGATTGGTTACGCGATTCTGTTTATCAATACTGTCTGGTTGATCTATCGCATCGTCAAGGGCTGGCTGAGACTCTCTGAGGGTAGGGAGATGTACAGCGCGAGTGACCACTGAGCCTACACCTAATACTATGCATATGCAGCATCCGCCACCAACCTCGCAATATCGACTTGTCGAAGCCCTGATCAGGGGCGCCATCTGGGCCTTCATCGGCCTGCTTTACGCCATGCTGTTTGTCTTCCTGGCCGCTTTTGCAGACCATTGGCAGCTCCCTGTGAATTCCAGCCTCTTCGCCGCTGTGCTTGCCGGCACCCTGGGGGCCTTGATCTACAGCAGTATGCGGCTTGCGGTATTGATGACAACCATCATCTCTCCGATCTCAATCTTCTATTTCATTCTCAGCGATCCACCGCTGGACCTGCTGTGGCTCCTTGTCCTGGTCTCTGTCGCAGGAGCGGTTGTCGGCGCCCTCTACGGTATGTTCTCCATGGGCTCCAGGGTCAATCGCGCGGACGCCAAGACCCTGGCGGGCTTCTGTGCAGGCTGGTTGGCCGCCCTCGTCTACCTGTTGATTGTCAGCGCTACCGATACCATATCGATAAGTATCACGGTGGCCCTGCTCTGTCCCCTCACCGGTATCCTCTACGTCGCCATTGTTCCAGGATTTATTAAGCTCTACGACAACCTGCTGCCGCCGCTGGGAGATGGTCTGATGGTGGGTGTCGGGGTATCGGGTTTTATCGCGCTCTCTCTCTTCGTCATGATCGGTACTATCGACGAGAGTGTCGCCGGACCCATGGCAGACGCGTTGAAGGTGATTCACCAGAATCTGCCGGGGGCGGTGGCGGGAGGTGTCATCGGTGCCGGATTGGCGGGTATCGCCTCGGGGCTGCTGCTGACCGACTGGCAGGACCTGTAGCTCGATCGACTGCTGTGACTCTGCAAAAAAGAGTCCGCAAATGGACGCGAATAAACGCAAATTTTTACTTGATTACTCACCATAGTCAGCCATTGATTCCGCTGTTAATTTAAGCACATGAGTCTCTATCGATCGCCCGGGGATGGGTTCACAGCGACTTTCCTGGACAACTCAAGTCCACAGAGACGGTCCCAGACGATGCACCGAATGCCAGTGTTTTCCAGAAACTGCCGTAGGCAGGAGTAATGTTCGCTTACCGATTACATAGCTGAGAATCGTGGGTATGCAGAAATTGTTATTCTTAACGGTGCGCTGATCACCCCGGAATCACCTTGGGTACTACTCCTTCGCTACCAATCTGAATGGACGAAACCCCACTCCGGATGATCCACGCGTTCATAGGTATGGGCACCGAAGGCGTCGCGCTGTGCCTGGATCAGGTTTTGCGGCAGACGCTCGGTGCGATAGCTGTCGAAATAGTTGAGACAAGCGCTCATTACCGGTACCGGAATACCGGCGACGGTGGAAAATCCTATCACCCGGCGCCAGGCCCCTTGCAATCCCACTAGCTGGCTACCCAATGCGGGATCGACCATCAGGTTCCGTGGTTTTTGATCCTTGCCATAGGCCTCACGAATGGGATCGAGCAATCGCGCCCTGATGATGCATCCCCCCTTCCAAATTCGTGCAATCTCCGCCAGGTCGATCGACCACTGATAACGTTCAGAAGCACGCTGTATCAGATCCAATCCCTGTGCATAGGCGGTAATTCTCGAGGCGTAGATCGCACCGTGGAGATCCGCCAACAGATACTCCATCTCGGCCGGGGGCTTAAGCGTGGGCCCCTGGAGCAGACGGGATGCCGCCACCCGCTGCGCCTTCATCGATGAGAGTAGCCGCGCATCCACCGCGGCAGCGATGCCGGGTACGGCAACCCCCTGTTCCAGGGCCGCCTGAACGGTCCAGCGCCCGGTACCCTTCTGTCCCGCCTTGTCCATCACCAGGCTCAGCAGCGGCACTCCGCTGTCACCATCCAGGGTCTTCATCACCTGGGCGGTGAGTTCAACCAGGAACGACTCCATCGGCCCCTGGTTCCACTGTTCGAACAGCTCGGCCATCTCCATTTCGTCGAGTCCCAGGCCCCGACCCATCAGATCGTAGACCTCTGCCAGCAACTGCATATCGGCATACTCGATACCGTTATGCACCATCTTCACAAAATGGCCGGCACCGTCGGGGCCCACATGGGTAACGCAGGCCCCCGCCTCTGTCTGCGCGGTGATTGCCTCGAATACCGCGCTCACCTCTGCATAGGACTCCACAGAGCCACCCGGCATCATCGAGGGCCCCAGACGCGCCCCCTCCTCGCCGCCGGAGATACCGACACCGACGAAATGGATCTCCTTGTCGCGAAGATAGCGCTCCCGGCGCTGAGTATCCTCGAACCATGAGTTGCCGCCATCCATGATGATGTCACCGGGTTCCAGCAGCGGGATCAGCTTATCGATCACCTGGTCCACCGGGTCTCCCGCCTTGATCATCAAGAGGATGCGCCGCGGTCGCTCCAGCATGGCGACAAAACGGGCCAGCTCCGGATCGCCGCTAAACTGCTTATCCCGGTTATGCGCCAAAAACTCGGTGATTGTCTCGCTGCGCCGATTCCATACCGCAACCGGAAAGCCTTTATCCTCCATGTTGAGGGCCAGGTTGCGTCCCATGACGCCCAAGCCGATGAGGCCGATATGAAACTGCTTCTGTTCTGGCATTGTCGTTCCTTTGCGTCCTATTCGTCGTTGAGTAGCTTACAACCAGCGCTAAAAACCCAGGCGCTGATCTTTGGGTAGCGATCGCGCGGCTTGGTTATCCATCAACCAGTCCCCACCCAGTGCCAGGGCGGCGGGAACACTCTGGGTCACCAGGGCGCTGCGAACCGCATCGGCCTTTTCTTCACCCTGCACCAATACCAGGATATTACGGGCGTCGAGGATCACAGCAGGGGTGATTGTCAAACGCTGCAGAGGCGGCTTTACGGCGATTGCCGGCATTACTCGCCGCTGTTGCTCATCCAACACCACGGAGCCGGGAAATATCGATGCGGTGTGCCCGTCGTCACCCACACCCAGCAACAGGATATCGATCCTCTGCGGCAGCACCAGTTCGTAGGCCCTTGCCGCCTTGTCGGGCTCTTCTTCACCGCACATGCGGTAGACATTCATGCCTTCGGGACGATCCCCGTGCGGAAACAGACTGTTCATCACCGAGAAGTAGTTACTCTCCGGGGTGTTGATCGGCACACAGCGCTCATCGCCGAAATAGAGATTGATGTGCGACCAGGGAATCTCCTGGCACTCAGCCAGGCGTTGATAGAGAGGCAGCGGTGTCGCCCCGCCAGCCAGCATCAGGTGGCAGCGCTGCGACGACTCCAGCACTTTCTGAATCTTGCTGAGTAGCCAGCGTTCCGCCTGTTCGACAAACTCCGCCTGATCGACAATGTAACGCTCCATCAGCTGATCTCCCGCCATTGACGGCTGTAACGACTTATCAGATTTTCCGCCTCGATGGGACCTTCGCTACCCTCGGCATAGAACACGGGTTGTTGTTTCGTCGCCGCTTCCCAGCTACTCAGAATGGGCGTTACAAAGCGCCAGGCGAACTCCACCTCATCACGCCTGGCAAACAGGGTTGCATCCCCTTTTACCGCATCGAGCAAGAGCCGCTCATAGGCATCCTTGATCGGATGGGTGTAGGTTTCCGAGTAGCTGAAATCCATCTCCACCGATGCCACCTCCATCTCGCCACCTGGCCGCTTGCTGGAGATCTTAAGGGCCATGCCCTCATCCGGCTGGATGCGGATGGTCAACACATTCGGTTCCAGGTCCTGGCAGACATCATCACGCCCAAACAGGCATAAGGGGACGGGGCGGAATACCACCGAGATCTCAGTCAGGCGTTGTGAGAGGTGTTTACCGACACGAAGAAAAAAGGGGACCCCCTGCCAGCGCCAATTATCGACAAAACACCGGATCGCCGCATAGGTCGGTGTTCGTGACTGCGAATCCACGTTATCCTCGTCGCGATAACCGCGATACTGGCCGAAGACCACATTCTCGAACACCTCCTGGGATGTGAATTGGCGCAGGGAGCGCAGCACTTCTACCCGCTTGTCGCGAATATCATCGGCAGCAAAGGAGACCGGCGGCTCCATGGCGCAGAGGGAGAGCACTTGAAGCAAGTGACTCTGCACCATATCCCGTACCACACCGGTTTTATCATAAAACCGGCCCCGCCCCTCCACACCGATCGACTCGGCCGCGGTGATCTGGATGTGGTCGATATATTTTCGATTCCACAGGGGCTCGAATATGGTGTTTCCCAAACGAGCGACCAGGATATTCTGTACCGTCTCCTTGCCCAGATAGTGATCGATGCGGTAGACCTGATCCTCCTGCAACACCTCGGCGACGATCCGGTTCAGGTCGCTCGCCGACTCAAGATCGCGTCCGTAGGGCTTTTCCATGATAATCCGGGTCCAGGGGGTATCGGCACCGCCCGCTTGCAACAGACCTGCCTCGCTGAGACGGTGGAGGATAATGGGTGCGGCGGATGGAGGCGTGGCCAGATAGAAGAGACGGTTGCCTTCGCTACCGATGAGCGCCTCCATCTTCTCCAGGCCATTGCGCAGTGCAGCGTAACCCTCGGGATCCTCAAAGTTGCCTTGCACATAGCTGATGCGCCTGCTGAACCCCTGCCACAGCGCTTCGTCGATGGGCTGAGTCCGGGAGTAACTCCTTAGACTCTCGAAGAGAAGATCACGGTATTGATCATCGCTCTGCGGACTACGGCTATAGCCTATTACGGCAAAGCGCTCATCCAGTGCCTCTTCGCGGACCAGGTTATAGAGCGCGGGTATCAATTTACGTCGGGTCAAGTCACCGGCGGCACCGAAAATCACCAATACGCTGGGTTGCAGCCGATCGGCCTGTAGAAACAACTCACTCGCGGTAATGCGTTGATGTGAAGGAAGATCTGTGACTGTCATATAACCCACCTTTGGGTTTCATTTTTGTTTTTATCCATCTTATCGTAAGTTTTATGACAAAACCTACGTTAATTACGCTGATTTTCGTAAACGGTTTGGCGATACCAAACGATAGCCTGAATATCCCACACTGTTTCAGGCGTTAGTTTAGCTCGCAATTTAAAATTATTCTCAAATCCGTTGTATAATAACTTACAAGAAAAATTAAGACGAACGAAACGATTTTCATCTCTCGGTTATCTTATTAGTTTGGGTTGGTATTCCATCATTACAACTAACGTCTGCAGCTGTTGCTAAATGAACCATCGATCATGCAGACGATCTGATTGATACCCTGTGGCTTGCACGTTGATGCTGTCAGCAGCCTAAAGCCAAGGTTTGTTGTTTCATTTAAAAAATGCCTAACACTGTTATTTTATTCATTTGCCTCAGGAATTAAACATTGCATCAAGATATCAAGATTGGCGTGTTTGTCGACGCCGAAAATGTTCGTTATAACGGTGGATACCAATTGCGCTATGACATCCTAAGGATGTTTGCCGCGCGTTATGGAGGTTCGCTGCTCAGACTCAACACCTATATCGCCTTCGACCAGGAGCGGTCCAAGGAGGACCCTGAGTATCGCCGCCGCGCCTTGACCTATCAGCAAATGGTCAGGGAATATGGCTGGAAGATCATCGTAAAAAATGTCCGTCGCTATACCGATGATGAGGGTAATGTCACCACCAAGGCAAATGCGGATCTGGATATGGCCGTTGACGCCATGTTGCAATCAGACAAACTCGATCTGCTGCTGCTGGTCACAGGGGACGGGGATTTTCTGCAAGTCGTCACCGCTCTGCAGGATCGAGGCTGTCGTGTCGAGCTGCTCGGCTTTCGCAATGTATCCCAAGAGTTACGCCGGCTTGTCGATGACTACTATTCCGGTTTCCTCATTCCCGATCTGCTACCGATCTCCTACGAGCCACGCAACGAGTGGGGCGAACCGGGGTCCTGCGTCCGCGGTGTCTGTGCAAAGTGGTTCCCCGAAAAAGGTTACGGATTTTTGCGCTTTCTGAAACGCATCGATCCCAATATGTGGATTATCGACCCCCGCCAGGAGGGCTCTCCCTACGAAAGTGTCTTCTGTCATGCCAACGAACTCGCCGATGAGGTCACCGACGAGGTGATGTCGAATCGAGACTCCATACTCGAGTTCTATATCCAAAAGAGTGACAAGGATGATGGCTATGTGGCAAACAATGTACGCCTGGTTCCCAGCTATGGCAGCACGGGGCTCTAGACGCCACAGATTTGTCCAGGAATAGGGGTGTCAGCGCTAATCGAGGGTGACCTGATAACCAAGGGCAGTCTCTGCGGCACGCACTATGGTGCCGCCACGTAGCGGGTAACTGCCCGATTCGCGATCAGCGTAGTAGAGCTTTAGCGACTCTTTGATTACCGGAAACGCAAGCTTCTCCCAGGGTATCTCCTGTTGCTCGAACAGTCTGACCTCCAGGCTTTCATCCCCTGCGGCGAAGTCAAGGTCGAGCAGCCGGCTGCGAAATAAGAGGTAGACCTGATTGATGTGCGGAAGATTGAAGAGTGTGTAGAGCCCATCTATTTCCACACGGGCACAGGCCTCTTCCCATGTTTCCCTTGCGGCCCCTTGTTGACTGGTCTCGCCATTCTCCATGAACCCAGCGGGGATGGTCCACAAGCCGTAACGTGGCTCTATGGCCCTGCGACAGAGCAGAATCTGCTGCTCCCACACAGGTATGCATCCGACGACAATCTTCGGATTTTGATAATGCACAGACCTGCAGCTCTCGCATACATATCTTGGTCTGTTGTCGCCCTCAGGAACCTTAACCCCGACCTCGGACCCGCAGTGGCAGCAAAACTTCATTATTCAGGACCTATCAACGCCGCAGATAATAGTATCTGCAAATATTAAAACTCACTCCGGGAGTCTACCACTCCCAGGCCTGTGATCACCCGTTTGTAATCAGTAGAGGAGCATCGGGACCTGCTATCGCAGACCCGCGTTCCCTGTGTGATACCTGACTCAGTCAGTCATAGATAGGACAACAGGCCAGTGGGATTGATTCCTGATATGATGTCGGACCCATGGAGTCACTAGAGAAGATGTCGCAACAGATACCAGAGGTCAATATTGATGAGGCAATCGCCGCCATTGATCTCGGTTCAAACAGCTTTCACTTGATTGTTGCCCGGGTCATCGAGGGCCATCTACAGATCATCGATCGAATCAAAGAGACAGTGAGACTTGGAGAGGGCCTGACTAGAGAGAAGCGTCTTGATCCAGTGGTAGCCGAACGCGCCCTGGAGTGTCTACGCAGATATGCCCAACGACTGCGTCCCCTTCCGCCTGAGAACATCCGCGTCGTTGGTACCAACACCATGCGCCAGATCCACCCGGATGACAATTTTCACGGCGAAGCGGAAAAGGCCCTGCTGCATCCGATCGAGATCATCGCTGGCCGCGAAGAGGCGCGATTGATCTACCTCGGGGTCGCCCATGGGCTCGCCGCGGAGGATGAAAGACGCCTGGTTGTGGATATAGGCGGCGGCAGTACCGAGCTGATCATCGGCCAGGGTTATCAACCCGATGAGCGGGAGAGTCTGCATATGGGCTGCGTCAGCATCAGCCGCAGGTTCTTTGCTGACGGCAAGATAACCCCACAAGCCATGCGTGATGCCGAGCTCGCCTGCAGCCTTGAGATTCGGCCGGTGAGGTATGAGTTCAGGGATGGGGATTGGACCCGGGCAATTGGCAGCTCGGGGAGTATCAAATCGATCGGCAGCGCCATCCTGGCGCAGGGTTGGAGTGAAACCGGCATCTGCTGTGAGTCACTGGAGCGTCTGAAACGGATGCTGATCGATGCAGGAAGCATCGATAAGGTCGCGCTGAAAGGGGTATCCGCGGAGAGAAAACCGGTATTTGCCGGGGGTCTGGCCGTACTCTCGGCTATCTTCGAACAGATCGGCATCGAACATATGGAGGTCTCGACAGAGGCACTGCGGGAAGGCTTGATCTACGACATGGTGGGACGCAGCCAGCACGAGGATGCCCGCGAGCTTACCCTGAAGACCCTGATGCGCCGCTACAATGTGGACCAGGAGCAGGTCGAGCGCGTGGAAGCGACCGCGCTGGCGCTCCTCGAGCAGGTAAAAAGGAGTTGGAATCTCCAGGAGTCGCGTTACACCGGCATGCTCAGCTGGGCCTCGAAGGTGCATGAAATCGGGCTCACGGTTTCACACAGCCAGTTTCAGAAACATGGCGCCTATCTTTTGGAGAAGTCCGATCTCTCCGGTTTCTCCCTACAGGAACAGAAGGTGCTTGCTGCAATGGTCAGGGGACATCGGAGAAAATTTCCCAGCGAGGTCTTCGAGACCCTCCCCAAAACGGTGGTGAACTGCACCAAGCAGCTCTGCATTCTGCTTCGACTTTCGGTATTGACCCACCGGGCAAGGTCATCCGTCGCCAAACCCATGCCTCGACTCGAGGTGGAAGAGAATAGAATCTCCCTGGTCTTTCCCGAGGAGTGGATTGATCACCACCCATTGACCCGCAAGGAGCTGGAACAGGAGTCTGAATACCTGGAAGCGGCGGGTTACCTGCTCAGGTTCTCCTAAAGCAGCGGTCGTAGCGCACCCAGCAGTGCCTCGGGGCTTGAACCATGGGGCATCTTGCGCACCAACTGACCCTGTTTATCGATGATATAGGTATCTGCAGAGTGATCGACCACATAGGGTGCATCACTCTTTTTATCCACAATGCGGTAAGCGGCACCATAGCGTTCGACAATTTCGTCTATCTCACGCTTACTGCCGCTGACTCCGATGAGAGAAGGATGAAAGTACTCGACATACTCCTTCAAGCGCTGTGGGGTGTCACGATCGGGATCGACACTGACAAACAGGGTTTGCACCTGTAGAGCCTCTGCCGCATCCAGCTCGGAGAGGGCGGCTGCGATCATGGCCAGATTTGTCGGGCAGATATCCGGGCACCAGGTATAACCAAAATAGAGCAGCACGACCTTGCCCTGGTATTCACTTAGACTCACCGGCCCGCCATGGGACATCAGCGTAAAATCACCCCCGGTCGGTAGTGGGGGTAGGATTGAAGAAGTCGCTCCTTGCCTCACTCCGGCTTCCTGTTGCCAAAAGAAAAGCATCCAGATAAGAATGCCGGTCGCTAGGACGATAGCGGTATATAGCGCTGTTTTTTGCATGATGAAAACTATTGACGGAATTGGCTGTTGAATCAAATCCTAGGTTTGTCTTCTTGAGATAAAGTCAAGGAGTTCATTTTGACCGGGTTATATTCCTGATAGGGAAGTATCATGCACGGAGTTTTTGGATCAATCATTGATATATTGCAAAGCGCTGCGACTTTCCTTGCTATTGCAACATAGCTATTGGATTTGTGGAGATACCAACTCCAGAGACTGTGTCACCAACTGGGTGTAGTTCTGCAGCAAGGATAACAGCCTGACATCCTCCTCGCTGGCTGCCGTATCCTTCAGCTCCACTTCCTCAGTCAGATTATATTTACTCGTGATCTGCTGTGACACATGAGCCAGACCTTGTTCGAGGGCGGCAGCTTTGCGTCGAAGATCATCCACCAGAAAGCGCGCCCTGATTGAGTTGATTCGACTTGAATTGTGCATGGCGATCACGCGCTCCACATCTTTTAGCGCCTTTTCTATGCTACGCTCGATGTTGTGTATCTCCCTGATATCGAACTTCATGCCCATGCGCACAACCCTCAACTGCATGCGCAGTTGTGGCGCCAGCTGTTGCATCGTCTTGTGATTCTCAACCAGGCCCATGAGGGCGATCTCCTCAAGGGGTTCGAAATCCGCTGCCTCTGCTGGCGGTAACACTCCGAGGGTAAACAAAAGGGTCAAGACTGCCGCCATCTTGGAATAGTCGTCGCTAATGAAAATCATCTCTCCGTCCCGGGTAAACCGTTAAATTTCTGCCATATCCCCTTTATCTTCCAGCCATTTTTTTCGATCCGACGAACGTTTTTTCGCCAGCATCATATCCATGACTCGGTTTGTATTGTCTCCATGTTTCACTGTCAGCTGGATCAACTTGCGGGTATCCGGGTGGATTGTCGTCTCGCGCAGTTGTAGCGGATTCATCTCACCCAGGCCCTTGAAGCGCTGCACATTGACCTTGCCGCGCAGTTTCTCCGCCTCTATGCGGTCAAGCACACCCTGTTTTTCTGAGTCATCCAGGGCATAGAAGACCTTCTTTCCCACATCGATCCGGTAGAGCGGTGGCATGGCAATATAGACATGTCCCTGCTCCACGAGTTGCTTGAAATGGCGCAGAAACAGGGCACACAACAGGGTTGCGATATGCAACCCGTCGGAATCCGCATCGGCAAGGATGCAGATCTTACCGAACCTCAGGTTCGAGAGGTCGTCACTGCCCGGTTCCACACCGATGGCCACGGCTATGTCATGCACCTCCTGGGAGGCCAAGACGTCGCCATGTTCCACCTCCCAAGTGTTCAGGATTTTGCCTCGCAGTGGCATGATCGCCTGAAATTCCCGGTCCCTCGCCTGTTTTGCCGACCCCCCGGCCGAATCACCCTCGACAAGAAAGAGTTCGCTCCTGCTTGGATCCACCGAACTGCAGTCGGCCAGTTTTCCCGGTAACGCCGGACCCTGGGTCACCTTCTTTCTGGCCACCTTGCGACCGGCCCGCATTCGGCTCTGGGCGGATGAGATTGCCATCTCGGCTATCTGTTCACCGACGTCGGTGTGCTGATTCAACCAGAGGCTGAAAGAGTCCTTGACCACTCCGGAAACAAAGGCGGCGCACTCCCTTGAAGATAGACGCTCTTTGGTCTGACCGGAGAATTGCGGGTCCTGGAGTTTGACCGAGAGCACATAGCAGACCTTGTTCCAAACATCTTCCGGGGTCAATTTGACACCGCGGGGAAGCAGATTGCGAAATTCGCAGAACTCCCTGACCGCATCCGTGAGTCCCGTGCGCAGGCCGTTGACATGGGTTCCCCCCTGGGAAGTGGGAATCAGGTTGACGTAGCTTTCGGTTACCAGTTCTCCGCCCTCAGGCAGCCAGACCACCGCCCAGGCGGCGGTTTCGGTATTCCCCGACATCTCGCCGACAAAGGCCTCTTGCGGCAACCTATCCAGCCCCTGCAAGGCATCCAGCAGATAGTCACTCAAGCCGTCCTCGTAGACCCATGCCTCCTTTTCACCACTCTTCTCATCGAAGAAGGAGACTTTGAGCCCCGGACAGAGCACCGCCTTGGCTCTGAGGACATGACGCAGTTGACGGGTGGAGAAGCGTGCCGAATCGAAATAGTTCTCATCTGGCCAGAAGCGCACCCGGGTGCCGGTATTGTTGCGTCCGACCTTACCCACAACTTCCAGATCCGAGACTTTATGGCCATTGGCAAAGGCCATATTGAACTCCTTGCCATCCCGTCGCACCCACACCTCCAGGTGCTTGGAGAGGGCGTTGACCACGGAGACACCCACCCCGTGCAGACCGCCGGAGAAACGATAGCTTTTATTCGAGAACTTACCCCCGGCATGGAGCTTGGTGAGGATAACCTCGACCCCCGGAACGCCCTGCTGGGGATGGATATCCACGGGCATGCCACGACCGTCATCCACCACCACCAGCGAACCATCTTTATGCAGGGTGACCTCGATCGACTTGGCGAAGCCGGCAACGGCTTCATCCACGCTGTTGTCTATGACCTCCTGGGCAAGATGATTGGGCCGGGTGGTGTCGGTGTACATACCCGGGCGTTTGCGGACCGGCTCCAGACCACTGAGGACTTCGATATCGGAAGCGTCGTAACTACCACTCATCTTACTCTGTCGACCCTATTCAATTGTTTTCAACCGCGGGGAGTTTACACACCTGTGGCAGTGCTGGCGAGTCTTCAGGGCTGTTCTCATCATTGACCGGCGCATCTGGGGTAGGTTAGTTTACTCAACAGATTCCGCAAGCCACTAAAAGCGATTGAAAAAGTGCCGAGAAAACAGAAGACACCCCCCTTTGAGGAGGCGATGAAGGAGTTGGAAGCCCTTGTTGAGACGCTGGAACAGGGCGATCTCTCCCTCGAAGAGTCGTTGAAATCATTCGAACGTGGTGTGGCGCTGACGCGAATCTGTCAAGCATCGCTGCAAGATGCGGAACAGAAGGTGCGCATTCTCAACGGCGACACCCAGGCTTCCGACCTGATATCCTTCTCCGATGACAATGAATGATGCCCTGAAGGCGTTCACCCTTAGTTGCCAACAGCGAGTCGAACAGACGCTGCAACGCCTGCTTCCAACCCCCACCACCCACCCCACAAGACTCCATGAGGCGATGCGCTACGCCACCCTTAACGGCGGCAAACGGATTCGGCCCATGCTCGTCTATGGCGCCGGGCAGGCCCTGGATATCCCATGGGAAAGGCTAGATGCCCCTGCAAGCGCGGTCGAACTGATCCATGCCTACTCCCTGGTGCATGACGATCTACCTGCGATGGACGATGACGATCTGCGACGCAACCAACCCACCTGTCATCGCGCCTACGATGAAGCGACTGCGATTCTGGTGGGTGACGCCCTGCAGTCTCTCGCCTTCAAATCCCTCTGCTGCGATCCTTGCATGCAGGCCGATGCCGAAATCAGACTCTCCATGGTCGAGGTTCTGGCACGGGCCAGCGGTTCCCGAGGCATGGCGGGTGGACAGGCTCTCGACCTGCAGGCGGTTGGCAGGGAGCTCAACCTGGCCGAGTTGGAGAATCTGCACATTCATAAGACCGGTGCATTGATCCGTGCCGCGGTACGTATGGGCGCACTGCTGGATCCTAGGGCCGACAAGGAGATGACCCATCGTCTCGATCACTACGCCAAGTGTGTGGGACTGGCGTTTCAGATCCAGGACGATATTCTCGATATCGAAGGCGAGACCGAGACCCTGGGAAAGACCAAGGGCAAGGACTTGGCCCAGGAAAAACCCACCTACCCCTCCCTACTCGGCATGACAGAAGCAAAAGAGAAGGCAAGCCTCCTCATCGAGGAGGCGATCCAAAGCCTGGAAGCCTTCAGTGAAAAGGCCGACCCCTTGCGCTGGATTGCCCGCTACATAACCGACAGAAATCACTGATCAGAACAGCACTCACTTAAGGAGATTTGACTCCAAAGTAAGAAGACCTACGGGAATTTCAGCGCGTTTTGGTGGGGCAGGGCCCCACCCTGCGGTTTATATCTTTGTGTCGGGTGGGGCCCTGCCCCACCAATAGAGCTTGTTAACTGCAGCGAATTCTCGTACCGGGGCCATTTGTCACTGACCAGAAATAACTAGCGATTCTCAAGACCCCGCCATCAACAATAACTAATTGTTTTTCATTGATTATCAAAATTATAGAGCGGCTGATCCTGACTACAGCCAATTGACTCCGACCCTCTGTTTTAGAGATAATTAACCGTTCGACCCGGTTGATTTCCGGGGGAGGATCACAATCCGGCCATGAATCTGATGATTCAGCTGTAAATACCTGATGTTCTATCAGTTGTCCCCGATCTGTGGTGACGATACCCTGGAATCAATAGACCATTACGCGCCCATATCCCCTGGGATGGGCAGGAAAGATGAATATGCTCGACAAGACACCGCTTAGCGGCTCACAGATCGCTGATGTGCAGAACAGCGCGGATACCCGCCAGATCGCCATCAACAAAGTGGGGATAAAAGACATTCGCCATCCCATGAGGATCAGGGACCGCAGTGATAGCGAACAGCATACGATTGCCACTTTCAACATGTACGTCAATCTGCCCCACAACTTCAAGGGCACCCACATGTCCAGGTTCGTGGAGATCCTCAATAGTCACGAGACCGAGCTAACCGTTGAGTCGTTCAAGGATATGCTGGCCGAGATGACCGAGCGCCTGGAGGCGGAGTCCGGCCACATTGAGATGAACTTCCCCTTCTTCATCAACAAGACGGCTCCGGTATCGGGGGTTAAGAGCCTACTCGATTACGATGTCACCCTGATTGGAGAGATTCACGGCGGTACGCCTGTCATCGATATCAAGGTGGTGGTGCCGGTCACCAGCCTCTGCCCCTGCTCGAAAAAGATCTCCGACCGCGGCGCCCACAACCAACGCTCCCACGTTACCGTTCAGGCCAGGACCAGGGGCTTCATCTGGATCGAGGAGATCATCGATCTGGTGGAGGAGCAGGCCTCCTGTGAACTCTTCGGCCTGCTGAAAAGGCCGGATGAGAAATTCGTCACCGAGCACGCCTACGACAATCCCAAGTTCGTCGAGGACATGGTGCGGGACATCGCGGTGCAATTAAACCGGGAACAGCGTATCAGTGCCTATATCGTGGAGTCGGAGAACTTCGAATCGATCCACAACCACTCCGCCTACGCCCTGATCGAGCGCGACAAGACAAAAGAGCCTGTATAGAGATTGAATGGTGGGGCAGGGCCCCACCAATCGAGGTTTACTAGTACCCATGCTCCTGCGTGGGAACTCATAATTCACTTTAATTAATCCGCGGTATGCATTCCCACGCTGGAGCATGGGAACGACGAATTAATCATGGAGTTAATGCAGCGTTCAGAATTTCTTTTCCAACACCAACACCGAACCCTGATCCTCCATCTTGACCCGATTGAGAAAACTCATACCCAGCAACACCCGGCTGGGGCCGTTGCTGTCGATGACGAATCCTCTGACGTTATTGAGTGTAATATCCCCGACCTGAACCCTGTCCAGAACCACATCAAAGGCCGCAGCGGTACCACTGGCCGTACCGACATAGATCCGCTTGCCCTCCAGACGGTAGGATATACCGAGACGCTTGGCCTGATTGGCATGCATGGCGACAGCGGTAGCGCCGGTATCGACGAGAAAATTGACTGTGCGACCATTGATGGTTCCCACCGTGGTATAGGCTCCGGCCTGATTTCGCCAAACCTTTGCGCTCACCAGCTCAGGCTTGGAAAAGCGGGTGGTGATATGCCCACCCAGGGGATAGCTCATGCGCTCTCCGTCCACCTCGAGCACCGCCTCGCTGCTGCTTGCGGAGATCAGCCGCACACCTTCGGGCGAGGTTTGATTTAGTTTCAACAACCTTCTCACACCATCGATGGAGACCATCGCCTTGTCGGTGAAAAGTGCCTCCACGACGATCCGCTCAACGGCGAGGCCCCGGCCATGATAGCCGAGAGCCAGCAAGAGCAGTATGAAAAAGCCTTTTCTCATGATATCCACCCTGTCAGGTTGAGCACCGAGATAACACCCGCAGTATAGAGCCCCGCCAACAGATCATCGAGCATGATCCCCAATCCGCCCTCCACCCTGCGGTCGATCCAGCGAATCGGCCAGGGCTTGAAGATATCGAATAGCCGAAACAGAAGAAAACCGAGCACAATCCAGACCCAGCCAGGGGGAGCAAAAGTCATGGCAGCCAGATAGCCGATGATCTCATCCCAGACAATTCCACTATGATCATGTACCCCAAGATCTTCCGCGGCCCGCTGGCAGATCCAGAGGCCGGCGATAAATGCCAGCGCCACGATGACGACATAGAGTAACAGCGGCAACGGCTGCATCAACAGATAGAGGGGTATCCCCACCAATGTGCCGTAGGTACCCGGGGCCTTTGGCAACAGGCCGCTACCGAATCCAAATGCCAACAGATGCGCGGGTTTGCGCATATCCGGTAGCGTCCCACTCTCACTCATCGGCCCTGTTTATCCCCTCTACCAGCGTCATAGGCACCTTGTCTATAGACCGCTGTTGCTTGAGAAATGCTCAAAACCAGCATGTTCCGCCTGCCACAGCGAACCGTCTCTCTGCAGACAACGCAATCCTGTCCCCTCTTCGACAACGCCGATTCGTGTGATTTTCACAGCCGCGCGCTTAGCGATCGTCGCCAGCTGATCCCGTTGATCCGAAGGCATGGTGAAACAGAGTTCATAGTCATCACCTTCGGCAACGACCATCGACCAATCACCATCCTCCTGCCGTGCCGCCGCCACGGAGGGAGACACGGGTATGCTCTCGAGACTGATACTCGCACCAACTTCACTCGCCTTCAGGATATGTCCCAGGTCCGCCACCAGGCCGTCAGAGATGTCGATTGCACTTGTGGCGATCCCACGCAGGGCCAAACCGGCCTCGACCCGGGGAATGGGCCTGTCGAGACTCATTCTAAGCTGTTCCAACGCCTCGCGGTCATCCATTCCCTGCCGTTTGCAGCGCAGCGCCAGTGCGGCGTCTCCGAGACTACCGGTAACATAGATATCGTCTCCGACACGGGCACCGCTGCGACGCAGCCCCTGCCCCGCGGGTATCAGGCCGTGGACCTGGACAGTGATGCTCAGTGGTCCCGCAGTGGTATCTCCTCCCACCAATTGAAGATCGTAACCTGTCGCCAGCTCGGTAAAGCCGCTGCAGAACCCCCTGATCCATTGATCATCGATCTTTGGCAGGGTCAGCGCCAGGGTAGCCCAGGCCGGTTCGGCCCCCATGGCCGCCAGATCACTGAGATTGACAGCCAGCACCTTGTATCCGAGATCTGCCGGCGGGATCTCTGCAAAGAAGTGTACACCGGCAACCAATGTATCCACGCTCACCGCCAGATCCATTCCCTTCGGCACCCGTATCAGAGCGGCATCGTCACCGACTCCCAACAGGACATCGCGGCGTTGTTGGGTCATGCCGCTAAAATAGTTGTTGATCAGATCGAATTCAGCGATGGTGTTATCCTTGCTCATAGGTTTACAGGCAGCGATTCCCTCTATCCGGTCAGTGTATCTCTCCGGCGGCTAGCCGCTTTTACCAATACCGACTTCAACAGTGCGCACCTTTTTCGCCACCTGATCGAGCACGCCGTTGACAAATCTATGGCCCTGCTCCGCGCCAAACACCTTGGCCAGCTCCACAGCTTCGTTGATCACCACTCGGTAGGGAACTTCCTTTTTATGGCTCAGTTCGTATGCCCCCAAACGCAGGATCGCACGCTCCACCGGGTCGACGCTCTCTATGGCCCTATCCAGGTTGGGTTTGAGCAACTCATCCAGCTCCCCAAGGTGGCCCGGCACACCCTTGGTCAGATCCTGAAAGTAGGGAACTTCAAAGCTGCTGAGATCCTGCTCCTCGAGAAATTGATTAATGATGTCGGCCACATCCTGGCCTGCCATCTGCCATTGATAGATAGCCTGCACAGCATGTTTGCGCGCTTGGCTGCGTTGTTCACTCATCAACCGATCTGGCGCAAAAGGTTGACCATCTCGATGGCTGACAGAGTTGCCTCCGCACCCTTGTTTCCGGCCTTGGTGCCGGCACGCTCTATGGCCTGCTCAATGGTATCTACAGTCAAAACGCCAAATGCAATCGGCACACCATGTTTCAGCGTCACCTGTGCCATGCCCTTTACGCACTCACCGGCGACATAGTCAAAATGGGGTGTGCCACCGCGGATCACCGCACCCAATGCGATGATGGCGTCATATTCTCCCTTTGCGGCCAGCTTCTCCAGTGCCAGCGGCATCTCGAATGCGCCCGGCACCCGCACCAGGGTAATATCGTCCTCACTGGCACCGTGCCGCTTCAAGGTGTCTATCGCTCCATCCAACAGGCTTTCAACAATGAAACTGTTGAATCGCGCCGTTACCAGGCAGAAGCGTGCATCGCTGACTGTCATGGCCCCTTCGATTGTCTTTATACTCATCTGTCACTACCTTGAAAGTAAATTCAAAAATTAAAAAGATGATCTATTCACCCGCCACGTACTCGGTGACTTCCAAATCGAATCCCGACAGTGCGTGTATGCTCTTTGGCGCGCTCAATACACGCATTTTCCTGACCCCGAGATCGAATAGAATTTGCGCCCCAACACCATAGGTCCGCAGCTCTTTGCTGTTATCTTGCTTAACAAACTTCTTCTGTGAGGCCTCGACGGTCTGCATGTCCATCATTCTCTGTACGATCTCTCTGGCTGTATCGTGATTTCGCAGAACCACGATAACACCCTCCTCTTCTTTCCCGATCATACTCATGGCGCTGCGTAACGGCCATCCGCATTCGCTGAATTTGGCTTCGAAGAGATCACATAGACTGTTCTGCATATGCACTCGGACCAGGGTGGGGCGATCCGCAGAAGGGTGGCCCTTGACCAGAGCGAGATGGAGTTCGTTATCCACCATATCCTGATAGGCAACCAGGCGAAAATCACCGAACCGGGTAGGGAAATTGCATTCACTAACACGCTCGATGGTGGTTTCGTTTCTAACCCTGTAGTGGATCAGATCGGCGATGGTACCGATCTTCAGATCGAAGTCTTCCGCGAACTTTTCCAGATCGGGACGCCGCGCCATGGTGCCGTCCTCGTTGAGAATCTCAACGATCACCGCCGCTGGTGATTGGCCCGCAAGACGTGCAAGATCGCAACCCGCTTCGGTATGCCCGGCACGCACCAAAACACCCCCGGGCTGCGCCATCAGGGGAAAGATGTGTCCCGGCTGGACCAGATCCTGGGGTTTCGCCTCGGGGGCAACGGCAGCGAGTATGGTCGTCGATCGATCGGCTGCCGAGATACCTGTTGTAACCCCTTCAGCCGCCTCGATGGAGACGGTAAAGTTGGTGGCGGAGAGCTCATCATCGGTGGTCACCATCAATGGCAGACGCAGTTGACTGCAGTGTTCCTTGGTCAATGTGAGACAGATCAAACCACGCCCATAACGGGCCATGAAGTTGATGGCTTCCGGGGTTACGCACTCCGCCGCCATGACCAGGTCGCCTTCGTTCTCGCGGTCCTCATCATCCATGATGATGACCATCTTCCCCTGCCTCAGGTCCTCAATGATCTCTTCTGTGGTGTTAAACGCCATGCACTACCTATGGAATTATGTTCAAAGTTAACCGCTTATTCTAACAGAGCTGCTTGTTCAGGGCATCCGATATTCACCGTCCGCTCCAGGGCCAGCCCCTGTGATGCATTCGTGAAGATTTCGTGATCGCAAAGGGAAGTTGCTGATTCAGACTCCCTGACAGAGCAAGAATCACCAACCGCAACACTCAATCGAGGAGACGATCATGAAAAAGAGCCTGAGCGCCATGACGCTATCTGCAACTCTTATTTTCTCAGCCAACAGCTTGGCCAGTGACCGGGAAATCAGCGTGGAGATCACAAATCTTACCAACGGGATCTATTTTACCCCCCTGCTGGTGGCCACCCACAACCGCCATACCCATCTATTCGAGCTCAGTACCGCCGCATCGGACAATCTGCAAGCAATGGCTGAGGGCGGCAACATCGATGGCCTGGTGGAGGATGTCACGGCCGCAGGGGGCGAGGTCGTCGCCGATCCGGCATCCGGTCTGCTGGCACCGGGGGCCACCGCTGAGGCGATAATAGAGAGGCCCTATAAGAGAAACCGCTACCTCTCGATCGTGGCCATGATGCTTCCCACCAATGATGGATTTGTCGGTCTCGACGGATTGAGATTACCGAAAAAGAAGGGGACATATACCTACTATCTGCATGGTTATGATGCAGGCACGGAGGCCAATGATGAAATAATCAACGGTGCCGGGGCACCGGGCATGTTAGGAATTCCAGCGGACCCGGGTGGCAATGCCGGTAGCGGTGGTGTTTCCACAACGCTAGCCGATCACAATCAGACCGTCCATATCCATCGGGGCAATAGAGGAGACAATGATCCGACGGGCGGGGAAAGTGACCTCGACGCCGGGGTACACACCTGGCAGGGACCCGTTGCCCGCGTGGTTATACATGTAAACGATGACGATTAATCGACAGTCGGTCTTGCTACCGACTACCGATTACGAATGAATCCACGCTCCTTCAACAGTGTCTCGGTCACTCCCGAGACACTGTTTTTTGTCTCCTCATCACCCAATACCAAGCGCTCAAGATAGCGCGCCACCAGATCGACCTCGAGATTGACTTCGCTGCCAAGCTGATAGTTCTCCATAATGGTCTGTTTCAGAGTGTGCGGAACGATATTCAACTCAAAACTGGCACCCTCAACCCCATTCACCGTCAAGCTCACGCCGTCGACACAGATCGATCCCTTTTGCGCAATGTAGCGCGCCAAGTGTGCTGGTGCTTCGATTCTGAAACGGATTGACCGGGCATCATCCCGCCGCTCAACCACACGCCCAATCCCATCCACATGCCCACTCACAAGATGTCCACCAAGCGGTCTACTTAGGGTCAACGCCTTCTCCAGATTCACCGGGTTGCCCGGTTGCAGTTTTTCAAGGGTAGTGAGCGAGAGGGTCTCCCTCGACACATCGGCGCTAAAACCATCTCCTGACAAGTCGATCACTGTCAGGCAGATGCCATTGGTGGCGATACTGTCTCCCAATACCACATCGCTCATATCGAGCTGACCGCTCTTTATCGCCAGTCGTAGATCGCCCTGCCTGGACTCCATGCCGGCGACACTCCCTACGGCCTGGATGATACCGGTAAACATATTCAGCCCCCGTCTTCACTTTTCATGATCAGCCCCGCCACCTTATATCGATTAATTACCAACAACCCTATTGACGTTGGTAGGCGCCTGAGGGTTGTCTTTCGTAGAAGCGGCATGGATGCCGCGTTAGCCCCATCAGTATACGGACGTACTGTTGGGGCGTCGGAGAAAGACAACCCTCAGGCGCCGAGTGGGTATAAAATATACTTACTGTATCTGCAGGGACACTATCTAAGTTTCGCGGTGATGCGGATATCCTGACCTACCTGGCGCAGATCTGTGACCTGGAGATCAATTCGATCCGCCATCTGGGATATACCGGGAAGCAGAAAAAGGCCCCGTCCTTCGCTGCCCATCAAGTGGGGAGCCTGATAGACTATCAACTCGTCCACCAATCCCTGTTCCATCATCGCACCCGCGAGGGTTGCCCCCGATTCCAGCAAGACCTCATTGATCTCCTGCTCACCCAGATAGCGCAATACCTGCTGCAGATCGAGTCGTTCCCGATCCCCTGGGAGCAGGGTCACTTGAGCCCCCGCGGCTTCCAGCGCAGCACCGTGAACCGGCTGTTCGTCACTACATACAATCAGCGTTGGCCCCGGCAATCCCAACATCTTTGCATCCACCGGGGTTGCCAGCTCAGGATCCAGTACCACACGCAATGGATGGGGAACAGGTATACCCTCTTCAAGTCCCAATTCTGCTGCGGAGATGCGTACGTTGAGTGAGGGATCGTCAGATAGCAGGGTACCGACACCGGTGAGTATCGCCGAGCTTTGGGCACGTAATTTATGAACATCGGCGCGTGCGGCAGCTGATGTTATCCATTGACTCTCTCCATCCGCCATCGCCGTTCGACCATCCAGACTCATGGCCATCTTGCAACGTATATAGGGAAGCCCCTGGGTCATACGCTTTATAAACCCGGGATTGAGGGCCTCTGCCTGAGGTGTCATTACCCCTTCAGTGACCGCGATACCGGCCTGGTGTAAACGCTCAAGACCCTTTCCCGCCACCAGCGGATTCGGATCACGCATCGCCACCACGACACGCTCCACGCCCGACTCGATAAGGGCGTCGGTGCATGGTGGCGTTCTGCCATGATGACAACAGGGTTCGAGTGTCACATAGAGTGTCGCCCCCCTCGCTGCAGCGCCTGCGAGGTCCAAGGCATTGCGCTCCGCATGGGGCTCGCCTGCCCTGCGATGGAAACCCTCGGCAATGACCTCGCCATTGTTGACGATCAGACAACCGACCCGGGGATTGGGATGGGTCGTATACCATCCCCGCCGTGCGAGCTGAATCGCTCGCGCCATAAAGCGTTGATCAAGCAGTGGGGTCAACGCTTCTTTTCCTCCTCGCTCAACAGGTCAAGCTGACGCCTGTGCTGTTCCGGACTGGGCTGTTGCTCCAGTTTTTCGATCTCTTCGCGAAAGGCGTTTACATCTTCGAATTTACGGTAGACGGAAGCGAAGCGAACATAGGCTACCTGGTCCAAACGCTTCAACTCGTCCATCACCAGCTGGCCGATCGCCAGTGATGCCACCTCTCTCTCCCCTCCCGCCATCAGCTTGCGGATTATATGATTGATTGCCGCATCCACTTGATCGGCACTTACAGGACGCTTCTCTAAAGCACGGGTCATTCCGGCTCGAAGCTTCCTGTCATCGAAATGAACCCGGGTGCCATCCTGTTTCACCACCCAGGGAAGATTGAGTTCCGCCGTCTCATAGGTGGTGAAACGCTCCTTGCAGACCGTGCATTCGCGACGCCTGCGGATCTGGTCTCCCTCACCGGCCAAACGGGAATCGATAACCTTTGTATCCTGAGCTCCACAGAATGGACAGCGCATTGGTCAGTTTTGAGTTTTGAGTTTTAAGTTTTGAGTTGGTCTACACTCGACTCTAAACTTTTCGAGGCAGTCTCCCATACTCAAATATTCACTTGTTTCTGTAGACTGGATATTTAGCGCAAATCGCCAGTACCTTTGACTTCACCGAGTCGATGACCGCCTGGTCACCCCGGCTGTCGATCACATCACACATCCAACCTGCCAACTCCACGCACTCCTGCTCACCGAAACCCCGGGTTGTCACCGCTGGTGTTCCAACCCTGATACCGGAGGTGACAAATGGCGATTGTGGATCATTGGGTACCGCATTCTTGTTCACCGTGATGTTGGCTGCTCCCAACCAGGCGTCCACATCCTTTCCGGTAAGGCCCGCCTCGATGAAACTGACCAGGAATAGATGATCATCCGTACCTTTGGAGACCACATCGTATCCCCGCTCCATAAAGACCTTTGCCATGGCGCGGGCATTCTCGATGACCAGTAATTGATATGCCTTAAAGTCCGCTTCCATCGCCTCCTTGAAGGCAACAGCCTTGGCGGCGATGACATGCATCAGTGGGCCGCCCTGAATGCCCGGAAAAACCAGAGAATTGAGTTTCTTTTCAAGCTCCGGATTGGCCTTGGCGAGGATCAGGCCGCCGCGGGGTCCACGCAGGGTCTTATGGGTTGTGGTGGTGGTGACGTCCGCAATCGCTACCGGACTGGGATAGTGCCCAGCCGCTATCAGACCGGCCACATGGGCCATGTCGACAAACAGATAGGCGCCCACTTCATCGGCTATATCGCGAAAACGCTGCCAATCCACGACCCTTGAATAGGCGGAGAAGCCGGCCACGATCATTTTCGGCTTATGCTCTTTGGCCAGACGCTCAACCTCATCGTAGTCGATCTCACCGGTATCGGGATTCAACCCGTATTGGACCGCCTTATAGATCTTTCCGGAGAAGTTGGGCTTGGCGCCATGGGTCAGGTGACCACCATGTGCCAAGCTCATACCGAGGATGGTGTCGCCCGGCTGACATAAAGCCATATAGACCGCTGCATTGGCCTGGGAACCTGAGTGGGGTTGTACATTGGCGTAGTCTGCATTGAACAGTGCCTTGGCTCGGTCGATGGCGAGTTGCTCGGCGACATCGACATTTTCACAGCCACCATAATAGCGCTTCTGTGGATAGCCTTCGGCATACTTATTGGTCATCACGCCACCCTGGGCCTGCATAACCCTGGGGCTTGTATAGTTTTCCGAAGCTATCAGCTCGATATGCTCTTCTTGGCGCCGTTCTTCCGCCTCCATGGCTGCCCAAAGTTCATCGTCATAACCCTGAATCTGCATGCTTTTATTGAACATCTCGCTCTCTCCGGCCAAAGTGGAAGGGCGGAAATATATCAGAATATGGAGGCCGAGTCCTGTGCCCTGGGATCTCAGTCAGAACAGATCGTAGCTATCAGTAACTTTTATGATCCGTTTTTGATTAAAGAAAGTATACCCGATTGTTTGATCATTAGAATGATATCTTCCCTCATCCCCATGACATAGATGAGAATGATACCGACGAAGAGCAGAAACAGTAGTAAAACTACGGATACAAAACCACCAATTTCAATGCGACGCTTAACCTTGACATCTTCCGTCATCACACGCGTCACCTGCCCCAGAACAGGAAACTCCAAATCTGTCCTGAGAGTTCGCATATCAAAATAGACTGGTTTAATCATTGATAGCAGAAATGCCAGTCCAGCTCCCACACCCAAGGCCAATATCAGTACAGCAGCAGTCAGTAAGAGGCGTTTAGGCCCGATGGGCAATATAGGTACCTTGGGCGGTTCAACGATCTTGAATTTTATATTATCACCAGCCTCGTCTGCCTGTTCTGACATCCTTGCAGATTCCAAACGAGATACTAGCTCTTGGTAATTCTCTCTATTGATATTGTAATCACGGTTCAGCCGAGTCAATTCGGCTTCAACTTGTGGCAGTGTATCCAACTTCTCCTTAAGCCCCTCGATTCGTGATACATACTCATCATGACGTAACCGTATTGTCCTTAAATCGACCTCCGATTGGCGATAGGAAAGCTTCAACTGCTCTAAAGCCGTTGATACTGTTCCTTGCGAAGATACATTTGATGTCACGATAACTGGTGCAGCAGCAGCCTGCTTTTGAAGATCTGCAATAGTTTCCTTCAATTCCCGTACATCTGGATGCTGATCAGTATATCTGAGACGCAACTCATCGAGACGAGTCTGCATGGCGAGTATACGTTGGCCCGTTGGTGAATCTGCATTGGCTGTCACACCCAGACTAGCCCTTCGTCGCTCCTCTTCCGCAAGCGTTGTTGTAAATTGCCGTTTAAGCTCATCACGACGTATCTGGGCCTCTTTCAGTTCCAATTGGATCTCATCGAGCCCTGACCTTGCGGATTCAAGCCTTTGGAATATTCCAGCTCCTTCCTGTGGCAGAGTGTCGACATTTTTGCGTTTGAACTCGGTGAGCTTATTCTCAGCCTCCACCAACCTTGCCTCATATTCATCGATTTGCTGTTGTAAGAATTTTTGCGCAGTATCCGACTCAATACGCGTATCACCCAAAGCACTTTCGACAAAGATGTCGAGCAACACCTGCACCACTTTTTGTGCCAAGAAGCGGTCGCTATAAGTGTATTGTATTGTGTAGAAGTTCTCCGTCTCCCGGGTACCAGGTATACGTCTATGATCCACATCGATAACAATAGTATCTCTTAGCTTGTCAATAAGCTGTTCACGTTCTTGATTGGTTTCTGCCATGTGATCAAGGTCAGTCTGCAGAATCAGTTTTTGTAAATTCTCGTGGCTGAGCAGGGTTCTGGTCATCAAATGCAGACGCTGGTTCATATCGGTTTGTACCGCCAAACCTTCGAGCAATGGCCTCAAAACACTATCGGTGTCGACATAGACCTTTGCTTCAGATTGATATTCATCTGATTTCGCAAACACCACCGCCCAGCCAGCCAAGGCTATGACCCATGAAAGTGCAACCGCCGGCCATCTAAAACGCCATGCAGATCGAATGTAATTTTTTACCTGTAAAATAATATCGTTCATTTACTTTCTTGAACCGGCCATAGCTGATTTCTAAATGGATCCGCCTTGGGCTAATGGTAATGTCGAACAGAGAGTTATCTTAATGCGCTTCCTTATGCGGAGCATTCAATGCATAGCTTCAGTCTATAGACTACATCTCGGCTAATCCAGCCTTCAATTCCGTACTTAAGCGTTTAGCTGATAACAAGAATTGATGGTGATAAATGATATCCCTGTGGCATATGATTCCTCAATCATTATGAGCACCTCACGTACGGTAGAGTTCAAGCCAGGGCCTGCAATTTAGGCACAGATCCAACACTATCCTTATAACTATCTATAAATCATATAGTTAGGCAGTTCCTTCGGGTTTATTTAGAGAATAGACTGATCGTCAAGGCCCCCGCCTAGGCCATTGTATTCAAAGCAGCGAATCCAATCCATTAGAAACTTACCTATACCATTGTATTCAATAGAATAATTAAATTCATGCGGACCTTTTCCTTGACCGCGAAATAGCCATCTGTCTTGTATCATGCCCATTTTTATGGATGAGAATCAGGTAATGAACGCTTACTTGATACAGTTCTATCAATTCACCCAGAGGCGGGCGTTGCGAAACAGTCGTAGCCAGGGTGCATCCTCATCCCAATCTTTCGGGTGCCAAGAGTGCTGCACCGTGCGGGTGACGCGCTCAGGGTGTGGCATCATGATGGTGACTCGACCATCGCTATTGCAAAGACCCGCAATACCCAAAGGCGATCCATTTGGATTGGCAGGATAGCGTGTCGCCACCTCCCCGTTGTTTTCCAGATAGCGTAACACGGTCAATCGATCAGCACTTCGTAGATGGGTCTGGTCGTTGAACTCAGCCCGTCCCTCAGCATGGGCCACCACGATGGGCAGCCGAGAGCCTTCCATGCCGCTCATCAGTATCGATGGTGACTCGCGGACCTCAACCGTGACCAGTCTCGCTTCGAACTGCTCCGAGCGGTTGCGTACGAAGTGAGGCCAGTGATCCGCTCCCGGGATCAGTTGATGCAGGTTTGAGAGCATCTGACAACCATTGCAGACTCCCAGGGCAAAGCTATCCTGGCGATTGAAAAAGGTCTCGAACTCCTCCCTTGCCCGGCTGTTGAAGAGGGCCGATTTTGCCCAACCCTCTCCCGCCCCCAATACATCACCGTAGGAGAATCCACCACAGGCAACCAGGCCCCTGAAACGGTTCAGGCTGATTCGTCCCTCGATAATATCCGACATGTGGACATCCACACATTCGAAACCGGCACGATGAAAAGCTGCCGCCATCTCAAGCTGACCATTGACTCCCTGTTCACGCAGAATCGCCATCGCAGGTCTTACCCCGGTGGCAATCATCGGTGAGGTGACGTCTTCATCCGGATCGAAGCTGAGTGCAACCTGGATACCCGGATCATCCTCCGCGATGCGATCGAACTCCTCCTGGGCACAGCCCGGATTGTCACGCATTGCCTGCATCTGCCGGGTGGTCTCGGACCAAGCCTGTTGAAATTCGACACGGCTGCCGCTCAATACCTCCTTGCCAGCGCGTGTAATCTCGATTCGATCATCGCTGTTAAGGGTGCCGATAACGTGACTGCAGCGGCCCAAACCTTCGTCATTCAACATTTTCAAAACATCATCGGTGTCGTTGTGACGTACCTGAATCACCGCTCCCAGCTCTTCGTTGAAGAGCACCCGGAGATCATCTTCCCCAAGATCATCGATCTCCACACTCAACCCGCAATGGCCTGCGAAGGCCATTTCACAAAGGGTGGTGACAAGACCTCCATCAGATCGGTCATGGTAGGCCAGCAGCAGATCGCTTTGGCTGAGTTCCTGGATCAGGGCAAAAAAGCGTCGCAGGGCATCCGGATCATCCAGGTCGGCACCGTGATGGCCGATCTGTCCGTAGACCTGGGCCAGGGCGCTGGCACCGAGACGGTTTTTACCCTTACCCAGATCGATCAGGATCAGATCGGAATCTCCAGCGTCATCACGCAGCATGGGGGTCAGGGTTGATCTAACATCCTTCACCGGGGCAAACGCGGAAACAATCAAGGATAAGGGGGCGGTCACCGCACGCGCCTCATCTCCTTCCTGCCATACCGTTTTCATCGACATCGAGTCCTTGCCCACAGGAATAGCTATACCCAAGGCAGGGCATAACTCCATGCCCACGGCCTTCACGGTCTCGTAGAGTTTGACATCCTCCCCCGGGTGTCCCGCCGGCGCCATCCAGTTGGCGGAGAGCTTGATATTCGATAACTTCTCGATGCTTGCCGCTGCGATGTTGGTTATCGCCTCGCCAATCGCCATACGCCCCGATGCCGGCGCGTCGAGCAGTGCCAGCGGTGTCCGCTCTCCCACCGCCATGGCTTCCCCCGTGTAACCCATGAGACCGGATGCGGTTACCGCCAGATCCGCAACCGGAACCTGCCATGGCCCCACCATCTGATCCCGGGTTACCATGCCGGTAACCGAGCGATCACCGATGGTGATGAGAAAAGTCTTGTTCGCCACGGTCGGCAGTCGCAACACCCTTAGTACCGCCTGTTTGATACTCACCCTGGAGAAATCGAGCTCCTGCTTTTTGAATGTCTTGCGCCTGACATCGCGCAACATGCGTGGAGGTTTACCGAACAGCAGGCTCATCGGAATATCGATGGGATTGTTGTCGAAATGGGCATCGCCCAGGACCAGCTGCTCCTCATCGGTCGCCTCACCGACAACGGCATAGGGGCAGCGCTCCCGTTCACAAATCGCCTTGAACTCATCCAGCCGGTCGATGTCGACGGCCATCACATAGCGCTCCTGGGATTCGTTGCTCCAGATCTCCATCGGCGACATCCCCGGATCGTCGTTGGGCACCGTGCGCAGCTCGAAACGGCCACCGAGCGCCGCGTCGTGGACCAGTTCGGGCAGCGCATTGGAGAGTCCGCCTGCACCCACATCGTGAATAAACAGGATCGGATTGGCGTCGCCCCTGGCCCAACAGGCGTCGATCACCTCCTGACAGCGGCGCTGCATCTCGGGATTGGAGCGCTGCACTGAGGCAAAGTCGAGATCCTCCGCCGAGGTGCCGCTAGCCATGCTCGACGCCGCGCCACCACCAAGACCGATCAGCATCGCCGGCCCACCCAACACGATCAGCGGCGATCCGCTGGGGAAGCTGTTTTTCTCCACATGTTCCGCACGGATGTTACCTACGCCACCGGCGAGCATGATCGGTTTGTGATAGCCCCGAATTTCCAGACCTTCCGGACCGGGCACTTCGGCTTCATAGGTACGGAAATAGCCACAGAGGTTGGGACGCCCGAACTCGTTGTTGAACGCCGCCGCGCCAGTCGGACCCTCGAGCATGATATCCAGGGCGGAGACGATACGTCCGGGTTTGCCGTAATCGACCTCCCAGGGCATCTCCCATCCGGGGATACGCAGATTGGAGACGGAGAAACCGCAGAGCCCCGCTTTCGGTTTGGCACCTTTTCCGGTCGCGCCCTCGTCGCGTATCTCACCCCCCGAACCCGTCGCCGCACCCGGATCGGGAGAGATCGCGGTTGGGTGGTTATGGGTCTCCACCTTCATCAGGATATGGATCTCCTCCTGGCCAAAACTGTAGACACCGGTTTGCGGATCGAGCACGAAGCGCTCCGCGCTGGGACCGCTGATCACCGCGGCATTGTCCTTATAGGCGGAGAGGACGCCGTCCGGGGAACTGTCGGTGGTGTTGCGAATCATCCGGAACAGCGAGTTGTCCTGCTGTTCACCGTCGATGATCCAGTCGGCATTGAAAATCTTGTGTCTGCAATGTTCCGAATTGGCCTGGGCAAACATCATCAATTCCACATCGGTGGGATTGCGCTGCAGGGATTGAAAACTCTCTACCAGGTACTCGATCTCGTCGTCGGAGAGGGCAAGACCCAACTCTGTGTTGGCGTTTTGCAGGGCATCGATCCCACCGCCGAGGATATCCACCTGAATATAGGGTGTTGGCTCTGCCCTGTTGAAGAGGCAGCTAGCATCCTCCGCATCCGTGAGCACGCTTTCGGTCATCCGGTCGTGCAACAACTCTGACGCAAGCCTAAATTGTGTGCTGTTTAGTTCCGCCCCGTTCAGGGTCAAATAGTAGGCAATGCCACGCTCCAGGCGCTGTACTTTTTCTAATCCGCAATGGCGGGCAATATCGGTGGCCTTGCTAGACCAGGGAGAGAGCGTGCCTGGCCGCGGCACAACCAGCAACAGCGAGCCGTCATGCTTGATCTCAGGCATCGCGGGACCATAGCGCAGCAGATCGCCAAGCACCGCCCTCTCCTGTTCATCCAGGGATTGCTCGACGGCGGCAAAATGGAGATACTCCGATGCAACCGAGACATCTGAACCGAGGCGGTCGGAGAGACGCCGTACGAGTTTCTTGAGACGGAAATCGGAGAGAGCTGGCGCACCACGAAGAATCAACATTGGGCCTTTATCCTACAGGTCGGAAAAAGCACAATGATACGCGAAAAAAGCCAATATAGAGAGCTGAATACCATGAGTTATACCCTGATAGCCATCTCCTTGTTCCTACTCCTTGCACTGGGCGTTGCCGCACTCTTTCTGGCTGGTAACAGCCACAAATCCTCATCCGCGGACGATCCGAGAGAAGAAAAGTAATAATTCGGTGATATCGATAGAAACTTTCTATTAAATTGACATTTCTCAATGCATCCCATGCCGGGGAGTGATGGAATAGCCTCAAGTCAGCCGAAACACCATTGTGACGGCGGCTTATCTCCTCCATCCTCCTTTGGTATAACCACTTCGACTGGGTGTCGAAGTGGTTTTTTTTATCCCCTCTGGTGAAAAGTAAAAAAAGCTGGCTCGGATTTGCCTTCGCTACCTGCCATACATCTTGACATAGCGTAACAGGCGCTCTGGGATTCCATGTTTTATCTTTTTCCATGTAAAGCGCCATCCCCAATTACCTTCGGTGGTTCCTGGGGTATTCATGCGGTGGGTGCTATCGAGTCCCAGCACATCCTGAAATGGAAGGATCGCCAGATTCGCCCTCGAGGCGAGTGCGGTACGAATCAACGGCCACGGCATCACCTCGCGGGTCTTGCCCAGATAGTCATCGACAAATTCGCGGGTCGTATCGTCAAGCCCTTTGTACCAGCCGAGGGTGGTATCGTTATCGTGGGTACCGGTATAGACCACCGAATCACGGGTATGGTGAAACGGTAGATAGGGATTGTCGGCCCCCCCGGAAAAAGCGAATTGCAGGATCTTCATCCCAGGCAGATGATAGGCCTTGCGCAGTGCCTCCACTTGCGGTGTGATTACACCAAGATCCTCGGCTACCAGCTCCAGCTCCGGGAGTTCCCGGTAGAGTCGTTGAAACAGCTTTTCACCCGGTGCCTCCACCCATTGACCATTCACCGCCGTCTGCTCCTCGGCCGGGATCTCCCAGTAGGCCTCGAAACCTCGAAAGTGGTCAATGCGGAGAAAATCGAACAGGGTCGATTGGGCGCGCAGTCGCTCAACCCAAAAGGAAAAACCATCCGCCTCCAGCCTGTTCCAACAATAGAGCGGATTCCCCCAACGCTGCCCGGTTTCGGAGAAATAGTCGGGGGGCACACCCGCCACCACCCGGGGATGGCCGTCCGCATACAGATCGAAGAACTCCCGATGGGCCCAGACTTCAGCGCTGTCATGAGCGACAAAGATGGGAAGATCACCAAACAGCAACACCCCACGCTCATTGGCATAGCGCTTGAGATTCATCCATTCGGTAAAAAAAAGAAACTGTTCAAAACGTATCTCTTCAATCGCCTCGGTAAAGCGAGCCCGGGTCTCGGCAACTGCCTGTGGCTCCCTGTCCCGCAAGGTGGGATGCCAATCCCACCAACAGCCTCCATCACGATTGCGCAGTGCCTGAAACAGGGCATAATCCTCAAGCCAATGTTTCTGCTCGGCGACGAAGCGTTGATAGGCATCTCTATCCGCCTCATCGGCGCGCTCCTTGAATCCCTCCCAAGCTAACTTGATGGCATAGCTTTTAATCGCATCGGTTACTCTGCCTTCGCCCTCGGGCACGGCTTCCAACCAGCCCTTTTGCAATGGCAATTCCAGACTGATCAAGCGGGGATTACCGGCATAGACGGAACTGCTCTGATAGGGAGAATTGTCATGCATGGTCGGGCCGATCGGAAGAATCTGCCATACACTCATCCCCGTGGAGACCAGAAAGTCTACGAAGCGATAGGCGTCCCCCCCCAACTCTCCAGTTTCACCAGGACCGGGGAGCGATGTGATATGTAGCAGAACACCTGCTCGACGACGGGTTAACAGTTGATGGATCGAACGAAAGTCTGTGTCAGTGACTTCATTCATCCGCGTATCTCATTGAATTACTCATTTTTCTTCATTACTCCACCCAGGGAAGGATTGCCACTACCCACGGCAAAGACTTGAGAGAGATAGTCAGGTTTGGGTTCGCCGAGCAGATCGAACAGATGGGAGAGCTGGCTACGAAACAGCTGTTCGAAATCACTCACCGTATCTCCTGGGTTATAATCCCCAAACCACCAGAACCAATCTGATCCTTCACAGATTGCCAACTGTTTCTCCAGCTCAATCAGTTTTCTTTTACTGAACTTGTTATTTGCCAATACCTTGTCGTAAACCTTTTTCGCCTCGGCTAAGAGCTCCCAGGCGCGGTTCTTGTCTTTGTCCCCCACCCAGGTGGTGAAAGTACCGTAAACCCAGCTGCCTGCCACCAGTTTCGAGAGCCTGGGTGGCGGCTTTTGTTGGCGATCCAGCGCCTCGGAAAAGGTAGTGAGACGCAACCTTGGATGTTCGCTGAGCCGCTGATACATGGCATGCAGGAAATAGCTGCCGTTATAAGGGTAGTACTCCCAGGCATTCTCTCCATCCATGATAATCGAGACCACGGCATCTGGGTTATCTTGACAAGCATCGGCAATATTCACCAGGTGATTGATCAAATCCCCTACCGCATCATCGGAATGCCATTCACCGTAAGTGAAGCCAATTAGATCGGAGAGCCCATCATCGCGAAAAAACATGTTCAGATGACCCTCCTGTACACAGTATGGCGTATGCACCCAGTTGTCTGGAAGCGATGTGTCGCCGCCTCCCGCCATCAGGCTATTGTTCAACACCTGTTGACCGGTAGCGGCCCACTCAAACCCCTCCTCCTCCATCATCTTCAGGGTTGCTTCACTGACTCCGCCCTCTGATGGCCAGCAACCCTTGGGAACAAAACCAAAATAGCGCTTGAACACTTCGATGCCTTTACGCATATGCCAACGGGCGCGGGATTCCCCCCCCGGATAGACCTCCAGGTTTGGCATGCTGATCGTAGGCAGGGCCTCCTTGGCTGCATTCATGTCAGCCAAAAGGGGGATGATTGGATGGGCATAGGGTGTTACCGAAAGCTCTACCTGCCCACTCTTTGCCAGCTTGGCATATCGCTGGGTAAGTCCGCTTAAGGTCTCCCAGATCATCTCCATCACGCGGCGTCGGTCATCCTGATCGAAAGCATGTCCCTTGGCCTGCAAGGATCTCATTCGAATATCGTTCATGCGTTGGCACTCGCCCATCCAGGCCAAGTGATACCAGACCAACAGATCAACCAGATACTGGTCATTGAAATAGGGGATCATGGCTTCGTTTTCCAAGGCGTGTTTGGCCAGCACTGCCAATTCCCTGAAATGTTTGAAGCGGTTGATCAGGCGGTTTTCATTGGCCTTCAGACAGGCGGAAATGATCGCGCCGCGAGTCTCCACGTCGACCGGGAGTCCGGGACCCGCGAGGGCCGCGAGCAGCGGATCACGAATCAGTCTGCCCCGCTTCAACCAGGCCTCTATCTGCTTGGTATAGTCGTCGATCTGCTCCAATAAAACCGGCGCGAAATTGACCACCGCCTTGGCATCCGGTGTATTCTCCAGATGGGCCGCCATGTCGGCATAATCTTTGATGCCGTGCAGATAGACCCAGGGCAGGAGATATTCACTATGTTCCGGCCCTTTATAGTAAGGCTGGTGCATGTGCCAGCACAACACAACTTGAAGACGGTTATCCCTATCCGACTTGGCGGGCTTACCAGGCCTAACGGACATGGTGAATGACCTGACCCAACATCTCCGGAGTCACCAGCACCACTCCCTTTTCACTGACATAGAAGCGCTCCGCATCCAGGGCGGGGTCATCGCCTATGATGGTACCCTCGGGAATATCGCAACCGCGATCTATGACAGCTTTGGTAATCTTACAGTTGCGCCCGATATTCACATCCGGCAACACCACGGTTTCGGTCACCTCGCTGTATGAGTTGACACGCACATTGGAGAACAGCAGGGAGCTGGTCACCTTGGCACCGGATATGACGCACCCACCCGAAACCATGGAGTCGACCGCCATGCCTCGGCGCTCATCATCATCGAAGACGAACTTGGCGGGGGGCAGTTGCTCCTGATAGGTCCAGATCGGCCAACTTCGATCATAGAGGTTGAGTGGCGGGGTGACACCGATCAGCTCCAGATTTGCCGTCCAAAACGCATCGATGGTGCCAACATCCCGCCAATAGGCCTGTTTGCCACTGGTGGCATCACGGAAGCGGTAGGCAAGCACCCGGTAGCGTTCGATCACCTTGGGTATGATGTCCTTGCCAAAATCGTGGGATGAGTTTGGTGTGTCCGCGTCCTTTATTAACTGTTCAAACAGAAACTTACGATTGAAGACATAGATACCCATCGATGCCAAGGCTTCATTCTCCTTGCCTGGGATAGGTTTTGGGTTGGCGGGTTTTTCATGGAAATCGACCACCCAACCCTCATTGTCCATAGTCATCACACCAAACTCTTTGGCGCTCTGCAGATCGACTGTGAGGCAGCCGACTGTCATGTCGGCACCGGATTCCACATGTTCGGCGATCATGGTGCCATAATCCATCTTGTAGATATGGTCACCCGCGAGCACCAACACATAGTCGGGGTTGTGGCTGCGCAGGATGTCCAGGTTTTGGTAGACCGCATCCGCCGTACCCTCGTACCAGCTGCTCTCAATACGCTGCTGTGCCGGAAGTAATTCCACGAACTCACCGAATTCACCCCGCAGAAAACCCCATCCCCGCTGTATATGCAGCAACAGGGAATGGGCTTTGTATTGGGTCAATACACCCACTTGGCGAATCCCGGAATTGATACAGTTGGAGAGAGGAAAATCGACAATCCTGAACTTTCCGCCAAAGGGTACGGCTGGCTTCGATCGCCATTTGGTCAGGTGCTTAAGTCGGGAACCGCGACCCCCTGCCAATATCAGGGCGAGGGTATTACGAGTCAGGCGGCTGACGAAACGCGGACTCTGGTCACTCATCGAACACACCTCCAGGGCCTAAGCTGAGCAATTACAAGAACAAAATTCTACATGAGAGTACAGATTAGTCTTATTCTCCCCCCCCACTTGAGATTGAGTCTGTTCATGAGAAGGGTGTGTTGATATGTTAACATCATGTTCCCTGTAAGGCGTACCGTTCTTATTGGGTTTATTTGTGTTAACAGGCCCTGGTATATGAAGAGTAAAATTCCACAGGCACTACAGCGGATCATCGACGCCCGCCACCATGACCCGTTCGAAGTACTGGGGAGTCACACACAGGGAGATGACTGCCGCATAAGAGTATTTATGCCTGAGGCGGAGAGCGTCACGCTGAAGACGGACCAGCTTCCATTCCGACGCATTGAAGGTACTGATTTTTTTGAACTTGAGGTAGCCGCAGAAAAGGTCAGCCAGCACTACCGTCTGGATTGGCGGGACAAAGCGGGAAATACCCATAGCAGCTACGATCCCTATTGCTTCCCACCACAGCTCCCCGAGTTTGACATCCACCTCTTCAGTGAGGGTAAACATAGGCACGCGTATCGGTTTTTTGGCTCCCACCTGCATCAAACGGCAAACATCCACGGCGTACTGTTTGCGCTTTGGGCACCGAATGCCGCCCGGGTATCAGTGGTCGGAAATTTCAACAACTGGGACGGACGGGTTCACCCCATGCGTTCCCGGGGGGGTTCAGGTGTCTGGGAACTCTTCATTCCCGAACTCGATAGCGGCAGCTTGTACAAATTCGAGATTCGTACCCAGGGGGGAGAGGTCTCCCTGCGTACCGATCCCTATGGTAACCATTTTCAATACCGTCCCGAGACCGCGGCTATCGTGGTCTCAGACAGTACCTATGATTGGGGTGACAGTGACTGGATAAGCAACCGCGACACGGCTAACTGGCAACAGGAACCCATGTCCATCTACGAGGTCCACCTCGGATCCTGGCGCAGGGACGATAAGGGAGGTTTCCTCAACTATCGTGAACTCGCTCATCAGCTCGCCGACCATGTCAAGCGGATAGGATTCACCCACATCGAGCTGCTACCCATAACCGAACACCCCCTGGATGGTTCCTGGGGTTACCAGACAACTGGCTATTTTGCACCTACCAGTCGCTTCGGCATGCCGGATGACTTCCGCTATTTTGTCGATTATCTGCATCAAAACGGCATCGGCGTGCTCCTCGATTGGGTACCCGCCCATTTTCCCCGCGACCGTTACGCCCTGGCCAGATTCGACGGCTCCGCACTCTACGAACATGAAGACCCACGCAAAGGAGAGCATCGCGACTGGGGTACGCTGATTTTCAATTTTGGCCGCAACGAGGTGCGTAACTTTCTAATCTCCAGTGCTATCTACTGGCTTGAGGAGTTTCATCTCGACGGCTTGCGGGTTGATGCCGTGGCCTCGATGCTCTACCTCGACTACTCCCGCGATCCGGGTGACTGGATACCCAATCAATATGGAGGCAGAGAGAATCTGGAGGCGGTTGATTTCCTGCGTGAACTCAACAGTGTCACCCACGACTTTCACCCGGGTACATTGATGATTGCGGAGGAGTCCACAGCCTGGCCTCAGGTGTCGCGCCCGACCTGGCTGGGAGGGCTGGGATTCAGTATGAAATGGAATATGGGCTGGATGCACGATACCCTCTCCTACACCTCCCAGGATCCAATCTACCGTCACTATCATCACGACCTGCTCACCTTCGGCCTTTTGTATGCCTTTACCGAGAACTTTGTGCTGCCCTTCTCTCATGATGAGGTTGTCCATGGCAAAGGCTCGATGATTGACAAGATGCCCGGGGATGATTGGCAGAAGTTTGCCAATCTACGCCTTCTCTACAGCTATATGTTTACCTATCCGGGGAAAAAGCTGCTGTTCATGGGCAGCGAGTTCGCCCAGGGCCGAGAGTGGAACGACAGTGAAGCCCTCGACTGGATCCTCCAGGATCACCCCTATCACCAGGGAATAACTTCTCTATTGACCGATCTGAACCGCCTTTATAAGGAGTTAGCGGCTTTGCACCAGATCGAGTTCGAATACCCGGGATTCGAATGGATCGACTGTCATGACAGTTCTCAATCGATTCTCAGCTATCTGCGTAAAGATCGGGAAGGCAATGAGCTGCTGGTGATCCTCAACTTCACCCCGGTGCCTCGTGACAACTACCGTATAGGGGTCAATCATTCCGGCAGCTACAGGGAGATTTTTAACTCCGATTCAGAGTATTACGGAGGTAGCAACATGGGCAATGGCAGTGGACTGATCACGGAGGAGAAATCATGGATGGGACGCGACCAATCCATCGTCCTGACTCTGCCACCACTGGCTGCAATCATGCTTCGCAGGGAAGAGGGCTGAGTGCAGCGGATAACCAGGCTCTAAGCAGGCATCACCGCTTGCGGTGGCGATGAAAATAGGTGATCAGGCCACCTGTGGAACTGTCGTGATTGCTGGCCTGCTGCTCATCCTTCAGCTCAGGTAGAATCACGCTGGCCAGCTGTTTCCCCAGCTCCACGCCCCATTGGTCAAACGAGTTGACTCGCCAGATGACTCCCTGAATGAAGACCTTGTGCTCATACAAGGCTATCAACGCACCCAGGCTCGAAGGGGTTATCTGATCCAATATCAAGCTGTTGGAGGGCCTGTTACCAGGAAAAATACGATGCGGCAGCAGATCCACGATCTGCTCGGGCTCCATTCCGGACGCCTCCATCTCCTCACGCGCTTCGGCACGTGTCTTACCCCGCATCAACGCCTCGCTTTGTGCCAGACAGTTGGCAAACAGCTTTTCATGATGATCCCCTGCCTCATTGTGGCTGTTGACCGGGATGATGAAATCGCAGGGGATGAGTTGAGTTCCCTGATGGATGAGTTGGTAGTAGGCGTGTTGTCCATCTGTACCCGCAGTTCCCCAAATCACAGGGCCAGTGGGGTAATCAACCGGGCGGCCGAAGCGTGTCACGCGCTTGCCGTTGCTCTCCATATCCGCCTGCTGTAGATAGTCGGGCAGGTAGCGGAGATACTGATCATAGGGGAGGATTGCATGGGTACCCACCTTGGCGAAATCCACATACCAGATCCCCAACAGCGCCATGATCACAGGCATGTTTTCGGAGAGGTCGGCATGCAGGAAATGTTGGTCCATTTCATGTGCCCCCTGCAGCAGCGCATAGAAATTCTCCATTCCTATGGCGATTGCGATCGGTAAACCGATTGCAGACCAGAGTGAATAACGACCACCGACCCAATCCCAGAATTCGAACATATTCTCCGTGTCTATGCCAAAATCAGAGACCCGCTCTGCATTGGTCGAAACAGCCACGAAATGGCGTGCAACGGCCTTCTCATCCCCCAGGCTACTCAGTAGCCATTTGCGCGCGGTATGAGCATTGGTCAGGGTTTCCTGGGTGGTGAATGTCTTCGAAGCGACGACAAAGAGGGTGGTCTCGGGATCCAGTCCTTTTACTGTTTCGAGAATATGCGTGGCATCCACGTTTGAGACGAAATGCACACGCAGGTCGTCTTTCTGGTAGGGTCTGAGGGCTTCACAGACCATCAACGGACCCAAGTTGGAGCCGCCGATGCCGATATTCACGACATCGCTGATCGGCTTTCCGGTATAGCCCTTCCAGTCACCGCACCGCACCGACTCGGAAAACGCCTCAATTTTCTTCAGTACGGTGTTGATGCCCGGCATCACGTCCTCGCCATCGAACCATATGGGATGGTTGGAACGATTCCTCAAGGCTACATGGAGCACCGCCCTGTTCTCGGTGATATTGAGGCGTTCACCGGAGAACATTCGGCGCCGCCAACCATCCACATCCACGGCCTGTGCCAGGGCCAGTAGCAGGCTCATGGATTTCGCGGTTACCCGGTTCTTCGAATAGTCGAGCATAATCCCGCACTGCCGAATAGACATCTGTTCGGCACGCTCCGGACTCTGCTGAAACAGGTCACGCATCTGTAGTTGTTTGACCTCGGCCCAGTGTTTCTCCAGGGCCAGCCATTCTTCTGTGTGGTTTATCTCGGTCATGGTCAAAAGGGCTAATTTGAATAGTGGATCAAGTTTGTATAAAACTGGCTGCAGGCGGAGCAAGATACCACATAACCTATCGCACAGTTGCATAAGTAAATGATAAAATTGTGCGAAAATTCGAATCTAGAATCTGAATCTGCGAATTCATGCTCGAAAAATAAGGATAACAAAGTCCATGAAGATCCTACTCGCCAGCAGCGAAGCCACACCACTGATCAAAACCGGTGGCCTGGCCGATGTTGCAGGTAGCCTGCCGGTTGCACTCGAACATATAGGTCAGGATTGCCGCTTGATACTTCCCGGATATCCGGATGTGCTGAAAAACGCGGACGACTTGACACATCTGGCGCGGCTGGAAATCCCCGGTGAAACTGCACCGGTCCATCTCCTACAGGGTAGCAGTGGTGCACACAAAATACCGCTTTATGTGGTAGACGCACCCCATTGGTTCGATCGTCCCGGAAACCCCTATCTCTCGCCGGAAGGCACCAACTGGCCAGACAACGCTGAGCGCTTCAGCCTCTTCTGCCGAGCGGTGGCGATCCTGGCCATGAACCAAATCGGCATCGACTGGCAACCCGATGTAGTCCATGCAAATGACTGGCAGACCGGCCTCGTAGCCCCCTTGATCGCTGCTGAGGAGGTACGACCGGCAACCCTGTTCACGATCCACAACCTGGCCTATCAGGGGCTCTACGATTACACAACATTTCTGCGCCTGGGTCTTCCCGATCACCTCTGGTCCTATCACCACCTGGAGTTTCACGGCCAACTCTCATTCATCAAGGGTGGGATTGCACTTTCGGACCGGGTGAATACGGTGAGTCCGACCTACGCCGATGAGGTAAAGACAGCGGAATTCGGCTATGGACTCGAGGGATTGCTCAGCCATCGCAAAGACCACTTCACGGGTGTCCTCAATGGTATCGACTACCACGAGTGGGATCCACTCAACGATCGCCATATCGAGACACCCTACTCCATGGAGAGTTTCGCCGCTAAACGTAACAACAAGCTGGCCTTGCAACGAGAGTATGGCCTCCCCGAGGATGAACACATTCAATTGTTCGGCTATATCGGACGCCTGGTCGATCAAAAGGGGGTCGATCTAATCCTGCAAGTGCTACCCGGGATCATGGATGCCGGCGCACAGATGGTGATGTTGGGATCGGGGAACAAGGACCTTGAACATGCGTTGGAGAAGATAAGCAACCGTTATCACAGTCGGGTCGGTGTCTTCATCGGCTATGATGAAGCCCTGTCGCACCGCATCGAAGCGGGATGTGACTGTTTCATCATGCCTTCCCGTTTCGAGCCTTGCGGATTGAATCAGATGTACAGCCTCAGATATGGCACAGTCCCAATTGTTCGGCGTACCGGTGGATTGGCGGACACGGTGGTCGACGTAACCCCGTCAACCCTTGCCCAGGGCAGTGCCACAGGATTCGTCTTCGACAACGCGGATGGAGAGAGTCTATGGGGAGCGGTGGAGCATGCCATCAATTTCTATCGGCGTTCCAAGACGGATTGGGAGATTCTTGCCCGCACCGGAATGCAACAGGATTTCAGCTGGGAAGCCAGCGCGCAACACTACCTGGAGCTCTACCAGACAGCACTTGATGAGCCGGGACTGTAGCCGGGACTGGCGGGTAGATCAACCCTGGCAGGATCGAGAATAGGCGAACTCAGGCAGCTTGAATCGGGATGCTATCACCGGTACCTGTGACCCTGTTCTCCTCATCGAGATAGACCAGGGAGGGCTTGAAGCTCTCCATCTCACTGCTGTCCAGACCGGCATAGGCGCAAATGATGACGCGATCACCGGGATCGGCCTTGTGTGCCGCAGCACCGTTGACAGAGATGACTCGGGATCCAGCCTCAGCCAAGATGGCGTAGGTTGTGAAACGCTCCCCATTGGTCACGTTATAGATCTGGATCTGCTCGTACTCATGGATTCCCGCCAAACGCATCAGCTCTGCATCAATGGCACAGGAGCCTTCATAATCAAGCTCGGAGTGAGTCACACATGCTCTATGTAGCTTGCACTTGAGTACTGTCAGCTGCATGGAAATCCTGCCCTGTCTTGGATGTTTGTCGCGATTGACTGCTGCCATGGTTCTGACCGGGAGTCGGCCATCCTGACAATGTGACAGCCAATTATCCGCGATCTTGAGCAGTCTAGCAACAAAAAATTGTGCTATGCAGCATTTAGATTATCTATCAGCCTCGTAGTTCCCATATAGGCTGCTGCCAATATCACCAGATCCTGCTCCTCACGGGTTGGCAACTGCAGATCCTTTGCCCGCCGTATGGCGTAATAATCCGGCTCAAAACCGGCAGATCGAAGCATTTCGACGCCTTTTGCCTCCAGCATTGCATAGTCCCGTTCCCCCGCCATAAGCGCCCCGGCGGTAGTTCTGAGGGTTTCATAGAGCTTTGGCGCCTGCTTCCTCTGTTCGGGGTTGAGATAGCCGTTTCGGGAGCTTTTTGCCAGGCCATCCGCCTCCCTGACCGTGGGCATCCCAATGATCTCTACCGGTATAGCCAAATCGTCAACCATCTGCCGAATCACCATCAATTGTTGGTAATCCTTCTCTCCGAAGAGTGCCAGATCCGGTTGTACGTAGTTGAAGAGTTTGCAAACAATTGTGGCAACACCGACAAAATGGCCTGGACGGCTGGCACCGCAGAGGATGTCGGATAGGGCGGGTACCTCGACCCGGGTCTGTGCCTGATCCCCGTGAGGATAGATGGTTGCCGCAGAGGGTACGAAGAGGAGATCGGTGGCGGCAACTTCCAGACTGTGCCGATCCTCTTCAAGGGTACGTGGGTAGCTTGCAAAGTCCTCACCCTCACCAAACTGCATCGGATTGACAAAGATGCTCACGACACAGCGATCACAGCGTTTCTTGGCCGCTTCCACAAGCGCCAGATGCCCTTCGTGGAGATTACCCATGGTCGGCACGAATCCAATCCTCTCACCTGCCCTGCGCCAACGCCTGATGCATTGGCGTAGAGACGCTACCTCGGATATTGTCTCCATGGCCGAGCTCACTTGAAACTATGTTCAGCACCGGGGAACTCCCCCGATCTTACAGCATTCGCATAGGCCTCTAGGGCCTGCTGGATGTTTCTGCCCGATTGCAGGAAGTTCTTTACGAATCGGGGTGGATTGGGATTGAGACCGATCATGTCATAGAGCACCAACACCTGCCCATCACAATCGGGACCCGCACCTATACCGATCACGGGAATGGACAACTCGGTGGTGATCTGCGCAGCCAATTGATTCGGTACACACTCCAGCACCAGCATATCTACCCCCGCTTCCTGCAATAGTCTGGCATCTTCCCGTATCAGGCCGGCATCCCGTTGCTCCCGTCCCTGGACACGATAACCGCCGAGTTTATGAACCGATTGCGGCAGCAAGCCCAAATGGCCACAGACAGGTATCCCCTGGGAGGCGAGTTGGCGTATCGCCTCAAGCTGGGCCGTCCCCCCTTCCAGCTTGACCATATGGGCGCCACCCTCCTTCATCAACCTGCCTGCCGACTCCATGGCCAGGCTCGGCGAACGGTAGCTCATGAACGGCATATCCGCCACCAGCAGAGCATGCTCCCTGCCCCTGGCCACATTGCGGGTATGGTAGATCATCTCATCCAGGGTGACCGGCAGCGTACTCTCTTGACCCTGTATCACCATGCCCAGGGAATCGCCAACAAGAATCACCTCGATTCCCACCTCTTCGATGAGGCGGGTGAAGCTGGCATCGTAACTGGTCAAGACACAGATCTTTTCACCCGCGGACTTCATCTCCAGCAAACTTCTGACTGTTATACTTTTTCTGCTCATAGGATCTCAGTATATAGTTTGTTAGGGCCTGTTAACACTAATCGCGAAGGGTTTGAGTTATACGGTCAAGTTCAGAGGCTAAAGCCGGTGAGGTTCAAATAGCGGCGCCTCTCAGCACCAGGTTCGCAGATATGCCCCAGCAATAGCTGGAAATCCTCTTCACGCTGCAGCGGATTGATCTCCGCCGCATTGACGATAAGCAGTGGTGAGCGATCATAGTAGTGGAAGAAGTCGGCATAGGCATCACAGAGTTGCTGCAGATATCCTGGTTCGATGCTGCGCTCCACCTGTCGCGAGCGTCGCTTAATACGCTTCATCAACACATCAACCGGCGCCTGAAGATAGACCACCAGGTCAGGAGGCGGCGCCTCCAAAGTCAGGTGTTCATAGACCTGCTGATAGAGCCGCAACTCATCGGAATCGAGATTAATCTCGGCGAAGAGGCGATCCTTTTCCAGCATGAAATCGGCAATCAGATGTTGTCTGAACATATCCCCTTGGGAAAGGTCGTTCCATTGCCGGCTACGCTGAAACAGGAAAAAGAGCTGTGCCGGTAGTGCGGCTTCCTTTGGATTGGTGTAGAAACGCTGCAGAAAGGGATTCTCCTCCGCCCGCTCCAACAGCATCTCACTGCCGAAGTGGTTGGCCAGGCGTTGCACCAAACTGGTTTTTCCAACCCCGATCGGCCCTTCCACAACAATGAAGTTCGGCTTATCGATCGACTCGTTCAACACCCTCTCCCGACAGCTTCAGTAACAGATCCTGTAGCCTACCCATGCCGGGAATCTCCATATCGGGCGGGGCGATCTCACTCAAGGGCAGCAGCACGAATGCCCTGTTGGCCATTTCAGGGTGGGGCACACTCAAGCGTGGTGTGTCGATTGACATGCCAGCGTATAACAACAGGTCGAGGTCGAGGGTTCGAGGTCCCCAATGTTCACCTCCGCGTTGTCTATGGTGGGCCTGCTCCAGTGCCTGTAGTTGATCCAACAATGCCTCGGGATCGAGGGTTGTCTCAAGGGATGCGGCAGCATTGATAAAGTCTGGTTGGTGTTGCGGTCCATGGGGACGCGTACGGTAGAGTGAGGAGTGTTTGCACAGGGTAATACCCCGCAAGGCATTGAGCTCCTCGAGTGCGGTTTCGACCTGTCGTTTGGGATCTTCCAGGTTGCTGCCCAAGCCGATATAGGCAGTCAACAATTGCTCCTTAGTCATCGCTGGATTTGTTGCTCTTGTTTTTGTTGCCGCGTCTCTTCCGGCGACGGCCTCTGCCTCGGCGTCCCTGGTCGGTCATACTCTGCTTTTGCTGACTGTTGGCTTGCTGGAAATCGGTCCACCACTTACCCAGCTCGGCTTCGACCTCCCCCGCCTCGGCACGAAGCAGGAGAAAATCGTAGGCGGCGCGAAATCGGGGATGGGTCAATAAACGATAGGGCTTTTTTCCCTGACGCTGCTGAAAACGAGGCTGCAGCTGCCAGATATCACGCATCGGGTAGCTGAACCGCTTGGGAATGGAGATATGCCTGGTCTGCTCACTCAGCACATCACCGGCCGCGGTCTGCAGCGCCTCGATCGGTTGCAGCTCCTCGGTCAGCCGTGATTCGTAGCTGAGTCTTACCGGCTCCCAGAGCAAGACGGCAAAAAGAAATGCGGGTGTTACCGATTTTTCCTGTTGCAAACGGGCATCGGTATTGGCCAACCCCCGGTTGACGAAGGTGATGGGGAAATCGTGATCTTCGTGGGAAAGAGCCTCTTCGGTAGCCGGAAAAAGTTGTCCAAAGAGTCCGTAGTGCCGTAGTTTCTCAAAGGTTTCCAGGGCGGATCCGCCGAGAAAAAGTTTCAGCACCTCCTCATAGAGCCTGGCTGAAGGTACATCCTTGAGCAGCGGTGCCAGACGCTGCATCGGTGATTCCGTCTCCGCATCGATGATGAATCCCAGCTTGGCGGCAAAGCGAACCGCCCTCAAGAGACGCACCGGATCCTCCCTGAAGCGGCTCTCCGCATCACCCAGCAGTCGAATCACCCCATTGCGCAGATCTGCCATGCCATCGGCAAAATCGATGACCGTGAAATCACTGAGATTGTAGTAGAGGGCATTGATAGTGAAGTCCCTTCGCTGGGCATCCTCCTCCAATGTGCCGTATACGTTGTCACGTAGAATCATGCCGTTTTCTACATGACGCTCACCCTCCTCCGTGGTCTGGCTGTTACTGCGAAAAGTGGCGACTTCGATGATCTCCCGGCCAAAAAAGACATGGGCGAGGCGAAAACGTCTGCCGATCAAACGGCAGTTTCTGAACACCGACTTGACCTCTTCCGGCAGGGCGCTGGTGGCGACATCGAAATCCTTGGGTTCACGACCAAGCAGCAGGTCGCGTACCCCCCCACCCACCAGGTAGGCTTCGTACCCGGTGCTATTGAGCCTGGCGAGGACTCTAATCGCATTTCTGCTGATATTGGCGCGGGAGATAGTGTGATCATCTCGCGCTATGACAATGGGCGTCACAGGGTTTATTGTTTCCAATCCGTGTGCGGAAGTGGAACTACGGATCATTCCGGAGAACTTCGTTTTCAGCCACTTGGCAGCTTGTTTCAAAGGTACGACCACTGAGCGTTTTTTTTAACCAGGTGATTGAGCCTGGCAACCAAGTCAGTATAATACCGCCTTTCGTGAGAAACTGCTCCCTTCGTCTAGTGGTTAGGACGCTGGCCTCTCACGCCGGTAACAGGGGTTCGAATCCCCTAGGGAGTACCAAATAGAGAAAGGCCGCCAAGTTGCGGCCTTTTTTTTAAAGATCTTTGGATAACTCACTGAGATATTTACGAAACTCTTCTCCCAGTTCCTCGTGTGACAGGCCATATTCAACACTCGCCTCAAGATAGCCGAGTTTACTCCCGCAATCGTAGCGCTTGCCTTTTACCCGGTAGACCCTGACCTTCTCATATTTCAGCAGCTCTGCGATGGCATCGGTGAGTTGTATTTCTCCGCCGGCGCCGCGACCGGTCTGTTTGATCAGTTCGAAGATCCGCGGCGTCAGGATATAGCGACCTACCACCGCGAGATTGGAGGGCGCATCCTCCGGTTTCGGCTTTTCCACAATCGAAGTGATAATAGCCGTCTCACCATCATCATCCTCGACCTCCACGATGCCGTATTTATATGTCTCCTCGTGAGGAACCTCTTCGACCAGGATTACGCTGCATTGATAGCGTTCGTAGATCTTGGCCATCTGCTCAATGGCACCGATACCCTCGTCGCCCCGTATCAGGTCATCGGCCAAAATCACCGCAAATGGCTCATCCGCAACCACCGGCTCGGCACAGAGTACCGCATGCCCCAGCCCCAAGGCTTCTGCTTGCCTCAAGTAGATACAACTGACGTCAGGGGGGAGGACATTTTGAACCTTCTGCAAAAGTGATGACTTCCCGGCTTCCTGCAGTTCACTCTCTAACTCATAGGCCTTGTCGAAATGATCGGGTATGGAGCGTTTATTTCGACCGGTAACAAATACCAATGATGTCACACCCGCCTCTTCCGCCTCCTCTGCTGCATACTGGATCAGGGGTTTGTCTACTATCGGCAGCATCTCCTTGGGATTAGCCTTGGTCGCGGGTAGAAAACGTGTCCCCATACCCGCAACGGGGAATACTGCCTTTCTTATCTTTTTAACCATTACAACTCCTATCAAGCCTAGGGTCTGTTAGCATTAATCCAGCATACAAGGTTCCATGTGATTGGTCCCTGCCTTAGATCATTATATATTGGCTGCGATCTCCTGATTGATCGCTAGCAGGGCCTGCACAGGATCTGCCGCTGCGGTGATCGGTCTGCCCACAACCAGATAACTCGATCCTGCATTGATTGCCTCCGCGGGTGTCATCACCCGACGCTGATCGTCCTGGGTTGCCTGTTTGGGGCGGACACCGGGTGTCACGAGAAGGAACTCAGTCCCCAAATCCCGGCGCAACCCTTCCGCTTCCCTGGGTGAGCAGACCACGCCATCCAGCCCCGCCTCTTGGGTCAGTCTGGCCAGACGGGATACGTTCTCAGCCGGGTCGGCGGAAAAACCGATCTCTTGGATCTCCTCGCCCGAGAGACTGGTAAGGATGGTAACAGCAACCAGCAATGGCCTATGGTTCTTGATCTCCAGACGCTCGCGGGCAGTCTCCATCATTCTGCGGCCGCCGGATGCATGCAGATTGATCATCCATACACCGAGATCGGCAGCCGCATCACAGGCCGCTGCCACGGTATTGGGGATATCGTGAAACTTAAGATCGAGAAACAGATCGAAACCGTGCCCCCTCAAGGTCTCCACCAGGGGAGGACCATAGCGGGTGAACATCTCCTTACCCAGTTTGAGTCGGCAGAGCGAGGGATCCAAGCGTTCAACAAGGGCCAGTGCCTGCTCCTGATCAGCATAATCGAGTGCGACAATGACCCTGGAATCACTGTTGTTCATAACTTCTCTACCTTATTTCGTTCTCTGGGTACGGGAATTCGGGTTAGCTCAGTGCATTGGCCTTGATGCTACGGGTAAGCCCCTGCTGTGGTTTGATCTCACCCCAGGTCTTACAGCTCGGGCAGTGCCAATGTAACTTTTTCGCGGTAAAGCCACAGTGTTCACACTGATAGGACGGTTGTCTCTCCAGCAGTTTCATCACTGATTGCAGAAGCACTTCCAAGGTCTCTTTTGGGCTCTCTTCGCTACGTTGTAGATTTAGCCGCACCAAGCGCTCCAGGCCTTTCAAGTCAGGTGCCTCTTCCAGGTGTCTCAGCATGGCATCCACGGCGGCACCCGCCCCCTCTTTTTCCACAATCATCTCGGAGAGTATCATCATCGCTTCCGTGCAGTGGTGACGTTTGTACAATTGCTGAAGATATTCGAAGAGTTCGGGTTGTCTCCCGAGCTTTCTGTAACACTCGACCAATCTGGGCAGGACTTCAGACAGGTAGATGGGATCGTTGTCCTCAACCTGCTGCAACAGCTTCACCACCGATCGACAATCTCCCCGGGTGTAATCGATCTCGGCCTGCAACAGCAATGCCCGTACATTGCTCCGCTGCACTTGTTGCGCCCGCTTAAGATATCCCTCAGCAGCCGATATATTCTGCTCACTCAACATCTGTTCGGCTAATTCGCAATAGAAATGGGCAACTGCATTCGGCAGTGACGGATAGTGCGATGCCGAGATTTTTTCGGCAACATCCAGACATCGCTGCCACTCTTTCTCCTGTTGATAGATTTCCAACAGGTAGGTGTAGGCCTGCTCGTTATAGAGTCGCAGCTCGGTCAATTCGAGAAACAGGTTTTCGGCACGATCAAAAAGTCCTGCCCGCATATAGTCCTGCCCCAGTTCAAGCAATGCCTGGGCACGTTGTTCCCGATTCAAGCTGGGTCTGGCTATCAGGTTTTGGTGGATACGAATAGCACGATCCACCTCACCCCGCCGCCGAAACAGGTTACCCAGGGCAAGATGGGTCTCCACGGTATCGCTATCCACATCCAACAGTTCGATAAATAGATCGATTGCCTTGTCAGGCTGCTCATTCAACAGATAGTTGAGCCCCTTGAAATAGACAGGCGCAATCTGCTGGGGTTGTTTTTGCTTCTTTCTCGCCATACCGCGCCTTGCCGTATACCATCCGGATGCGGCAGCCACAGGTAGCAGCAGGAGTAGTAGCTCAATCACCCGACACCTCGAGAACAATCCCTGTAGAACCGAGTCGACCTGGGGTGGGAACGGCAAACACTGAATGGCCTGAAACGCGCATCAAGACGGTTACTGCTCCTTCAGTGGCAGGGCGCGAAGATTGTTAACCTCTTCGCTCACCATTTGACTACGTTTTTTAAGGGTATGGATCTCTCTTTTCAGCGCCAATACCTTTCCGGTCCCGGCCAGGACACCCAGCACAACACCCATGCCCAGAGCGATTGTCACGATGAGTGACAGGGGAAGATCCCGAATGCCAAAATAGTAGTTAAAGCCAACAGGATCCGCATTGAGGACCGCAAAGGCCGCACCCACGATCATGATCAGGATGATAATTACGAGTTTAATGAATCGCATCAGAGGTACCGTATTCCACTCTCAGAAGACCATTCTCGCCTACTGCCGTCCAGTTTGAAATAGCCAAAATGGAAGAACAGGGCTAGAGAAAGCAGAGTTTTTGCCTAGGTCACAATTGTTTTCACCGATATTGGGCTCGATAGATCGATGACACGGCCTGTCACCGCGTGAGACCAGGGAAGGCTTTGGGGATATCGGCGCCACGCTGCCTCTAACTTGACAATATCAACGCCGAGTCTCACCGCAACCAAATGGCTGCAGGGAAAGACCCGGTTTAAGCGTGAGATTCGGCTATGGATTGGATGCTAGGCGTAGATATCCAAGAGACCGTCGCCACTTGCAACCCAAACTTGACGGGATGTCGCCGCCTGCTCATGGATCGACGCATCCCCACTGAACTGACCACTGCTGCCAAATCGGGCTTTTTCATCCCCTGCAGATTCACCCGCTTGCTGTTGCCCCACGTCAACATTGGCAAGGTTGAGGTTAATCTCGCCAAACTGCTCCCGCAGGCGCGGAATCGAGGCCTCCAGGGCCTCCCTGGTGGGGGCTTGCGCAGCGACAAAGGTAACGCTGGTCTGGTCATTATGCACCGATATCCTAATCTCCAACGGCCCCAGGTTGGGGGGGTTGAGCTTGATCTCGGCCTGCTGGATATTTTGACCAACCATCCATTGGATCCGCTCTCCCACCGCCCTGTCCCATCCAGCCTGACCCATGGGAATATCCAAGGGCATCATGATCGCTGGCCTTATGCCCGTGGTTGAACCGGCCACCGCTTGTGGTGAGAGGAGAGACAGTTGACTTCCTGTCTCTATTGATCTCCCTGTTTCAACGATCTGCCTACCCAAATCAAACAGTTGCAGCTTCAACTCCTGGGATTGGCCGGTTTCGGTCAACTTCTGGATCAGTAACCCCGGCTGAATCGACTGCGGTTGCTGCTGCATGGGTTTAACCAGAGCGTTCTCTACCAACCCGGACTCGGTCAACAGCGGCTGCCGTGGCAGCGGCAGAGACGGCAAGGGTTTGCCGTCCACCAGGAGTGATAGCGGCAAGACCCTGCCATCACTGGGTTGTGCTAGTTGGCCCTGCAGGGTCTCTACAGACCCGGTTGGCAGGGAGAGTAGCAGCACGGCCTCATCACCCTTGGCCATCAACAGCTCGTTCAAGGCCTGATCGAATGACACCCCGAGAATCTCCCCGTTTGCCGTAACCTGGGCGTAGAGATCACCGGCTTCGGTAGGATTGGCGGTTGCTAGCTTACCCCCTTGAACCTGGGGCATGAGTTCTATCTGTATCATGGCTTAACCTGTCGTTGTCGCATCCAGTCGACAATAGGAATGCAGGTTCCGGGCCAGCTTATCTACAAGGCAAAATCCTCAGGCCTGGCACGTCGCCACTGCGCCGTGCGCAGCAGCCACTCCCCTTCGTTGTGTTGCACGAACAGGAGCTGCAGCCGAAGCAGGTCTCCACGCCACTGGGAGAGCCCTCTTTCCAGCGCCTGGGGGGATGCAGCGAGTCCGGCGAAAACCACGACTTGTGCATCCCCTGACGCAAGCAATTCGATCTGATCGATTTTCGAGAGGATATGGATCGACTTGTGGCGCATGAAATAGCCGACAAGCATCGTCCTCAATGCCCTGAAATCACGTCCTTCACTGTCACTATAAGCACTATCCACAAAGCCCATCGCGGAGGAGAGATCGCGGGACTCGAGATGGGTTTCAGCCTGGCTCAGCAGCTGCTGCAGCTGCTGCTCCACACTCAACGGCTGTTCGCTACAACCGGCAGTCAATAAAGTGAGAAACAATAGCGCAGCATGGTAGCGACTGATCGGGAAAATGGCCACAGGTTATCTCAGACTCAGCACGTCCTGCATATCGAATAACCCCTGCTCCTTGGAAACCACCCACGCCGCCGCCCGCATCGCGCCGCGGGCAAAGTTCATTCGGTTTGATGCCTTGTGCACAACCTCCACTCGCTCACCCTCCATGGCAAACCAGACGCTGTGTTCCCCGACTACATCTCCCGCGCGAATGGTCTCGAAACCGATGGTCTTGCCATCCCGCGGACCGGTCTTACCCTCCCGGCCATAGACGGCACAGCTCTTCAAGTCCCGTCCCAGGGTATCGGCAACCACTTCACCCAGCCTCAAAGCAGTACCGGATGGGGCATCGACCTTGTGCCTGTGGTGTGCCTCGATGATCTCTATATCCGCATCGTCTCCCAAGGTTTTCGCGGCCATCTCAACCAGTTTGAAGCAGAGATTTACCCCGACACTCATGTTGGGCGCAAACACCATCGCGATATCTTCGGCGCCATCTCTCAAGGTCTGTTTTTCTGCTTCACCGAGACCGGTGGTGCCAATCACCATGCGCTTTCCCGCCTCGCGGCAGATCGACAGATGGTCCATGGTTGCAGCGGGGGCGGTGAAATCGATCACCACATCGAAGTCATCGACAACAGCTTGCAGATCGGAGACCAGGAGCACATCAAGCGGACCAACACCCGCCAGTACACCGGCATCATGCCCAAGAAAGCTGCTCTGTGGACGCTCCGTTGCCGCACCCAAGATCAGCCCGTCGCTCTCATGCACTGCCGTTACCAGAGATCGCCCCATGCGTCCCGCTGCACCAACCACTGCGATTTTTGTCATCCGATCCGCCCCTTAGAGACCTATTAAAAACCCATGTTTTCGAAAAACTTTTTAACCCCGTCAACCCAGGTGGTGGAGTGAGGGCTGTGTCTTGCACCACCCTTTTTCATGGTCTCATCAAGGCGTTTGAAAAGCTCTTCCTGTTCGCTAGTCAGCTTCACCGGTGTCTCCACCAACACCCGGCACAGCAGATCACCAAGGGGACCGCCGCGTACCGGTTTGACCCCTTTGCCACGCATGCGGAACAGACGCCCGGTCTGAGTACCTGGTGGGATCTTGAGGATCACTTTACCATCCAGGGTAGGCACCTCAAGCTCACCCCCCAAGGCCGCGACAGCGAAGCTGATCGGTACTTCACAATAGAGGTGGTTGTCCTCCCGGGAGAAAATCTCGTGAGGTTTCACCGCAACCTGCACGTAGAGATCCCCTGGCGGTCCACCACTCTCCCCGGCTTCGCCCTCGCCGGCGAGACGGATCCGATCTCCTGAGTCTACACCTGGTGGTACCTTGACGGAGAGGGTCTTATGCTCCTGGATACGCCCCTGCCCATGACAGCTGGGACAGGGATCTTCGATGATGGTCCCTTTACCGTGACAACGGGGACAGGTCTGCTGTACGGAGAAAAAGCCCTGCTGCATACGCACCTGACCGTGGCCACCGCAGGTATCGCAGGTCTTGGGCGTGGTACCCTTTTTGGCACCGCTGCCACCGCAGAGATCACACTTCACCAGGGTAGGCACTCTGATTTTCACTGTGGTGCCTGCTACGGCATCCTCCAGTGAAAGTTGCAGGTTGTAGCGCAGGTCGGCGCCGCGATGCACCCGGGAGGCACCCCCCGGGCCACGTCCACCACCAAAAATATCACCAAATACGTCACCGAAAATATCTGAGAAATTGGCACTGCCGCCACCAAACCCACTACCCATGTTAGGATCCACACCGGCGTGTCCGAACTGGTCATAACTTGCGCGCTTTTGCGCATCGGTTAATATTTCGTAGGCCTCTTTGGCTTCTTTGAACTTCTCTTCGGCACCACTTGCGGCCTCCCCGGCATTACGATCCGGATGGTATTTCATGGCAAGACGCCTATAGGCCTTTTTGATATCGGCCTCGCTGGCGTTCTTGTTGACGCCGAGAACTTCATAATAATCGCGTTTCGCCATGGCTATTATCTTTTACTACCGTTAATTGTTGTCACAGATCATGCACCCTACTGCGATCATGACTGTCCTCTATTTTCAGCCCGTATAACGCCAAAAACCGCACATTGGTGGGGAGGCCAATGCGCGGTTTATCCGACCAGGGTCTGAGACTAGTTTTTGTTGTCTTTGACCTCTTCGAACTCGGCATCGACAACATCATCATCGCCACCAGCGGAGCTGCTCTCGGCTTCGGCCGCTCCGGCCTCCGCACCCGCTTCGTCCGCACCCTTCTGGGCATAGAGTCGCTCCGCCATCTTACCAGAGGCCTCGGCCAAGGCCTTGGTCTTGGCCTCGATGGCCTCCTTGTCGTCGCCTTTCATCACCTCTTCGAGCTCCTTGATGGCACTCTCGATCGCATCCTTTTCACCGGGCTCGAGTTTGTCCTCGCCCAACTCTTCCATCGACTTCTTGGTGGCGTGGATCATGGTATCCGCCTGGTTGCGGGCACCGATCAGTTCGTGAAACTTACGATCCTCATCCGCGTGGGCCTCGGCATCCTTGATCATGCGCTCGACTTCGTCATCATTGAGGCCGGAAGAGGCCTTGATCACGATCGACTGCTCTTTGCCGGTCGCCTTGTCCTTGGCGGAGACATTGAGAATGCCGTTGGCATCGATATCGAAGCTGACCTCGATCTGCGGTACACCACGGGGCGCCGGCGGAATGTCGCTAAGATCGAAACGTCCCAGGGATTTGTTGGCTCCCGCCTGCTCCCGCTCACCCTGCAACACATGCACGGTAACCGCCGTCTGATTGTCGTCCGCGGTGGAGAAGACCTGGGAGGCACTGGTCGGGATAGTGGTGTTCTTCTCGATCAACTTGGTCATCACCCCACCCAGGGTCTCGATACCCAGTGACAGGGGGGTAACATCGAGCAGCAGCACATCTTTCACGTCACCGCCGAGCACGCCGCCCTGGATGGCAGCGCCGATGGCCACCGCCTCGTCCGGATTGACGTCCTTGCGCGCCTCCTTGCCAAAGAACTCCTTCACCGCCTCCTGCACTTTCGGCATCCGGGTCTGACCACCGACCAGGATCACTTCATCGATCTTGGAGGCGTCGATACCGGCGTCTTTAAGGGCGATCCTGCAGGGCTCTATGGTGCGGGTCACCAGATCCTCCACCAAGGACTCCAGCTTGGAGCGGGTCAGCTTGATGTTGAGATGCTTGGGACCGCTGGCATCCGCGGTGATGTAGGGCAGGTTGATATCGGTCTGCTGGCTGGAGGAGAGCTCGATCTTGGCCTTCTCGGCACCCTCCTTCAGACGCTGTAGGGCCAGGGGGTCGTTACGCAGATCGAAACCCTGATCCTTTTTGAACTCATCGACCAGGAAGTCGATGATGCGCATGTCGAAATCCTCACCACCGAGGAAGGTGTCACCGTTGGTGGAGAGCACCTCGAACTGGTGCTCGCCATCGATCTCCGCGATCTCGATGATGGAGATATCGAAGGTGCCGCCACCCAGGTCATAGACTGCCAGGGTCTGGTCACCCCGCTTTTTGTCCATGCCGTAGGCAAGCGCCGCGGCGGTCGGCTCGTTGATGATACGCTTCACATCCAGACCGGCGATGCGACCCGCATCCTTGGTGGCCTGGCGTTGGGAATCGTTGAAGTAGGCTGGCACGGTAATGACCGCCTCCTTCACCTCTTCACCTAGGTAGTCCTCAGCGGTCTTTTTCATCTTCTGCAGGATCTTGGCAGAGATCTCCGGCGGCGCCATCTTCTTGCCATTCACCTCGACCCAGGCATCGCCATTATCGGCCTTGACGATCTTGTAGGGCACCATGTCCACGTCGCGCTGTACCACGTCGTCGTTAAACATGCGCCCAATCAGGCGCTTAATGGCAAACAGGGTGTTCTGCGGATTGGTCACCGCCTGGCGTTTCGCGGACTGGCCGACCAGGATCTCACCATCATTGGCATAGGCGATGATGGAAGGCGTGGTGCGGTCACCCTCGCTGTTTTCAATCACTTTGGTAGAACTCCCCTCCATCACTGCAACGCAGGAGTTGGTCGTTCCCAGGTCGATACCGATGATCTTGCCCATGATATTTGTCTCTCCGAAATCTTGTAAATACTGTGTTTTTTAAACTTGACTGATCCTAATGTGGGGTCAAGTGCCCGTGATTCAAGCCTCTTCGTCGATCGCGGCCCCGGTACCGGCCTTGGAGACCATCACCATGGCCGGACGCAGCAGACGATTGTTCAGCAGATAACCTTTCTGTACCACCGCCACTACTGTATTGGGGGCGACATCATCGCGCTCTTGCATCGACATCGCCTGATGAAACTCCGGATTGAAGGCTTCACCGTCAGGATTGACCTGCTCGATGCCATGCTTTTGCATCACGTCAACCAACAGTTTGAGGGTCAGCTCGGTACCCTCGCGCAGCTTATCCAGATCGGCCTGCTCATCCTGTGAGGCCTGGTGCCCGAGTTCGAGGCTGTCCCAAACCTGCAGCAGATCCACCGAGAACTTCTCAAGGGCAAACTTATGCGCGTTTTCCAGGTCCCGCTGGTTACGTTTGCGAATATTTTCCAGCTCCGCCCGAGTGCGCATCAACTGATCCCAGTGATCGTCCGCCTTGGCCCGCGCATCCTCCAACAGCTTGGTCAACTCCTGGCTTTCCGCTTCTGGGCTGACTGCCGCCTCCTCAAGCTGCGTCTCGCTGGCTGACTCGATCTCGTCGTTTTGCGCCGCTTCTACGGCTTCTGTTTGTTTTTGCGCTTGATCCTTTTCACTCACTTCGTTTGACCTCTGAATGGATAGGTTGGGACCACACCTGGGTGTGTGTAATCCTATATAGATTGGGGTGGTTAGTGTTTTTTCAAGACAGCGCTAAGAATTTTTGCAGTGATATCCACCACCGGAATAACCCGCTCATAATCCATGCGGGTGGGGCCGATAACACCCAATACCCCGACCACCTCTTCGTTGACCTGATAGGGGGCGGTAACCACGGAACAGCCATTGAGCAGCTGATACCCCGACTCCTCGCCGATAAATATCTGTACCCCATCCGCATCCAGGAACTGATCCAGCAGATGGAGAATCTCCCGCTTCTCGGTAAAGGCATCGAACAGCTTGCGTAGCTGTACCAGGCCGGAGAGCTCGGCAAACTCCATCAGATTTGTCTGCCCGGCAATGACACAATCCTCCTTGTTTTCACTGACATTGACTATCTCACCCGCCATGGTCAGGGCATTGGTCATCACCTGGTCGAAATGTTCCCTCGCATCGTTGAGTTGCTGTAACACCCGCTGACGCACGACCTCCATGTCGAAGCCGGCAAAGGATTTGTTGAGAAAGTTGGCAGCCTGATCGAGTTCCGAGCGATTGAAATCGCGGTGGGTATGGAGGATTCGGTTGTGTACCTCACCATCCTCGGTCACCAGAATGGCGAGAATCCGGCGATCGGAGAGGGGGAGAAATTCGATCTGACGGAAGCTGGTCTTGTCCCGCCGGGTCAGGGTTACCACACCAGCCATTTGGGTGACGCCGGAAAGCAGTTGGGAAGCCGACTTCAACACCTCAGCGCTCTCTCCCCCGCCCAGCATCAGTTCCTTGCGGATCTTCTCAACCTCTTGTTTATTGAGATTTTGCACCGTCAATAAGGAGTCGATGAACATACGATATCCGGTAATGGTAGGCACCCTACCGGCAGAGGTATGCGGCGATGAGACCAATCCCATCTCCTCCAGGTCCGCCATCACGTTGCGGATGGTCGCGGGGCTCAGATCAAGGCCCGTGTCCTTGGCCAGGGTGCGCGATCCCACGGGTTGGCCGTCGCGAATATAGCGTTCAATCAGCGCCTTGAGAAAGTGCTGGGCGCGCTCGTTGACGACAGTATCACTGACCGATTTTTTTGCCACCTGAGGGAATCTCCGGGATGATTGTTAGCACTCTATATGACTGAGTGCCAATTAGTTAGGAAATTAGCAACTTGGCACTGGCTAGTCAAGCATTCCGATCCCGACCGGGGGTGCTTGGATTGCCCCTATCGGCATGCTAACGTTGGTTATTTATTGATCTAATTCACGACCAGAGGCATGCATAAACCCTTTCAACAGATCGGATTAATCGGTAAGCATGGCGACCCGATGGTCAAGGAGACCCTGCTGCGACTCTACGATTTCCTCATTGCACAGAAGCGTGAGGTTATCTTTGAAGAGGCCACCTGCCGCCTGCTGAAAGGCAAACCTGTGAGTGGTGTTCCCGACATTGAGCTGGCGAAAAAAAGCGAACTGGTCATTGTGGTTGGCGGCGATGGCACCCTGCTGCATGCGGCGCGGACCCTCGCCAGTCAGAATATACCCATCCTGGGAATAAATCTGGGTCGCCTCGGTTTCCTTGTCGATCTCTCACCTGACCAGATGACCAGCCGGCTTGAGGAGATCCTTGATGGTCGATATGAACAGGAGGGCCGATTTCTCCTTGAGGTCGGCATGGGGGATGAATCCTCTTCCCGGCAGAAGATTCTCGCCTTCAACGATGTGGTGCTGCACAAATGGAATATCGCGCGCATGATCGAGTTCGAAACCTACGTGGATGAACAGCTGGTCAATGATCAGCGCTCAGATGGGCTTATCGTCTCCACCCCTACTGGATCGACCGCCTATGCCCTCTCCGGTGGCGGCCCCCTGCTCCACCCCTCGTTGAACGCCATTGTGATGGTACCGATCTGCCCCCATACCCTCAGCAACCGTCCAATCGTGGTGGATGGAGACAGTGAAATCGAGATCCACCTCCACCCCTCCCACGCTGAAGATGTACAGATCACCTGCGATGGACAGGCCAGTCTTCCGGCAATGCCGGGAGAGGTGATACGGATTCGCAAGGCTGAGCACCAGGTGCGACTGATCCATCCCCTTGGCTACGACTACTACAGTATCTTGCGCGCCAAACTCGGCTGGTCGGAGAGTCCGAAAAATAACCAATGCTGACCGAGATACAGATCCGCAACCTGGCGATAGTCTCCAGCATGGAACTCGAACTGCTGGATGGACTGACCGCCCTCACCGGTGAAACCGGGGCGGGAAAATCGATCCTGATTGATGCCCTGGGCTTGGCCCTCGGTGAGCGTGCGGATAACAGCATGATTAGGTCAGATAGCGAACGTGCCGAGGTTACGGCCGTGTTCGACCTTACCAATCTTCCAGCAGCAAGCAACTGGCTGCGGCAACAGGATCTGGATGAAGCGGATGAGTGCATCCTGCGCCGTAGCCTCTCCCAACAGGGTCGCTCCAAGGCCTATATCAACGGTCGAACAGTGCCCCTGCAGCAGCTTCAGGAGTTGAGCAACTACCTGGTTGAGATCCATGGACAGCATGCTCATCAATCGTTGCTCAGGAGCAGTCACCAGCGTGACCTACTGGATGCCTATGGGGGTGTCCAGGATCTGACTAAACAGGTCAAAGAGCACTACCGCAACTACCAGGCCGATCAACAACGCCTCAACGACCTCACCACCTCAGCCGCGGATCGGGCATCCCGTCTCGATCTGTTGCAGTTTCAGGCCAATGAATTACAGGATCTGGATATCACCGAGGACGAGTGGCACCACCTGGAACATGAACAGAAACGCCTCAGCCACCAGGAGCAGTTGGCCGATACCTGCAAGGCCGTGATCAATGGTCTGGACGAGGAGCAGCTTGCACTGCGCAGCCGACTTTCAAACTACGCGGAACGCCTCAACGAGGCGGCGCTGCTCGATGACAGACTCGATGAACCGCAACAGATGCTCGACAGCGCGCTGATACAGGTGGATGAAACCCTGGCACACCTGCGTGACTACCTCAACCGCATGGAACTCGATTCCGCAAGCCTGCAGCAGGTGGAAGAGCGATTGGGTGCGATCCACGATATTGCCCGGAAATACCGCGTCAAACCTGAACAGCTGACTGACAAACTGCGGGAAATTGAAGCGGAACTGCGGCTACTGCAAGAGAGTGACCTGGAACTGGATGAGCTGACCCGGCTGGTGGATCAGCAGCGCAACGCAGTTCTGCAGTCGGCGGAGGAGTTGAGTGAAAAACGTCAGAGTGCCGCACAACGTCTGGGCAGTGAGATCAGCGAGGCCATGGGCAGGCTCGGCATGCCGGGAGGGCGTTTCGATGTAGCGCTGCATGCCCTGGATGAAGAGCGAATCGGGGCAAATGGCTTGGAACAGGTGGAGTTTATGGTCTCCGCCAACCCGGGGATGCCCTTGCAACCGTTGAGCAAGGTCGCCTCAGGCGGAGAGCTATCGCGTATCAGCCTTGCCATCCAGGTGGCGACCATTCGCTGCGGCTCGACCCCCACCCTGGTTTTCGACGAGGTGGATGTGGGCATTGGTGGTGGAGTCGCTGAGATCGTCGGTCAGATGCTGCGAACCCTCGCCGCAAGTCGGCAAATACTCTGTGTTACCCATCTGCCCCAGGTCGCCGCTCAGGCGATGCACCACTTTCAAGTGCAGAAAACCACCGAGAAAAAGAGAACCTGGACAGCGATTGCCAAGCTGCAGGAGGAGGATAGGGTTCAGGAGATCGCGCGCATGCTGGGTGGTGTCAAGATCACCGATCAGACGCTGGCCCATGCGGAGGAGATGATCAATCTCGCATCGAGCCCTAACTAGGTTCTATTATTAATCAGCCGATCGGCCTCATTGATATTTATCCCACTTTGCACTTGGGATTGCTGCAGTGGCCATAGATAATCAGTGAGTGGTCCACCATTTCGAAGCCTTTTTTCTTGGCGATCTCCCGCTGACGCTTCTCGATAGTGGTGTCGTTGAACTCTTCAACCTTACCGCAAACCACGCAAACTAAATGGTCATGATGGCTACCCCGGTCGAGTTCGAAAACCGCATGACCACCTTCAAAATTGTGACGTGTGACCAAACCAGCCGTCTCAAACTGGGTCAATACCCTATAGACCGTGGCGAGGCCGATCTCCTCCCCATTATCTAGGAGCATCTTATAGACATCTTCCGCACTGACATGACGCTGATCGCTGTTCTCAAGCAGCTCCAGGATCTTGATCCTGGGGTGGGTTACCTTGAGTCCCGCTTTGCGTATATCCTGGTTATCCATTCGCATTCTCCAGCCTATCGAAAAATCGGGGCTGCTGATAATCAGTGAATGAGTTACTATTGTGACTTCACATAGATTGTACTTGCAATGAAACAGAATCTCATCATCATTTTATGCATACTCCCTTTGCTAGGTGCTTGTAGCTCCTGGGAGAATTTCTCGCTGGTCCACTCTCCTGACATCGAACAGGGCAATATCGTCACGCCTGAGATGGTAGCCTTGTTGGAACCCGGCATGAGTAAGCGCCAGGTGCGTTTCGCCCTTGGCACACCGATGCTGATCGATGTCTTCCACCAACAGCGCTGGGACTATATGTACGCCGTGAAACGGCGAAATGAGCCCATGGAGATCAAGCGTTTCAGCCTCTACTTCGACGCTGACACCCTGGCGCGGTTTGACGGTGAGATAGAGCCCGCCGAGGAGACAGAATCGAACCAGGAGAAAAAGGAGCTGTTGGTCAGCGTGCCCGATTACGATGGCGACCTGGGGATATTGGAACGGCTCTGGTACTCACTGGGCTTTGGTGATGATGATTAGCTAGCTCGCATTCCCGCCACCCTTGCGCATCGCCTTACCCTGGGCTGCGCGTTTTTTTCTTGCCTCTTTTGGATCGGCGATCAACGGCCGATAGATCTCCACCCTATCGCCTTCAGATAACAGCGCATCGAGTTTCGCCGCCTTACCGAAGATGCCTATTTTATTTGTCTTCAGATCGATCTCTGGATATCTATCCAGGATACCGGACGCCTCAATGGCCTGTTTCGCGGTCAAGGGATCAGCGGATTCAACCGTCAACAGCGCCTGCTCGTCCTGCTTGCCGAAAGCGACTTCAAATTTCATGCTTCACCATTTCTGTAGATTTCATCCGCACGTTTACAGAATGCATCCACCAGGGTGTTGGCAACCTGGCTGAATACACGCCCGAATGCAGCATCGATCATTTTCCCGGCAAATTCGAACTCCAACTGCAGCTCCACCTTGCAGGCCCCGGGCTTTAGTTCGGTAAACTGCCAGGCGCCATGCAATTTACGAAACGGCCCTTGCAACAACTCGATATCCATGCGCTCGTTCTTGCGCAGATGGTTACAGGTGGCAAACCGCTGTCGAATACCGATCCTCGAGACCTCGAGTTCACCGCACAATTTCTCCTCTGTACGTGAGATCAAACGACTGTCACTGCACCAGGGGAGAAAATCGGGATAGGTCTCGAAGTCGCAGACCAGCTCATACATCTGTTGCGCCGAATGGAGTACCAGGGCGCTCTTGCTGACAATCGGCACCTTCAGAGAATTCCTATGGCGTTGAGAAAGACCGCAATCACCGCCAAGGGTGAAACGTAACGAATGAGATTCCACCAGATGCGATAGCCGAGTGGTCGCATCGCAAACTCGTCCGCGCTGGACTGCCTCTTCATCAACCAGCCGCTGAATATGGCGATCAACAGACCGCCCAACGGTAACATGATATTGGCGGTAAGGTAATCGAGCAGATCAAAGAAGGTCTTTTCAAAGACTTTAACCTCTGACCATATATTGAACGAGAAGACCGTTCCAAGACCTAAAATCCAGGTTATCACTCCCAGCCAGACCGCCGCCCTGATGCGGGTCATATTGCGATTTTCCACCAGCCATGCCACAGCGGGCTCAATCAGCGAGATGGCCGAACTCCAGGCGGCAAACACAAGCAGTATAAAAAACAGGGTGCCAAAAAAGTGGCCGCCAGGCATGGCGCCAAAGGCGATGGGAAGTGTCTGAAAGATCAAACCGGGTCCGGCACCCGGCTCCAGGCCATTGGCGAATACAATCGGGAATATGGCCATCCCGGCGACCAGGGCGACCAGGGTATCGAGCAGGGCGATCAATACTGCGGAGCCTGCAATCGAGGACTGTTTCGGCATATAGGAGCCATACACCATGATCGCCCCCATACCCAGGCTGAGGGTAAAGAAGGCATGGCCCATGGCGACCAGCAGGGGGGCACCACTCACCTCGCACTGTTCCAAGCCGTCCACCACCTCACAAGTGTGTATCAATTTATAGAAATCGGGGGTGAAAAGAAATTCGATACCCTGGGCAAAAAAGCCTGTATTCATGGCATAGCCGACCAGCACAACCAGAAGGATGAAGAGTGCCGGCATGAGGTAGGTCACCGCCTTCTCCAGACCCGCCTTGACCCCTTTTGCGACCACGAACATGGTCATCAGCATGAACATCGTATGCCAGGCCATGAGCCGCTCGGGATCCCCTACCAGGCCGTTGAACAGCGCTTGAACGCCCCCCGCGTCGACACCGCTGAACTCACCACCCACTGCCCTCACCACGTAGGCCAAAGCCCATCCCGCTATTACACTGTAATAGGAAAGGATCAGAAAACCGGCAAGGACACCGCTCCAACCGACCACGGACCACAACTTGTTGGCTCCCTCCTCCTGACTGAGGGCGGTCATGGTGTTGATAGGACTCTGCCTGCCCCGTCGACCCAGCATGATCTCCGCCATCATGATGGGGATGCCGACAATGGCGATACAGAGCAGATAGAAAAGTACAAAGGCACCACCACCGTTCTCGCCCGTTATATAGGGGAACTTCCAGACATTACCCAGGCCCACCGCCGAGCCGGTTGCGGCGAGAATGAATATCAGCCTTGAGGACCATTGACCATGGATCGATTGTCTTTCAGCCATGAAACCCGCCTTCGTGTTCGATGAATTGCCTGCTCAACACCATGCCATAGGCATGAAACTGCTACATTTTCCGTAAAATAGCCTCGTTAAACAAGCCACCTCTGGTGAGAACCTCCCTTGGCGATTAGAATGGCCGGATGGCCAAAAAATCAAAAAAGAAAAACGCCGGCGGCGCCACGATCGCCCTGAACAAAAAAGCCGGACACGACTTTTTCATCGAAGAGCGCTACGAGGCGGGCATCGCCCTGCAGGGCTGGGAGGTGAAGAGCCTGCGGGAGGGCCGGGTGCAGATAAAAGAGAGCTACATCACCCTCAAGGAGGGCGAGGCCTTCCTCTTCGGCGCCCACATCGTGCCCCTGAGCACCGCATCCACCCATATCCATCCCGACCCCACCCGCACCCGCAAGCTGCTGCTGCATCGCAGCGAACTCAACAAGCTGATCGGCCTGGTGGAGCGCAAGGGTTACACATTGGTGCCCACCGCCATGTATTGGAAAAAGGGCCTGGCCAAGGTGGAGATCGGGCTGGCCAAGGGCAAGAAACAGCACGACAAGCGCGCCAGCGACAAGGATCGTGACTGGAAACGGGAGAAGGAGCGGCTGTTCAAGAAGGGTTAGTCAGGGTCTATCCAGAATTGGCTTCAAATCTACCCCTCGGCGCCTGACGGTTATCTTTCTCCGACGCCCCAACAGCACATCCCTGTGCTGACGGGGCTTGCGCGGCATCCATGCCGCTTCTACGAAAGACAACCGTCAGGCGCCTACCAACGTTCAAGTGGTTTCTGATTGGACACTAGTCAGCTTAGATACCCCATTTGTCTGGGAACCTACCCATCCCTTATAATGTCTATTCACTTAACCGTATGGGGGCGACGTAGGCTTCGACGGGGGTTACAAAACCTAAAGTGCATGCCGAGGCGCAGAGTACCTCGTAAATCCAGCTGCAAACTTATAGTTGCCAACGACGACAACTACGCACTCGCTGCTTAATACCCAGTAGGGTGCCGTCTGACTGGAGCCGTGCCTATGCGTCCAGCTTTTCAGGCGTCATATCTCATGGGATCGCATTGAAGCTCGACCGGGGCGGAGATGTTAAAACCTTACCGGTATCGCTTGTCACATACCCTGCTCGTCGGGTAGTGACCGGTTAAACACAATAGACAGGGCTAAGCATGTAGAGCTATGGGCAGAGGACTCGCGGACGGCGGTTCAAATCCGCCCGCCTCCACCA
>JBEVVR010000042.1:0-68908 GCA_040507035.1 Candidatus Thiodiazotropha sp.
AGATCATCGAGTGTTTTCTCATTCACGGAAGGAATGGCTCTGTTCTCGATGAGGTCTCTGATAAGAGGTGATGACATATTAGGGCCTGTTAACACTAATCCAATCGGCCCTGCTGGGACTATTTTTCCGTCCAGCAAGGCAGAATGAGCGTGGTGTAGTTATGCTACATGAGCGAATGATAACGCCGCTGGGCGGAAAAATAGCCCCAGCCCTTCGGGTTGCGCCCCGAAGGAAGTGCCCTTGGGGTGCGCCTGCAAAAGCGCCACTCGGCGTTGCTCGTCGTTCATTTGCAATTACCAAACTTCTCTCCTCGCGCCTTGATTGGCGCTTTTTCAGGCGCAACAGGGCCAATTGGATTAGTGTTAACAGGCCCTATTCTCCTGTTATTTAGCTGACCGGAGATGTTCCGGTAGCTGAGGTTCACGATTAACCAGATCACTGAATAGATGATCGATCTCGCGCTCCCCCTGGAGTGCGAGATTGAGGGCCTGCAGTGCCTGAGTTATCTCCCCTGCGCTCTCCTCGCTCAACACCTCGCGGGCGCTGTCGAGAAACACCAACAACCAACTGCCGATCCGCTGCTCACCAACGAGCAAGGTATCCACACGGCGGGTTTCACCCATTCCCTCGCAGACCGCATATCCCGGTTGGCTGGAGATCACCCGCATCGGCACACCGATACACACTACAGCTCACCTTTGTTGCGGTACTTTTCCAGATGGGCATCCAGATCCACGCTCAACGTACCCTGCTCCCGGGAAACCGGACGATAGGCCAATTCGAACCTGGATGAGGTCAACACCCTCGCATCACCGAAACGACAAGCCAGTTCCGCCGATGGCCGTTCAATCTCATACCGCTCGATATCGGAAATGGCCCCCTCTAGTCCGATATCCGGCTTCAACGGGACATCGCGGCGTTCCGCCTCGATGCCGAAATCTGTCAGGTAGTCGAGAACCATCGCGATGGCGGGTTCAATCTGGTCACGAACGGCTTGATGCAGACTGCCGCCATAGTCTTCCAGTTCCACCGGCTGCACCCCCACCAGGAGCAGATTCTTCGGATAGTCGCCAAGCATCTCCGCCATGGCGAGTACCTCCTGAAATCCTGTCTGGTGCAGACTCACCTTCTTCGCGCCCATAAATTTGGGCACCTCAGCACCCTCGACCCGTTTCAGACTACCCCCGGGCAGGCCATAGTCGACGGCATCGAAGACCACCAGAATCTCAGACTCGCGGATATGCTGCACAAGATAGATACCTTGAGTGCCCCCATCGAGGAGTCGCACGTTATCGGGAAACCTGTAGTTTTGCTGCAAAGATTCCAGGGCGCGTACACCAAATCCCTCATCTGCCCAAAGCAGGTTACCTATACCAAGGATCAGCACGTTGGGGGGATGTGGCATTTCTGACTCCGGCAGGATGGCGGAAGATTACATCCCTATTGCAATCCACGCGCCAATCTGTGCTATGTGGGTTACTCTTTGTTTTTGGTAAGCTTTTTCTGAAGCAGAAGAATAAAAAAGACCAATACATGTAAACTTACTATCCATTTTATTCAGATTTTGTAATAAATCTATCCAATCTATACTTTAATAGAGACTTTTCATCATCAATTGACCCAAAAAAATGGGGGTTTTAGCAACAGACTGCTGCGCAATAGGAAAGCAGCTTTACACTCAACCACCGCTTTGCCACAGTTATCATGACTTAGAAAGAGAGAATAAAATGCCGATCGTTACCTGGAGCGATGATTTCAATATCAATGTTAAAGAGATCGATGAGCAACATCAGAAAATGCTCGACATAGTCAACAATCTGCATATCGCGGTGGAGGCGGAGAAAGAAAAAGAGATCCTTAATGATCTATTGACCGAGCTGTATCAACACACACAGCTACACTTCTCCACGGAAGAGGAGTTGATGAACAAATACGACTATCCGGGGTTTGAGCAGCACTTGCATGAACACAAGGTTCTGCTGCAGCACCTTGGCAATCTGGTAGCGGGGGTCTGCGGCGGGAAAAATCCCACATTCCGCTCCGACTATGATGTCTCCTCAGATTGGGTCCTCATCCATATCTTCAAAAGCGATAAAGACCTCGGCCTGTTTCTCAATGATCAGGGCGTGTTCTGAACAAACTTCAGAGGGCTATCAAACGCACTCCGCAAACTAGCCTAGGCTTACAGGTTGAAATAAAAAGGCGGAAGAGCATAGCTCTCCCGCCCCATCTTCTACGCTAGACCAAAGTTATCGTAAGTTTAAGTCTTGATAACTCGGTTTCGACCATTTTTACATCGGTTGTCTCTCTCCTCTTCTTTTCACTAAGGTTTGTAAAAATCGTCACCTCAACACCTACATGAGATGACATAGATTACCTTTCAAGATATATACCAACAGGCTCGCTTAAAAATCCCGCTTAAAGCCTCTGGGCCAACACCAATAAATACCTGGCATCCAATACACTTAGCTAAAGCATCATGGATTTCCGCAAAAATCACTAGTGTCCCCCCGGCCTGTGGTGTGCAGTTTCTGAACACAATATCGTGAAAATTTTACACAGCGGGATTTGTTGAATCTAAAGCAAAACCTTGACCCATCATTTCGATGACGATCTTAATCCAGATGGCGGATCCACGCGCACAGGCACACCTTTGGTGTCCAACGACATGATCCAGTTCACCAGCTCAACCGCATCCTCTCTTTTCAGCGCCACATTGGGTGGCATAAATTGCATGTTGACGTTTTCCCAAACTTTCTGGTTACCCTGTGTGCCTTGAAGTATCGACTCCAGCAGTCTGTCCCGACTTTCCGGTCTCTCTTTGTAGTGGGCCGCCACCTCTCTGAAGGAGGGAGCGAGGGGAATGACCCGAGACTCCTTCACCGGCTCGATGCGATGACAGATCGTACACCCGCTTACAGTGGAGAGGGTCAGCATCCTGTCATGCTGTGCAAGCTTGTTGGCCAATTCAGGGTCGATCTCAAGTTCGAGTATCCAGTGAACCAGTGCCGCTGCATTTTGCCGTGAGACATTTACATTGGGCGGCATAAACCGCATACCCACCTTACCACTCCATGCCTGATCCTGATAAACCGTGCCGTGCAGGACCCGATCCAGCAATCGACTAAATGCACTTTTCTCGCTGTTGTAGCGCAATGCTATCTCCTGATAACTTGGCGCGAGGGGTAGATCATCACTGTTGGGATCAGGTGCTATCTTGTGACAAATGAAACAGCCGGACGCATTTGCCAAGGCCAACATCTGCTGATCCTTTGCCTCCGCCGCGGAAAACAAAAAGATTGCCACTGCTGCAAATACGCGGGTTAAAGACAACTTCAGCCTGGCCATTGTTTCTATCTCCCTGGGTTGGAATAGCACTGAGATTCTCGGCTTGGTGATATCTTTAATCCGATAGCAACAACTGTGCCCGCATTAATAGGCTTTGCTGGGGCAGGGCCCCAATCCACACAAAGATATGGTCTGTAGGGTGGGGCCCTGCCCCACCAAAACAGGGTGATCACCACAGAATATTCTCTTACCAATCCAATCCCAAAACGTATGCGCCATCCACCTCGAATCCCAGCTCTACTGGGATCGGTATTGTTCAAAAACGGCAGAGCATGCTCCATTAATGAACATTTAGCCAAGTACCGAAGTTGGCCGCCTTCAGTCCAGCCGAGGCACTATAGGACGCTCACGAATGGCATGGAGAATGCAATCCATTCAAACGAAAAGAATGACTCAAACAATAGAGAGATCGTCGAATTGCGACAGGCCGATGCAACCCATACCCTGTTTCTTCAGTGGTTACTGCTGTTAGGGACCATGTTGTTTGTCGGCTGGTTATTCTGGGACCAGGGGCTACTACAGGCCGCCTTGTTGTCGGATCCAACGCACATCACCCTGATCATCCTGCTGCTATTCACCACTGCTACCGCTCACTGTGCGGCAAGGACGCTGTTTCTCTCCCGACAGCGAGATGCCCTGGATAGGATAATCGAGTTTGTTTCCAGCAACCCAGCCATTCCGGGAAGCAACATCAGTTGGGTAGAAAACCGACTACCCGCAACAGAATCCCTCGCCGGCCAGATGTTCATCGGACTCGCAAGCAATAAGGAAGCAGGTGACAAACAGTCAGATAAAGAGGGGCAATTACTGGCACAGGTCATGGCGGAACAGGCAAGGGGCCAGCATGAGATTGGGTGGTTCATCTGCGGACTGCTGGTAAAGCTTGGCCTGCTTGGCACCGTGGTCGGATTCGTGCTGATGCTGGCACCAGTGGCGGAACTGGAGTCTTTCGACCAATCCGACATTCAGGGTTTGTTGCAGCGGATGACAACTGGTATGGGGGTTGCCCTGAATACCACCCTGATGGGACTCAGCTGCAGCATGCTACTCGGAATACAATATCTGATGCTCGATCGTGCCGCGGATCGTCTGGTTGCTAAAGCCGTCCAATTCAGTGAAACCCGCCTATTCAAAGCAGCACACATGGACGCATAGTCTGATGGCGATGTTTCGCAGCAGCCGTCACTTCGACACCGATCCCTTCACCGACCTGTTGTTCAACGCACTGCTCGCATTCACCTTTCTTTTTCTCATCGCTTTGATGTTTCTGAATCCGCCGGCGAAGAGCGGCACCATCAATCCCAAGGCTGATTTCCTAATCTCGGTAACCTGGGCCGACAACAGCCCCGACGACATCGATACCTGGATCGAGGGCCCGAGCGGTGAACTGGTCTGGTTCAAAAATCCCCAGGCCAGTCTGATGCATCTCGACAGAGATGATCGTGGCATGGCAAATGACACCCTGCTCATCGACGGCCAAACCATTACCAATCCCTTGAACCAGGAGATCGTTACCATTCGCGGACGTCCGCCGGGAGAGTATGTGGTCAACATTCACTACTACAACAGCAAGACACTGCAGACTGTACCGGTAACCGTCTATCTTGCCGAAGTCAATCCCGCACTGAAGGTACTGCATTATGCAACCCTAAACCTGCAACGGGTGGGCGAAGAGAAGACCGCGGTACGCTTCACCATAGGCACCGACGGCAAGGTCAGCAACATCAATACACTCGAAAAATCGATTGTCCAGGTAGGAAAGCTATGATTGAGTCTCTGCTATTACTGCTGCTTGCCTATGTCGCCCTGGCCGCATTGGTGGGCGCGGCATTGATAGCGAGCCGCTTCCACCTGCTGATCAAAGCAGTCATCGTTGTCTTCACCACCGCGCTCTACTTCATCACTTACCAAGGATGGCTGACTATTCAGGGCTGGCCTGCACGGGTCGATGTGCCACAGCGCTTTCTGCTTCATGCATCCGTAGTCGATGAACCCGATAAGAACAGCGGCTCCCCCGGTTCTATTACGTTATGGGCCACCGATCTCAGCAGTGGAGAACCTGCGGAGAATCCTCGAGCTTACCACCTCGATTACAATAAGGAGCTTCACAGCGCACTGGATGAAGCACTGCGTAACATGCGCAACGGTATAGTCCAGCTCGGCAGAAAGCGCGCTGTAGCAAAGCAGCCGGAACAACCCCTCGACTTTACCCGCATTGGAGAACGCCGGGAGAGGATCGAGATCTACTCACTTCCCGATCCCGCACTCCCGGAAAAATGAATATCTCAGCCGTCACGATCCCTTTAATTCTGCTGTTCGCTTCCTGCTCGAACCCATCGATTGAGAGTTCGAACTACTTTCCATTAGTACGGGGGCTGCACTGGGACTATCTCGTTACCAGTCGGGTCGGAGATGCGGTGGAGTATTCCAATTTTTCAATTCACACAGGAAGCAAGGAGTCGATAGACGGTATTCCCTATGCGGTGCGTATTACCAGCGACGGCACCCGTTACTACATTGGCAAAAACAGTAGCGGTGTCTACCGCGGAGCTAAGCGGACCTTGGTCGAAAGCAGACCGAGTATCGATAACTCGCCCCACTGGATACTGAAATACCCGTTGCGGAAAGGTACCCATTGGAGTAACCCTACTCATCCTTTTGTTCTGCGCCGAGTCTATCCCTACGAAGAGCGGCTGACCCGGGGGATGAATCTTAAAATGAGCTACCAGATCGCTGCCGACAATGAGACTGTGATCGTTCCCGCCGGACGCTTCGTTAACTGCATCCGGGTTGAGGGCGAGGCAAATTTCACCCTCTATGCGGATGCCAACACCGGTTACGAGGAGATATTCATCAATACTACAGAATGGTATGCTCCCGGTGTTGGTCTGATTAAGTTGATAAGGGAGGAGCCGCTATCGAATGATGTCTATGCAGGTGGTAAACTGGTCTATGAATTGAAGTCCCTACACCACTGAATAGAATATCTCTCATAACCGTTACACCAAGAGTCTCTGCAGTGATTGATGGTTAAAAAGTGGGCACCATGACGCTTTAATGACAATTAATCTCATTAAAAAACAGGATCACTGACCTATTTTGCTATTTTTGCGCCCCTTTATAGTGGATTAATAAATTCCCATTCTATATATTTAAGCAATTAACAGTTCTCTCTAGCAAACGGAATGCAAAAAATAACACCCTATCCGCAAATTCTAGAATTCTTAACCAAGCTAGTTGACGAGAATAGGAGCGGCACGCTGTTTATCCGCTCTGAAGACAATCACGCAATCACTATCGCTTTGGATAGTGGCAGGATTATTGCGCTCTACTATGGAGCAAAGCGAGGCCACAAGGCCATCCCTCTGATAAGTAGCATTTCAGGGGGTAGTTATAGGCTTGAAGAATCTAATTTGGTTGGCATCTACCATGACCTCCCTTCAACACCAGAGTTACTCAATCTTCTAAGAAACCCGCACAGCCCTAATAAACCCAAGCCAACTACCTCTTCCGCTGCCATATCCAGTGATGAGGTGATACGGGAGGAGCAGAAGGATATCCTATGCCAAGAGCTGAAAAGCCTGCTGGTACAGCATATGGGGCCCATTGCTGAGTTAGTATTTGATGATATTGCGGATGAAGTAGGTGACTTCTGCGCCACCCCCCAACTAACAGAGGACCTGATTAACAAGCTCTCGGAAGAGATCGACAATGCCACCGATGAGGAGCAATTCAGGAACCAGGCCTATGTGACCCTGAACAAAATCCTGAATAGTTGATCCTCTTCACGTTATGCATGAGAATCTGGATTTTAGACCTATATCCCGTGTTGTCATGAGGAGTTACGCTTCATCCTCTTCATTGCGGTAACAAGACTGCGGCGCATCAGCTCAAAGGCAATTGCCAGATCACCAATCTCATCTTTACGATCTCGCACATGCACCTCACGCCTGAGGTCTCCGTGGCTAACGGCCTTGGCCACCGTCGTTATCTCTGTGATTGGTTCCAGTATCAAGCGACGAACCAGGCGGTTGACGACAATAAAGAGAACCGCAAACAGCAAGGTGATTGCGCCGATCACGATCAAGCTTCGCTTAATGGTCAGGGCCTGCACATCCTCCAAGGGGACGCCCACTACGCTGACACCCACCACTTCACCGGATTGGTAGCCATAGCCACTCTCCGTGCCGTACATGGCGGTTACATCCTCAGGCGCCTGTTCGGGTTTACCATGACAGCGCAGGCAACCTTTTTTACTCACCTTTGGAGCAGAACTCACCAGGTAGTTGCGCCCTTCGATCACACCGTCGGTGGTCACCAACTCCATGGTTCGGTCATTGCGGAACTGTTTTAACAGGTCAGCTTCCAACCCTTTTACTATATTGTTTGGATTCAATGGGTTATCAGATGTATTACTGATGTAGTATTGAGGCTGACTCTGTCTGAGATAATTTGCGACCCGGGATGTAGCCACGATGCCTGAAAAGGATGGAGAATAGAAAATCTGCTCCTTCATAAAGTGTGGCCGAAGATCGTTAGCCACAAAGCTCTGAATCGACTTCACCACATCGACCAGCAGAACCAGCTCTTGTTCCGCTCGCTTATAGACTTGCATCTTGGTAATAAAATAGATGAGCGGCGTGGTAACAAGCACAGTCGCAAGGTACATCAGAACAAGTGACTGGTTGAAACGTTTTGCCAGGCTCTGGCGCTTATCCTGCTTAGACGATTGTTGTGCCACTATGCTGTCCTCTCACTACTTTCCATTTCCAATGCATAAACAGACCATCTGCAGATGGATTCTATCAACAATCAGCACACGTTTACCATCGCTATGTAAGTCGCTGACGCATCGATGCGGGAGAGATGAATAGCGACCCAAGCCAGCCTAGAGGTCATCTCCGGTCTGTTCAAGCGACTGCTTTTCATCTATGCTCAGATGGTGCAACGGAAGGCTATCCATACATATCGCACATACAAACCTATGGCCTTTTCTAAGTTGCAATCCATCCCGTGACACTCGATATCCCTACCATGTACTTCGTCAGCGTCGTCACCAATTTGGCGATGACCCTGGCGGTAATGATCGTAGCCCTGCGCCAATCCATTCCCGGCCTCTCCCAGCTGGCCTGGGGCCTGGTCGCCAACAGCGGCTACTATCTGATAGCGGGCGCACGGGGTAAGATCCCGGATCTGCTGGCAGTGGGCTTTGGCAACATGCTGGGGTCACTGACCCTGTCCCTGGTACTGCTGGCGGTGCTCAGCAGCCGGCGTACCCGCATGCCCCCCGTGCTCTATGTCTTACCGGTCGTGCTGATGTTGATAGTGAGCCTGGTATGGCTCGATGACCGGGAGTCGAGGCTAATCCTGGCATCGTTCATCTTGAGCTATCAAGTGGGCTTGATTCTGTGGGCCCTGTTGCGGCCCGGCCATACCATTGTCGGTCGCGGCCGTATGATCGTGGCCCTCACATGTGTGGTGGGAATGTCCACCATGATTTACCGGGGCTCGGCATTTTGGTTCGGTTGGCACGAGGTCGCTGCCTTCCAGTCCCGGGATACACTGAACACCCTGTTCTATCTGATTAACTACCTGGGTATGGTCTTTATCGCCTTTGGTTTTGTATTGAGCACGGTTGAGCAGAGCGCGGAGCAGAGCCGTCGCATTTCCCTAGAGGATCCACTCACCGGCCTGGCCAACCGGCGCGCCCTCTTCGAGGCCATGGAGAGACTGTTCAACAGGGCCGAGGCTTGCGCGCAACCGTTGAGCCTGATGATCATAGATATCGATCACTTCAAACAGGTCAACGACCGCTTCGGACACCAGGCGGGGGATGCCGTTCTGCAGCATGTGGCGACGACGATCAAGCAGCGTCTTCGAATCAACGACATCGTCGGTCGCATCGGTGGAGAGGAGTTCCTTGCGGTACTGCCTGAATCACCGCCTGAGGGAGCAATGCGGGTAGCCGAAGAGCTGCGTCAATCCGTTGCCGCAAAACCGGTGGTTGCCGACAACCAGGAGATCGGGGTAACCATCAGCATCGGCCTCTACAGCTCGGTACGCCTGCTCTCCTCGCAGACGCCGGACAACGTAATCGCCACCGCCGATAAAGCCCTCTATCGGGCCAAGACCAACGGCCGCAACAGAGTGGAAGTTGCTGAAATCTCAACAGCCGCATAGCTGCTCTGTAATTCAGCTATACGCTAAATGCTGAAGCTCAACTGAATCGAGCCACCTTTCTCAATATAGTCGTGTTCGGGATGGTTATACTGTCGATCCTGTCGACTCGTGTGGTAAAAGGAGAAGTGGGCTGTCAGATCTTTGCGCACCGGGAATGAAGCGGTTAGCGTCCATTTATCTTCGACACGCTTGTTTTTGTAGGGCCCGTAACCGCCGGTTATCATTGCATAGGTTGGATGGATCAACACGGCACGGGCGATGTGATTTGACCTGGCATTTTCCAATTTGATATTCCAGTCATCCCTTTTCACTGCAATTGACACCCTAGTCGTCTTTTTGTTTTCGGTAATTCTCTCTGTTGCGGGCAGGTAGGGATTATGGCCTTCGCCCTCATGACGCAGCAGGTCGAAGTCAACTTCGAATTCCTCGACGCGCGCGGTCATGCGAACCCCTTTAAGTCCGCTATCTCCCTGCAGGGGATTGAAGGATCCACGATAAGAACCCTCACCAAAGATTGGCGCAATCAGGGTCAAGCCGTTCGCTGCCGGATTGAGATGGATACCCAAGGAATAGTCTGTGTAGTCGTAACGAAATTTATTTGCAGGAAAAAGCGGCGTTGTGTAGACATTCTGCTTGTCACCACTGAGATGCTTGGCATAGAAATAGAGTTTTCCATAGCTACCCGAGGACGTGTATGTGTCCAGAGTGGCGTCAATCAGGCTATCGTAGCTACCGAAGGCTGGTTGATGCCTGATTTTGTAGTCATGGATCTCCTGTTCCCACTCAAAACTTGCATCGAAGTTTTCGCTGTCATAATCAACCAGCGCACCCGCACCCTCAACACTTATGCGCTTGCCTCCAGGCTCATCGGCCGTCTTTCCCAGAAAGTCGCGAAACCCAATGCCGGCCTTGAAGGTACCACCGGCAGCGACCCACTTCGCACCATAGCGGCATTCAAGATCATGGGCGGTGAAATCTTTCCATTCTGAATGACGGACATCGGATACCCCGATAATGTCGTTGAACGAATCGATTCTTGTCTCGCCAGTAAGATAGCCGGGATCGCAGCGGAAAAGCCCGGCGGGGGTAACCAAAGAGGCCGAGACACCTGCTGTCTTCAGCCGGTAGTCGATATCTTGATGCTTCTTTGTGAAGAGATCGATTGACGAACTCTCTTTGGCCAATGTATTGATTGAGGTAAAGAACAAGAGAATAAATACTAATACGCGATACATCATTTTTGTCACAACAGGAAATCAACATCCATGTTGCGATTGATCTTTAACTACGAGATTGAGTAATCGCAAGACCCTTCCGGGTATCTGGTAATTAACCTAGTCGCGCATATTGCCAGAAACTTTAATCCTTTTTAACTCCAAGTTTGAAACCAGGACTTCGCTGTGTGCAATGTGTGAACTAAAGAGATATCGATCGAAACTATTCGTTACCGAGGGGTAGCGGATCCCCCGGAACCAGCTCCAACCCCGCTTCCTGCCAGCCATCGCTGCCTTCCGCGTACCAGTAAAGATTGCGATAGCCCAGTGAATCCGCCCGCTTCACCGCATTCCACGACATCCAACAATCAACCACACAGTAGAAGACCAGTGGCCGATTCATTTCTCCCTGAGTCAAGCGGGCAAGATTCTTTTTCAGATAGGTAAAAATCCGCGATTCAAGCCGACCGTAGCCTACATTTGGCAACCAAACACTTCCCGGAATATGCCAGCGTTGCTTGCTTGGCAGCCAGGCGATTCCAAATTCCTCCGTCTCTGGACGCAGGGTAACCGCCTGGACATCCACCAGGAGCGGGTTGTCGCGGCGCATCAGGTCGACGAGTTGGTCGGTATCGAGGCGTTTACCCGCGGGAGGATCAGCGGGAAGTGGCGCACGATAGCGGGCGATACGGTAACCATCCGATGAGAAGAGCGGGTTATCAGAAGCCGTCGATATGATCGGAAACAACAGTAGCAGAGTACAAAGGAGCACACCGGTCCATCTGCCTACTCCCATAACGATTCACTCCCGCACTACCCTGCCCCGGCTCAGTACCTTGGCTTCGATCGCCGGATAGAGATGGCTAACGGAACGCTGATACTCCTGGTGAAACACCGCCAACGCTGAGATTTCAGGGGGAGCATCCGGTTGCAGCACCTCGGCCATCGACATGCCCTCCTCTGCCGCCCTGGTAAGGTGGGCGATCAGCCACTGCAGATAGTCACGGGTCTGCTCAATCGCCTGGGGGCCCTCAATCACACTGCCGTGTCCTGGCACCAACAGCTTGAAATCGAGTTTGGCTACCCTCTGCAGCGCCTGCAACCAGTGGTTTGGATCGGCATGGGGTGTGGTGGGGGTGCGTCCGTGAAAGACCATATCCGCGGCAAACAGAACCCCGGTGGTCTGGTCGAGAATCATCAGGTCGGCATGGGAGTGGCCCTTCATTTCGATCAGTTGCAGGTGGTGACCACCGATCTCGAGACTACCCGGCTGCACGGTTTCAGTGGGCAACACCACTCGGGTTCCGGCCATCCAGGCACCCGCTAAACGATACATGGCATCGTTGAAAGACTCCCCCTGCTGCCGCATACCCTCGATGGTTCCGGCCAGTGCCGCAATGGGAACCTCCTCAAAGGCCTGATTGCCGAGAACATGATCGGGATGGAGATGGGTATTGAAGAGCTTTAGAATCGGCTTATCGGTAACCTTGCCGATTGCCGCTCGCAACTGTTCACCGTAGAGCCGGGAGGGGCCGCTGTCGATGACCACAACACCCGCTTGTGTGACAATGAAACCGGTGTTTACGATATTGCCCCCGTTGCGAAAGTTGAAATGCTCATTCACGCCAAGCAGGACATAGGTGTTGGGTGCTATCTCAACCGGTTTCAAGCCATAATCCTTGCCACCCCATGCAGATGTGACTATCGCCAACGCAATAAGTATGGAGCTGAATCCTTGTGCTAGGGTCATCGCTCCGCCTCCTGTAATCCAGCAACGATCTTCGCCTCAATCGGATTGCCATTGTTGTCCGTACCCACCACCGTCACCGAATCGCGTCGTGGCAAATCAAGGGTGATAACGGGATTTTCGGCAACCGGTTCGTAGAGAAAGAGACGGGAGAGCGGCTCCCCCGTGGCATCGAGAAAATCGAGTCGATCAATGTGGAATGCCGGAATCCCCGGCACCAGTCCGGTATCCATTGGATGCATAATGCGCAACCTCAACCGGGTAGCGTCATTGTTTGGCCACAGCCTGCCGACCACCTCTCCCATGCGGCTCGCCCAATCACTGTCTCCACTGCCAAGACTTGGGACCGTGCAGCCGCCCCCCGCCGCCTCGACAATACGCCCTGCCACATGCCATGTGCCATCAGGTGTTAACGCCGCCGCACGTACCGGCGTGGCCTGCTGAACCTTGATGCGGAACCCCACCAGAGGATTCGCCTGCAGCGGCTCCATTTCAAGCACCTTGTGGATAGGATTGAGTTCAGCAAACACCAACAGTCTGCTGACCTCGCCCAACGCCGATGCATCCACCAAGACCGGTACGTTCATCGAGTCCTCGGCATTTCCTGGAGCCAATACCCGAACCCTGTCATCGAATATCACCGGAGAATCACCCAACAGGTTGCGCCGCATATCCTGCCACATTGGCGACTTCAGGGGATCGACTTGGTCTTGCTCTGCATGGATTTTGTTGGTCGTACAACAGAAAACCGGCAACAACAGTAGCAAATGAAACGACCGCGCAACTCTCGCCTTCACTAGGATTCTCCCTGCTCGATCAGGATCCGCCGCAACCAATGTTTGTCCGAGGGTTGATACAAAGCATCGGGGTCGATGGGACGAAGGTCACCCTCCTCGGGTGGTGCCTGAAGTACATTCAGATCGGTCTCTCTGAGCTCGCCTGCAAAACCATTTTCAGTCCGCCGGAATTGATAATAGAGACCGTTCCAGGCATTGATGCCATACTCCTGTGGCGTCTTGTGCAGAAACAACATGTCATATTCGAGATCAGTCAGGTCGCTATCACTGATGCGGCGATTTATCTCATAAGGGTAAGGCAGATGGCAGATCAACTGTACCGGGTGGGAAAGACATTTGAAGGGCCGCATGGAGAGGAAATGATTTTCGAATTTAGCCTCATCCCATTCGATGCGATAGCGCTGTGCACTACCCTCATCTGCCAGATTCAGCTCACCTAGCTTAATCAACTCCTGCTGCGGGTTTTGCCCGAGTATGTGATAGACCTTATCACCGGCGACCACTGGCATAATAAAACTAATAAGAATAATCGACGCAAACCAGTAGCGACAATCGTTAGCCTTAATCCCGCTGAGTGATTCGCCCATTCGTCTCGACCCCCACCAACTTGGTTTGGCTCGGCAGTTGATAGCTGGAGCGATAGTTAGCAAAAATCTTGCTTAACGAGCTTTGCTGGCGCAACTGGGCCATAGCCTTCTCTACCGCCTCGGCGAGTGCTGTGTTGCCTTTTTTCACCGCGGCACCAAGGTCCCAACCGGAGGTGCGCAATCCAGGCATCTGTATCGGTCCCACCGCATAGTTGTCTGCTTGATCGCCGAGGGCGAACTCGATCTCGCTACGCGGTCCGGCAACGGCGGCAATCTCTCCCTGTTTCATGGCGATAACCGCCTTGCCGATATTGGAAAAGTGAACCACCTGATTGCGTATCTTGCCGTTGTAGGCGGAGAGAAGATAAAAATCGGTCAGTGTATCCAACTCCACACCCACCTTTTCTCGACTGAAATAGTCCAGGGGATCGAGGTTGGCACCGACTCCCTTATCCACCGCAACCACTATCTGTTCCCGATAGTAGGGGGCAACGAAGAGCACCCGGTCGTTCTCTTCGGCAAAGGCACCGTCATAGGGTACATGCAGCATAAGATCGGCAACACCACCACCCAGGTAGTGGCCCTTCCAGACATTGTTGCGCAGATCATCCTCCATCGACTCGTCGGCGCCCACCACCCTGATTGCTGCCGACACACCAAGGCTTTGTGCAAGCGCTCGAGCAATGTCTGCATCGATGCCGACGATCCTGCCTTTCTGATCTCGAAATGAGAAAGGCGGAAAATCGGTATACACCGCAACCTCGAGCACACCACGCTCACGGATACGTTCCAAGGCAGTTGTTTCTTCGTCGGCCGTTGCTCTACTCAGCACACCAAGAGAGGCAATTGCAGCCGCAAAGATTATAAGCTCTTTGATCCTAAACATATCTCTCTCTCATGTTAGGGTAAATGACTACTCTTCCACCGGCAGGGTTACCAGCCAGGCCCTGATCGACCACAGCGCCTCCTGTGAAAGAATGCCCTCAAACTTCGGCATGTAGGTAATTCCGTTACGAATAGCACCGTTGCGAACGCGATAGATAAACCACTCATCACCCTCGTCTTCGGGAGGCAGCATGCGCAGGTCGGGAGCGATGCCACCGGAGACCGCACCCAGACCATGGCAACGAGCGCAGTTCTGATTATAGGCAGAGGAGCCTGTAGTGATGGCATCTGAGTTCTCTCTGTATGGATTGACCTCGAGCCATTCCTGACCCAGCTGCGGCAGGTGTTCTGTATCAATGGCCTGAGGCGCCACATCACCGTGCCCGATAGCCTTTGCAGCAATAATAGTCGATAGCAGAACGCCTAACCCGACTTTAATTGATGTTGAGATTTGCATGTGGAGGTACTCCAGGTAATCGATCAGGAAACTGCGGACTGCAGACAAGTAACCATTAATTTCACTATTCGCAATTAATCTATCCGTGCCGACTTCGATTGTCGGTCTGATTGGCTTGCCAAACCTCGGGACAGGATCGGTATTCAATGCAATACCAATCCTGTCCAACCCCGATCAGACGTCTGACAGCTTGAAGACCCAGAGCGAACCACCTTGGTTCAGGTACTTGACCTTCTTCGCCACATCACCACCCCAGAGCGGCACGGCACCACCCCATCCGGAAGGTACAGCGATATACTGCTCGCCATCCTGCTCCCAGGTAATTGGGCAGCCGACCACACCTGAACCGGTCTGGAATTTCCACAACTCTTCTCCGGACTTGTCATCGAATGCCTTGAGATAACCTTCCGGCGTTCCGGTAAATACCAGTCCACCGGCGGTGGTCATCACGCCACCCCAGAGCGGCGCATTGTTCTTGTATTCCCATACAATCTTTCCACTCTTTGGATCGACCGCACGCAAGGCGCCGATGTAGTCATCATTGAGCGGCTTGATGGTAAACCCGGCCCCCAGGTAGGCCGCACCTTTCTTGTAGGTGATCGGCTCATTCCAGAGATCCATGCCCCACTCGTTAGCCGGCACATAGAAGAGCTCGGTATCGGGGCTGTAGGCCATCGGCATCCAATTCTTGGCACCGAGAAACGAAGGTGCGACAAAAATTACTTCACCCTTCTTGCCATCCTTGCTCTTCGCGGGATCACCAGGGCGCACGCCGGTCTCCAGGGGACGACCGGTTTTGAGATCCACACCCTTGGCCCAATCGATCTTGTTGACAAAGGGGAAGGCATTCTTCAGCTTGCCGTTGGTACGATCGAGGACATAGAAGTAGCCGTTACGGTCGGCATGTCCGGCCAGCTTCTCGCTACCCTGATTGTACGAGACCAGTTCATTGACACCGTCGTAATCCCAACCGTCATTGGGTGTGTATTGATAGTGCCAGGCGATCTTACCGGTATCGGGATCGATGGCCAGGGTCGAGGTGGAGTAGAGGTTATCCCCCGGTCTCAGGTGGGCGTTCCAAGGGGCGGGATTACCAGTACCGTAAAAGATCAGATCGGTTTCATGGTCATAGGTGCCACCTTGCCAGGTCGCGGCGCCGCCAGTCTTCCACATATCACCTGGCCATGTGGCATTGGTATTCCCGGTGATGCCGTTCTCTATCTTCTTCTCACCTTTCCAGATATAACCCATATGTCCTTCCACCGAAGGACGGATCCAACGCAGCTTGCCGGTCTTTGCATCACGGGCCTCAACACGCCCTATGACACCGAATTCACCACCGGAGACACCGGTAATCACCATATCTTTAACAATCAACGGGGCCGCGGTAAAAGAGTAACCGGCTTTATAGTCATCGATCTTTGCGCGCCAAACGACCTTTCCGGTATCTTGACTTAGGGCCACAATGCGGGCATCCAATGTACCGAAGATCACCAGGTCGTCATACAGTGCGGCGCCGCGGTTGACCACGTCGCAACAGGGCAAAATACCGTCAGGCAGGCGATGGTCGTATTGCCACAACTCCTGACCTGTCTTGGTATCGATGGCATAAAGACGGGAGTAGGAGGCGGTAACAAACATCTTCCCATCCTTGACCACCGGCTGCGCCTCTTGGCCGCGCTGCTTTTCGCCACCGAAGGAGAAGCTCCATGCAGGCACCAATTTCTTTACATTGGATTTATTGATCTTCTTCAACGGGCTAAAGCGTTGACCTTGTTGGCCCATGCCCCAACTAAGGACATCTCCGGTGCTGGCGGCATCGCCATCTATCTCCGCCTGTGTAACACGCGCACTGGCCGTCCCGGCAAGTACAACAGTGGCGCTGAGGCTTGCCGTTGCAAGCGCTTTGAGTAAAACCTTTCTTCGATGCGGGGAAATCATCATCTCTTCTCCTCCGGTTCAATGGATTGTTCTGTTACCGTGACAGCTTGTTGGATAGGTCCCGTTCTTCGTTACACGTTTCAGCAAAATCCAGGCCAAACACTGCGCGCGACTCATCTTTGGAGATAAGCACTTATTTTTATTCAAGAATTATTTTAAGTATTGGAACAAAACAGCAATCCAGAACACCCATGCACGCCGTCAGTTTGCTGTAATGATTTTGAGACAGTGATTCAAGACTCAACACATCTGCCCACCTGGCAGGTGAACAACCAGGGTTCTGTGTTACAGGAGATAGGGTTTAGTTTTATTGATAAGCGCCCATTGTGAGCGAGTGGTAGGCCTCACCGACACGACGAGGATCGTCCATGAGTCTTTTTTTCCAGGCCTTGAGCGGAATGCGCGAATGGATCAATCTGGGTAGCAACTGCAGGTGTTCAGTGTTACCAATATTGGAAGCGCCGACCAGTCGATCCTCGTCAAACTGCAGATTGAGGTAGCTATATTCAACGGATGAGGAGTAGCTGGCACTCTCTCCCTCTCGTAAACCACTCCAGGCACCAAAAGAGCTGGAAACCAATCCCAAGGTATCAAGCACACTCATATTGATAGTGGCGGGATATCTGGCTCTCAAACCGCACATATTTGCCGCGGCTATACGGCCATGCTCACTGGCGGTAAGTTGCACCGCCTGCACTCTTCGTCCACCGGTGGAAAAGCCAAGTCCCTGACAGACATCTCCGGCGGCAAAAACATTTGCTTTCGTTGTATTGAGGCGCTCATCCACCAGCACACCCTGATCGCAGGCGATCTCAGATCCTTCGAGAAATGCTGTATTCATCTTTGTCCCGGTTGCGAAGATCACCATGTCGGCAGCAAGTGCATCGCCGTTGTCCAAGACCAGATTGAGTTGTCCGGAATCCGATGTGGTACTTTTCTGTGTCGCATTGCTATGCTCAATTGCCTGCACATCGACACAGGTTCGCACCACAATGTCCTTTGACTCACACCAGGATTGAATCAGGCGACTTGATACATCATTCATCAAGTTTGGGAGCAGCCGCTCGCCCCTCTCGATTAGTACGAGACGCGCACCCGAGCGCGCAAGTGCATCTAGAATGACCAAACCGATGAACCCGCCTCCGACCACAATCAAGCGACTGTTGACCCCCAGCTTGCAGACAATCTTTCTGGCATCATTAAGTGTCCAGCAATTCAATACACCAGGCAGATTACTACCTGGGATTGGAGGCTTGTCAGGTCGACTGCCGGTGGCAATTAAAAGACGGTCATACTCCAGACGCGTACCGTCCGCCAGATCGATGGCATCACTATGGGTATCAACCTTGACTACGCTGCCCTTGCGCACATCGATGGAGTGGGCGGCAAAATAGTCCTGCCCACACCTGAGATAGGTATCTTTTTCGGCGATCTTACCCTGCAGCAAACGGGGTATGGCCAAACGTGAATAGGGCCTTTCGGCTTCATTGCTGACCAGGGTGACAGTACTGGATTTATCAAATTTACGAATCGATTCAGCCGCAACCACGCCCGCTGGGCCTGCACCAATAATCACATGCTGCATGTTAACTCTCTCAACTCCCTGTATGATAAATATCCTGGAATCTCCCTATTCTTGACACGTCCAGCTTTTCTCATTGCAATACTCAATCGCAGCGAAGCCACAAACATCTATCCGCCCTTTCAATCGCGTCAAAAACCAAATAAATCAATCATCACCTCGTGCAGTGCGCATCAGTTAAGCATCTGATTTAGGAGACGGATCTGCGTCGATGATGAATCTCATCCTTGTCCTCGCAAGAAGCGCGCCATCATGTTGGTATAGATATTGATGTAATTTGATCAACGCTGGTGGCCGACGCAGCTGATGGCCTGTCAGGCGATCCTTGAGTTGTTCCCTCAGACGCAGACACCCCAGCGCACCAAACAACAACCGGCAAGCACGCTTCCGGTTGGGTTTACTAAAAATATCTGCTTGAAATTAAAGGTATTTTACAAATCCACAATAAACCGAGATCTATTCTTTAAGTAGATCTTTTATAAATGAAAAGCGTGCTTGTCAAAGCAGGGAGCAAGAATAGCAGTCTGCTTGAACATGCAAATATTGAACAATCCACTGTATCAATTTTGAACAGTCGGGATTTAAAAATGGATCGTCAAAGTCTACATTTATAGATTGAATAACAAAAAAAATAACGATAACAAAAGCAGATCAACTGCATATCTGACTGGATGGAGAGTCAATGACTCAGAATCAAAAACTTAAGCAGCATGCTCAGCGCATATCCTCTGTAGCTGCTTCGAATGATGATGTTGAGGGCCTAGGCATTGAGCGGGAGATAATCAGATCCTGGCAACGTTGCCTGAGTGACGATCAGCTGGACCCCTTCAAGCCACGGGGGCCCAACGTTCTGGAAGCTCAATCCATGAGTGAGCTCAGATCACGTTACGAACCCTTCATTCGCTTGTCTGAACCGGAGCTGGCCAATCTGGCATCGGCACTCTCCGGTAGCGGGTATGCGGTAATACTGACCGACAACAAGGGTCTCATTCTCAATCATCAAGTCGAGGAGAACCTGGCCAATGAGTTCAAACAGGCAGGACTGTGGCAAGGTGCCGACTGGGGTGAAGAGCATGCGGGCACCAATGGTATAGGTACCTGTATTTCGGAGATGCGGCCTGTCACGGTGCATAGGGACGAACACTTTCTACGGCAGAATATCGATCTTTCCTGTTCCGCCGCCCCCATACTTGATCCCCATGGCAATCTGCTCACTGTGCTGGATGCCTCCTGTTGCGGCACGCAAGACTCACGTGCCTCCCAAATCCATACCCGTGCATTGGTAGTGAGTTATGCACGCTTGATGGAAGGCCGTCACTTTTTGCGTGAATTCCGTAACCAACGGATCTTGCGCTTCCATAGCCGCGTCGAATGCGTCGCACTACCCAATGAAGCCATGCTCGCCCTGGGCGAGGACAACCGGATTCTTGCAGCCAACATCGTGGCGCTACAGCTACTGGGAATACAGGAGCGCGGCATGCTGATTGGCAAGGAGCTGTCCGAAGTGGTAGGGAACGATCTCGACAGCCTGCTATTTGCCTCCAAATCGAGCGAGGGAACAGTACTGCCCTTCCGCTACCAGGAGAGCGGCGCACGCTTTTTTGGCTTTATCTATAAATACAAAGAGCCAGTCCGTTTACGTGGTCTGACGATAAAGCCGGCCACCCAAACCCCTGACGAGTGCCGCGGTGAGCTGTGCAACCTCAACAAGCTCGCCGGTGAGGATCCGCAGATGCTGGAGGCTGCGAAACGTGCCCTGCGAGTGGTCGACAAGCGCATACCGATTCTGCTGCAGGGGGAAACAGGTACAGGCAAGGACCTCTTCTCCCAGGCCCTGCACAAAGCGAGTAAACGTAAAGAGAGGCCCTTTGTCGCCCTCAACTGCGCCTCGATTCCCGAATCACTCATCGAGAGCGAACTCTTCGGTTACAAGCATGGCGCCTTTACCGGAGCGAGACGTGAAGGTCGACGCGGAAAGCTGATTGAATCGAGTGGTGGAACACTCTTCCTGGATGAAATTGGCGATATGCCACTTAACATGCAATCCAGGCTGTTACGTGTCCTGGAAACAGAAGAAGTAGTCCCCCTTGGAGCCGAGGAGTTGATAAAAGTCGATCTCAATATCGTCGCGGCAACCCATCGCGACCTGGTGCAGTTGATCAGCGAGGGCACCTTTCGCGAGGACCTCTACTATCGACTCAATGGCATCACCCTCTATCTGCCGCCCCTCAGAGAGCGCCAGGATTTGCGCAACATTATCCTCAGTGTGCTGGAAGCGGAAAACGATACCGGGAAGAAACTGCAAATCACTCCGGATGCCGTATCGCAACTGCTAAAATACCCCTGGCCTGGCAATCTGCGGCAACTGCGCAATGTCGTACGAACAGCAGTGGCTTTGTGTGACGGGGATGTGATCGACACCTCCCACATCAACCTTCCCACGCTGGTCGATCGCACGCGCAAAGCTATCCCTCTCTATCCTCAGGAGAACCAGACATCCGCAGCGCAAACCGAGGAGTTTCCCTGCGCTGAACAGATCTCGGATAATCCTCTAAGATCCGCAGAACACACGGTTATATACAACGCACTGAAAAACAACAACTGGAATATCTCTCGTACTGCTGAAACCCTCGATATGAGCAGAAACACGCTCTATCGAAAGATGCAAAAACACGATATAAAACCGGAAAACCGCTAGCTCAAATTTTTGAATAGTTATCGTAGGGTACGGCTTGCCGCAGCGAATAGGATTGGATTTGTCCCATAGTTAAATATCCATATATCCAGACTCCCGCTTGGAGAGATAAACACCAATTTGCGTTCATTTGCGTTCATTCGCGGACTTATATTTCCCTCCATCCACAACAGCAATCCCAGATAGTATCTCAGGCTGGCGACTCAGCAGGGCCTTGCAAAGCTGATCCGCATCGCGCATGACACCGGGATCGATGCGTGAGGGTTGTACCGCTTCCTGGTGAATGATGCTGGCAGGGCCCTTGGAGAGGAAAAGTATTTGGTCTGCCAGTTCCACCGCCTCTTTGAGATTGTGTGTCACCAGTATCACCGCGCTTGAGTGGTCACGCCAAAGATCGAGTACCAAGTCTCTCAATGAGGCAGCCGTTGGTGCATCCAATGAGGAGAAGGGCTCATCCAGCAGCAGTATATCCGGTTTAATGGCCATCGCCCTTGCCAGGGCCACACGCCTTTGCATACCACCTGAGAGTTGAGCTGGAAAGGCATCCGCCCTTTCATAGAGCTCTACCCTGTGTAGCAGATGATCGATCCATGACCTGTCGCCCATGGAATCGGTCATCACGAGTTCGATATTTTCTCGAACCGTTAACCAGGGCATCAATCTTGGATCCTGGAAGACATAACTGACACAGCCTGGTCCTCCATCCATCCACTCCACGCTGCCATTAAAGTCTGCATCCAATCCGCTGAGTATGTTGAGCAGTGTACTCTTACCAGCACCTGAAGGACCCACCAGGCTGATAAAGGCATCAGTCAAAATCTCGAACTCGAGATCTCGAATCACTGATATCTCCGCGAAAGATTTATTCTTTATCTTGACCCTGCAACCATTCACGATCGCCACCGAGTCAAATAGTTTTCCAAGGGGCGCATCAGCAGCGATTCGATACTATAGATCACGAATACAAATGCCAGGGTATAAGCAAGGATACTGGTAATGTCGAAGAACTGAAAAAATGTATTCAGCTGAAAACCCACACCGTCACTGCGTCCAAGCAGCTCCACGACAAGAACGATCTTCCAGATAAGCGACAGACCCGATCTGGCAGCCGCCATGAGGTAGGGATAGAGTTGGGGCATGTAGATATGGACCAACCTGCGTAGCAGAGGCACCTTGAACACCTCGCCAACCTGGAGCAGTTGGTGGTCTATGGCCCGCACGCCTTCGCGAACCGTCACCGCCACCAGCGGCATTTTGTTGATCGCCACCGCTGTCACAGCCGCCGCCTCCACCAGACCGAACCAGACATAACAGAGGATGATCACAACCAGGGCCGGGATATTCAATCCCATGATCAGTACACCATCCAGAATGGTATCGATCAACGGAAAACGCCCCATAAGAAATCCAACCAGAATACCTGCCAGCATGGCGATGGTAAAAGCAAGAACGACACGTCGCAGGGTGACAGCGATACTGGCCAGGAGATCGCCATCGGTCAAATGGGACCAGAGAGACTGCATCACCTGCAGCGGACCTGGTAGCTCGTTGCTCTCCAGCAGATAAGCCGTAATCTGCCAGATAGCCAGGAAAACAGAGAGAAAAAGCCACCTACCCCAGTTACTGCCTTGCAACATCGTTTTTGATCAACTCCTCGCTATCCAGGACCTGCCAGAAAGTTCCGGTCTGTAACCCTGTCGCCTCACCCACCAGTTTTTTACCCCCCTCCTTGGCCAGCACATCAAATACCTTTGATGCAACGTTCATTCCATTCTCCTTCAAGCCATAGGGTATCCCTGCTCTATAGCCCTGTTTCAGGTTATCGAGCGTGGCACTGTCTTTTGCCTTGGTCAGCGGTTTGATGATCTCCCACTCTTCGTCACTCTGATGCAAAATCCGTTTTGCGGCATACGAGGCTTTGAACAGAGCTGTAATCAATTGTGTATTCTTCTCCGCCCATTTGCTTGAGAAGACCCAACCCAGCATGGGAACTGGTTCTTTGATACCTAATCCATCGAGCATAGATTTGACATTGACCAGTGGTAACATACCTGCGGCCTGGAGACGTGCACCATAGTGCCAGAAATTCAATACGGCGGGCAGATCGCCCTTGAGCATGAGCTGATTAAGCAGCGGCGGTGCGGCAAATGCGGGTTCCACGGCATTGGCGATATCCAGTCCCAGCTTACGACCGAAGGCCTGTAACAGAAGCCAACTTTTATCGACTGGTCCCCCGGCCACACCAAGCTTGAGATCCTTCAAATCGGATAACTGCTGCACAGCGGCATCGGGTCGGACATAGAGACCACCCACAGTTAGAGAGTAGGGAAAGAAGGTGTAATCTTTTCCTGCCGCCCGTTGTCTGTTTACCCAGATCCAATCGCTGACGATCACATCGACCGCTCCTCCCTGCAGTGCAATGCTGTTCGCATTCTTGGAACTCAAGGGAACAATCTTGATCGCGAAACCATATTTTCTGTCGAGTTGATGCCGGATAATTACATCCATCTCCCAGTTCACTGTTCCAAACTGGAGCACACCCACCCGTAATTGCTCCACGGCCTGTGCAGAAAAACAAGTAATGAAGAGTAAAAAAGCAATAATCCTGTTCATGTCGCTTAGTTCAGTAAAAGTGTTGGAGGATTGCACATTTTCGGACTGCAGATAGTTGGTGCTTCTGTTTAGAGAATAACAGACCGTAAGTGGTAGAAAAACAGATTACAAATCATGTTTGATTCCAAATAGCGACAGACTATGTGCAATCTCAACTCGATTGACTTGATACGAAAACAGACTACCCAAACCTTAAGAGGGAGCGATAGATAATTCTGTTTCGATATTATGAGTACCAATTATTGTATAGTTTCAACGTCTGGTAGAGAGGAAATATTCCTTTAGTAAAAACAGGATCTACCTGGCGACGTTTCCCACCCTGCGCTCTCTCAGCAGGTGTTGCATCTAAGCAACAGTATGAGGAGTAACTGACCGCGGAATATGTCTTCGAACGGCTATGTAACAAACCATCCTGTTTCCGTACCACCCCTTAGCACTGCTTTTCTTACCGCTGTCCCAGATTAGTACAACCCAAAGCGGATGATTGTCTTAAAAAAGGGACAGAGCGTCACATCAATAATCTGACACCTTAATCTACTCACCTCCTATCTTACTGTTATTTCTATCAATAATCATAGTGGCATAGGGCTTGCAATTTCGCCAAAACCAAGAGCAGTGTAATTTTTTTGCAACAAATAATGCTCTTTGTCGTGACGACAGTTACGGCCATCACAGGCCGTTTTTTATAAACAAAGAGAGGAGCCCAACTCGATATGAACAAATCCAAACTCGTATTGGCAATGCTAGGAGGAGTTTGTCTGGCCAGCGCCGGAACCGCCAACGCAGTTAACTGGCAAGCCGGTGACTGGACACTCGGACTGGGAGGCAATATCAACGCCTTCTATACAATCACATCATGCGATACAGGTGATCTGAATTCGGGAGGCACGACTCTGGCGGGTCTTGCTTGCGGCTCTACCGATGACGATGCACATTCAGTATCAAACGGCTTGTTGCCCGCATCGCTTAATTTCAGCGCAACTACCAATCAGAACGGTTATGACCTTGCCGCCCACGTCAACGTCTATTATGGACTGGCCTCTCAAGGTGGTGGCGGTAGTGATGCCTTGGCATTCTCCACGGTTGATGCCCGTCAGGTCTATCTGACTTTCGGAAACGACAACATGGGTACCGTACTTGCCGGACGTAACTTCGGTCTGTTCGGGCTCGATGCCATTTTGAACGACATCAGTCTTGTAGGCATAGGTCCTACATTCACTGCGGACAACCCGGGGCATACCACCCTGGGCGGACTCGGCTATGGTTATGTCTATGTTGATCGGCTGGCACAAATCAACTGGACCACACCGGACATGGGTGGTTTCTCCGCCACCATCGGTATCTTCAACCCGATGAACGGAAATGCCACCGGTGGTTCCGCTGCGGGTCAGGATTCACCCGGCTTTCACGGTAAGGCAAGCTACAAGTGGGATGGAGATATGAGCGGCATGGTCTCCGCTACCTTCATCAGCCAGGATGTGGACCTGGGCGGCTCTGACAGCACCATGAGGGGCTGGGATATTTTCGGCAAACTCGGTCTTGGTGATTTTGGTCTCGCCGCCTATGTCTACGACGGTGAAGGCATGTCCACCCTGGCCCTCGGCGGTCTGGTATTTCCAGGCTTCGATGCCGTTACCGGTGACGCCGAAGAGTCCAGTGGCTACTACCTGCAAGGCACCTACAAGATGGGCAATACCAAACTGGGACTTCACTGGAGTGAGAGTGAGCAAGAGAAGCTCACCGAGGTTGAAAACACCCGTATCACCCTTGGTGTCTATCACAACTTGACGCCTGCGTTGACGCTAATGGCTGAATATTCCGACATGGAGAGTGAAACCTCGATTGGCTCGGATGACACCAATGCATTCAATGTTGGTGCGATTCTGTTCTTTTGATCGTTAGTGCTGTTCCATAACAATAATAATTTCTCCGAGTTGATGGGTATTGACAGGCCGGGTGACTTACCCCGGCCTTTTCTTTTATTATTAGGGCCTATGACTAGACTAGACAATTTAACATTAAACACCATCATTGCCACCCTGGCACTGCTCATGTTTGCACGAGTCGAGGCCGCCCATCTCTACAGTTCCAGCCTGCTAGAGATCCACTCGGTCGCTGCAGAGAATCAAGCCCGCAACGCACACCCGGTATATGGCGTCGATCAGCTAACCCTGGCAAGGCTGTTTGCTTCCATCCAAGTCAGTTCGGAAACGGAAAATGGCTCAACCATCTACCTGATGAGCGAACTCAATGCGGAGCGGATTGCAGATCAGGTGTTGTTGTCATTGAGACGCCTGCGTGCCAACCAGGATATGCACCTGGTGATCTATCGCAGCGTAGGAGGTTCGATATCAAGTAAGCGATACTCGACGGGAATCCGGCTCTTTGCCGACAGTTTGGGGTTGAATCTGATATTTGGTCAGGTAGATACTTTTCAGGATGATTTTCGTGGTCCGGACAGAAAGCTTGCCCCTGCAGGCTCCCGTAACAAAGTCCGGCTGCAGGGCGGCTCGATTGTTGCCGCTGATTGGTTCGAGTTTAAAGAGGGGCGATCCGATTGGATGATCTATCCAATGCCTAAACAGCCGAAATCCAGGCTTCGCATGTAATCGATGAGGGACCCAGACAAGCCTAACAGGATGAGGATCAAGCCATACAGGCATCACAAATAAAATGGTAACTTGCAGAGTTTGCGAACAACATCTCAACCATCTCCGCCACCACCATCTGCACCTCCACCATCGAGACCGCCCGCGTCAATTCCTCCACCATAATCGGAGGAGACTGAAGCGATATCAGAGACTTCAAAACAGACGTTACCCTGGAAATGAAGCTCAGCGATTTCAGAGCGCATCGCATCGTAATCACAGTTTTCGCCTGTCTCCTTATGGTACTGTTCAAACGCCTCTCTGTTTGAAAACATGGCTATTCCGTAGCAGGCATCACTGACACTGAGTCCGGAGCGCTGAATCGTACTTTTGACTTGCAGGGGCGTGTATGTTTTTGATTTGCCATAGTCTTTTGCAAGCAATAACGGTAACTTCCTGATATAGGATTTAATCGCCCTGTTTCTCTGGATGTTTGCGATCAGTTCCATTAAACACTCCTTTTTTTAGCTGTGACTTTGATCAGCTAAAACCGAGACCAGGTTTATTATTCAACAAGCAGATAGAGGCAATATTACTCGTCGTTGCTGAGCTTAACCACATAGTCGAAGACGCCATATACAACCTGCGCCATCTTTTCGAAGTTCAACCGTTCCGCCCTGTCGAGTTCCGTGTGGTAGGCACGATTCCTGTAGAATGCGGTATCGGTAATCATCACCGCCGGGTAGCCATGGTGCCAAAAGTTTCTGTGGTCAGAAAAGTCGACACCTGGAATAAAGGCCGGGGCGTTGACTGAGTAGACAGGAAAATCCATCACTTGAGCCATGGATGCCTTCATGCGTTGTGCCTGCATTGACATCAGTTGATCAACGACAGCGATGAAATTCCCAGTGGAAGGATAGAAGAGTTTTAACAACAGCATAGGGTAGTCTTGGCTTGCTTCTTCCTCGGAATAGTAGCCGATCATCTCCAGGGCGATCATCAGTTTTACATCCACACCTGTCTCGGCAAGCGATTTGGCATACACCGCACTGCCCATGTTATCCGATCGGAAGAAAGGCGGCTCTTCCAAGGTAAATGCCACCAGTACAACCTTCGTCTTAAGCTCAACTCTACCCAACAGTCTGGCAATTTCCAACAAGCCTGCGACACCGCTGGCGTTGTCGTCCGCACCGGGATGCTCATCCTCGGCATCATAGTGCGCGCCGACCACTATAATTTCTTCTCCCTGTGGTCCGAACTCTGCGATGATGTTCTTGTACTCCGAGCCATTAACCTCGAATAATTGTTCGGTAACGTGTCCGCCGGATGTGTTTAAAGACTCGGCTATGTAGCTTGCAACTTTGTTCAGATTTTCTGTATGCTGAAAATCTCTTGGCACCATATCCTCTGACAGCACTAAAGTGTGTCTTTTCAGTGCGGCAGAGTCTACAGTATGTGGAGTGCTTTTTGAGGCTTCTTTTAGTGGAAACGCGGGTCTGGCCAGAATCAGCCAAAGCATGCCAAGAATAACGACAAGTGCTGTTATTATTCTACCTAGTGACTCCAATAAATTCATAATCTCCTCTGAGAACTATACAGGAACTATTTAGACAGCTAATTGCTCTATCCTTACTCAATAATTGAATATATTCTTCTTGCCTCCGATTTTTTCATTCCATTGAAATGCCACCATTCATGAGACAGGGGATAAAATCCTGCTTTTGTCATAACACGTTTCAACAGATCTCGATTCTGCTGTTGATTGGCAGATATTTCAAAACCGGCCTGTTTCAGAAAATAGTGCCAATATAATTTGGTGTGACTGCTGTAAAAAGGACTTGGCCCCATATCAAGTCTATTTCCGTTTTCATCAACTATAGTGATGTCAACAGCAATACCATAATTATGCATCGAACCTTTGTCGGGGTTGGCCACGTACTTCTCAAATCGAGTGTTCTTCATTTTTTCATACATAGCGCGAGTAACAGATCTAGGTCGCGCTGCATCAAGCACTTGCAGTGAATGTGCCGGTTTCTCTTTTTTCAATATCTCTTGAGCTTTTGCCAGCAGTACTGCAACCTCTTTTCGTAAATAAGCTTTATCAAGTCCACTATAGAAGTCTTCCTCGAAGAAGTTCTTCTTAGGGTCAGAATTAACAAGATCAACCTTTATTGAACTATCAATCACATTTACATCAATAAGACCCGCCTCCAAAAACCTCTCTTCGATATCGTTTGCCACTAAATAGCCTGGCAATGACAGGAGAAGCACCAGAGAAAATACTTTTTTTAAATGATTCACCTTGAACCTTGTTATTTTTTCGGTATCGTCGTCTTGTTCGATCAGTTCCCATCCAGTGGACAACAGTTTTTATAATAATAGTTCCTTATAGTGTTTCATGAGCTTCTTGTTTAATAGCACCCAGACATACAGCTCGCATACACTTTACTTCATCATCAGATACTCTTGAAGATGCTAGCGCATTTACATGATCAACACCTACAGTATGTCAGTGAACGATGGCAAACAACATGATTCATTTCTTATCTATACCTTGACGCTCTAGAGTAAACACCACACCGGGTGTGTGACCAACGATAGTTCTATAACGTATTTTATCCGGAGTAGTGCCTAGTAATCTATATACCTTAAAGCGCGGTCCATTAGCTGGGTTTTCGTCCTGAGCCTCTAAATTCGGGTCATTTCTTGTAATGTAGACGCTACCGTCACAGTACCAGTCTCGAACCACTTCAGGCTGTATGTACATAGCTCCGTCTTCGGTTTGAATCGTAATCTTTAATGTTAGCTTTCCCTCTGAATCATACGTTGCTGTCTGTATGTTGGTATATTTACCTTTTCGATTGTATGTCTCACTATGCCATGAACCCAGAAAGTGCTCACAGTTGTTTGAATAAGACGCAGGGGGAACCGTATCCGCCGTCGCCAAGACTTTAGTTGCAAAAAACACCAAAATTATCTGCAATATATATATTGACTTCATTTCATACTCTTCCTAGATATTATACGAACTACTATCCAAGTCATTTACTTTACGATTTCATTTTATTAAAGAATCGTAAATTAACCATCCTTATCCTCACTAGGATTAAAGAATTTATCGCTGTTTGTGGTTGCAGACATCCATGTCAGAGCTAGGATTTAGTCAAGTCAGGACAAAATTGTCTCCAGCTCTTGCTGGGAATAGCCAACCTCATCACCAAAACTGTCTCTAAGGTCTTGATTTGCCATTGCCCTAGCCGCATCCTTGGCTTGGCCGTTCTCGAGGTGGAATTCGTATCTGTCGCGGAGAAAACCATGTTGTTTCCACGCGTGTTTTTGCGTGACACCGATTCGAGCTGTTCTTTGGGATCGCAAAAAATTGGTGGCAGTGCCTATTTGTTTCCGTTTCTTGTCCTTTTTATCACTCTTCTCGCCTTTACTGTCAGACTTTTTCAACCGTTTGTGCAGATTGCCGATAAGTTCATCTCTATCCTTCAATTCCGCTTTGAGTTTCTTTATCTTGTCGGTCAAGGTCTGAATGACGGCATCACCTGAAACAGTGGCGCTGTGTTTTAGTTTCCCCTTCCCCTTCTTAAGTTTTTTCTTTAGCTTTTTATCTTTTTTCTTCATACAACAACTCCTTCCTCATATTTAATTTGAAATCCTTCTCTCTATTGTCAATATTCAGCCAGGGATCTTTATCAAAGCACGGCCACGCACCTTACCCTGCAATATCTCTTCCGCTGCAGCGGGTAGCTCTTCAAAGGGGATTTCGACAATCATCTTTTCCAACTGCTCAAGGTCAAGATCCCTTGCCAGCCTCTGCCATGCCTGTTGGCGTTTTTCGATGGAAGCCATCACCGAATCAATACCATACAGGGTAACACCTCGAAGTATAAAGGGTGCCACAGAGGTGGGAAGATCCATAGACTCGGCCAGTCCGCAGGCAGCTACGGCGCCGCCGTAGTTGATCTGACTGAGCACATTCGCCAAGGTATTCCCCCCCGCCACGTCGATGGCGGCGGCCCAGCGCTCTTTTGCCAGTGCTTTGACCTTGCCGCTGAATTCGTTGCGATCGATGACATCTTTGGCACCCAAACCGATTAGGTAATCCCTTTGTGATGATCTGCCACTCGATGCCGTCACCTGATAGCCAAGCCGGGAGAGGATCGAGACCGCCACGCTGCCGACACCGCCGGCGGCGCCGGTGACCAGTACTTCCCCACTCTCCGGGGTCACCCCATGTTGCTCCAGGGCCATCACACACAACATGGCGGTATAGCCGGCGGTACCCACAGCCATGGCCTGGCGCGGGGTAAAGCCCTCCGGTAGTGCAACCAGCCAATCCCCTTTCACCCTTGCCATACCGGCATAACCACCACTATGGACCTCGCCCACACCAAAGCCATTCAGCACCACCTGATCGCCCTGCTTGAAACCGGGATGCTCGGAACTGACCACACTACCGGCAAAATCGATGCCGGGCACCAGCGGGAAACGCCTCACAACCGGTGCGCTAGCGGTCAGTGCAAGACCGTCTTTGTAGTTGAGGGTCGAGTACTCCACCTTGACGGTGACATCCCCATCCATCAACGCATCGAGGGTGATTTGTTTCAATTCGGCGACCTGACCGCTGTCGGTCTTCGAGATCAGGTAGGCGGGAAAGGTTTCTGACATGAGATCCTCTTCTATTTTTTCACATAATCACACTTGCCCTGTTATATACCCTGGCAAGGGAAAAAAAAAGCGCGGTAAAACCGCGCTTTCTTACAATTGCCATCTTGGTCACCACTAAGCGTGCCAATCCTATAAAGGAGTTTACTTAATCACATTTGCGTTGATTAGCGTTCATTTGCGGACTTAATATTCAAATAACAATCACCTTATGGCCTGTCATCCTTAAACATACGCCAACCGCTGATCATGGTGCTGATCAGGCTCTGGCGGGAGACGATATCCTCGCGGATCGCCACGTAGACATGGATGATGACGAAGACGACGATGATCCACATGCCCCAGTGGTGCCACAGGCGCACATCCTGGCTCTGACCCACCAGGGGTATGAGCCAGCCAAAGAGCTGATCCTGCCAACTCCCCAGGCCGGTCTGCTCGGCATAGAGGGAGAACCCGGTGAGCACCATGGCAATGCCGCCCACGGTAATGATGGCAACCATGGTGAGATGGGCCAATGGATTGTGTCCCACATACTTTTTCGGCTCCTTCTCGATAAAGGCGTACCAGCGCACTTCATGCATCAACTCTCGCCAGAAGGAGAGCCGATAGAAGGGGAGTCGAAACAGCTCTTTGGCGTGGTCGTTGCCGACAAAGGCCCAGTAGATACGGCCGAGAAAGCCCACGGTAAAGATATAGGCCGCGGCGAAGTGGGCAAAACGCATATAGCCCATAAGAAAGTGATCACTCGCCTCTCCCGGTAGGGTGGGCAGGGGATTGGCAATAAAGTAGCCCGTTATCGCCAGCACCGTGATCGATAAAGCATTGACCCAGTGCCATAACCTGACCGGGGCTTCATAGACATAGACAGCACTGCGTTTGATGGCTGTTTGCATAAGCGTAACTCCTGATCGTCAAGCAGAGACGAATGGTGTGGCTCAACCGCGGTTCAAGCGTTTCAGGACCAGACCGGCTAGGCCAACACCCAACAAGGCCAACAGATAGCCATGATCCGCCAGCAGGTGCTCCACGCCTGACAGAAAACCCATCACCCCATGCTCACCCACATGGGCTGACACAGGGCCACTCATTGCCAGAATGCCTGTACTGACTAACCCAACTGCAATCTTCTTCATTTCAACTCCTCTGAAAAACTCTATGAGCCGCCGGTTCACAACCACACACCTCATCAATTCATAATTCATAATTCAAAATTCAAAATTTTTCATTCATCGCACTTTCACCTTCGCCAACTCCCTCCCCTCCTCACTCATCACATGGGTGGAACAGGCAAGACAGGGATCGAAGCTGTGCAGGGTGCGCAGGATCTCCACCGGCTCCTCGGCCCGGGCCACCTTGGTGTTCATCAGCGAGGCCTCAAAGGCGCCGATATTGCCCTCGCTGTCCCGGGGCGAGCCGTTCCAGGTGGTGGGTACCACGCACTGGTAGTTGTCGATGCGGGTATCCTTGATACGGATCCAATGGCCCAACGCCCCCCGTGGGGCTTCACTGATGCCGACGCCTTTCGCCTCCTTGGGCCAGGTCTCCGGATCCCAGTTGTCGACATTGGCGGTGCTGGAGTCGCCAGCCTTGATGTTGGCGATCAGCTTGTCCATGAAGTAGCGCATCTTGTCGCCGGCCCAGTCGGCCTCCAGGGCACGTGCCGCGGTACGTCCCAGGGTGGAGAAGAGCGCGGTGACCGGCACATCGAGGGTCTTGAGCACGAAGTTGATCTGCTCGGTGATCTCCTCGTGACCCTTGGCGTAGCCCACCACGTAGCGGGCCAGGGGTCCCACCTCCATGGCGTGACCGCGCCAGCGCGGGGCCTTGATCCAGGAGTACTTGGCGCTCTCGTCGATCTGCTCTATGTTGGTCTTGCTCCCTTTGGTCTTGGGTCCGAGCTGGAAGTTGTCCTCGGTTACGCCATCCCAGGGATGCAGCCCCTTGACCCCTTCCGGGTAGTCATACCAGGAGTGGGGAACGAACTCCTGGATCTCCTCCGGGTTACGCAGGTCGACCTCGTGCACCTCTTTCAGGTTGCCATTGATAATGGCGCCACTGGGCATCAGCAGGTTACCCGGCGAGTAGTCGTTGGCGCGGTCTGGGATATCGCCATAGGCCAGCACGCTGGTACCCGAGATACCGCCACCGTAGAGCCAGCCTTTGTAGAACTGCCCTACCGCCAGGATGTCGGGGATATAGACGTTCTTCACGAACTCCCGGGAGGCGTCGATGATGGAGGAGATCTGGTTGAGGTTGACCATGTTCAACGCCCCCACCGAGCCCACGCCATCCACGTTGATGGGACAGGGCACGCCACCCACCAGCCAGTTGGGGTGGGGGTCCTTGCCACCGAGGATGGTGCGGATCTTCATGATCTCCTTCTGGAAATCGAGGGCCTCCAGATAGTGGGTCACCGCCATCAGGTCGGCCTCCGGCGGCAGCAGGTAGGCCGGGTTGGTCCAGTAGCCGTTCTTGAAAGGACCCAGCTGGCCGCTCTCGACGAACTTCTTCAGCCGGTTCTGGATATCGCGGAAATAGCCAGGCGATGACTTGGGATGGCTTGGCGAGACCTTCTGCTGCAGCTCCGAGGTCGCCTTGGGATTGGCCTTCAGGGCATTCACCGGATTGACCCAATCGAGGGCGTGCAGATGGTAGAAGTGGACCAGGTGGTCGTGCACCTGCAGGGTCAGCTGCATGATGTTGCGAATCGAGTTGGCATTCTCCGGGATCTCGATCTTCAGCGCATCCTCCACCGCGCGCACCGAGGTCAGGGCATGGGTACCGGTGCAGACACCGCAGATGCGCTGAGTAAAAGCCCAGGCATCCCTGGGATCGCGCCCCTTGAGTATCACCTCGAGACCGCGCCACATGGTGCCGGTAGAGACCGCGTTGCGGATGATGTTCTCCTCATCCACATTCACCTCGCAGCGCATGTGGCCCTCGATGCGGGTCACCGGATCGACGACGACCCGTTGACCCGAGTCGTCCAGATTGAAACCGTTGGGAGTGGTCTTGATACTCATTGATCCTGGTCTCCTTTCTTCTGCGCATTCTTGATCGCGGTAACAGCGGCGTGGGCGGCAGCAGTGGCGCCGACGATACCGGCGGCCGCGATGCCGACCTTGTCGGCATTGGCCTCAACCCCGAATTGATGGGTGTCGGTCACATGCTGATAGAAGGAGCCCTTGTCCCAGAAACCGTCCTCGGAACAGCCGATACAGCCGTGACCCGCCTGGATCGGGAAGGAGAGGCCGCCGTTCCAACGCACCGTGGAGCAGGCGTTATAGGTAGTCGGACCCTTACAGCCCATCTTGTAGAGGCAGTAGCCCTTCTTCGCAGAATCGTCGTCCCAGGCCTCAACAAACTGGCCGGCGTCGAAGTGGGGACGCCGATAGCACTTGTCGTGGATACGCTGGCTATAGAACATCTTCGGCCGCCCCTGGCGATCCAGTTCGGGAAATTTTTCAAAGGTGAGGATATAGGTCACCACCGCGGTCATCACCTCGGCAATGGGAGGACACCCTGGGACCTTGATGATCGGCTTCTGGGCCAGGCCGGGCACCTTGTGCACCGGGGTGGCCCGGGTGGGATTGGGTCGTGCCGCCTGCACACAGCCCCAGGAGGCGCAAGAGCCCCAGGAGATGATCGCCTTGCAGTGCTCGGCGGCCATCTTCAACTGTTCCACGAAGGGCTTGCCGCCGATGATGCAGTACATGCCATCCTCGTCCAGGGGCGGATTGCCCTCCACCGCGAGGATGTAGTTGCCGTCATACTTCTCGATGGTCTCCTCGATGATCGCCTCTGCCTGATGGCCGGCGGCGGCCATGATGGTGTCGTCGTAATCGAGGGAGATCATCGACAGCACCACATCCTTGGCCAGGGGATGGGCGGAGCGGATGAACGACTCCGAACAACAGGTGCACTCAAGACCGTGCAACCAGAGTACCGGGATGCGGGGTTTGGTCTCCATCGCCTCTGCGATACGCGGCACCAGCGCCGGTCCAAGCCCGAGGGCCGAGGCCGTCAGGCTGCAGAATTTCAGGAAACTGCGACGAGTGATCCCCTGACGCCGCATCACGTCATAAAAAGTCTCGGTCATTATCGTTTGCCTCCAGGTCGATAAAAGCCGTTTTGAAATTGGCTTTACAACTCGCTTTGAAAGCTAATTTGCAACAGTTGTGCCATGAGAAGATCTCTCATCATTTCAACAGGTTGGATTTCCCATAAAAAAATTATGGAATGTGGAGGCTGTCTGTCTTCATTTGATTTTGAAAGGGCAAATGGAAAGTTGCTTTCCGATCTGTCGGTAAAAATCTCAAGACAGGTGAGTAGTTCAAGACACCAAATTCTAAGAGAGGAATAGAAGGTCAGAGGTAAATGGTGGGGCAGGGCCCCACCCGCATTATCACATTACTGAGCAGAAATCATTGGCGTTTATTCGCGTTTATTTGCGGACACAAGCAATCAAAACAAACACCATTCACCAGCAATTTTTTTCCAAAAGCCAACTCAAGTTAGATGACGTGACTGTGTAGCAAATCAGTCCGGCTCACACTCGAAATGTGAACAGTGATGACCTGTCTCATCGGTACGCGAAAGTATCTCCCCACTGACAGGATTGGGTCTGAAGGTTGTACAGCCTTTTAAGCCCAGTTTATGGGCATCTTTGTAGATTGATTTGAATGCTTCATAGGGAAAGTCGGTTGGAATATTGATGGTCTTCGAAATGGCGCTATCCACGTAGGGCTGGAGTACAGACTGCATCTCTAGATGCTCCCGGGGTGACAAACCGGCGCTATCGACAAAGGCCTTGGGCAGAGGCTTGCCAGGGTTGAACTTTTGCCATAGCCGCCAGGCATAATCGGACAAATCGTACTCTTTATACTGAGCGGATGCCTGCCTGACACTGCGCCGGTAGTTAAAGGCGTAGACCGGCTCGATGCCACTGCTGACATTGTTCGCCAGCAGACTGATGGTGCCCGCCGGAGCGATGGCGGTGAGGTGGCTGTTGCGGATACCATGGCGCGCTATGCCCTGCTGGATATCATCGGGCAGAGTACCGATAAACTGGCTATGCAGATAGGCATTCTCTTCAAAATAGGGGAAACAACCCCTCTCCTTGGCCAATTCGATGGAGCTTCTGTAGGCCATGTGGCAGATATGAGCCATTATTTTTGCGGCCTCTTGCCTCGCCTCTTCCTCGGCATAGTGCAGGCCGAGCATGATCAGACTGTCCGCGAGGCCGGTAATACCCAGTCCGATCCTTCTTGTGCTCTGGGCCTGCTTGCGTTGCGCCGGCAACGGATAGTGCGACAGATCGATTACATTATCCAGAAAACGCACAGCCATTTCGACGCTGCGCTGCAGTGCCGGATAGTCGATTGCCGAAGATTCGCTGAATGGCTGTGTCACGAAACGGGTCAGATTCAGCGATCCCAAATTGCAGGCACCATAGGCCGGCAACGGGATCTCCCCACAGGGATTGGTGGTGCTGATCCACTCCCGATCGTAGAGATTGTTCATGCGGTTGATGGTATCGATGAACAACACACCCGGCTCGGCATAGTCATAGGTCGCCCGCATGATTCGCTCCCATAACTCACGGGCCCTGACCACACGCACCACATTGTCTCCGCCTGCCTCGTCCAACTCCTTTACTGGAAACAGCAGCGGCCAATCCTCATCCCCGTCGACGGCCACCATGAAGCGATCGCTGATCTGCACCGAGAGATTGAAATGGCGCAATTGATCCGGCTCGCTCTTGGCATCGATGAAGCGTTCGATATCGGGATGGTCGCAACGCAGGCTCGCCATCATGGCACCCCGCCTCGATGTGGTGGATACCAGAGTGTCGCACATGGCATCCCAGATGCGCATGAAGGAGACCGGCCCTGATGCAATACCGCCAACCCGTTTCGTTGTGGAACCATAGGGGCGCAGACAGGAAAAATCGTAGCCTATCCCCCCACCCTGCTGCATGGTCAACGCCCCCTGCCGAAGCGCCGCGAAAATCCCCTCCAGGGAGTCCTCGACAGGCCCTATGACAAAGCAGTTGGACAGGGTAACCTCATGGGCCACACCGGTGCCCGCCAGGATCCGCCCCCCCGGGAGGAATGCGAAGTCCTCGAGGATTCTGATGAAACGAGCGCGCCAGGCCTCTCTCTGTTGCGTCTCAATCCCGGCAACCCCTTCTGCTATCCGTTGCCAGCTCTTTTCGATACTCCCCTCGACACCCCCGCCCGGCTCACGGTAACGATATTTGCTGTCCCAGATGTCGTGGGCAATCTCTGATTGAAAAGGTGCCTGTAGCATCGCTTTCGCCTCGCCTCAGCTGTAGAGTGGCAGCTCTGCGTACCGGGCGCTGGTGCCAATTGGTTTCAGATCGGGTTGACACCTCAGATCCCTGCAGGCTCATCCCTTCGCGTCAGTGGTACGAAGGCCACCCCCAGAATCTCCTTTTTGCTGACCTCGCCCGAAGCGCTCTTCTCCACCAGGAGAAGATTCTGATAGTCATAGGGACGACCCAGTGGTATCACCAGCCGTCCCCCCGGCCGCAACTGTTCGATCAGCGACGGCGGGATCTCCACGGCAGCGGCAGTGACTATGATAGCGTCGTAGGGGGCATGTTCCGGCCAGCCGTAGTAGCCATCGGTACAGCGGCAGGCGATGTTGTGGTAACCCAGGCTCTCCAGGGTCTTCGCCGCCCGCTCAGCGAGGGTTTCGATGATCTCCAGGGAGTAGACCTGCCTTACCACTCGGGAGAGTACTGCCGCCTGATAACCGGAACCGGTACCGACCTCCAACACCACATCATCCCCATCGACCTCTAGCAGATCTGTCATCAAGGCGACGATGTAGGGCTGAGATATCGTCTGTCCACAACCGATCGGCAGGGGACCGTTGTTATAGGCGAAACGGCGCTCCTCTTCGGGTACGAAGGCCTCCCTTGGCACCAGACGGATGGCGTCCATCACTGATTCACTCAAGGCGGATCGGCCTATCATACGGCGGGTATAGGCCACTTCCCGTTCGATATCACTGATCATCTGCAGCTGATCTGACATCACCCTTCACCCTTGGACGTCCACTGTCGAAACAGTGAATCCGGTGAACAACCTCCCCAGCTGTTGCTAACGAGACCAGCTGGCCCGTACCTGTCCCGACTCTTCGGGAAAATGAACATGGAGCTCCCCCCGATAGGCTTTTTTAAGCGCCTCGCCAACTCCTTTAGGCAGATGGAACTCGGTGAAAGTGATCTCCATATCGCCAGACTCCATGGTATGGGTATCGATAATGCGTTGTAGCGGATGCCGGGTCCGCTGTTTCTCCACATGATTATGAACCAGACGCATGATCTCCTTTCTATGTTCGTTGAAAAAGTCGCCACTAAGGGTGAGATACCCGGCAGGCACCCGGTCATGGATACGTTGGCAGGCGGGGCAACGGGTCTCCTTGGCCTCATCCGGCAGGGTCTCCTGCCACTGCCAGCGTCCAGCGGAATAGACCGCGCCACAGATCTGGCAAAGGGTGGGATCGGAAAGTTTATGATCAATTCTGTAAGCATCCATGCTCCGCTCCTTGAGTAGTCTGTCCCTTCTCTTGATGGATGTATGATTAGTCAGTCGAGACATCATGGCAACCTCCTGGCGAGATGGCGTTAATGATCTCTTTTTCTTGTTCTACCTTAATTGTAGCTCGAAGACGGCAATATTGATGGGTGAATAGAGGCATGAATTTTCACCGAAATCGGTTCACAACGCTGCCTATTTTCTGCCTATCCGCTCAGATTTACCCCAAAGAGTGAGTAGAAACTAGGCTATAAACATTCGGCCCTTAAAGCTGTTAAGATAGCGAAAACCCTAGGGAGACCTTCGCCATGACCACGAAACACGATGGAGCCACTCGCACTAGTAATAAGAGACTTCTAGCCTGGGTTGAAGAAATCGCTCGGTTATGCAATCCGGATAGGGTCTATTGGTGCGACGGTTCTCAGGAGGAGTATGACCGCTTGTGTGAAGAGATGGTGAAGAACGGCACCTTTACTCGCCTCAACCCGGAGAAACGCCCCAACAGTTATCTGGCCCGTTCCCATCCAAGCGACGTGGCCCGCGTTGAGGAGCGCACTTATATCTGTTCAGAAAAGGAGGAAGACGCCGGCCCAACCAACAACTGGATGGATCCGAAGCAGATGAAGGGAATCCTCCAGGGCCTGTTCAAAGATTGTATGCGGGGAAGAACCTTGTATGTGATCCCCTTCAGCATGGGACCCCTTGGTTCGCATATTGCGCACATCGGTGTTGAGATTTCGGACTCCGCTTATGTCGCGGTAAACCAGCGCATCATGACCCGCATGGGTCAGCAGGTACTCGATGTATTGGGTGATGATGGTGAGTTCGTCCCTTGTGTACACTCTGTTGGCGCACCCCTGCAACCAGGAGAAGACGATGTCCCCTGGCCCTGTGCTGGAAACATTGAGGATAAATATATTACCCACTTTCCCGAGACCAGGGAGATCTGGTCTTTCGGCAGCGGTTATGGCGGCAATGCCTTGCTGGGCAAAAAGTGCCTTGCACTGCGCATCGCCTCGGTGATGGGACGGGATGAGGGCTGGCTCGCCGAACACATGCTGATCATGGGCGTTGAAACACCCGAGAAAAAGAAGGTCTATGTGGCAGCGGCCTTCCCCAGCGCCTGCGGCAAAACCAATTTCGCCATGCTCAAGTCGCCCAAAGGTTTCGAGGAGTGGAAGGTCACTACCATCGGTGACGACATTGCCTGGATAAAGCCGAATCCCGAGGATGGTAAATTTTATGCCATCAATCCCGAGTATGGCCTGTTCGGGGTTGCGCCCGGCACCAATGAATCATCAAATGCCAACGCCATCGCCGCCTTGAAGGAGAATTGTATCTTCACCAACTGCGCCCTGACCGATGATGGCGATATTTGGTGGGAGGGGCTGACGGAAGATCCTCCTGAACACATGATCGATTGGCGCGGCGATGACTGGACGGTAGGTTGTGGTCGCCCTGCAGCCCACCCCAATGCGCGTTTTACAGCACCTGCCGCCGCCTGTCCTTCCATTGATCCGGAGTGGGAGAATCCTGCCGGTGTGCCGATCACCGCGTTTCTGTTTGGCGGTCGTGTCAGCCATAACTTCCCCTTGGTATTTCAGAGCTACAACTGGGAACATGGCGTCTACATGGCCGCCACCATGGGTTCAGAGGCAACCGCAGCTGCCATCGGTCAAGCCGCCATGCGCCGCGATCCCATGGCGATGCTACCCTTCTGTGGTTACAACATGGCGGAGTACCTGAAACACTGGTTGCGTATCGGGCGTAAAAACGTTGCCACTCCACCGGCCATATTCCGGGTCAACTGGTTTCGCAAGGACGAGCACGGTCGTTTCATCTGGCCGGGATTCAGCGAGAACATGCGAGTGCTGAAATGGGTCGTGGACCGTTGCAATGGCTCCGGTCACGCTGTGGAGAGCCCCTTGGGCTGGGTGCCTTCGCATAATTCCTTGAACTGGGAAGGACTCGATTTCAACAAAGCAGACTTCTTTGAGATCATGAATATCGATCGCGAAATAGCCCGCCACGAAACCATCGATCAGGAAGAGTTGTTTACTCGTTTTGGAGACCACCTGCCAAGGGAAATGGAACTAGAGCGGGAGCTGCAGCTGGCGCGGTTATACCACTCCCCAAAATATTGGGATCTGTCTGCTACCTGTGATTGACTGAAGTAGTAGTCTAATCCTTGGGCTCCGCTGACCGGTAGTTCCCACTTCTCGAGCACTGTCGGTCGGGACCCCACCTGCCAAACCCTCTTACTGTAAAGAATCGATATAAAAAGCATCAACAAGAATGAAGTCGCTCACAATTTAGAAAATACGAGTGTCAATTGCTCGATTTTTGGTTTTCAGATAGTTGCAACCATCCTGGGGTTTATCGATTATAAGGCCACAATCGCAGCAAAGCTGTACTGAGGCAGATGACTAACAGATGGTTTTCTCGAGCACAATGCTATCTGCTGTTGATTGAAGTGGAGTGTTCAACTGTTCGTTGATATGCCGGGTAAATTGCTGCTCGCCATGGAGGGAGAATAACCGATGAAGCAACTGGCATCACTGTTAATAGTCTGTGCGATGCACTCACCAGCCCAATCCGCTCCCCCCAGCCCACCAATACTCTTCATCGAGGGCGGCGTCAGCGTCGCACCCCCCGAGTCAGCTCCGGCTCCTCAATATCGCGGCATCCCCGATCCGTCAGAGATGCTGGGTTTTGATGTCAGGGCCGAGTATGACACGAGCGAAGTGGCCACGGGTTCCCACGGCACGGAAACCTTGGGATGTAGCGGTACCGCGTCACAGCCTTGTTTGATCGACGCCTCGGGTGCAACTTTTCAGAAACTCACAATTACCGGTGAGTACCTTATTCTGCAGGGTGGCACAGTGAATGCCGGAGCTGGCGGCGGCCCGCACCTTGACGTCAACTGCAGTTATTGCGTGATCCGTGACCTAGAGGTATCTGGCCCCGGCGTTGATTCAGGACATTCAAGCGCGGTCAGCATGAACTCATTCAGCGTCTGGATTGGGGGCGCCATTCATGGCTTCGGAGAAAACAGCACTAGCGCACGGGAACAGGATTATCATGGCATTAAAGTCATGGTTGATGATGTCTGGATTCTCGATGCCGAGATCTATGATAACAGTGGTGATTCAGTTCAAATCGGCGATGCAAGCCGCGGATCGGCATCCAGGGTCTACATCGGCGGGGGGTATTTTCACCACAACAGGGAAAATGCGGTAGACATAAAAGACTCCCACGACGTTGTTGTATCCGGGGTCACCATGGAGGGATTCCGACCGACGAGTTCAAGCCCCGGCGAGGCACTGATCGTACACGACGATGCCTATGATGCGCGGATTTACGACAATGTCATTCGTGACTCCACACTCGGCATGGTCTCTTCCGGCTTATCCGGCCACATCATCAATGGCAATGATATCGTTGCACTCTCGGTTGGGATTCAGTTGCGAAATACGCGAAATATTACAGTGACAGACAATACCGTGTCGGCGCCAACGCCAATTGAGGTACAGGGCGGTATTAGCGGTAGTGTCCAGGATCAATAAAACCCGATTTCCGGGAGTCAAAGCGATTAAGACTCAGCCAACATCGCTTTGACCACCCCATTCCATCCCAATGCCAGATTGGTGCGGTTGTACCCCCCGCCACCAAGGGCGATGAAACGCCCGTTACACAACTCGTTCGCAAGCTTGCAAAGCTGACCGGCGGCATATTGATGCGCTGCAGGAGTAAATGCCATGTGAGTGATCGGATCTCCCTGGATACTGTCGGCACCCGCCTGAAGTATGATCAGCTCCGGTTTTTGCTGGCGAATGAAGTCTTCAACCAGCGGCCAGACACGATGAAAATGGGCGTCATCGGCCAAAGGCGGCAGGGGTACATTGAGCTTACAGCCCCTGGCCTCCCCTTTTCCCGTCTCTTCCACCGCACCGGTACCCGGATAGAGAAAGCGACCGTCCTCATGAATATCGGCAAAGATCAGATCGGGATCGGATTCGAAGGCATAGAACACGCCATCCCCATGATGGGCGTCGATATCGACATAGGCAATACGACGTATGCCAAATCTGTTCCTCAGATTTTCAATCAATACCCCGGCGTCGTTGAAGACGCAGAAGCCGGCAGCCGAATTCCGTCGCGCATGATGCAGGCCGGCTATGGGAACGAAGACCTTCGGATGTCTACCTTCGAGGATCATCTGCATGCCGTCCAACACCGAACCGACCACATTGCAGGCTGCTTCGTAGATACCGGGAAATGCCGGCGTATCACCAGCATCGAGATAGCCGTTCCCACTCTCTGACAATTCCCTAACCCGATCGATGTAGGCCTGGGTGTGAAACTGGATTAGCGCCTCCTGATCACAGAGTTGGGGAGTGGCGATAGCGACCTGTTTGTCCAGCCCCTGTTTCAAGGTCTCTTTCCAGAAGGAGTGTATGCGGTCCGGACCAAAGGGATGCCCCTCGCCGAAACCGTAGCGACCAAGGGCCTCACCGAAATAGAGAGTAACCGGTTTTTCGCTCATCTGGTTGATAGATCCTGGCCAGTGGTTTTGTTGCTAGGCATCGATCTAATACTAGTTCTGATTGCACTAAATCTTTTCATGGCTGCCGACGAGTTTATGCAGAAAACCCAAATGAACTCAAACACCACTCGCGCCTATTGATCCTATACGCTTAATTTTTCTCCTCAATTCGAAATATAACACCACACCCAACACAATCAATTGCAACACCATGATGATAATCATCCAAAGCGGCATGCTCATGCCGAGGAACACCCACTGGATCTCACCACAGAATCCGGTCGGTTGAAATAGCGTCGGCAACCACTGATCAAGCTTCAACCAAGCAGGGAACTTGGCATTCACATCACAACTAAACGATTGAATGATACCCAGCTGCATCCCATAGAGTTCCAACGCCAGATAGAGACACCAACCGGCCGCCAGTGCCCACCCGGCATAACCGATGGATCTTGCTGCTCCAGAGTGTGGAGCACTCATACCGATAAGTGCTGAGAAAAAGATACCAAAAACCGCGACCCGCTGGTAGATACAGAGGACACAGGGATCGAGTTTCAAACCATACTGAAAATAGAGTGCTGCTCCCTCCAGGATTAATGCGCTCAATGCCAATAAGAACCAGGGTATGCGTCGCTGTGTGAATATCATTTCTCTCCCATTTCATGCTACGGCTTGATCAATGGACATACCAAGACTAATCGAGTCCCGCCTTTTGATTAGACATTGATCATTTTCAATGCTCGGGATGTTATCCCGGGTTACTCTGTTTACTGACCTGGATTATGTGTGGAACCGAAATCACCCTTGACACTAAACCCTGTCACTCTAAACGACCAATCGGCACACAGTCGGTTCCATTAAAAAATCAGCATCGGCGGGAATCACCCAGTTGCATAACCATGAAAATTGCAGTAACCAGCCAAAATTTCCGCACCATAACCCAACATGCAGGCAAGACGCGTCGCTTCCTGATCTTTGAACTGGACAAAAGCAGTAGTGAGATAAACCAGCTTGCCCGTCTCAATCTACCAAAGCAGATGTCGATGCATGAATTCCGCGGCGATGACCACCCACTCTTCAAAATGGACTATCTGATAACTGGTAGCAGCGGCGAGGGTTTTATCCGTCGAATGCAGAATTTCGGTGTTGAGGTGGTGCTAACCGGCGAAGAGGATCCCCTGACTGCTGTTACCGCGGTGATCGAAGGCAGACCCCTTGCTCCTCCTATCCACAAGCACAACCACTCTCATCCCCCCATCATGCCTTAGCCAGGGACTAAATAGCCAGATCTAAAAGCCGTAATTGGCCATCAGGCGCACGAAATCACCATCCTCGTGCATATCGGTATAGATAAGCTCCAGAGCCAACTGCTCGTTAACTTCGTAGAGGGCATAGTAGTCAGTCTCGTTCGCGCCCTGGTCAAAATCCACATGCAACACACCCAGGATCAATGCCTCAACTCCAGCATACTCTAGGCCGAACGCTGTCGCCTCCTGGTCCTCGACACCGTCGATGGTATGGTCGTCAGCGGAGGTGAAGTAGGGACCGCCGCCAAAACCATTGGTTACCTTACCTGATACGTCGTTGTAAGCAGCACTGATTGTGAAATCAGCCAGGGTATAGCTACCGCTGATACCCCAGACATCACCATCAGGGCCCGACTCATCGCCGGTATCATCCGCTTGCGAGCCAAACTGCAATCCCAGACTAAAGGTATCTGCCTCATACACCCCCTCCAAATAGAACAACTTGGCAAAATCCTTACCCTGGTAGTACCAACCCTGCACACTCAGCTGCTCTATACCCTCGTATAGTGCTCCTACCGCGGTCAGGCCGTCATCGCCGTTCATCTCCTTGAAACTCTCTGGGATATCAGCATCAACACCAGCCCACTTATCGAGATGGGTGAGATAGAGGGTGGTGGCGGGAATATCGTTATTGCTCAGTAATAGGCCTTGAAAGGTATTCGGCACCATGCGGATATCGTCGGTGTCGGCGTGGGGAGTATCCAGTTCGAAGCGACCCACACGCAACTGGGTATTGCCCAACTCACCCTGCAGATAGGCCTCCCCCAGGATGGAGTAGCTGCCTTTTTCAGAGGAGAAGAAGTCGCCGTTTTCATCATCGAACAGCTCTCCGCTGGTATAGAAGGTCGCCCCTGCGCTCAGCCCGTTCCAGCTCGGACTGATATAACCCAGCTTGCCACCGATGGCTGAACCGTCAGTCTCGTCACCCACCTCGTCTTCGGCATGGATAAAACCCACTCTGAGATTACCGAAAACACCCTTTTGTTGATCCGCTGCAGCCTCTCCGCTTAGTCCCCACAACGAGCTTGCAAGCAGCGGAATAATGCTAAGCTTTACCAACACAGACACCTTACCGACTTCAGTCAGTCCTCTTCTTTGCATCATGATGAACCCCTTCAAAATAAAAAAGACAGGCTTGCTGGCGCTTGCTGGTAGGCCGACGTATAGCATAAAAAACAGAAAACGAACAGCTAGCTCGATGGGCATTCATCTGCTATCCAGAGGGCCCATTGTGCATCACAAAGAGACAGCTGTTGATCCACTTAAAATAAATGATAATGATAATTATTATCCATTGCAAACATGACTCACTAACTACAAGCGCTCTCAATGTATCTACAAACCGCAATCCTCAGCCTGCATGACAGTGAGGCCAGGTTGCGGGAGTTTGAGATATTCTTTTCGGCTTGAGTCACGATAACAACGCCACACTCTTAACCTGGGCGTAGAGCTGCATCCCCTCGTGAATCCCCATGCCAATAGCGGAGCGGCGAGTGATACGCGAGAGCAGGGTCTGGCCATCTTCCAGCGCCAAACGCACCAGTACCTGAGTAAGGCTGATATCCCGGGTATCGATCACCCGCACCGGAAGGATGTTGAGGATACTGGTATCGGCATGGGCACGGATAGAGAGGCTGACATCCCTTGCCTGGATCTGCACCCTGGCGTGGCGACCCACCGGCAGGTCCTCCCGGGGTACCGCGACCCTGTTGCCCTGGAGAGATATCCAGGTCAGGTGGTAGCTGTGGTCATGGGAGCTGACAAAACCCTCCAGCAGGGCGGATGCATCGTCATAGGTGGAGAGGGGCAGATCGAGCCGGGTCAACAACTGTGCGGCCTCACCCTGGGCAGTAGCCCGCCCTGCATCCAGTACCACCATATGATCGGCCAGCCTCGCCACCTCGTTGGGATCGTGGGAGACATAGAGGGAGGGTATGGCGAACTCGTCGTGGAGCCGTTCCAGATAGGGCATGATGGTCTGCTTGGCGGCATGGTCGAGGGCCGAGAGGGGTTCATCCATCAGCAGCAAGCGCGGGCTGGTAAGCAGGGCACGGGCGATAGCGACCCGCTGCCGCTCACCACCGGAGAGCCGAGGGGTTGCCCGTGTCAGCAGGCTTGAGATACCGAGCAGCTCCACCACATCCTGAAAAGGTATCTGACGCTGTCCTTCGGCTACACGATGCAAACCGTACTCCAGGTTTTTGCGCACCGAAAGATGCGGAAACAGGCTCGCCTCCTGGAACACATAGCCGATGGGACGGCGATGCACCGGCAGGAAACGCTCCCCGTCCTGCCACACTTCACCGTTGATCCGCACCAGCCCCTGCCGGGCACGCTCCAGGCCGGCCACCGCCCGCAGTACGCTGGTCTTGCCCGAACCCGAACGTCCAAAGAGGGCTGTGACACCCTGACCCGGGGCATCGAAGGCCACATCCATCTCGAAATCGCCGAAGCGGTGTTTGAGACGGATCTCGATACTGCTCACGGTTGATGACTCCGGCTGATGCGGCCGTTGACCAGATAGAGCGTCATCAACACCAGGAAAGAGAAGGCGAGCATGCCGGCGGCCAGCAGATGGGCCTGGCCGTAATCCAGAGTCTCCACGTAGTCGTAGATAGCCACTGACAGCACCCGGGTCTCACCGGGGATGTTGCCGCCGATCATCAACACCACCCCGAACTCGCCCACGGTATGGGCAAAGCAGAGCACGGCGGCGGTGAGAAAACCGGGACGCGCCAGGGGTATCACCACGGTCATGAAACGGTCCCAGGGCGAGGCACGCAGCGTGGCCGCCACCTCGGCCGGGCGTGGCCCCAGGGCCTCAAAGGCGTTTTGCAGGGGTTGCACCACGAAGGGCAGTGAGTAGAGCACAGAGGCAAAGACCAATCCGCCGAAGGTAAAGGGCAAGGTACCCATTCCCAAGGCCTGGGTCAGCTGCCCCACCGGCCCGTCGGGGGCGAGCATAATCAACAGGTAGAAACCGAGCACGGTGGGTGGCAGTACCAACGGCAGCGCTACCACCGCCGACAGCGCCTGCTTGTACCAGGCATGGGTGCGTGCCAGCCACCAGGCGATGGGGGTACCGATAATCAACAGCAGTAGGGTTGTGGTGCTGGCCAGTTTGAGCGTCAGCCAGACGGGTTGCCAGTCAAATGTCATACGCTACTCCACTCCGTAACCATAGCGCGCGATCACCTGTCGCGCAGTGTCGCCCCTGAGGAACTGCAGATAGGCAATAGCCGCCGGATTCGCCTCCCCTTTTTTCAGTAACACCGCCCCCTGATCGATTGGGTCGTAATAGTCCGCCGGGATCTCCCAGAGTGTGCCGGCTTCACCCTCCCACTCCCGGATCTGAGCCAGGGCGACAAAACCCGCCTCCGCATTGCCAGTGGCCACGAACTGGAAGGTCTGGGCAATGGATTCACCCCTCACCAGCTTGGGTGTGAGCTGCTGCTGCAGGCCCAGGCGATTGATCACCTGTGTGGCAGCGAGGCCATAGGGGGCGGTTTTTGGATTGGCCAGGGCGAGGTGATTGAATGCCCCACGTTTGAGATACTGTTCAGGATTCCCGAATCGTTCAGGCTTGACACTCCACAGCACCAATCTTCCCTTGGCATAGATGAAACGGCTGCCGGGAACGGCCAACCCCTTCTCTTCCGCTCTTGCCGGCCGCTGGTTATCGGCCGCCAGGAAGAGCTCAAAGGGGGCGCCGTGCTCGATCTGCGAATAGAGCTTGCCGGTGGAGCCATAGCTGATTTTCGTGGTGTGTCCCGTGGTCTGCTCAAACAGCCGTGCTATCTCACGGCTGGCATCGATAAAATTGGCCGCGACAGCGATCATCACCTGTTCCGCCTTCACGGGGCTGAAGATCGACGGCAAGCCGATCAAGAGGGCGAGGATGATGTTGTGGGTTCTGTTCATAAGTGCCTATCTTAATCACGGGTTGCAAGCTCAAGTTAAGCGCTGCGCCACTAAAAGCATATTGGAATATATAGAGGAAGCAATCGGAATGCCAGATTATTAGTTTAATTATATCAATGTGTTGTACTCGTTTAACAAGAAAGAACATTGTCGGACTCGCAACATATGTGCGGAGCAATACAATCACCCCTCGGCTGACATAGGCGAGCAATTGCTCAATTTGACCAGCTATATACGAACAACTCTATCCATGGCTGGTGAGACAGACCTATCGATGCAACCATTGCCAGTTACATTGATATTCTCTTTTGATACGGCTTGCGAAGTGGTAGTTTATAGCGTTCAAAAATGAGTGGCGTTCATCCAACGAAATCAACGAATAGCTAGACAACCCGAAGGCGTTTGCATGGATTCGGCATCATCCCAATCAATCACACAAGGAGACCCAATGATGAACACTTTGTTGTTGAGAAGTCGCGTAGTGAATTCAATTGCTGTTGTTTTTTCTCTCTTGCTAGCCCAAACCGCATCCGCGGATTACCTGGGGGAGTTGTGCTGGACACTGAATATTACAGAGCGCAACGAGGTACAGACCGATGAGACCTATGTGGTGAAGTTCGGGGTGACCCATATGGGTGACGACTACTATACGCTTCAAGGTTATGCATTGGTTGATGACCCCACCATCATGCAGGCTTCAGCCGTTGTCATCGGTGACACAGCACATTTCCACTTCTCATCATCCGAGTACCACCCAAGCGATCTCTCCAGGGACATCGCCATTGGTAACGCCAGGCTTTCCATGTCCACATTGAGTGGCCCGTTCTTTGGACTCAACACCTTCTACGACCCCATGCCTCCCACTTTCACCGACAGTCTGGCTGTCGGCACCATGACCCTTGTGGAGTGTCCGCAACAGTCAGGTCTAAATTAAGTTTGTATGCTGGCACCCAGCCTATTTTTAACCTCTTCACAAGGGATAAGATTGAACTGAAAAGTGGGTTGGGTGCTTAACCATTATAGATTACTGGGTTATTGACTCTTACCCAGTAGACCTAATTTTACCTCTAATTTTTTGATCTAACTCATTGATTTCTCTCTATGCCGTAGCGACCTTCGAAATATCGTCCATACTAAAATAGAGAAGGAGGCTAGTTAACACTTTTATGGTCTTTTATAGCGAGGTTTAAGCGTAAATTTCAGGGAGAATAAAACGACCGATAATACCTAACAGGAGCGAACAGTGGAGAACCGATACTATCCCCGCATTCGTATTTCCCTGGAAGTCGACCTATTCCGTAGAGGTCAGCACATTGGAAGTGCGGTGACAAAAGACTTGAGCCTGGGCGGCATGACCCTGCTGCTTGAGAAACAGGCCTTGAACCCCAATGACATTGTCCTGGTGCGAGTATGGATACACGGAGAGTTGCAAACGCTCCGCGGCTTTGTCATTTACACCGCTGAAAACAAGAGCGGCATTATGTTGATAGGCACTAGCAGAGATGCCACCCGGGCCTATTTCAATTTTCTAAGGGATATGGATGTTCCACTCAGAATGGCGTTGGATAGCGGTAGCGCTTTTTAGTGGCTGAGCTATCGCTCATGTGGTTAGCTGTTTCAGAAAGCAGACAACGCGCTCGGTCTCTTTGAAACCCAGATGGGTATGCATCGCTATGCTAATGTGGTTATCGATCTCGGTGTCGCTGGCCAGTTCATTAAAGCCCTGATCTATTGCCCATTTCTCTGCTCTCAACATCAGTTGTTTGCCATATCCCCTGCCCCGGTACTCGGAATCCACATACCAGGCCTCCACGTAGGGTACTTTTGGTCTACGGCTGCCTTCAGCGAATTCTCTTATGTTGAGTTCGATAAAACCCACTGCAGTTTCATCAATTATAGCAACATAGACTTGCTCAACATCAATTGAGATACCATCAAAAAATGCTTTGATTTCTGCCAAATGGGCATCATCAGTTTTTGGCCAAAGAGAGGTTCTCATCTCTGACCATCGTTCCAGATCGTTATTCTCTATCTCTCTGATTTTCATAATGTGCGCATCATGATGGGTAAAAACCAAGTGAACCATGGAACTTTGGACTCTGTTATTCCTGGTTGCGCATGGTAGTTAACAGATGTCTCGAATAGAGCAAATCAGGCTGTTGGCGAAGCGAAATTCCGAAACACCCTTCAATCTTATTTCGTCGCCCGTTTTCATGCCGTTTGGCAGATCCATGACCAACTTGCCGTAGTAGTCAATTGTCACTGAAGTGATGCTTGGGGTTTCATCTATATTCAGCAAGGTCTGTTTCCGTTCGGTGAAAGAGGAGTAACATTCCATCAATATCGAATCGATTGTAGACTTTTATATAGTTTTGGATATTTTCTTTTTTGCTTCGTTAGTCATGATTTCAGATATTGACTTGTTAAAGAGCTCGGACACCACAATCTATCGATACTTACGCGGAGTCTTTCAAGTCTTCAATCCAATCTTGAGTTATGAGTGTATGGGGGTGGTCTGGACTCAGAACGCGTTGCTGATCCGCAAGCAAGGCCTCGAGGGCCGCCAGGGCCTCGTCGACCCTTCCTGACTTCCCCAGCCAAGTTGCGATGTTACTTCGGGTCGTTAAAGTGTCGGGATGGTCTGAGCCCAGTACGCGCTCCTGATCCACGAGCAAAGCCTGAAAGGCCACTAAGGCTTTGTCAACCTGGCTTAACTCCCCCAGCTGAAACGCGATATTGTTGCGGGTAGTCAAGGTGTCGGGATGGTCGGGACCCAACACACGCTGCCGATCCGCGAGCAGCTCATTTAGGACCGCCAGGGCCTCATCGATCTTGCCCGACTGCCCCAACATGTGAGCGATGTTTTGGCTGACCGTCAGGGTGTTGGGATGGTCGGGGCCAAACACATGTTCAAAATCCGGGAGCAGGGTCTCAAAGGCTGTCAGGGCCTCATCAATCTTGCCAGACTGCCCCAGCCAAGTCGCGATGTTACTGCGAGTCATCAAAGTATGGGGATGGTCGGTGTTAAGCACGCGTTGCTGATCCACGAGAAGAGCCTGGAAGGTTGCCAGGGCCTCATCAATCTGGCCTGACTGCCCCAGCCGAATCGCGATGTTGTTTCGGGTCAACAAAGTGCTGGGATGGCTGGGGCCCAACACACGCTGTCGATCCACAAGCAGATCATTGAAAGCGGCCAGAGCCTTGTCGAGCTGGCCTGACTCCCCTAGCCAATACGCGATACTGCCGCGGGTACTTAAAGTTTCGGGATGGTCAGGACCCAGTACATGCTCCTCATCCACAAGTAGGGCCTCGAAGGCAGCCAAGGCCTCGTCGACCTGGCCCAAATTCCCCAGCCAAAACGCGATACTGCCGCGGGTAATTAAAGTATCGGGATGGTCGGGACCCTGCACGCGCTCATGATCCACAAGCAGGGTCTCGAAGGCAACCAAGGCCTCCTCTACCTGACCTGACTGTCCCAGTAGATAGGCAATGTTGCCACGAATCCTCATAGTGTTGGGATGATCGGGACCCTGCACCCGCTCCTGATCCCTAAGTAAAATATCGAAGGCCTCCAGAGACTCGTTTACCTGGCCCATATCCCCCAGCCAAGACGCTATGTTGTTGCGGTTCTTGAGGGTGTTGGGATGGTCGGGCCCCAACACGCGATCCATATCCTCAAGCAGATCATCGAAAGCGGCCAGCGCCTTGTCGACCTGGCCTGACCGCCCCAACAAGTAAGCGATATTGTTACGGATCGTCAGTGTTTTGGGATGATCGTTTCCCAACACAGGTTCATAATCAACGAGTAGGGTCTCGAACGCCAGCAGGGCCTTATCTATTTGACCAGTTATCGTTAAGGCCGCGGCGTAGTCAGCCCTTGCATCAAGCCACCCAATGTCATCTTCATCGACATCCAATCCCTCCAGCTGCTCACCCAAGCGAACTCGCTGCGGGAGCTCGAGAGGCAGCTCGGTCAACGCCTGCTGCAGGATGCGGATCGCCCGCAATGCAGCGCCGTCATCGAGCCGGTGTTGCCCGTGAAGCAGCAACATCAACCGCGCGCAGTGCTGATCGGCCTCGACGGAAGGCACCAGCTCCCGCTCTTTCAGACGCTGTGCAAGCGCCGCCAGGTAGCTTTCGACTGCCTCGTCGCGAAAGTAATCCTCCAGGTATTGCCGGGCGACGCGGATCTGATCGGGCTCGTTGAAGCGCCGCAGCCATTGGTCTATCTCCCGGCTCCAGCTACCCGGTATCTGGTCGTTGTCCAGGCGTTGCACCCCGGCGTCGGCATCGCTTAACACATCGCAATTCGCAATCGTATTGCGCAGCAGCTGCCAGTGCCAGGCGGCCTCGTCTTCCGGGATGGCCAATGAGGCCAGGGCCAGGATCTCCTGAACGATTGGTGGCAGTTCGTCCCATAGGGCCCGGTAGAGATCCTCGACCTTGCGGGGCAAGGTTGCGATCTCGCTGGGAGTCAGCTTCAAGGCGCCGTCACTGAACGCCTTGCGAAATTTGGGCAGGGTACAGACCAACTCCAGCGGCAACGGATTGTTGTAGCGCATGGCCAGGCCAGCCTGTGTCGCTTCGTCGGCATGCGGGTAGTAGGCGAGGACGATCTGGCGCAGTGCCGATTCGGGCAGGACATCCAGTGAGGCCCCTGCGGGAAAGCCCTTGGGTATCGGCTGGTCGTGGAGCACACGCCGAATGGTCGAGCGCAGGTAGGTTTGTGTCAGCAGGTCGCGGATCGCCGCATGCGACTGCATGATCAGGTCGATCTCGTCCGGCCAGGACGTGGTGATTACCATTATCGAGGCATCCTTGGCGCGGACCAGACGATTCACCAGGTCCCGGGTCAAGCTTGTGGAGCGATGGAAGTCCTCCACGAAGACGACCAGCGGCAGTCCCGGTCGGGCGATGCGTGTGAGCATGAAGAGGGTGTCTTCCAGGAGATCGGCCTTTTCACTCGTTTTGCTCAAGTCACCGGCATCGGCAATGGCACTGTCACTCTTGCGGCTGCGCTTTACCTTACCGATGCCCCACTGCGCGAGCTTGATACCCAGGCCGATGCCCGGCACACCGCTGAGGCCGGCGAATTTCTCGAGCACCTCACCGATAGAGTAACCCGCGGCCTCTTCCAGGATGTCCTTGGTGGCCGCTTTAGCTTGTGCCAGGGTGGGAAACCGCTTCTCGGCAAAGGAGGCCTCCGCCGCAATCGCTGCCTCGAGATATAACTGATGTGCTTCGAGTTGCCGCAGATCCTCGAGCAGTACCTGGGAAGGCTGGCCATCTCGCAGGCTGCATACGATTCCGAACCACATGAACTCCGGCAGGGAGTGGGCCTCGCGGTCGAACAACGCGGGATCCGGGTAGGAACGATTGCGGCGCGTATCCACCTCCATGGGTTCGACGTCGCGGCTGGCCTCAAGGATGGTCGCCGGCCAGTATCGCAACTCCTGTTGCGCCGCCAGCCTTGCGTAGAACTCCTGGGCAATGCGGGTCTTGCCCCAGCCGGATGGCGCTTCCAGTGAAACCCAACAGGGGGTATTGCGCTCTTTGACCTGGTCGTAGAGACCGAGCAAGCCATCAACCAAGAGCTGACGTGATTCGCCTACGAAGGGGGGCTGGAGGATTGACGAGGTCACAGTGGATTCCATTGCCAACAGCAAACTGTTAACTTTACAGAAACCTATGCTAAATGCGTTTTCGAGTCAAGATCACTGTTTGGATGTGCCCACTCCTTGTCGAAAACTGGAAAGACTAATGTCCAGCCGATGTGGGAGGCAAAATCAAAACATTTGACCGTTACTTCGAACATACAACAAAAAAGTGGTTATCCTCTTTATGTACATCGAGTATGCCCTCTTCGATCCGGACAAGAATGAGGTGAGATGTCTATTTTAGGGGAGGCTCGCAGCGTTGGTTTTTCCGATGCAGTCAATTGTTATGCGCTGTTCACTAATTGTTTTAACTTTTGAATACATGACAAAACTTGCTTCCGATTTTTTGAAGCCTTTATCCATTTAGGTAGTCTGCTTGACATTGAGGAGTTTGCATATCCTAAATCATCTTTTGGGTTTTCCCTAAGTTCAGCTGAAACAAAATCTTCTAAAAACCGTAGATGCCTCAAATTAAAAGCCCACAGTGTATGACCGCAACATGGTATTTTTAGCCAGAGCCTATAATCAAAGTAACCATCAGAAGGTTCGCCCTCGGCCCAATAGAAAGCTCTTGCTGTGGCAGTCTTTTCATGAGAAAAACCACAATTCAAGCAAGTTGCCTTAACGGTGTAACCCAAATCCGGCTGGGTATCGGAGAATATTACACTGGCCTTTTTCGAACACTTTGGACATACAATTAATGTAGGACCAGTAGTCGTAGGTTCAGATGTTGTATACCTATGCTCTCGTTGGTCTATGTATCGTTTCTTTTCCATGAATTCTCTATTTGCGCATAACGACCTGCTTCAGCAGGATAGCAATAACGAGTTTCATTGAAGCCAATAGTGTTTACTCTTCTCTTTTTTTCTTGTTTTCATAGTACCGAATTACTTTTGCACCCTTACGATATAACGCTATTCCTAGTGTTAAAAATAATATTGTCCCAACTAAATGCACATAATTTAAAGCTTGCTCTTCACCTACATACTTTTCATCGCAGTAACGATATTGACCAAGAAGCTGCCAAAAATAGTAACAATCACTTTCTATTGTGCCCACCATCCCATAAAGCACTAACAGACCAAGGCCAACAATAGCTGCGCCTGAAGATTTTAGTTTTTTTGCACTATCTTCGGTTAACATTCCCAAAAAGCATGACACTATAATCAGCAAGCAACTTGCCCTATATCCTGCTGTTTTGCGTTATTAGACGTACATCCTGCCTACTATTCCATTTAATTTGCTGAATAGAAGGCAATCTGCACAAAACAAAACGTGCAACTTGTCTTAAATCTATGCATGGAAGATCAGGACTAGATTTGAACAACCTCCCTGTTTAATTAACTTTCATCCTACTTTTCATAGCCTTGTCAGTCAATTTCGACTCGAGACAAATTTTCATAAGTGAGCTTAGTACCCAAGCCCTTTGGAGATTAACGAAGAGCGTCCACTCGTGTAGCAGTTGACATATACATGAGACATACCAAAAATCAGGCGGAGTTCTCAGAACACGCACTGAGAAATCCATTTCCTTCTTTTTGAAGTAGCCGACTAATCCACCTTACTGACAATCAACGAAGCATTAACCCCACCAAAACCAAACCCATTACACAGGGCATGACGCAGTGGTTGGTTACGGGCCTCATTGGGGACAAAGTCGAGATCGCTCATGGTCTCGTCCTGGTGTTCCAGGTTGAGGGTAGGCGGCAGGGTATCGTTGATCACCGCAAGGGCAGTGAAGATGCTCTCGACGCCCCCCGCGGCACCGAGGAGGTGGCCGGTGGCCGATTTTGTGGATGAGATCGGCAGCTTGCCGATACCGTCGCCGAAGACAGCACGCAGGGAGGCGATCTCCGCGCGATCGCCAACGGGGGTCGAGGTGGCATGGGCGTTGACATAACCGATGTCTGACGGCTCCAGGCCAGCCATCGCCAGGGCACTGCGAATCGACGCGGCGGCACCCGAGCCGTCCTCGGGACCGGCGGTGATATGGTGGGCATCTGCGCTGGTGCCGTAGCCGCTGACCAGCGCCAGCGGTGTGGCTCCCCGGGCCTTGGCGTGGTCCAGGGTTTCGATCACCATCAGACCCGCACCCTCCCCCATGACGAAGCCGTCGCGGTCGCGATCGAAGGGACGGGAGGCGCGTTCCGGGTCGTCGTCCCGGGTCGAGAGGGCCTTGAGGGCATTGAAGCCGGCCAGGGCCAGGGGATCGACACAGGACTCCGCGCCACCCACCAGGGCCACCTCCGCCTCGCCGCTACGAATCAGGCGCATGCCGTCGCCGATAGATTGCACCCCGGCCGCGCAAGCGGTCACCGGGCAACCCAATGGGCCCTTGAAACCGAATCGTATGGAAACATTGCCAGAGGCCAGGTTGGCCAGAAAGGCGGGAACCACGAAGGGTGAGATGCGCTTGGGGCCGCGCCTGTCCAGGGTCTTCTGCGCCTGGGTGATGGTGGGAAAGCCGCCGATACCGGTAGCCACGATGGTCGCCGTGGCGCGCTGATCCGCTTCGCTCGACGGTTCCCAGCCCGCTTGTGCCAGGGCCTCTTTGGCCGCAGCCAGGGCGTAGAGGGTGAAGAGGTCGATCTTCTTGCGTTCCTTGGTCTCGATCACGCTGTCCGGATCGAAACCCGCCTCCGGATCATCTTCCGCTCCAGGGACCAGACCGGCGATGCGGATGGGAAAATTCTCCACGTCGAAACGGTCGATACGGCGTACACCCGAAAGTCCCTGTGTAAGGCGCTGCCAGACAGGCTTGACTCCACATCCCAGTGGACTGATGATTCCCATACCTGTGATCACAATGGGCGAATTCATGGTCTCTCTCATACTATTTGCTATTGAGACACTAGCCCGTAGCAATATATGATCAAGATAATATTCACGGCCGGTATCCGTGGGAGCAACTAAATGCCATATTCCAAGACACACAAATCCGAATCCAAGGACCGCATCCTGAAATCGGCAACGGAGCTCTTTTTCCGCTACGGTTTCGACAAGGTCTCGATTACCCAGATCATGAAGCTGGCGAGGATGACCCACGGCGCCTTCTATGCCCACTTCGAGTCAAAGGAGGCCCTCTTCAGCGCCTCTTTCCTCGAGACCCTACGGCGTAGCAGAGCGGCGCGCCTGACCAAGAGTCCCTTCTCCATGAAGAACCTCTTCTCTCTGGTCACCGACTATCTCAATCTGCGTGATCCAAAAAAGGTGGATGAACCGGGCCCCGAGTCGATCCTCTTCAATGAGATCGGCAGCGATAACTTCGAGATAAAGAAACTCTATGAGAAGTCCTACTCCAGCCTGAAGGAGAATCTGGAGACCCGCATCACCGCCCTCTGCCGGCTCAACAAACTACCCTTCCCGGCGGATAGCGAGACCGTGGCGGAAAAATCCCGGGCGATTCTCGCCTCCCTGGTGGGGGCGGTTGCCATCGCCAAGAGTCTGCCCCACGAGGAGGAGCAGCGGAATATCCTACTCACCGCGCAGAAGCAGATCTTCTCCATTCTCGGTGTCAGCGAGCATGAGTTGAACGACATTTCGGATCAGGTCCAATAGGATTTAAGCCGGGCGGGCTGTGAGACGACGCTAATCCGTATCTGACAACGGCAGTCTGAGGCTGACCTCCAATCCCCCCTGGGGATGATTCCGCGCCGAGGCCTCGCCACCGTGGATCAAGATTGCCCGACGGGCGATGGCGAGACCCAGTCCAAAGCCACCACTGCCCCGCTCCCGCGCATCGGCGGTACGGGTGAAGGGATTGAACATCAGCTCCAGTTGCGACGCCTCCACACCGTGACCTGCGTCTTTGACCCGAATCAGGCAATCCCCTTGATCCTTGGACAGCGACACTTGGACTTCACTGCCTCCAGGGGTATGGCGGATAGCGTTCCTAACCACGTTCTCCACCGCGGAGCGCAGCAGCACCGCGTCACCCACCAGGGTCACCACCTCGCTGCTGAATCTCACCCCTTTCTGCTGCGCCTGGGCCTCGAACTCGGCGTCGGTCACCACCTTCTCCAGCAACGCCTTGAGGTCTAGGCGCTGCCGCTCCAGCCCGGCCTGCCCGGACTCCAGGCGGGCCAGGGAGAGGAGTTCGGTGACCAGACGCTCCAGTTCGTCTGCCTCCTGTTCAATCCGGCCCAGGGCCTTGGTACGGTCCTCCTCCCTCTCCGCCAGTTCCAGGGCGACCCGCAGCCGTGCCAGGGGAGAACGCAGCTCGTGGGAGACATCCCGCACCAACTGGCGCTGACTCTGCAACAGATCGTTGAGTCGCTCCGCCATCAGATTGAAGTCGGCCCCCAGGGCGCTGATCTCATCCCTCCCCTTGAGCTCCACCCGGCCGCTCAGATCCCCTTCGGCCATGCGCTGGGCCGCCTGCCTTAAAGGACGCACCTGGCGGGTCAAGATCCTTGCCAGCAACAGGCTGACCAGGGCGAAGATCAGCATCGCCAGCAGCCCGCGCGCCCAGATCGGCATGCCGTGAAGTCTGCCGAGATCGATGATGGTGAGGAGAAAGCGCTTCGGCGCTACATCGGGCAGCTCGGTAGCGAGCATCAGGTGCCCTGGACGAATACGCTCCACACCCGGACTGATCGCCCGCGGCAGTATCTGTTTGAGATGGGGTGGCAGCGGCCGACGGCTGAGTGACTCGCCCCCCTCGTTGACCAGCACCAGCCGGTGACGCTTGGGTTGCCGGCGCAACCAACCATGCAGCGCCTTGTCACCCCCGTCCCGCCACAACACCGCCGCTGTCTCAGCCTGGGCCTGCATTACTGCTTGCACCTGCTCCACCACCTCGCCACCGTAGTGGCGTTGGATCAGAAAGAAGGAGAGGGCCAGCAGCAGGCTCGCCAGCCAGAAGGAGAGAAAGATGCGCAGAAACAGAGTCATCCGCTCACCAGATATTGATAACCGGCACCGCGTACCGTCTTGATGCGGGGGGAACCATCCGGCAATGGACCGAGTTTCTTGCGGATCTGGGCCATATGGGTCTCGATGCGGCGGTCGTATGCCTGCAGCGCACGCCCCAACCCCTGCTTCGCCAGAACCTCTTTGGAGACCAGCTCCCCGGCATGCTCCAGCAGCAGCACCAGGAGATTGAACTCAGCCCCGGTGAGCGCCACATCCTGTTCTCCCACGGTGATCCGACGGTTCTGCCTGTCGTAACCGAGATCGCCGATTTGCTGGGAATTGGGAGCGTTGGATTCATCCTCATGGCGGCGAAACAGATTGCGCAACCTGGCCACCAGCACCCGGGGGCTGCATGGTTTGGCCACATAATCATCGGCACCCAGCTCGAGCCCGAGAACAGTGTCGGTATCGTCGCCGCGGGCGGTAAGCATCAACACAGGCGTATTGCTTTCTGCCTGGATCTGCTTCAGCACATCGAAGCCGTTCATCCCCGGCAGCATGACGTCGAGTACGATCGCATCCCAAGGATCGGCAACGGAGCGACTGACACCTTCCGGTCCGGTATGGACGCTCTCCACGGCAAAGCCCTCGCTGACCAGGTATTCGCTCAGCAATTCACACAACGCCACATCGTCATCGATCAGTAAAATCTTTTTCATCGCCATTCTATTGTGACCTCTTTTAAGCCCTGCTCCCACCACCTGCAGGGCCAGCTTTGCACTTCTTTGCACTCGCTTGCATAAGTTACCACTGCGCTGACGCTTCAACCCATATTATGCCCACACAGATTATCAATAGAGCCGAAGCATGAACCTCAAGAGCCTCAAACCCACCCTCTTCAAACTCCACCGCTGGATCGGAATCGGCCTGGCGCCGCTATTTCTGCTAATCACACTCTCAGGCGCTGTGTTGGCGTTTAAGCCAATCCTCGAACAACCCACCTCACCCGGAGATGAAACCATCACCGCTACCCGGGTCATCAACCTGCTGCAACAGATCGACCCCCTGGGTCAGGAGGTGGTTGCCCTTTCCATCGACAGCACCACCAACCAGGCACAGGTGCGTTCCCGGGATCCACAGATAGCGGGCCGGTATGACCTGATCAGCGGTGCATGCGCCTGTGATAATGAGGGATCAGCTGCTTTCAATCTCTTCGAATTCACCGAGCATCTGCACAAGGAGTTACTGCTGGGCGCCGATATCCTGGTGCAGATCGCCAGCTATCTGATGCTGCTGCTGGTGATCACTGCACCGCTGCTGGCCTGGCCACGCCTGCGTAACAACCTGATGGGCTGGCACCGGGGGGCCGGCTGGATAGCCTTGCCGATCGTGCTGATGCTGCCCTTGACCGGCGTCTTCATGAGTCTCCATCTGGGCATGCCCGAACTACCCCGCATGAGTCAGCCCGGTGTCGAACTGACCCTGGCCGAGGCCCTGGAGAGTGCCCAACAGGCCCATCAACTGGATGGCTTGACTGGGGTGCGCAGATTTCGCGGTGGCACGGTCTTGCTCAGCGTCGCAGGACAAGAGGCGGAACGCCTGCTGGTGGTCACCGATCACTCAATTACCCCCTTCAAACCCAGTGAAAGTCTGGTGAAGACGCTGCATGAAGGCACTTGGGCAGGCCCCATAAGTGGTGTCATCAACCTCACCGGCGCCTTGGCATTGAGCCTTCTCATCCTCAGCGGCTCATTCTCCTGGATGCGGCGCAGACGTCGCATGAGAGAACGCAGAGCCTTGGCTGCCGCCTGAAGCATCATTCAGCAACCGCCAAGTCGGCTTGTGGCAGCTTTGCACTTCTTTGCCAAACCTGACCGCTCCCGACCCAACTTTGAACATGAAAAAGATAGAGTTTCAACAGCTGCCACGGAGCAGTATTCAACAACGACATTGGAGATTAACCATGAAACCGACGAGTCGAACAATTGCAATTATCACCCTTTCCACCCTGCTCTTCACCAGCGCCGGTGCCGCGGTCGCCTTTGGCGGTCCAAAAGGTCACGGGGGCTGCGACCGGGATGGCAGAGGCGGCCCCATGGCGGCCCTGTTGCAGATCGAAGATCTGACTGCGGAGCAGAAAAAGGCATTGAAAGATATCCGCAATGGGACAAAAGACGCCATGCGGGACCTGCGGGATGCCATGCATGACAACCGCACGGATCTGCATGACGCCATGGTGGACGAGGCCGACCTCGAGACCATCCGCGGTCTGGCTGAAAAGCAGGGCGACCAGGTCACCCGTATGATTGTGCTGCGGGCGGAGGTGCGCAACAAGATAGCCAAGGTGCTTACCGAGGAGCAGCTCCAACAGCTACAGGATCAGCGTTGGTCAGGGAAGATGTTCGGCCCCGGCCGACACAAAGGATTCTGAGTCCACACCAGCCAGGGCCTGTCCGCGGGCCCTGGGGCATACCCATCACTCGGTTGGGTATGCCTGTTCCAACTGGCGGTAGACTTGATCACTGAAGTCGATACTATCGGCATCGAGTTCGGACAGTATCTGCGCCAGATACTCGTTGTCCTCACGCCCCTTCCATACCTTGATATAACTCCCATCCTTGTAGCCGTGGTCCTGGCGGAAGAAGTTGAGCACGTTCTTGCCCACATAGGTCTTGAAGAGCTCATCGAAGCCGAGCTCAGCCGCCCGCATCACCGCGGCAAAGTGGCCGATGTCCGCCGCCTGGGTCTGAATGCTCGCCATCGCCAGCTGTTCGATGGAGGTCCTGAAATCGACGGCCTCGGAGGGTTCGGCCAAGCCCTTCATCGCCAGCTCCGCGGCCTCCTCGAGGCTGGCGTTGTGGAGGATCAGGTCGCTGAGGGCGAAGTGCCAGATATCGACGATCTCCAGGTGGACCTGTTGCATGTCGGGCTTTTGGTGTTTCCACCACTTCCAACCGTAGTGGTCGAGCATCTCGGCACACTCGGTCCAGATTGCCCGGTACCAGGGATAGCCCGCATCGCGCCAATCCTCGTTGACCTTGCGGTTCATGGCATCCTGGAGTTCGAGCATGGTAAGGATTTGTTGCTTCATATTCCGCTTCTTGTTGTATAACGCTTGATCGAGCAGGTCGACTACCGTCGCCACAAAGCTGGGGCAGCGGCTCTCGAACAGACCCTGCTCCTTTGCCTGCCGATACTCCGCCTCGATGCTGAGATCCTTCTGCAGCAACTCCCTGCAGCGGCTGCTGCCGTGGCGTTCGATGAAACGCTCCTGCAGGCGCCGGGTCGCCAGATAGGTCGCCTCTTTGGCATCACTTTGCTGCCGTGTGCTGGGCCCCAGTTCCAGACCCAGCACCAGGGCACCACCGGTGAGGGTACCACAAACATCCCCCATGCGGCCGACGCCACCACCAAGCCCGGCTGCGATGCGCATCGCCAGGCCATCATCAATGGCGTAACGCTCGGCAAAAGCGGTCAATACCGCCTGGGAGCAGTTGCAACCATCACAGAAGCGCTCCACGGCGGCCTCGGATTTTGTCTTGCCTGGAGCCATCTGATCGGCTGGCGCCTTGCTATCGGTCATCGTCACACTCTCGTTTAAGGGGGGGTAAAACTGAACCAGTTCTCTCCCCAGGTCAAGTATTGATCACTCCGGCAGCAGCAGGGTGCTGCCCCGGGTCTTACGGGAATCGAGGGCCTGATGGGCCAGCGCCGCGTCCCTGAGGGGAAACGTCTGGCCGATCTCCAGCTCAAGATCCCCCTTTAGAATAGCGGCGAAGAGAGCCGCTGAGCTCTGCAACAGATCCTCCCTGCTCCTGGTGTAGTCGAAGAGGATCGGTCGCGTCAGATAGAGGGAACCCTTGGTGCTCAGCTGGGCGATGTCGAAGGGCGGCACCTTACCCGATGACTGTCCGAATGAGACCAGTGTTCCACGGGGCGCGAGTATGGACAGGGAGGCCTCGAAGGTTGCCTGTCCCACCGAATCATATTGAATGTTCCTCACGGATAAACTAACCCTTTCATTTTATAGCGACTCGCGCACAGGAGATCGGCACACTGCAGATTGCGATAGGTGCTGAACTTGTGATCAGCGTCTAGCCATCTTGTTAGGCAGCAAGTTATGATCGAAAACTGTACAGAAAATGCCGGAAGATTGTGATGGAAATTCTACCAAAGAGGATCTACGAAATACTTAAAAACAAAGGTGTTTCTTCGATTACGCATGCAAACAGTGTCAAGGCATCCTGCGAATTCCTGAGAAGTCGCTGTCTAATGTCCCGTGAAATCATCGACAGGTTCGACGCAAATACACCGTCACCGAAACCTGCGCAACAGCCTAACAACTACGCGCTGCTAAACGACATATTCACAGACTCTGCCGACATACATAACAGTGCCAATCGGGATCACTCCCAGGGTCCGGTATTGTTGGAACTCGATCTTGAAATCATCAGGAATACCTATACCGGCAAGGTTTGGATCAGCAAAAGCAACCCCATGACATGGGAGAGCAACCTTAGCCATGATAGAAAGTGGTTTGTATCCGCCAACGACCTGGAAGACAACTTCTCCTGTGGAAGCTTCAATCATATGGTTGTTTTCCGGCATTGCGGAGGCAAGCTGCCGATTCAGGGTTATTTGAACAGGATCATCCTCGATGATCCCAAACTGCAGACAGACGAAGACAACATCGACTACTTCAGCATGGCCTACGGCGCCTTGAAACTTGCGATGAGAGAGGGGGGATTTGATATTCCCATAGTGAGGCGTGATTGTAATCAGGGCTGTGGTTGCACGAGTAACTACAGACAGGGGACAACAAATCTTGATGCAATGTTCAGTCTCTAAACGGAGTATATCTGAACCTGCTGAGGCAACAGTCTACCAATTCGGATACCTGTGACAAAACATAATCAGTGGGAGATACAGTGGTAGTAAGGGAGATCCTCAAATTCTGCAAAATCCACAATTACCTTTTCACGCCCTTCAGCTGAAGGGCATTATTTGAAAATCGGAAGCGGTTGGGGAGTAAAATAACGCTGCCTGAATCACTAACAGGCATACCTTTACTTCATAATACAGGGAAACAATCTTATGAAAAGGGCTTTACTTCTACCATTCTTTATCTGGACGATATTCTCCTCCATGTCGATTTCGGCATGTCCGGGTGTGAGCGCATGGCAGGAACACTCACGGACGGATCCTTATGGTAATTCTTTCTCTCTCTATTCCTACCGGCGGTGGCCGTCCTATCTACCTGGTTTTTATCTTGATCCGCAGGTTGTCGTATTAAATGGTGGGAATGGTGGTGTCGATTGCACCAACTCCGTAATGTACAATGCCATTGGCAGCAAAGCTTCATATTACTGGCGACAGGCCATTACCCTCGATCTCAATTACTGGGCAAACGGGCGCAATACCATTCAGCAAGCTGCGTCCTATGTCGTGGCCACATTAAACAAGCTCGTGAATGAGGGATATTTGCGCCCGAGTTTCTACCTGATTGGCGGTAGCGCAGGGTCGGCAGTCATCTCGGCAGCGCTCGACTATCATCCCTCATTTATGAATCGGGTAGAACGCGCTATTTTCGTCTCCGGGCCGTTTACCGATATTACCCGCACTGATGTTACAAATGGTAACGCTGTGGCTCAACTGATGGACATTAATGGAATAACCCGGCTCGATTCCCTGAACATCAGCATGCCTTATGATCCGACTCGTTATAATCGGTGGATCAAGCCGATCATGGATAAAAAGGGACTACGGTTTTTTGTAGCGGAGGATGACAACGTTTTTTGTGAGCCATCCTCTTGTTCCGCTGGCACCATGTACGAGGAGTTCTTAAACTGGGTCTCAATCGCCACAGACGATACCGAAAACCGGGCCTCGTTGGAAAATCTGGGTATCTTGTGGGTATACCCACAAGGTGGGCATGATCTGTTCAATACCCATCCGGAACTTCTTAACGATGCTTTCGTGCCATAAATAATCACCCGGCCCCTTCTTTATAGCCCCCGCACAACTGGGGGCTGTAGATCACTGAAAAATGTGTATGTGTAGTGGCATAGTTATTTTGGCCCCCTTTGCCCGTTCTTGGTAAGTTTCCTGTTTGCCCTAAGCCGTGAACAAATGCCTGGCTACTCCGCTGATGTTAGTAAATCAGAAGCGTTGGACTGCTCGGTGGTGCGAGAGCAGTGGAAGTGGCTCCGCTTTGTATGACCAGGTCATCGATCCAGAATTTCTGATCATGTGGTGCGCCATCATGGAAATAGGGTGCAACCATAACCTGATTGAACCGCATTCCGGCATTCTCAGCGGTGCGGAATATTACATTTTCATGGCAGATTACCAAGTTTCCATCCAACCAGTATTTGATAACACCGTTTGCGACACCCTTTCCATCAACGATATCGTTCATCTTCAAATAAGCCTTTACCGCATACCATCTGTTTGGCAAAACCCTATTTGACGCGTTCGTCCAGCTTCGCCCGTTATACCAGTTTCCGCCAGATTCATAACATCCACCCTGATAACCATCCCCTGCACCATTGCACCCTGAAACTGCACGATTTTCAGAAATGGCTGAAATATCCTGATTGATATAGGCAGTGTTGACATTCATCCCATCCTGATGAGCGATTCTTGGATACCCACCCGTCATTTCTATATAAAAGGTACTGTGTGAATGGGCAGGGCCTTTATAATCATGATTAGCGTTGGTTAATAAATAAAATTCATGGGGGCCGTATGTATGTCCTGTCCAAGACCAATTCGACGAATACTTAACATTGTAACTCAACGTAACCTCATCCGATTCCGTGAACAGATGTCGAATCTGTCCCAGTTGCGAGCTGCTACTTCCTGCCGAGTAAGCTAACTCCAGTACATTGCTTGAGCGATCAGAAACACTTACTAGAGTAGCGTTGCTTACGCCGCCATCGTACCACCCTCTATTGGCCAAATTGTTATCATCAAAGGTCTCTTCAACCAAAATGGATATATCATTGGTAGGATCCGGTTCAGGCGTGGGCTCAGGCACCGGTTCAGGTGTAGGTTCAGGTGTAGGTTCAGGTGTAGGTTCAGGGGTCGGTTCAACACTACCAGAGACACCCAAAAAAGACTCAACTTCGGATTGTGATGTTGCGATGACGACATCATCATATTTGGTCCACATTTCACTCGTACCGCCACCTCCATCGGTAATGTTGCCACCAAAACTGATGCCGTAGCTGCTATCCCAGCCACCCCCAGGATAGTTTGTTGGATATTCTGTTTTCATTGCGGGGACGCCGTCAACCAGTAGCTCCAGTGTCCCCTCAGAGTGATTAAAATGCCAGATAAAATAGTGCCAGTCCGAACCAAGCTCACTCCAGCTACCGGCCCAATTCCTACCCCATTCATCTGTACATAGTGACCGGGTTGTAGCGGAAGGTACATTCCAATCGGGACATCCCGCGCAAAAAGATGTCCAGTAGATATCCCATGTTTGTTCATTATTAAAATGAACTTTCAACAATTTAAGATTAGAGGCGCTTCCCCAATCCCAGCCTGGGTCAACTTGAAACCAATAACCGAGATACCACTCATTTGGAAAATCTATATCCCGTTTGTAAAGCCAAATATCTTGAGCACTACCCATACTTCGGGTCCGGTCCCAATACTGTGTAAAACCCTTTCCGGATCCACCATGGGCGCCTGTAGCTGAAATGTAACCGGCCTCATATGACCCGCCTCTATTCCTTGCCTGATGACCACTCCAGCCACTTAGCAAGTCTGCCGATTGGGAGGTATTCCAATCGGGTTGGGAATCAAAATGGTCACCAAAAATAATTTCGGCATGGACCTCGGGTATGGAAAACACTAATCCTAAATTAATGCCTATTAGCACAATCAGTGTGATTGTAATTTTACTCATTATTGCTTCTCCCTATTTACCCGCAACCGATCATCCTTCAAATAGCCTGATTGTGAAAACTTGTAGTTTTGTTATGCGTTCAATTATTAGGCCTCAAAAAAACACACACCCTGTCTATCATGAAAATGATAAAAAATACCGTACCAACGTCATACATTTCCGCATTTAATCTGACATGCTTCACAGTTTTTTAATCTCAGGAATAGATACTGGAGATACGGAGATACGGAGATACGGAGATACTGGGCTACTGGGCTACTGGGCTACTGGGCTACTGGGCTACTGGGCTAGATACAGATACTGGCAGATACTGGAGATACTGGGATAAAGATACAGATACTGGGACAGATACTGGGACACCCGTTAATTACTTTTTTCGGGTATCCCAGTATGACTTTATTCTTCTCCAGTTCGCAATATTTTTTACTTTTTACTAGTGTCCCTGTATATGTCTTGTACATGATCATATAACAACGTTTCGATAATCAGTCGTTACTGAAGATTCATATCGATAAATATAACCTCGAAGTAGCAACACCATACAGCCTGCTTCCGATAATCTCTATCCAATCCAAAATACTCAAAATACTAGAAAATACTAGGACACCCGTTAATTGTATTAGTTAATTAGTTAGACACCACACCTGCCACCCAACTTCCACTTATGTACTATTCAGCCAGAACAAGACGATAGCTACCCAAGACTGCACGCTGACCTCGGTGCCAATTTTTTTTCTGCTTACCGGCAAAAGCTTTGATTCGATCAATTGCTCCCAGTACCGAGAAATACGTGCGGTCATAGTGTCTGACACTTTTCAGCCAGGCATCCGGATTTAAACCAGCTCTTTCTAGGATTGGTGCAAGATCACTGGGTATTGCACCTTTCTTGTCTTCTCGTATGGCCCTTCCTGTCCAATCCACCAAGCGCAGGTAGTCGTTGAGCTCGAACTGGATATGTTTACCGGTTTCTTTTTCGCTTGCCCTCTTTAACGGATGGAGTTTTGTAGATTGTTGTGTTTGTGTCCTTGTGGTTTTGCGTCTACTCTGCTTTTCTACGTAGGTTTCAATACGTTCTTGAATCGACGTGTAATCAGAGCACTCCGGTGTCTTTGCAAGCCCTGCCCGTATGGGGTTGAGATCCACATAGCTCATGCAGGTCAACAATGCCCCTTCATCAAGCAGGGCCTGGCTCTTGAAGCGTCCCTCCCAAAACCTGCCTTTACACTGATCCTCGGCATTAGCGCGCTGCGCGAGATTTTCGTTCATACAACGCATAAACCAACTGATGTCGTAGAGGCGTAAGCGCCACTTCTCTATCAATCCTGAGAGTGCCGACCACTCAGCTTTGCTTAGGATTTCACCGGCTAGATAGCGGTCTGACAACATATGGCCGTTATATAAACGCATCCATTGCTCGATCACCTGCTTATCCGTCAATCCTTTGGCTTTGTCTGCATCGACATGCAGTACGACATGGTAGTGATTGGACATGATGACGTAGGCGCATAGGTCGATGGCAAAGATATCTACCAATTCCCGCAGCCGATCCATTACCCATTGCCGCCGATGCTCAAAGCTTTGGCCGGTATAGGGATCTTTCCCGCACAGCCAGGCACGGCGTACGCAGCGGGAGATACAGTGGTAATAAGGGGTGGATTCCAAGCTAATTAGGGTTTCGCGGGCACGTGTCATCACAACCTCCTTGTTGTTTCTGATGAGTTATAACAACGCTACCTTATCATCCCGTACTCAAAATTGAAGTGCACCGCCTGTGATATAATTAATTGATTACATGGAGGTAATTATGGGTAAACACTACTCGCATTTGTGCT
>JBEVVR010000143.1:0-13455 GCA_040507035.1 Candidatus Thiodiazotropha sp.
TAGTCGAGGGAGATGAGGTCGAGGATGAGGTGTTCGAGGGAGGGCTGTTCGGAGCGTAGCAGGGCTTCACTGGGCCCGGTACACTCCTGGCCGTGGAGCCAGATAACAGGCGGACGCCTCTTAGGATCGGCCACTGCCTGGGCCATGGCCATGGCGGCGTTGTTCGAGAGGCCGAGGGAGGCCGCCACTCCGGTACAGAACTTGAGAAAGGTCCTGCGAGAGACGCCCAGGCGTTTCTCCACTGCTGTAAAGTCGAAATCGTGCGCTGCCATCTGTTCTGTCTCCGGTTTTCTTTCTGAGGCGTTGGGTGCTGCTGTCTGTGAAAAGGGAAGTCAATAATTTCCGCAATTTATATGCCGGAATTATTTTGTTGATTAGATTCATTGGTTTAGAGCGATCGGCTAATTGAATATAAGAAAATAAGTGATAACCGCAATTACACATCAATTTCCTTACTGGAAAGAAGGTATACACAATTTAGGGTATCTATTCAGTGCATGCCCCTTCAATATAAGGAGTGTGTTGATCGGCAAGGGACGTTTCCGGTAAAGCCTTGGACTGTGCTTTGTGGAAACCGCCGCTTTTCGCTAAGATGCGCGGCACTTATCTCCCAGTCGATGTGATGGACTATGCTCAAGCTCTACAACGATCTCAGCAACCGCAAAGAGACCTTCCAGCCCCTGGAGGCGGGCAAGGTTCGCATCTATGTCTGCGGCATGACCGTCTATGATCTCTGCCATCTTGGGCATGCCCGAGTGATGGTGGTGTTCGATGTGGTCTATCGATATCTGCGGGCTAGCGGCTACGAGGTGCACTACATCCGTAATATCACCGACATCGATGATAAGATCATCAAGCGGGCCAACGAGAAGGGAGTTCACTTCGCCGACCTCACCGAGGAGTTCATCCAGGCGATGCACCAGGATGCGGATGCCCTGGGAGTGCTGCGGCCGACGGATGAACCCAAGGCCACCGAGCACATGGATGAGATCCTGGTGATGATCGAACGCCTGATCGAGAAGGGGCACGCCTATGCCGTGGACAACGGGGATGTCTACTACGATGTGCGCAGCTTCAGCGACTACGGCAAGCTCTCCGGCAAGTCGATCGAGGATCTACAGGCCGGTGCCCGGGTGGAACCGGGGGATGCCAAAAGAGATCCCCTCGACTTCGCCTTGTGGAAGGGGGCAAAGCCCGATGAACCGGCCTGGGATTCGCCCTGGGGCCGCGGGCGTCCCGGCTGGCATATCGAGTGCTCCGCCATGTCCACCAAAGCCCTGGGCGACAGCTTCGATATCCACGGCGGGGGCGCAGATCTCACCTTTCCCCATCACGAGAACGAAATCGCCCAATCCGAGGGGGCGACCGGCCATCCCTTCGTCAAATACTGGATGCACAACGGCTTCGTGCGCATCAACGACGAGAAGATGTCCAAATCCCTGGGCAATTTTTTCACCGTGCGCGAGATCCTAGAACACTACCGTGCCGAAGAGGTGCGTTACTTTATCCTCACCAGTCAGTATCGCTCTCCCCTCAACTACGATACAGAGCATCTCGACAACGCCCGCGCGGCGTTGACTCGTTTCTATACCGCATTACGGGGCTTACCACAGGCGGCCGCCAGCGGTGGCGAGGAGTATGTCAGTCGTTTTCGCGATGCCATGGATGACGATTTCAACACCCCCGAGGCGTTGGCGGTGTTGTTCGATCTGGCCCGGGAGATCAATCGTCTGAAGGAGAGCGATATCGATACCGCCACGACTTTAGCTGGAGTGTTGAGAGAGCTGGGTGAGATGTTGGGAATTCTGCAGGACGATCCCGAGAGCTATCTGCGAGGCGCTGCCCCGGCAGATGAGAGCGGACTCAATGACGAAGCGATCGAAGCCATGATCCAGGCGCGTCTCGATGCTCGTGTTGCAAAGAACTGGGCGGAGGCTGATCGTGTTCGTGATGAGCTTCAAGCTGCCGGGATTATTCTTGAAGACGGTCCACAAGGTACCACTTGGCGTAGAGGATAAGCGAATCCGTCACTGATAACCCACGATCCTCGCCAACACCCACCAAAACGCAAACGCCTTGCGATTGGCGGTAATATGCTGGGTATTGTGGGCACCATAGGTGGCCACGCCGCCGGGTGTGGAGCGGTTCTCATACCAGTCGACACCTAAAGTGTTTGCCTCCTGCCAATCCTCATAGAAATTGCCACCATACTCAGCGGAGTTGCCGTTGTCGCCGGTATCCTCGTAGTAGCTGCCATCCATGGCATGGGTGTCGATGGAGTAGTAGTCGATACAGAAATAGCCATGGGTGTCGCAGTACTCGGTGATCAGTGCCGCCTGCTCCCGGGGATTGCCATCACCGGTATTCGAGTCGAGATTGGCATGCCCGGTCATGAAGATGAAAGTGACCGGCGTGGTGCGGGTCTGGTCGATGTCGTTGCCGATCTTGCTGCCGCCGGGACCGTACTCGTCGATCAAGGTCTGCATCGAACTCAGATAGTCGGCCACCGAGTGGCCGGCGATGTTACACCAGGACCAGATCATTACATTGATGGCTTGGTTCGCCGGGTCGTCGAGATAGTTGCGTACCTGGTTGCGCCAGCTCATCCAGTCGGCGTCGGCCTGGGATAGATCCCTATAGGCGCCACCGATTTCATTGTCTTGAAAGTCGAGCTTGTCCGCATCGGGCAGAGAGTTTCTGGTGACAGCGAACCTGGTCTCGTCACCGGCTTTGTAGTCTGGCAGACCAAACACACCATAGCTGACATGGGTGCCGTGGGAGGTGTGGTTGTAGGCGATATGCAGGGTAGTGCGGGCAGTATCGATATAGTTGTCGGGTATGGCCCGTAATGCGGCCTCCGTCGCCACAGTGTGACCGGCCACATAGGTAGATGAGGTGGTGCCAGGGTCGTCGATATCAATATCGGACACGTTATTGTCATCAGGGATATCGTTGTCATCAGCGACATCTGTGCCGTCAGAGATATCGCTGTCGTTATTAAGATTTTCATTGTCACTTACATCGTTACTACCGCCATTTCCGCAGGCTACAAGTAACAGGGTGATTACCATCACTGTCAGTGAAGGCATTTTTAAGGCATTGAATGACATAGCGCATCTCCAGCAACGGCACCTGGGGAAAAACCATAATTAGGTTAAGGTTTTATAGCTAAAAGCGATGGTGTGGTTTGTGACCCTTGTCGAGGATCGATCTTTTGGCCATGTTCAAGGCGGCAGATCTTACCCTTGTTGGGTCTCAGTCGTCCTTGCCGTAGGGGAAGCGGGTGTGCCCGTAACGGATGGCCAGAATGGTAAGCGCCAGCACCAGGGAGGCACCGGCGGCGGCCAGCATGCGCCAGTTGTCCATCGCCTTCATGTCCAGGATCATGTAGCGTGCCAAGGCCACGATGGCAATGTAGAGGGGGATGCGCACGGGCAGCTTGCCCGACTCCAGATAGACCTTCACCATGGTGAAGACCTCCAGGTAGATGAACAACAACAGCAGATCCGCCAGGGTGACTGTCCCGGCTCGCACCATCACCATGATCTCAGCACCGGTGGCAAACAGGGTGGCGATGGTGATGACCACCAGACCCAGGTCCTCGATCCACTCCAGTAGCTGTTTGGCCTGTTGTTTGATCATCTGAGGTTTACCGTTGATATGCGTCGTTGTTAACTTACGGCACTATGCAGCTCCGCCGCCTGCAGGGTGTTCTCCAGCAGGGTGGCGATGGTCATGGGTCCTACTCCGCCAGGCACAGGTGTAATCCAACTGGCCCGTTCGCTGGCTTCAGCGAAGTTCACGTCCCCAACCAGCTTACCCTGCTCGTTGCGGTTCATCCCCACATCGATGACGATGGCCCCCTCCTTGATCCAGTCCCCAGGGACGAATTCCCCGCGGCCGATGGCGACCACCAGAATATCCGCGCTGCGCGCCTTCTGCGCAAGATCCTTGGTGCGGCTGTGGCAGACGGTGATGGTGCAGCGCGCCGCTAGCAGTTCCAGGGCCATGGGGCGGCCGACGATGTTGGACTGGCCAATGATCACCGCATCCAGCCCTTCGAGTTTCTGCCCGGTTTTCGCCAACAGGGTCATGATCCCTTTGGGTGTACAGGAACGCAGCAGGGGCATCCGCAGTACCAGACGGCCGACGTTGTAGGGGTGAAAACCGTCCACATCCTTGGTGGGTAGAATGCGCTCGATCACCGCCTCCTCATCGATATGCTGCGGCAGGGGCAGCTGCACCAGGATGCCGTCAATCGCTTCGTCTTCATTGAGCTGGTCGATCAGCGCCAGCAGTTGTTCCTCGCTGGTTGAGGTGGGCAGGTCGTGGGAGACGGAGTGAAAACCGACCTCGTCGCAGGACTTGCGCTTATTCCTTACATAGACCTGGGAGGCGGGATTCTCCCCCACCAGGATCACCGCCAGGCCGGGCCGGCGTATACTTTTGGCCACCCGCTCCTCCACGCGCTGTTTGATCTGCTCTTTGAGATCGGCCGCAATGGCCTTGCCGTCTAAAATCTGCGCACTCATTGGGTTTCCCGGGGTCTGATTAAAACCAGGGATCGGATGATACAGAAAGCCGGCCCTACTGTCAGTGCGCAGTACCCGTCGCCATTGACCTCGCGGGGCTTCGCCAGTATTATTCCCCCCCTTTGCTCACCCAGGGTGTAGGGATATACTTTTGGGATGATTTTTCGGGGTATAGCGCAGTCTGGTAGCGCGCCTGCTTTGGGAGCAGGATGTCGGGAGTTCGAATCTCTCTACCCCGACCAGTTTTCTGCGCCCGTAGCTCATTTGGATAGAGCATCGGCCTTTGAGCGCACCTGGCCCAGGCCAAGTGCAACCAGGAGCCTCTGTGGGGAATGCAACCCATAGAGTGGATCGCACTGTATCGGGGAAACCTTAACAGGTGGTGCTGATGGCAATCCCGAGGAAACCTCAGGTTGGGACGTCCTGAAAGAGCGGATGGGCGAGTCTGCAACCGGGGGATCCGTAGAGACTATACGTGCGACACCTGAGACGGTGAAGAGATAGTCCAGACCACAAACCCCGAACGGGGGCGTCGAAAGGCGTAGTTGGTAAGCTAAGCCGAGGGTAGCAGGTTCGAGTCCTGCCGGGCGTGCCAAGTCTGCAGGATCGGCTGTGGTGTCACAGCCAAGTTGAAAAGTTTAATGGTGGACGTAGCTCAGTTGGTAGAGCTCCGGATTGTGGTTCCGGCGGTCGTGGGTTCGAGACCCATCGTCCACCCCATTCATACCTTGGGCCATTAGCTCAGCTGGTAGAGCAGTGGACTCTTAATCCATTGGTCGTAGGTTCGAATCCTACATGGCCCACCAAATCTACTTTAATAACCCGGACCTTGAGTTTGGGTTTTTAGTTTCTACGTAGGCGATTCGAACCTACGACTTCAAAAAGGCCTGGTTCGACAGCCGGGCAATTCTATATAGCCCCCACTCAAAACATGATACACAAACTTGCCTATTCGGCTTTTCATGGGAAGCAATGAATCTAACCTGGCTTTGATTATTCGCTGTTGATGATGCTGAAACGCATCGAGATATGGAATTTAATTCGTGTCAAAACACTAATTTTAAGTAGGGTATATCCCGTATTACGCTTTGACACACTACAGTAAAGAATTCGTAACTCAATGTTTTATAGGTAAATATATCGAATGGCATAAAGACTGCTTTTTGTAAGAGGTTTTTGTCTATCCCTGCCACCAAAGCACTAAGGGGAGAGTCTGGTGGTCGCAGGGGATTGCTTCTTACAAGGAGGAGCCTTATGTTTTCTTCCAAGAGACACGCAAAGGGTCTCATCGCAGGGTTACTATCTTTGAGTCTTGGTTCTGCCGCCGTTATTGCTGGCGCTTTAGACGAACCGGTTGCCCATCCGCCCATTCCGCTTTTGACCGAGGATGGTGAGCATGTCCTGGGCACAGGCAAGCCCTATAGCCCTCGCCAGAGTTGTGCCGGTAGCGGCTGTCACGACTATGACAAGATCACCCACGCCTATCATCTTGAACAGGGCAGAGATGAGGCGCGGGATGACTATGGCAAGGATCATGGTCAACCCAATCTATTCTCCCCCGGATACTTTGGCGGATATAACTGCATGGGTGGCAGTAATCCCGATATCACCGCCATGAAAGAGAACGCCAGTATCGATGATTTCGCCGATCTCGGTACGCCGGACCTCGTTATGCGCTGCACCAGATGCCACTCCGGTGGTGGGTGGATGGAGAAGGATCGAGATGGTAGGCGCTACGACGAAGTTCACCCAGACACCATCCCCAATCTGGATGGCGACTACTACAGTCGGAGTGTCAGCGATACTGGCGAACACACAGTCACCCAGTGGGATTGGCAAGCCAGCGGTGTGGCAGAGAATGACTGTCTTCTGTGTCACCTGAAACTTGATGATCTGGTTGCCTTTGATTCGCGCCTGTCTGATGTCAGTAGTCATGGTAGTCCCATGACTCCCTTTGATCAGGCCATGTATGTACGTTCCGGCGCCATGAGATCGGGTCAGTTTCGCTATGGTGCCATGGGTATCCTGGAGTTTCTCAATCTCAATATGAGTGATGACACTACCCAGGGCATGCAACTGGTCAGCTTTACCCGCATCGACGATGACAACGATGGTGTGGTGGGGCCGGATCAGTATGAGGTAGACGCCGATGGTGTGCCGATCGTGCAGTGGAACGCCGATGCCTTCAACGCGCAAGGTTTGACTACCATTCCGATGATCCGTTATCCCGGTAACGACAACTGCATGTATTGTCATCTCACCTCCAACTCGCGTCGTGGTTTTTATGGATTTGGTGAAGGTGCCGAGTCCGTGTTTGATGAGGATGGTCTACTGGTCAGGGACTATCAGGATGATGTGCATAAAGGCCTGTTGTGGACCGAAGCTAACGGCGAGGCGCGTAATATCGAAAACTGCAACGCCTGTCATGCTCGAAACTACTACAACGAGACCTTTGGCTATCAGGCCGATCTGGATGCGGATCATAATTTTCTCAAGGGGAATTCCGATATGGATCTGGCGAATGACAGGGACTATGTCCCCCCTGCCAAGTCCTGTGTCTATTGTCATGAGGGCGCGGAGACACCGGCCATTCCTTCAGGTCAGGCGGATATGTTGAGTGCCCATCGCGAGCGCTGGAAACTTGCCGGCGATATGACCGGATATACCGAAGACTCTTTGACCCGTATCACCCAGACCCATCTGGATGTGCTTGCCTGCGAGACCTGCCATATCACTGACAAGGAGTCCCGCGGCACGGAGATACAGATTATGTATCGCTACTCCACTACGGAAGATGGCGGTCTGCGGGTTCGTCCCTACAATGCGAGATATCGCGCACAGTGGATCGACAAGACCAGCGGGCATATCCTGAGCAAGACCGAGCGCAACTCGGTATTCAAGATGGAAGTGGATGAAGATGACAATCGAACCGGCTTTCTGATCAATCCGGTGACCGAAGAGGTCCTGGGCACGGTGAGTGTGAGGATGTCCCATGGCAGTTGGCGCTTCACCGATCCAGAGGACTATGACGGTATCGTTGCACAAAAGGGTGCCTATGAGGCCTTGCTGACTTCCATGGGATATGAAAACCCCAATCTCGTTCTCAGATGGGGCGCTTCAAATTTCTACGTCCTGTCACACAACACCCGTCCGGCGACGGAGTCGGTGCAGTGTGAGGAGTGTCATGAAAAGACCGCTCGTGGCGCCTTCAGCTCACTCATATCGACCAACGGCGTGATGGGTGAGTCGAACAGCAAGACGGTGGTCAGCTACACCGACAGACGCCTGATTGATGAAGGTGTTGTGGAGATGGCCTTTCCCTCCATGAAGGCCGACGATCAAGGCGTTATCACCGAGAGCACAGCGGATGTGCTCTACTACAGTGCCATCAACCCTTCCTTGTCGATTCTCGGTACCGCCGTTGCACCGGTCTTCACCGGGGTCATGAGCGTTACTCCCGGTGGTGAGGGAATGACTGCTTTGGGTCTGACCAACGAGGAGGTTACCCAGCTGCAAGCTGAGATGCCGGCATCGGATTCCATCTATATGTTCAAGCCAAGATATGGCGATCAGATGGTGATGGATACCGCTGTGATGTCGGAGAAAAACAATCAGGCCGATACGGTGTTACCCAACTACCGCTTCCTGATTCGTGCCGAGACCGGTCAGGTGCTGACTTCGGCGACTCAAGCTGGTCGTTTGAGGTTGTCACAGGTCTATCAAATCGAAGCGACCAACGGTGACGGGCAATCGGTGAGTCAGTTTCCCGGCACGCCGCTCTATCTTAAATTGCCCTGGACAGGAAGCGACCAGGACAACCTCACTGTGGTCTTCTCCAGTGATGGTGAGGAGTGGACCGATCTGGCCACCGATCAGATTATTGTCTCGCAAGCGGCGACCTCTGACCAAGATGGCTATGTGGTAGTAAGAACAGAACACCTCAGTTTCTATGCGGTAGGTGAGAAGTCTGCTACAGCGACAGATACCTCCAGTGGTAGTAGTGGCGGCGGCGGTGGAGGCGGTGCACTGCTGATTCTGCCGCTGATGTTGTTGGGCGTTTGGGCTGCTCGTCGCAAGTTCGTCGAATATGGTTAAGCAGTCCCTATGACTACCGGGAAAGGCGCTATCGTCAAGATACTGCCATGGACGGCTGGAGCTGGTTTCGCAACCGGTCACATGATGCTGACGTCACAATGTACATTGGCGGCGGTGGGTGTCTGTACCGGTTGCGCAGGCTGCGCGATCGCACTGGTGTCACTGGTCGGCTGGGGTGCTTGCAAAGGTGAGCTCTCCCGGGGAAGTGACCCCAGCGATTGATGAAAGCCACGACGATCACTGCGATTGTCTGCGAACTCTTGCTCTTGTCCATGACCCGTTCATTGTTAGCAGGTGTTTCCGCAGACACAGAGACCCGCATCCTGACGGACAAGAGTCGCCTTGGAGAGGCGCTAACCTCCGTTGAGCAGTGGACCTCGCTCTATTATCAGGAGATCGGTGGTGATCTGCACATGGGTCTGCAGTTCGCTGTGGAGGTCGATGAGGATGACAGCGCCGGTCAAGTCTATCAATCCTACATTCAGGGCGGGGATGGTATCGATCAGGTGCAATATACCATCGGTCGCTTCGAGTCCATCGATCTGAATGGCTTCTACACCCTGGACGGTTTCTCTCTGGCGAAGAGCTTTGACTTATCCCATTGGCGTATCTATGCCGGCAGGCCAAGGCATCTGGAGGCCTATGCCCAAGAGGATGCCGATTTTCTGCTGGGTCTGGATGGGCATTTGGATCTGCTGCCTGATGTTGATTCGGAGTGGTTCAAAAAGCTGATCTTCAATTTCGGTGTGGAACGACGGGTGGGGGAATCGAATCCCTTTCTGCTCCACATCGGACTGACCGGTGAGCAGGTCGATCTTGAACAGGGTCCCCAGCTTGGGGATTTTCAACTCGCCGCGGATATCGATCTCAACGACAATTCCCTAAGCCGGGTGGTGATAGATAGCCGTTTCGATCTCAACACTTATGGCGGTCTGCGTCTGGGCTATCACCACTATGTACCCGACCCGGAGCGGGACACATTCCGCGACCGTTACCACGGTGTCTATAACGACAAGCGCCATTCGGTATTGAGAGGGGTGTGGTATCTGCCGAAGATGGCCGCCATCGAGAGCAGACTCGAGGTCAGCGGCAACAGTCAGGAGCATGGCCATGGCGGCCAGGGGATAGCGGCCGAAGCGGTCTACACCACCGGTTATGGTCCCATTGTCGATGCCAGAGTCGACTATCTGGAGATGGCGGATGATCAGGTGATCTCCACCTATCTGCGTTACCGCCATCCCATCACTGCATTCTCAAAACTCGAACTGGAAGGGGTGCTGCAGAAGAAGGAGACATTGCTCTCCGACAGTAACCACTTGGAGGGTTTTTCAGTATCATATTCACAACGCTTTCTCAAACAGTTCACCTTTGCGCTCAGCGGTGAGTGGCTCGACCACTCCGATAGGGAGGATGAGTATCGGGCCGCTGTTTCCGTTCGCTATAGCTTCTATCAGGTCAATACAGGAGAGTTGCCATGAGACTTCTCCTGCTGTTGATAGTGTCGCTCTTTCCGCTCTATCTGTTTGCAGCGGAGAACCCGCAACAAGATGAAGAGAAGTCTTGGTGGGAAGCGCGCCATGAACGGGCCGATATCTATTTCCCCCACAACGCCCATATGGATGTGATGTCACTAAGCGCTGATACCTGTATGGCCTGCCACCCCTTCACAGGTACCAAGATAACCGACCTGCAGCAGCTTCAATCCGTTGAGGTGATCAACAACGAACCCCTGGAGGCGATCTGCCACTCCTGCCACATGGAGACACGCAGTGCGCCCATGGCATGCGAGGTGTGTCATCCCGATAGCGGCACGATAAGACCGCCGGATCATCAAGGGGACTACACCTGGTTCCATACCGAAGCGGCAAGAAGCGATGAGGCCGCCTGCCGTGTCTGTCATATCGATCTCAATTTCTGTACCGACTGCCATTTCCGGCGCAATCCCGCTGAGCGGAATATGCACCCCCTCGGTTATCGGGATCGTCATGGCCTGGAGGCGAGGATGACACCCACTGCCTGCGCCAGCTGTCATCAGGCCAACTACTGCAGCGATTGTCACGCGGGGAGGCGGCAATGATGCGTACCTGTTTTTTACTGCTCTCTCTATTGCTACTTGCCGCTTGCGGTGGCGGGGATGAGTCTGTGGTGACAACTGAAAGGCCCGGTGGATTGCTGGTGGATGAACGCCACGGCGATAACGGCAATGCCTGGGGCGTCAAAGCCTGCGACGGCTGCCATGCATTGACGGTGATTCACCAGGAGACCACCGCCACCATCAGAGAGATGGTGAGAGAGAAGGGATACGACAGTTGTACCGGATGCCACGGCAGCAATGGGACCTCAACCCCCCGGGAGTGCCTGATCTGCCACAACGAGACGGATCTGCCCGGCGCCCCCTATCTCGATGGACATAACTCGCACAAGTTTAATGAGCAGCAGACAGGCATGACGGACGAGGAGTGCCTGGTCTGTCACCACTACTCCGATATGGATGGCAGGTTTGAGTTGAATCTCGACCTGACCCTATTCCCCGATGCCTCAGGTCTATCCAACGACTATCTCTCCGAGGCCGAATTCTGTCTGCACTGCCACAACCGGGATCATCAACAACCGGGTTATGAGATCGAAGGCAGTGACTATGCCGATCCCCTGGTCGCGCTGGAGGATGACTACCGCTATGTGGACTACCACGGCTGGCGCGACGGTTCAGGCGAGGGGACCTACCACGGTCTCAGGTCGGGCTACCGTTATCCACAACTGGTCGACTGCAGTGATTGCCATGCCCTGCACGGCACCATCAACGAAAAGCTGATTATCGACAACTCCGCCAAGGGTGCGCGCCAGCTCGATGGCGCGCCGTTTACCACCACCGTCTATCCCATCGAAATTACTGCGCAGGGTGATTACTCTCAATTATGTGTCGTCTGCCATGTGATGGAGTTGTTGGCTGATGAAGGTGACGTGGATACCGGCAACGGTCTGAAGGGTGTCCATATGGTGGGGCAGGACTGTCGTCCCTGTCATACCCATGGCGAAGCGTCTCAGGTGGGTTTATGAGAGGGCTGAGATTCTATTTGATTCTCTTGTTGCCCTGTTGGCATGCCGCTCCTATGGCTGCCGAAGAGGAGTACACCCTGCCGCCGATGCACCACCCGGTGGAGATCGCGATACCCGAAAGCATGCAGGTCGCTGAAGGCCTGCCCCTGGATGCAAAAGGCGAAATGGTCTGCGATACCTGCCACGGCATCGAGGATCTGCAAGAGATCCCTCTGGATGAGGTGGATATCGACGATCCCGATTTTCTCAACCTGGGACCCTACCCGATACTCACCGACTTCTGTTACCGCTGTCACGAGGAGCAGGGGCACGAGCGCTACAACCTCCACCAGATGCTGGATGAAAAAGGGGAGGTGGATGAGCGAGGTTGTGTCTACTGCCATGTGGAGACCCCCGACCCCAGCAAAGCGGATCAGGTCGACGATCTCGAGTTTCGTCTGCCGAAGGCGAAGCTCTGTTACGGCTGTCACCTGAAGACCCCTCATCTGAATACCCTCAGCCATCAAGTCGAACCGGATGAGAAGATTCGCGAGGTGATGGATCGGGCTGAGGAGGAGCATCAGATCCACCTGCCTCTGGATGAGGCGGGAAAGGTCACTTGCATTACCTGCCACTCGCCCCACCCGGCGGGACTCATCGATCCAGACAGGCCCGCCGGCAAGGTGGTCGAGGATGGACCCATCGAAGATGGAATCGCCTACCGGAGAACCGCCTGGAGCCAGGTCTTTGCCAGGGACAAGTCGATGCGACTGCTTGAGCTGCATGCAAAGCAGGGGTCGGGGGCTGTCGAGCTGGCGTATCAGCGGGTGGAAAAAGAGATTTTACTCAGGCAGAGCGCCAAGGATGGAAAGCTCTGTCTCTCATGTCACGAATTCGAGGATTAAGCCGTGTCTCAAGAGGATATCAAAGGGAGACTGAAAGGGTTTATCCGTAGCCGCTGGTTTCGCTACACCCTCATTTCGGCGATGACCCTGTTGCTGTTTGCGCCGCTGTTACTCATCCCGCAGTTTTTTGAACAGAGCGATCTCTGTGGCGGTATGTGTATGCGGCGTTTCTTTCTGCTCTTTCCCGGCATGGGATGGGAGGATCTCTCACGCCAGATGGAGACCGCCGCCATCGGTGTGGGTATTCTGCTCACTATCCTGACGGTGACCTTTCTCTTCGGCAGGCTCTGGTGCGGCTATCTCTGTCCCATGGGGGGATTTCCTGAACTGGTCAGCCGGCTGCTGCACGATCGTTGGAAGATCGACTATCGTTCACTACCGCAGATCCCGATTCGTTACGGCTACTTCATTACCTATATCCTGCTGTTGCCGGCCCTTGGTTTCAGCGCCTGTACCCTGTGTAACTTCATTACTTTGCCAAGGCTATTCGAGGCCTTCAGTGGTGATCTGCGCGGGATCGCCTATCTCATCTCCACCATCGGCGCGGTCAATCTTGGTTTGCTGATTCTGCTTGGCTTCTTCGCCAAGCTGGGTCGAGGCTATTGTCAGTTTCTCTGTCCCATCGGCGCTATCGATGGTTTGGTCAATCGTGTCGGCGCCAAGCTGCCCTTCGTGCGCCGGATAAGGATCGAGAGAAGTCGCTGTACCGGTTGTCGGGAGTGTGGCGAGGCCTGTATCTGCGGCGCTATTCGCATGGTGGACCGGGTCGCCGTGGTGGATCAGCTCTCCTGTATGTCTTGTCGGGCCTGTGTGGAGAGCTGTGAGTGGGGGGCGATCGACTGGATCCATCTGCCGGCCCATCAGGAGCCCAAGCGGTTGAAGAAAGG
>JBEVVR010000143.1:13555-40646 GCA_040507035.1 Candidatus Thiodiazotropha sp.
GGCAAGGGGGCGGTGGATGGCCTCACCGCCGCCAATCGCTGGGATGAGAATCGTAATGACCTTCCGCCATCTTGCCGTCGCTGTCATGCCAATACCCTCTATATCCCCGAGGAGAAGCGCGCCAAGTTTAAAGATGCCTTCGATCACAATGAAGAGGCCTGCGGTAACTGTCACCAGGGAGAGATCTGGCAGGGACAGATGGGCGGCCATATCCTGCGTCGTCTCTTGGGCGCACGCTGGACCAAACAGGAGGAGGTGGAGATGTGCAACGACTGCCATCTCGACCGCAAGGCGATGGTGGAGGTGGAGAGAGAGGAGAGTCTGACCGGTGAGTCAAAGCCGAGTGATGATCACTTCGTCCATGCTTCCGACAGCTATGAGATGACCCTGCATGGAAGGCTGGTGCAGGAGGATAACGCCCATGGCGTCTCCTGCAATCAGTGTCACGCGCCTGAGGGCTATCACCATGGCATCCTGCCCACCGAGCATCCCGAGTCGGCGGTCAATCCCGAACAGTTACCTGAGCTCTGTGGTTCATCTGGTTGCCACAGCTATGTAGATAACCAGCTCAACCAGAATTTTCTCCTCGACGATATGCACGATCTGGATTGGGTGCCGGGGCACTTTATGCGTGTGGAGACGGGAGAGTTTCCACAGCTTTCCCAGTGGGGAGGGGTGTTGCTGTTTATGCTGCCTGTGGTGTTCCTGTTCAGCGCCGTCGGTCTGGTCTGGTCGATTGTCCAGTGGCGGCGTGACGACGTCCTGCCAATCCTGGGCGGAAAAAGATTCGAACGGCTCTTCCTGGCAAGGAAGAAGCGGCCGAAGAAGAAAGGTGAAAAGACAACCGATCAGGTAGCTAAGAGAAAAATGTTTGGCCTGGGCAGAAGGCGGGAATGGATCCGTCGTTTCAAACGCAGCCAGCAGCAACAGAGTCGGGATGAGTAGGTGGATCTGAATATGGGCAATTTCATACGTCAATGGGTCATGGTCTCTCTGCTGCTGTGGGCTGGTGTAGGTTTCGCTGAGCCACTCTATTTGAGTCAGATGAAGTCGGCTCAGGTGGATGTAGAAAAAACTGAAGAGGTCATTAAGCAGCTTAAGGAGCATCGTCCCATCGAGTTGGCCCCGCCGCTTAAGCTGGCGCCATTCCACAATCAGGTGGCGCAGCAGGATGAGTCGAAACGGGATTTCTGTGTCAACTGCCATACCGCAATGCCCCATCGAAAGAGTGAGCGCCTGCGCAGCTACTTGAATATGCACGTCAATCATCTTGCCTGCTCCAGTTGCCACTTCAAACCGGAAGGTGTCGCGTTGAAATACCGCTGGCATCAATGGGACAGTAATACAAATGAGATCTCAGCCTCGTTGATAACGCCGCACTATCAAGGGCGGCCGGTTACACCGGATGCCGATAACCTAGAGATTGCAAAGCTGCTTGAGACTTGGGAAAAGAGTGATATCAATCAACAGGCAGAGCAATATCAACGCTTGCATAACCCACTGGAGAGAGAGGGCGCCCGTTGCGATAGTTGCCACACCACTGAAGCATCTCTGCTCGACTTCGAGCAGCTCGACTATGATGAAGAGGAGATCAATGCGATCAGAAACGATCGTATCGCCCGCTTTCTCGGGGATGAGGTCTATGAGGACAAACCGATCAAGCTGATGGATTTGCTGCAATGAGATTCAGCCTGGAGGGTTTAAAAAAAACCTTATCCGTCTTGCTTATCTGGTTGCTGTTTGTCGCCCCAGTCAGTGATGCTGCTATTCAAGGGGAATGGCTGTTTGATCTCGAGGCGTCGCTTAGCCAACCCAGTTCGGTGAGAGTCTCCGAGAAGGGTATGGCCTATGTGCTGGACGGTGTGGACGGGCGTGTGGTGATGTTCGATCAGAGAGGTAGATCGGTGGGTTCATTCTCTGCGCCGGAACACTCGCCATTGAATTTGCCCATGGATCTTCAGCTGTTTGAAGATAAGGTGATCGTTGCTGACAGTGGTAACCATCGGCTGGTTGTTTTCTCTTCAGAGGGTGACTACCTTCGCAGCATCCCCCTGTTGCAAAACGCCAAAGCGTTCGCCCCGGCGCCGACCGGACTGGCGGTCATAGAGGGTGTGGTCTATTGGAGCGACCGTGCCAACTCCCAACTCTGTTCGAACTCCCTGGAGAGTGGTGAAGAGTTACGTTGCTGGGGTGAGTTCGGCAGCCAAGAGGGGGAGTTTCGCTATCCGTTCATGATGACGCAAGACAGGGATCACTATCTGCATGTGGTTGATGTGTTGAATGGCCGCGTCCAGGTCTTCAATGAGCGGGGGCGCTCCTTCGGTGCCCTGGAGAGATTCGGGGTGGAGGAGGATGCTCTGTTACGCCCCAACGGCATCTCCCTGTTGGATGAGGCGATGCTGGTGAGCGATGCCTACAGTGGCAGGATTCTGCTGTTTAAAGGGCGCAGCTTTAATGGTTTGCTTGCAGATCAAAATGGCGAGGCCCTGCAATTTGCCCAACCCGTCGGTATCGCCCACTGGCGGGACCGTCTCTATGTGGTGGAGATGGAACGACATCGGGTGCGGGTTTACAAACTTGCTAAAGTCGATGCTGAGTCGGCTTTTCGCGCAAACAAGGAGTTCTTTAGCCAACCGACACGACGCGATTGTGTTACCTGCCACCTGAGCTGGTCGGAATCCTATCAGCCTTCTTCCGATACAACCGATCCGGTCCTCCCGGTGGGTAGCCATCGTATGTGCATGAGTTGTCACCACGGGGCGGTGATCGACTCCCGTCTCAGTCTGGGTCAGGGGGAGCAGCATCCCGACTACTACCATCCGTCCAAGGATGACTACTTCATCCCCGGCGAAGATCGCGAGGATGAAATACCTGAGCACTATCCAATGGTAGAGGATCAGGTCCTCTATTGCGGAAGCTGTCACACACCTCATCGATTTAATGAAGCGGATACCGGTATGACCCACGGGCGTGAGAATCTCTGGATGCGTGATCCAAACCGGCAGAGCGAGATCTGCAAGCAGTGCCACGACTCCCTCTTTGCCGAGGGGGAAGAGGAGGCGCGCAAACGGGGTGTGCATCCGGTCTCGGTGGATATGGAGGAGTCGGTGGAGATCGATGGTGCGACCATCGATCGGGTCAGCTGTGAGAGCTGTCACCGGGTCCATGGCGGAGAAGCGGAAAGTGCTTCGTTGGTGGTCTCTAAGGAAAAGATCGGTGAGTTGTGCGCCACCTGTCATCAACGCCATCATGCGGATGGTCTGTATGCATCGAGAGAGAAGGGTGTACACCCGGTGAATCTTGAGCTGGACGAACCGGTCACCATCGCTGATCGGAAGATCTCGATTGTCGACTGCCTCAGCTGCCACTCGGTGCATGGAGGTGTTGCCCATACCCCAAGCCTGGTGGAGGGTCATAGAGATGGGCAGCTGTGCGAGGCATGTCATGAAGATGCCATGGCGCTCATCGATACTGATCACGATCTGCGTCTGACAGCGAAGGATAGCCAAAATCTCCTCGGCGAGTCACCCGAGGAGGCAGGCGTTTGCGGCAGCTGCCATAGCATGCATAGAGGCAGTGCAGAGCATCCCTATATCAATATTGGGGACAAACTGCCGGAACAGGCTAAGGCCTCGCATATCGCCCGTGACCGTCTCTGTGAGGCGTGCCACCGGGAAGAGGGGATGGCTGAGAAGCATGTAGTGAGTGACTACTCCCATCCCTATAAAGATCTGGTCATGCATAGCGACATCGAACAGATGCCATTGTTGGATGACCAGGGCAAGAGTGTTGAGAGTGGAGAGATTGCCTGCATCACCTGTCATGATCCCCATCGCTGGTCGCCCTTCAAGGTGGATCAGTCAGAGATCAAGTTAACCGAGGATCAAGATAGAGAGGGTAGTGTGTTGGATAGCTTTCTGCGACAACTGCAAACAGAGGATGGTTTCTGTACCGAGTGTCATGGCTTGGAGACTCGAATAAAGTACAAGTATTACCACGACAAACGTAGCCGCCCCGGTCGTGCGGACTATCTGAAATAAACGTGTGAGTGTAGCGAATAGGGCCAGAAGGGCTATCTATCCCTGCACATCTACTATGATCTTGTTGCTATTTACCCGGCGCAATCTGTAAATAACAGATTGGCCGGGACGAACTAAACCTAACTCTCCCTACTCATGTTCAAAGACCCGTTGCAGCCTTTCTTAGCACTGAATTCATAGAGTCATCGAGTTCTTGATAGTAGACAAATGTGTCAACACCCTGCAGAGTTAGCGGATCCAAGTCGTATTTACGAGTTGGGTCTCCAGCATAGTCTGCAGTGACTTTTCTATAACCACAGGGAGTTGTTGCAAAAGGGCTGGCGATCCATATGTCTCCTGGTGAGCCATTCTTTGGTTCAGTCCCCATACTGAAAACCAGATAGGGGTTGCCATCTTCATCGATGAAGTTTTCTTCATCAATTATATACTGGGTGGCTGAACCAGATGGCAGTTCTGGACGGATCTGGGCCAGTCGAACCGGATCCGAAGAATCATCCGCCATAAAGTAAGGGTCAATATAATTGTTATTGACAATTCCATAGATCACAAAAGCGTCAGGACCCTGGCTAGGGACGGCAACGACACTAACACTATTCAGTTCGACACTCTGGCAATCTGGATCTTCTGCAGTCTCACAAGCAGGGTAGTCGGAAATATAGACTGGTTCGTCGTTTTCGAGGTTATAGCGTGCTATTTGAGGTTGACCATCCCGCAGCATGATTGCTGCAATCTCCAGCCTTCCCGGGATTTTTCTCGCTGGTGATCCACCTGTCATATTGGATAGATCTATACCATCGACAGGTCGATCTTCTTTGAATGGGGCGTCATGACTCCAGGCGATATCAATGTGATATTCACTATCTGTGCCTTGCGTTGTTTTAACATACCCAATCCAAGCATGAAGGTCATCAGGTTCTTGACTCGCAATAGCGCAGTATCGCCCACGGGAATTCGGGACCTCTTCAATCACCCATGGAGCCATGGGATTAAAATAAGCCCCCGAATCAATATTGTCGGGTTGATAAGCTCGAGTTAAAAATATGTTCCGAGGATCGTATCTGTCCTGCTTGGTGTAGTAGATGACTGAGCCTCGGGTCTGGTCTGCTCCCCATTCTGGACCATTGCCTACAGGAACCAGAGGGTAGGTTGTTATAGGTTCGAGCCCCATGGTTTTTGGTCTATCAATTACTAAGGTTTCCCCTTCAACAAGGTCGCCAGTAACATTATCGATTGACCCGACAACTATGCTGTTGTTGTTGTCGTCAAAGAATGTGATGCGATTATGTATCTTATCGAATTCATGATCGATAACTCTAAATGCTTCTGCATTCCTGACTGGAGTATCATTGACCTGAAAATGGGTTTTACATAGATCCTTTGCTGGGAAGATAGATGCATTATTAAGAGAATAATCCAGTAGCGACATTTCTTCGGAAGCTTCGCAATGAGTGCTAATAAAAAATATGGTACTTGTCACTAATAATCTCTTGGCTATGGTTTTTTTCATAAAGATTCCCCTTTGTTAATGTAAAATTACAAGAGCACGCGTTCCAGTCGCCTGGTTACGCAATGTTCAGAAAGGTGTCTTTGCTGATGCTGATAGATGCAAGATTGAACAATATGATCAGTTCCTACCCAGGGTCAGCGATTAGCCGCCGATTGTAGAGCCTAGCTGGTAACCCCTAGAGAACTGTCCATTATCCATTCCAAATACAAATAGATGCATCGCTAGTATGATTAACGCAGCTGTATTGGATTGGTTGACAAGGAATTTCACGAGATAGTGATAATCTCTTGGCTACCCGCCAGTTGATTCCTGTGCCGGTATCTCCGCTATAAAGCTATTCGCTGTGCTATGGATGGTTGGAATAAGCCCAACTACCTGGCCTGAGGTTCTCTCCAGTATCAGCCGGGCAGCTTCGATTCTCCGCTATGGTTAACGTTATACAAGCTCGACTCAAAGCAGGTGGAAGATCTGACCTCTGGTCGACATAATCGGGAATCATCAAGACTATATAATTGTAAACCTGTATGTCGCCTTATCATCCCGTTAAGGGAATAGTTATCCACGTCCATACCAGGTTCCTTTGCCAATACCGTACTGGGTCAAGTGTCCCGCAGCGACAAGGGCTTGCAGGTGTTTTTTCACCGTGTTGCGATTGGCCGCTGTGATCTCGACGATCTGGCCGATGGTCAGCCGTCCATGTTGCTTGGCGAGTTCGAGGATTTGCACGGAGAGTTGCGGTAGTTTGTCGAGCAGGATTTTCTCGCGCGCGATCTTGGTTTCCAGACGCGCTTTCTGTGTTTGCATGGTGCGCAAAAAATAGATAACCCACGGTTGCCAGTCGGGGGTATCGGTGCGGATCGTACCCTGGGTGTCGCGCAGGGCCAGGTAGTAGTCTTCCTTGGTTTGTTCGATCACTCTCTCCAGTGAGCTATAGGGTACGTAGACATAACCGTTGTGCAAAAGCAGCAAGGTGGTGAGCACACGGGAGAGGCGGCCATTGCCGTCCTGAAAGGGATGGATCTCCAGGAACACCACTGTAAAGAGTGCAATGACCAGGAGTGGATGAAGCTGTTTTTCTGCCAGCGCCTCTCTTGTCCATACAACGAGTTCCGTCATCAAGCGGGGGGTGTCGAATGGTGTCGCTGTCTCGAACACTATGCCGATCTCTTTTCCTTCGGCATCAAACGCCATCACATTGTCTGAATTGGTTTTGTACTCACCTCTGTGGCGCTCGTCCTTGTCGCTGTAACCAAGCAGGTCGCGGTGCAACTGTTTGATATGGTTTTCGGTGAGATCGATGTCATCGGCATGGGTGAAGATCGTCTCCATGACTTCGGCATAGCCTGCGACTTCCTGTTCATCGCGGGTCTCGAACCTCTTGATTTCGATGTTGCTGAGAAGCCGGTCAACCTCCCGGTCTGACAGTTTGCTGCCCTAGATACGGGTTGATGAACCGATAATCTCGATTGTCGCAACCCGGCGCAGGGCCGACAACCGCTCGGGGGTGAGGGTTCCCAAAGCGCGCCATGCGCCCTTGAACTCATCCAACTCGGCAATCAGCGAGAGGATTTCACGGGTAATGATGAGGGTGTTGGTGTTAAGACTCATACCCATAAATATCCATAAAGGCAAGGTATGGTCTAAATTACCCGAAAAAATAACCGAAAGTATCCATAAACTGGTGGGTCATTAGCTAAGCTGGTAGGGCAGTGGACTTGTCATCCATTTGTCGTAGGTTCTACAGCCGAGCACAACGAGGCTGAATAAATCAGTTATCAGTTAAAGGGTACTGACCCTTTTTCTGAGCAATAGGTGGCCATTTCGCCACCTATTGCCATAACTGGATAACTGCTCTACATGCCACCAGTCTTCAGAGCATGTCTAAACTTTTTATCGCTAAACAGCTTCTCAGTGAGCTTTTTATAGAGTGCGCCATATTCATTAATGGCTTTGGGAATTGCGATCGCGCCAACGAAGGATGACGGCCAGCTTGACTCAACAGCTAATTCTTTGTCATATACTCGACTGCCATTGCGATCAACGGTAAACCGGGCAGCCAAACGGCCGGTTCCTACTTTGATGGCAGCATCAACCATACTATCTGTAAGGCGTCCCTCGATACGAATCGGTGAGCTGGCATCGTAGAGAGCCGCAGCTTTCAGGGTTGTAACAATTTCGTCTTTTAGTTGCTGTGAGAAGCTACCGCTTTCGGCGGCTACTGAAGAACCTCGCAGCCCTCCAGCTCTTTTGTCCATCTCCGGGTCCTTGCCGTCATCAAGACGAAACTCACCTACTGAAGCAGGTGCAAGATTGGCAAAACGCAAGGTTTGAACGGTCTCTACCTTAGCAGTGGGTGCCGGTAACTTAACCGATGCGCAGCCAACCAGCCCGAGTCCAAGGAAAAGGATAACCGTTATCCGACCTAAATACATTGGTATTTTTCTAGTAATCTGTGTCATTAAAGTTTTCTCACTTAAAAGCAATATCATTTGAAACATCATTAAGTACATGGCTGATGACCTGTCTCATCATTAGTTTGACAGCTTCATCTATACCGGAGACCTCAACAGCCTGATCAGGTTTTGAAGAGGCGCCTATCGTGGCATGGATAGCATGACGGGCACGCTTTACGATTAATGGGGCATCTGTGCCGTCACTGTATTGCGCGGTACAGACATATCCGTCAGAGACCTGAGACCCGGCCAAACCGAATGTCAGGCCGGCGACAAAGCCTTTGCTAAAGGCATCTTCAGTGACTGCCACATTGTTCACTGTAATACCAAGCAAAGCTCCTCCGGGAACCGGATCCTCGGTTACCTCACTGAACAAGCCACTCGAACTTACCTGTTCAGCCACACTCTCTTTAAATGCGTCTGTAGCAACAGAATTAACTACACCATTCGTTTGGAATTCGAATAGCAACTGAACTGGATGAACAGTTGCCAGCTTTCGATACTCTGCAACTGGTATTTCCTGGGTCATGCTGTCCACATAGATACTGGTACAGCCTGTTAGGGGTAACAAAAAGAGCAACAGCAAGTGATAGCCGGTGCACAGATTTCGGATATGATTCAATACCATTCCATAATCTCCTTAGTTGAATAACAGGCAATGTTGCCTGCACAATGCAAATAGTATTGAGCCGGTTATTTAGTTATTTAATTCGGTTTGAGAATGCTCAACTCTTGCACATCTTGGTTGGCAGTGCCGAAACGGAGATACTTTGAAGGAAGTAAAGTATTATTGCAGACATAAGCTGTGGCATAACTGCAGTCAATAATCCAAAAATCTCATAAATTTGACAGCCAAGGGTAATTTGCCAAAATCCTTTCAATCTGGCAACCATGTGCCTGCATATTTCATACAATGCATCCATTAAGACTTTATGATCTTGGGCGATACTGCAAAGCGCGGGTCAATCAGGCACGGCTTTTGTTTGCTGTGAAAATAACCTATCCGATACTCTGAACACCAACGCCAACAGCGCCGGCATAAAGGTCAAAGTCACGATCATTGAGAACAGGAGTCCAAACAGTACGATGGCGCCCAGTCCCCGGTAAAGCTCGGTGCCGGCGCCGGGGTTGAAGACTAGCGGAGACAACCCGGCTACCGTGGTGACCGTCGACATAAGAATTGGTCGCAGTCGGATGCGCACGGCTTCCGTCACCGCCTCGACGATGTTCATGCCTTTTTTCTTCAGATTGGTTGCGGTGAGTTCAACGATCAAAATGGGATTGTTGACCACCGTGCCGATCAGTACCAGAAAGCCGAGCATGGTAATCATGTCGAAGGGTTGGTTGATGGGATTGAGACCGATCAGGTCAAGGTTGGCGCCGGCCAGGTTGATCAGGTAGAGACCGGCGATACCGCCGCTGATGCCCACGGGCAGGTTGGTCATGATCAGCAGCGGATATCCCCAGTGGGAAAAGACAGCCACCATCAGCAGGTAGGCGATGAGTATGGCCACGATAAAATTGCTGAACAGGGCCTCCCGGGTTGCCGACAGTTGATCGCTGGCGCCGCTGAGTTCTAGCCGGATATCAGCAGGGAGTTCACCGGACTCCTTCATCCCGATGATGATCTCCTCGGTTACTTTCTCAACCCCGGCTTCCAGGGGGATCTCCCTGGGCGGTATCACACTCAGGGTGATGGTGCGGTCACCGTCGACACGACGGATGGTCTCGGTATTGACACTCTCCTCGAGCCGGGCGACGGCATTCAGTGGAACGATTTCGCCCCGGGAGGAGTAGAGCATCAGGGATGCGAGATCCTGGGGCTGTTCGATGTTGCCCTGGGTGGAGTAGAGAAACATGTCGATCTGATCGTCGTCGAGAAAGAACTCGTCCACATAGGCACCATCCGAATAGGCCCAGATGGTGTAACCAAGATCCTGGGTATCGATGCCAAGCTCGGCGGCGCGCTCCCAGTCCGGCTGCACCTCGAGCATGGGTTGCCCCATGGTCAGGTTTGAGGGTACGGGTCGTACCCTCGGATTGTCGAAGACCTGCTTCGATTTGAGAAAGACCTTCAGTCCGGCATCGAACAGTGATTGCAGTTCCGGGCCGCTGATATCGATGTTGATACTGCGGGTACCGCCGAAATTACCGGAAAAGATCGATCCCTTGGAGGAGAATGAGCGCAAGCCTGGCAGCTCACCGGCCTTGGCGCTGGCGATCTCCAGAAACTCATCGGTCTGCTGCCGGTCCGCCACGCCGCGAACGGAGAACACCCGTGTATTGCTGACGAAACCCACCGAGAAGGTCATGGCCGGAATGTCGGTTTCACCCTGCGCGAATTGTGTGGGGTCTGCCCCCAGTTGCGGTAGAAATTGCTCTTCCACCTTATGATAGTGGCCCTTCATGGTGTCGATGTTATAGCCGGGTGGGGCGAACATGATGGTGAAGACCTTGGCCTCTTCACCTTCCGGCAGATACTCGGTTTGCGGCGTCAGGTAGTAGAGAATGGCGCCGGTTCCCGCCAGTACGATCAGGATCACCGCCAGTGGCCGTACAAAGCCGGCCACCAGCCAGTGGATCAGGGATAGCACCCAGCGCGAAACCCTGGAGCCAAGCCTGTCCAGGAAAGAGTGTTTGGACTCTTTATGGATGGAGAGAAAGCGGCCGCTCGCCGCCGGCACCAGGGTGATCGCCACCAGCATCGACATCAGTATCGATGAGGCAATGGCGATGGCGATATCCGAATAGAGTTGCCCCGCCTCTTCGTGGATGAAGAGAATCGGCAGAAAGACGCAGACCGTGGTCAGGGTCGAGGCCAGCACCGCGGGCCAGACCTCGGTGATGCCGTTGAGGGCGGCCTTTAACCGGCTGGTGCCCTTGCTCAGGTGGCGGTAGATGTTCTCCGCCACCACGATATTGTTGTCCAGGGTCATGCCGATGGCGAAGGCAACACCGGAGAGTGAGATGACGTTGATGGTGCGACCGGCGATCAACAGGCCGAGAAACGCGGCGATGGCGCAGATGGGAATCGCCATGGCGCCGATCAGGGTGCCCGAGACCGAACGCAGAAACAGAAACAGCACCAGCAGGGCGAGGATTGCACCGATGGCGAGGTTGTGCTTTACCACCTCGACCGCATCGGTCACGTAGACCACGTCATCGGAGTTCAGCACCAGCTCCAGACCCTTCTCCTGGAGGATGCCAGCATTGAGTTCCTCCACCTTGTCCATCATCGCCTGCTTGATCTCGATCACGTTGCTGCCGAGCTGTCGGTTCACCGCGAAGGCCAGCTGGGGTTTGCCAGCCCCATAGGCGTAGCTGCGGACCTCGGCGAATCCCATTTCCGCATGGCCCAGGTCTTTCAAGCGAACGAAGGTGCCGTCCCGCTCTGTGATCACCAGCTCATTCAGATCCTCGACGGACCGGAAGCGGCCGATGGTGCGCAGCAGGTAGCGTCGCTTGCCGCTGTCCAGGTCGCCGCCGGAGACATCCCGGTTCCTGGCGCGAATGGCGTTTCTCACATCCAGCAGGCTGATGTTGCGTTGCGCCAGCTTGAGGGGGTCCACATGGATCCTGACCTGCCGTTCCGCACCGCCCCAGAGGCGCACACTGGAGACGCCGGGCACCCGCTCCATGGGGCGTTTGACATACTCTTCCGCCCAGTCGTGGAGGGCGATGACCTCGTCTTCGGAAAAGTCACCGCTGATGGGGGTCAGACGAAAATACATGAAGGAGTTGGATGAGAACGACGCGGAGCGGATACTCGGCTGGCGGACATTCTCCGGATAGTTGTCGACCTGGGAGAGGGCGTTATTGACATCCAGCAACGCCTCGTCGATGGAGATGGTATAGGGGAATTCCAGTTCGATCTCCGCCTTGCCGGTATTGGCGGTGGAGATGATGCGCTCAAGCCCCGGGATGCGGGTCAGGTACTGCTCCTGCTCGATAATGATCTCCTTCTCCACATCCTGTGGCGAGGCGCCGGGCCAGGTGGTGGAGACCTTGATCAAACGGGCGTCCAGGTCGGGAATCATCTGTACCGGCACACTGAAGATGGCCAGCAAACCGAACAGGGTCAGGATCAGGATGGCGACAGTGAGTATGACCGGTTTTTCGATGCAGAAACGAAACATGTGAGTTATGGACTCCTAGGACCTGTTATCACTAATCCGCTTTGCCGATCTTGACCGACTGACCGGGTTGCAGGTTCTCGTTGCCCAGCAGTACCACGCGATCGCCAGCCTTCAGGCTGCTGTCGAGGATTTCCACCAGATTGCCCTGGGTGCGCCCGGTCACCACGTTGACCTGTTTCACCTTGAATGGTTCATCGGAGCCGGTCACGCGCCAGACCACACGGCTGCCATCCGCCTTCAGCACAATGGCATCCCGTGGCAGCAGAATCGAGGCTTGCTGTTCCCCGCTCAGTTCAATGTAAATGCGTGCCGACATGCCGGGGGCAATACGGTTTTCTCTGTTGTCGAGCAGCAACAGCAGGGGAAAGGTCCGGGTGTTGCGGTTTCCTGCCGCAACCATTGACGCGATCTTGCCGGCGAACTCCTCCCCGGGCAGGGAATCGAAACGGATTCGGGTCTTCAGGTCGGCTTTGATCCTGGGGTAGAATCGCTGGGGTACCGATGCCCGTATGCGGATACGGTCCAGCGCAACCAGTTTCACCACCCCCGACTCGGCCTTTACCCATTGCCCCGTCTCCACCTGCTTCTCGGCAACAATACCGGAAAAAGGGGCGGTCAGGAGATGCCTGGAGAGCAGCTCTTGCAGTCGTTTCACCTCCGCACGCTGCTTGGCGATCGACGCCTGGGCAATCTCCTCGTCGGCCACGGCGGAGGCCAACTGGCTGGCGGCAACGGCCTTGTTGCGACGCAATGACTGATACTCGTTTTTTTGCCGCACCGCCTCCCGGTGCCGGGCGATCGCCTCATCGAGTCCGGCCTGTGCCGATACCACCTCCAGTCTGGCGATAACAGAATCGAGGGAGAGAATCTTGTCGCCGGCCTCGACCCGTTTGCCCTCCTCGACGAACACCTCTTTCACCACCCCTGAGAGTCGTGGAGACAGGGCCGATTCCTGTAACGCCTCTGCCGTGCCCGAGAGGGGGATCTCCTCACGCATCTGCTGCGCTACCACCTCGGTCAGGGTAACCAGGCCGGGTTTCTTTGGAGCTGCTGCAAACGCATGGGCTATACACAGGAACCCAATGATCAGAACGCTGAGCTTCATCACGCTCAAATCTCCTTTAAGGATGTTGATACGGATCGTTACCTGGACTATATGGATTTTAGTTGCGCTGCACCAGAGAAAACGCTAACAGGTAAACTACCTTTCTATGTTTGTGCATGACTACATTCAGCATTGGCCAGTTACACTTTGTACTTTGCTAATATTCCAGAAATAGCATATGTATCTGCAAGTTGTTTAGTTTTCTAAGCGACCGGGTGAAACATACGGGCTAGTTTACGATCGCTCTCGCCCGTTTCATTATTCCATCTAGGATGGCGTCGGCAGTTTGTCGCGGCATTCCAGCCTTCTCAGCCAAAGTCGCTGCGCTCTCATACGCAGGATCAAGCCCGGTCTTGATATCTGCGAACAGCTGATCCATGTCCTGCTTTGAAATGCCGGCACTCTTTGCTGATTGATAAAAGTGTTTTGGCATAATTCCTTTGATACGGTACTGACGACTATTACCGAAGGCCATCGCCAGTTTTACTTTATGCGTAGAAAGTTCAGGGTAGGGAGAGGACGACATGACATCGTATAGCGGTGTTAATCTGAAGCCGCCCGGCGTTAGAAAGATCGAGAAGTTCTTGGCGTGACCGTCGATAGCGGCAAGCAACCAAAAGATGATTTGTGCTTTCATGAAGTGAATGCGATCTTCGTGCGGAGATTCGGCACTGTTCAGGAGGTTCAGGATGTCGAGTATACCGGGACCGCCGTCAGCTTCGTATTTGCGGGTAGACGGCACGCCCAGCGCCTGGCACAGATCTTCCTGTGGCAGGCGGTACAGAACATTATCCTTCCAGAGACGGTCAAATCGTTCGACGACGATTACAGGATTCCCGTCAAAATGTAACACCTTGGCCTGAGCGGTCTTCAGGCCAAAGTAACGGCAGATATTCAGACAAAACCATTCGTTCCATGGACTGTCGGAAAAGTCCGCTCCATTTGGGCCTTCCTTTATCGCTGGTTTGAAAATATGAGAGGTCGGTGTCACACCTAGCGGTAAGCGCCACAGCTCCTTGATTTGCAGTAAAGCGGTTTTTTCCTGCATGCCTGCAATCGATATTCTGAAGTCATCTGCACTCACATTGATGCCGAGTGGATTATGGGAGAGTGCGGCGAGTCGCTCTGCGATTTCTGTGTCAGTGACTGGCCGGTGTGTCATCTTTGCCGGATTACCCGGGTCGCTACCCTCCGGAACGAAGCGCAGTGCCCCGACGCAATCGCGGCCGATTGCCGCTAGCAGGTCGAATGTACCCGAGCTATCTGCACTTTCCCGCGAGGCGATCTTGTCCCTGACCCTCCGGTCGTCCGGTAGCAAACCGTCAAAATAGGCATTCGCCTCATCGCCAGACCATACCCGGTCAGTTAATGGCAGTGATAGTGAAATCGGAAAGGCGCGTTCGGACTCCAGCCACTGCGGGGCGTAGCTGAACATGGTTGCAGCGCTGGGCGCGCGCGTGTAGCTACCGACCAGGCTGGTGCCGATATAAACATCCAAAGCACGCGATTTGCGCTTACGGCCCATCTTTAACCCGCATGTTTCACCCGGTTGCTTAGAAAACTGTATAACTTGCAGATACACATGATATTTCTGGAATATTAGTAAAGTACAAAGTGTAACTGGTCAATGCTGAACGACGATCCCGGCACAATCATCGCGTTCCCCGGATAAAACATGCGGGTTAATACACCGTCGGATCAAAACTGGCTTTCCGGCGTGGTACAACTGTCAAATCCAGCTCCAGGGCTGCCAGGACCTTGAGGACAGTATCCATTGTGGCATTAGCTGTGCCATTCTCCAGTTCAGAGATCAGCGGCTGACGCAAAGACGCCCTTATCGCTAGGTCGGTTTGTTTAAGCTTTTGCGCTTTGCGGGCTCGCCGGATAGTGGCACCCAAGTCCTTACTGCTTCGTATTGCCATATCTTGCATTTATCCAAATATTCGATAAATAGGATAATTAATAAATATATTATTTAAAGGATATTGTCAATATATATCTTATAATAGATATAATGAGTTTATGCGCTATAGGGTATTATTGGAAATTGCGAGAAAATTTCCTGGACTAGCGTTTGTGTCACGGCATACTTTTGTTCTGGCAAACTGAACAGTCGTTAGCTGCAAGTGCAGCTCCAGGGGCAGGCGAAACAGGCTTAATGAGCTAGCTCTCTACACAATCCCTCAACTGCCGCTCAATAATACGCCAATCCAGAGGTTCAGCACTGATCATCTCGATTCTTGGATGCACCTGTTGCTCGAGCGCCTCTTCTGACCACTCCCCCGGGGTTGCGTTGATGCTCATCTGGCCATGAGATGCAGGCACGAAACCTTTCATTCGCACCACACCCGACAAAGCCATGATCTGTCGCAGGCAACCCGGATTGAGTGAGGTATCCATAGGCAGCGTCCAACCTGCCGTATAGAAACCATCGGCACTGCCTTCAATACAGTACCAATCACCACCGGGATGTTCGTGTTCATGATGGTGATGGTGACTATCGGTATTGAATGCATGTGCCTCGGGAAATAAGGCACTGCGTTCCAGTCTTGGTTCATCGAGATAGGCCGGTTTAAAGCCGCCATGAGCCACCATGGTGGCAGCCTTCTTTGATGAACCCTGAGCTTTAACCAGGTTGTAGAACGCATCCCTGTCGCTGTCCGAGTAGCAGTCCAGCTTGTTGCCAATGAGCACATCGGCCAGATGGAGCTGATCCTGGAAGTTAGGGTGAGAGGTATAGCGGGGATCACTCAGCATACGGGCATCGACCAGGCCTATGGTCGCGCGGAGATCAATGACATCGCCGTATTGGGGGCCGGTAAATTTCTCGATCAGTTGTGCCGGGTGTCCGAGGCCGGTGGGTTCGATAAGAATGCGGTCGGGTTTTGAGCTGCGGATCAGCCGATTCAGCCCCACCTGCATGCCAGCACTGCCGACACAGCAGAGACAGCCGCCGGCAACCTCTTCAACGTAGACCTCCGCATGATCACCCGCCGAGACCTGCATCAGCTCGCCATCCACACCGATACGCCCGAACTCGTTAACCAACACAGCCCAGCGCTGCCCCACAGGTGCTTGAGACAGAAGATGCAGGATGGCGGTGGTCTTTCCGGTACCGAGGAATCCTGTGATCAGATTGGTGGGTATATCACGATACATGAGGGTGAGGAGGGTAAACGCATCATCCCGTCATATCAAGGCAACAATCTGCTATCAACGCCCGTAGGTAACATCTGCCAACCGGTCATCATCAAGTCAATACCGTGAATTTTTCCGGGTAGTTTATGTTTTCTGCATGGCACACCATCCATGGCCAGTATCCAACTCCATCTTCTGTATTCCTCAAATTCTTTAAGGTATAGGTCTTTTTCGTTATCTATGGTTCGAAATTTTCGAACCTATTGCGCCATGAAAGCGAATTTTAAATTGGTATCGCAGGCCATATCATCTTTTCAAGACTTAAATAACCGACATCGAGGTGCTCAATATGGAAATGGCGAATGTATCAACAATTTCACCTTCGAAACTCCATGCAATACAGAGTCAAGATGAGAAGGTTGATCTGCTCGATGTGCGCACAGGTATGGAGTACAACAGCGGTCATATCCCAGGAGCGAAACTGATGACACTCGATGACATCAGTGATGAGAGCCTCATTGAGCAGCTTGGCGATCCGAATGGAAGAGAGCAATCCTCCATCTATGTCACCTGCCAGAGTGGATTCCGTGCACAACAGGCAGTGGAACGGATAAGAGCAACTGGATATCAAAATCTTGTACTTGTTGAAGGCGGTACCGAAGGCTGGGAAAGGGCGGGTCTGCCTATGAAACGTTGTAGTCGGGTTATTTCATTGGAACGTCAGGTGCAGATTGCCATCGGCAGCCTGCTGCTTATTAAAGTGATCTTTGGATTTACCCTGCATGAGTTGTTTTTCCTCGCAGGTGCCTTGATCGGTGCGGGTCTGATCATGGCTGGCGTGACCCGCTGGTGCGGACTGGCCCGGCTGATTGCAATGATGCCCTGGAATCGCCATAACAATTGTGCTGAAAAGGCTTTGGTTTAACAGACTTAATTTATATCTAAGAGGAATCGTCAAATGATATTCCGTCAACTCTACGACCATGAATCGTCCACCTATACCTATCTTCTGGCTGAGCGCATGGGTGGCGAAGCCTTACTCATAGACCCGGTCAAGTCCAATGTGGCGCAGTATGTTCAGCTGGTGCATGAGTTGGATCTGCGCCTGGTGATGGCTGTGGATACCCATATCCATGCAGATCATGTGACAGCTCTGGGTGAGCTACAACAGATTACCGGCTGTAGCAGTGCCATGGGCGAAATGACACAGGCCGAATGTGTATCGCTTCGATTCAAGGAGGGAGAAAAACTCAGTGTAGACAATCTCCATCTCGATGTTCTCTACACCCCGGGCCACACGGATGATTCGTACAGTTTTGTCCTGTCCGACCGGGTGTTTACCGGAGATACCCTTTTGATCCGTGGTACTGGACGCACCGATTTTCAAAACGGTGATCCCGCGGCTCAATATGACAGTCTCTTCAATAAACTGCTAAAGCTGCCTGAGCAGACACTGGTCTATCCGGCCCATGACTATAACGGTATGACGGTGAGTACGATTTGGGAAGAGAAACAGCATAATCCACGTTTGCAGGTGTCGAATCAACAGGCCTATATAGACCTGATGAACGGGTTGAAGCTGGATAACCCGCGGATGATGGATGTTGCAGTACCGGCAAATCGTAAATGCGGTTTGAAGACGGCAGCATAGATGCAGAAAGGTTTCTGCCAAGACTAAACGAATAGGAGGTCTACACCATGACGTTGACTACGATGCTCTTTTACGCCCTGACCGGTAGTCTGGTATTACTGAAAGTGGGGCTGGTGGTTTTTGGGCTACTGCTGCTTGTCAGGGGGACGATGCGTGCTGCTCATCCAGGCTCAATGGATCCGAGTTATGCGGAGATTCCGATTGAAGGCAGGTTGCAGGGGACCTATAAGCCCTAAAACCGAAACTTAGTTCGCAACCTAGTATTTTTTGCCCTTCATAATCCTGTCTGGACCACTCTTCCAGAGGATGGACAGGCAGGATTACATCCGCTCTTCCAGACCCCTCGCTCATTTATTGATGCATCAACTTCCACTCGAGTAGAGATTTCAATTGTGATGATACGACGCTCGCTGAAATCATTGGGCAGCAGTGACGGGTTGTGATGTTCGGAATTATCGATAGTTTTGACTGTGAAAACCGAGTCACGATTGAAGAACAACAATCCGGTGAAAGAGTCAACATAGATGTGAACGTTATTATGACGCTACTATCGCGAACCTAATAAGCGGGAGGAGAAGATGCATACGACCTATTCTGAAACACTGAGTAAAGATACAGCGCCGGAGATTCGGACCTTGAGTTCCAGCGCGCCCTATGAGTGGTTACGTAAAGGCTGGCAGGACTTTCGCCAGGCAAGCTTACCGAGCCTAAGCCTTGGGCTTCTCTTCGTGGTGGCAGGCTACGCCCTGGTGGCGGCCAGTTGGAACATACCCCTATTGACGATCACTTTCATCACCGGCTTTTTGTTGGTGGCGCCAGCACTGGCATTGGGTTTTTATGATATGAGCAAGCGCATCCAGGAGGGGCGGCCTGTAGGTTTGAGTAGTTTGGGATACAGTTGGAAGAATCATGGATGGTCCGTGTTGTTGTTTGGTCTGCTGCTTGGGGTTGTGATGGTGGCATGGGGTAGGCTGACCGGTCTGCTGGTTGCCCTGTCACTGCCTGCATTTGGTCCCTTTGGCGATTTGTTGAGCTGGCAGGCATTGACCAACCCCGGCTTTATCGCCCTTTACACCTTGGTAGGATTCATTCTTGCATCGCTGGTGTTCAGTCTCAGTGTTGTGTCGATACCAATGCTCGCCGATCGAAAGGTTGACGTGCTGACCGCTGCACTGACCAGTCTGCGTGCAGTTCGCAAGAACCCCGGGGTCATGTTTCGTTGGGCCTTCATCATAGCGTTACTGACAATCGTGGGTATGATCACCGTGTTTATCGGTCTGCTGATCATTATGCCTCTGTTGGGTCATGCCAGTTGGCATGCCTATAAAGAGACGGTAGCCGACTAAGGTCTTCAACTAGACATTCGGTGCAGCCGATTTGCAGTAGTATTCATGGGGGCTGCAATCTAATAAGTTTTTTTCTCGCAGGCTGGATTAATCTTCTTTAATCCAGCCTGATCTTTTTACGTTTTGTGCTTATTGTTTACTGTCATTTGAGAGTTCGAAAAAAGTGAATAAATTACGGCGTGATTCCGAATTCCCAAATGATCGATTCGAAGGATAATCCATAGTGTAAAGAGATTATGGAGAATAGAGATGAGTCGTTCAGAGACAATCACCATGACATCCCGCAATGCGCTGGATAAAAGTATCGAGCTGTTGACTTCGGTAGATGTGGCAGACGCCCCTTTTCTCAGTTGCTATCTAGATCTCGAAGCTGGTGTGGAATCCTGCCGGATGTTCCTGGCTGCGGAAGCTGATCAGATAAGAGCAGGACTCAGTCACATGCAGCGGCTCGATTTTGCTGAGGCCTTTGCGCAGTTGGAGGAGACCTTCAGCAGTCTCCACACAGATGAAATACGTGGTGTGGCGATTTTTACCCGCAGTCTCATGGGTGGACGGTTTGTCAGGGTTATACCCAGTATGCTCCCCTTCAGGAATCAGTTGACCTTCTATCGGGTAGCCGATATTCGACCCCTGTTGAGTCTTAGGGATGCCTATGGTGAACAATTCCTGCTATGGGCGGCATCCGGTGGCATTGAGTTGCTACGTGTCGAGGGTGGACAGGCTCAGACACTGGCCTGGGTGGCAGAGAAAAGTGTGGAGTGGCATGACCCTGAACAACAGCAACTGATATCAAACAAGCAAATAGTAGAGCAGAGACGAAAAACTGATGGCTTTGCCCGGCAGATTATCACCAGGGTCCTGAAATCAGCGGGCAGGGTCAAGTTGGTATTGGCGGGTGATGATAATCGGCTGGTGAAACTGCGGCACTGGCTGCCCCGCCATCTATTGGCTGCTGTATCACAATCGATAACCGTCTCTCCTTTTCTGGATCGGAACAGGGCCATGCGGCAGATCGTCGACCACATGGCAGCGGGTTGTCGGGCAGCTGTGGATAGCTTTGCAAAATCCTGCCTGCAGGTACCCTCAATCAGACGCAAATGTGTCACCGGTCCTGGCGCAACCTTTGCGGCCATGAACTCCCAGGTCCTGGATACCTTGCTGATAACGAGTAAAAGCACAGATTTTTTGATTTCTGCACCTCTATCTACTGCTTACAAAACTTCAAGCGCAGACACAGGGCAATCCCTCGATGTTACTCGGTTCAGCTATTGGGATCCGGGTATCGAGCTGAGTCGCATGGCCTGTCAACAGGGTATTCGGACCTTGGTGAGTAATGCCCGGGAGCTGTTGCGTCAAGGCGGGGTTGGTGGTTTGTTGCGTGACTCGGCTGATGTGGCGGTGATGCCCAGGCCGCAGCGTCCTCAGCTTTCGCCAACTGCCGAGTTGGTGGCTTGATAATCTTTCAAGGCGGTAGGCGTTATGCTTAAGCAGATTAAATGCGACGATCCGCGGCTCAAGGGGCAGGTTCGGCAAATGTTGAATTTTCATCTGAGCGCCATGGATGAGTTTGTGGATAGGTTGGAAATCAGTGTTGTAGAGACCGAGGAGGGGGGTGGCATGCCACTCTATCTTTGCCGGGTGGTTGTCACAGATCCCCGCTCCGGCAGCCTGGCTGTGGAGGAGCGCCAGGCTGATGTCACCCTGACGGTGAATCGTGCGCTGACGCGCATTGTACGCAAGCTGATGCGCCGGCAGCCAAGCCCGCATTCGATCTGAGCTCCTACAGCGAGCTGTTTTCTTCTTTCAATGAACCTAGCAGGGGAGCAGCCTGGTGCTGATCCCCTTGGTTCGTTTTGCCACAGGGGATTCGAATTGCCCTGAAATTTCAGAAGATCGAAATTTTCGATCTATTTATCTTCAATATTCGAATTTTCTTTTCTTTCCCCATGCCTCATAACTATCACCAAGCGTACTTCAACCCTTGTGAGCGGTTGATCACCCAGGAGATAAACATGTGTGAGGCGAGATTTCATGACCACCATTGATAGGGACGCCGGCGTGCCAGAGAGATCGATCAGGAGGGCTCTCAACGACAGCTCCCTGTTTGCCGGCAATCCCCTCTATGCGCTCTCTGCATCGGGTCTGTTTGCACTGATCTGGCTGTTGCTCACCGGGGATGACTGGAAATCCTGGTTGGTGGGATTGCCGGTGGTGGCTATGGCCAGCTGGAGCATACTACGGCTGCGTGCTCCCGCCGAGGGAGCATTGAACCTGGTGGGGTTGCTCAAATTCCTCCCCTATTTTGTCTGGGAATCGGTGCTAGGCGGTATCGATGTGGCCTCCCGTGTCATGCGTCCGAAGATGCGCATCGCCCCCGGATTTCTTGAATACCCCATGCGGCTGACCCATCCATCGGCAAGACGGCTGTTCGTCAACAGCCTCAGCCTATTGCCCGGAACCCTGGCTGCTGACTTGGATAGGGAGTCTCTGCGCATACATGCCTTGGATAGCAGCGTCGATCTGAACGCTGAGCTGGTGCGCCTGGAGCGGATGGTCGCTGCCGTTTATGGAGAAGGCCTGTGACTGCGCAGAATCCACCCATCGATCTTCTGTTGCTGCTAGCGCTGCTTCTGCTGTTGCTGAGCCTGGTATTGGGCATGATCAGAGCACTGAGGGGCCCCAGCCTGGAAGACCGACTGTTAGCGATCCTTCTACTCGGCACAGGAGGTGTGGCGATTCTGTTACTGCTCTCTGTTTCGATGCAGTTGACGGCGTTGCTCGATGTGGGGTTAGTGCTGGTACTGCTGGCGGCTGTTGTCACTGCTGCCATGACGCGACGGGAGAGTAACGATGGTTGATCTCCTGGCAACGATCCTGGTTTTCCTGGGTATCGCCTTCTTTTTCTTCGGTGCCATCGGGCTGTTGCGACTCCCTGACCTGCATTCACGGCTGCATGCCTTGACCAAAGCCGACAATCTGGGCCTGGGCTTGGTGATTGTGGGGGTTGCACTGTTCCATGGCTCTCTGCTGGTGGCATTAAAGCTGCTGCTGATTTGGCTGTTGGCGCTGCTGGGTGGTGCAGCTTCAGCCCATCTGATATCCCAATATGCCCTGAGGAGGAATCATCAGTGATGAATATGAGCCTGACGATGATTCCCGATCTTATGCTGGCGGTTTTGTTGATCGGCATGGCCTGGGCGGCACTCTCCAGTGATGATCTGAAGCGGGGTGTGATTCTGTTTATCGCCTTCGGCCTGCTGTTGGCGATTGTCTGGGCAAGACTGCAGGCCCCCGATCTGGCCTTGGCCGAGGCCGCCATCGGGGCAGGATTGGCCGGTGCCTTGTTACTGGTTGCCTTGCGGGATGAGACGGGTGGCAAGGTTGCTGCTGGAGAGGTTTCCCGCAGCGGTCGTTGGCTGGTCGACCTGTTTGCATTGACCATGACCTGCCTCATCGGTTGGGTACTCTGGCTCACCATCTATACAGAACCGGTGGAGCGATTGGCGCCCCTCGCCCATGCCATGCTGGCCCAGAGCGGGGTATCCAATCCGGTCACAGCCGTGCTGCTCAACTACCGGGCCTATGACACCCTGCTTGAACTGGTGGTGGTGTTGACTGCCGTGCTCGGGGTGATGGTGGTCGGGCGGGAGCGCAGAGGTTACCGACAGGCGGGTCCCGTCTTCTGTGGTCTGGTTCACTGGCTGGTTCCCTTGTTGATAGTGACTGCCGGCTATCTGCTCTGGGTCGGTGCCCACGCACCGGGGGGCGCCTTCCAGGCAGGGGCAACCCTGGCGGCGGCCGGTATCCTGCTGCGACTGGCGGGAGAGGATGCCGCGGGGCTGCCTGGGGGTATTCGGCTGCGTTGGCTGCTGGTTGTCGGCATCGGTCTGTTTCTGATCATCGGTCTCGGCGTGACCCTCTCTAGCGGGCAGGTGCTGCAATATCCCAAAGCCTGGTCCGGCGCCCTGATCCTGGTGATAGAGAGTGCCGCCACCGCCTCCATCGCCGCAGCCCTGGTGCTGGCCTATCGGGGTGGCAGGCCGCAGGGTTGGTTGACTGCGGTTGATAAAGAAAACAACCGGGAGGTCTCAGCATGACTCAGGCCCTGATCTATGCACTGACCGGTGCGGTGATTTTCATGCTGGGGGTGAGAACTACCCTGTTGCGTGATGCCCTTCTGCACAGGATTCTGGGCTTGAACGTCAGTGGCGCCGGTGTCTTCCTGGTCTTTGTCTCCCTCGCCTACCGGGGCGATTCCCTGACCACGGATCCGGTTCCCCATGCCCTGGTATTGACCGGTCTGGTGGTGGCGATCAGTGCCACCGCCTTGGCCCTGGCGCTCAACCGTCGCTTGCGGGAGATGGACCATGAGTAACCTGCTGATCTGGCCCGTCGCCCTGCCACTGCTTGCCGCGTTGCTGGCGCTGCTGTGGCCCGGCAGATCCACCTGGATTGGTGTAGCGGGCACCGCTCTGTCGCTGCTGGCTGTACTGCTGGTCGCCAGGCAGCTGGTAGAAACCGGACCCATCGAACTGGCCCTGGGTGGCTGGGCGCCAGGATTGGGTATTGCCCTGCGCGCAGACGGCCTGAGTCTGTTGATGTTGTCGATGTCCTCCCTGGTGGCCATGGCGGTGGCGGTCTATGCCAGTGTCTACTTCTCACAGAGTGACAGACGGGGTGAGTTCTGGGTGCTCTGGCTGCTGTTGATCACAGCCCTGCATGCCCTGTTCCTCTCCGGGGACCTGTTCAATCTCTATGTCACCCTGGAGCTGCTGGGCCTGTCGGCGGTGGTGCTGGCCTGTCTGGGCGGCAGCCGGGAATCACTGCGGGCGGCATTGCGCTACCTTGTGCTGGGACTGCTCGGGTCCCTGGCCTTTTTGATGGGGGTTGCCTTGGTCTATGCAGGCTACGGCACCCTGGACATGGCTGCACTGGGTGCTGCCATAGAGGCGGGCCCCACCGCCTGGGTCGCCCTCAGCCTGATGACCGGCGGATTGCTGATCAAATCGGCCCTGTTTCCGCTCCACTTCTGGCTGCCCCCCGCCCACGCCAACGCTCCCGCGCCGGTGAGCGCGGTGCTCTCCGCACTGGTGGTGAAGGCGGCGCTCTATCTGATCTTGCGGCTCTGGCTCGAATTGTTCGATGGGGTGGTGACCCAGGCGGCGGCGCTAATCGTCGGTGTGCTGGGTGCCATTGCGGTGGTCTGGGGTTCCTGGGCCGCCCTGCGGGCTGAGCGGCTGAAGCTGATGGCCGCCTACTCCACGGTGGCCCAGCTGGGTTACCTGTTCCTGTTTCTGCCCCTGTTGGCGGCATTGCCGCAAGGGGAGGGGAGAGATCTCGCCCTGGGTGCCTTGGTGCTGCTGGCCCTGACCCATGGCTTTGCCAAGAGCGCCTTTTTCCTTGCCGCCGGGGTGATCATGCAGCGGGCCGGCCACGATCGCATTGCCGAGCTGGGCGGCACCGCGCGGGCCCTGCCGGTGACCGCCTTCACCATCGCCCTGGCGGGTGTGGCGCTGATCGGCCTGCCGCCCAGTGGCAGTTTTCTGGCGAAGTGGCAGCTGCTCTCCTCTGTCTTCGTCACCGGTCAGTGGATCTGGCTGCCGGTGATAGCCATTGGCACCTTGCTGGCGGGTGCCTATATCTTCCGTCTCCTGGGGCACGCCTTTGCGCCGGGTGAGGGGGTGGGTCCCTCGCTTTCGGTGGGCAGGGAGGAGATACCGGCTATGCTGCTGGCGCTCATCGCGACCCTGCTGCTGGGCTTTTGGGCCACGACGGTGTGGGATCTTGTTCCAATTACTGCCTATGCGGCCGGGGGGATAGGATGATGACGATGTCGGTCTGGCTGCCGGTGGCTATTCTGCTCAGCTCCTTCATCCCCGGAGTCTTGATCTTCTTCCAGCCGGAGGAGCGTCACCGTCTGAGAACCCTGCTCAATCTGCTGGGCGCCGTGGTCAAAATGGTGCTGGTGGGGGTGCTCATCTGGGGAGTGTTTCACGAGCAGGTCTTTGAGACCCGCTGGGCCATGGCGCCGGGTCTGGAATTTGTCCTCCATGCGGATGCCCTGTCGGTGCTGTTCGTCTCCCTCTCCACCCTGTTGTGGCTGGTTACCACCATCTACGCCATCGGTTACCTGGAGCATACCCCCCATCGCAGCCGCTTCTTCGGCTTCTTCAGTCTCTGTGTCACCGCAACGGTGGGGCTGGCCCTGGCGGGCAACCTCTTCACCTTCGTGGTCTTCTATGAACTGCTGACACTGGCCACCTATCCGCTAATTGCGCACAAGGGGTCACCGCAGGCACTGCGCGGGGCGCGTATCTATCTGCGCTATACCCTGTTCGGCGGTTTGCTGCTGATGATCGGCGCGGTCTGGTTGCATACCTTGACCGGCGGTGTGGAGTTCGTCGAGGGCGGCATCCTCGATCAATATGCGAATCTCGATCAGAGTACCCTGCGTTGGATCTTCCTGCTGCTGATCCTCGGGCTCGGGGTGAAGGCGGCCCTGGTGCCCCTGCATGGCTGGTTGCCCCAGGCGATGGTGGCGCCGGCGCCGGTCAGCGCCCTGCTGCACGCGGTGGCAGTGGTCAAGGCCGGGGCCTTCGGTATCGTGCGGGTGGTCTATGATGTCTACGGGGTGGAGTTTGCGGCCGAGCTGGGGGTGCTGACACTGCTCGGGGTTGTGGCGGCAATCACCATCATCTACGGTTCGGTCAAGGCCCTGTCCCAGGACCATCTGAAAAAACGCCTCGCCTATTCGACGGTGAGCCAGGTCTCCTACATCGTCCTCGGTACAGCAATCCTCGGTCCCCTGGCCACCATCGGCGGTCTGGTCCACCTGGTGCATCAGGGGGTGATGAAGATCACCCTCTTCTTCGCCGCTGGCAACTATGCGGAGGCCCTTGGCATCCATCAGGTCAGCGAGATGGATGGGGTAGGTCGGCGCATGCCCGGCACCACCCTGGCCTTCACTATCGGTGCCCTGGGTATGATCGGTATCCCCCCGGTGGCGGGATTCATCTCCAAGTGGTACCTGGGGCTGGGAGCGGTAGAGGCCGGCGCCGCTGCCTGGGTGCTGCCGGTGTTGATCACCAGCAGCCTGCTAAATGCCGCCTATTTCCTGCCCATCCTCTACCGGGCCTGGTTCAAATCCCAGGTCACATCCTGGCCGGCGGATAAGACCGCGGGTTGTGCCAGAGAGTTGCCTGACCCGCTGCTCTGGCCGCCGCTGACCACCGCGGCCCTTGCGCTGCTGATCGGGCTGTTTGCGGCGGCCCCCTACAGTCCCCTGGAGTGGGCCGAGCTGATTGCCGGCAGGGAGTACAGACAATGAACGGAGTGATACTTTTATTAGTCCCCCTGGTGCCGATCCTGATGGCACTCTTCGCCCATCGCCTGGAGAGTCGCTGGTGGCTCTTTGCAGCGGCACTGCCGGCCCTTTTCGTTGGCTTGATGGCGGAGCAGGGGAGTGGCATCACCATTCCATGGCTGCTGTTGGGTGTGCATTTCTTGCTGGATTCGACGGGGCGTCTGTTTCTCCTCTTCGGCGCTCTGATCTGGATGTTGGCGGCGCTGTTTATACCGCAAAAGGATCTGACCTTGGGGGCGGCCGGTTACGTCAAACAGAGTTTCCTGCTCGCCCTGGCGGGCAACGGCCTGTTGATTCTCGCCGCCGACATGCTGACCTTCTATGTGGGCTTTGCCCTGATGGGGCTGAGTGC
>JBEVVR010000143.1:40746-56692 GCA_040507035.1 Candidatus Thiodiazotropha sp.
GCTCTGGCAGCGCCGAAGTGCCACTCCTTGGTTGTTGCCCGCCCTGGTGCTACTGGCCCTCTCTCTGGCAGCGCTTCCGTTCACCGGTGGAGGGGCAGCCAAGTCCGCCTTATCGGCCTTCCTGGGTGAGCAGCTGTTCGGTGTGTTGCTGCTATCCGGTGTTGCAGGGGTGGCGCTGATGGGGCGCTTCCTATGGCTGCTCAAGGGCAGACCTCTCTCTGCGCAGCAAGATTCTGTCACTCTGCTGGGATGGCTGTTGCTGCTGCCGGTCGCTGTCTGGACACCCTTTTTATGGGAGGCAATGGCCTTTGAATGGAAGGCGCTGTTGCCACTGACTTCGGGTATTGCACTGTTCATCCTGGGACTGCTTCTACAGCGATGGGTCGATTCACTGAGTTTCCCGATAAGGCTCAAGGGTGAGCGGTTCATCCTCGGCGCCACACAGATCCATAGCGGCTTGCCTGATGTGAGCAATCTCTTGCGACCGCCTTGGGAGTTGCTGAAACAGGCCGTGCAACCCCTGCAGGCTGTTTCCCGCAGCCAGCCCAATCCGGCCCTGGGAAACCCCGCTGTGTGGTGGTTGCTACTGATGCTCGCGCTGTTGGGGACCTTGATCTGACACTGACTATTTAGGAGATATGAGATGAAACGTTTCAAAAACATCGTCTACTTTGCCGAAGGAACCCATGACCCCGATCATGCGCTGGAACGAGCCTTTCTGTTGGCAGAAAACAATCAGGCACGATTGACCTTGCTGGATGTGATAGCGCCTATCGAGATACCTGAGGATGTCACGAAGCGTTTCGATTTCGACCTGGTGGAGATGTTGAAACAGCAGCGGCTGGAGCAGCTGGAAGCGCTTGCCGAACCCTTTAAGACGAAGGAGAGTCTGACCTACACCAAGGTGCTTGTGGGTACGCCGTTTATCGAGGTGATCAAAGCGGTTGCCTCCCATGGCTACGACCTGGTTATCAAGTCGGCACGCTGTTGCGACGGTCTTTCCGATCGAATCTTCGGCAGTACGGATCTGCATCTGCTGCGTAAATGCCCCTGTCCGGTATGGGTGGACAGACCGGGCGCGGCGGCTCAATATGAACAGGTGTTGGCCGCGGTGGACCCGATGGCTCCGGCAAGCGACAACTGTGCTCAGCTGGTCATGGACCTGGCCACATCCCTGGGTCGCAGGGAGTCGGCAAAGGTCGACGTGGTGCATGCCTGGACAGTCCACGGCGAGTCGTTGTTGCGCGACGGGCGCTTTCGCCTCTCACAGACCGAATACGATCTGCTTATGAATCAGGCAATAAATCAGCACAGGGAACCACTGCATGAACTGCTGCAGAACTATGCCATGTCGGTAAGTGACGCGGCAGTGCATCTGATTAAGGGAGAGGCCTCTACTGTGATTCACCAGATATCGGATAGGCTCAAGGCAGACCTGATCGTGATGGGTACCGTGGGAAGAAGCGGTATTCCGGGACTCTTTATTGGTAACACCGCCGAGGAGGTGTTGCAGAACACTCGGGCATCGATACTGGCGGTAAAACCGCCGAGTTTCGTTTCACCTGTACAATGAGTTGCACTGACATGCATGGTCAAGTTAACTCGAAGGTCATGGATTGATCGTCCAAACCTGGAGGAGATATGCAGAATCTCAAGCTGAACCTCAAGCACTTGCGCTATTTCTGGGCTGTTGCCAGTCATGGCACGATTGTAAAGGCTGCGGAGGCGTTGTTTATCACACCACAGACTATCAGTGGTCAGCTGCGAGAGTTGGAAACCCAGGTAGGCAGTGAACTCTTCCGCAAAGAGGGACGACGTCTGGTGTTGACGGAAACAGGCCGTCTGGTCTTCTCCTATGCGGATGAGATGTTTCGTCTTGGCATAGAACTGCAGGACGTACTGTCCGGTCGTACTCAAGGTACTGTGATAACCCTTAAAGTAGGCGTGGCGATGGTGGTGCCCAAGCTGCTCGCCTATCGTGTACTCGAACCCGTGTTGCAAATGCAGGATCCAGTGAAGTTGGTCTGCCACGAAGCACCCTTGGTGGATCTGTTGGCGGATCTCTCTGTACATAAACTCGATATGGTACTGGCGGACAGCCCAATCAATCCCACTTTAAATATTCGTGCATACAATCATGCCTTGGGTGAAAGCGGGATCAGCTTTTTCGCTGCAGCCGATAAAGCCCAAAGCCTGCGTTCTGACTTTCCCCTGAGTCTGGATGGGCAAAACATGTTGATGCCAAGCAGCGGCAGCAGTTTGAGACGCAATCTTGAAATCTGGTTTCAGCGCCAGCAGATCGAACCGGTAGTGGTTGCGGAATTTGAGGACAGGGCCTTAATGAAGACTTTCGGAGAGCGTGGTACGGGTGTTTTTACCTCTCCTACCGCGGTTGAGCAGGAAGTGATAGAAAAATACAGGGTGGAGGTCGTGGGACGTTCTGATGAGATTACAGAAAGCTTCTATGTGATATCGCCTGAACGGCATATCAAACATCCGGCGATCAATACCATCACCCAGGTTGCGAAATCGGATCTATTCTGTTAACTGTATCGATTAATCAGAACCCAGACCAGCGATATAAACTCGGGCTGGTTCAATCTGGGTTCTCCAAGTAGCACCAGCATAAAATGCTCATCACCGATAAACAGGGGCCATGCGCCTATTCTGCTGGAACCGTAGGCATCTACAGCCGCCCATCCTTGTGCCCCTAGGCCCAGGTTATTCGCCAAGCGCTCGGCGTGGCGTGTTTGTACTGCGATCAGGTCGGCACTTAGCGCGGAGAGCATGTCGGCGGTTGTATCGTCGAGGCCACAGTGAACCAGTGGAAGACCGTTCCAATCAACCAGTAAGCCTTTTCCGATGGATGAGAGATGTGGAAGGATATTCTTTAGCTGCTGTCCAATACCGGTTTCAGAAACCTGTTGAGGTTGCCGAAATCCTTGAACCAGGGAGAGCGTCTGTGCGCGGTGGAGTATTGCAAGGGCTTTCTGTTCATCATTGATCTTCAACCATTGACAAAGATTTTCGGTATTTATCTGCAGACTCTTCTTCTGTTTCAACAACACCAGCATGAGACGTCGAATCGGCTCGTCGTCCTGTCCTGAAACCGCATAGAAAGCACCGGCGGTTGTTGGTAACAGATAAAATTCTTCGACTAGTTGATATTCAGACATGGTTTGCCATCGCTATCACATTAAGTTGATCGGGTTTGGTCCTGGTTGGTCAGGTGTGTTGAATCGAGGAAAAATCTTTCCGTGTCTCGCCACAAATCCGGCAAAGCGAGTCGTCTGCCAAAAAGGCCGGCGTAGGTTCTGTAAAACGCTTCTCGCGCATGCTGCAGTTTGTACAGGGATAGCAATTCACGGCACACAGGCTCGTCACCAGGATCATGATGTAAGGCATTTTCCAGTATGACCATGGCGGTTAGCCAGTCATTCTGGCGGTATCGTTCCATCGCCTGCTCATGGGGACTGGCGCCTGAATGGTTGGCGTCAGTTGATTTTCGGATGACAATTTGTGTGGTTCCCGAGTGGCCTCTGGACAAGCAGGAAAAAGTTTTGGCAGGTAAGGGGTCGCTGGTGTTAAGGCCACTTTCCAGATGTTTCTTAAGAAATTGGTATTGCTCCTCTTGCAAGATTGGCATGGCCTGTGTCAATAGGTTGTTTCGGATATGCCAACCCCGATTACGCAGGATTAGAAACAGATCGATCAATGCTGCGTATATTGATTCAGTATCACGTCTGGAAAGATAGAGTAGCGTGCGCTGGACATGGGCGCGTAAATCCCTGGGATTTCTTCTTACCCGTTTCACGAGATATTGGGAAAAAGAGTTACTCCAGTCCGAAATGGGAAATGTTGGTAACAGTTGAGTTTGCCTGGGGAGCAGGCAGGCTTCAATCTTGTGGTTCGCGAGTTGGTTAAGTGAATCACCTGCGGCCACACCCTTGCGGGATATTTTTTTTACAATCAGCTTGTGCATAAAGCGTGTTGATACTATTTGCTGCTTAGAATTTGTTTAAGAATGCACTGATAGTGCTGTTTAGTCCCTGTCCCGTAGCTTTAAGTTTTGTTAAGAGATGTTTATCGATCAGGCCACGAAGCCGTTTTGCTGATTGATCTATTTTAATGTTTGCCTGTATCCTGCGAAGTACTGCAGGCACTTTATCCTGAGTATTCGCGGCCTGTTGAGGGTTGGTATTATTTTGTGTTGATGTTTTCTGTGGTTGAAAGCTATCGAATTCAGAATCCATTAAGAGAGCATAGACATCATAATCACTATCCTCATCAATCCCGGTCGGCTGATCGTCAGGGGCTTGACTGTCATCGATTTGATGTGAGGTGGAGAAGGTATGGATTTCAGGTTGTTTCCTGGCTTCACTGAGGATCGGTTTCTGCGTGGAAGTGCCGGGGTCTTGCTCTTTGCTGTTTTCTTCAGGCTGTTCCGTATGAGGGGTGGAAATCTGTATTACTGCTGATATTTCTCTTTCGATTTCACGCAATAGCCCGGTGATCATTGTGTAGGTAACGGGTTTTTTCAGTGTGTACAAAAAGGAATCGCCCTTTTCACCACTCGAGAAGCAGTTGATTAGAATGGGTCTAATTTGGTTTTGAGCAGGTTTATCGATAGGAAATTCTGATATAGACTCTTCATGGTCCGAGTTTACGAGAATGACGTCAGCATCCCGGCCTGTAACCCAGCGCCATTCTGAGATGTCATAACCTGAAGCCATCTCGATGGTGGTTCGCAAGAAAATGGATTCAGTATGATCGAAACCAACTTCTGTTATTTTGTAAGCGGGCATAATGTGAAACGCGCTGCGCCTCTCCTCCTTGGAACGGTCATTCTCCATGGCACAGCCAGCCTATCAATTTAAAATGGGATTGTCACTGATCATATTGAGCTTGTTACATTTCAGGCTTTTTAGGCCCCGTTAGTGAATAGAGACCTTGAAGCGCTAATTTATTTAAGTCTAAAGTGTGTAAAAAGTGTCACTAATGTAAGAAAAAGTGTCGAAGGAAAGTTGTGCATCTCAACAGAGATGATGTTTGTCTAAGGGAGTATTGAAATGGGAAAACAAGAAGATTTTGCGGGTGTCATTCAACAGTTGCGGGAAAACCTCCCGGATGTAACGGGTGTGATGATTGCATCGGCAGACGGTCTTTCAATAGGTACGGATTTTACTGAAGACGAAGCCGCGCGGATTGCCGCCATGGGTGCGTCTGCTGTAGGTTTGGGCAGCCGCATCACGAAGTCAGCAGATCTTGGTGATATGCATGACCTTGTGATCGAAGGTAGCAGCGAGACCCTGATCATCTACATGATCGGTAGTGCGGCCATTCTTGCTTTACGCGCGCCACGGCGAGCCAATTTAGGTCTAATTCGCTTAGAAGGCCCCAAGGCAGTAGATAAAATAGAAGCGCTTGTCTCGAACTGATCGGGGAGAGGCAGATGGGCTCAACTAAACTTTTCGACAAAGATGGTCACACTTTCATCCTGCTGGAGGGCTTTGGTCAGGGTGAGATGGTGCCGACCAATCAAGTGGTTATCCGTAACGCTAATGAAGCGATATTACTTGACCCAGGCGGACATAAGGCACACTACGAAGTACTCAATGAAGTCTCTGCTTTGTTGCCGATCAATGAGTTGAAATATCTCTTCTTTTCTCATCAGGATCCTGACATTATCGCAGCGGCGAATGCCTGGCTGATGTTGACTGATGCGGATGCGCTGATCTCCAAGCTCTGGGTGCGCTTCATCCCGCACTTTGGTGTCGATGAGTTGTTGCTGCCTCGCCTTCACGCTATACCGGATGAAGGTATGCGTCTCCAGCTGGGCAATACGGAGTTGATTGTGCTACCCGCTCATTTTCTCCACTCCGCAGGGAATTTTCAGGTCTATGATGCGGTTTCGAAAACCCTCTTCTCCGGTGACCTGGGTGCATCCATCGGTCCAGATTATCTGGAGGTAACTGACTTTGACGCCCATATTGACTATATGGAGAGCTTCCATCTCCGCTATATGCCCTCGAATCAGGCCAACAGGTGTTGGGCTGAGATGGTTAGTGGGCTGGAGATAGAGAGAATCGTGCCCCAGCATGGCGCCATATTTCCCGATCCCGGGACATCCAGGCGGTTTATCGATTGGATCGCTGGCCTGCCGGGCGCGGTTGATGTTTTGAAGAACAGCTACAGGATACCGGGCGCCCAGGGCATGCCCGCGAGGTCCAGCGATGGCGCCCCGGCCAAAGTGGCCGAAGAATTGACGGCAGCGGGTGAGAACGATGTTTCCATTAACTGGATTGGGCGCTTGATCCATCACTTCAACAGCCGATTCCGCAATTGATCATGACTATCTGGCCTATGCCGGTCTAGTGGTGTAGCCTCTCGGGTAGAACCGCGCTCCTGCACAAACCGGCTGCTCAGGCAGGTCAGGACTCTGCTGAAGGCGACGTTTGCATAATGGAAATCCACATTCCATTCATATAAAATGCATATTGTATACAGCATGCCATCCACTTATTTGCTGTATAAATAGTTGGTTAGCTATGTCGAGCAAATAGTAATTGGGTCATTGATTGGCAATGCGACCGACTTTTACAGATGGGTTTCACGATCTGCTACCAAATAGGTAGACTTTTCACTTCCACGATATAAACCGATTGCCGCCTGTTTGCCGCTCTAAATGGTATGGGTGAGGTCGGCGCCTGCCAAGTTCATGGGAGTAATGGGGTGATCATTTACAACACTGAGTTGCGAAACGCTGAGTCCAGTGCTATCGAAGGGAGCAGAGATCTGTGAGCGATCCGTTTGTCGATGCCTGTGTGAAAAACGATTCGGACTTACGCGCCCGGGTTAAGCTGCTCGGCAATCTGCTGGGCGATGTGATCAGCACCCAGTCGGGTTCCGAAGTGCTGCGTACCATCGAGCGTCTGCGCAAGGGCTTTATCAAGTTGCGGCGGCATCCTGATGCGGAACGACATGCCAGGCTCAATCGGCTGATCAGTGTGCTCTCACCCGATGCCCTGCGGCCGGTGATTCGGGCGTTCAACATCTACTTCCAGCTGGCCAGTACCGCAGAGGAGAGTTTTCAACACCGTCAGCGCCGCAGTGTGGCCGCCCAGGGCGGGGTGTTGTGGAAGGGCTCTTTCGATGCCTGTATCCGCGAGTTACGTGAAATGGATGTAGAACCCGAGGAGCTGCAGGATCTGTTTGAAGACGTTCGCTACATGCCGGTCTTCACCGCCCACCCGACGGAGTCGAAGCGTCGCGCCATCCTGTTGCAGATGAGACGGATTTTCGAAAGCAACGAGGCCCTGGATGCGCCCTCATCGACCCTGGAGCATACCGAGACCCATACCCGCAAGCTGCGTACCCATATTCAGGCACTGTGGAAGACCAACGATATACGTCCGGCGCGACCGGAGGTGCATCAGGAGGTCCGCATGGGGATGTACCACTTTCGGGAAGCGGTGTTCGACGCCATCCCCGTGGTCTATCGCCGCCTGGAGAATGCGATCAGGCGCTCCTATCAGGATCACGAGGGTTTTCACGGTATCGATGTGCCGGCGATGATCCGCTTCGGCAGCTGGATCGGTGGCGATCGGGACGGCAATCCCAATGTCACCGCGGAGACCACCCGCGAGGCGATCCTGACCCAGCACCTCACTATCGTTCGCGCATACATCGAACGGGTGGACAAGCTGGTCGGCATACTCACTCACTCCGAAGAGTTCTGCACCCTGTCGCCGGCCTTCAATGCAAGCCTCAAGGAGGATGACGATTACCGCCAGGGATTTGACCAGACCTGGCCGGAGCGTTTTCAGGGAGAGCCCTACCGCCGCAAGCTCTATATCATCGGTCTGCGTCTGCGGCAGGTGGAACGAAGGGGCAAGAGCTGGCTTGACGGAGCCTCGATTGAGGATCTGGTTACAGGCTATGGGGATGAAGTCAATTTTCTCCGTGACCTGGAGCTGATCCGGGACTCCTTGAACAGCCATGGTGATGCGGATGCGGCGAATGCGGAGTTGTTGGATCTCATAAGACTGGTTCGTACCTTCGGTTTCTATCTTGCGCGACTCGACATTCGCCAGGAGTCGGCGGTGCACACTCGGGCTGTTGCCGATCTGTTGAGCGTGCTGGGGATCGAGCAAGACTACGAGGGGTTGGATGAGGAGGCACGGCTAAAACTCCTCGCCGATCTGATTCTGAATGCACCATCGCTAGCGGATGCCGGCCGCTTTGCGGAGATGACGCAGGAGGTCCTGCGGGTCTTCGATGTGGTCGAAGAGATGCAGCGCATGATCAGTCCCCGGGTGATCGGCCGCTATGTCATCTCCATGGCCCATCACGCCTCCGATGTGATGAACGTGATGTTTCTGGCGAGCCTGAAGGGACTCTGCGGCAAGCGTGGTAATGGTGTCTATTGTCGCATCGGGGTCTCTCCCCTGTTCGAGACCATCCATGACCTGTCGCGTATCGAACCGGTGATGTGCGAGCTGCTCGATCAAAAGGTCTATGCCCAGCTGCTGAAACAGCACGGGGGGTTGCAGGAGGTGATGCTCGGTTACTCGGACTCAGCCAAAGATGGCGGTATCCTGGCCTCCGTCTGGCTCCTCTACCGGGCGCAGCAGCGGGTGATCGCCCTGGGTCAGGAGCGGGGGGTGCGCATCCGTCTGTTTCATGGTCGCGGCGGCACCATCGGCCGTGGTGGTGGGCCTACCCACGATGCCATCCGTTCGCAACCCTCCGGCACCCTTCAGGGTCAGATCAAGTTTACCGAGCAGGGTGAAGTACTCTCGTATAAGTACAGCAACCGGGAGACCGCGATCTACGAGTTGACCATGGGGCTCTCCGGGGTCATCAACGCGAGCATCGGATTGATCCGCGAGATCGAACCGGACCAGGAGTCGTTTCATGAGAATATGCGTTTCCTTGCGAACAAGGGTGAGACTGCCTATCGCCAACTGACAGAGAAGACTCCTGGCTTTCTCGACTACTTCTATTGTGCGACACCCGTGTCCGAGATCGGTCTGCTGAATATCGGCTCGCGCCCTTCTCATCGTGCCAAGGGTGATCTCTCCAAGGACTCGGTGCGTGCCATATCCTGGGTCTTTGGCTGGGCGCAGTCGAGACAGACCTTGCCGGCCTGGTACGGTATAGGCACGGCCCTGGAGGGTTGCTGCAAAGGACAGAAACAAAATCTGAAGGCCCTCAGAGAGATGTATCAGCAGTGGCCCTTCTTCCGCGCATTGCTGAGCAATACCCAGATGGCCCTGTTCAAGTCGAGCATGGATATAGCCCAGGAGTATGCCGAATTGTGCAGTGACGATCGGACCCAGCAGCGGGTATTCGGCATGATCAGGGATGAGTACTTCAGGAGCGTGAAGTGGATCTGTAAAATCGCCAAGATAGATGAGCTGCTCGACGACAATCCACTGCTCAAGACATCCCTCAGCCGTAGGGACCTCTACCTCTATCCGCTTAATCACATCCAGTTGGAACTCCTGCATCGCTATCGAAACCCGGAGACCAGGGAGAGCGACCGCGATGCCTGTCTCGATCCCCTGTTGCGCTCTATCAATGCGATTGCCGCGGGTATGCGTAATACAGGGTAATGTCTGTTTGGCTGTTGATCTGCCGGGTATTGTCTACTCGATGAGTATCGACACCACCGAGAGCGATAGCAAGTTCGACGGCAGTCAAACATCGCCGGCAATTTGCAGGCTCGAAGCGTCGGCATGGCATCTGGGCGCGAATAGAATTCGAAAGAGTGTGATCGAATGGCAATAGCTTACATTTACCATGAGGATTGTGAACTTCACGACCCTGGACCTCACCATCCTGAATCCCCAGCGCGGATCAGGGCGATCGATGACTATTTGCCGAGATCCGGGGTCTCGAACAAGCTGCAACGCCACGAGGCTCCCCTTGCCAGTCGTCAGCAACTCTGTCGGGCCCATGACGAAAAATATGTTGACGCAATCTTCTCCGCTGCCCCTACCGAGGGCTATCTCTATCTCGACCCCGATACCTGCATGTCGCCGCATTCACTGAATGCAGCATTGAGGGCTGCGGGCTCTGTGATAAAGGGGGTCGACCTGGTCTACTCGGGTGAGGCGGAGCGTGCCTTCTGTAATGTGCGACCTTGCGGCCACCATGCGGAAACCAGGCGGGCTATGGGATTTTGTATATTCAACAATGTTGCCGTGGGTGCCTGTTACGCCAGGGATCGTTATGCGCTGAAAAGGATCGCCATCGTGGACTTCGATGTGCACCACGGCAACGGCACGGAGGATATCTTTCGCAACGAGCCGTCGGTGCTCTTCTGTTCCACCTTTCAACACCCCTTCTTTCCGGGAAGCGGCGCGGATACCCGTTCCGAGCATATTGTAAATGTGCCCTTACCGGCGGGTACATCAGGTGCCCGGTTCCGCGAGGCGTTTGCGCGGCAGATAGAGCCCGCATTGAACGATTTTGCCCCTGAGTTGATGTTGGTTTCCGCCGGCTTCGATGCCCATGAAAACGATCCACTGGCCCAGCTGCGACTGGGTGAAGCTGACTTCGAATGGATCACCCGCAAGATAAGGGAAGTGGCTGATGAATATGCACAAGGTCGCCTGGTCTCGGTCCTCGAGGGCGGTTACAACATCGCTTCACTGGGGTCCTGTGTAGAGGCTCATTTGAAGGCCATGATCTGATCTCGGTTGCGGCTACAGGTTGACAGAATCCAGAGCGCGGTTTAATCCATTATTCAAACCGGTATATAGCTTTTTTTACTCGGCTATACTCGAAATCTATGATAGGTATCTGGTGAACGTTGGGTTACAAAATGAAGCGTTACCAATATGCAGTTGTGCACAGCGGTGGCTCTGCTGTATCGAGAGTACCTGCGATAACAAGACAGATTCGAATTTTACTCTGTATGCTGTTGTTTTCTCTCTCGCTTGCGCCGCAATCGGTGGTTGCTGTTGATGACACCGAGCTGGTGGCGCAGTTACGCAGTGGTGGTTATACCCTCTATTTTCGCCATGTGGCGACAGATTGGTCGGAGCAGGACCGAGTCAACAAAGCCGGGGATTGGTTGAGTTGTGACGACAGTCAAATGCGGCAACTTTCGGACAGTGGTCGTGCTGATGCCAGACAAATTGGAGAGGCGATCCGTAAGCTGGATATTCCAGTGGGTCAGCTATTGGCAAGCCCCTATTGCAGGACCATGGAAACGGCAAGGCTGTTTGATCTAGGGGAGGTAATCCAGACTGCTGAAGTGATGAACTTGCGCAGTGCCGATTATTTCGGTGACCGCGATGAAATCATCGCGAGTGCGCGGCGTTTGCTATCGACACCGCCTGCGGTTGGTCGAAACCGGATCGTCGTCGCCCATGGAAATGTGGCCAGAGAGGCGACACCAGTCTATCCGGATGAGGGTGAAGCCGTGGTATTTCTCGCCGATGGCAAGGGTGGGTTCGAGGTGATTGCACGTATCCCTCCTCAGCGTTGGCGCCGTATGCATGAACGCGATGGACTGAATCAGGGGGACAGGGTTAAACGGTAACGAACGATGCGGTCGTTGCCGGAATCCGACAGCCAAAGATCGCTTCCATGCAGTTCCACGCCTTCAGGTGTTCTGAACTTATCGATGCCTAGTCCGGGCTTGCCGTCACCAAGCACCAGTTCAAGCTTACCATCCGCTGTAATGAACTTGATTTGGTGGTTGTTCTTGTCCGCCACGACCAGGCTGCCGTCATCGAGCAGATCCATGTAGCGAACGCCATTAAAGCCGTAGGCCTCACGATTCAGCTCAGCCTTGATCTTGAGATCCGCAGTCAACAACAGAATGCGGTCATTACCCGCGTCAGCCAGCCAGATATCCGAGCCGTTGGCCGCAAGCTCGATATCATGGGGCGAGGAGAGGCCGCGAAGTTCAGCAGCATTCTTACCGTTATCGAAAATTACCAAGTTGTTAGACCAGGCGCCTGCCACATAGATGCGACCGTTGGGATGGGCTAGGACACCCTCTGGGCCGCGAATGGCCGTTGTCAGTTCACCGATCAGGCTGGCGCTGATTCCGCTTAGCGAGTAGATGGTCACCCGGTTGTTGTGGGTATCGGCAACATAGGCGCGACCCAGTGCGTCGAAGTCGATGTCGTGGGTACCGGATTGATGGTCCTCGCCAAAGGTGGTGATCAATTCGAGGGATTGCGGATCGAGAATAGCGATGCGATCGTTGCCCACGTCGGAGACGAAGAGATGGTTGCCATCGGCTGACAATTTGAGGTCATGGGGGTTTGAGAGTATTGGTTTGCTGGCGTGCACGAAGATCGCGGAGATCTCGGCGTAGAGCGGAGATATCATCATGCACAGCAACAGTATGATAGTAAATTGTAGTTTCATGTTAACAGGCCCTTGGAGATTTATCTGGGAGTTTCGTTCAATGGAGATATTGAAATCCCAACTGAAACATGGGTTCCGTCTATTGTCCCAGCAATAATTAAGTGAAATTCGATAATAATCACGTTAGTGGTCGAATTTCTACTTGAGGGTGTGATCAAAGATCATCATATACCCAAGCAATAGACTCCAGACCATGACCGGCCATAAATAGACATATATGCTCGGGGTAGACCGTCCTCTTGATCAACTAAGTGGTCTTCGATGGCAGATCGATCATTATGTAAGTGTATAAGATGTCTGTTTTCTGATGAGTTCGATATGCACAGCAAAATGAATACAGATATGGTATTCTGCCTTCTCTAACGTGTAGTGTTTCGTTATCAATGAAGATGCGTACTACCTTTATCATTAGTTTCCTGGCAAATGTAGCTCTCGTCCTGGGCTCTTCGTTCATGCTTCCGGATCGAGTTGCAATACATTTCTCTCAGGGCGGGATGCCGGATGGATGGGCGTCAAACCAAGCCAGTACCCTCATCATGCTGGGACTGCATATATTCCTCTTTTGCTCACTCTATTTTTCACCAAGACTGCTTGATTCCGTGCCCGTTAAATGGATCAGCCTACCGAACCGTGACTATTGGCTGACACCGGAGCGCCGTTCTCAGGCCATTGCAAACTTAAGTCGACAGATGTGGCAATTTGGCACCGCCCTGTTTCTGTTTATGCTCTTCTTGGGCTTGCTCAGTCTGGAGGCGAATCTATCCGATCCGGTGCGCCTCGATGAAGGGGCGTTGTTGGTTGCGCTGGTGATATTCCTGTTTTATACGGCTTACTGGCTATTCGTATTGGTCAGGGTTTTCCGTATCTCCCCGGAAGATTAACCATAGGCATGACATTTTCTGTTTGTTCCGACTAATGATTTCGCATCAGGACGATGTGTCAGTGCAGAAACGTTCAAGGGTTTGCGCGATAAACAGAAGTGCATCGGGATCCTGATCGAGAAAGCGATGCCCGCCATCAAAGAAGGCTAGTTCGGCACCCGCTATTTGTGCATGTAGCCTCTTTACTGCTTCGGGTTTTGCCCAGCCGTCATATTTTCCTCCACACACCAGGGTCGGTAGCCGCAGGCTTGGCAGGCGGTCATAGCAATTGTGGTACTTGCGCGCCTCTATCTGGCGAGTAAAGCCGATGCTGCCACCAGGTTCTTTCATAAAGGGAGCGGCGGCTATTGTGGTGGCCAACATTTGCGCTGTCTCATCGGGGTGTTGCGCCTGCCAGGCTTCGTCATATCGGGTATCCCAGAGTGCAAGTAAGCGGCGTGAAAGTGCTTCTGCGGAGAGGCCGGATAGTTTGTGAATCGGATAGGACGATCCGCCCGCACCGCCGCTGGTGGTGCAGCACAATGTCAGGCTGCGTACACGATGCGGTGTAGTGAGTGCCAGTTCCTGGGCAACCATGCCGCCGAAGGAGACGCCGATGACATGAGCGCTTTGCCAACCGACCCTATCCATAAGGCTCTGCGCATCTTCCACATAGTGTTGCAAGGTGTATTCGATATCCGGCTTGTCACTCTGTCCGGTTCCCCTTTGGTCAAAGCTGAGGATGTCGAATCGATGTGCCAGCTCGCTGTCGAAGATATTCGGTTTAACGCGCAAGTCCCCGGCGACACCGGGTATGAAAAGAACCGGACAGCCCTCTCCCTGACGCTGGTAGTAGATTCGAATTTGCGAAGTGGTTGCGTAGGGCATACTCGGTAGCGTTCACTCTTCGATGAGTATTGCCCGAAAGTCATTGACATTGGTCCGTGTGGGACCGGTAACCACCAGATCTTCCAATGCAGAGAAGAAGTGATAACCGTTGTTGTCGTTGAGCAGTTCGGCGGCCTTGAGGCCAAGGGCTTCAGCCCGGCTCAACGAACCTGGCTCAAGCAGGGCGCCCGCGTTGTCCTCGGTGCCGTCGATACCATCGGTATCGCAGGCAATGGCGTGGATGCGCGGATGACCCTCGAGGGCCACCGCCAGGGCAAGCAGGAACTCGGCATCCCGGCCCCCGCGCCCCGAGCCTTTTACTGTAACCGTGGTCTCGCCGCCGGAGAGCAACACGCAGGGCGCTTCTGCCGGTTGACTGTGATTGGCGATCTGCAAGGCGATGGCGGCGTGTACCTGGGCCACGTCCCGGGATTCGCCTTCGATGCTGTTGCTCAAGATCAACGGCTTGTAGCCCAGGGATTGTGCCTTGGCCGCCGCCGCTTCCAGGGCATCCTGTGCGGTCATCAACATCTCTGTCCTCGATCGCCCAAGGCTTTCGTCGCCAGGTTTTGGCGTCTCCTCTACGGCGCGTTCCAGGTGTTGAATCACCGCCTTGGGTTCTTCGATCGCATATTTTTGGAGAATGGATAGGGCGTCCGCAAAGGTCGTGGGATCGGCGACAGTGGGGCCCGAGGCGATGATCGAGGGGTCGTCACCGGGAACGTCTGAGATCAACAGGGTGACGCTTTGCGCGGGGGATGCCGCGGCGGCCAGCCTGCCGCCCTTGATGGCGGAGAGGTGCTTGCGCACACAGTTCATCTCGCTGATATTGGCGCCGGAGCGCAGCAGTTGCTTGTTGATCTGCTGTTTATCCTCAAGGGTGATACCCTCCGCGGGAAGGGCGAGCAGGGCCGAGCCGCCGCCGGAGATCAGACAGAGCATCATATCCTCGGGGCCAAGCTTTTGTGCCATCTCCAGTATGCGATTGGCGGCCTGGCGTCCTGCATCGTCCGGTACCGGGTGGGCGGCTTCGACCAGTTCTATGTGATCTAGGGGCACGCCGTGATCGTAGCGGGTGATGACAAGTCCGAAGAGTGGGCCTTCCCAGTGTTGCTCGACGGCCTTGGCCATGGAGGCCGCAGCCTTGCCCGCGCCGACCACCAGGGTGCGACCTTTGGGAGGCTTGGGCAGATGGGATGGCAGGCAAGTTGCCGGCATGGCGGCATCCACCGATGCTCTGAACAGATCCAGCAGGATCTCGCGTTGGGTTTTTGTCGTCATAGGATGTTAGAGCTCTTCAGCCTTTGCTGATGATGAAATCTCCTTGGTGATTTCGCGGTTCGTCATGCTGGCGATCTGTTGTCGATATCCGCTTAAGCGAGGTAGGGTTTGACCCAACCCAGTCCCGCAGCGGTGGTTGTCATGGGTTTGTATTCGCAGCCTATCCAGCCCTTGTATCCCAGCTTGTCGATGAAATCGAAGAGGAAAGGGTAGTCGATCTCCCCGCTTCCCGGTTCGTGGCGCCCTGGGTTATCCGCCAGCTGCATGTGCGCTATTTTGCTCAGGTTGGCCTGGATGGTCATTGCCAGGTCGCCCTCCATGATCTGCATGTGGTAGATGTCGTACTGCAGTGCGATGTTATCAGACCCGCTTGCATCGATGATGTCGAGGGCCTGCCGGGTGCCGGTTAGATAGAAACCGGGAATGTCCCGGGTGTTGATCGGTTCGATGAGCAGGCGTATGCCCTCGACGGCGAGCTTGTCGGCGGCGTGCTTCAGGTTGGAGGTGAAGGTCTCACGCACTCT
>JBEVVR010000008.1:0-55319 GCA_040507035.1 Candidatus Thiodiazotropha sp.
GCGCCATATTCAAAAAGGGGGTCTGCGTAGCAGGCCCCCTTTTTTAATATGTTGTCCAGAGAGCTTCGAACCTCCGACTTCAAACAGCCGGTTCGACCAGGACCGGAGGTCCGCAGCATGAGCGCGAAGCGCGAATCATCCTTCCGGGCGCGCCATATTGAAAAGCATTATTGAATAGAGGAACTAAGATCGGACGAAGGCGACCAATGGCCCATAATTATGCTGGTCGGCGGCGCGCAGCGCGTCCACGTAAGCCTGCCGGGTTTCATTGGCATCGACCAGATTTTCCCGGCCCCAGGTAAAACGAGGCCGGCCCAGGGTGGTAAGATGCAGATCAGTGGCCAGACGCGCATGACGGCCATTGCCATTGGGGAATATGTGTATCCAGACAAGCTTGTGGTGAAATCTTGTGGCGATTTCATCCGGCTGATAGGTATTGTTACTGATCCAGAATCGAACATCGTCCAGAAGCTGACGCAATTCCACGGGGATGCGGTAAGCATCGACACCGATGTTCTTGCCAGTGTGACGGTGCTGTCCAGCTCATTTCCAGACTCGCCCGAACATGCGCTTGTGCAGGTCATTCAGGAATTTCTCGGAAAGCACAACACGCTTGCGTCTGAACGCCCATTCTTCGGCTTCAAGAATGTTGGCCTGTTCCGCCTCGTTCAGTTCCGAGCGTAACGTGATGTAGGAAGGGATCAGACCTTCCAGCTCTTCCGCAGAAAGAGGCGTGGAGGCATCGTCATGTTCAACAAGGTAGTCGTCGCTCATGTCTCCTCCCATAGCACGGAACCGCCTTGCGCGACAATCTTGTTTATCAGGCTTTTGAGCTGCTCATTCTCATCGTTTTCTTCGATGCCCTGGGCTTCCAGCTTCATGCTGTGTCCGGTGGTCTCCAGCCGCTTTTTGGCGATGATTTTTGCGCGTTCGGCCACCAGATCATCAAGCGGTTTTCTCGGCACCAGGGTGTAAACCAGGCGGCAATCAAGAGCCTGCGCGGCACGCTCCAGGGAATCGAGCGTGATTGCGCCGTCTTTTTCCGCTTTTTCTATTTTAACGACCCGTGGCTGGCTAACGCCCAGGCGCTTGCCAAGCTGGGCCGTAGTCATGCCCAATGCTTCACGGATAGCCTTGATCCAGCCATATGGCGGACGCGTGAGGCTATCAGCATCGGACAGGAAGCTGAGGCGTTTGTCTAGCTGACGGCGGGCTGTGGCACGATCTTGTGGGCGCATGAGAATAACCTATACGTTATAAATAACACCCTTATTAAATAACATATAAGTTATATCAAGGCAACAATAAAATAATATATAAGTTATTATTATATGACGGAATAATAATACATAGATTATATATAATGCCGCATATTCCTTACTTTCGTACCATTCTTTTCCCTGTTTCATGCTGATTTTAAGGACATTTTTAAAATTCAGTCTGCCTGAAACCGGGTGGCGGAAATGTTTGTTGCAAAAACAGCCGTTCAGGTGGGGGCTTGGTGTTCAGCAGGTTTAGGATGTTTTGCGGGAGGTAAGTGGCCGGATCGTCATAGCCAAACTTGGCGAAAGCATGATGCCAGTGGTAGCGGTTTCCGCGGGTGGGGCATTTCGTCTGTGTCATTTATTCTCCTTTCTTTAAATCTCCGGTTCATAGCCGCGATCATCTTCACGGTCTTTCTCTTGTTTGGCTGTTCGTGTCCTCTCCGGTGACTCCGAGATTTCGCGGTACTCTTCCCTGAGCCTGGAATGCTTATCAGTGCCAAAATCGCGGTAGTCCTTGATATCCTGCCGCAGCAATTCGATTTCTAGCTCATGCGTATGAATTTCGCTTTGCTGGTGTAGACTTAAGTGCTGGGGTCACGCTGGTATGAGACAAGCGTATCCGTCTCGTTTTGATGCTGAATCTTCTCGTGCTTTCCTGTCAGGCACTGGCGTTTGAATTCAAGCGCTGCCGAGCGGCGCTTCTTGGTCTTTTCAGCATGTGAAAGGTGCTGGCGGAGCCGCTCTGTCATATCCGAAGAAATCTGACTCCTAGCCTGCTCAATCGAGGGAAGCTCTATGGGATCGCCAAGGCGCTTGCGGACATCTTTTATCTTCACCCCGACATATCTGGCGACGGCATAGACTTCGCCCCGGTAATCGAGCGCGACATAGCCGCGCCGATCCCCACGGGCCAGGACAAAACCTTTGCTCAGAAGGGCCTGCGTAAACGCCTTGCGGTTATCCGAAGCTGCCCAGCTTTCCTGAAAGGCCCGTTTGACCGCCTTGGGGTGCAGCCCTGCGCGGCGGGATTGTTGCCACTCTTCACGGCTGAAATTGAGCGGATTGCGGTTTTTGCGATCCATCAAGCCCGGAGGTATTTTCCAGCCATGCTCCAGATAGAGGTTTCTGGACACGTCTCTCAGCTTCAATTTGTAATGCGGCAGGTTAATCGCCTTCATCTCGCCCGTGTTGATCCGCGACCAGACGACATGCGCATGGCGACGGCCTTCTTTCTCGTGAAAGAAAATCGCTCTTGGCTGGCCGCCCAGACCGAGCTTGCGCTCGACCTGCTCGATAGCCTCATCGAATGCCTCAATCTGCATCTGCTCAGCCGAAGGCGGATTCAGGCTCAGGGAGAAAAAGGACTGCGTGGCGCGTGTTCCTTTGCTGACTGCATGGATTTCGTTGAAGGCGGTATGAAGGTCATCCGACATAAAGCCACGCAGCTCATACAGCTCTACATGCTCGTTTTCATCGGCGCGGAGCAAATGGTCCGCAAGCTTCCTGCCGCCGGAGCGCTGACTTCCCTTGAGGATCATGGCGCACCCCCGGCAGGGAAGCCCAATGCCTGCAACAGCAAATCCCGCATATCCTGCACGGCGGCGCAGGCCCTCTGGAGGGCTTTTTCGGTGTCCGGTGTGACAGGCAGGGAGCCTGTATTGGCGGCCTTGGCCAGTTGGTTGAGATTGTTGGCAAGCCGCGCTTTGCCAAGCTCGCCCAGCAACAAGGCCAGGGCTTGCTCGTCCTTGAGAGGCTTTTGGGTGCGTTTGCGCACCCTGCGCGGCACTTCGCTTTCGTTTAGAAGCTTGGAGCGGATATACGCTCCCAAAGGCATGTCTCCTGCCGCTTGTTCCAGGATCGACCGTTCCTTGAAGGTCAATCGCAAGGAGAAAGGGGAGGCTAACTTGCTGTTTTAAGCGAAATAGACGGAGGTGTGCTGCTCATTACGCCACCTTTTTTAATATGTTGTCCAGAGAGCTTCGAACCTCCGACTTCAAACAGCCGGTTCGACCAGGACCGGAGGTCCGCAGCATGAGCGCGGAGCGCGAATCATCCTTCCGGGCGTGCCATATTCATACGACAAATTGAGCAACACCATCACGAAACGACCAGTCAACATCGTGATTCTCAGCAATCGTGATCAAAACATTCGCCGGATCAATACCGGGATTCTTTGCCAGGTTCTCAACACATTTTTTATAAAAGGCCTGTTTCGACTTGTTGGAACGTCCCGCTCGCATGATCAGTGACATCATCTGTGCAAGATACTCACAAAGGAGTTTCTTCCTGGGTTAAGAACGATCATTCGGGGTTTCTAATCCCATATTCTAAGGCTGGTTCACGCAAGCAGTACATTCCGGATTTTATCGTTCGATTGACGACTGGTTTAATGTTGATCACTGGAAGTGAAAGGGGGGCTAGGTGATGCTGAATTGAAGAAAGCAGGCTTAAAGAGAGGGGCGAACGCAGTTAACAGGCCCTAACTAATTTTATTTATAATAAGCGCATGATTCAGATTCATACTACCAAAGCATTGTCTGCTGACTTGAAATCCCATTTGATCGAAGTGCCGGCCACTCAAGGCGCTATGCAATGGTATGCGCACCGTGTTCATGTCATGCGTCGAAAGTGTGTTATTGCCATGGAAGCACAGAGCCGCTATGCCATGGTATTTACCGGCCTCAAGAAACCAGACTTTGAACGGCTCCCTGAACTGTTCCTGGATCGGCTGATGCGCGAGGCCTTGTCCATTTGTCAGTTGGATGAGGAGCGGTCTGATCATCTGGCCTCCCTGGTCATGATGTTGGGAGAATCTATTCAGATATCGCAAGGGTCGGATCGCAGTGTACAGACACACATTAATGAAGTAGCCCGTGAGTTGGACTGGATGTCATACGAAATCGGTTGTTTACCTGAAAATGATGAAGATGAATTCAGTTTTGGTCTGCGGGTGAACCAGACGCCACGCAAGCGTAAGGGTGATAAGGACTACTTTTATCCGTTGGAGGAGCTACGTGGATTCTGGCTTGGGCTACTGGAGCGTGTGGTTGCAATTCCGGATAATGATGTGCCGCTACATTAGTCCTGGCCGCATCTTATGCGACAAACAAAGCGTTTATATGTCGCGTAAATGCGTTCGCGACATAAAAAATCTTTCCACATTGCTAATTTACATCTCTAACCGCTAGTAACAACAGCATTTTTTTTGACTACTTTGTAGAATTAGGCTATTAAGATATACATAAAGGTATATCGTGACTATTATGGTGGTCATTTGTTACTGAGTTAGTTGTATGACGAAAGAGAGAACACATTCCAAATACACGCGCGAGGCGACTTCCTTGTTGGGTAAGTTGATCCGCCTGGAGCGTAAACAGCGTAAATGGACTGAGCAGGAACTGGCGGATCGTGCGGGTATAGCGCGGGCGACTCTGCAGAAGATAGAAAAGGGTGACCTGACCGTTGCCATCGGCCTGGTGTTTGAAGTCGCATCTTTAGTCGGCGTCGAGTTGTTTGATGCAGAGCGGTCGTCATTGCAGGGCCATCTTGCACGTACCGAGGACAAGTTGGCTTTGTTGCCAAATGCTGTGCGCAAGAGCAGAAAGAAGGTTTACGATGACTTCTAACTGCACCGAGGCCTTTGTATGGATCTGGCTGCCTGCTGCAACCGAGCCTGTGGTTGCAGGGAAATTGACCGCTGAGGGTGGCCGGTTAATCTTCAATTACGGTAAAAGCTATCTGGCGCGGGAGAACGCTATATCCGTCTACCATCCGGAACTGCCTTTAAGGTCGGGTGCGCTGCCGCTGCCGAATGGAATGGATATGCCGAGCTGTATCCGTGATGCCTCTCCCGATGCATGGGGGCGGCGCGTCCTGATCAATAAGAAGCTTGGGCTGAAAGGTGCAAAGGTAAACAGCGCGCAGCTTGACGAGTTGACCTATCTTCTGGAATCGGGCTCTGATCGGATTGGGGCACTCGACTTCCAGCATTCACCCACAGAATATGAACCGCGCATTGCTGTGAACGCCACTCTGGAAGAGTTGTTGCAATCGGCAGAGCGGGTCGAACACGGGGTGCTGCTCACCCCAGAGCTCGACCAGGCGCTGCACCACGGCAGCTCCATCGGGGGTGCTCGTCCCAAAGCGCTGATCGAGGACGGCGACAAGAAATATATCGCAAAGTTTTCTTCCAGCACTGACCTGTACAGTGTGGTCAAAGCGGAGTATATCGCCATGCGTCTTGCTGCCTTGGCTGGCCTTGATGTGGCGTCTGTAGCGCTGACCAAGTCCTCGCAGAAAGACGTATTGTTGATCGAGCGTTTCGATCGCATACACACAGATGCGGGCTGGCAGCGTAAGGCCATGGTGTCGTCGCTCACGCTGTTCGCTCTGGATGAGATGATGGCGCGCTACGCCAGTTATGAAGAGTTTGCGGAGATTATTCGTTACCGCTTTGTCGATGCCACAATGACACTCAAAGAGCTCTTCTCCCGCCTTGTTTTCAATATCCTGAGCGGGAACACGGATGATCATGCCCGCAATCATGCCGCCTTTTGGGATGGTGTGATGCTGAAGCTGACACCGGCTTATGACATCTGTCCCCAGGGTCGAACCGGCAATGAAGCTTCGCAGGCCATGTTGATCTCGGGTGACAACCGTATGAGCCGGATAGCGGCCTGTCTCGATACAGCATCTCATTTTCTGCTTTCACGCTCGGAGGCGATTGCTATGATCAAAGAGCAGCTGACCTGCATGGTTGAGAATTGGAAAGTGGTCTGTGACGAGGCGGAACTCTCAGAGACCGATCGAAAGCTGTTGTGGGGACGTCAGTTTCTGAATCCGTATGCATTCGAGGATCTCACCGATGATGCCCAGGATCTAAAGGACACAGCTGAGCAAGGGCGTTATTATCACGCCATTTAAAGTGGCGCAATTTTAGAAATGTTGCCACATCAAAAGATATAAGTGAGCAGTTTCCTTGCGGGACTTTTGCGGGAGTCAGTTATGCATTGTTGTAGTTTTTTATAAAAGGCCTGTTTCGACTTGTTGGAACGTCCCGCTCGCATGATCAGAGACATCATCACTCTATCGCCATCCCGTTGCTGAAACTGCAGGCAATAGGGTTCCACTTCATGGACTATCTGATAGCGGTCATCATCGGGAAAACCCATGGTTTCAATGACCGCGGAGTTGATACCGTCACTTACGGCCTTGATATAGTCAGGGGATTTACCCTTGAGGATGGAGATGTTGACTAGTGGCATGGCAAAACCTCTTCAGAAGAAAGATCTGTTTATAAATGTGAAAACTATCTAATACTGGAACAGTAGTGCTGTGTCTGTGCGGGAATCGACAGCATCCTGAAATGCGTCAGTTAGGAGTGTGGCTTCAAGTGGGCAGCCTTCGAGCTAATAGGACCATCAGCTTATAACATAGCACGCCGAAAAAAAGCATTAAATAAAGATACCGCTAGACCATATAGTTAATACAGTATGCTTATGGGTGGTAATGTTGACTGCTGTAATGCACACTTCAAACATGTGACGTTGTGATTAAAGTATGGCATATGGAGGCGTGCATAATGAAACATGCAGAGCGAACCAGCTCCGTAAAGGATACTACCTCACTAGCGTTCAAGATTGCCTCTGAACCCTGGGAATTTGAAAAGATTCATCAGCTGAACTACCAGACGTTTGTTGATGAGATCCCGCAACATTCACGTAATCAGGATAAACGGCTGGTAGATAGGTTTCATGATGAAAATACCTATTTTATCTGTGTCAGGGGGCGGGAACTCCTTGGGATGCTGGCGCTGCGGGGGAAGCGGCCATTTTCACTGGATCAGAAACTGGATAATCTGGCCGAGTATCTTCCCCCTTTCAATGCCATATGTGAGATTCGGCTACTCGCGGTCAAGAAGGAGCACCGTCGCACGGCCATCTTTGGCGGTATTCTGAAGCATGCATTTGCTTGGGGAATCCATCAGGGTTATGACCTTGCCGTAATCTCCGGTACAACCCGGCAGTTAAAGCTCTACATCCACTTGGGTTTCAAACCCTTTGGGCCATTAGTGGGTGATCGGGATGCACTCTTTCAACCCATGTATCTGGATTTTACCAATGCCGTGTCGCTTAAGAGACAGTCCAAGCTGTTTCAGATAAAACGTAACACTGCCCTGGAGCATCTCTGCTTCAACTATCTTCCGGGGCCGGTGACGATTCCCTGCTCGGTTGTGAAAGCCAACTCAGCTGAGCCCTGCTCTCATCGCGGAAAGCGGTTTATGGAGGATTTTGCTGAAGTCAGGCGTGAATTGTGCAGCAGAGTGAATGCAAACAATGTGCAGGTGATGACGGGTTCAGGCACCCTGGCCAATGACGTGACAGCTGCTCACCTTGTTCGGTTACCGGGTAAAGGCATTGTGGTGGTAAATGGTGAATTTGGTGAGCGGTTGTGTGACCATGCAGCACGTTTTGGTCTCGATTTTGAAGTGTTGTATGTGGCGGAGGGGGAGGCCATAGAAATAAAAGATTTGGAACGGCAGATTGGACGCATGGCCTGCGTTGACTGGGTCTGGTCTGTGCACTGTGAGACATCAACCGGCGTGTTGAATGATATTTCAGCCATGGTGGAACTTTGCGGGGCTAAAGGGATAAAACTTTGCGTGGATGCAATCAGCACGATCGGTGGATGCCATGTGGACCTTGATGGCGTATATATGGCGACTGCCGTGAGTGGAAAGGGTATCGGATCCATACCGGGTCTCTCCATGGTGTTTTATCAGGATAAGGCTTTGGCTCATAAGCATCGGTTACCCCGCTACTTGGATCTGGCCTATTATGAGCAGAAAGATGGTGTTCCCTTTACCATTTCCTCAAATGCTGTTTATGCGCTAAAGGCCGCCCTCAGCGATCGTGACTGGGAGTACGGATTTGCAAATGTCAGGCAGTGGTCTGAAACCTTATGCCAGGCTGTTGAGGAGTTGGGTTTGTCCATTGCCGCCAATAAGGTATGCAGGGCCCCACATGTAACGACCATCAGGTTGCCGGAGACCGTTTCATCCGCTGTTCTCGGTGAGGCCCTGGAGCAGGAGGGGATTATGGTCCATTACCTTAGTGAATACCTCGTAAAGAAAAACTTTATCCAGGTGTGTTGCATGGGGGACTGCCAAGAGCCGACCAGGTCTCTTATCAATTATCTGAAGGTTTTTATTGCACCGTTAAACCTAAAAAAACCTTAGGGCTACCCTGCGAACCCTTTATCCTGATCGAAAAAAATACCTCATATTGACGGGGTAGGTGGGCCTTCATATCAATGAAAATTCGATTCAAGGCAATATCCGGGGTCTCTCGATTAGTTCATTAAATGTGCCCTTGGATTATCATTCGATATTAGTGCCGTTGATAGACTTAGACAGTAATCATAAGCAGCCTAAAGACCCACGCTACAGCGTGAAACTGGCAATAGGTCAGCGGCTGGAGCCTTGGGTGAAAGAGGTGAATTTGCAGGATTAAGCAGCTATCACTTCAGCATACGCCGGCACTGTGTGGTGACCACCTTCTGGATGCGTTGCAACGCGGGATAGGCGCCGTGACATGCCTCGAATGATTCCCGTTCCGGAGCAATTCTCTCCTGCAGGGCCTCTGCGGTTTTACGTACCAGATTATGCATAAATTGTGGCCGCACATCACATTGCTTGGCGAGGGCTTGCCAGCAGGCGGCGGTGATCACACCGGGATTGCGTTCACCGCCGACATCAAAGGCAAGATGGTAATCGATGCGTTCAATGGCACGGGTACACACCAGATCATAAAACGGAGCAAGGCGGGTTGTACCATCGGGCAGGTGCAGCAGGGAGAGGTTCTTGGCATGGCCATCCGAATTGCCCGCCAACACATTGAAGATCTGCCAACTCAGTAGGTGCTGCAGATCGATAGCGGGCTCGCTGGAGGCGTCTTGTAACAGGCGATAGCACTGTGCGAAGGATGGTCCGCCATGTTCCTGATATTTTTTCTCATGCCCGTAGCCCAAGGCTTGGCAGAAATCCTCCTGGTGCAATCGCTGCACCTCGTCGTGTTCATCCCATCGCCGATCATAGCGGGCGATCTGTGCGTAGCGGGTTTTTCCGATGGATTGCAAGGTAATATCGACCACCGGCAGGCCGATGGCAGCGGCCAGTTGTGTGGTGAAGGCCTCATAGGCCGGCAGGTGGCGGTAGTCCACCAGCTCGAATTTTAGAATGTGGCTTGAGGGTGCCTCGCCTTGCGGCAGGAAATACCTATCGTCACGCAGCAATACCGGGCATTTGTCCTGGGCACCAGCCAGTGACAGTCGCGGACGGTTGTCACTTGGCCAGACGGCATAGATCTGGCCCCGGCGCGCCGCCAGTTCAGCCATCTCCTTTTCCGTAAGCCCGCGGTACTGATGCTGATTCGTTGGTTGTCGGTCCACAGGTAGGATCGATAGAGCTCCGGCACACTCGCCGCCGATGGCGCGCAGCAGGTCGAAATCAGTATTTGGCAGCTTTAGGTCGCGGACGATGTGTTCACGCACCGTCCCCTCAGGCAATAGGTTGGCAAAGAAGCGATGGGCAAGGCCGGCTTCGGGAGCGAATTCACCAACCGCTAGCGGCAGTGAGCGCGACAAAGCAAAGCCACCGCCGATACTCCACTCGGGATCGTATCGAAAGCCGATGGCGCTGGTCGTAGTTCGCCAGAGCTGACCAACCAGGCGCTGCTCGTGCCAGACGCAGAGTGTATCGGAGTCGCTCATGGGCTCTCCTTACGGCTTTTAATCGTAAGTTGTTCTGGCGTTCCCCGTCCACGTGGCCGGATAATGACCTCCAGGCCCATGGTACGCAGTGCCTTCAGGACCTTGCCGATTTCGGCAGTCTCCTTGCCCCGTTCGAACTCCGACAGGAAGCGTGTACTCAGGTTGCCGAGCCCGGAGACTGTCTCCAACGTCAGACGCCGGTGCTTACGGTGGACCCGCACCAGGCTGCCAAGCTCCTTGGCAGTCTGGACAGTTCCATAAATGATCTCTTCCTCTGCCATAGCCAGGCTCCAAAAAATACCGTACGGTAAAAAATATCAGTTTGGCTGGTCAATTGCAATAGAAAAGTATCGTACGTGATATAAATGAGCATTCTAGTGTCAGTATCGTAATATATTCACGTACGATAAAAGATATTACTTTGTAATCATTTGAATAAGAAAGCTCTGTATATATATCGAGCGGGGCTTTTTTAGGTTTTAGATCAGTGCATTAGAAAATCACACCGTTGATGCCAGAGATATCAAAATCACGGCTGGTCTAGCAGGTTTTTCAATGCGCGCTCTGTAGTGCTGATTGCGAGTTGGTCTCATTGGAGGGGGCTACCGGTCACCTGGGCAATACTTTAATAGAAGCGCCTTCAACAGATATACGATTTCATAGCTTGACTTTGTAGGACAAGCATCCTATTTTTTTGGGCATTAGGGCAATTGTCCTAATACTAGTAATGGGTCAAGACAAGTTGAGATTAATGATTCAATGGTCCGGCACAGGGTAATTTAAGAGGTGGTACTGTGGCTCTCCGCGCGACACGACAGCAGATTGTGCAAGCCGCCGATGATCTGTTCTATCGGCAGGGTTTCGAGCATACATCGTTTGCGGATATCGCCAAGGTGGTGAATATATCCCGCGGCAATTTCTACCACCACTTCAAGAGCAAGGATGAGATTCTCGATGCTGTTATCGAAACCCGACTGCAGCGGACACAGCAGATGCTGCTTGATTGGGAAGAAGAGGGTGCATCCCCAAAGGAGCGAATCGAGAGCTATATCAGAATCCTCCTCACGAACTGGGCAATGATCAAAGACTACGGCTGTCCTGTAGGAACCCTGTGTACGGAACTGGCAAAGCTGGACCACTCATCGAAAGAGCAGGCCAACAAGGTTTTCAGCCTGTTTCGAATATGGCTGAGACAGCAGTTCACTCTGCTCGGCTACGGGGATGAAGCCGATGGTCTCGCCATGCATGTCCTGTCATGGAGTCAGGGTGTCGCGACATTGGGAAACGCCTTTAACGACATCGAGTATGTTCGTCAGGAAGTGGCCAAGATGTGTGACTGGCTCGATGCTATGTGTCGGCACAACAAATGTGGTAAGAAATTTAAACAGAAGAAAAGGCAATGAGATGTTTGTGATCATACTTAAATTTTCAGCTAATAAATCCCAGGCCGGGGTCTATATGGATGGGCATAATGCCTGGCTCCAACGGGGTTTCGATGACGGTGTGTTTTTACTCTCCGGCACTATTCAACCAAGCTCCGGTGGTGCGGTCTTGGCGCACAACGCATCACTTTCAGATCTTCAAAGCCGCATTCACGACGATCCGTTTGTCGCACAAAAGGTCGTCAGTGCGGAGGTCCTGGAGATCACGCCTGGGAGTAGCGACGAAAGGCTCGCTTTTCTTCTCGATTCATAATCCACAGGGCGCGGTTCCATGACGACAACAATCACAGGGCCCGACGGTCAACCCCGCTGCCGCTGGTGTGAAGCGGCACCTGAGTTTCTTGACTATCACGACAAGGAGTGGGGCTTTCCTGTCAGCGAGGACCGGCGTCTGTTCGAGAAGCTCTGCCTCGAAGGGTTTCAATCGGGTTTGAGCTGGCGCACCATCCTTGCCAAGCGCGAAAACTTTCGTGCTGCATTCCATGATTTCGATTTTGACAGGGTTTCCCGCTTTACCCAGCGGGACGTCAATCGCCTGCTTAAGGATGAAGGTATCGTTCGTCATCGCGGTAAGATCGAAGCGGTAATCAACAATGCACAACGGGCCCGGGAGCTGGTCAAACAGGAAGGCTCATTGGCGGCTTTCATCTGGCGTTATGAACCCGATGGCAAGCGGCATGCAAAGCCTCAGAGTGCATCTACATCGGCAGAATCCGTTGCCTTATCAAAAGATTTAAAAAAAATGGGTTGGAAATTCGTTGGACCAACCACTGTTTACGCATTCATGCAGGCCATGGGGCTGATCAACGATCACGTCGATGATTGCGTGATATGGACAAAGGTGGAGATGGCACGTAAGCGTTTCAAAAGACCGTAGGATGGTGAAAAGGAGTCAAAGCTCAAGCTTCAAATAGCCTTTTCTGTCTGGATATATGGCTTTGTATCGGTGTCGGTTAATCAGTTGATTGTCGTCCCAGAGTTTGGTCTCCTCACTGCGGTAGTTAAAGTAGAACTTCACCCCGTCATCGTAGAGGTCGAGCACCCGCGCCAAGGCCGCCGGATCGGGATGGTGGTGGCGTGAGCCGTTTGTAGAGATCAGATAGCGCTGGCAGTCGATCATCTCTAGCAGGGTTGAAGAGTTGTTGCGGGCGCTACCATGGTGAGACATCTTTAATGCATCCAGCTTCAGGATATCCTTCCCTCGATCGGCCAAGAGTCGATTCAGCGAGCTTTCGAGTTGTGGGGCATGGGCATCGCCTGCAAATAGTATCGCCTGGTCATCGTACTCCGCGAGGAAGGCGATACTACTGCCGTTGGGTTCACTCGTATCCGCGAGGAAAGGTATGTTGAGCAATTCAGAGACCACGACCGGCCCCTCATGTCCGCGACCAAGGACATCGGGACGATTGCGACTGTCACGACCGAGCAACTCAAGAGCACGTTCAAAGTCGCCGGGGTCGAGATGTTTATTTGGATCGTTGGTCTGCAAGTCATCTTCCCAGCGTTGGCGCATCTCAACGAGCTTGTCATGGTCAGGGGCCAGCAGTGTTAGTGTCATCCCTCCCGCCAATTCGATTTTCGGTAACGGGGCGTCGTCATCAATGACCACGGCATAGCCATCGAATGACTCGTTCCAGGGATAGCCTCGATCCCAAAGTAAGGCGCCGAAATATTCGCCCTGCTTGGCGCTCAGTGTTCCGGGGGTTTCTCTATCAGACTTCTTGTGCATGCCGTTGAGGTGGCGCCAGCCATTGAACCAGATGTCCTTAACACGCGTCGCGCCAAACCTGTCATCCTGCAGCAGCGGCACGGCGCCACTGATGTGATCGGCATCCACATGGGTCATCACGAAAAGCTCGAGATTTAGATTGGCATCGTTCTCGAATCGCTTGATGATTTCGCGATAGGCGGTTTTACGACCACAATCTATGAGAATGTGACGCTTCGGGTCCGAACCATATTCGATCCATAGTGCATCGCCTTCATCCGCCGGTAGCATCTCGATGGTCAGCATAGCTTCTCCTTGTTCTCTATTGTTCATGCTGCAAGCGCTGAAGAAATGCTGTGAGTTCGACAGCCTGACTCACGACCTCTTTCGGTAACTTCCATTCATCGTCGCTGCCCCACCAATCATTGTAACGGGAGAGTTGAGCCAGGGTTGATTCGATAGGGTAGGGATCTTTGCGTCGGTGTGCTGCCTTTACCAGTGCCTTTGTCGCGCCTACGGCCTGTTTTAGTGCACTGGGATGACCGACGAGTGGGGCGAGGAGATTGAGTTCTATGATAGAGCCCCAGGCCCAGTTTTTCTGTTCAGCGAGTTGCTGGCGCTCATCCTTGGTTTTACAGTTTGAGGCGTTGCGATTTGTTATATCGCGAGCTGCTACCATCGCGGTAGTCCAGTCCGCTTGCGAGTCGCTCAGGTTACCCTGCTGCACCGCCTCGAGTACAAGCCACTGTACCCAGGTCCAGTGGTGGTCGCGGGAGATCTCAGCGGCACGGCGGTAGGCAGCTGCTGCTTGGCGAAGCATGTCGCGGCTGTGATCGCGCCACGTCTCGGCGTCGGCACCTGTCAGTACTAGACTCAGTTTCCAGGCCGCCTCCGCCTCACGTTTCAGTGCGCTGGCCTGCAGTCCATGCAACTCTTCGCGCTGTGCCTTGGTTAATGCCGGATCGTGCTGGTGTCGGTCAAGCCCATTACGTACCGCTTCAAACTCTTGTCGTATTTTCTCGGCCTGTTGTTGCTGTTCAGGTGTAATCGCCTTTGCCTGCCCGAGTTCGGTGATGGCTTGGCTTGTCTGACGCTCTGCACTGCTGGAGTTCTGCTTGAGGCGTTTCAACGCAACCTCGAAGCGACGCTGCAGGAGTCGCTGGGAAAGCCCGTCATCGATATGGATGTAACCAACCAGTGCGACATGGTCGTAATAGGTTGTTTCCGATAGTTCTCTGAGTTTGTCTCGTGTGGCACGTAGTGCCCGGCGGGGATCGACGCCTTGAACCACCTTATTCAGAAAGATGTCGATGAGCTCATCCGAGCCTGCCTTGGTGAGCGCAAGTTGTGATCCCAGTACGATAGGCACCCCCGCCGCGTGTAGCGCATGGGCGACAGTGCTGCCGGATCGGATGGGATCGACCTCCGCACTGTGGCAGGTGGCGATGGCAAAGGTTTCTGGCCGGTGGTCCACTTGGGTGAATAGTGATGCAAGCTGTTTCGGCGGGACACGATCAATACTCCCGTCCGCCTTCTCGAAAGCCAGGCATGTGGTGGGCGGAGGGCTGCTTTGCAGATCGATGCGCTCCCCGGCAGCCATCTTACGAGGCTCCGCTCCAACACCGTGCATCAGCAGGTGGACGTGGGTATAGCGTGCCGCGTCGGTAAGTTTACTGCTCAACTCTTCCAGGTTGGCATTTGCCACTTCGACAATAGCACTGTCGCCCCAGACACCGAGGATCTTTTTCAACTTTTGCAAATGGCGTTCATGGGGCACCTCCATTCGTCGGCGCGAACCTGGTGAACGTTTAGGCTCTGCCCAGGCAAACAGCACCTTGGGGGTATTATCACGAACCACCTTCGGCATTGGCCATGGTTGGCGGATACGCCGGGTTACGATGAGATTGGGATTGGATGCCTCGAGTACTTCGAAGGGCAGCTGTGCAAGCTCAAGGGGGCGTGCCACGACATCCAACTGATGGCATGAATCTTTGCGCGCCCGGGTTCCCTTGAAGTGTGGTGGCTTTTCACCGAGTAGAAAACGCTCTAGATAGGGTGCCAGATCATGGAGAACATATTCGGCGGTTGTGCGTACTGCGTTACTATCCTCGGCGTACTCGAAGCGGCTATAGTCAAGGGTGGCCATGGCTCGGTCCAGGTTTTCCTGGGATAGTTCAAAGCCGATCTCTTGTGCCGGCGCAGTGGTGCCGATGGTACGTATGTAACGATCGGAAAGACGAATCACCCCGGTCGGATCGCCGAAGCGCTGTAACTCAACAGTCAGTGAACTCAGCTCCATTTGAACTCCTGGCTGGTCTGGCAATCTATCAATTTCAACTCCTCCATGTTCAGCTGATACGGTGAATCAATTTGTTGTTGACGTGAATGGCTTTTAAACGCTTGGCTGATTGTTGTTTGCATTGCCAAAGTGCTACATAAAGCTAACAGATTCATTCACTGGCAAGATGAATATAGGTGAGTTTAGTTCTTTTTTCCCCGCTAGGATACGATAGTAGACGCCTGTTTTTTATGCGCTAAGTGGATCTGACTCAATTGATCAGTCGACGGCGGAAGCAGCTTCTGTCTGTAACCTGCTCTGTTCAGGTATGTAGCGAGAGAGCAAGGCATAGAGTCCCGTTGTTGCCAACATGAGGAGGGTGAAAAAGAGATAGTAGTCAGCCCCCTGTAACAGATCGCTCCCCTCGATAGCGAAATTGACCATGCTGGTGAAGAGATTCCCCAGGGCAATGGACATCATGAAGAAGGCCATGACGAATGACTTCATACGGTTTGGCGCCTGGGTGTAGGAGAACTCGAGGCAGGTGATAGAGACCATTACCTCGCCACTGGTGAGCACCAGGTAGGCGAGCAATTGCCAGGCGACAGATGGAGTATGTCCGAGGTCTATTTGATGTTGTGCCCAGCCCGAGATGACGAATGCAAGGGCTGCCAGGAGCATGCCGAAACCGATCTTGCGCAGGGCGCCAAATCGCCAGCGGCGCTGGATGGTGGGATAGATGAGGTAGGAGAAGGTGGGTACCAGCAACATCACCAGCAGGGGATTGGCGGCCTGTATCTGTGCCGGCAGGATCTCCATCCCGAACAGATTCCGATCCATCGATTGAGCCTGGAGTACCCAAGCCGAGCCGCTCTGGTCATACAGGGCCCAGAAGACGGCGACGAAGAGATAGAGGCCGAAAAGCCGCGCCAGGGTGGTCAAGCCGTCTCGGCTCAGAGTTTGTCGAACAAAATCCCAGCCCCCGGGGGGAATGTGAACAAAACGGTGTCGCCCGGCCCAGAAGAGGAGGGTTGCGATAACCATCAATAGCCCGGGTACGCCAAAGGCCCAGGATGGACCTATCTCTCGCAGCAGCCAGGGAGTGGCGAGGATGGAAAAGAAGGCCCCCAGGTTGATGGCGAAGTAGAACCAACCGAAGGCACGGGGCAGGAGGTGGGCATTGGTTTGGCCGAACTGATCCCCCAGATGGGCCGATACGCAGGGCTTGATCCCTCCGGAACCGAGAGCGATCAGGCCCAGACCCAACAACAGGCCAAGTCTTGTTTGGTCAAGGGCGAGTACGAAGTGGCCGAGACAGTAGACCAGAGAGAGGGAGATAATGGTGCGGTACTTGCCAAGCGGGCCATCGGAGATCAGCGCACCCAGCAATGGGGTGAAATAGACCGCCGAGACGAACAGATGGAACCAACCCTTTGCCTCCTCCTCGTTCATCGGATCAGCGATGCCGCTGCCGTCTAGCAGGTACTGGGTCATGAAGACCACCAAAATGGCCCGCATGCCGTAGAAGCTGAAGCGTTCCGCTGCTTCATTGCCAATGATATAGGGGATACCCGCCGGCATATTCGGGGAGGGCAGCGGAGCACGCAGATAGTCAGTCACGATTTGAATCTACTCCATGCTGGCGTTATTTCGCCGTCAGCTGATCTTGTCATGCCTCCTATTATTACGCATACAAAAAAACAAAGCCCCCAACTCTTGATGGGGGCTTTGGCATTGCTCGAGGATCAAGCCGCAAATCGAGCCTTTGCTTCCCTTGCCGCCTTGGCGTCTTCAGGGCTGTAGGCTTGACCTGACCAGAGCATATCATAGGCTATCTCCTCATTGCCGTTTTCACACAGCTCCAGTACCCGTTTGAAAAGCGGTTGGAAGCTGTCGCTGCGATGAGATTGCTCATGTTCTGCGAAGCTTTTCCAGAAGGTCACGATCAACGCCTCACGCTCCTTGAGGTCACTCTCCACCGCTTGGCCGATGGTTGAGCCTTCGTTGGATATCTCGCCGCTATTGAGGGCGACGAAACCGCCGATGAAACCGGTCTCGGAGTGGTAGGTCTTGACGTTTTCGCAGAGCTCTGCAACACGCTCTTGCAGGTCGTCCACGCTGTAGCCAGGTTTCAGGACTACCCGGTTCACAGTGACTACGCCGTCGTAGGGGAAATTGGCAATCAATCCGTTCACAATAGCCTCCAGTTTATCAGAATATGCTAAATATCTGACTAAAATAGTCGGAAATAGTTCTTCTGGAGTTGCACAATAATCCCCATAAATAACAGTGAATTAGTTTGCTTTGGTAACGCTCTGGTAAAGTCTTTCCCGATTATCCGCGATTCTCAGCCATGTAACCGGGCTGAAGCAGCACCTGTCGAATGGAGTAGCCTATTCGACAAGCGCTTGCTGACAGATTATTTCTCTGCCAGGCTGCCACCAACAATCTTTTCGCAGGTGCCTTTGAGCACCAGCATCCAGGCGTTACCCTGGCCATCTGTCGTAGAGCTGCCTGCGCAGCTGGTACCGGGTCCCGCCTTGCAGTCGTTTTTCCCCGCTTTGGCCACGCCGTAACACTTCTCTGTGCCGGCGGATGGTGCCGCATTTACCGGTCCCATGGCCAATGCTGTGGTAATGGCGCCGGCTACAATTGCTGTCATTGCTGTTTTGTTCATGAATATCTCCTCTGATGGAATATGAGTTGATTAGCTGGATGCATCAGCCTGCTTGACGCGAGGCCTCAGGCATGGATACGAATCAAGTCAGATTCCGGATTCACCAGAGAAGGGAAAGAATGAAAACGATTACGGTTTAATCGATTTGCACTATTTGGCAAGCTTGGCACCGATAATGCCGAACTTTGCCTTGGAGAGTTCCTGTTTCGGAATATTGCTCAGTCTCAAGTCTATCAAGCGCTTTTTCCCAGACGCTAGAACCGGTTTGTATACACGTTTGAGTTGACGTATCTTTCCATCGCTACCCCGATATTTGATGGCGATAACGATTTGCTTGACGTCGCTGGGTGTTGGATTGTGCAACTCCGCCTTGACTCTACCCTTGTTGTCCAGTCCTGTTCGCAGTTTTACGTAGTTTTGCGGGTTTTCTGAGAGATCGAGCTCCATTAAGGCACCATAAGCAGCTTTTCCTTGTGCAGAGTCCTTTGAGGCAGCCTTGCGAAAGTAGGATTTGGCAGATTTCAGGTCGCCTCTCGCGCGGGCCAGAATACCCAGGGAGTTATAGGCGCTGGCAGTCGGCAGTAATTGGACGCTTCGCTCCAGATCGAGCTTTGCAGCATCGTCGTTATTCAGCTTCTCATTGACCAGGCCGCGTTTTAGGTAATAGTAGAAAAAGCCGTCATTCAGCTTGATTGCTTTGTTGTAGTGTTGCTTGGCGTTGGCAGGGCGCTTGTTTTTCTCTTCGATATCCCCCAGCAGGGCGTGGAAATGACCTTCGCGCGGTTCCATCTTCAGCGCCTTGTTTGCCAATTTCCTGGCCTTATTCAGATCACCCTTTTTTAGTGCCACACGGCCCTCTTCATAGGCCTCATAGGCGGGTTTAGTGCGTTTTATGTGGGCTGTCTTGGTCTTGAAGCGCTGTTTGCCTGTGGTGCCACCCTTGGGCAGTTCGGCGGCCGTCTTGACGTTGTTATCAACCCGTTCCTGTGAAGGGGGATGGCTGGCGAAAAGACCGCTGAGCCAATTCTGATTCTTGCCTTCAGACAGGCGAACAAAGGTACGTTGCAGATCGACTGCGCCCTGGGGATCATATCCGGCCTTTGACATGTATTTCATGCCGTAGAGGTCAGACTCCCGTTCCGCATCACGGCCGTATTTCTGAGTGACCAGTTGGGCACCGAGACCGGCGCCCACTTGCGCGAGTTGGGCATAATCCTTCCCCTGAGTACCGATAACCGTGGCCATCACCGCACCCTGGATCAACATCCCACGGGACATGCTGCTGGCAGTGTGTTTCGCCGCGGCGTGGACGATTTCATGACCCAGGACAGCGGCCAGTTCCGCCTCGCTCTGCAACTCTGTCAACAGACCACGATTGATTGAAATTTTACCGCCGGGCAGTGCCCAGGCATTGGGTACCGAGTTGTTCAGTACCTTGAATTCATAGGGCAATTTGCGATCGCTGACCGCGGCCAGTTTTTGGCCGACTTCACTGACGTAGGCGGTCAACTCCTTGTCCACTGTGTAGTCACCCCCCTGGGACTGGCGTAGCGGGGCATAATTCTTTCTGCCGATCTCCATCTCCTGCGCCTCGGAGACGAGGCTCAGTTCATTCTTTCCGGTGACCGGGTTCACCGCGCATCCGGTGACCAGGGCGAGGGATAGTGCGATAGTGATCAGTAACCTTTTCATATCAAGTCTCGGTGATAAACTGAAAGATTCAATGGTATGGCAGTCATTGCAGAATGCCAGATAACTCAAGGTTTAGAACGTTATCATTTGACCCTACGTCAGCTGGGTTGTCGATGTCAATGTAGCTAATTCAGATTAAATGAGTAAGCAACCGCATACTCCATTGACAATCACCTATAAGCGTTGTTCAAGTGTCAGCAGATATCCATGATGAAACCTAAAATAAATCTAACATGCTGAAATTATTGATTATTCACTTTTTTTAGCACGGCTGTTTGCATGGGATGGGCGCTGTCCTCGTTTGGTCACACTCTTTTACATTTCCTACGGTCCGTTTTCTTTTATCAAGAATTATCTTTGTTGACCGCTATAGGGTGGGTGTACAGAAACTATCCCGGCTGACACGGGTGTCATATCTATAGACATCTCCTTTATCGCGTATTGTTTAAAGCACTGTAACAATTGAATGAGCTTCGATCCTGATGATATCTGGGTGGATGCGATCAAAGGACTTAATCACGTTCCACGGCAAAAAAAGCGACGACTATTTCGCGTTGCAATGGTTTGCGTGGTCGGTGTCAGCTATTTGATCGATACAATTCTGCTTTCTCTATTCTATCTGGTTGGCACAGTTACACACGATGTACCCTTCTATTTCGGTCTCGCCGGCCTTGGGCATGTTGTGTTGTTCGGCCTGTTGCACTGGAGCGGTTTAAGTGAGCATGCCAAGAATCATCATCTGACTCTCTGGCAGATGGCCTTCGCCATCTGTGTACAGTCACTTGGTATAAATCTGGCACCTCAGATCTCACCCTTTTTTCTTGGAATTATATTCATCATATTCGCATTTGGTGCCCTGCGCATCCGTTTCTCGGAAGCACTCATTGTCTGGCTGTTCAGCACATTTGTCATAGCGGTCACACTTTTTTTTAACAGTGGCAGACTTACCCTGTTGGATGGCACATTGTTCGAGTACCTGTTGGTTGCGCTCAGCTTCTCTCTAATCCTGTTGCGTACCATTGCCCTCGGTTACTATGGTTCAGTAACGAACTCACGTATCTTCAAGCTCAGTCGCACATTCGAGGAGAAGGCGATCCATGATGCCTTGACGGGCATCTATAATCGTTGGATGTTGAGCACTATCATGGAAGAACAATTTAGTCTCTACTCACGTGAAGGGATTGACTGCTCAGTGGCAATGATCGACATTGACCACTTCAAACGGATCAATGACAACTTCGGACATGCTGTTGGTGATGACGTGTTGAAGGCGATAGTCGATCAGATAAGAAACGAAATACGTCAATATGACAGGTTGGTGCGTTACGGGGGTGAGGAGTTCACACTCATCATGTCAGCCACCAACCTGAGCGATGCGATCAGCCTGGTTGAGCGTATTCGCAATCGCATTGCCCGTAGTAAATGGGAGGAGTTACCAGATCAGACTGTGATCACAATCTCCGCGGGCGTCACAGAAGTATTCGATGGTGACAGTATAGATGATACGTTAACCCGCGCAGACAGTGCGCTCTATAAGGCAAAGCGAAGCGGTAGAAACCGGGTAGTCGTCAATGGAGAGGTGGCAGATCACCATCCAATGCCTTGAGAAAGGCGACGATCTCTTCAATCTCTCTGTCGCTCAGGGCTTGCTCGTTGGCAACTATCAAGCGCTGGTTGCCTGGCATCCATTGTATGGCATTGTCATCGGTTGCGTTGTTGCTCAAGGACTTGTTGAGTTGCACGCGCGCCATGATACGCACCGCTTCCTGTAATGTGGTTACCGATCCGTTATGAAAATAGGGGCCGGTGCGATTGACATTGCGTAGCGATGGAATGCGCCAGACACCAGGTTCGGAGCCACTGTTATTGGTGGCTGCTCCTGGGTCGTCGCTCAAATGATAACGTCGCTCGAACTCGGTACCCGGAATGGAAGGGAATAACCTAAAGGGTATGTCGTCACTGAAGATGCTTGCCGCACTGAAGTTGGGGCCGGAGTGGCAAAGGATGCAGCCGGTTGATTCGAACAGGGCCATACCGCGGATCTGTTGCTCGGAGAGAGCGCTGGCTTCGCCTCTGACAAAACGGTCATAAGGGGAGTCTGGGGTGATCAGGGTGCGTTCATAGGCGGCGATGGCCTTGGCGATATTGTCGATTGTGATCGACGGCTGGCTGGGAAATGCCAAGGCGAATGCCTCAACGTACTCCGCAATGCCATTTACGGTTTCGACTACACGATCCAATGAGGGCATACCCATCTCGATGGGGTTGACCAGCGGCCCTTTTGCCTGATCCTCCAGGGAGGCGGCGCGACCGTCCCAGAACAACACTTTTTGGAAAGCGGCATTGAGCACGGTAGGCGCATTTCTTGAACCTTGCTGACCCTCGATACCGATCGAAGCGCTGAGTCCATCACTGCCACCCTTGGCATCGGAAATTTCATGGCAGGAGGCACAGGAAAGGGAGCCGTCGGCCGACAACCGGGTATCGAAGAAGAGCATTTTGCCTAGCCGGACCTTCTCCTTCGTTGATGGATTGTCCCGAGGCTCCGGTGCGGAGGAGGGAAGAGCCTGCCAGGTGTAGGGGGTTTTCACCATGCGTGGGTCGTACAAACTGCCATTTGTCGTTGACACGGAAGCGAACTCATGTTGACGCTCGGGAAACAGATCCAACATAGGACCAGGATAGAGGGAGAACAGAACAATAAGACCGATCTTCAGACTGAAGGCGATAATGCCGGTACCGAGACCAATCCCAAGCAACCATTTTCGCCGCTGGTTGGGCGCAAGCTCCCGTACCATGCTGATGAGCAGAAAAAAACCGGCGACAACCGCAACCAAACCAAAGGCAAGAAGTTCAAAGCTGCCTGTATTCATTCCAATGCTCCCAAAACGGCGGTGATGATTCTCTGTTCAACCCCTACTTCAGGCCGAGTTTCTGATACAGCATCAGGCCCGGGCAGATACCGGTTAAGCCGGCAAAGACCAGCATCCCGGCAGGCAGGTAGAGAAACCAGTGCACCTGGTTCCAGCCGGACAATCCGATGCCGGTGAAGAGCAGGGCGGCGACAGTAAGAAAAAGCATGCGTTGAGCACTCATCGATATTCTCCAAGTTGTTGAAATGTATCGAACCAGAGCATATGCTCAAGGAGAATGATTGAGAAATTCTATTTATGAATAGTATTGATTTGAAAATCGAATGAATTGAATCATGAATCTGAAACAGCTCCAGTTTGTCGTCCGTGTTGCCGAGACCCACTCCTTCAGTCGCGCCGCCGAATTGAGTTTTGCCACCCAACCCACTCTATCCAACGCCATTTCTCAACTCGAGGATGAGTTGGGTGGAAGGCTGTTTGAACGCACCACACGCAGGGTGGATCTGACCCCCTTCGGTGAATACATGTTGCCGCGCTTCAACGATGTGCTGCAGAGTCTTGAGGAACTCACCAAGGCGGCCGATGCCTACCACAACCCGGTACACAAGATCCTGCGTCTCGGTTTCTCCCCCTTGGTGGATATGCGCCTGCTGGATCATGTCCTGGAGCCCTTCAGACAGGCCAACCCGGATCTCACCATCTTCTTCAAAGAGTGCTTTATCGATGAACTCGACGAGCGTTTGAGCAAAGGTCAGATCGATGTGCAGATCGTACCAGCAACCTCTGACAAGGAGACCGATCACAGCTGTCTCTTCTATCGGGATCCTCTCCACTATCTACCCGCCGCTGATGACGCTCAGACAACAAACCATCTCTCATTCAAGATCGCCGATCTGCCTGCCACGCCGGTTATTCTTACCGGCGGTGGTTGCGGTCTTAATGGTGCCCTCAAAGCGCTGTTAAAGTCCCAGGGTGTTGAGTTGCACGCCTATCCCGGTCAGGCTTTGAGCTACAAGGTGATCGAGGAGTGGGTCTCCCTCGGTATTGGCGCGGGTATTCTGCCAAAGGCCAAGATCTCAACCGACTACAAGGCCGGTTATCCGCTTTTCATCGATAGGGATCTACCCGCCTGTTTCAGTTTTCAATGGATCTGGAACAGTGACAGCACACAACCGGAACATGTGAGAAGCTTCCTTGAGTATATCCAGGCAACGGTTCCCGCATTGGTTTCCGGTCGGAGTGGTAGAATGCCAGTACAACAGATGGAAACAGTTTGAGTGTTAATCACATTGCATATGAAAATAATGTCCTGCGATAGAGTGCATTAGTTTGGTTTTTATTAATACACAAGAGGTCAGAAGTTATTAAAAATGGAAACAACCAGCCCATATACAACGCCTAAAGCCGATGTGGCGAGCAATCAAGAAGAGTTTGGAACAATCAAGATATTATCCGCAAAAGGACGGATAGGGCGCCTACGCTATATTGCCTATGCCATTGGTATCACGCTCCTCTGTTACCTTTTCATAGGGGCGTTATATGGGCTGTTAGCGGCGATTCTCTCCTCGGATATGTTAGGTCTGCTTATATTGCCGATTACGGCGCTTGGGTTCGGCGCCATGATCATCATCAATATCTTACTGACGATTCAGCGATGTCATGACTTTAACATGTCTGGTTGGTTGAGCTTGAGCCTGATAATACCCCTGGTGCCTTTGATCTTCTGGTTTATTCCAGGTACCGCGGGTACTAATAAATACGGACCGCAGCCGCCACCGAATAAACATGGGGTGTTGATTGTGGTGTTAGTTGTAGTCATGGTTGTGGTATTGGGGATCTTGGCGGCAATCGCGATTCCTGCCTATCAGGATTACGTGGCGCGAGCGACAGCGGCCGGCATGTAATTTTTACAGCCCAACCCAGACAATTTTACTGACGCCAATCGATGGCCTCTGCGCCAACATCGCTTTCGAGGGGATACAGGAGTTGCTGGAATTCGCGGAATAATTTGATTTATCCGATGGATGATCTCTGCGAAAGGTAGAAGATTGGACAGCCATGTCGGATAATTGGTTTATGAGCCCTGAGAACTGTTTTTGGGGTGTCAATACATGAAGCAAACCTGGCAACCTCGTCAAAACAGGTGGATCGGCCGTGTGTCGACGATCGTCGGATTCATTCTGTTCGTGACCTCAATCATTCCTGCAATGATGGCGCAGGACTATGGTGAGGGAGACTATCTCCTGATCCTTATGTGCCTGGGTATGTTCGCAGGTGGTGCGATGCTGGCTATCTATGGCAAGCGCCATCTCACCCCGCGGGTGGAAGAGGTGTTGGCCAAGGATCATCGTGCTCCCATACTCTATCTGCGCTCATTTAACGACCAGGCGAATGATTACTCCCTGGGGGGTTATATTTCTGCCGTCGGTGCCATGTTTGGGAGCAGAAACATGGGGCTTTCCACCAGCAGTTGGGGCCCGACCTTCCAATCCCAGCTGGCCTATGTCATGGAGCGTGTCGGCCCCTACATTGCCGTTGGCCGCCCCGGCGCCCGGTTGCCGGGAACCGGTGCCGCCAGGCTCTATGTTCCGGAGGAACAGTGGCAACAGCGTGTCACTCAGCTGATTCGCAGGGCGAGGTTGGTCATCATCCGCGCGGGTACCAGCAGTGGATTGAATTGGGAGATCGAGACGGTTCAAAGGGTCATCAACAAGCCCCATCAGTTGCTGGTAATTCTGCCCCTCTCTAAAAAGGGTTACCGGGCATTTCGTCACTCGGTGACAGAGCTGGGTCTAAAACTCCCTGAGATGCCACCGAATGCCATGTTCATGACCTTCGATGAACGCTGGAATCCGCAATTTCTGGAGACAAAGGGAAAACTGGAGCATACCCTGAGTCCCTATTTCCATATCAACGATATCGAGCCGCCCAAGGTCAGCGCCTGGGATGGGTTTCGACTCTTCTTTCGCTGATGAGCAGATAAAAAAAGCACTGACTGGCAGTGCTTTTTTTACTTCGAGAATTCTGAGGATTTGGTGCCGAGGAGAGGACTTGAACCTCCACGGGGTTGCCCCCACTAGCACCTGAAGCTAGCGTGTCTACCAATTTCACCACCTCGGCATGTGTGGCGTGCCGGTACGGCCGGCGTAGAGATCGCGCACTCTACAACCAGTTCCCTTTTCTGTCAATCCTTTAGGTCTGTCCGGTTGGCGGGCGGATGCTGCTGTGTTAGGTTGCTGCAGATTCGTCAGTCCTTTGGGTAAATGCAGTGGGATCCGTTTGAAAAAAATAACGGGACCGAGGCGATATAATGTCGCCTTAAATACTATGAGAGCGGGATCATTATGACAATAATACCCTCCAACATCTGGAGCGTGAGTTACTCATTGCTGTTCTCTTTTTTCCTGCTACCGATCTCCTATGCAGGGGTGAGCCTGGAAGGTGAGAGGGTCCAGGGGGGTATGCTGATCGGCAAGACCGAGCCGGGTGACCGGGTCCGCTTTAATAATCAATTGATCAGGGTTTCACCCGAGGGTCTCTTCCTGATTGGATTCAGCCGGGACGATCAGCTGCACCACACCCTGGAAGTGAGCAGAGGAGGCCGGCAGATCGAAACAGAACAGTTCACGATTGGCAAAAGGGAGTACCAGATCCAGAAGATCGACGGCCTGCCCCCGAGCAAGGTTACCCCGCCCGAACGCGACTGGGAGCGCATCAAAAGGGAGACCGCGCTGGTAAAACAGGCGCGCAGACTCGACGATGACCGCAGTGACTTCATGACAGGCTTCATCTGGCCGGCCCAGGGGATCATCTCGGGGGTTTATGGCAGCCAACGTATTCTCAACGGTGAGCCCAGGCGCCCCCATTTCGGTATCGATATCGCCGCGCCGGTGGGTACCCTGGTGGTGGCCCCTGCAGATGGCGTGGTGACCCTGGCCCATCCCGATATGTTCTTTTCCGGGGGAACTCTGATCCTTGATCATGGCCACCAACTGTCGTCATCCTTCCTCCATCTGCATAAGATCCTGGTCAAGGAGGGTGATCGGGTGAAGCAGGGAGACCCGATTGCCGAGATTGGCGCCACCGGCCGGGTCACTGGCGCCCATCTCGATTGGCGCATGAACCTGCGCAAGGCCCGTATCGATCCCCAGCTCCTGGTGCCGCCCATGCCCCCGGCAGGGCAGGGGGAGTAGTTGATATTTGTTACAAGCCCGGCAGACGATCTATGGTAAAGTCTCTCGAAATTTTTCTTATGGAGTTTAATGCCGTTAAGGCAATGGAATAACAATGAAATCGATGAAGCAATTGATCCCGATTCTGTTGACGTTGATTCCCGTGTTCACGGTTCAGGCGGAGGATCTGATGGCCATCTATCAGTTGGCGCTAGAAAATGATCCCCAGCTGGAGGCTGCAAAGGAGCAGTTGAATGCGGCCCGTGAATCAAAGAGTCTGGCCCAATCACAACTGCTGCCGACGGTGGGATTGGGCGCTACCTACGATGTGGTGCGCAGAGATCTCAAGACCTTGCAGGGCACAAGTGTCGATGATGAAAGTACCCATCATGATGAGGCCCTTGCCTTGAGCCTGACCCAGCCGATCTATCGCCGGGACCGGCTGTTGCAGCTGGAGCAGGCCGACAGCACCATTGCCCAGTCCGAGGCGGAGTATGCGGCGGCGGAGGTCGATCTGATGGTGCGCAGCACCACCTCCTATTTCAATATCCTGGCCGCCGAGGATGACTTGCGAGTCGCTAAGGCGGAGCGTGAAGCCACCGGTCGTCAGCTCGAGCAGGCACAGCAGCGTTTCGACGTGGGGCTGATCGCCATCACCGACGTGCATGAAGCCCAGGCGGCATTCGATGCGGCGAGGGCCTCGGAGATAGCCGCGGAGAACAGCCTCGACAATGCCTGGGAGGCGCTCTACGAAATCATCGGTCCCCAGCCTAAGAGCGATCTGGCCAAGCTCGGTGACGACTTGGCCCTGAATCCGCCGGTGCCCAATGATCTGGAGGAGTGGTCAGATACCGCGCAACAGCAAAACTACAGTATCATCGCCGCCCGTGCCAACCTTGAGAGCCTTAACCAGGAGATCGAAGTCAGTCGCTCGGGCCACTATCCCACACTGGATCTGGTAGGCGGCTACACTGTGAATCGAAGCGATTCCGATACCGCCACCGAGGCGGATACCGGTACTATTGGACTCTCCCTGGAGGTGCCCATCTACACCGGCGGGGCGGTCACTGCGCAGACCCGCCAGGCAGAGGCAAACTACCGTGCAACCCAACAGGGTCTTGATCAGACCCGTCGCGCGGTGAACCGCCAGGTGCGGGACGCCTATCGCGGCGTTCTCTCCACCATCAGTCAGGTGGAGGCGTTAAAGGCGGCGACGGTATCGGCCCAAAGTGCTCTGGAGTCGACCCAGGCGGGCTACGAGGTGGGTACCCGGACCATTGTCGATGTGCTCAATGTACAGCGCAATCTCTTCTCTTCTCAGCGTGACTATCTGAACTCCCGTTACAGCTACATCATCAACGGACTCAATCTCAAGTCCGCTGCCGGCACCCTCAGCGAGTCGGATCTGCAACGGGTTAACGCCTGGTTGGTGCGCTAGGACTCAACATGTCTGGCAATACCATCGGCAAGCTCTTTAGCGTGACCTCTTTCGGTGAATCCCATGGACCGGCCATCGGCTGCATCGTCGACGGTTGTCCACCGGGATTGGCGCTTTCCGCCAGCGATCTGCAACACGACCTGGATCGTCGCAAACCGGGCACCTCCCGTCATACCACTCAACGCCGTGAGGCGGACGAGGTGGAGATTCTGTCCGGGGTATTCGAGGGCAAGACTACAGGGACCCCGATCGGCATGATCATTCGCAATACCGATCAGCGCTCCAAGGACTACTCCGAGATCATGGACCGTTTTCGCCCGGGGCATGCCGACTACACCTATAACCAGAAATATGGGGTTCGCGATTACCGAGGTGGCGGACGCTCCTCTGCCCGCGAGACCGCGATGCGGGTCGCAGCCGGTGGGATCGCAAAGAAGTACCTGCATGAGCGCTATGGGATTCAGATACGGGGTTACCTGGCTCAGCTTGGACCGATCAAGGTGGAGAAGCTCGATTGGGACCAGGTGGAGCAGAATCCCTTCTTCTCACCCGATGTGGATAAGGTGGCGGAGATGGAGGCCTACATGGATCAGCTGCGCAAGGAGGGGAACTCCGTCGGCGCCCGCATCAACCTGGTGGCCAGTGGTATGTCCTCGGGCCTGGGTGAACCGATCTTTGATCGCCTGGATGCCGATCTCGCCCACGCCCTGATGAGCATCAATGCGGTGAAGGGGGTCGAACTGGGTGACGGCTTCCTTTGTGTCGAGCAGAAGGGGACGGAGCACCGGGACGAGATGACCCCCGAGGGTTTTCTCAGCAACCATGCCGGCGGCGTGCTGGGAGGAATCTCCAGCGGCCAGGATCTGCTGGCGTCAATCGCCCTGAAACCCACTTCGAGTCTGCGCCTGCCGGGAAAGACGGTGAATCGTGACGGTGAATCGGTGGAGGTAGTGACCAAGGGGCGTCACGATCCCTGTGTCGGCATCCGCGCCACACCGATTGCCGAAGCGATGATGGCGATCGTGGTGATGGACCATGTGCTGCGTCACCGGGGACAAAACATGGATGTCAGTTCCGGCCTGACCGACCTGGGGTCATAGGCATATCTCTCATAACGCAAAGTGCGCAAAGAAGCGCAAAGCACGCAATGCTTGTTAACCTAAATAACGATGAAATAACTTTGCGTCTTTTGCACTGCTTTGCGCACTTTGCGTTATACAACCCACTCACCCGACGGTACTGAGCTGGAATGCCCTACTGGCGCCTCTCCGGCTTTTATCTCTTCTATTTCGCCTCCCTGGGCGCGCTGGTGCCGTTCTGGGGGCTCTATCTGCAGGACCGGGGCTTCAACCCGGTGGAGATCGGCGAGCTGATGGCGGTGATCATGATCACCAAACTGATCGCACCCAATATCTGGGGATGGATCGGTGATCACACCGGCCATCGCATGCCCATCGTGCGTCTCGCTTCACTGCTCTCGATTTTCTGTTTTTTCGGTGTCTTCATCGCCGCTGACTTCTGGTCCTTTGCCCTGGTGATGATGCTCTTCAGCTTTTTCTGGAATGCTTCCCTGCCTCAATTCGAGGCGGTCACCATGAGTTACCTGAGAGAACAGATCAAGCGTTATAGCCTGATCCGACTCTGGGGTTCGATCGGTTTTATCCTCACTGTCATCGCCTTGGGTTTCATGCTCGACCAGTGGGGGGTCATGGTGATTCCCTATTTTGTGCTCGCCCTCTTTTTCGGCATCTTCGTCAACAGTTTGGTGGTGGCGGAGAAGGAGGCGGTGATACCTGAACATGATCAGGGATCGATCATGCAGGTGTTGAAACGCGGTGATGTGATCGCTTTTCTGCTGGTCTGTTTCCTGATGCAGGCCAGCCATAGCGCCTACTACGCCTTCTACTCCATATACATGGAGGAGGTGGGCTATTCGAGCAGTGTCATCGGCCAGCTCTGGGCCCTGGGAGTGATTGCCGAGGTCGGTCTGTTTCTGTTGATGCACAAACTGCTGCATCGATGGGGAGCGCGCAAGGTATTGATTGTCAGCCTGGGGATTGCGGTGGTGCGTTGGATTCTGGTGGGTTCCGCACCGGAGAATCTGTTTCTTGTGTTATTGGCCCAGTTGATGCACGCCGCTACCTTCGGCACCTTCCACGCCGCAGCCATCCATCTGGTCCATCACTACTTCGTCGGTCGCCACCAGGGCAGGGGGCAGGCGCTCTACAGTAGTGTCAGTTTCGGTGCCGGCGGTGCCTTCGGTAGTCTGCTCAGTGGCTATCTCTGGAGTGGCATCGGTGCCGCCGCCACCTACTGGATTGCTGCGGCCTATGCGCTGCTGGCTTGCATTATTGCCTGGCGATGGGTGGCTGAAGAGTTTTGAGCATTTAGTGATGAACTTTATGTTGGGAGGTGTTCGCGGCGCTCACGGTTTTTTATCCCCCTCTCCCTGGCCCTCTCCCGCGAGGGGAGAGGGAATAGACATCTCGAGCGCATCGAACACCTCCAATCAGGTTCTGGACTCAAGCTATTTGTTCGTACCGGTACTTGATCCGTACGTCCCCTCTCCCCTCGCGGGAGAGGGCCAGGGAGAGGGGGAACCAATGACAGGTGAGCGAAGCGAACTCAACTACTAAAATCGTAAAAGTCAAAAAAATAGCAGGAAGTCGCTGATTTTTTTTGCAAGCTGAGCAACTATCAGTCCATATCACAGCCAATCCCTTGACAGCGAACCTGTTGGGCAGTAAGTTGCGCGCCTGTTGCACTGCAACACTATGCATTTATCCACCAATCCTTCCATTTGCGCTGACTCGGGAGTTCCACCATGGCCATCGAACAGACCTTCTCCATCATCAAACCGGATGCCGTTGCAAAAAATATCATCGGCAAGATCTACAGCCGTTTCGAGGATGCGGGTTTGCGCATTGTGGCTTCACGCATGCTCCATCTCAGCCGTGAGCAGGCAGGTGAGTTCTATGCCGTGCACAAGGAGCGTCCCTTCTACAACGACCTGGTCGATTTCATGACCTCCGGTCCCGTGATGGTGCAGGTGCTGGAGGGTGAGAACGCCATTGCCCGCAACCGCGAGGTCATGGGTGCCACCAATCCGCAAGAGGCAGCGCCCGGCACCATTCGCGCCGATTTTGCCCAGACCGTCGATGAAAACGCGGTGCATGGATCGGATGGACCGGATACGGCCAAGGTTGAGATCAATTTCTTTTTTCCAGAGGGGATCTGCGAGCGCACCCGCTGATCACGCCTGAGCGTCTATCTAGCAAAGTCTGCGTTGTCATCGGTTAGCGTAAAACAGCAATAGCTCCCGCATCGCTCGTGCCGCGTTGGAGAGGGTGCGTTTACGATGGCTGACAATGCCGAGGGAGCGGCTCAGCTTGAGCTCGGGTACCTGCAGTGGAACCAGTTGATCATCGAGCAGAATATCCGGTAGCAAACTCCAGCCCAGGCCGATGGTCGCCATCATCTTCAAGGTCTCCAGGTAGTCGGTGGAGAGGGTGCAGTTGACCTGCAGATGGTGCTGGTTGATCCGTTGCTCAATCAGGGTGCGGGTGTAGGTGCCCCGGGTGGGTAGCACCGCGGCATGGCTTACCAGCTTGGAGAGACTCACGCTATCCAGCTTCGCCAGGGGATGGTCCAGAGCGACCACCACCAGCAAAGGGTCGTGCCAGATCGCCTTGCTTTGCAAGGCATCCACCGGATGCAAGGGCAGGGTGACCACGGCCAGTTCCAACTCTCCCTGTTCCACGGCCTGGCAGGCCTTCTCCGACTCCATAAAGCGGATGTCCAGTTCCACCTGGGGATTGGTATCGCTGTAACTGCGTAAAACCGCGGGCAGACGGTGCAGGCCGATGTGGTGGCTGGTGGCCATCGCCAGGCGTCCGGCGACCCGGCCGCTCAGATTGGCCAGTTCCCGTCGAATATCGGTCATCTGATGAATGATATGTTCCGCTCTCGGCAGCAGGTGTCGGCCCGCCTCGGTGAGGAAGACCTGCCGGCCCATGCGATCGAAGAGCCGAGTGTCGAGTTCACTCTCCAGTACCGCGATACGCTTGCTGATTGCGGGTTGGGTCAGGTAGAGATGCTCGGCCGCCAGGGAGAAGGAGCCGTCACGGGCCACCTGGACAAAGGCGCGAAGGGTATTTAATTCCATATCTATTCCTATAAAGAATGGAAAAAATGAAAATTATGAATTTGTATTATGTACCATACTCCCCTATGTTTTTCATCAGTCAATCGATCCCTAATGAGGTTTTAGATGAGTGCCAAGACACTTTATGACAAATTGTGGGAATCCCATCTGGTGCGAACAGAGGCGGATGGCACTTCGTTGATCTACATCGACAGGCATCTGGTGCATGAAGTTACTTCACCCCAGGCATTCGAGGGCCTGCGCCTGGCCGGTCGTAAGCCCTGGCGCGTCGATGCCAATTTGGCAACCCCTGATCACAACGTGCCGACGACTCCCCGTGAAGGCGGTGTCAAGGCGATTCAGGATCCGATCTCCAGGACACAGGTCGAGACCCTGGATGCCAATTGTCGCGATTTCGAGATAACCGAATTCCAGATGCTCGATCCGCGCCAGGGCATAGTCCATGTAATCGGCCCGGAGCAGGGTGCGACCCTGCCGGGTATGACGGTGGTATGTGGTGACTCCCACACCTCTACCCATGGTGCAATGGGTGCATTGGCCTTCGGTATAGGGACCTCCGAGGTAGAACATGTGCTGGCCACCCAATGCCTGATTCAGAAGAAGTCGAAGGCGATGCTGATTCGGGTCGAGGGTGAACTGGGCAGTGGGGTGACAGCCAAGGATGTGGTGCTGGCAATCATCGGCGAGATCGGTACTGCCGGAGGAACCGGTTACGCCATCGAATTTGCGGGATCGGCGATCGAAGCTCTCTCCATCGAGGGTCGTCTCACCCTCTGTAACATGGCCATCGAGGCGGGCGCACGGGCAGGCTTTGTCGCCGTTGATGACAAGACCATCGACTATGTCAAAGGGCGTCCTTATGCACCCAAGGGTGAGTTATGGGAACAGGCGGTGGCTTCCTGGCGCGATCTACACAGTGACCAGGGCGCGGAGTTCGACCGCGTCGTAAGGCTCGATGCGGCGACCATCAGGCCGCAGGTTACCTGGGGGACGTCTCCTGAGATGGTGGTAGCTGTCGATCAGGCCGTACCCGATCCTGAAAACGAGACTGACAGCGTCAAGGCGGATGGGATGCAGCGTGCCCTTGACTACATGGGCCTGCAGGCGGGTACGCCGATCACCGAGATCCCTCTCGACAGAGTCTTCATTGGTTCCTGTACCAACTCGAGAATAGAGGATCTGCGTGCCGCGGCCAGCGTGGCCAAGGGACGCAAGGTGGCCGGCAATGTCAAGCAGGCACTGGTGGTGCCGGGTTCGGGTCTGGTCAAGGCCCAAGCCGAGGCTGAGGGGCTCGATAAGATCTTTATCGATGCAGGTTTCGAATGGCGGCAACCTGGCTGCTCAATGTGTCTTGCCATGAATGCCGACCGCCTGCAACCGGGTGAGCGCTGTGCATCCACCTCGAATCGTAATTTCGAAGGCAGGCAGGGGCAGGGTGGGCGCACCCATCTGGTGAGTCCCGCCATGGCTGCCGCCGCTGCAGTGGCGGGCCGTTTTGTTGATCTTGTCGATCTCGACAAGGGTTGATTGCAGTCGCATCGGTTAAGAGGAAGCAACAGTGGAGAAATTCAATACTTTTAGCGGCATCGTATGTCCCTTGGACAGATCCAATGTGGATACAGATGCCATTATTCCGAAGCAGTTTTTGAAGTCGATCAAACGCTCCGGCTTTGGCCCCAATCTCTTTGACGAATGGCGTTATCTCGATCATGGGGAACCGGGAATGGACAACAGCAAAAGGAGCATCAATCCCGATTTCATCCTCAATGATCCCCGCTATCAGGGTGCGCAGATTCTGCTGACACGGAAGAACTTTGGGTGTGGTTCATCCAGAGAACATGCACCTTGGGCCCTCGCGGACTATGGTTTCAAGGTGATTTTGGCCCCGAGTTATGCCGATATATTCTTTAATAATTGCTTTAAGAATGGAATATTACCTATTGTTATAGAAGATAAAATAATTGATGATTTGTTCCAAATGGCGACCAGGGACAAGGCGCTGATCATGCTGGTGGACCTTTCACAGCAATCTCTGACAGACGATGATTGGCAACTCAATTTTGAGGTGGACGCCTTTCGCAAACACTGCCTGCTGAATGGTCTGGATGACATAGGCCTTACCCTGCAACACGTTGATGAGATCGAGGCCTATGAGAAGCGCAGGCGGATCGAGGCTCCCTGGCTGTTTGGTGAAAACCTTTGAGTCGATTTCAATGTCGAATTCCAGCTTTAACTAATAGATATAAGCTATTGATAAAAAACAAAATCAACCGAGTATACTCTGTCAATCATGAAGCCTAGTGGGTGAAAAGAGAATGAGCAAAACCATTTTAATACTGCCGGGTGACGGCATTGGTCCTGAGATTGTTACCGAGGCGGTCAAGGTGTTGGCCGCATTGCGAGACGATTTCGGTCTGGCCATCGAGCTCGATGAGGCGTTAGTGGGCGGTGCGGCGATCGATGCCACGGGAGAGCCTTTACCGAATGCCACCCTGGAGTTGGCAAAGCAGGCGGATGCGATCCTGCTTGGGGCTGTCGGCGGTCCCAAGTGGGAGCCGCTGGATATCTCGATTCGACCCGAGAAGGGGTTGCTGGGATTGAGGTCAGAATTGAACCTGTTTGCCAATCTTCGGCCCGCTATTCTCTATCCGCAATTGGCCGGTGCGTCGAGTCTTAAGACGGATATCGTGGCCGGGCTCGATATCATGATCGTGCGTGAACTCACCGGCGGCATCTATTTCGGTCAGCCCCGCGGGGTCCGTCAATTGGATAGCGGCGAGCGTCAGGGCTTCAACACCCTGGTCTATGCCGAGTCGGAGATAGAGAGGATTGCAAGGGTCGCCTTCGATATCGCGCAAAAACGGGGCAGCAAGGTCTGTTCGGTGGATAAGGCAAATGTTCTGGAGTCAACCGAGCTATGGCGGGAAGTGGTGACAACGATCGGTGCGGACTACCCGAATGTTGAACTGAGCCACATGTATGTGGACAACGCCGCCATGCAGTTGGTGAAATGGCCCAAACAGTTTGATGTAATGGTGACGACCAACATGTTTGGCGATATTCTATCCGATTGTGCTGCCATGTTGACTGGCTCTATCGGTATGCTGCCCTCGGCGTCATTGAATGAGAGTGGAAAGGGCATGTATGAACCGATTCATGGTTCAGCGCCGGATATAGCTGGCCAGGGCATAGCCAATCCGCTGGCGACTGTTCTCTCCGTGGCGATGATGTTGAGATACAGTCTCGATGAACCGGCAATGGCTGAGCGGATTGAAAAGGCCGTTGATAAGGTTTTAGATGACGGTTTGCGTACGCCCGATATCATGTCGGATGGAATGACAGAGGTAAATTGTGAAGCCATGGGTGATGCCGTAGTGTCGGCATTGAGTTGATTTTGCATATAGACTTTTGTGTGCTGGATCGGAACATGTAGGGTGCGGTTTGCCGCTCCGTGAAACAGATTTTTTATTTGGTTACTGAGATGAAACGAGTAGGTATTGTTGGTTGGCGGGGCATGGTGGGTTCTGTCTTGATGGGACGCATGCTGGAGGAGAATGACTTCGCGGGCATCGAAGAGCCGGTATTCTTCACCACCTCTCAAGTTGGTCAGCCAGGCCCGGATATCGGCAGGGGACGTGCGCCGCTACAAGACGCCACCGATATCGATGCCCTGATGCAGATGGATGCGATCCTCACCTGCCAGGGTGGAGGTTATACCAATCAGGTCTACGATCGGCTGCGTAGCGCGGGCTGGCAGGGTTATTGGATCGATGCCGCATCCAGTCTGCGTATGAAGGATCACACTGTGATTGTCCTCGATCCGGTCAACGAGGGGGTGATTCGCGATGGCCTTGCTAACGGCAAGCGTGATTTCATAGGCGGTAACTGCACCGTGAGTCTGATGTTGATGGCGATCGGCGGATTGTTTCAGCAAGATCTCGTGGAGTGGGCAACGTCCATGACCTACCAGGCCGCTTCCGGTGCGGGTGCGCGAAACATGCGCGAGTTGCTCAGTCAGATGGGGGCACTTGAAAACGCGGTGAATGATAAGCTGGCCGATCCCTCTTCTGCTATCCTCGATATCGACAGGGAAGTGGCCCACACCATGCGCAGCGATGCTTTCCCCACGGACAATTTTGGTGCCGCTCTGGCCGGTAGCCTGATTCCCTGGATCGATGTGGCATTGGAAAACGGACAGAGCAAGGAGGAGTGGAAAGGATACGTCGAGACAAACAAGATACTCGGTCGTAGCGACAAACCTGTACCCATCGACGGCACCTGTGTGCGTATCGGTGCAATGCGCTGCCATAGTCAGGCATTAACCATAAAGTTACGCAGTGATGTGCCGATAGACGAAGTGGAGTCGATATTGGCAAGTGCCAATAGTTGGGTAGAGGTTGTCCCCAATGAGCGGGATATCACGATACAGAAATTGAATCCGGCCCAGGTTACGGGAACCTTGACTGTCCCCATCGGACGATTAAGAAAAATGAATCTGGGTGGCGAATATCTGAATGCCTTTACCGTTGGCGATCAACTGCTATGGGGAGCGGCCGAACCGCTGCGGCGCATGTTGAGAATTCTGCTGCAGGCTTGAGCCACAGCCGAAGGATCCGTGCCAATCAGTGTTCAACCCCGTCGTGGAGGCGATCGGCTGACGACGGGGTTTTCTATTTCAGGTCGACCAATCAGGGGATTGGTTGACGATTCGGGGAACGGCAGTTGGATATCAAGGGTATTTTTTACCGGGTGAAAAACTCGACCTATTTCTCACTTTGGGTGGTCGCTGGCTGACCGTGGTATGGTATCGCAGAAAATAGTGTGAAGATCTTCGAAGTTTTGGTAAAAAGATTATTTATCAGCTATAGTTAGCGACTAATTATTAAGTTTATTCTAAACCTATCGGGACTGTTCGACGGACCATTTTTGAACGCTGTATTCGGACTGAGTTTTCCAGGTGGGTTATGTTCTCTGGCAAGGAGTGAAGCATGATTCGTAAGCTGTCTCTGGCAGTGGCTGTGGCAACAGCCCTATCACCCATAGGTGCTTTGGCCCTCGGATTGGGTGAAATTCATCCCCAGTCTGCACTCAACCAAGCCTTCAAAGCCGATATCGATCTGCTTTCGGTCTCCCAGGAAGAACTGCAGGATGTTCGCGTTTCGCTTGCCACCCGTGAGGCCTTTGAGAAGGCGGGCATGGAGAGGCCCTATCTCTTGACCGGCTTGAAGTTCACTCCGATGTTGACAGCCGCCGGCAAGCCGGTGATATCAGTTTCAAGCAAAGATGCCATTCGGGAACCCTTTCTCAACTTCCTGATTGAGGTGAATTGGCCCAAGGGCAGACTGGTTCGTGAATACACCGTACTGCTCGATCCACCAGTGACCCTAAGACGGGCGCCTCAGGCCGTCACCGCTCCGGCAACTTCAATTACTCCCACCACGACTCAGGTTGCCAGATCACGCCCGCTAGGGGTGACCTCTTCGATGAGCAGCGAGACAGGTGCCCGGGAGTATGGCCCGGTACAGCCCAATGACAATCTCTGGACTATCGCCAAGGGGATGCAGCGGACTGACGAGTCGGTTGAGCAAGTGATGATGGCACTGCAGCGCCATAATCCATCCGCCTTTATCAACAACAACGTCAACAACCTCAAGGTCGGTAAGATATTGAGGCTACCTGAAGATGGTGGTGTTACCTCCCTTTCCAAACAGGAAGCACGGGAAGAATTTCTCGCCCAGACAAGGGCGTGGAAAACAGGGCGCGGTGAGGCCGCTGCACCTACTACAGCCAAGAAACCGGTCACGGCCGAGGCCCGGGAGGAAGATAGATTACGTTTGATTTCCCCAAAACCTGGCGAGGGTGAAGCCGCCGAGCGCGAGGGGATGGCAGAATCCGCAAACGAAGAAGTCAGGCGCCTGCAAGAAGAGATCATGCTCGTTCGTGAATCAAACGAAGGGGCTCTGCAAGAGAATGACGCGCTGAAGAATCGGGTTCAGGAGCTGGAAAAGCAGATCCAGGATATACAGCGCTTGCTGACCCTGAAGAGTGATCAACTGGCCGAGATCCAAACCGCGCAGGATATAGCTGCGGATAAAATGGAGGAGATGGAAGCAGTTGAGCCAGCAGCTGAGCCGGCTGAAGCTGAAACCGAAGTGGCGGCACCTGAGGTGGAAGCAGAACCGACAGCTGTGGCTGAAGAACCTGTGGTTCCGGTACCGCCAGGTACTGTCATCGAAGAGGTCGATATCGAATCCAAGATCGACGCGGCCGAGCAACCCGAGCCTGCAGTTACCGAGGCACCGGCTGTTGTCGAACCAGAGCCGGCACCGGCACCGACCGCAAAGGTCGAACCGACACCGGTAAAACCACCGCTGGCACCCATGCCGCCGAAAAAGGTGAGCTATTTCGATGGCGTTAAGGAGAACAGTACCCTGCTGGCTATTGTTGGTGGTGTTGCAGTACTGTTGGTCGGTCTTTTATGGGTGATCATGCGGCGGCGCAAAGAGGCCGAAGCGGAGTTCGCAGAGAGCATCCTGGTATCACCGGACAGTGGTGTCATAACCACGGGCAAGGATGATTCCAGTTCACTTACCGCGCCTACCGATGAAACCTCATTCATGAGTGATTTCTCTCCCAGCGACATCGATGCACTGCAAGATGAGACCGGTGAAGTCGATCCGCTCTCCGAGGCTGATGTCTATATCGCCTATGGTCGTTATCAGCAGGCCGAAGAGTTGATCAAGCAGGCGATTGAAAAGACCCCGGAGCGTGAGGAGCTGAAACACAAGCTCGCTGAAATATACTTCTCGGCTAAGAAGACTCAGGAGTACAACGCACTGGCCCAGGAGCTGCATGAGGGTGGCTTGGAGGATCGTGAACCGGAAACCTGGGCAAAAATCGCCGCAATGGGTAAGGAGCTTGACCCCTCACATGCACTTTTTGCCGCAGCTGCGGGCGTAGCTACAGGCGGTGTGCTTTCGGGTGACGATACCCTTGATGATCTGGAGCTGGATCTCGGTTCAGAACCAGCTGCTGAAGAGGAAGCAGCACCTGAGGCCCAGGATACACAGGACTCATCGGATGTCGAGATCGATTCCATGGATCTCAGTGGTCTTGAGAGTATCGACGAGATGGACTCGGAAAGCCTGGAGGCGAATCTCTCCATGGATTCGGAATTTCTCAACAAGATGGAATCGGGTGAGAGTGCGGCTGCAGAAGACGAGGCCCTGGATATAGACCTCAGTGATCTCGAGATGGATTCCAACATTGAAGAGTCACAACCCTTTGACTTGGCGGATGTCGAGCAGGACTCCGAGGTCGCCGGCGATGTCACCGCTACGGGTACCGCTGATGCCATAGAGCTCGAAGATTCGGAATCTTTGGACAACCTGGATCTGGAAAGCATCGAGCGGGAGCTGGAAGGGCTCTCCTCGGATCTCGACAGCGAAGAGCCGGAAGCGGATGAATTGAGCCTGCTGCAGAGCCATAGTGAAAACCTGGATCTCGACTCCACCGATGAGATAACGACCAAGCTGGATCTCGCCCGCGCCTATATCGACATGGGCGACATCGAAGGTGCGAAGAGTATCCTCGAGGAGGTCTCCAACGAGGGCAGCGACGTCCAGCAGAAAGAGGCACAGGAGTTGTTGAACAGCCTCGGTTCCTGAGTCAGAGATTCTCTAATCTCTTAAGGGGTGCACGAACCAGTGCACCCTTTTTTATTTGTCTTTACCTTGCTATACCATTTGCGATTAACTTTTTTAGTAATCAGGTTATTTGATGAAAATAGCTCTGGGTGTGGAATATGACGGCAGTGCATTTCACGGCTGGCAGTTCCAGGGTGATGTCAGAAGTGTCCAGGAGTTGTTGCAGCAGGCACTCTCCAGGGTGGCCGATCACGAGGTGACGGTGCACTGTGCGGGTCGTACCGACAGTGGTGTACATGCCACCGGGCAGGTGGTTCATTTTGAAACCGATGCACAAAGGTCGGAGCGCTCATGGGTGCTGGGTGGCAATGTCAATCTGCCAGCGGATATCAGTATCGGCTGGGCGCAACAGGTTCCCGACAGCTTTCATGCACGCTTCTCCGCTGTGGGCAGGCGCTATCGATACCTGATTCTCAATCGGCGCTATCGTTCGGCGCAATGGCGCAACCGGGCGGTCTGGATTCACCAACCCCTGGACGAATCACGGATGTCCCGGGCGACACAGGCACTGCTCGGCACCCACGACTTCTCATCCTACAGGGCGATAGGCTGTCAGGCGAAGCACCCAAATAGAACTATTTACAGTCTGGATGTCGAAAGAGTGGGAGAACTGATCTCAATCGATGTCCATGCCAATGCCTTTCTTCACCATATGGTACGCAACATTGCCGGTGTGCTGATTGCCATCGGCAAGGGCGAACAGAAGGAGTCGTGGACCCGGGAAGTGCTGGAATTGCGGGATCGCACCCTGGGTGGCGTTACGGCACCGCCCCAGGGGCTCTATTTGACCAAGGTCGACTATCCGTCTGAGTTTGCAATCCCCGGGCCGCCTGAATTGGGTTTTTGAACCCGGCGGATTGGTCGAGGCAAGCACGGCTCAAAGTGGGTCAATGCTGGCCTCGGGATCTGGCTTAATGTATCGTTCAGCAGCTTATGAGAACGCGAGTCAAAATATGTGGCATTACCCGGGCTGAAGACGCTGCCGATGCCATCCGCCTCGGTGCCGATGCCATCGGACTGGTTTTCTATGCTCCCAGTCCACGTGCCGTCTCGCTGCAGCAGGCCAAGGCCATAGTGCAGGACTTGCCGCCATTGGTGACGGTTGTAGGCCTGTTTGTCAACGCGGAGCGGGAGACGATCGAGCGATCCATTCAGGAAGTGCCGATCGATCTATTGCAGTTTCATGGCGACGAGAGCGCCGATGCCTGTGCAGGCTACTCCAGGCCCTGGATCAAAGCGATCCGCATGCGGCAGGGGATCGATCTGGAAGAGATGCAAAGGCGCTACTGCAATGCTTCAGGCCTGTTGCTCGACAGTTATCAAGCAGGCCTACCCGGAGGCACCGGCCAGTGCTTCGACTGGAGTCGGATACCAGAATCCCTGGCATCGAGGATAATCCTGGCGGGTGGACTTGATGCGCAGAATGTGGCCCAAGCCATACAACAGGTGCGCCCCTATGCAGTGGATGTGAGCGGCGGTGTCGAACGATCGAAGGGTATAAAAGACGCGGCAAAAATTGAGGCATTTATTGCGGGAGTTAAGCGTGGAGACAACTGAGAAAATCATCGGGTCCCTACCCGATAATCGGGGGCACTTCGGTCCGTATGGCGGACTCTTCGTCTCTGAAACCCTGATGGCACCGCTACAGGAGTTACGTCAAGCCTACGACCACTACATGAAGGATCAGGCTTTTCTCGAGGAGTTGGACCAGGATCTCGCACACTACGTAGGCAGACCCTCTCCCATCTACCATGCCATGCGTTGGAGCAAGCAGTTGGGTGGTGCCCAGATCTATCTGAAACGGGAAGATCTGAATCATACCGGCGCGCACAAGGTCAACAACACCGTGGGACAGGCACTGCTGGCGAGATACATGGGCAAAACCCGCATCATCGCGGAGACCGGAGCCGGGCAGCACGGCGTGGCCAGTGCCACCGTTGCAGCGCGACTTGGGCTTGAGTGTGTGGTCTATATGGGTGCTGTCGACATCGCCCGGCAGGAGGCCAATGTCTACCGTATGCGGCTCCTGGGTGCCGAGGTGAGGGCGGTTGAATCCGGGTCGAAAACCCTAAAGGACGCGCTCAATGAGGCGATGCGCGATTGGGTGACCAATGTGGACAACACCTTCTATATCATCGGCACGGTCGCCGGCCCCCACCCCTATCCCGCAATGGTCCGAGATTTTCAGTCGGTTATCGGTAGAGAGGCCCGTGTGCAGATGGAGCACCAAACCGGACGTCAACCCGACGCGCTGGTCGCTTGTGTCGGCGGTGGATCAAACGCGATAGGCCTCTTCTACCCCTATCTGGATGATCGGGAGATCGCAATCTATGGCGTTGAAGCGGCGGGCAATGGATTGGAAACAGGCAATCATGCGGCACCGCTATGTGCCGGAAAGCCCGGGGTGCTGCATGGCAACCGTACCTATCTGATGGAAGATACGGATGGCCAGATTATCGAGACCCACTCCATCTCTGCCGGTCTTGACTACCCGGGTGTCGGGCCCGAACATGCCTGGTTAAAAGACAGTGGCAGGGCAAACTATGTCGCGGTCACCGATGAACAGGCCCTGGCAGCGTTCCATGATCTAACCCGCATAGAAGGTATTATTCCCGCCCTCGAATCGAGCCACGCCCTTGCCTATGCAGCCAAGCTTGCCGCCACCATGAGCCCTGATCAGATAATACTGGTCAATCTCTCAGGACGGGGTGACAAGGATATGCACACCGTAGCGGCGCGAGAGGGCATTCAACTATGAGTAAAATAGCGAGGAAATTTGCCCAGCTCAGTGAGCAGGGCAGGAAGGCGCTGATCCCATTCATCACCGCGGGTGATCCGATTCCTGAAATAACCGTAGATCTGATGCATGACCTGGTCTCAGCCGGCGCCGATCTGATCGAGTTGGGGGTGCCCTTTTCCGATCCCATGGCCGACGGGCCGGTGATACAGAGGGCCAGTGAACGTGCCCTTGAGTATCATGTGAGCCTGAGAGACGTATTGGAGATGGTGTCCCAGTTCAGACAACTGGATGCCGATACACCGGTGATTTTGATGGGTTACCTCAATCCCATCGAAGTAATGGGATATGAGCAATTTGCCAGCAACGCGGCAGAGGCGGGTGTGGATGGTATACTGGTGGTCGATATTCCCCCCGAGGAGGGTGGGGAGCTGCAGCGTCTGTTGCAGGACCGATCGATCGATCAGATCTATCTCGTTGCGCCCACCAGCACAAATGAGCGTATTCAGAGGATCTGTGACTTGGCGGGAGGCTTCGTCTACTATGTCTCCGTAAAAGGGGTGACGGGCGCCAGCCATTTGGATCTACCCTCCCTGGATGAGAAGCTTGAGCAGATTCGCGCGGCAACCGATCTCCCGGTGGGTGTCGGCTTCGGCATCAAGGATGCCGAGACAGCCGCCGCTGTATCCAGGATTGCGGATGCGGTTGTTGTCGGCAGCGCACTGGTTTCCCGTGTAGAGGCCCAGGCCGAGACACCGGAGAAGATCGGAGCATCACTAAGGGAGGTCCTCTCCTCCATGAGGCTGGCGATGGACAGTGCAGAGTGATAGCGTTTGTATTCTAAGGCGATAGCCTCGAATTTCGCTACGAAAAACGAAATAACAAAGGTCGAGTTGATCATATGAGTTGGTTCGAAAAACTGATGCCCAGCCGGATCCGAACGGATGCTGGGCACAAGCGTGCGGTTCCCGAGGGATTATGGGCCAAATGTCCGGGCTGCAGTGCCATACTCTATCGCGCGGAGATGGAGCGGAATCTGGATGTCTGCCCCAAATGCAACCATCACAACCGCATCGGAGCCCGGCGTCGCCTCGAAACCTTTCTCGACCCAGAGCCCCAGGAGGAGATCGGGGCAAGTCTGGAATCTGTGGATCCGCTGAAGTTCAAGGACAGCAAAAAGTATAAAGAGCGACTGAGCCAGGCACAGAAAGGTTCGGGAGAGAAAGAGGCATTGGTCGTCATCCGCGGGCAGCTGAAAGGGATAGACTTGGTCGCCGCCGCCTTCGAGTTTACTTTCATGGGAGGCTCTATGGGATCGGTGGTGGGGGAACGCTTCGTACGGGCTGTCAATATGGCCCTGGAGAGGCATACCCCATTGGTCTGCTTTTCTGCCAGCGGCGGTGCACGAATGCAAGAGTCACTCTTCTCCCTGATGCAGATGGCAAAGACAAGCGCTGCCTTGGAGCGGCTACAAAAACGTGGCCTCCCCTTCATCTCGGTGATGACCGACCCCACCATGGGTGGCGTCTCCGCCAGCCTGGCAATGCTGGGTGACATCAATGTAGCAGAGCCCAACGCGCTGATCGGCTTTGCCGGGCCCAGGGTGATCGAACAGACCGTGCGCGAGAAACTGCCCGAGGGATTCCAGCGAAGCGAATTTTTACTCGATCATGGCGCCATCGACATGATTATCGACCGCCGGGATATGCGAGATCGAATCGCCGATCTGCTCACTATCATGACCAATAGACCCAAAGCCTGACAACTGCCCCTCAATGCAGTCACAGGCGTCAATCATCCACTCTTGGTCCTGCCTTGGTAATTCTTAATAAGCCATTGATTTCAAATATTATATATATATTTGCTATACAGTGGGGCGGCCAATGGAGTCTTGCAGGTGCGCTTTGAGAGCTTGCAGCAGTGGCTCGATTGGCAGAACAGCTATCATCCTCAGGAGATAGACCTGGGTCTGCAGCGAGTCCAAACCGTATGGCAGAGATTGCGACCCGATGGGCTTGAGAGCAAAGTGGTGACCGTTGCCGGCACCAATGGAAAAGGCTCCTCCGTGGCGATGTTGGAATCGATCTACTGCCAGGCCGGGATCACTGTGGGCTGTTTTACTTCACCGCACCTGGTCCGATACAACGAGCGTATTCGCCTCAATGGGAAAGCCGTTTCCGATCTGCAGTTGTGTCATGCCTTCGAGATGATCGATCAGGCACGGGAGCAGATAAGCCTGAGCTATTTCGAATTTGCGACCCTCGCTGCATTGATCTGTTTTGCGCAACAGAAGCCTGACCTGGTAATCCTCGAGGTGGGGCTGGGTGGACGTCTCGATGCGGTGAATATCATCGATGCGGATATTGCCCTTATCACCACGGTCGATCTGGACCACACCGACTGGCTCGGTGATGATATTGAAACCATAGGCAGAGAGAAGGCGGGTATTATACGCAGCCACCAGCCTGTTGTTTTGGCAGATCCGCAAATGCCGCGCTCGGTCATATCTCAGGCCGAACATCTGCATGCCCATATCAATCTATCTACGCGGGAGTTTGCCCATCAGGCCTGTGCACAGGATTGGCAGTGGCAGGGTCCGAACACTGAGCCGCTTACACTCCCTAAACCGGGTCTGGCGGGTGCTAAACAGCTACAGAATGCCAGCGCTGTGGTCATGGTTTGCCACTTGCTAAAGGAGAGCTTTCCGTTGTCTGTGGATGTGATCGCCAAGGGATTGCAGCAGGCCAGACTCCCTGGAAGGTTCCAGTTTGTGGATCAAAAGCCGGCGCTGCTCCTGGATGTAGCCCATAACAGGCAATCCCTGGAGTCCCTCAGTAAAGGCCTGGAAGAGTTGCATTGGCAAGGCAGTGTTCATGCCCTGTTCGGGATGCTGGAAGATAAGGACGCAACCGATGCGGTGGATTTGATCGGACCATTCTTGCAGAGTTGGCACCTTATCGACCTGGATGGCTGGAGAGGGCGTAAGGCAGAACAACTTGCCGCGGAGATGAGGCAAACGGAGGTGAAACAGCCTCTCAATTGCTACCATGGATTTACCGAGGCCTATGATGCCTGTTGCGAAATCGCAGCCTCGAATGACCTGATTCTTGTTTTCGGCTCTTTCCGTATTGTGGGAGAGGCTATGCACTATTTGGATTTGGCATGAGGGAGATCGGGGATTGAGCTGATATACTAAGATCAACCGATAAGGAGCGAATCGTAGAGTATGTTCAACTTGTCATTAAATCCTAAGCTGGAATAGTTGAGATGGCACTGGAGGAGAGATTAAAGCAACGACTCTTGGGTGGTGCGGTGCTTGTTGCATTGGTGGTGATTTTCGTACCAATGTTGATTGATGAGCCGGTTGAAAGAGGTACTGTATCTGATTACAAAATACCGACCAAACCTCCTGTTAAAAGGCCCCTCCCGAACGTGGATAGTGAGCAGGATCGGGTAGTTGAGCGACCGCAGGCACCCCCTGCGGCAAAAGCCGAACCCAAGGCGCCCCCTGTATCTGAGACGGCGAATGTCAAGCAGAGTGTGCCGGCTGTAAGCAAATCCCCGCGTCCATCCAAGCCTTCGACTGAAAGGCCTTCGCCCACTGCATGGATAATTCAGGTTGCCAGCCTTACCAATGAGAATAATGCGAAAAAACTGGTCGAAGAACTGCGTAAGGCCGAGCTTCCTGCGCAGATGGAAGAGGTTAGACTGAATGGTAAACAACACTATCGAATCCGGGTTGGACCGGAGGTGGATCACAGATTGGCAGAAAAAATGGCTGCTAAGATAAAGAAGATGTTCAAATTGAAACCTAAGCTGATGCGATATCCGGAATAGTAGCTGGTAATGTGGGGAGTGTGATGAATATCGCGACACAGGCTCAAGCCTATCTAAACGACTGGATGTCGGAAAAGAGTACTCCAAAGTGGCTGGAGACGTTGCTAACCAAGCAACTCCCGGTTGTTGTGGCATTGCTGCTGGTGCTCTTGATCAGCTGGCGCGCAGCGGAATTTACTTGGAGTCTGTTTCCGGCGCCAGAGATTCAACAACAGTCGACACCCCAGGGGGCAAAATCAACCCCAGATGCGGGCAACAAGAGTAGATCCAATCGCCTTGAAAATGTGGCAAAGCTTCATCTTTTCGGTAAGGCGGGGGCCAGCAAATCGGTAAAGAAGATCGATACCAATGCACCGATAACACGTCTCAACCTGACTCTGCATGGGGTGTTCGTTGCTGACGAGGCGGAAAAGGGAGAGGCCATTATCGGCACCTCCGGTAATGTACAAAAATATTATAAAGTAGGGAACGCGGTGATGTCAGGGGTCACCCTGGAGGCGGTATTCAAGGATCGCGTGGTGCTGCTGAGAAACGGCAAATCCGAAACCTTGCGTTTTCCCAAGGTCTCCAACAGATCAGCCCCTCCGGTAAGAAGAAAATCAACCTCATCCAGAGGTTCTACCAGATTGAGTACAGGCCCCAGTGCTGCAGATCAAAGGATAAGTAAAAACCTCAGCAAATACAGTGATTTGCTCAGAAATGAACCCCTCAAGATTTTTGACTATGTGCGTTTTGTGCCGGTTAAATCCAGGGATGGCATGAAAGGCTATCGAATATTGCCGCAAAAGAATCGTGAACTCTACAATCAGTTGGGTGTGCGCCCCTCGGACCTGGTGACATCAGTCAATGGTATACCCCTCTCCAACGATCGGGAGGCGATGAAGCTGATTGAAAAACTGAAGGATGCCACAAGTATTCAGGTCGAGATCGTGCGTAACGGCAATCCGCAGGTGCTCAACTTTGAGCTGAACTGATATATTTTTTCAGCAGTCCGCTGCCGACTAGGCATCAGGGGTCGCCGGTTTTATTCGCCAGCCAGGAGAAGTAGTAGAGTTTGATACGGCGTTCATCCACTGGGTTTTCTTGTCGTTTATAGCCTACGGTTTCAAGCTTTTTCAGGTATTCTGCCCAGTTTTTTATCTGCTCCATACCCAGACAATAGAGGGTCTTCCAGGAGTAGATCCCAGTATCATGACCATCGTCGAAAACGAGCTGCACGGCGTAGTGTCCCTGAGGTTCGATTTTCGTGATCTTGACCGACTCCTTGCCGGTGACAGGGTTTTCACTCGCCTTGACCTCGGCAGCCGTGGAGAAGACACGTAGATACTCGCAGGGGAGTTCAAAGCTCATCCCGTCGGAAAACCGCAAGGCCAGTAAGCGCGACTTTTGATGCAAGTTGATCGCAATCGGGGTTGGGATCTCATTCGACATAGTGGGCATAGAACGTACCCTTTGCTGTATCAACCTGGAGTCTTTGGTGGCGTCGTCAGCGGCGGCCACCGCTGCTGATCTTGAGCAGGATTCGGTCCAGGGCGCGACTGCTGAGCAGGCGTCGCAGCACCGCGAAGAGATGAGTGGGGACGGTGACATGATAGCGCGGTTTCGGATTGTTGCTCTCCAATGCATGGATGACTTTTTTCAGCACTGCTTGCGCTGGCAGGGTGAAGGGGGCGGCGTGACCCTGCTTTTCAAGTCTGGCTACCATAGCCTCATAGTATTCTTGATGTACAGAGTGGTTACTATCGATATGTTTGTTGAACATGGCATGGGCGTTTTGCCGAAACCGGCTTTCGATGGGGCCAGGTTCGATCAATGAGACATGAATGCCGCTGCCGACCAGTTCCAGGCGCAGGGTATCGCTCAATCCTTCCAGGGCGTATTTGCTGGCCACGTAGGCACCTCGATAGGGCAAGGTGATGAATCCCAGAATGGAACTGTTTTGGATGATACGACCCACACCCTGCCTTCGCATCAGGGGTATCACCCGGCATGTCAATTCGTGCCAGCCGAAGAGGTTGGTTTCAAATTGCTGGCGCAGTGCCTCTCGGCTAAGGTCCTCAACCGCTCCAGGCTGACCGTAGGCACCATTGTTGAAGAGTGCATAGATGCGGCCATCTGTCAGCGCCAGCAGGTGATCCATGGCCTGGTCTATGGAATCGCTGTGATCAAGATCTATGTCTAAAGTGTCAAATCCCTGGGCTTGTAACGCAGCGATATCCTCCTCTTTGCGGGCACTGGCGATCACTCGGTAACCGCGATCTTTGAGTCCATGGGCAACAGCCTGGCCAATTCCGCTGGAGCAGCCGGTGATAAGAATGTTCTTTCTCTCTGACATAGTGGTTGTAAAGGTAACACGGAGTTGACAATTTGACTCAAAAATAGAGATTTATCGGCCATTTTATAGCCTTTCCAAGCACGGAAAAGAGTTCGATCTCCACCCCTTGAGGAATTAAAGTTTGGCCCCTTCCTACCGCTAAAACAATCAGATTGTAGTGCTTGCTCAATTCATGAGATCGCCCCGGATGGCTGGATCTCACTCGGTTTGGTAAAGATTCAAAAACAGCACGGGGATTCGGAGATATAATCTGTGGATATTGCTACTCTGATTGGCCTTTTGGGTGGTTTCGGCATCATCATCGGGGCGATTGCCTCGGGTGGCGATGTCATGTTGTTCGTCAATGTCCCCTCTCTTCTGATTGTTGTAGGGGGAACCTTCATGGTGACCCTGATGCAGGTCTCCCTGGGTGATTTTCTCGGCTCTTTCAGTATTGGCATGAAGGCCTTTTTCTACAAGACGGACGATCCGAAAAAGCTGATCGAGGAGGCGGTGGAGTTGGCTGACATCGCGCGTAAAAACGGCTTACTGGCCCTAGAGGGCCAGGAGATCGCCAACACATTCCTCAAACAGGGCATAGGCTTGTGTGTGGACGGTCATGATCCGGTGCTGGTCAACAAGCTGCTGACAAAGGATATAGACCTCACGATTCAACGTCACGAAGTGGGTCAAACCATGTTCAAAAATATGGCCACCATGGCCCCTGCGATGGGTATGATCGGTACCCTGGTGGGTCTGGTACAGATGCTGGCCAACATGTCGGATCCGGCCAGTATCGGCCCCGCCATGGCGGTGGCCCTGTTGACCACACTCTATGGCGCTGTCATCGCGAATGCCTTTGCCCAGCCCATTTCCGACAAACTGGCCAGGGCCAGTTCCATGGAGAAGACCAATAAATCCCTGATCATCGAAACCATATCAGGCATCCAGGAGGGTATGAACCCACGGGTGCTGGAACAGCTGCTGAGCACCTACCTGCCGACGGGTAAGCGCCCGGTTCAGGAAGCCTGAGCAGATCGATGGCTGACGAATGCCCTAAATGTCCTGACGGTCTGCCGCCGTGGTTGGCGACCTTTGCCGATCTTATGTCACTGCTGATGTGCTTTTTTGTACTGCTGCTCTCATTCGCCGAGGTCGACGCGCAACGATTCAAGAAGATGGCCGAGTCGATGAAGGATGCCTTTGGTGTGCAGCGTGAAATACCGGTGATGGATGTGGTAAAGGGTACCAGTGTGGTGATGCAGGAGTTCAGTCCGGGCAAGCCGGAACCGACGCCGTTGGATGAGCTGCGTCAGTCGACAGCGGATATCGAGAAGGAGTTTCTGCAGACCGAGGACCAGCAAAAACCTAGCGAGGATCAGATCGATCCGGAGCTCGATATCGATGCGGCTAAAGCGGCGATGCAGGCGCAGCTCGAGAAAGAGGTCGAGGAGCAGGCGGAGGAGCTACAGGAGATGCTGGATGGTGAAATCTCGGATGGACTGCTGGATGTGGAGACTGAGGATACAAAAATCATCATACGAATCCAGGAGAAGGGTTCGTTCCCTTCGGGACGGGCTAACCTCAATCCCGATTTCTTCGAGGTGATATCAAAAATAACCGATGTGGTCGCCACCACACCTGGTAAGATAATCGTTGCCGGTCATACCGACGATGTGCCGATTTCAACACGCCGTTTCCGCTCAAATTGGGAACTCTCATCAGCCAGGGCAGTGACTGTTGTACATGCTATGTTGAGCAACGCCAAGATCGACGAAAACCGTTTTCTGATCCAAGGCTATGCCGACTCTCAACCGCTGGTCGCTAACGATTCCACTGAGAATAGGGCACAAAACAGGCGCGTTGAACTGGTGATCCAGCGTGGTGAGGATGTAGATAGCGGTGAGGTGATCAAGGCCAGTGAACACCAGCCCGAGACGGAGAGGAGTGCTGATTGATGAGCAATGACGAAAAGGGAATCTCCCAGGATGAACGCAGAGAGTTTTTCCGCATCGATGATTCAATACAGGTCAGCTATCGGGTGATTGCCCAAGACGAGTTGCCGTCGAGTATCGACGAACAGCTGCAGGGGACAGACAGATTCACTGTAATGACCAGACTGCAGACAATCAGCCAACATCTTTCGGCACCCCTGCACCGTATCGAACAGCGTGAACCGGATGTTGCCGACTACCTCAAGGCGCTGGATGAGAAGATCAATCTGCTGGGGCAGAGCTTTCTCGCGGATGAGAATGAACTGCTGAATCGTCCCTCCCGAACGGTCAACCTCAGTGCCGGCGGGCTCGCCATGGACATCACGGAAAAGCTGGGAGTAGGAGACCTGGTTGAACTCAAGCTTCTGCTGTTGCCCTCTTATACCGGGATCATCGCCTATGGCGAGGTGGTAGGGATCGAGGAGACAGCAGACGCCGATCCAACCTATCCCTACCATATCAGAATCAATTACAATCTCATTCGCAACAGTGATCAGGATGCCCTGATTCGTCATATCACGCGACGTCAGGGTGAGATGTTGCGTCAGCGTAGGGAAAGACTCGAGCAACAGGACGATTGAGCACAGCCTATTCCCGAATCGTGTGATCTGCTGCTTAGACTGAACCCCGAATCCAAACTTGCCGGCTGAGTGCCGGGTCTAGGCCTTGAAATGTCGTTTACCACCCCCATTATGGTAGGATTGCCCGATTCAGAGGCATGCCGAAGATCGCTGCCGCTGCAACCGAATATTGAGGAACTGAATCATGCCAATCTACGAGTATCGCTGCGAGGCCTGTGATCACGAGCTGGAGGCCATCCAGAAGATGAGCGATCCCGCCCTCTCCGAATGTCCGGAGTGCAAGCGGGAGAGCCTGAAAAAGGTCATCTCTGCCGCCGCCTTCCGCCTCAAGGGTAGCGGCTGGTACGAGACCGATTTCAAGAAGGGGAGCAAGAAAAACATCCACGACAGTGGCGCCAAAGAGGGTAAAAAGGCGAAGACCGAGAGTAAAGCGTCAAGCTGTGGTGGCGGCTCCTGCGGCTGTCATTAAGCCGCAACGGGAATCCCTGAGATGATGAGCTTTCTTCGCCGCTATCTTGTGGCCGGTCTACTGGTCTGGCTGCCTTTGGGTGCCACCTTCCTTGTCATCAATCTACTGGTCGGCTGGATGGACAACAGCCTGTTGCTGCTGCCTGAAGCCTTGCGACCAGACAATCTGTTCGGTTTTCACATCCCCGGACTGGGGGTTCTGCTCTCCCTGGGCATTCTGCTCCTCACTGGCTTGGTTGCCGCCAATCTCTTTGGTCGCAAGGTGGTCAGCATGTGGGAGAGACTGCTGGCCCGAATACCCCTGGTCAGGTCGGTCTACTCCGCGGTCAAGCAGATGGTCGAGACCATGTTCGCCGACAAGGGCAAATCATTTCGCAAGGTGGTTCTGGTGGAGTTTCCACGGCGCGGACTCTGGACCCTCGCTTTTTTGACCAGCGAAGAGAGCGGACCGGTGCAACAGGCAACCGGACGGGAAGTGGTGAATGTCTATGTACCGACCACACCCAACCCCACCGGGGGATATTTTCTCCTGGTGCCCAAGGATGATATACGGGAGTTGGACATGAGTGTCGATGACGGATTGAAGATGTTGCTCTCCATGGGGGCGGTCAATCCGGCCGACGGGCTTGCAGAGGCAGAGGTCAAGCCGTAACATTCCCGCTTTTTAGCCGCTAAGCGGGCTAATATCAGCGGATTCTCACAGGAATATTCCATGCGCAGTCACTATTGTGGACAGATCAACAGCTCTCATATCGACCAGGAAGTGGAACTTTGTGGTTGGGTGCACCGCCGACGCGATCACGGTGGGGTTATCTTTATCGACCTGCGGGACCGGGAAGGCCTGGTGCAGGTCGTCTACGATCCCGATCTGCCCGAGGTTTTCAGTATTGCTGAGCAGGTGCGCAATGAGTACGTGCTGCGTATCAAGGGTCGGGTCAGGGCTAGGCCCGAGGGTACAGTGAATCCCGATCTGCCCACCGGCGAGATCGAGATCCTGGGGCTGGAGCTGGAGGTGCTTAACTCCGCCGATACCCCGCCGTTTCAACTCGATGAACATGAGAAGGCATCCGAGGAGGTACGCCTGCGCTACCGCTATATGGATCTGCGCCGTCCGGAGATGCTGGAGAAGATACGTACTCGGGCGCGGGTCACACAGGTACTGCGCCGCTTCCTCGATGACAAGGGTTTTCTCGATATCGAGACACCCATGCTTACCAAGGCGACCCCTGAAGGCGCCCGGGACTATCTGGTACCGAGCCGTACCCATCCGGGATCGTTCTTCGCACTGCCTCAGTCACCGCAGCTCTTCAAGCAGCTGTTGATGATGTCCGGCATGGACCGCTACTACCAGATCGTGCGCTGTTTCCGCGACGAGGATCTGCGTGCCGACAGGCAGCCTGAATTCACCCAACTCGATATCGAGACCTCCTTTCTCTCCGAGGATGAGATCATTGAGATCAATGAGGAGATGATCCGTCAGCTCTACAAAGAGATACTGGATGTGGATCTGCCCAATCCCTTTCCGCGGATGAGCTACGATGAGGCGATGGAACGTTTTGGCTCGGACCGCCCGGACCTGCGCATCCCCCTTGAGCTGGTGGATCTTCGGGATCTGATGAGCGAGGTCGAATTCAAAGTCTTTTCCGCACCGGCGAAAGACCCCAAGGGTCGCGTGGCGGCGTTGAAGGTGCCGGGTGGCAGTTCGCTCAGCCGCAAGCAGATCGACGCATATACCAAGTATGTCGCCATCTATGGTGCCAAGGGGCTGGCCTACATCAAAGTCAACGAGATCGCCAAGGGTGTCGAGGGCCTGCAATCGCCGATCCTCAAGTTTCTCCCGGATCAGGTGGTCGAGGCGATTATGCAGCGTACCGAAGCCAAAGATGGCGACCTGATCTTCTTCGGTGCCGACAAGAGCCATGTGGTCAATGAGGCCCTGGGTGCACTGCGGGTCAAGCTGGGACAGGACCTGGAGCTATTGCAGGGCGAGTGGCAGCCGCTCTGGGTGGTCGATTTTCCGATGTTCGAGTGGGACGAACAGCACGATCGTTGGGCGCCGCTGCATCACCCCTTTACTTCGCCGAAACTGGACCAGCTGGAACTGCTTGAGAGCGACCCGGGGGCTTGTAAATCACGGGCCTACGATATGGTCATGAACGGGGTTGAGCTGGGTGGCGGTTCGATCCGTATCCACCAGCAGGAGGTGCAGCAGAAGATCTTTAGGCTGTTGGAGATCGGTGAAGCGGAGGCCGAGGAGAAGTTCGGTTTTCTGCTGTCTGCATTGAAATTCGGTTGCCCACCCCATGGCGGTCTGGCCTTTGGTCTCGATCGGCTGGTGATGCTGTTGACCGGCTCCAACTCTATCCGCGAAGTGATGGCCTTTCCCAAGACCCAGACCGCGGCCTGTCAGCTCACCTCAGCGCCCTCGGAAGTGGGTGCCGATCAGTTACGGGAGTTATCGATCCGGGTGCGCAAGCCGGTCACCAGTGAAGAAGGTCAATAAGCGACCCGAATCGGTTCTGGTTGTGGTCTATACCGCAGCCGGTGATCTGCTGATGCTGCGTCGTACCCGCCCCAACGACTTTTGGCAGTCGGTGACGGGTAGCATGGAGTGGGGGGAGTCTGCTATCCAGGCTGCGCGACGAGAACTCTACGAGGAGACCGGTATCCAGGCGGGTAGTGCCTTGGTCGATCTGGGCTGCGAAGAGAGATTCCCCATTCTTCCCGCCTGGCGTTCCCGTTATGGAGCGAATGCCCATACCAACAGGGAGCATTGGTTCGCGGTGATGGTGCCCTTCAGGCGGTGCCCCAGGTTGCATTCCGAGGAGCATGCCGAATATCGCTGGGTTTCCCGTAATCAAGCCTTACGGCTGGCCAGCTCCTGGACCAACCGTAAGGCCATTCGCCATCTATTCGATAAAATGTAGGGTGGGAGCGAGGAAAAAAACAGGCAGTATGGAGGTGGCTGGTGTAGCGCTTTCGTAGCAGCGGCATGGATGCCGCGATAGCCCCGTCAGCACACGGACGTGCTGTTGGGGCGGTGGAGAAAGCGCTACGCCAGCCACCGTGATTCTTTCTATTTCATACCCAAATCATGGGCATGAGGAAAATAGCATTTACCAGTTCCCATGCTCCCGCGTGGGAACTCATCACTCACCTTAATTAACCTGCCGTATGCATTCCCACGCTGGAGCGTGGGAACG